>NZ_JBFUPU010000008.1:0-222346 GCF_041360765.1 Allobosea sp. RCC_152_1
AAACATCTCGCCCCGTTCCCGCCCCCGGCGTCAGCACGATCGCCGCGATCAGCACCCACACCGCTCCCGCCCGCCTCAGGCCGCGCGGCCGGCATGATTTAGAGCTCCCGACTGGGCCGCTCCTGTTCGCGTAGAGGCGCGCCGCGCTCTGCAGAAGGTCGGCGGGTGCCGATAGGGGCGTCGGCGAGCAACAGCGCGAGGGTTCGCGCCATCGATCGCGCCCCCGCCGCCATCTGCCGGCCGTTGAGGCCGTCATGGTCGAGAAGTAGCGCATGGGCCAGCGCCGCCTGCCACATCGGAAACATCCGTGCGCGCTCAGTGCTGAGCCGATAGGCGCCGACGTAGCGGGCCAGGCTCAGCGGGAATCCCGTGCTGCTTGAACTGCCGGAGAAAGTTCTCGCCCGCATTTCGCTGGTCGATGCCCTATACCGACGAAAGAACGGCGATCAGTGCGGCGCCGATCATCATCGTCAGATCATCGAAGCGGTGGCTCGCGGGGACAAGACAGGTGCGGTCGCTCAGATGAGGAAGCATTTCGACGATCTCGAGAGCCGGCTCGTGCTCGATGAGGCTCGGGGCGAAAGCCATAACCTGACTGCGGTGCTGGAGCGCTTTTCGGCGCGCTCTTAAAGTGGCGTGGAGCGAGCCGTCAGCGTCCACGGCCAGCCGAGAAGCGCGCTCATCCCAATCGATCACGAATGTCCGGTTCAGGGCAGAAGCTTCGACGTCGGCTCCTGGCGCATCGCGCTCGGGTCCGTGGCGCTGTCTCAAAGATCGCAACGGAATGGTGGGAACCGTGACTCGGTTCCGGCTGCTCGCCTCATCAGCTCAATACAGAATCGCAGCACTTCTCAGGCAGGGTTTCTGCAACCTGCTCGATCAGCCACGCCACGCATCGCGTGAGAGCCCTCATGCGATTGACCGCATGCTGGACAGCTCCGCAGAATTCGTTTTGTCCGCGCCTGCTGGATCTGCCGTGCTGCTGACGTCTCGTCCGTCCCTACGGGTACTCCAGTGGCAGGACGCTCATCGCGATTTCGCAGACTGGATTGGCCGCCCCGATGTGACTGCGCCGTTGCTCAATCTGAAATTTCCGATGCCCATGTAAGATGAAACCGTTGATTGAGACTACGAGAGAACGAAAACGCCGATCGCCAGCGTCGCGAGGGTGAGCGGCGCGCCGATCCTGAAATAGGTCCAGAAATCGATGGTGATGCCGTCCTTGGCGGCACGCTCGGCGACGATCAGGTTGGCGACGGAGCCCAGCAGCGTGAAATTGCCGGCGAGCGTCGAGGCCATCGCCACGACGAGCCAGGCGCGCTGGGGATCGTGCAGATGCTCGACGAAGGGCTTCAGCACGAGAACCGCGGGGACGTTGCTGACGAGGTTGGACAGGATCGCCGTCACGCCGGTCAGGATCGCGGTGTTGCCGAGGTCGAGGCGGGTGGCCTGCGCCAGCAGGTCGGGCGTCAACACGGCGTGCTCAAGCCCCCGCACCACGACGAAGAGCCCGGCGAACATCAGCAGGAGCGGCCCGTCGATCTCGGCATAGACCTTGCGCGGCTCGATCCTGCGGGTGAGCAGCAAGAGCGCTGCCGCGCAGATCGCCACTTTCGCCACCGGCTGGCCGAGGAAGAACAGGGCGATCATCGCCACGGACACCAGCGCCGCCTTCGTCGCGAGCCAGCCATGATAGTGAGCGGGAACGGTGACGCTGCGCAGCGCCTGCCGCGTCATGTACTCGCGCGGATTGAGCAGGAGCACGAACAGGATCGTCACCAGCAGCCCCAGCGCCGCGACCGGCAGCAGCGCGCCGGTGAAGGCGCCGTAGGAGATGCCCGAGAGATTGCCGATGATCATGTTCTGGGGGTTGCCGGTGATCGTCGCCGTCGAGCCGACATTCGAGGCGAGCGCCACGGCGATGAGATAGGGCACCGGGTTGCGGTCGAGCGCGCGGGTCAGCGTGATCACGATCGGCGCCATCACCAGGCAGATCGCGTCGTTGACGAGGAAAGCCGAGAGCACGCCGGTCGTCATTACCACGACCGCAAGCAGCAGCACCGGATGCCGCGCCCGGCCGGCGGCCCAGCCGGTCACCATGCGGAAGAAGCCCGAGAGCCGCAGATTGGCGACCACGATCATCATGCCGAGCAGCAGCGTGATGGTGTCGAGGTCGATCGCCCGATAGGCGTCCTCGAGCGAGAGCACGCCGCAGCCGACCATGAGCGCCGCACCGATCAGCGCCGCCCCAGCACGGTCGACGCGCAAGCCGGGCATCCGGCCGATCGCAATGGCGACATAGGTCGCGAGGAAGATCGCGATCGCGAGGATCTGCGTCGCGTTGAGGCCCCAGCCGGTCATGTGAGATCAGGCCATTCTCTCTCGCGCCGCCGGCGCCGGGCGGGCGCCGTGGTCGGTCGGCGGCTCATAGCCGCGCGTCTCCGGCATGGCAACGAGATAGAGGACGAGGCCGCAGGCCGCGATGACCGCGAGCGTGACGAAGGCGGCGGAATAGCCGGCGGTGACGATGATCACCCCCGCCAGCGAAGCGGAGAGCGAGGCCCCGACGCCCTGGACCGTCGCCACAGCCCCTTGCGAGACGTTGAAGCGGCCGGTGCCTCGCGTCAGGTCCGCCACCACGATCGGGAACAGCGCGCCGAAGATGCCGGCGCCGACCCCGTCGAGCGCCTGCACGGCGACCAGCCAGAACGGGTTGTCCGAGACGACATAGAGCGCCCCGCGCAGCGCCAGGACGCCGAAGCCGACGAGGAAGATCGGCTTGCGGCCCCAGTCATCGACCTTGGCGCCGACCATGATCGCCATCGGCACCATGACGCATTGCGCCGCGACGATGCAGATCGCGATCAGCGAGGTCGCCTGTTCCTTGCCGGCAACGCGGGTGAGCAATTGGCCGACGGAGGTGAGCATCGCGGCATTGGAGAGGTGGAAGATGGCGCAGAGCAGCGCGAACAGCATGAGATGGCGGTTCTGCAGCAGGGCCTTGAGGCCAGAGGGCTTCTCGTCGTCGACGGCTTCGTCGAGACCGCGGGCGAGATCGTCGTCGATCTCCTTCTCCGGCACCATCAGCATGGCGCCGATGCTGAGGACTGCGAGCACGGCCATGAGCCAGAACACCACGATCGGCCCGAAGAAATAGGCGGTCACGCCTGCGATCGCGGCCGAGGCCGCATTGCCGAGATGGTTGAAGGCCTCGTTGCGGCCGATGCGCTTGGAGAACAGCTTCGGCCCGACGAGGCCGAGCGTGATCGCAGCCAGCGCCGGCGGGAAGATCGCGCCCGCGATCGCGGCGACCGATTGCGTGCCGACGACCAGGTAGAAATTGCTGATGAAGGGAAGCGCCAGGCACGACAGCGTGACCGCGATCGCGGAGGCGATGACGATCGCCGGCTTGTGGCGGCCCTTGTCGATCAGCGCTCCGGCCGGGGTCTGGGCGAGCAGGCCGACGATGCCGGCGATGGTCATGACGAGACCGACGGTCGCCTCGTTCCAGCCCTGCTCCGGGCCGCGCACGGCGATCAGATAGATCGCGAGATAGGGCCCCAACCCGTCGCGCACGTCGGCGAGGAAGAAGTTCAGAGCGTCGAGCCCGCGCAGGGCCTGCCGGGACGGCGAGCGCTCGCCCGATTTCGCCGGGGCGCCGGACTGGCTTTGCGTGGGCATCGGAGCGTCTCGCGGCAGGAGATGGGGATAGGGGCGAAGAGACCGTCCGGCATGCGCCGGACGGGGTCATGGCGAGGAAGTCTTTCGACGGCGCTCTCCCTCGATGTGGAGACGGTCATCCCCGGTCATGGGCCACCGACCAATCTGACCGAGGTCGCTCGATTCCGTGAACTCCTGGTCTCGCTGCGCGAGCGGGTCGGACGCGCGATCCGCGCAGCCTCGAGATTTGCGTGGAAGACAGGCTTTGCGCCAAAGCCGCGGGCGTTTTCAAGCTGCCTGATCGGCTCGATTGAAGATCGGCAAACCGAGCTCGACCAGTGTCGAAAAAGCAAGCTCTGCTTTTGCCGACCTTCCGGCCGGCCGGAGGCGTCGGCACAGACCGTGCGATCGATGCTGTATCCGGTTGCACTCTTGCGAGCGATCCGCATCGAGGATCAATCGCTTCGGTATTTGCATTTCTGCTCAACACCGACACCCCCCATGCTCGCCGTCCGATTGGGAAAACCGGTCGGCGATGTCTGCCATAAAGGCTTGAGCAGGGAGGTTTCATGTTTCGTAAGTTCGTGACGGCTGCATTTGGGCTCGGTTTGGGGTTGGGGGGAGCGGCTCACGCGCAAACCATGCAGGAACCGCTCGCCCTACGGGCGATGGGCTCGTTTCATGTCGGCGGAAAACTCGTCGAAATTTCAGGACGCCAGGTCAAGGAAGTCGTCTTCACGCCTGGTGGCACACCGGCCAAGTTCGATCCGAACGGCACCTATCAGACCGGCCAGATGTATGTTCAGTATTTTCTGCCGCAGAAGGAGCGGGGCAAGGTGCCTCTGCTACTCTGGCATGGCGGGGGCATGACCGGCGTGAATTTCGAGACGACGCCCGATGGCCGGGAGGGCTGGCTCGAGTTTTTCCTGCGCAAGGGGTGGTCGGTCTACAACTCGGATGCCGTGGAGCGTGGGCGTTCGAGTTGGGCGATGTATCCGGACGTCATCCCCGGAGAGCCGCTCTTCCTCACGACCGCGAACCCGTTCGAGCGCTTCCGCATCGGGGAGCCGGCGGGCGGCTTCAACCCCGACCCCGCCAAGCGCAAATACCTGCCGGGCAGCCAGTTTCCGGCCGAGGGCTACGACAATTTCGTCAAACAGATCGTGCCGCGCTGGACCAGCACCGACCAGATGATCATCGATGCCTATATCGCCGAGGTCGACAAGGTCTGCCCCTGCGTGATCGCCTTCCACAGCCAGGCGGGGCAGTTCGGCTTTAAGGTCGCGCAGGCCCGCCCCGACAAGGTCAAGGCGCTTGTCGCGGTCGAGCCTGCGGGTATCGGCGACCCGGCCAAGGCCGATGTCCTGAAGGACATCCCGGTACTGATGCTCTTCGGCGACTATATCGAGCAGGATTCGCGCTGGCCGACGATCCGCAAGACCGCGACCGATTTCGGCGATCGCATCAAGGCGGCCGGCGGCTCGGTCGATGTCGTGAATCTTCCTTCCGTCGGCATCAAAGGCAATTCGCACATGATGATGATGGACAAGAACAATTTGGAGGTCGCTCAGCTGATCGACGACTGGTTGGCCAGGAAGGGCCTTGCCAAATAGGGGCTCAAGGTAAGCTCGGGGGTCGGGCTTCGCCTCCCGGCCGCGCCTTTCGGGGCGGCCGGGCAAGCGCAAGGCGGCGCTGTCGAGCCCATAGGCCGGTTCCGGCCCGCATCGACCAGCGGCGACGCGTCAGCGCGTGCGCTGGTCGACACATCTCAATGCTTCAGGACCTGTCTGAAGAATGCATGGGCTCGTTCGGTTTGCGGGTGGTCGAAGATGCGATTCGGTGCGCCTTCCTCGACCTTCCGGCCGTCGGCCATGAAAACGACGCGGTCCGCCACCGTGCGCGCGAAGCCCATCTCGTGGGTTACGACCAGCATCGTCATGCCGGTGTCGGCGAGTTCCAGCATGACGTCGAGCACCTCCTTGATCATCTCGGGATCGAGCGCCGAGGTCGGCTCGTCGAACAACATGATCTTCGGCTGCATGCACAGCGCCCGCGCGATGGCGACGCGCTGCTGCTGCCCGCCTGAGAGCTGAAGCGGGAATTTCCGTGCCTGCTCGGGAATATGGACGCGCTCGAGATAGTTCATGGCCAGAGCCTCGGCTTCCCGCCGGCGCGTGCCGCGCACCAGCATCGGCGCGATCGTCAGATTCTCCAGGATGGTCAGATGCGGAAACAGGTTGAAGCTCTGGAAGACCATGCCGACTTCGCGGCGGATCGCCTCCAAGCCGCGGGTGCGCCCGTCAAGCTCGACGCCATTGGCGACGATGCGGCCTGCATGATGGCTCTCGAGGCCATTAATGCAGCGGATGAGTGTGGATTTTCCGGAGCCCGAGGGTCCGCAGATGACGATTTTCTCGCCGGTGGCGACCTCGAGATCGACATCATGCAGGACTTGGACGGAGCCATACCATTTGCACAACCCCTGGATGCTGACGGCAAGCGATGGCGCTTGGCGTGCCTCTTCCACATGATTTGCGAGAGCGCTCACGAGACATACCCCTTGTTCATCCGGCGTTCCATCAGGCGCGCATAGATCGAAAGCGCGAAGCCGAAGGCGAAGTAGACGAAGCCGACGAAGGTGTAGGCTTCGACATAGTATTTCCGCCAGACCGGGTCCTGCATGACTGCCGTTGTTGCAGTCAGGATGTCGAACAAGCCGATGATCATCACGAACGACGTATTCTTCATCGCGGCGATGACATGGTTCATGATGGCCGGAAAGGCGATGCGCAGGGCCTGAGGCAGGATGATGCGGCCGGTCATCTGCCAATAGCGCAGGCCCAGGGCCTTGGCGGCTTCATATTGCCCCTCCGGCACGGCCTGCAGGCCTCCGCGGATCGTCTCGGCCTGGTAGCAGGCGAAGAAGATCGCGATGCCGATGGTTACGCGCAACAGCTTGTCGACGTTCGTGCCGGCCGGCAGGAACAGCGGGAAGACATTGACCGCGACGAAAAGGATCGTGATCAGCGGCACCCCGCGCAGCGTTTCGATCAGCACGACGCTGACGGAGCGCAGCAGCGCCAGATGCGAGCGCCGGCCGAGCGCGAGCAGCACCGCGATCGGGAAGCCGAGGATCACGGTTCCGGAGAACATGATCATCGTCAGGGCGAGGCCGCCCCATTCGGTGGTCGGCACGATGCGCAGCGGCCCGATTCCACCATACATCAGCGCGCCGATGACGAAGACGGCGTTCGTCCAGAGCGGGACCAGCAGGCGCAGCGACCAGAACCGCGGCGTCAGCGTGACGATGACGGTGATCAGGTAGATGGCCACGGCCAGGGTCGGGCGCCATTGCTCGTCGAATGGGTAGAGCCCGAACAGGATGACCCGGTGCTTTTCCGCGATCACCGCCCAGCAGGCGCCGACAGCATCGCGGCAACTCTCAGGCCCGGTGGAGACGAACACGGCATCGAAGATCGCCCAATTCGCGATCTTGACACAGATCGGTACCACCAGAGCCAGGGTCGCAAAGCTCAGCAAGATGTGGAACGGCGAAGGCCATACACGCTCGCGGAGCCACCAGTCGAGAGCGTTGCGGCGGCCGCTCACCAGCGGCTGAAGTGTATTGGCCATCTCAGCGCCCCTTCAACGCAATGCGGCTGTTGTAGAAGTTCATGAGCAGCGAGGTGATCAGGCTCAGCGTGAAGTAGATCAGCATCATGATCGTGACCATTTCCATCGCCTGTCCGGTCTGGTTCATGACGGTGTTGCCGATGTTCACGAGTTCGGGATAGCCGATGATGACGCCCAGCGAGCTGTTCTTGGTCAGGCTGAGGAACTGGCTCGACAGCGGCGGCACGATCACGCGCAGCGCCTGCGGCAGGACGATGCGGGTCATGATCGAAAATGGGTGCAAACCGAGCGCGCGTGCCGCCTCGACCTGGCCTTTCGGCACAGCCTGAATGCCTCCGCGAACGATCTCGGCGATAAAGGCGCCGGTGTATATCGTCAGGCCGATGGCCAAAGCGAAGAACTCGGGCGAGAGCGTCAAACCACCCGTGAAGCCGAAACCACGTCGCTGCGGGATATCGGGCGTGAACTGGGCGCCCGTTACGAGCCAGGTCAGAAGCGGCAGCGCGACAAGCACGGCCAGCGCCGGTACGATCGGTTCGACATATCGCCCCGTGCGCTCGCCATAGCGGCGTGCCAACCGCGCCGCGGCGAATGCGGAAAGCACGGCGACGCCGAGAGCGATCATGATCGTCCCGCCGGAGGTGCCGAAGCCGGGCAAGGGCACTGTCAATCCGCGGTTACTGATGAAGCCGATGCCGAGCAGATCATGCGCCTGCCGCGGCGGCGGCAGGTTACGGATGATCGAAGACCACAGCAGGACATGCAGGATGATCGGCACGTTCCGGGCCAGCTCCACATAGGTGCCGGCGAGCGTCGAAATCACCACATTGCGCGAGGCCCGGGCCACGCCCGCGGCGACGCCGAGCACAGTGGCGAACACGATGGCGACCGCGGCGACGCGGAGGGTGTTGAGTACGCCGACCAGCAAGGCTCGGCCATAGGTGTCGCTGGCACTATAGGGGATCGGCGACTCGCCGATATTGAACCGCGCCAGCTGCTCCAGGAAGCTGAAGCCGGTGGCGATGTTCTGCCGCTGGAGGTTCTCGGAGACGTTGCTGTAGAGCGCATAGATGCCGAGCGCGAGCAAGACCGCGAGGCCGGCCTGATAGATCAAGCCCCGTGTGAAAGGGTCGCCCCAGCTCAGCCTGCGGCGGGGCGGTTTTGCGGCCTGCCGGGCGCGTATATCGGCCCGTGTCGGCCCGCTGGCCGCGAGGCTCCGGTCAATGCTCGTCATGTCTTGTTACCCCGCGGCGCGGACGCGTCACTTGACCGGGAGCCCGTAGAGCAGCCCGCCCTCGGTCCAGAGCTTGTTGTGTCCGCGCGGCAGCGGCAGTTTCGTCTTGTCGCCGAAGTGGCGCTCGTAGATGTCCCCGTAGTTGCCTACGGACTTGACGACCCAGTAGAGCCATTTCTTGTCGAGCCCGAGCTTGGGGCCGTAATCACCGGTGACGCCGAGAAGGTCCTGGACATAGGGGTCCTTGGACTTCGTCATCTCGTCGACATTGGCTTGGCTTACCTTGTTTTCTTCGGCCTCCATCAGGCCGTACATCACCCATTTCACGATGTCGTACCATTGGTCGTCACCGTGCCGGACGGCGAGTGCGAGCGGCTCCTTGGAGAAGGTCCCTTCGAGGATGACATGCTCCTCAGGCTGCGGCGCGTCGTACATCCGTACGCCCGGCAGCGCGTCGCGATCCTTGGCGAGTGCATCGCAGCGGCCGGCAACATAGGCGCTGGCGAGCTCCTTGTTGTTCTCGATCACGATCGGCGTGTATTTGAGCCCATGCTGGGTGAAGAGCCTGGCGACGGCCTGTTCGGTCGTGCTGCCGGGCGCCATGCAGATGGTGGCGCCGTTCAGATCCTCGACCGTCTTCACGCCGGCATCCTTGCGGACCATGAAGCCGAGGCCGGTATAGAAGACCGGCGGCGAGAAGTTGAGTCCGAGCGCGGTATCGCGCGTCAAGGTCGCCGTCGTATTGCGCGCCAGCACGTCGACTTCGCCGGCCTGAATAGCGGGGAATCGTTGCTGGCTCGACAGCGCGACGAAGCGGACCTTTTCACCGCTGCCGAAGATCGCCGCACCGAGCGCCCGACAAAGATCGACCTCGAAGCCGGACCAGCGCCCCTTGTCGTCGGGAGCGGCGAAGCCGTAGCGGCCCGGATGGGCGCCGCAAAGGACTTCGCCGCGCTCGCGAATGGCCTTGAGCGTGTCGCCCTGGCCAGCCTCGGCCGGAAGAATGGTGGTGCAGAGAAGGGCGGCGATGGCGCCGGCGAAACCGAATGCGAAACGCATATTCTGACTCCCCTTGTTATGATGCGGCCCTGCGGAGCGCGGCGACCAGCGACGCCGCCATCCGCATGTCCCTGCGCATAGGCGTGCGAGGTTCCTCGTTCAGCGACCGAGCCGCTCAAAACCCCGTTCGAGATCGTCGATCAGGTCGGAAACGTCCTCGAGGCCGACATGCACGCGCATACACTGGCCGGGTTCGCGCCAGGTCGTGGCCGAACGCAGGATGCGCGGATCGGTGGGAAGCAGCAGGCTTTCATAGCCGCCCCAGCTCGATCCCATGCCGAACAGGCGCAGACCGTCGACCATCGCCGCCAGCCGCCGGCGGTCCGTCTCGCGGATGACGAAGCCGAACAGCCCGGACGCGCCGGTGAAATGCGTCCTCCAAAGTTCGTGGCCGGGGTCGGTCTGGAGGGCCGGATACATCACGCGCGTCACTTCGGGCCGATTTGCAAGCCAGTTGGCCAGTTCGAGCGCGTTGGCGTGGTGCTGCCGCATCCTGACCGAGATGGTGCGCAGACCTCGTTGCGCGAGATAGGCATCGTCCGGGCCGACACAGATGCCGAGCCGCTGCGCGAACCCTTTCACGCGCTCATAGCTCGTCTCGGAGCACGAGATCGTGCCGAGCATCAGGTCGGAATGACCTGAAATATATTTCGTGCCGGCCTGGACGGAGATGTCGACGCCCAGCGTCAGCGGCTTGAAGAAAACGCCGCCGGACCAGGTGTTGTCGACGACGGTTACGATGCCTCGCGGCCTGGCCGCGGCCACGATGGCGGTGATGTCCGTCATCTCGAATGTCAGTGATCCAGGCGCCTCCATCCAGATCAGCCGCGTGTTCGGCTTGATCAGCCTGTCGATGCCGGAGCCGACCAGCGGATCGTAGAATTCGACCTCGACGCCGAAGCGGCGCAGGACGTCGTTACCGCAGTGACGACAGGGCCCGTAGACATTGTCGGCGATCAAGACGTGATCGCCGGGATCCAGATGGGCGAGCAGCGTCGTGGAAATGGCATTGGCGCCGGACGGGGTAAGCACCGTGCCGGCCGCCTCTTCCAGCGCCGAGACCGCATCCTCCAGCGCGAAGGTCGTCGGCGTTCCGCGCCGACCGTAGCGGACCTTCGCTTCGGCCTTGGCGTCGAGCGCCGCCAGCGTCGGAAACAGGATGGTGGAGGCATGAAACACCGGTGGATTGACGACGCCGAAATGCGCCGAGGGATCGCGCCCGGCATGGCAGATGACGGTATCCGGGCCGAGCCTGCGGTTCCGGTGGCCGTCCGTCGCGGCGGCGGGCTGGCTCGAGGCGATGTCGGATGGGGGCGAAAGGCTCATGCGTCACTCTTTCCTGACGAGCCGATGCGAGCACGGACAGAAGCGCGCGCTTCTCGACATTCGGCATGTAAATGCATACAATTGCATTTTACAGAGTGCAATCAAATTTATCGCGGCCTTTCCTTCTGTCGCTGTGCGTCGCCTGTTCAGGCGGCGTCCTTTTGCATAGGAAGGAAGAAGCTGATCGGGCTGCGGTCGGGGTGCGGCATAACGGAGCCGAAGACAGACGATGACCAAGTTGCCGAAAAGGGCGTCGACCGGAGGTCGCGACCTCGTCTTTGATGCGTATGAGCGCATCCGCGCCCTCATTCAGAAGGGCGAACTCGCCATCGGCGAGCGCGTGACGGAGATCGGCCTGGCAACGATCCTGGGCATGTCGCGGACCCCGGTGCATGAAGCCATCGCCAGGCTCGAGACCGATGGCCTGCTGACCAACGAGCCGCGCCGCGGCCTGATCGTCACCGATCTCGACCATCAACAGATTGTCGAGCTCTACTTCATGCGCGAAGTGCTCGAAGGCGCCGCGGCGCGGCTGACTGCGCAGGCGGCCAGCGAGATCGAGCTTGCTACGTTCGCGGGGCTTGTCGAGGCCGAGGCCGGCGCCCTGGATGACGTCCAGCGGATGTCCGAGATCAACCGCAATTTCCGCCATCTGCTGGCCCTGTCATCGCATAATCGCTACCTGCTGCGCAGCCTCAACCAGCTCTCGGTCACGATGTCGCTGCTGCCGACGCTGATCGGCGAGAACGGCCGTGCGGCCGTATTGCATCGGCAGCACCGCGAGATAACCGAAGCATTGCTGCGCCGGGACGGGCTGGCTGCGGAAAGCCTGATCAAGGCTCAGGTGCGCTCGTCGCAGCAGCATCGCATGAGCATCATGCTGCGCGCCCATGCGAGCACGGGTACGCGCGGTTGAACGGCGGTCATGCCGGCGCATGCCGCGGTTTCATCAGCTCAGCGCTTCCGCGACATGCCGCCTGTATCCGTCTCGGCCAGCGAGACGCTCGCGATAGGCTGCCAGTGACGGCAGATCGGGACGGGCTAGCGGGACGAGGAACCAGCGGTGGACAGCGGGTGCCAGGGCGATGTCCGCCAGTGTCAGGGACGGGCCGGCGAGATAGTCGTTTGCTTGGAAATGTCGGTTGAGCAGCGCGGCGTGGGCCGTCAACGCCTTGAGAGCCGCTTCCGCCGCCGCCGCGTCCTCGGCCTTCAAGGCGGTTCGGATCTTGCCCATCGCCGGCACGAAGGCGGTGGCCCCCCAATCCATCCACTGGTCGGCGCTCGCACGTCCTGCCGCGTCCGGCGGCCAGATCGTCCCCTTGCCGTAGCGATTGCCCAGGTAGCGCAGAACCGCATTCGATTCCCAGACGACGGCGCCATCATCGACGACGGTCGGCACCTTCCCATGCGGGTTGAACGCGCGGTAATCGATCGCGTCCGTGCCGCCGAACCGCCCGCCGCATGCGATCAGCTCGTAGCCCACCCCGAGCTCGTCGAGGGCCCAGAAGGCCTTCGCGCAATTCGATGAATCGCGGCGTCCGTAGATTTTGAGCATCGTCTTCATCCTTGCTGGGTCGCGGTCATGATGTCTTCGATGCTGGGCGCCTGATCGAGCGCGAGAATGGCGCGGAACAGGCTGCGAGCGCGCTCCTCGTCCAGGCTCGCGCCGGCGCAATCGACGAACTTGGCCTCCAGCTCGTCGTCCGACATCGGATTGAGCGGCCCGCGGCCGAACTCGGTCGAGGCCGAGGCTTCGACGACGCGTCCGTCGCCGAGCGTGACCTTGACGCGGCCGAGATATTCGTTCGGCTCGTCATGGGCGTTGGACCGAGTCAGAGCGGCAAGGGACGCCGTATCGGCGTCGAGGAAGGTGCTGTCGTCGAAGTCGCCGAGGCGGACGATGCCGGCCGTCAGCGCCTTGGCGGTCAAAAATTGGACGCTGAACTTCGCTTCGAGCCCGGTCTTCGGCCGGGGGCGATCGGTGTGGGCGAGCCGGCGCCGGTGGGTCCAGGTCTCGATCGCCGTGATCTCACCGGACCTGAAGGGACCGTGCCGGCGGTGCAGGGTCAATGCCGCATCGATGGCGGAATGTGCGCTGCCGCAGCAGGGGTGCTGCTTGATCGCAATGCCGGGTGAGAGAACGTCCGGCGAAGTCAGCCAGTCGCCAAGCGCCCTCTGCGGATCGAAGGTTCCGGCGCCGTTCAACACGTTGAAGAAGCCGTATTCGTGTTCGAAGGCTGAATGGCTGGCCGTGACGCCCTGCTCGGAGAGTGTTGCAGCGAGCAACCCGTTATAGGCGGCCTGACCGACATGGAGGGGCTTGATCGGCGTCCCGAAGTTGGACTTGAGGCCGCTTGCCATCGATACCGCGATCGCCAGTGCCGTGGCCATGCGCTCCGGATCGAGGCCCAGCAGATGGGCACTCGCCGTGGCGGCGCCGAATACGCCGAGCGTGGCGGTCGGATGCCAGCCTTTCTCGTAGTGATGCGGCATCACCGCCCTGGCGAGCCGCAATTCCAGCTCGACGCCTGCGAGATAGGCCGACAGGACAGCTCGTCCGGAAGAGCCGCGATCCTGCGCGAGCGCAAGCAGCGCGGGCACGACCGGCGCCGAAGGGTGACCACCCATGGTGGTGCTGCAATCGTCGAAGTCGAGAGCATGCGCCGCCGTACCGTTGATGACAGCGGCCTGCAGCGGGTGGCAGCGCCCGGGGCGGCCGATCTTGGTCGCGGGGCCGGCATCGGCAGCAATCTCCAGCGCGCGCTCGATGCCGTCAAGAAAGCCTGCCCGGCATCCGGCCAGCGCGGTCCCGATCGTATCCGCGAAGGCGCGCGCCGCCACGCGGCCCGCTTCCGGCGGCATCGTATCGAGCGTTATGGCGCTGGCGCGCCCTGCAAGTTCGAATGCGAAGCTCATGGAGTCCTCGTCGCTCAAAAGGCTGGGCCGGGCCGGTCAGACGCAGCTGGATTCTTGGATCAGCGCGGTCAGTTCACGGACGCTGTCGAGATCTTCGAGCCGCATGAGCATGTCGAAGCTGGCTTCGATTCCTGCGGCCGTCAGCGCGCGGCCGGCGCAATCGGTGTATTTCGCCCGCAACATGCCGTCCGGCAGCGGGGCTTCCGGCCCACGGCCGAGAGGGGAAGACACCGACGCAGTGAGGCGGGTGCCATCGCTCAGGACGACGACGATTTCGGCGCCATAGTCGTTGGCGTCGTCGCTATGCTCGTCTACGCCGATGAGTTCCATCACGCGCGTGACCTGCGGATCGTAGAGCGCGTCATCCTCGAAATGCGAAAGCGTCACGGCGCCGTTCACCAACCCTCGCGCGACCGCGTAGGGCATCGAAAACTTGGCGTTGAGCGCGCTGGTCGCGGGGTTGCGTACATGCGGCAGCAGGCGTCTGCGGTGCATCCGCACTGTCACCGCGGCGATGCTGTCGGCGGTCAAACTCTCGCGGCGCCGGAGTTCGATGGCCGCATCTATCGCACCATGCACGCTGTAGACGCACGGGTATTTCTTGATGGAAATCCCCGGCGCCAGCAGATCGAGCGGCTGCCCCCACGCTTCCAGCATGCGGTCCGCGTTGAAATGGCCCGTGCCGTTGAAGACCTCGAGAAATCCCTGGGGATGCTCGAAGGCTTCTGGCGAAGCCGGCACGCCTCCCGCGGCGAGAAGAGCGGCGAACAGCCCGTTGCGCGCGGCAAAGCCGGCATGCAGCGGCTTGGTCTGCGTGCCGAAATTCGCTTTGACGCCGCTGGCGAAGGATGCGGCCGTCGCCAGCGCATGGGCGAGCCTATCGGCGGGGAGGGCGAGCAGCCTCCCGCAGGCCGCAGCCGCGCCGAATATTCCGAGCGTGGCCGTCGGATGCCACCCCTTCTCGTAGTGATGGAAATTGACGCCTCGCGCGATGCGGGTCGCGGTCTCGACACCGACGATATAGGCGTCGAGCAGCTCGGCTCCTGTCGCGTCGCGCTGCTCGGCGAGGGCCAGCAGTGCCGGGATGATGATGACGGTCGGGTGGCCGGAGAGCGATTTGCTCGTGTCGTCGTAATCGAGCGCGTGGCCGGACGTGGCGTTGACATAGGCTGCTTCGAGGCGGCCGATCCGTGCCTTACGGCCGAGCACGAGGCAATCCCCGGCATTCGGTGAGGTGGCCAGCGCGATGTCCGTCGTCGCTGTCCGTGCGCCCAGCAGGGCGCAGCCGATCATGTCCGCGATGGCGTCCTTGGCCCATTTGCGAGCCATCGGATCGAAGCTGTGCGGATCGAGGGCAACGGAACGCTCCGCAATGTGCTGGACCAGCATCCGCAATTCTCCGAGAGACCAGATGGCGACGACAACCGTGTGCGCTGTACCGATATGCGCGGCAGAGCGAGTCTGTCTACTTCTGCATGCAAATGAATTCAATAGAGCTCAATTTGTCGCGAACAGGCAGCTGCCGCGCTCGGTAACGATGTGTCGGAGGGCGCAGTCGGGCGGGGGCTCGGCCTCGGGAGGCGGGGCCGCCGAGTTGATCGGGAGAAGCGGCCTGTGGCGCGTCAGGAGCGCGGCTGGCCAGCGACACCACTCGCGGAAAGCATGCGGACAGTCGAACATGCGCAACGCCATGCCGCCTTGCAGCCGATGTGCGGCCGGCGGCGTCGGCAAAGGCGCAGGATCGCAAGGCGCGATCCTGCCAGGCCCGATAACGTCAGGCGTTTGCGGCGTTTCAGATCGACATGTTCGCGCTCTTGACCAGCTTTGCCCAGCGCCTGGATTCGGCACGCATCATCTCGGCGAAGGCTGCCGGCTCGTTGCCGATCGGCTCCGCGCCTTCGTTGCGCAGGCGCTCCTTGATCGTGTCGTTGTTGATCGTGCTGACCGTGGCGTCACGAAGAGCCTTGACGATGAACTCCGGGGTGCCCTTCGGCACGACGAGCCCGTACCAGGCCGTTGCCCGGTAATCCGGCCAGCCGAGTTCGGCCACGGTCGGAGTCTCGGGGAAGAGCTTGGTGCGCTGCGGGCTTGTGACGGCCAGCAGCCGCACGGACTTGCCCTCGATCAGACCCAGCACCGACGGAACGGTCGTCACCATGAAGTCGGTCTGTCCGGCGAGGAGGTCCGTCAAAGCTGGCCCGGCCCCGCGATAGGGAACGTGGACCGCATCGAATCCTGCAGTCCTGGCGAGCAGGACGGTGGCGAGATGGCTCGCCGAACCGTTGCCGGCAGAACCGTAGGTGAGCTTCCCGTTGTTCTTCTTCGCGTGATCGATCAGGTCCCGCGCGGTCTGGAACGATGATTTCGATGCCACCACCAACGCGAGCGGCGTATCGGAGATCAGAGTGACCGGATCGAAGGCTGTCAGCGGGTCAACCCGGACATTTTTGAACAGGTGGGGATTGACGACCATGGGTCCCTGGTTGGCCAGCAGGACCGTGTAGCCGTCCGGCGGCGAGGAGGCGGCCTGTGCGGTGATGAGATTGCCACCGGCCGAGCCGTTGTTCTCGACGACCAGGGACTGGCCGAGCTTTTCACCGATGCCCTGCGCAACGAGCCGCGCGATGGCATCAGTTCCGCCGCCTGCCGCATAGGGGACAAGCAACTTCATCGGCCGCGTGGGAAAGGCAGCCTGCGACCGTGCGACGGTGCTGAGCGCGCTCCCTGCCGCCAGAGAAGCCGCGCCCAGAACCAAGCTCCTGCGAGTCAGATGCATCATTCGTCCCTCCCAAAGTCAGGGCGGCTGGTGGCCCCGTTATCGGAGCTTCTTTCAACGCAAAGGGCGAATTTGAGAAATGCGATAATTGATCCGATTGATGCGATATCCCTATCAATTATAGAAAGTTCGATCGCGGGTTCGCATTCCAGGTGTGGATCAGCATGTCCCTGAAGCGTTGGGCCGCAGGTGCAAGGCGCGCTTTCCGCCGCTCGACCAGGCCGATCGTTCGCGATACCGGCGGTGCGCCGATTGCCTTCGTCGCAATGACGGGGTGATCCTGCGGTGGCGTCGCGAGCCGGGGCAGCACCGAGACGCCAAGACCGCGCTCGACCAGTCCGAGCGACGTCGTCAGGTGGTTGACTTCGAACTTGAACGTCAGCCCCACGCCCTCCTTGGCGAGAGCGCTTTCCAGAATCATGCGGTTGCCGCTGGCGCGGCTGACCCCGATGAGCGTCTGGTCGGCAAGATCCTTCCAGGCCAGCTCCTGCCGAGCGGCGAGCGGATGATCACGCCTGCATGCGAGGACGAATGGGTCCTCGACGAGCGGTGTGAAAGCCAGGTCAGGGTCCGAACTGCCGAGAAGATTGATGCCGAATTCGGCCTCGCCCCGTGCCACGCTCTCCAGGCCGTCATTTGCGGACAGATCGAGGATACGAAAGCGGATCAGCGGATAGATCGCGCTGAACGACTCGATGGCGCGTGGCAGGAAGTAGAAGGCGGCCGTCGGCACGCAGGCGATGGTGACCTGACCGTACTGCCGCCCGGCGACACCCGTGATGCCGAGCAGAGATTCCTCAAATTCGTCGAGCAGGCGACGGGCCAGCGGCGCGAAGGACCGGCCGACGCTCGTGGGTCCGACTCTGCGCGTCGTTCTTTCCAGCAGCGGCGCGCCGACCGCGGCTTCCAGCGCCTGCACGCGACGGGACAGGGCGGGCTGCGAGATGTTGAGCATCTCAGCCGCTTTGTGAAAGCCGCCCAGCTCGAGCACGGCGAGGAAGGCGCGGATATCGAGCAGTTCAAAATTGATGCGCATTGCCGATCAATGATCGAAATTTTTGCATTTCACAACATGATGGGGGTGGCAGATATCGCTTTTCCAGTTGCCGTCGATCTCGGCGGAAGCTGCTGGAAGGAGCCGCGATGGCGACCCAACTTCGCATTCCATGCACACTCATGCGCGGCGGCACGTCGCGCGGTCCTGTTTTCCTCGCTTCCGACCTGCCGGCCGATCCCACTCTGCGTGGCGAGATTTTGCTGTCGGTCCTGGGGTCGGGCAATGAGCTTCAGATCAATGGGCTCGGTGGCGGCAACCCTCTGACAAGCAAGGTCGCCATCGTGGGGCCATCGACTCACCCCCGCGCCGATGTCGACTATCTCTTCGCCCAGGTGGAGGTCATCGAAAGGATCGTCGACACCTCCCCGAACTGCGGGAACATGCTGTCGACGGTTGCGCCCTTCGCCATAGAGAAGGGACTCGTTCAGGGCCAAATCGGCCGCACACGCGTCGTCATTCACAACGTCAACACCGGCCAACTCATCGCCGCCACGGTGCTGACCCCTGACGGGCGGCCCACTTACGATGGCGACACGGTCATCGACGGCGTTCCCGGCAGCGGTGCGCCGGTCGAACTGGAATTTCTAGGCGTCGCTGGCGCCAAGACCGGAATGCTGTTGCCGACGGGATCGGCCGTCGACAGAATCGACGGCGTCGAAGTCTCCTGTATCGACGCTGCGATGCCTCTGGTCGTGATCGAAGCCACCGCGCTGGGGAAGACCGGCGGCGAGTTGCCGGCGGACTTGGATGGCGACCGGTCGTTGATGAATCGTCTGGAGAGGATCCGACTGGAAGCCGGCAGGCGAATGGGGCTGGGAGACGTGTCCAACCTCGTCATTCCAAAACCCGTGTTGATCGGCCCGCCGCAGAAAGGCGGCACGCTCACGGCGCGCTACTTCATGCCGCACTCCTGCCACAAGGCTTTCGCCGTGACCGGCGCCGTCGGTCTCGGCACGGCCTGCGGCACGCCGGGCACGCTGGCGCATCGTCTCGTCGGAGGGGACAGCCTGCCCCGCAGCGTGACGATCGAGCATCCGTCGGGGCGCATCGAGGTCGTCATCGACCGACGGGAAGGCGCAGCCACCGCCGCGGTGCTCAGAACGACAAAGCCAATCCTGGAGGGCATCGCCTTCGCCCAAATTCCGGACCGGCCGGCGCCCCTCGCGGCCTGATGCTCTCTTGGGAGTTTCGTCTAGTTCTGTAGCCTGCCGATCGTCTGCAACAGACGGTGCTGCAAGGATGACCGTACATGGGCGCGGGCGGCGGATTCGGCTCGCTCGCTGTCGCGCTCCAACAATGCCGCGACGATGGCGCGATGCTCCGACGCCGCAGATCGCGCGCGATCGCCCATTGCGAGGAGACTCGGCAAGAGGGACATCGTGATGCCGAGTTGCGTCAGGCTGCGGAGCAGATAGCGGTTATGCGCGGCAAGCGCGATCATGTTGTGGATTTTGACGTTTATATCGCTGAGAGCGTCCAGGGTTACGCCCGGCTCGGATTCGAGCGCGCTCAGGGCGGAGATCGTTTCCAGCTCGATGTCGCTGGCGCTCTGGGCCGCCAGGCGCGCTGCTGCGCCCTCGAGCACCTCCCTCATAAAATAAAGTTCGACCACCTGCTGATGGTTGAGGTTGGAGACGATCAACCCGCGCCGGGGCTCGTTCGTCAGCAAGCCGTCGGCTTCGAGACGAAGGATGGCATCGCGCACGGGCGTCCGCGACACGCCGAAACGGGCCGCGAGATCGACCTCCGTGACGCGCTCGCCGATGGGGAGCGTGCCTTTGCGGATGGCATCGCGCACCTTGATCTGGATATCGGAGGCCAGATCGCCGCTGCCGCTGATCTGATGATCGGTCGTGTCGGCCGAAGTTGGTCGCCGTTTGCCGCTGGTCCGGACTTTGACTGGCTTCGCCAACCTGCAAACCTTTCATCGCCTGACGGCGCGCATCGGCCGGGCCGAGACGCCGGCCACTGCCGGACAGAGGCTCGGCGCAACCGCCGAGCCTGAGCAGTGCGGTTAGCACGGATGCCCGAAACCGGCCAAGATGCCACGGGCCTGAGCCGCTCTGAGAGGCGGCCCAGGCGGGATGGGCTTCAGTGCTGCCGGGCCTCAAGCAAGGCGGAAATTCTTGGAATAGACAGCCTGTCGTTCGTGGCGAAGCCCGTGACCGCCTTGAACAGCTCGTCTGCCTTCTCGTCTCCCAGAACCGGCGCGACAAGCCCTTCGAACTTGTCTTGAATCTGAGCCCAGTTCAGCGGCCGGTCGGGGTGACCGAGGACGATATCGACCGAGGCCTCCATCTGCTGCCCGTCCGAGAGATCGATCAGCAGCTTCGCGGCCACCTCCGACTGTCCCTTGACGGGAATGCACTCGATTTTGGGCAGAAGTTCCGAAACCGCCGGATCCGCAACCATCTCATCGGTAAAATCGAAAGCGGAGAGGCGGTATCCGACGAGACCCATGGCAATGCAGCAATAGGTGCTGAAACGGGCTTCCAGGCCCGTTCTGGGCGCGGGGTTGCCTGCGGCCACCAGCGCAATCGGATTGACGAAGGCCTGGATCCTGGTGACCGTCCTGTTCCCGACCTGATCCTTGACGCTCAGGGCGGCTTCAGCCGCGGCATGCGTCGCGCGGCAGCTCGCGAAGCGCTTGTAGCCATTGCGCAGGACGTACCACTGTTCGTCGAAGTCCAGCTCCGGCAGCACAAACTCCGCTCCCTTCAGGAAGCTCGGCAGCAGCCCCTTGTCGCGCTCGAAGAGGTTCTGCCCGGACACGAAGCCCGAACGCGCCATTTCTGCGGCCATAACGCCGTCCATGGCTGCCTTGCCCGCATGGAACGGCTTGGAATGTGTGCCGAACGAGCCGACGAGCCCGCCTGCGGTTGTGGCGGCGACGCCGAGCGCGTTCGCCACCTGATCCTGGTCGAGATCCAGGAGAACGCTCGCACTGGCCGCGGCACCGGCTCGGCCGAATATCGATGTCGGGTGGAAGCCATGGTGCTGAAGCGTGCGGCCCACACCCTGCTGCCCCCCGCCGCCGAGCCGCGCCATGACTTCATATCCGGTGACGAAAGCGCGGAGGGCGGTCTCGTCGTCGACCTCGTGATGTTCCGCCAGGCTGAGCGCGGCCGACCAGCAGGGGCCACTGGGATGTCCGCCGCCGGCGTAGTGCACGTCGTCGAGGTCCATGGCGTGGGTCATGGTTCCGTTGAGCAATGCCGCGATCGCCGGCTGGGTTTTCGAACCTAGAAAGATGCGCGCCCCGCCCGGCGCGTTCCAGTTGGCGGCGACCGCGCGGAGGGCTTCGACGGCGCCGTCCTGATGGCCGGCCACCGAGACGGCGATGAAGTCGACGAGAGCTTGCCTGCCGGCATCCCGCACCGCTTCCGGCAAGACTCGTCCGCGTGCGCCGGCGACGAAACTCGCCAGCTTTTCAGAGCGGTTCTGTTCGAAAGACTGCTCGCTCATTGATCACCTCCAGCGACTCGACCGACCTCAGGCAGCGCCGTAGCCTCACCGGGGCATATCGTGCTGACATCGCACGTCAAGTACAAATGTATGCAGATGCATGTTGATTTGTTTCGGGGCTCGTTTGGCTGGTCTTTTCAGCTACGATCATGCCGGACAATCGTTCGAGAGCCGGGCTGAAGACGGACTGGCCGGTAGATCGCTCGACGCTTGATCGGGCTACACCGCGACCTGCGCCGCCAGGCTGGGCGGCGCATGGGTTCGCGTTGGAGGGGGCGGCGGCCCCATCTCTTGGCGCTCGCGGCAGTTAACCTGACAACGCCGTGCGACCAGCGGTGCAGCTGAACGGTTCGCGCTAAGCGTCCAATTCGGCGCCGCCCAATCGATAAGCAGACCTTATCCACTCCCATCGCGATTGAGAATTTGACCGCCTTGCAGATTTAAATAGCTTGTTGGGGGAATTACTGCCGGGATAAAATAAATGAGCGGAAGACCTCAAGTAAAGATCAGTGAAGATCTTCGGCTTTGCGTCGAGTTTCGTGACGTCGCAGCGGCGGCTCTTCGGATCTCCGACCATGTCGTCAAAACGCCGCTCATCGCGAATGACGAGCTTGATCGCATCCTCTCCGCAAAAGTCCTGTTGAAGGCCGAGACGCTGCAGACCACGGGTTCGTTCAAGTTCCGCGGCGCGCTCAACCGCGTCTCGCGCATGACCCCGGCCGAGCGAAAGGGCGGCATCGTCGCCTGGTCCTCGGGCAACCATGCGCTGGCGATCTCCGCCGTCGCCGCCCGCAACGGCATCAAGGCGACGATCCTGATGCCCTCGGACGCGCCGCGCACCAAGATCGAGGGCGCCGAGCGGTTCGGCGGTACGGTACGCCTCTATGATCGCGCGACGGAAGTGCGCGAGACGATCGGGGCCGAGATCGCGGCCGCCACCGGCGCCGTGATCATCCCACCCTATGACGATCCCGACATCATGGCGGGGCAGGGTACGGTCGCGCTGGAACTCGCCGAGCAGGCTCGCGAGCGCGGCGTTTCGCTCGAGATGCTCGCGGTGAGCTGCAGCGGTGGCGGGCTGGCGGCGGGCTGCGCCATCGCGATGAACGGCGTCTCCCCCGATACGCGCGTGTTCTGCGTGGAGCCCGCCGGTTTCGACGACACCGCCCGCTCGCTCGCGTCCGGCCGGCGCGAGAGCAATGCGCCCGGCGCCCGGAGCCTGTGCGACGCGCTGCAGGTCGCGACCCCCGGAGAGGTGACCTTCCCGGTCAACCAGGCGCTGCTGGCCGGTGCCGTCGCCGTCACCGATGACGAGGTCCGCCGCGCCATGCGGCTCGCCTATGATTTGCTGAAGCTGGTGGTCGAGCCCGGCGGCGTCGCCCCCCTGGCCGCGGCGCTCGCCGGCAAGCTCGACGTCGCCGGCAAGACCGTTGCTCTGGTGCTGAGCGGCGGGAATGTCGACCACGATACATTCGCCCGGTGCATCGCCGTCTGAGCTCCTGTTTGGAAACTCACTTTTCATCCCGAGAAGCTGCAAAGCAGCCTCTCGAAGGATGATTCCAAATGATTCCGGAGCCTCCTCAAGCCTCCTTTGAACGCCCTTTCTGACGGAATGGCTGCTCGGGATGAGGGTTGAGGGAATGTCCAGAGAGGCTCTGAAACCTTCCGTTCCTGAAAGATACCGAACCGCCATGCTGTCGAAAGAAACGCCGCTCTACGGTCGCCTCGCCGCCACGATCGACCGCTTCATGACGATCGACCTGACTGGCGTCGGCCTGATCGACCATCTCCGCGGCGCGCTCGAACGGCGTCAGCAGGGGCCGATCTGCATGGGCGCGGCCGAGATCATCGTGAACAGGGTCAGGGAGAAGGGCGGCCCCGTCCTGATCGCCACCGGTTTCCCGGAGGGCGGCGGCGTGCCGGAGACCGACGGCCCGGTCGGCGCGGCGCTGCTGGCGCGAGCGCTGTTCCTCGGGCTCGGCGTCGAAAGCGTCATCGTCGTCGACGAGGATTGGGAGGCGATGATGCGCCAGACCTGCCTCGGCGCCGGCCTCGCCCCGATGCCGTTCCCCGTCTCGGGCGTGATCGAGCCGATCGCCTTCCTGCGCCCGGTCTATATCCGCACGGTACCGAAGGACGCCGAGGGCTGCCGCGCGGTGAGCGACGATCTGCTGGAGCGGACGCGGCCGAGCCTGATGATCGCGATCGAGCGCCCCGGCGCCAATGCGAACGGGCTCTATCACGGCCTCGGCGGGCGCCCGCTCGACGGCATGGTCGGCGATCTCGACTATCTGTTCCGCACCGGAAAGGAGCTCGGCCTGCCCTTCATCGGTATCGGCGACGGCGGCAACGAGCTGGGCATGGGCGTGCTTGCCGAGGATCTGCCGGGCTTCTCGCCCAAGGCCGCTGATTGCGGCATTCCCGGCCGGGGCGGCGTCGCGGCAGCGACGGCGGCGAGCCATCTCGTGATCTCCAATGTCTCGAACTGGGGCGCGACCGGCATCATCGCGGCGCTTGCGGGGTTGCTGGAGAACGAGGTCGTGTTCCATGAGCCGGAGCTCGAAACGCGCTGCATCGAGCAATGCGTCGCTGGGGGCGGCGTCGACGGCATGTTCATGGCGCCGGAGCCGGCGGTCGACGGCATCTCCGCCCGCGAATGGGAAGGGCTCGTGCGCAGCCTGCGGGGCTCGGTGCTGCGCGCGCTGGGGCATTCGGTCAACTGGAAGGGCGATCGCGGCGACTGGCGGCAGGTGAAGTGACCGGGGCGGTCCGGCATCGCCTCGCATGTTTGGAACCGGATGCGTGAAGCGCCGCCGCAGTCCCAGGCGAGGGGCCAATCATGCTAGCCTGCCCGGAGCGGCCGGCGGCGATCGGCCGGCCGGCAAGCGAGCGGGGCGCCGCCTGAGATGACCGATTTCCGCAGCCTCGAGCTGTTCTACTGGGTCGCGGAGCTGAACAGCTTCAGCCGCGCGGCCGAGCGCGCCAACACCACGCAGCCCTCGGTCTCGCAGCGGATCGCGGCGCTGGAGGCGGAGCTCGGCGTCAAATTGTTCGAGCGCAACGCCCGTTCGATCAGCCTGACCCATCAGGGCCGCAAGCTCGTCCAATATGCGGAGCGCTTTCTGCTGCTGCGCACGGAGATGCTGGCCGAGGTCGGCTCGGCTGTCGCCATGAAGGGCATCGTCAGGCTGGGCGTGTCGGAGACCATCGCGCAGACCTGGCTCAGCCGGTTCATGGAGCGCGCGCATGCTGTCTATCCCAACATCGTCATCGATCTGACGGTGGACGTGTCGCCGGCAATGCGCGACCTGCTCGCCCGCGGCGACCTCGACCTCGCCTTCATGCTCGGCCCGATCGACGACCTGACCATGGCGAGCTGCGACCTATGCGCCTATTCGCTGGCCGTGATCGCCTCCCCGGATATGGTGCTCGGCGAGGAGCCGCTCAGCATCGCCGAGCTTCGCAATTTCCCGATGATCACCTACCCCAAGGCGACGGCGCCCTATCCGCGCCTACGCGAGGCGCTGAACGATCCGTCCCTGCCGCCGCCGCGCATCTTCGGCAACTCGTCTCTGACGACCATCGTCCAGATGACGCTCGACAGGATCGGCGTCAGCGTGATCCCGCCGGTCGTGGTGCAGCGCGAATTGAAGGAAGGCCGGCTGCGTATCGTCGAGACGGTGCTGGACCTGCCGGATCTGGTCTTCACCGCTGCCTTTCCGCTGACGCTGAGCGGCAGCCTCGCACGCCCGATGGCCGAGCTCGCCCAGGACATCGCGCGCAGCTACGAGGCGAGCCGCGCCTTCTGAAGGCGGAGCTCGCAGCCCGCCTCAAGCTCGGTCGATCCCGAGCCGCGCGGCCACCCACAGGACCTCGTCGGCAAAGGCCCGGACAAGGGGCTGACGCCGCGAAACCTTCGGCCAGATCAGCCCGATCGAGCGCTTCGGCGCATCCACGATCGGCAACTTCCGGACATCGACGCCCTGCGGCCAGGGCGGCAGCCAGTCCGGGATGAGCGCGACACCGAGCCCCCTATGAACCAGGATGGTGATCGCCTCGATCGAATCAAGCTCGTGGAATTCGCGCGGCACGATGCGCTTCGAGCGCAGATATTGCTCGACGACGCGGCCGCCCCAATGGTTGCGGTCGTAGCGGATGAAGGGCTCGGTCTTGAGCAGCAGCCCGGGGTCGCTTTCCGCGGTCTCCCGCGGCGTGATCAGGAGCAGCGGCTCCTGCCGCAGCTGCGTCCATTCCAGGGTCTTCGGCATCGCGAAGGCCGGCTGGACGATGATGGCCGTGTCGAGCTCACCGGCGGCCAGCTTGGCATAGAGATCCGTCGACGTACCCGGCAGGATGTAAAGCTCGATGCCTGGCCGGTTGCGCTGCAGCGCCAGCATCACATCCGGCATGAGGCCGCTCAGCACCGTGTGGATCACGCCGACCCGCAGCAGCCCGACATCCTGGCGCCCCGCCGCTGCTGCCTTGATATGGGACACCGTGCCGACGACGAAGCGGGCATCCTCCAGGATCGCGGCGCAGGCGGCCGTCACGCACATCGCATTGCCCGAGCGATGGATCAAAGGCGCGCCGATCTCGCCCTCCAGCACCTTGATCCGCTGCATCACGGCGGAGGGTGTCAGGTTCAGCGCCCGAGCGGTTCGCGTGAGCGATCCCGTCTCCGCGACAGTCAGCAGGGTCTGCAGGAAGCGCGTATCCATTTGTAGTTTTTCTTAAAACTGAAAGCAGAGAAACGCATTTTTCATTTTGTTCGCGGTGCGTCAAATTTAATGCGCTGCACAAGACGCGGAGCCTCCGCGCGGCTGTCCGATCACGGACCCGTCTGCCCGGAAGGACGGCAGCCGGCCAGCCTTCCGGCATAACGGCCTGTTATGGCGATCGATACGGATTCACGATTGGACGTGTGCGCCGGACGGTGCGCCCATGATGCAACGAACGGGATGAGGGGATGGCGGAGACGATGAGCAGGCCGACGATGATGCCCGCATCGCAGCATGCGGCCGGCGCGTTCGACATCGGCTCGGCCCTGTCGGTCCGGCTCGCCTGTCGCAGCGGAGCTCTGAAGGGAACGACCTCGGGCCTGGCTCCCGGCTTCGTCCAGGGCAATCTCGCCATCCTGCCGGCCGATCTCGCCGGCGATTTCCTGCGCTTCTGCCAGGCCAATCCGCGTCCTTGCCCCATCATCGGCGTGTCCGATGTCGGTAGCCCGCTGGTGCCGGTCCTCGGCCGGGATCTCGACATCCGCACCGATTTTCCGGGCTATCGCGTCTGGGAGAATGGCGAGCTCGTCGCCGAGACCAGCGATGTCGGCCAGTATTGGCGCGACGACCTCGTCTCCTTCGTCATCGGCTGCTCGCTCTCCTTCGAGGAAGCGCTGCTCGACGAAGGCATTCCGCTGCGCCATGTCGAGCGCGGCCTGCGCGTGCCGATGTTCCGGACCAGCATCGACTGCGTTCCGGCCGGCCCCTTCAGCGGCCCGATGGTCGTTTCCATGCGCCCGCTCAAGGCGGCCCATGCGATCCGGGCGATCCAGGTCACCTCGCGCTTCCCTGCCGTGCACGGCGCGCCGGTGCATATCGGCGACCCGGCCCTGATCGGCATCAGGGACGTCTCGCAGCCCGATTATGGCGACGCCGTCGAGGTGCTGCCCGGCGAGCTGCCGGTGTTCTGGGCCTGCGGCGTGACCCCGCAATCCGTCATCGCCAAAGTGAAGCCGCCCTTCGCGATCACCCATGCGCCCGGCTGCATGCTCGTGACCGACCGGCGCAACACGGAGTTCGCCGTCATCTGATCTCCACCACCACCACCCTGCCGGCCGAAAAAGAGCCGCGCAGCCATCAAAAAAGAGGGGTTTAAGCCATGAATCGTAGAGAATTGCTCCTGGCGGGCGTGTCCGCTGCCGCCGCCGGCTCGCTGGCCTATCCCGGCACGTCCCGGGCGCAGGCGCCCAAGGAAGTCACCATCGGCGTGATCTACCCGATGTCCGGGGCGAGCGCGCAGGTTGGCATCGACGCGCGCAACGCCTTCGAAACCGCGCTCGACATCATCAACAACGACCACCAGCTCGATCTCGTCGCCGCCAAGGGCGCTGGCCTTGCCGCGTTGGGCGGGGCCAAGATCCGCCTCGTCTTCGCCGATCACCAGGCCGATCCGCAGAAGGGCAGGGCCGAGGCCGAGCGCCTGATCACGCAGGAGAAGGTCTCGGCCATCATCGGCTGCTACCAGTCCTCCGTCTCCGCCACGGTCAGCGCCGTCACCGAGCGCTACGGCGTCCCCTTCCTGTGCGCCGACTCCTCCTCGCCGAGCCTGCAGCGCCGCAACATGAAGTTCTTCTTCCGTCCGGCCGCCCAGGACGAGATGTTCTCGGCCGCGATGTTTGACTTCTTCGACGCGCAGAAGAAGAAGGGCAAGAAGATCGACAGCGTCGGGCTGTTCTTCGAGGACACGATCTTCGGCGTCGATTCCTCGAACACGCAGCGCAAGCTCGCCAATGACCGGGGCTACAAGATCGCCGCCGACGTCAAATACCGCACCAATTCGCCGTCCCTGACGGCCGAGGTGCAGCAGCTGAAGAGCGCCGACCCCGACGTTCTGATGCCCTCGACCTACACCACCGACGCGATGCTGCTGGTCAAGACGATGGCGGAGCTCGGCTTCAAGCCGAAGAACCTCGTCGCGCAGGCCAGCGGCTTCTCCGAGCAGGTCACCTACGATGCCGTCGGCGACAAGCTGAAGGGCGCCATCACCCGGGCCAGCTTCTCGCTCGATCTCGCGGCGAAGCGCCCGTTCATCAAGACCGTCAACGACATGTTCAAGGCGCGCTCGACCCGCGACCTGAACGACAACACCTCGCGCCAGTTCATGGGGCTGCTGCTGCTGGCCGAGGCGATCAACCGCGCCGGCTCGCTCGAAGGCCCGAAGGTCCGCGACGCGCTCGCCGCCACCGACATTCCCGGCACGAGCACGATCATGCCCTGGGCGCGCGTGAAATACGGGCCGGACGGCCAGAACCCGGAGGCCAGCCCGGTTCTGCTGCAATATCTCGGCGACAAATTCGTCACCATCTTCCCGAGCGAGGTCGCGATCGCGGATGCGATCTGGCCGATGAACGGCTGACCCTCACTTCAGGAAGGAATCCGGCATGACGACGCAAGCACTTCTCCAGGTGCTTGCGAGCGGCCTGCTCATGGGGCTGATCTACGCCCTGATCGCAGTCGGCCTCTCGCTCATCTTCGGCTTGATGGATGTGGTGAACTTCGCCCATGGCGAGTTCCTGATGACGGCGATGTATGTCGTCTTCGGGCTCTTCCTGTTCACCGCGCTCGATCCCGTGCTGTTCGCCCCTGTCGCCGCCGCGGTGCTCTTCTGCGTCGGCGCGCTGGCCTATCTCGGCATCGTCCGCTTCGCGATGCGCGCGAAGGCCAATCAGGGCATGGTGCAGATCTTCGCGACCTTCGGCCTGGCGACGCTGCTGCAGGGCGCAGCCCAGTACTTCCTGACGCCCGACTATCGCAGCATCGGCAACTCCTGGCTCGGCGGCAAGACGCTCGACCTCGGCGGCGTCTTCCTGCCCTGGCCGCAGATGTTCGGCGGGCTGGTTTCGATCGCGGCCTTCGGCGGGCTCTACCTGCTGATGTCGCGAACCGATTTCGGCAAGGCGCTGGAGGCGACGCGCGAGGACCAGGGCGCCGTCGCGCTGGTCGGCATCGACCGCAACCGCGTCTTTGCGCTGGGCTGGGGGCTGGGGGCCGCGCTCGTCGGCCTTGCCGGCGCGGTGCTCGCGATCTTCTATTACATCCACCCGCAGGTCGGCGCGACCTTCGGCCTGATCGCCTATGTCACCGTGGCGCTCGGCGGCTTCGGCAGCGTCTTCGGCGCGCTGGTCGCCGGCGTCATCGTCGGCCTGGTCGAGGCGCTCACCGCGGCGTTCCTGCCTCCCGCCATGAAATCCCTCGGCATCTTCGCGCTCTATCTCGGCGTCGTCTTCATCCGGCCGAGCGGCCTGTTCGGAAAGCTGTGACGATGACGGACGAAGCCCTGAATCTTCCTCCGGCCTTCGGCATGCTGCCGCGGCGCCGCAACCAGCTCGTCGTCGCCGCCGCGGTGTTCGCGGCGATCGCGGTCTCTCCCTTTGCGATCAAGGACGTCTATCTCCAGAACGTACTCGTGCTGACGCTGCTCTACGCTGCCGTCTCGCAGAGCTGGAACATCCTCGGCGGCTATTGCGGCCAGATCTCGCTCGGCCATGCGCTCTATTTCGGCATCGGGGCCTATGCCACCTCGGTGCTCTTCGTCACCTATGGCGTCGTGCCCTGGGGCGGCATGCTGGTCGGCGGCATCCTGTCGGCCGCCATCGCGCTGCTGCTCGGCTATCCCTGCTTCCGCCTGAAGGGGCATTACTTTTCGATCGCGACCATCGTCATCGCGGAGATCGGCCTGCTGCTGGTCCATAACTGGGACTTCGTCGGCGGCGCGCTGGGCATCCAGTGGCCGTTCGGCTCCGACAGCTGGGCGACACTCCAGTTCGCGCGCGACAAGGTGCCCTATATCCATCTCGCGCTCGCCTTGCTGGCGATCACCTGGTTCGTCACCTTCCTGATCGAGGGCTCGCGCTGGGGCTATTGGTGGCGCGCGGTCAAGGATAATCCGGAAGCCGCCGAAAGCCTCGGCGTCGAGATCTTCCACTCGAAGATGGCGGCGGCAGCGGTCTCGGCCTTCTTCACCGCAATCGGCGGCGCCTTCTATGCGAGTTTCCTGGCCTATATCGACCCGGAGAGCGTGATGAGCTTCCGTTTCTCGCTGCTCTTTGCCCTGCCGGCCGTGCTGGGCGGCATCGGCACGCTCTGGGGACCCGTCGTCGGCGCCGCGATCCTGATCCCGCTCACCGAGATCACCCGCTCCTATCTCGGCGGCTCCGGCTCGGGCATCGACCTGATCATCTATGGCGGCCTGATCATGCTCGTCGCGCTCGCCAAGCCCGAAGGCATCCTCAGCCTCTTCCAGGGCAAGAGGCAGAAGGCGGAGGCGCGCTCATGAGCACGGACATCCTCCTCGACGTCCAGAATGTGACGCGGCGCTTCGGCGGTCTGGTCGCCAATTCCGACGTCTCGGTCGAGGTGCGCCGCGGCGAGATCCTCGGCCTGATCGGGCCCAACGGCGCCGGCAAGTCGACCCTGTTCAACCTCATCGCCGGAGCATTCCCGCCGAACGAGGGCAGCATCCGCTTCGAAGGGCAGGACATCGCCAGGCTGTCGGGGCCGGCGCGTTGCCGGCTCGGTATCGCCCGGACCTTTCAGGTGCCGCGCTCCTTCGACTCGATGAGCGTGCTCGACAACGTCATGGTCGGCGCCTTCGCGAAGGAGCCGGGCAGCGCGGCGGCACGCCGGGTCGCCTATGAGACGCTCGCCTTCTGCGGACTGCAGCAGCGCGCCCCGGCGCCGGCCGGCGAGCTGACGCCGCCCGAGAAGCGACGCCTCGAAGTGGCGCGCGCGCTCGCCACCAAGCCCAAGCTCCTGCTGCTCGACGAGGTGATGACCGGCCTCACGCCGAGCGAGGCCCGGCTCGGGGTCGAGCTGGTGCGCAAGGTGCGCGACCAGGGCGTTACCGTCGTCATGGTCGAGCACGTCATGGAAATCGTGATGCCGCTGGTCGACCGCGCCGTTGTGCTGAACCTCGGCAAGGTGCTGGCAGAAGGCAAACCGCAGGATGTGGTGCGCGACGACGCCGTCATCACCGCCTATCTGGGGGAGAGACACCGTGCTGCTTGAAGTCTCCTCCCTGACCACCGCCTATGACGGGCTGATCGCGATCTCCGACATCTCGGTGACGGTGGCTGAAGGCGAGATCGTCGTCGTGGCGGGCGCCAACGGGGCCGGCAAATCGACCCTGCTGAAGACCATCTCCGGCATGGAGAAGGCCCGCTCCGGCACGGTCTCCTTCGCCGGCGAAACGATCAGCGGGCTGCCCGGCCACGAGATCACCAAGCGTGGCGTCGCCTATGTTCCCGAGAACAAGCGGCTGTTCCCGCGGCTCTCGGTCTCCGACAATCTGAGGCTCGGCAGCTATCTGCACCGGGCCAAGGCCGATCGCGAGCAGCCGCTGGAGCAGGTCTTCGCCCTGTTCCCGCGGCTGAAGGAGCGCCTGTCGCAACGCGCCGCGACCCTGTCGGGCGGCGAGCAGCAGATGCTCGCCATCGGCCGCGCGCTGATGACACGCCCGCGCATCCTGATGCTCGACGAGCCGTCGCAGGGCATCATGCCCAAGCTGGTCGACGAGATCTTCGCGGCGGTCGAGACCATCCGCAAGGCCGGCGTGACCGTGCTCCTGGTCGAGCAGCGCCTGGCCGAGAGCCTGGAGATCGCCGATCGTGCCTATGTGCTGCAGACCGGCAGGGTGATCCTCTCCGGCACGGCCGTCGAGGTGCGCGACAACCCGGATATCCGGCGCGCCTATCTCGGCATGTGACGCAAAGGAGGGCGCCGCAAGGCGGCGGCGCCCTCATCGGTTTCGGCAATTCAACCAAGCGGGGTGGGCCATGCTGTCCGTCGATCTCAATGCCGATCTGGGCGAGGGCTTCGGGGCCTATAGCTGCGGCGACGACGAGGCCATGCTGGGCATCGTCACCTCGGCGAATGTCGCCTGCGGCCTGCATGCGGGCGATCCGGAGATCATGGCGAAGGCGTTCACGGTGGCGCGCGAGCGCGGCGTGGCGATCGGCGCGCATCCCGGCTTTCCCGATCTCTGGGGTTTTGGGCGCCGGCGCATCCCGTTCTCGACCGGAGAGATCGAGCGCCTCGTCGCCTATCAGCTCGGCGCGGCGCAGGCGCTGGCGGCCTATGCCGGCCACCGCATCAGCTATGTGAAGCCGCATGGGGCGCTCGGCAACATCGCCTGCGAGGAGCGCCCGGTCGCCGATGCGATCGCGCGAGCGGTGAAGGCGGTCGATCCCAGCCTCGCCCTGCTGGCGACGGCGCTGACCGCGCAGGTCGCGGCCGGCGAGGCGGCAGGGCTGACGACCTATCAGGAGATCTTCGCCGATCGCGGCTACACCGATGAAGGGTTGCTGATCGCGCGGAGCAAGCCCGGCGCGATGATCACCGATCATGAGGAGGCTGCTGCCCGCGTCATCGAGATGGTCACCGAAGGCGTCATCGTCACCGCGACGGGCAAGCGCCTGCCGACGCCGGTCAGGTCGATCTGCGTGCACGGCGATTCCAGCCATGCGGTCACGATGGCCCGCCATGTGCGCAAGGCGCTGGAACGGGCCGGCATCACGCTCGCGGCCTTCGCATGAGCGCTTCGGACGCCACGCCGCGCTTTCTCGATGCGGGGGAAGCCGCGCTGGTCGTCGAGTTCGGCAGCGGCGTCGACCCGGCAGTCAGCGACCGCGTGCTCGCGCTCGACGCCGCGCTCGCGGAGGCGGCGCCCACGGGTCTGCGCGAGCTGGTGCCGACCTATCGCTCGCTGATGATCCATTACGACCCGTTGCAGATCACCCGCGACGCGCTGGTCGGGATGGTCGAGGAGCGGCTGTCGGCTCCCAAGACACGCGCGCGCAAGGCCGTGCTGTGGACGGTGCCCTGCTGCTACGAGGCGCCGCATGGCGAGGATCTCGCCGAAATGGCGGAGATCATGGGCATGCCGGCCGAGAAAGCGGCGCAGATCCATGCGGGCGCCACCTATCGCGCCTATATGTACGGCTTCGCGCCGGGCTTCACCTATCTGGGCGGTCTGCCCGACGAGATCGCGATCTCGCGGCGGACGAAGCCGCGCCCGCCGCATGACAGCAAGGTCGTGCTCGTCGGCGGCGGGCTTAGCGCCATTGCCACCTTCTCGATGCCGACCGGCTGGTACGTGGTCGGGCGTACGCCGGAACGCCTCTATGCGCCCGAGCGCGCCAGCGCCTTCCTGATGGAGCCCGGCGACGACATCCGCTTCGAGCCCATCGATGCCGCGACCTTCGCCGCGCTCGACCGGCGCGTCGAGGCCGGCGAGGTGGTGGCCCGGAGGCAGGGGCAATGACCGGGACGCTCAGCATCCTCTCGGCAGGCCCGGGCTCCACCGTGCAGGATGGCGGCCGGCACGGCTATCTGCGCTATGGCGTGACCGGGGCGGGGCCGATGGATCCGCTCGCCCATGCGGTCGCGAACCGGGCGCTGGGCAATCCGGCCGGCGCGGCCGCCATCGAAGTCTCGCTGGGCGGCATCGAGATCACGGCCGAGGAGGCGCCGCTGACCGTCGCGGTCGCGGGCGGCGCCTTTTCCGCGACGCTGGACGGGCAGGCCCTGCCGCCGGCCGTGGTTGTGCGTCTCGAGCCTGGAGTCCAGCTGAGGCTCAGGGCCGGGGCGGCCGGGTGCTGGTGCTATCTCGCGGTTGCCGGCGGGCTCGACCTGCCGCTCGTGCTGGGCTCGGCCTCGACCCATACGCGCACAGGCATCGGCGGCCTCGAAGGGCGCGCGCTTGCGGCCGGCGACAGGCTCGCGACCGGCACGCCGGCCAGGGTGTCGGTCGCGGCGGGGGCGATCCAGGCGCCGCTGCTGGAGCGCCCGGCCGAGACGATCCGCGTCATCCTCGGGCCGCAGGACGATTTCTTCGCCCCCGACCAGATCGCCTCCTTCCTGGCCGGGCCCTGGACGGTTTCGGCGCGCGGCGACCGCATGGCCTGCTTCCTCGAAGGGCCGAAGCTGACCCATCTGCGCGGCTACAACATCACCTCGGACGGCATCGCCATGGGCGCGATTCAGGTGCCCGGCGAAGGACAGCCCATCATCCTGATGGCGGACCGGCAGTCGACCGGCGGCTACCCCAAGATCGCGACCATCATCGGCCCCGATCTCGGTCGCCTGGCGCAGGCCCGGCCGGGCAGCACCCTGTGCTTTCGCAGAGTGTCGCATGCCGAGGCCGTCGCCGCGCGGGCGGAGGAGCAGGCGTTCCTGGCGGGCGCGATTCCGGTCGAGCCGCTGATCCGCACCCGTTTCACCTCCGAGTTCCTGCTCGGACTCAATCTCGTCGACGGCTATGTCGACGCCCATGCGCAGGCATGACCTGACGCGGCATCATCGGGAGTTTCTGATGGATTTCGGCATATCGGGAAAGACGGCGTTGGTGCTCGGCGCCGGCGGCGGACTGGGCGGCGCGATCAGCCTTGCGCTGGCCCGCGAGGGCGTGAAGGTCGCGCTCGCCGACATCGACGCCGCGGCGCTGGAGCGGGCGGCGGATGCGATCGAAGCCGTGGGCGGCACCGCCGAGGCCCTGCTCTGGGATCTCGGGGATCTTTCCGTCATCGACGCCAATGTCTCGCTCATCGAGCAGGCGCTCGGCCCGGTCGACATCCTGGTCAACAATACGGGCGGACCGCCGCCGACCCCGGCCTCCGGCCAGCCGAGCGAGCTCTGGGCGAAGCATTTCCAGTCCATGGTGCTGTCGGTGATCGCGCTGACCGATCGGGTCCTGCCCGGCATGCGCGTACGTCAATGGGGCCGCATCGTCACCTCGACCTCGTCCGGCGTGGTCGCGCCGATCCCCAATCTCGGCGTCTCCAACGCGCTCAGGCTCTCGCTGGTCGGCTGGTCGAAGACGCTGGCGCGCGAGGTCGGCCGCGACGGCATCACCAGCAACATCATCCTGCCCGGTCGGATCGCCACGGACCGCATCCGCTTCCTCGACGAGGCCAAGGCCAAGCGCGAGAACCGCAGCGTCGAGGAGGTCTCGGCGGAGAGCACCGGCTCGATCCCGCTCGGCCGCTACGGCCGGCCCGAGGAATATGCCGATACCGTCGCCTTCCTGGCGTCCGAGCGGGCCTCCTACCTCACCGGCAGCGTGATCCGCGTCGATGGCGGCCTGATCGCCAGCATCTGATCACCCTTCATCCCATCGCAAAGCAACGAGCGAGTACGACCCCATGTCCAACGACGCCAAGATCATCGAAATCCTGTCGCAGGTCACCACCGCGACCCTGACCACGATCCTGCTCAAGAAGGGCCTGCGCAATGTCTGGCTGCGCGGCACCAAGCCGCTGAAGCCGGGCCAGAAGCGTCTCGTCGGCCGCGCCTTCACCTTGCGCTTCGTGCCGGCGCGCGAGGACCTCGCCACGCCGGAATCCTGGTCCTCGCCGAGATCGACCCGCGCCGCCATCGAGGCGATGCCGGAAGGCTGCATCGCCGTCGTCGATGCGATGGGCGTGACCGATGCCGGCATCTTCGGCGACATCCTCTGCGCGCGCATGGCCAAGAAGGGCGTCGCCGCGCTGATCACGGACGGCGTGGTGCGCGACGTTGCCGGCGTGCTCGGAACCGGGCTGCCGGTCTGGTGCCAGGGGGCCGCGGCGCCGCCTTCCGTGGCTGGGCTGACCTTCGTGAACTGGCAGGAGCCGATCGCCTGCGGCGGCGTCGCCGTCTATCCGGATGATCTGATCGTGGTCGACGATGACGGCGCCGTGCTGATTCCGGCCGCGCTGGTCGACGCGGTGGTCGAGCTCGCCCCGGAGCAGGAGCGGCTCGAGGGCTGGATCATGAGCGAGGTCGAGAAGGGCGCAGCCCTGCCGGGCCTCTATCCGCCCAATGCCGAGAACAAGGCGCGCTACGAGGCGACCAAGAAGGGCTGAGCCCGGCATTGGGGGCTGCGATGGCGGCGGTCACGCCGCCATCGGCGACATGAGGGCGGGGGATAGAGATGGCGGCATTGCAGGGGCGCGTGACACTTCAGGCAAGGATCGCCGCCGGATTCCTGTTCGTTCTGGCGATGTCCGCCGTGCTGGGCTGGTTCGCCATCGCGTCGGCCCGCGATTCGCTGGCGCTGTTCCAGCGCTACCGCTCGGTCACCACCGCCGCGGCGGGGCTTGCCGCAGCGCAGGCCAGCTTCGGCGATGCGCGCCTTGCCGGCGAGGCGTTCGGCCTCTCGCTCGACCCGAGCAAGCTGGACGAAGCCGAAACGGCGGCGAAGGCCAGCCTCGCCAGCATCGCGGTGGCGAAGGCTGCGGCCGACATCGGCGGCGTCGCGGCCCTGGTCGGTACGCTGGATGAGGGGCTCGGCAGCTATATCGCGCAGATCGCGATCCTGAAGGGCGCCGGCCTCCAATCCGAAGCGGCCCAGGCGCTGCTCAAGATTGGCGAAGACAGCTCCGCCGCGATCAAGCACTCGGCCGCGGCGTTGGAGCAGCGCGCTGCCATCGTCGGGCCGGAGATGGAAAGCACCATGGCTGGCGCGGCCAGCCGCGCACTGATCCTCGTCTCCATCGTGATCCTCATCGGCTGCGCGGTTTCGTTCGGCATCGGCCGCTCGATCGCGCGGCCGGTGCGCCAGATCACCCAGGCGATGGGCGAGATCTCCGAGGGCCACCTCGACGCGGCGATCCCGGCGCAGCAGCGCAAGGACGAGATCGGCGAGATGGCGGCGGCGCTGTCGGTGTTCCGCGACAATCTCGTGCGCGTCCGCGCTCTCGAAACCCAGGAGCGCGCCGCCGCCGCCGAGAGATCGGCCCGCGCGGAATCGATGATCGCCATCGTCAACGATGTCGGCGCCGTCGTCGCCGCCGCCGCGGCCGGCGATTTCAGCGCCCGGCTGAGGATCGAGCATGCCGATGCCGAGATGCAGAAGCTCGTCAGCGGCATCAACGAGATCAACGCCGTCGTCGACCGCGTGGTGTCCGAATTCTCCGAGGCGCTGGCCGCCATCGCCAAGGGCGACCTGACGCGCTCTGTTGCGACCCGCCATCAGGGCCGTTTCGCCGAACTCGACCGCTCGGTCGACGACATGGTCGCACGCCTGTCGCAGGTGCTCTCCGGCATCCAGTCCTCGACCGCGCAGGTCTCTTCGGCCGCGCGCGACATCCATGCGGGAGCCGATGAGCTCTCGCGGCGCGCCGAGGAGCAGGCCGCTTCGCTCGAAGAGACCGCAGCGACCACCGAGGAGCTGGCGGCCTCCGTGAAGATCAGCGCGAATTTCGCCGCGACGGTCGCGCTCGCCGCCGGCGATGCCGCCAATGTCGCGGCCCAGGGCGGCACGATCGTGCGCGATGCGGTCCAGGCGATGGAGCGCATCGAGCAGGCCAGCGCGGAGATCGCCAAGATCAGCCGCGTGATCGACGACATCGCCTTCCAGACCAATCTCTTGGCGCTCAACGCCGCCGTGGAGGCGGCCCGCGCCGGCGATGCCGGCAAGGGTTTTGCCGTCGTCGCCTCGGAGGTCCGCACCCTGGCCCAGCGCTCCGGCACGGCCTCCCAGGATATCGGGCGCCTGATCGCGACGGCGACGCAGGAGGTCGGGCAGGGGGCGCAGCTGGTGCGCTCGGCCGGGACGACCTTCGAGCAGATCGTCGCGGCCTCGAAGCAGGTTGCCGACACCGTCTCCGAAATCTCGACCGCGTCGCACGAGCAGGCGCACGGCATCGAGGAGATGAATCAGGCGGTCACCCATCTGGACGGCATCACCCAGCAGAACGTCGCGCTCTCCGAGAAGAACGCGGCCGCCGCCGCCGTCCTGGCGGACGAGACGCGTCGCCTCGACACGCTGATCGCGACGTTCACGATCGGCAGCGGCTCTGCGGCGGTCATGCCGCCGCGCCTCGCCCTGGTCCGTTCCGCGACGCCCGGCGCTTAAAACAACAAAGGACTGCCTTCGATGAGCCTGCTTTCCTCCAAGCTGAAGGCCGTAAAGCCTTCGCCGACCATCGCCATCACCCGCACTGCGGCGGAGCTGCGCCGCCAGGGCAAGGACATCATCGGCCTGTCGCAGGGCGAGCCCGATTTCGACACGCCGGACCATATCAAGGCCGCCGCCAAGGCCGCGATCGACAAGGGCGCGACGAAGTACACCGATGTCGACGGCACGCCCGAGCTCAAGGCGGCCGTCGCTGCCAAGTTCAGGCGCGAGAACGGGCTGAACTACGACGCGTCGATGATCAGCGTCGGCACGGGCGGCAAGCAGGTGATCTACAATGCGTTGTGCGCGACGCTCGATGCCGGCGACGAGGTGGTCGTTCCCGCGCCCTATTGGGTGTCCTATCCGGATATGGTGCGGCTGGCAGGCGGGACGCCGGTCATCCCGCTGTGCCCCGAGGCTAGCGGCTTCAAGCTCACCCCCGCCATCCTGCGCGCAGCGCTGAGCCAGCGGACGAAATGGCTGATCCTGAACTCGCCAAGCAACCCGACCGGGGCGGGCTATTCTGCCGCCGAGCTGAAGGGACTGGCGGAGGTTCTCCTCGACTTTCCCGCCGTGCATGTCCTGACCGACGACATGTATGAGCACCTACGCTACGATGGCTGGCAGTTCGCCACCATCGCCGCTGTCGAGCCCCGCCTGTTTTCGCGCACGCTCACGGTCAATGGCGTCTCCAAATCCTATGCCATGACCGGCTGGCGCATCGGCTTCGCCGGAGGACCGTCAGAACTCATCAAGGCGATGGCGACGCTGCAATCGCAGAGTACGACCAATCCGAGCTCGGTCTCGCAGGCGGCGGCCGTGGCGGCTCTGACCGGGCCGCTCGATTTCCTGGCCGAACGCAACGCCGTCTTTCAGACACGCCGCGATCTCTGCCTGGAGGCCTTCTCACATATCGAGGGGCTGAGTTGCGCGACGCCGGAAGGCGCGTTCTACCTCTACCCGTCCTGCGCCGGGCTGATTGGCCGCAAGCGTCCCGATGGGCGGGTGATCGCCAACGACGCCGACTTCGTGGACTATCTGCTCTCAGACGCCAATGTCGCGGCCGTGCCCGGCGTCGCCTTCGGGCTGGAGCCCTATTTCAGGATTTCCTTCGCGACCGGGACGGACCGGCTGCACGCGGCCTGCGCGCGCATCGCGGCGGCCTGCGCTGCTCTGAAAGCTTAGCGGCATGAACGCGCCGGCCGCAGCTGCCGGCGACATGCGCACCGGCGTGGATATCCGGCTCAGCCTGCTCTCAGGGATGTGGCCTGACGGCGACGCTTAACGTTCGCTTTGACTGCTAAGCGTTGTTGCGGAGAAGGCTCCCTCGATCACGGGGATATTGAGAGGATCCAGGCAAAGATGCCGTAGAGCAAGGCATTGACCCGTCGGCCAGGGCGCGGCGCGGGTGCCGAACGGATCGATGAAGCTAAATCTGTCATCGCGTTGTACAGGGTCGCCGGGGCGACGCCGGAGGTGCAGGCGCCTGTCGCGTCGCCTCCACGTCTTCGCGGACTGGATCGAACACCTCTTAAGCTAGAGCTCGTGGCGGGACGTGCCCCGGCTGCTGCAGTGCATCAACCTCTGGGATGATAGGTTCATTGCCGATCTGGTGATTAGTCTCGGGTATCGGCTGCAGCTCGAAACGAACTTTCGCACCGTGACTGCCGCCTAAGAAAAAGGGGACAATCATGAAGATCAGCGTCAAATGGTTATTCGCAGCGATAATGGGGCTGTCGGCGGGGATAACGACGGCCCAGGCTGACGAGCTCAAGGTCGGCATCGAGTGCACGTCATTCCCGTTCAATTATCGCGATTCGACCGGGGCCTATGCCGGTTACGACGTCGACGTCGCCAACGAGATCGGCAAGCGCCTCGGCGACAAGATCGAGTTCGTCTGCCAGAAATGGGACGGCATGATCCCGGCGATCCTCGCCAACAAATTCGATCTCATCGTGGCCTCGATGGGCATCACCGAGGAGCGCCAGAAGAAGCTCGATTTTTCGCGCCCGTATCGCATCTCGGTCGGCCGCTTCGTCGCTCCGACGGGCGCCAAGCTCGCCTTGTTCAACCCGGACGGGTCGCTCAACCCGGAAGGCTTCAAGTCGATCAAGGTCGGCCTGCAGCGTTCGACCACCTATGACGACTGGCTGAAGGCCAAGATGCCGAGCGCCAACGTCATGCGCTACGACACCGTTGAAGCGCTGTTCCTCGACATCAAGGCCGGGCGCGTCGACACCATCATGACGAACCCGATGAAGGCGCATGACGCCTTCCTCAGCAAGCCGGACGGCGCAGGCTTCGGCTTCGTCGGGCCTGAAGTCTCCGACGACAAGCTGTTCGGCGCCGGTGCCGGCGTCGGCCTGCGCAAAGGCAACGAAGCGCTGCTCGCCAAGGTCGACAAGGCGATCGCCGCGATGACCGAGGACGGCACGCTGGATACGTTCAGCAAGAAGTACTTCCCGTTCCCGATCTATCCGCGCGACTGGAAGCCCGCCTCGACCAATTGAGACGATCCCCGCCACGGCAAGCTGGGCCTTTCGGCTCCCGGCCTGCTGTGGCGGCCGCTCGCCTGCCGAGCATCCCAAGCCCCCGCCACCCAAGAGGATCACCATGTTCGAGGAGCTCTGGCGCTGGAGCGGGGCCTTCATGCAAGGCACACTGGTCATCCTCCTCGTCTTCCTGGTCTCGCTCGTCCTGACCGTGATCTGGGGGTTGCTGGGGGCAAGCGCCAAGCTGTCGGGCAATCGCGCCGCGAAGGTCGCCGCCGATGCCTACACGGTGGTTTTCCGCGGCACGCCGGAATTCCTCTTGCTGTTGCTGATCTATTTCGGCTCGGCGGTGACCCTGACGGCGCTGGTAAAGCTCGTCTGGCCGCAGACCCGCTTTGTCGATCTCTCGCCCTTCTGGGCCGGTGCCTTCGCCATCAGCCTGATCGTCGGAGCGGCCGCCACCGAGACCTTCCGCGGCGCCTTTCTCGGCGTCGATCGCGGGCAAGTCGAGGCCGCGCAGGCGCTGGGTCTCAGACGCTTGCAGGTCTTCTTCCTGATCCGCCTGCCGCAGATGTGGCGCCTCGCCTTGCCGAGCTTCGGCAATCACATGAACTCGCTGGTCAAGGACACGGCCCTGATCTCGGTGATCGGTCTGCAGGAAATCATGTTCACCGCCGACATGGCCGCCTCGACCAACTCCATGCCCTTCGCCATGTATTTCGCGGTCGCGCTGATCTATCTCGGCTTCACGACGATCATCACCCTGGGTACCGGTCATCTTGAGCGCCGAGCCAACCATTTCATGACGGTCTCGCGATGAGCTTCGACATCGCGCTCATGCTGACGAGTTTCCCGCAGCTGCTGGCGGGGCTCGGAATGACCCTTCAGCTGCTCGGCATCTCGCTGGTCTCCGGCCTCGTGATCGCCATCGTCACGAGCTGGGCGCGAACCACCCGCTTTCTGCGCTGGCCGGCCGAGACTTATGTCTATTTCTTCCGCGGCACGCCGCTGCTGGTGCAGCTCTTCGTGATCTATTTCGGCTTGCCTCAGGCAGAGTTCGTGCGCAGCGGGCCGTGGTGGCCGTTCCTGCGCGAGCCGTTCTGGTGCATGTGCCTGGCGCTGTCGCTGAACAACGGCGCCTATGTCGCCGAGATCATCCGCGGCGGCATGCTGGGCATCGGCAAGGGGCTGAAGGAGGCGTCATGGGCGCTGGGCCTGAGCCGCTTCCACCATCTGCGCCTGGTCACGGTGCCGATCGTCACCCGCCTTTGCCTGCCGACCTATGGCAACGAGGTCGTCAGCCTGATGAAATCGACTGCGCTTGCCAGCACGGTCACGCTGCTCGATGTCACGGGTGTCGCCCGCTCTATCGTCGCCGAGACCTTCGCCCCCTACGAGATCTTCATCGCGGCCGCGCTGATCTATCTGGCCCTGACCTTCCTGATGCAGACGCTGGTCTCGCGCCTGGAGGCGCGGCTGGGTCGTTATGCGCAGCGGTGACCGTCTTTCGCCCAGCGAGATCGACCATGTCAGCCCAAGCCCACCCTGCCGACTTCCTGCCCTTCGCCCACCGCCTCGCCGATTGCAGCGGCGCGATCCTGCGACGTGTCGCGGGCGAGAACCGCGCTTTCGACACCAAGGGCGACGCCAGCCCAGTGACGGCGATCGATCGCGAGATCGAGACCGCTCTGCGCGCCGCGATCGCAGCGGAGTATCCTGAACACGGCATTCTCGGCGAGGAGTTCGCGCCCACGAATCTCGACAGCGAGTGGGTCTGGGTTCTGGATCCGATCGACGGAACCAAGCAATTCATCGCCGGAATTCCGCTCTACGGGACGCTGATCGCGCTCACGCGAAACGGCATGCCCGTGCTCGGCATCATCGACCATCCCATGACCGGCGAGCGCTGGAGCGCCGCCGACGGCAGTCCCGCGCTGCGCAACGGCGTGGTTGTGACGACCGCCAAGCGCAGCACCCTGTCAGGGAGCCTGCTGTTCACCTCCAGCCCCGAGCCCTATGACGACAGGGAGCGTCGCGGGGTGGCGGCCGTGCGATCGGGTGTCGCCTGGTGCGTCTATGGTGCGGGCTGCTATGGCTATGCCCGGCTCGCCAGCGGTGCGCTCCACATCGGCATCGAGGGCGGGCATGATCCGTTCGACTATTGCGCGCTCGTCCCGATCATCCGTGCGGCGGGCGGCGCGATCAGCGACTGGGAGGGCAGACCGCTCGGGCTGACCTCCGGCACGCGTTTCGTCGCCTGCGCGACCCCGACGCTGCACGAGGAGGTCCTGGCCACCATGGCGCGGGCGATGGTGGCCTGAACAGCGAGCCGGCGGCTCTCAGGCCGCGGCGACGAGGCCGGGCGCCGTCTCCCGGATGGCGGCCGAGATGGCCGCCAGGCCGCCGCGCAGTTCCTCTTCCAGCGGCCACAGGAAGCCGATCCGGAAATGGCTGCGCGGCATCTCGAACCAATGACCGGGCCCGACATAGGTGCCGTGCTTCTCCAGCAGAGTCTTGTAGAAGGCGTCGAAGTCGAAATCGGCGCCCACATTCATGCGCGGGAAGCAGACGACGCCGCCCTTGGGCTCGACCCACTCGATGAGCGGATCGTTCTTCGCCCAGTCCCGCATGATGTCGAGCCGGCGGTGCATGACCGGCGAAAGCGCGTCCAGGAAGGCGTCGCGCTTTTCCAGCATCGTGCGCGCGAGCCACTCGTCGACGACGCTGCCGCAGATGCCGATCTGCTCCTTGGCGGCGAGGAAGGTCTCGTAGAGCGCCGGATCGCGCGTGACGATCCAGCCGATGCGGATGCCCGGGATGCCGTACGCCTTGGACAGGGACGAAACGCTGATCACGCTCTTGCTCAGGCTGGCTGCGATCGGCAGCTGCTCGCCATAGGACAGGTCGCGATAGGTCTCATCGACGAGGAGGCGGCAGCCCTTCTCCTCGACGAGCGCGATCAGACGGCGAAGATCGGCTTCCGGCATCAGGGTGCCGGTCGGATTATGCGGGCAGGTGATGCTGACATAGCGTGTATTGGGCCGGATCGCGGCCGCGACGCGTGCGATGTCGAGTGCGAAGCCGTCCTCGAAGGACAGGTCGATATAGCTGATCTCGCAGCCGATCGCCTTGGGCGTCTCGATGTTCGTCGCGTAGTTCGGGCGCACAACGACGAGATGGTCCTCGCGCGACAGAAGCGTCGTGGCGATGATGAAAAGCGCGCCGGCCGCGCCGGCCGTGATGAGAATATCGTCAGGCGTCAGCCCCGCGCCCTGTCCCGCGACCAGCTCGCGCAGCCTCGCCTCGCCGCGATGTTCGCCGTAGAACAGCGTCAGGTCCGGGAAGGTGGCGCCGAGCTCGTGCAGGCTCTGGTCGCGGATCGAGCTTTCCGAAAGGTTGAAGCGGATCCGGTCGTAGCCGTACTCCTCCGGCGCTTCCTTCTCGATGACCATGCGTGCATATTTCATGTGCGTCATCCGCTGTGGTTGGCTTGCGTTCGTGCTTGCTTCTTAGTGACAGCGGCTCGATCTCGCCTATCCTCCCAGAGAGGGATAGCGTCGGCAGAGCGGATGGAGACGTATGCGGGATATGAACGACCGTGCGGCCCGGCTCGTAACGGCGATCGACCGAAGCGATTTTCCAGAAGCGCTGGTCAGCCATCTCGGCGAGCGTGTCGCATTCGATGCCGCGACGATCTTCGTGCACCGGCGCGAGCTCGCGCCGATCTACGTCTTCGATAACTTCGTGGGCGGCAAGGCCAAGCAGGGCATCCGCGAATATCTGCAGAAGACCTATGCGCTGAACCCATTCTTCCAGGCGCAACGGAACGGACTGGCCTCGGGCGTCTATCGCATTCGCGATCTCGCGCCCGATATATTCTTCCAAAGCGAGTTCTATAATGACTACCGGATCAAGGTCACGAGCAACGAAGAAATCGGCTATGTGACACGCGATTGGCCGGAAGGTCTGGCTGAGATCGACGTCGCCATCCGGCTCGGGCCAGACGAGACGGTCGAGTTCGCGCTATACCGCTACCGCAGCAACGGCGACTTCAGCGACGCGGACCTCATTGCGATCGAGGACGAGCTGGCCCTCTTGACCGCTTGCTTTGGCAGCTATTGGCGCCGCAATCGAGCCAGCGATGATCTCTCGGAACAGCGGACGAGCTCGGCCGGACCGGCCGCGTTCGGAGAAGGCAAGATCAGCGTGCGTGAGCGCCAAGTGCTGGAGTTCGTCCTTCGCGGATACTCATCGGAATCGATAGCCGCCCAACTCGGTATTTCGCTGGCGACAGTGAAGACGCACCGCAAGAATGCTTATGAAAAGCTGAACATCTCCACCCAGGCGCAGCTGTTCAGCCTCTACCTCAAGCATTTGGACGCCAACTATTCGATGGAACTGACACCGTCACGTTGACACCTGTGTCGCCCGTCGCGCCGCAGCGGCGCGAGCCGAGCGCCGACATGTCGGTTGATGCGATCCGCCTCATTCGGCATCCGGAAGGCTCCAATCCGCGATGAAGCGATCATGGCTCATCCCTCGACGGTGTCCACAGACGCGCCCGATCCTGACAGCTTTGGCGCGCCTGGCGCCTTAGCATCCGCTCTGGTCTGAAAGCGGGTGGCGCGCTCCCGCTGTCGCAGGCAAAATCGCTCATCTTCGGAGGAACATCATGGCGAACGCGGCGGGAGCGATCCATATCGGCATTGGCGGCTGGGTCTTCGAGCCCTGGCGCGGGGCTTTCTACCCGGACGGCCTGCCGCAGAAGCGCGAACTCGAATATGCCGCGAGCAAGCTGACTTCCATCGAGATCAACGGCACCTATTACGGCTCGCAGAAGCCGGAGAGCTTCGCCAAATGGCGCGAGGAGACGCCTGACGATTTCGTCTTCGCGCTCAAGGGCTCGCGCTTCTGCACGAACCGGCGCGTCCTGGCCGAGGCCGGGCCTTCGGTCGAGAAATTCCTGACCAGCGGGCTGACCGAGCTCAGGCACAAGCTCGGCCCGATCAACTGGCAGTTCATGCCGACGAAGAAGTTCGATCGCGAAGATTTCGAAGCCTTCCTCAAGCTGCTGCCCAAGGAACTGGACGGTATCAGGCTGCGTCATGCGGTCGAAGTGCGGCATGACAGCTTCCGGACGCCTGACTTCATCGCGCTGCTGCGCGAATACGGCGTCGCTGCGATCACCTCCGCCGATGCCGACTACACCCAGATCGCCGATGTGACCGCGCCCTTCGTCTATGCGCGGATCATGGGGACGAAGGAGGCCGAGCCGAAGGGCTATTCCGAAGCGGGTCTCGCGCGCTGGACCAAGGCCGCGCGGGTCTGGGCGGAAGGCGGCGTGCCGGAGGGGCTGGAATCCATTGGCCCACCGGCCAAGGTCGAGAAGCGCGACGTGTTTCTCTATGTCATCAGCGGCGACAAGGTGCGCAATCCGGCCGCCGCGATGGAGCTGATCGCGCGGACCATGGGCTGAGTTCTACTCTGCCGCTGCCGCCTGCGCCACTTCCTGGCAGACATCGACCCATTCGGCCTGCGTCAGCTCGGCCATGCGCTCAGGCGTGATGCGCAGTGCGCTATGGGTCGAGCCTGCTGCCGGCACGACGATGTCGAAGGCCTTGAGCGAGATGTCGCAATAGACCTTGAGCGGCGTGGCGAGCCCGAAGGGGCAGACGCCGCCGACAGGATGGCCGGTCAGCGCCTCGACCTCGTCCTGGCCGAGCATGCGCGGCTTGCCGCCGAGCGCGGCCTTGGCCTTGCGGTTGTCCAGCCGGGCATCGCCGCGGGTGACGACCAGCACCACTTCGTCGCCGATGCGCAGCGAGAGCGTCTTTGCGATCTGGCCTGGCTCGACGCCATGAGCGGCAGCGGCGAGCGGGACGGTGGCGCTGCTCTCAGCCGTCACGATGACGGCGATGTCGGGAGCGTGCTCGGCGAAGAAGGCGCGGACGGATTCGAGGCTCATCGGGCAATTCGCGAGGTCAGCCACAGGATCAGCAAGCTGGCGATGGCCGGCACGCCGAAGACGATGAGGAAGATCGGCGCTTCCTCCATCACGGTATAGCCTGCCCGAGCAACGCCGATCCAGAGATTGATCAGCGCGCCTGCGAACCAGAGCGGCAGGAACAGCTTCACCGCGAAGGGAATCGGCCTCCCCGCCGAGATCGAAAGGCGCGGCGCCAGGACGAGCAGGATGCCGAGCAGCGCGAAGCCGACGCCGATGACCTTGATGGTATGCATGGGTCAGGCTTCCTTCGGCCGCAGCGAGATCGCTTCCCAGGCCGCAACCAGGATCAGGATCGCGGTCGCGGCCAGGCTGAAGCCGAGCGGCGGCAGCACGGTCCAGGCCGGGGTGAGCACCGCGAGCAGGCCGAGGCCGACGAGATGGGAGAGGGGATACCAGCCGGCCGTGATCCGTTTGAACAGCAGATTCCCGAGCAGATAGAAGGCCGGGCCGGCGAGTACTGCGATGGCCGTTCTGCCGTCGGTATGGCCGGTGGGATGCGCGATCACCAGTTCGTCGCCGACGGCAACGAGAATGATGCCGGCGATCAGCAGGACGTGGAGATAGGTATAGGCAATCCGCGCGATCCGGCCGGGGTCTTCCGAATGGGCGATATGCTGGCTCGCCCGCTCGGCGCCGATATGGAAATAGACCCACCACATCGCGACCGTGCTCAGGAAGGCATTGAGGAAGGCGGTGAGATTGACGGCCGTCGGCGGCAGTTTTGCTGCGGTCGCGCCGGTCATGATCACGGATTCACCCAGCGCGATGATGATGAAGAGGGCGCAGCGCTCGGCGAGATGGCCGCCTTCGACATTCCAGTCGCTGGTCAGCGAGCGGCCGAGGCCGAGCACACGGAAGCCGACGGCAGGCCCGACATATTCGATGCCGAACGCGATCAGCCAGAGCCCGAAGCGCAACGGTCCCTCGCTCAGGCCGCCGGCGATCCAGAAGATGCCCGAGCAGACCAGCCAGATCGTGATGCGCTGGAAGTTGCGATAGTTCGCGGGTGAGGCGTCCCTGAGGCTCACCATCGTGAAGACCGAGCGGACGAGCTGGGCCGTGACATAGGCGCCGGCGAAGGCGAGGCCGGTCGCACCGAAGGCCTCCGGCAGCGCGCAGGACATCACCAGCCCGAGGAACATCAGGACGAAGAGCAGGATCCGGACCGGCGGGCGTTCGGGGTCGAGCCAGTTCGTCACCCAGCTCGTATAGATCCAGATCCACCAGACGGCACCGAGCAGGAAGGCGGCCTGGGCCAGCCCGAGCACGCTGAAATGCTCGAGCAGCGTGTGCGAGATCTGCGTAATCGCGAAGACGAAGACCAGGTCGAAGAAGAGCTCGACGTAGGAGACTCGTGCATGCTGGTGTTCGACGCGCTCCCTGAGCAGCGCGCCGGGCTTGGGATTTCGCGTCATCTCATGCCTCGCCCAACCGTCGATCCCAAGCGCGCCGTCATCCCGGACAAGCCGCTAAGCGGCGCCGATCCGGGATCCATGCCGGAGCGCTTCCGAGAGAGGGTCAGGCATGGATCCCGGGTCTGCGCTTCGCTTCGCCCGGGATGACAGCGCTGGATTCTGGAAGGCTCCGACCGGGGTAGCCTGTCCTGCGGCCTGCCCCGCCGTCAATGGCGGAAGTGGCGGTGCCCAGTGAAGACCATGGCGAGGCCGGCTTCGTCCGCAGCCTGGATGACAAGGTCGTCGCGCATCGAGCCACCGGGCTGGATCACCGCCGTGGCACCGGCTTCCGCCGCCGCGAGCAGGCCGTCGGCGAAGGGGAAGAAGGCGTCGGAGGCGACGACCGAACCCTTGGCAAGGCTCTCGGGCAGGCCGGCGGCTTTCGCTGCCTCGGCCGCCTTCCAGGCGGCGATGCGCGAGGAATCGACGCGGCTCATCTGGCCGGCGCCGATGCCGACCGTGGCGAGATCCTTCGCATAGACGATGGCGTTCGACTTGACGTGCTTGGCGACGCGGAAGGCGAAGCGCAGATCGGCGAGCTCGCGCTCGCTCGGCTGGCGCTTGGTCACGACCTTGAGCTCCATGTCATCGACGACGGCATTGTCGCGGGACTGGGCGAGGAAGCCGCCAGCGACGGTGCGCAGGGACAGGCCCGGCGCGCGCACATCCGGCAGGCCGCCGGTCAGCAGCAGGCGCAGGTTCTTCTTGGCGGCGATCAGGGCGATCGCCTCCTCGTCGGCATCCGGGGCGATGATGACCTCGGTGAAGACCTCGACGATCTTCTTCGCAGCCTCGGCGTCGAGCCTGCGGTTCAGCGCGACGATGCCGCCGAAGGCGGAGACGGGGTCGCAGCGCAAGGCGAGCTCATAGGCCTCGATCAGCGAGCCGCCAGCCGCGACGCCGCAGGGATTGGCGTGCTTGACGATGACGCAGGCGGCCGAAGCCGCGGGATCGAACTCGGCGACGCATTCGAAGGCGGCGTCGGTGTCGTTGATGTTGTTGTAGGAGAGCTGCTTGCCCTGGACCTGGCGTGCGGTCGAGACGCCCGGGCGGTTCTCCGGCGTGCGGTAGAAGGCCGCCCATTGATGCGGGTTCTCGCCATAGCGCATGGTCTCGGCGAGCGCGCCGCCGAGCGCGCGGAAGGCCGGGCCGGTGTCGCCCAGCTCATTGGCGAACCAGTTCGAGATCGCCGCGTCATAGGCCGCGGTGCGGGCATAGGCCTTCTGGGCGAGCTTGCGGCGCAAGGTCAGCGTGGTCGCGCCCTTCTGCGCCTCGAGATCGGCGAGGACGGAGGGGTAATCGGCCGCCTCGACCACGACGGCGACGTCGTGGTGGTTCTTGGCGGCGGCGCGGATCATCGCGGGCCCGCCGATATCGATGTTCTCGATGCAGTCGTCATAGGCCTTGCCAGCCGCGACCGTCGCCTCGAAGGGGTAGAGGTTCACGACGAGCAGGTCGATCGGCTGGATGCCGTGGCCGATCATTGAAGCCTGGTGCTCGGGATGCGAGCGGATGGCGAGCAGGCCGCCATGGACCTTGGGATGCAGCGTCTTGACCCGGCCGTCCATCATCTCGGGAAAGCCGGTGAGATCGGAAACGTCGCTGACGGGCAGCCCGGCCTCGGCGATGGCCTTGGCAGTGCCGCCGGTCGAGACCAGCGCGATGCCGAGCTTGTGGAGGGCGCGCGCGAAATCGATCAGGCCCGTCTTGTCGGAAACGGAAAGGAGCGCGCGTTCGACGCGGCGAAGCTCATTCGGCATCGGGATCAGGTCCGGCTGTAATGACAGGAGCAGGCAGTCGACTGTTTGGACAGACGCGCGCGAGCTATCATGCTGCGCCGCGAAAGGCAAAAAATGCCGTCCGGAACGTTACGCTTCGGGATCGTGATCGGGATCGATCAGGGTTCCCTGCCGCTCGGCCAGAGCCGCGGCGAGCGTCTGGCCGGCGCGGGGATTGGCGGCGCTGATGCGGCTGAGCCGCCAGGCGATCCGTGGCGTCGCGACAGCATCGAAGAGGACGACGAGCTGCTCGGTCTTGCGGCGGCCATCGGCGGCGGCGAGGAAGAGGCTTTCCTCGATCGCGATGGTCATGCCGCCGGCCTCGAAGCTCCAGACCTCGCCGGAAGCCAGGGCGAGCAGGGCGCCGGTGCCCTCGCGGACGAGGCTGGCGCGGACATGCGGATGCAGATGGAAGCGGGCGGCGGCGGGCAGGGCCGTCTGCGTGCCGGTGAGGGCCACCTCATCCTCACCGCCCAGCGAGGCACCGTCGCGGGCGAGCAGCAGGCGGCGAGTATGGGTCGCGCCGATGCGGCGATAGCCGTCATGGCTGGCGACCCATTCCGGCCCATCCGCGCCGTCCTGCCGGGCGACGCGGACATCGGCCGGACCGGAGACGACCCGCATCTCGCCGAGCACCATACCGAAATTCGCGCTGGAGCGATCGTCGAGCACGAGGGTCGAATGGGCGGCGGTGCTGCGCGCCGCCAGCCGAAGCTCGAGCGGGCCGAAGCGGCTCGCGCCGCAATTGACGATGATGCGTTGCGCGCCGCTGGAGAATTCGAAGGCGAGGCAGCCGGCATGGGCCTCGGTGGAATAGCCACCGCGCGGCGGCGCGCCGGCATCGACGATCACGACGCTGCGCTCGGCGGAGAGCCGGCTGTAGCCGGAATAGGCGGCGTGTTCGGTCGGGCGCCCGCGCGCGTCGTCATAGGCGGCAAGCGTCGCCATCAGGTCCGGCGGGGTCGTGCCCATGCCGTTGAACAGGGCCAGCGCGCCGTCGCCGTGCCGAAACAGGCGCAGATGCGGCATCATCCGCTCGATCGCGGTCAGCAGGCCGCGCGGCGGCTCCAGCCCACGGGCGGCGAAGGTTTCCCGCAGCGGCAGGAGGTCGAGCAGGAAGTCGATCAGCAGGCGCGGATTGCGCGAGAGATGGCCGCCATCGGGCAGGATCTGGTCGTCGAGCTCGTCGGAGAGCAAGGTCTCCGCCCGCTTGCGGCGGGCATCCTGACCGTCCAGGCAGACAGCTGCGAGGGTGATGGCGATCAGCCCGTTGATCCGGTCGGCCCCCTCGACCGCGCCGGCGAGCGCGAGGCTGACCCGATCGGTCAGCCGCGAGACATGGCGCAGGAAGCGCTCGTAGAAGGCGTGATCGGCGCCTTCCAGCAGGAGCGGCGAGTGGGAGAGCAGGGAAATCAGCCGGCGCGCGGCCACGGCGGGCCGGCGCGCGATATCGTTGCGGTCGCGGCGCCGGGCAATGAAATCCTCGACCAGGCTGCGGGCATTGGCGCGGGCGATGGCGGTGTCGGCGGCACGCATATGGCGCAGCCAGCCGAAGCCGTAGAGCGCCTCGGCCCAGGCCTCGGTCGGCGGCGCGATGTCGAAGGGCGATTCACCGTGGGTGCGGACGGTGCGGCCGGCGAAGGCGTAATAGCCCGCGTAGAAATCGCCGGCCGTGGTCGGGTCGGCCGTGCGCAGGTCGTGCGGGGCGAAGAGCAGGCGGGAGGAGGGCTTGCGACCGAAGGGCCAGAGCCTGCGCGTCGCGCCGACGAGCTGACCACGGGTGCGCCGCGCCGCCCGTCCGATCGCGGCCTGGGCCAATCCCCGACGCTCAGACCAGGCGCTCAAATCCCCCGAAAGCTCCGTTCCCGGCGCAGCTCGAGGCCGCGCAGACCATGCCGGAAGAGGCGCGGCGTCCCCACCGCGCGAATCCCGCTTCCATCATAGCCTGATCAGGCGACTTGCGTAAAATCCCGCCCATCCCGATAGGCGCGGCGTTTCCCCGGGCAAATGCTGCGGCAAGGTGCGGATATCGCCGTTTGCGTCGATGACGGCGTCCAAACCGCCGATTTCGGCAGGGCTCGCGCCGGCGCGACGAAACTGGGGATGACGCGTAAGGAAGGCCGAAATCTGCGCCTCGCCCTCCTCCGGCTCCAGCGAGCAGGTGCAGTAGACGAGCTGGCCGCCGGGTTTGGTCAAGGCGGCGGCGGCATCGAGCAGCTTGGCCTGCAGGGCGACGAGCCGGTCGCGATCCTCCTCCGACTTGGTCCAGGCGACGTCGGGATGGCGGCGGATCGTGCCGGTGGCGCTGCAGGGCGCATCGAGCAGGACGGCATCGAAGGGTTCCGCCTGCCAGCTCGTCGCATCGGCCGTCACGACCTCGGCCGTGAGGCCGAGGCGCTCGAGATTGGCCTTGAGCCGGCGCAGGCGCGGCCCGGAGCGGTCGAGCGCCGTGACCTGGGCGCCGGCCGCCGCGATCTGGGCCGTCTTGCCGCCCGGCGCGGCACAGAGATCGACGATGCGCTCGCCCGGCGCCGGCGAGATCAGCTTCACCGGCAGGGCGGCAGCGGCGTCCTGCACCCACCAGGCGCCTTCCTGATATCCCGGCAAGGTCGCGATGGCCTGCCGCTCGCGCAGGCGGATCGAGCCTGTCGGCAGCAGGATGCCGCCGAGCTTCTCGGCCCAAACAGCCGGATCGGCCTTGGCGGTGACGTCGAGCGGCGGCTCCTCGCGATGGCTCAAGGCGATCGCGGTGGCGGCCTCCTCGCCATAGGCGGCGCGCCAGCTCGCGGCGAGCCAATCCGGCGTGTCGCGGAAGGGGTTGGCCTCGGCATCCGCGAGGATCGCGTCGCGCTCGCGCACGACACGGCGCAGCAGGGCGTTGCCGAGCGCGGTGTAGCGGGCCGAGCGCGGATCCTCGTGCAGATGGCGGATGGCGAGGTCGACGGCGGCATGGTCGGGCACGTCGAGGAAGAGGATCTGGGCCGCGGCCGCGGCCAGGATCGGCTCGAACAGGCCGGAATGACGCGGGCTGCCGCGTTCCAGCCGCTCGTTGATGGCGTGCTGGATGGTGCCGAGCCGGCGGAAGGCGGTGACCGCGATGGCGCGGGCAAGCCCGGCATCGGCGGCGTCGAGCCCGGAATCCGGGACGAGGTGATCCAGCGTCTCGTCGAGCGCGACGCGGGCGCGCAGCACCTCGTCGATCACGGTCGCGGCGAGCCGGCGTGCCGGCAGGCCCGGCGCGTCGGATTCGGCGACGGCTGCAGGCGGCTGGTGCCCGCGGCGGGGTGGGATGCGATCGGCCATGTCTCAGCCCCAGGGGCCGGGCTGGCGCGGCGCGGAACCCCAAGGGCTGCCGGAGGCCTGGCCGGTGAAGCTCGGCGCCGCCGGGGCGCGGCCGAGGCCCATGGCGCGGGCCTGCTCCATCAGCGCGGCGATACGATTGCCGGTGTCGGGATGGGTCGAGAAGAGATTATCCATGCCGCCGCCGGTCAAGGGATTGATGATGAACATGTGCGCCGTAGCAGGCCTGGCCTCGGCTGTCTCGCTGGGAATGTGCTGGACGCCGGCCGCGATCTTGGCGAGCGCGTCGGCGAGCCAGATGGGATTGCCGGCGATTTCGCCGCCGAGGCGGTCCGCCTCGTATTCGCGCGAGCGCGAGATCGCCATCTGGATCAGCGCCGCCGCCATCGGGGCGAGGATCGAGAGCAGGATCTGGACGATGACATTCGGGCGGTTGTCGCGCGAGCCGAAGAACATGCCGAAGGTGACGAGCGAGGAGATCGCACCGGCGAAGGTCGCGGTGATCGTCATGGTCAGCGTGTCGTGGTTCTTGATATGCGCGAGCTCATGCGCCATCACGCCGGCCAGTTCCTCATAGGTCAGCGTGCGCAGGATGCCGGTCGTCGCGGCGACGGCCGCATTCTCGGGATTGCGGCCGGTGGCGAAGGCGTTGGGCTGGTCCTCCTGGATCAGATAGACCCGCGGCATCGGCATGTTGGCGCGGGCGGCGAGGTCGCGGACCATGCCATAGAGTTCGGGCGCGCTGCGCTCATCGACCTCCTGGGCATGATGGGCGGCAAGCGCCAGCCGGTCGGAATTCCAGTAACTGAAGAGATTGGTGCCGGCGGCGAAGATCAGCGCGATCAGCATGCCGCTGCTCCCGCCCAGCAGGTAGCCGACGCTGAGAAACAGCGCGGTCAAACCCGCCATCAGCATGCCGGTCCTGACGTAGTTCATCGTATTCCCTTCGCTTGCCGGTACGAAAAAAGGGCGGATTACCCTCGCGATTGCCGGTTTCCTGCCCTATGTGGTGGGCATCGGCCCGATCCTGCAAGTCCGGGCCAAGAGCATTTTCGAGCGAAGTGGACGCCGGTTCGCGTGACGAAAATGCGAAAAGGCAAAAACGTGGAGATGTTCCGCATGCCGGAAAAAGCCAGCGATGCCACGCCCGCACCTGCCGTGACGGAGAAGGTGCTCTCGCCAGCGGCCAAGCGCGCTCTGGCCGAGGCCGAGGCACGCCGCGCGGCCATCGATGCCCATGCCGCCGAAGTCGCCGGCCAGCGCGAGGTCAACGGGCGCGGCGGGCTTGAACCGGTGCGCTACGACGACTGGGAGGTGAAGGGCATCGCCAGCGATTTCTGAGACGAAACCGTGAAAGGGAATGTCTGTCGTCTCAATCGGCGCGAAGCTGATAAACGGCGTTGCCGTTCAGGAATGCCGAACCCCGGTTCACCGAGCCGTCCCTCTGAAACATGACGCTCAGGTTTTCCATGAGGCAACTCGTGCCAGAGAAGCTCGCGGTGAGCACCGAGCATTCCCGCGCCGCCTGGCTGTAAAGTGTTTTTCTTGCCTTTTCGGTGGCCGCCAGGTCTCCGGTTTCGCCATCGATCTCAATGCGAAAGTTGACGTTGATTCGTGTGGGCTGCCCGCGTCCGACCGACTGAGCGGCAAGGGGTGAGCTGGGGTTCGGCGTTTGCGCCCAAACGTCGAGATTCTGCACGAGATAGCATGAGGCCGCTATGATGAGCGTGAGAAACAGTTTCGGCTTCATGGCACCTTCCTCTCGAACGCATCTCTTCTAGCAGCGCCGATACGAAAACCTCATGACTTCACGGCGTTATGGTTTATGTCGGGTCCGTTTGCAGGTGGCGGCGATTGCCAACTGCTTTCGGCTGCCAGAGGGAGGCAGCCAATAGGAGCCGATCATGACGAACGATGACAAGCGGCTCGCCGCCCTGCGCCGCCTTCTGGAGGAGGCGCATGACAAGCTCGGGCTGAAGCTCGGCTTCCGGCTTTGGGACGGCAGTTCGGTGCCCGCCTCCTGGCCTGCCGACGGGCTCGCCATCGCCATCGCCGATGCCGGCGTTCCGGCCGCCCTGATCCGCAAGCCCAAGCTCGACACGCTCCTCAACCTGCATGTCACCGACCGCATCTCGATCCGGAACGGCTCGATCTTCGATCTCGCGGCGGCCCGGCCTGACGGCAAGGTGGGCAGGCTCGCGCGCAACATCCCGAAGAGCGCGATCTTCGACGTGATGCGCCGCTTCATCTTCGCGCCCGGCAAGGCGGCCGAGGCCGTCGATCATCGCAAGGGCGACGAGATCGCGCGCGACGGGGCCCCGGCGACCAACAAGGCCAACATCGCCTATCACTACGACGTCTCGAATGATTTCTACCGGCTCTTCCTCGACGAGGAGATGGTCTACACCTGCGCCTATTTCACCGAGGTCCATGGCGACCTCGCGCGGGCCCAGCGCGACAAGCTCGACATGATCTGCCGGAAGCTGCGCCTGAAGCCCGGCGACCGCTTCCTCGACATCGGCTGCGGTTGGGGCGCGCTGGTCTGCCATGCCGCGCGCTACTACGGCGTCGAGGCCCATGGCGTGACGCTGGCCGAGGAGCAGCTAGCCTTGGCGCGCGAGAAGGTCGAGAAGCTCGGGCTTCAGGGCAAGGTCACGCTTCATCTCAAGGACTTCACCCAGATGGAGGGGGAATTCGACAAGATCTCCTCGATCGGCATGTTCGAGCATGTCGGCATCCGCAATCACCCGTCCTATTTCCGGGCGGTGAACCGGCTGCTGCGGCCGCGCGGGCTCTATCTGCATCATTGCATCTCGCGCCGGGCCAAGAAGACTGAGAAGGCCTTCAACAAGATGCCGGCGGAGTATCGCGCGCTGGTGCGCTACATCTTCCCCGGCGGCGAGCTCGACCATCTCGGTATGTCGATCGCCAATCTCGAGCGCCATGGCTTCGAGGTCCATGATGTCGAGGGCTGGCGCGAACACTATCAGCGCACGACCCGGCTGTGGTGGGAGCGGCTCGACGCCAACAAGGAGAGGGCGGAGGCCGAGATCGGCCCGGAGCGGACGCGGATGTGGCTGCTCTATCTCGCCGGCTGCTCGCTCGCCTTCGAGCGCGGCGGCGCGCTGGTCAACCAGACGCTGGTCTCGAAGCGGCGCAAGGGACCGTCCGGCCTGCCGCTGACGCGCGCGGACCTCTATGGCGCCGGCCCGGAAAGCGGAGCCCGCTCCCCGGAACGATCCGATGCGGTGACAAGCGCATAGATCACCGCCACCGCGTCCGGCAGGGCGCGCCGCGATCTTTCGCGATGGATCCGACGGAGAACGGGCAAGCCTGCGCAAGGCCGGCACATCCCGCCGGCCGCATCGCTTGCCCTGGAGGAAGATCCCCGGCGATGCCGGGGACGGCGCCGGCCTATTTCTTGATGAAGAGGTCGAGCTTTCCGTGGTGCTCGGCCAGCAGGTAGTAGAAGGTCAGGCGGGATTTGGTCCGGTCTTCCTTCATCTGCTCGCAGACGGCCTTGATCGAGCCGTCGAGATCGCCGGATTTCAGCCCGAGCTTCTTCTTCAGGAAGTTCTCGCGAACGCGGTCGAGTTCGGCCGGGTCGGAGCAGGCGACATAGCGCGTGTCGGGCTTGCCCATGACCAGCGCATAGGATTTGGCCATCCCGGCGAAGGCGGCCTCGTTCAGCGGCTTCTTGGCAAACTTCTTCACGTCAGCGAGGTGATCCATACGGGTAGCCCCTTATCTGGCCCGGCTCTTGCTCGAGCGAGCTTCGTGTCGCAGGACGAAGCTAACGTGCTTTTTTGCCGCAGGCGAGGGAAATGGCGTCGGCCGATCTTTCGCCTTTCGGCCAGTTCACTGCGGCAAAGGCGTGCATCCGGCATATGGCAGTCCTGCCGGTGGCGGGCTTGAGCGGATGCCGCGGAAATGTTGCGATGCGGTATTGTCTGGAGTCGATCGATGAAACCCACTCTCCTCATGGTGCCGCGACTGCCGGCGGCGTTCATCGACCGACTCCGTGAAAGCTATACGCTGCTGGGTCCGATGGAGCATTCGACGCCGGAGGCGCTCCCGGAGGGGGCGGAGCAGGTCGAGGCGCTGCTCACCATCGGGACCCTGCGCACCGACGCCGCTCTCATGGCCGCCCTGCCGAAGCTCAGGCTGGTCTGTTGCTACGGCACCGGCATCGAGGGTGTCGACCGCGCGCATGCCAAGGCGCGCGGGATTGCGCTCGGCAATGCCGGAGACGCCAATGCCACCGGCGTGGCGGAATTCGCCATGGGGCTGCTGCTCGCCACGGCACGGCAGATTCCGCAGAGCGACCGTTACGTCCGGGCCGGGCGCTGGCAGGGCAATGCGGTCGAGCGCATGGCTCCGGTGCCGGGGCTGGCCGGGCGCAAGCTCGGCATCTACGGGCTGGGCGCGATCGGCAGCCGCATCGCGCGCCGCGCCGAGGGCTTCGAGATGGAGATCGGCTATCACAACCGCAGCCGGCGCGCCGACATGCCCTATCGCTACCATGACAGCCTGCTCGGCCTCGCCGATTGGGCGGATGTCCTCGTCGTCTCGGCCCGCGCCGGCGCCGAGAACCGGCATGCCGTGAACGCGGCGGTGCTGAAGGCGCTGGGGCCGCGCGGACATCTGGTCAACATCTCGCGCGGCATCGCGGTCGACGAGGACGCCTTGTGCGCGGCGCTGGAGACGGGCGTGATCGCAGGCGCGGGGCTCGATGTCTTCGAGAACGAGCCGCATGTCTCCGACAGGCTGAAGGCGCTCGACAATGTCGTGCTGACGCCGCATATCGCGGCCGCCTCGGAATCGGCGCAGGCGGCGCAGCAGGAAACCATGCTCGGCAATCTGCGGGCCTTCTTCGCCGGCAAGCCGCTGGTTTCGCCCGTCGCGCTCTGATCCAGAAACCGGGCCTGAGAGGCCCGGCACCCTCGGCGTGACCCCTCAGGGCAAGACGACGACCGGCGTGCCCATCTGCACGCGGGCATAGAGGTCGACCACATCGCCATTATGCATGCGGAAGCAGCCATAGGAGGCGGCGCTGCCGATCGTCGTCGGCATGTTGGTGCCGTGGATGGCATATTGGCCGCCGGGGCCGAGGCCGATGACGCGCGCGCCCATCGGGTTGCGCGGCGAGCCGCCGGGAATGACGTCCGGCAGGCGGGGGTTGTCGCGCTTCACCTCGGCGGGCGGGCTCCAGGCCGGATCGACCTGCAGCTCCTCGACATATTTGACGCCGCGCCATTGCTTGCCGGCCTTGCCGACCGCGATGGTGTAGCGGATGGCCTCGCCCGGGGCGACGACGTAGTAGAGCCGGCGCTCGCCGGTGCGGATCACGATGGTGCCGGGCTGATAGCGGGTTTCGCGCATCTCGACGACCTCGCGGGCCGCGGCGGGCGATGGCAGCCACAAGGCCGAAAGGGCGAGCCCCGCGACGGCGAAGCCCGCGGCCGCAACCTGTCTCGACATGGTCCGATCTCCGGTTGAACAGATCGGAAGCCATCGCGCCGCAGCCGTGAACCGGCGGTTGAGCAATATGGTGAAGGCGGGTCCCCGTGCGATTCACCATGAATCCGGGGTGAATCGGCGGAAATGCCAGCTCAGGCCGTCGGCCGGCCGCGATGCTGCTGCGGCAGCAGGAAGGGCAGGCCCGGCGCGGGGGCGCGGCTCAGCGAAAGATCGACGCGGAAGACCTGATGCAGCAGGGCGTCGTCGAGGGTCTGGGCCGGGGGGCCCTGCGCGATGATCCGGCCGCGATCCATCACGACGAGATGATCGGCATAGGTCACGGCGAGGTTGAGGTCGTGCAGCACGATCAGCACGGCGACGCCGCGTGCGGCGATGCTGCGGGCCATGTCGAGCAGTGCGAGCTGGTGGCAGAGGTCGAGGCTCGCGATCGGCTCGTCGAGGAAGAGCACCTGCCGCTCGGCGACGCTGCGCCCGGCTTCGAGCTGGCAGAGCACGCGGGCGAACTGCACGCGCTGCTGCTCGCCGCCGGAGAGGGTCTGGTAGCGCCGGCCCGCGAGGTCGAGCACGCCGGCGGCGGCGAGGGCTTCCGCGACGACCGCCTCGCGCCGCTGGCGCGTCAGCGCCCGGCCGATGCCGTCGACGCCGAGCTGCGCGACCTCGTAGACGCTGAAGGGGAAGGCGAGGCGGGCATGCTGCGCCATGACCGAGCGCTGGCAGGCCAGGCGCCAGGCCGGAACCGTCTCGAGCGGCTCGCCGGCGATCTCGATCCGTCCACCGGCCGGCTTGATCTCGCCGGTCAGGAGCTTGAGCAGGGTCGATTTTCCGGCGCCGTTCGGGCCGATCAGGATCGTGGTCGTGCCGCCGGCGAGCTCCAGGGAGGCCTCGGCGACGAGCCGACGGCCGCCCGCGAGGAAGCTGATCTCACGACCGGAGAGGATCGGTCCCGACTCAGACATCGATGAGGCTCGTGCGGCGCAGCAGCAGCCAGAGGAAGAAGGGCGCGCCGATCGTGGCAGTGACGATGCCGATCGGCAATTCGGCCGGCGCCACGATCAGGCGCGCGACGATGTCGGCGCCGACCAGCAGCATCGCGCCGCCCAGCGCCGAAAGCGGCAGAAGCAGGCGATGATCCGGGCCGACCGAGAGCCGGATCAGATGCGGCACCACGATGCCGACGAAGCCGATCAGCCCGGCCGAGGCGACGCTGGCGCCCACCGCGAGCGCGACGAGCAGGATCGCCAGTGCCTTGATGCGCTGGACGGGTATGCCGAGGTGATAGGCCTCGGCTTCGCCGAGCATCAGGCCGTTCAGCCCGCGCGCCAGCAGCGGCATCAGCAACAGCAGCGGCAGCACGATCGGTGCCACCGCCGAGAGCTTCGTCCAGCTCGCGCCGCCGAGGCTGCCGAGCGACCAGAAGGTCAGGTCGCGCAATTGCCGGTCGTCCGAGATGAAGGCGAGAAGGCCGGTCAGCGCGCCGGAGAGGGCGCCGAGCGCGACGCCGGCGAGCAGCATGGTGGCGACCGAGGTGCGCCCACCGCGCGTGGCGATGAGGTAGAGCGCGAGCGTCGCGCCAAGCCCGCCGCAGAAGGCGCCCAAAGGCAGGGCCGCGAAGGGCAGCTTCATCATCGTGCCGGCCATGAAACGGTCGCCGAGGACGATGGTCGCCGCCGCGGCGAGCGCCGCGCCGCTCGAGACGCCGACGAGGCCGGGATCGGCCAGGGGATTGCGGAACAGCCCCTGCATCAAGGCACCGGAAACCGCGAGGCCCGCGCCGACGAGCAGGCCGAGCAGCACGCGCGGCAGGCGGATGTTGAGGACCACGAGGACGTCGCGCCCGTCCAGAAGCGAGGTATCGCCGGTCAGTTTCGCCATGAGGATCTCGGCGACCCGGCCCGGCGGGATCGCGATGGCGCCCTGGCCGATCGCGACGATGGCGAGCAGCAGGCAGGCCAGCGCAAGCCCGATGACGGCGATGAGCCCGACGCGCCGCCGGCCGGCGGCGAGCGTTGCCAAAGCATTGGCGGCCATGGCCGGGACGGGCGCGGCGAGGGTCACGGGGCGGCGGCCGTCTTCAGCGGCGGGATGGCGGCTTCCGGATAGATCGCCGCCATGAGATCGCGCGCCGCCATCGGCGTGCGCGGTCCGAAGCCGAGCAGATAGAGGCCGTCCATATGGACCAGGCGCTTCGTCGCGGCGGCCGGCGTCTGCGCGAAGGCCGGCATGGCGAAGAGCTCTTCGGGGGTGGTGTTGTGGGCGCTGCTGTTGCGCATCATCAGGACCATGTCGGGCGCCGCGGCGGCGATGGCCTCCTCGGTCATCGGCTTGTAGCCTTCGATGGCGCTCGCGACGTTGAGGCCGCCGGCCAGCGCGATGATCGCGTCGGCCGAGCTGTTGCGGCCGCCGACGAGGGCGCGCCCGTTCTGCAGCGAAAGCACGAAGAGAATACGCTTCTTCGTCGCCAGCTTGGCGCGCAGCCCGGCCAGCTCCTCGAAGCGCGCCGTCGTTTGCGCGGCGAGGCGCCGGGCCGGCTCGCCGGCGCCGACCGCCGCGCCGATCGCGTCGATCTTGGTGGCGACGCCTTCCGGCGTCAGGCCGTCGGCGATGCGGGCGATCCTCACGCCGGACTCGGTCAGCAGCGAGACGGCGTCGGGCGGGCCCGCTCCATCGATCAGCATGACCAGCGACGGCTTCAGCGAGAGCACGCCCTCGGCCGAGAGGGCACGGACATAGCCGATGTTCGGCTTGTCCTTCAGCGCCTCCGGCGGGAACTGGCTGGTCGAATCGACGCCGACGATGCGCTCCTGCAGGCCGAGCGCATAGAGCACCTCGGTGATCACGCCGCCGGCGACGACGATCTTGTCGGGGTTTTGCGCCAGGGCCGGCATCGTCCAGCCCGCCGGCCAGAGGCCGCTCGCCAGGAGCGCGAGGCCGATGGCGGCCGCGAGGCGGCGGCTCGGCTGCCGGGAGCGTGCGGAAACCGTTGGGGCCTGTGTGCCGGACATGGATGCGACTCCTCCTGGAATGCCCAGGCTCTTCGCTGCCGCCGTCGATCAACTGTCGATGCCGCAGTTTAAAATCGTTCCAGTCAAGTAAGTGCTAGTTTTTAGTAATTCAAAACAAGCATTGGCCTCGACTGTTATTGACGCAGATATTCGGCTTTACTAGAAGCGGTCAAGGGCAACGCGCCAAGCGGTGTCGGTTTCGCCCGCGGCATCGTGCTGCGCGGCTGGATCACGACATCGCGAGGACATTCGCGCCGGCGCCCCGTGTTCGGCCGGTCACGGCCCTTTCAGTGCAGGATCATCCGATGTTCATCGCCATGAATCGCTTCAAGGTCGTCAAGGGCGAGGAGGCCGCCTTCGAGACGGTCTGGTCCTCGCGCAAGAGCCGGCTCGACGAAATGCCGGGCTTCCTCGCCTTCCATCTGCTGAAGGGGCCGGAGAAAGAGGACCACACCCTCTATTCCTCGCACACGACATGGGCCGCGAAGGAGGATTTCGTCGCCTGGACGAAGTCGGAGCAATTCCGCGAGTCGCATCGCAACGCCGGTCAGCCCCGCGAGAAGCCGGTCTTCCTCGGCCATCCCGAGTTCGAAGGGTTCGAGACCGTGCTGAGCGAGATCAATCCGCATCAGCCCCGCCAGGCGGCCGAGTGAGGTTCGCGCGATGACGACGGCGGAGGTCGCGAGCCGCGACCCGATCGAACATGCCCGGGCTTTGCTCGCGGCAAAGCCCGACGGGCTGATCGAGGCGATCGCGCGCGAGGCGGGTGTCTCGACCCGCACGGCGCTGGAGCTGCTGCCGGCCGGGCAGCGGCTGTTCGTGGCGCCCGAGCGCTTCGAGGCGCTGTGGCAGGAGCTGGCGAGCTGGGGAACGGTGCTGTTCCTGATGCACACGCCCGACATCGTGCTGGAGGTCGAGGGCGCGCTGCCGGTCGGCAGCTTCGGCCATGGCTACTACAATATCCATGGCGACAGCCCGATCGGCGGACATATCAAGGCCGAGAATTGCCGCGCGATCTATCTCGTCGACCGCGCGACCGCGCAGGGCCGGCGGGCCTGCTCGGTCCAGTTCTTCAATGCGGCGGGCGAGGTGATGTTCAAGATCTTCGTGCGACGAGATGCCAGTCGCGCTTTGCTGCCGGATCAGCTAAACCGGTTCGAGGCCCTGAAGGCGAGCTTCGTCTGAGCTGCGGCAGGGGCAGGATGCGTTTCCTGCATCATGCCCCGCGCGGGCGAGCGGCCTGCACCGACGCTCAGCGATGAAAGCTGTTTACAAGTTGTTAACCATACTGGCGCAGCGTTGCCACCTGAAAGCCGTGATCTCCTAATGCCGGCGGACCGGGTCCATCAGGACGGGCGCACCGACGACAGCGAGGACGGCTTGCCCGATGTTCCAACCCTGGATGTCGATATGGCCGCGCATGTCGTCATGGAACGGGCGACCTTTCCCCCGAGCCGGCCTTCGCTGGCCGCCGGACGCCGCTTCGTGGCGGAGCGCGCGCCGATCCTGCGCTCCAGCTTCGGTTCGGCCATCCTGCTCGGCCTGCGCTTCGTCCAGGCCCGACTGATCTCGGTCTGGGGGCTGATCGTCGCGGCGGCGCTGTGCCCGCCGAGCGTCTTCGCGGCTTTCGCCGTCTTTTCCGCTGCCGCGAATTTCGTCTCGACCGCCTCGCTGCTGCGGCTCGAGGCCGTGTTCTTCCGGAGCAACGATACGGCCCGGCTGGGCCTGGCCTTTCGCCTTGCCGCTGCGGTCGGCACCGCATTCCTCGGTCTGACGGCGCTCGTGCTGATCGGTCTCGCGCTGACGGGCTGGGTGGCGCCGGCCGTCGCCTTTTTCTTCTTCGTCTCGCTGGCCGCGCGCTCTGTCCTGCGCCTGATCTGGGCGGAGGCGACCGCGGAAGGGGATTTCCGTGCCATCGGCAACAGCAATGTGGTGCAGGCGGTTGTCCAGCCGGTGATCATGCTGGTGCTGATCGGCCTCTTCGGGCCGAAGGCGCTGGCGCTTTTCATGGCGGATGCCGGCGGTCATGTCCTGGCGACCCTCTATCTGCTGCGCCGCCGCCATGCGGCGCTGCGGCCGCTGGTCCAGCCACGATTGTGGAACAGCGGCAGCCTGATCGCGGCGGCCTGGCGCTGGCGCGATGCGCCGCGGGCGCTGCTGCCCTCCGCCCTGCTGGCCTATGGCTTCAGCATCGCGCCGATCCTGGCGCTGCCCTACGCCTCCAATGCGCTGCTGGCGGCCCATGTCGCGCTCGCGATGCGGCTGCTCGAGATGCCGAGCCAGATGTTCGGCACCGTCTCCACCCCGCTCGTGCTCAACGGGCTGCGCAGCTATGTCGGCAAGCGCAGGCGCTTCTGGATCAGGCTGATGACGCTCGGCCTGATCGCTGCGGCGGGCGCACTGTTCGCCGCCGTCGGCCTTGGCGCCCATGTCGCCGACAGCTTCATCGAGGGAACGAAATGGGCCGGTGTCGGTGCGGTGATCGCCATCATGAGCCTGTTCTACGGCGGGATCACACTGGTCGGGCCTTTGCAGGAGGTCGCGACCCTGTCACGCCAACTCGCCTGGCAAGTCCTGATCAACGCCGTCTCGCTCCTGGCCCTGATCGGCGTGATGCGCTGGTACGGCGCTCTGACGCCGGCACTGCTCTATGCCGTCGGCGCGGTCTCGATCGCTCGGACGCTGGCCTATGTCGTCTTCATCTGGCGGCATCTTGGCGAAGCCGAGGACAGTGCGCGCTGGGATTTCGCAGTTTCGGGCGCGAAGTCGTGAGGATGTGATCCTCGCAGCGGCGTTTCGGCCGATGACCTAGGCTTTTTGGCATCGACCCGAAGACCGCACTCCACTTTTCGGGTCGATGACCTATTCCCGGCGGATCAGCCGGTCCGCGATCAGCGAAGACAGAAGACCGGGCTTGAAGTCCCGTTCGAGGCGCTCGGGGTCGTAGATCGTCGCGGCCCAGTCGAGGAAGGCGATGCCCTTGGCCTCGCCCTCGCGGCGATAGGCCTCGAAGAAGGCGTCGAGGATGCCGGTCTTCGCAAAGCGGAAATGGCCGTAGCGCAGCGAGAGCTGGCGCATCGCCTCGTCGAGCGGGCGGCCTTCATGGATCAGCAGATAGAGCGCCGAGAAGAACCCCGCCCGGTCGGCGCCGGATTTGCAGTGGACCAGCGCCGGCTCTTCGAGGCTCGCGAAGAAGGCCTCGGCGCCGAGGATCGTCTCCCGGTCGGGCGCGCCGCGTGAGCGCAGCACGAAATCGACGAGCGCGATGCCGTGACGCTCGCAGGCTTCCTTCTGGAGCGGCCAGGAGCCGTGCTCGCGCCCGCCGCGCAGGTTGACGATGGTCTTCACGCCCTTGCGGGCGAAGGCCGCGATCTGGCCGGGCGCAGGCTGGGCCGAACGCCAGAGACGCGGCGTCACGCGATGGGCGTTGAGATAGGCGAGGCGGAAGACGCCGTGGTCGACCAGCAGCATGTTGGCCCAGGCGCGCAGGCGCGCGGCCCGGCCTTCGATCGGCCGGTCCCAGCGGGCGATGCGGGCCATGCGGCGGGCATAGCGCTCTTCGTCGGGGCGCAGGCGGCTCAGCACGGCCTGGTCTCGGGGCTGTTCATGACGGGCCGGATAGCAGTGACGGCAACCATGCGCAAATCGTCTGATGGCTTGTCCTGCCGGAAGGGGTTGGACTTTTTGCCGCGAACTTGCATAAGGCCCGGCGAAATATCCAAGCGACAGGTTCCCTCATGCGCATCGACGCCATCTCCATCGGCAAGAACCCGCCTGACGAAGTGAATGTCCTGATCGAGGTGGCGATCGGGGGCGAGCCGATCAAGTACGAGATGGACAAGGAGGCCGGCACGCTCTTCGTCGACCGCTTCCTCTATACGCCGATGCGCTATCCCGGCAATTACGGCTTCATCCCGCACACGCTGTCGGAGGATGGCGACCCTTGCGACGTGCTGGTCGCCAATACCCGCCCGCTGGTGCCGGGCTCCTACATCGCGGTCAGGCCGATCGGCGTGATGCTGATGGAAGACGAGGGCGGCGGCGACGAGAAGATCATCGCCGTTCCCGTACCGAAGCTGACCAAGCGCTACGAGAACGTCCACGACTACACCGATTTGCCGAAGATCACCCTCGACCAGATCCAGCACTTCTTCGAGCACTACAAGGATCTGGAGCCCGGGAAATGGGTGAAGCTCAAGGGCTGGGGCGACGCCGCCATGGCCAAGAAGCTGATCGTCGAGGCGATCGAGCGGGCCAAGGCCGCGAAGGGCTGAGCGGGCCGCCCGACCATCCGAGCGCGACCTTCCTTCTCCCCTTGCGGGAGAAGGTGGCCCGCAGGTCTTTGGAAGTCAGTGTCCGGCTCGCGTTCACGTCGCGCGACCCCTCACCCTAACCCTCTCCCGCAAGGGGAGAGGGGACTTACGCCGCGATCGCCTCCGCCAGCGCCACGGTGCGGCGGGCCATCTCGGCATGCAGCAATTCGACCATGCGGCCGTCGAGCTGGATCGCGCCCTTGCCGGCGTTCTCCGGCAGGTCGAAGGCGGCGATGATGGCCCGTGCCCGGGCGAGCTCCGCCTCGTCCGGCGCGAAGACCGTATTCGCCGGCCCGACCTGCGAGGGGTGGATCAGGGTCTTGCCGTCGAAGCCGAGATCGCGCGCCTGCTCGCATTCGGCGCGGAAGCCGGCCTCGTCCTTGATGTCGTTGTAGACGCCGTCGAGGATGTCGATGCCATGGGCGCGGGCGGCCAGCAGCGCGCTCGTCAGCCAGGGCAGCATCGTCGCCCGGCCCGGCACGAAGCGGGCGCGGGTCTCCTTGGCGAGATCGTTCGTGCCCATGACGAAGCAGGCGAGCCGCGTGGCAGGGTCGCGCGCGGCCCGTGCGATGCGCTCGACGTCGAGGATCGCGAGCGGGGTCTCGATCATCGCCCAGACCGCGATGGCGGAATCGGCCCGAAGACCACCGAGCCGGCTGGCGATCTCGTGCAGTTCATCCGGCGCCGAGACCTTCGGGACCAGGATCGCCTGCGGCCCGGCCTCCGCTGCGGCAGCCAGGTCGTCCGCGAACCAGGGCGTGCCGGCGCCGTTGACGCGGATCACCAGCTCGCGCCGGCCATAGCCGCCCGCCTTCACGGCGGCGCAGACTTGCTCGCGCGCCGTTGCCTTGGCATCGGGGGCGACAGCATCCTCCAGGTCGAGGATCAGGACGTCGGCCGCGATCTCACGCGCCTTTTCCAGCGCGCGGGCGTTCGAGCCCGGCATATAAAGGGCGCTGCGGCGGGGGCGGATCGCGGTCATCGTCTCTCCTGACACGGCCGGCTTGTGCTGCGCCGCACAGTAGACGAACGCGGATGCGATGCCAGCGCTGCGAAAGGCGGAGGGAACGGGCATGGCATGGCTGGCCGGTGTGGATGGCTGCAAGGCGGGTTGGATCGCGGCCATCGCTTCCGCCGAAGGGCCGGCGGCGCCGATCATCCGTGTGGTGCCGCGCTTCGCCGATCTGTTCGCCGGCGAGATCGGGCCCGATATCGTTGCGGTCGACATGCCGATCGGTCTGCCGGATCAGGTGACGGGTTCCGGGCGCGGACCGGAGCAGGCGGTGCGGGCGCTGCTGGGCGACAGGCAGTCCTCGGTTTTTTCGATTCCGGCGCGCCGTGCTGTCGAAGCGTCCGATTATCGAGAGGCTTGCGCGTTGGCGCTCGCTGCGTCCGATCCGCCCCGCAAGGTCTCGAAGCAGGGCTTTCACCTCTTCCCGAAGATCCGCGAGATCGATGCCTTGCTCCGCGCGGAGGCGGAATGGCGCGAGCGCGTCTTCGAAGTCCATCCCGAGCTCGCCTTCCGAATGATGAAGGGCGTGCCGCTCGCCCATCCGAAGAAGGTCAAGGGGGTCATCAATCCCCCCGGCATGGCTGAGCGGCGGGGACTGCTCAGGGACGCCGGCATCGCAGCCGAGGCGCTCTCGGCGCGGCCTCCGCGCGGCGCGGCGGCGGACGATCTCCTCGATGCGCTGGCGGCGCTGGTCGTCGCCCGGCACATTGCCGCCGGGCGCGGAAAGCCCTTTCCCGATCCGCCGGGGCGCGATAGCCACGGGCTTCCCATCGCGATCTGGACATTCTCGTCCCGGGCGCCGTCATCACAGGATCGAGCCATGAGCGAACGCCCCGTCACCCGTCCGATGATCGAGGAAGCGGCCGCCCGCATCGCCGGGCATGCCCGGATCACGCCTGTCATGCGGCTGGGCAGTGGCGCTCTCGGCTCGGCCGCGGATCTCTCGCTCAAGCTCGAATGCCTACAGCATGCCGGCTCGTTCAAGACGCGCGGCGCCTTCAACAACCTGCTCTCGCTGGCGGTGCCGGCTGCGGGCGTCTCGGCCGCCTCGGGCGGCAATCACGGCGCGGCGGTGGCCTATGCCGCGATGAAGCGCGGGGTGAAGGCGACGATCTTCGTGCCCGAGATCTCGCCCGCGGCCAAGATCGAGGCGATCAAGCGCTTCGGTGCCGAGGTTGTGGTCGGCGGCGCGCAATATGACGATGCCCAGGCGGCCTGCGACCGCTTCGTCGCGGAAACCGGCGCGCTGAAGATCCATCCCTTCGCGGCGAAGGAGACCGTCACCGGCCAGGGCACGCTAGGCCGTGAATGGGATCTGCAGGAACCCGATCTCGACACCGTTCTCGTCGCGGTCGGCGGTGGCGGACTGATCTCGGGCATTGCGAGCTGGTTTGCCGGCAGCAAGGTCAGGGTCGTCGGCGTCGAACCGGAAGGCTCGCGCGCCTTGCAGGCGGCGCTGGAGGCGAAGGGGCCGGCCGAGGTCAAGGTCGCCTCCGTCGCCGCCGATTCGCTCGGCGCGCGCAATGTCGGCCAGCTCGTCTACGATGTCTGCAAGGACACGGTCGACCATGTCGCGCTGGTGGCTGACGCAGCCATCACGGCGGCGCAGGCGGCGCTGTGGCGGGATTTCCGTCTCGCGGTGGAGCCCGGCGGCGCGGCGGCCTTCGGCGCGCTGATCAGCGGCGCCTACAAGCCCGCCAAGGGCGAGCGGCTCGGCGTGCTCGTCTGCGGCGCGAATGTCGATCTGGCGAAGCTCGCGACGATCGCGGGGTGATCGAAGGGCGTCATTCTCGGGTGCCGCGCAGCGGCGACCCGAGAATCTCGCGACGCGTGGGGGCTTCTCCTTCACGAGATGCCCGGGTCAAGCCCGAGCATGACGCTCGACCTGTCTTCAGGGCTGGACGCAGAGCTTCGTTGCAACGCAAACTCGCCTCCCATCAGGAGGCAACGCATGACCGGCGCGACGATCAAGACCAGTTCCGGCCGCTTTTTCGAGGATTTCCACCTCGGAGACGTCATCGTCCATGCGACGCCGCGCACGGTCACGGCGGGCGACGTCGCGCTTTACACGGCGCTCTACGGCCCGCGCTTCGCCGTGCAATCCTCCGAGGCCTTCGCCCGCGCCGTCGGCTATCCGGCGGCGCCGGTCGACGATCTGCTCGTCTTCCACATCGTCTTCGGCAAGACGGTGCCGGATATCTCGCTGAATGCCGTTGCCAATCTCGGCTATGCCGACGGGCGCTTCCTCAAGCCCGTCTTCGTCGGCGACACGCTTTCGACGACCTCCGAGGTCATCGGGCTGAAGCAGGCCTCGGCCGGCGATGCCGGCATCGTCTATGTCCGCTCCATCGGCCGCAACCAGCATGGCGACATCGTGCTGAGCTATGCGCGCTGGGTGCTGGTGCGCAAGCGCCAGCCGGGCACGCCCGCCCATGCCGAGCAGGTGCCGGAGCTGGCCAAGGCCGTCCTGCCGGACGTGTTGGGCGAGGGCTGCCCGCCGCTCGATCTCGCCGGCCATGACGATGCGCTGGCCGGTTCGCGCTTTCGCTGGGGCGATTATGCGGTGGGCGAGAAGATCGACCATGTGGACGGCATGACCGTCGAGGAGGCCGAGCATCAGCTCGCCACGCGGCTCTACCAGAACACGGCGCGGGTGCATTTCGACGCCCATGCCGCGCAGGGCAGCCGCTTCGGCAAGAGGCTGATCTATGGCGGCCATGTCATCAGCCTTGCCCGCGCCCTCTCGTTCAACGGGCTCGGCAACGCCTTTCACATCGCCGCGATCAATGGCGGGCGCCATGTCGCGCCGCTGTTCGCGGGGGATACCGTCTATGCCTGGAGCGAGGTTCTGGCATGCGCGGAGCTGCCGGGGCGCAGCGATGTCGGCGCGCTCAGGCTCCGGCTCGTCGCCACCAAGAATCTGCCGTGCGCGGCCCATCCGCTCAAGGAAGGCGAGCAATATGCGCCCGACGTGATCCTCGATTTCGACTATTGGGCGCTGCTGCCGCGGTAAGCTTTCGATAAGAAAATGACGAATTTCAGAATCTGTAACTTTGCTTCGCGCCTGCCGCATTGCAGCGTCGTGCCGGTTTCGTTACAGAGCGGGTCACTCTAGAATGATCCCAAATGGGTCCGTTCCTTCCGACGGGCCGCTTGATCGGAGAATGATATTGGCCGAGGTCAAGCCCGCGGCTCGTCCGCTTTCGCCCCACCTGCAGATCTATCGCTGGTCCTGGACGATGGCGATGTCCGTCGCCCATCGCGTCACCGGCACGGGGCTCTATCTCGGCACGGTGCTGATCGCCGCCTGGCTGGTCGCCGCTGCGTCGGGGCCCGCCGCCTTCGATACGGCCCAGGTGATTGCCGGCTCCTTCCTCGGCCGGCTCGTCCTCTTCCTCTACAGCTTCTCGCTGATCCACCACATGGTCGGGGGCTTGAGGCATTTCGTCTGGGACATGGGCAAGGGCTATGAGCCCGAAACCCGGATGAACATGGCGAAGTTCTCGCTCGTCGCCTCGGTGAGCTTGACGGTCCTGATCTGGATCGTCGCTCTGGTCCTGCGCTGAGGAGCCCGCTCATGCTGTCCAATTCCTCGATGCGCACCCCGCTCGGCCGCGTCCGCGGCCTCGGTTCCGCCAAGTCCGGCACCGGCCATTTCTGGCTGCAGCGTGTCACCGCCGTTTCGAACCTGATCCTGACGATCATCTTCATCGGCATCGTCATCGCGCTGGTCGGCCGGCCCTACCCGGCGGCGGTCGCCCTTCTGACGAATCCGCTCGTCGCGATCCTGATGCTGCTCTTCACCCTCTCGGCCTGCATCCATATGCGGCTCGGCATGCAGGTCATCATCGAGGATTACGTCCATAACGAGGGGACCAAGATCCTCGCCGTCATGGCCAACACCTTCTTCGCCATCGCGATCGGCGCCGCCAGCGTCTACGCGGTGCTGAAGCTGTCTTTTGGAGGCTGATCCGATGGCGATCACAAAATCCCGTCCGGTCCCGGCCTATACCGGCACCGCCTATCCGATCACGGACCACACCTTCGACGTCGTCGTCGTCGGCGCTGGCGGTGCGGGTCTGCGCGCCACCGTCGGCTGCTCGCAGGCCGGCCTGCGCACCGCCTGCATCACCAAGGTCTTCCCGACCCGCTCGCACACCGTGGCGGCCCAGGGCGGCGTCGCCGCCTCGCTCGGCAATATGGGCAAGGACACCTGGCAGTGGCATATGTACGACACCGTGAAGGGGTCGGACTGGCTCGGCGACCAGGACGCCATCGAATATCTCGTGCGCAACGCGCCGGCCGCCGTCTACGAGCTCGAGCACTGGGGCGTGCCCTTCTCGCGCACCGAGGACGGCCGCATCTACCAGCGCCCCTTCGGCGGCATGACCACCGAATTCGGCGAAGGCCCGCCGGCCCAGCGCACCTGCGCCGCGGCCGACCGCACCGGCCACGCCATGCTGCACACGCTCTATGGCCAGGCGCTGCGCTACAACACCGAGTTCTTCATCGAGTATTTCGCCATCGACCTGATCATGGACGAGGACGGCCATTGCCGTGGCGTGATCGCGCTCAAGCTCGATGACGGCACGCTGCACCGCTTCCGCGCCCAGCAGACCATCCTGGCGACCGGCGGCTATGGCCGCGCCTATTTCTCGGCGACCTCGGCCCATACCTGCACCGGCGACGGCGGCGGCATGGTGCTGCGCGCCGGCCTGCCGCTGCAGGACATGGAGTTCGTGCAGTTCCACCCGACCGGCATCTACGGCTCGGGCTGCCTGATCACCGAGGGCGCGCGTGGCGAAGGCGGTTATCTCACCAACTCAGAGGGCGAGCGCTTCATGGAGCGCTATGCCCCCTCGGCCAAGGACCTCGCTTCGCGCGACGTCGTCTCACGCTCGATGACGATGGAGATCCGGGCCGGGCGCGGCGTCGGCAAGACCAAGGACCACATCTACCTGCATCTCGACCATCTCGACCCGAAGATCCTGCATGAGCGCCTGCCGGGCATCTCCGAGAGCGCCAAGATCTTCGCCGGCGTCGACGTGACGCGCGAGCCGATCCCGGTTCTGCCGACCGTCCACTACAACATGGGCGGCATCCCGACGAACTTCCACGGCGAGGTGCTGACCAAGGTCGGCGGCGATCCGGATACGGTCGTTCCCGGCCTGATGGCGCTCGGCGAGGCGGCCTGCGTCTCGGTGCATGGCGCCAACCGCCTCGGCTCGAACTCGCTGATCGACCTCGTCGTCTTCGGCCGCGCGGCGGGCCTGCGCTGCGCCGAGACGGTCACGGCCGGCGAGAAGCAGCCGGAATTGCCGAAGGGCTCCTCCGACCTCGCGCTCACCCGCCTCGACAAGTACCGCAACGCTTCGGGCAGCACGCCGACCGCGGTGCTGCGCGACAAGATGCAGCGGACGATGCAGGACAACTGCGCCGTCTACCGCACCGGCGAGACGCTGGAAGAGGGCCACAAGCTCATCCACGAGGTCTGGGGCGGCATCGCCGATGTCGGCACGAAGGATCGCTCGCTGATCTGGAACTCGGACCTGATCGAGACGCTGGAATTCGACAACCTGATCACCCAGGCGGTCGTGACCATGGATTCGGCGCTGAACCGCCCGGAAAGCCGTGGTGCCCATGCCCGCGAGGACTATCCGAACCGCGACGACAAGGACTGGATGAAGCACACCCTGTCCTGGATCGACGACGAGAAGCGGACCGTCACGCTCGACGACCGACCGGTGCACACCTACACGATGTCCAACGACATCGAGTACATCAAGCCCAAGGCACGGGTGTACTGAGGACGATCTGATGGCTGAATTCAATCTTCCGAAGAACTCCCGCCTGACCGAAGGCAAGGCCTGGCCGAAGCCGGCCGGCGCCAAGAACGTCACCGAGTTCAAGATTTATCGCTGGAACCCGGACGATACCGCCAATCCGCGCACCGACACCTATTATGTCGACCGCGACGATTGCGGGCCGATGGTTCTGGACGCGCTGATCTGGATCAAGAACAAGGTCGACCCGACCCTGACCTTCCGCCGCTCCTGCCGCGAGGGCATCTGCGGTTCCTGCGCCATGAACATGGACGGCAAGAACGGCTTGGCCTGCACCACCGGCATCGACGAGTGCGGCGGCACCGGCAAGAATGCGGGCCGGGTCGCGATCTACCCGCTGCCGCATATGCCGGTGGTCAAGGACCTCGTGCCCGACCTGACGCGCTTCTACGCTCAGCACGCCTCGATCGAGCCCTGGCTGAAGACGACGACGCCGGCTCCCGAGAAGGAGTGGCGCCAGGCCAAGGACGACCGCGAGAAGCTCGACGGCCTCTACGAGTGCATCCTGTGCGCCTGCTGCTCGACCTCCTGCCCGAGCTATTGGTGGAACGGCGACCGCTATCTCGGCCCGGCCGCGCTGCTGCAGGCCTATCGCTGGCTGATCGACTCGCGCGACGAGGCGACCGGCGAACGGCTCGACAATCTGGAAGATCCCTTCCGGCTCTATCGCTGCCACACCATCATGAACTGCGCGAATGCCTGCCCGAAGGGCCTGAACCCGGCCAAGGCGATCGCCGAGGTCAAGAAGATGATGGTGGCGCGCCAGGTCTGAGCCGGCGCGATCGGCTGCGCTTCCGGTGCTTCGATCAACGCCAGCCTCTGGGCTGGCCTTTTTCGTTGGTGTTGTCCGCGTGTCGCTAGTGGAAAGCGCGGGGTACCCTTCTCTCATCCGGGAGAGGGGTTCCCAGCGCCCATTTCGATGGGTCTCTAAAGCCGACCTCAGCCGATATACCGTCCCGGCCGGAACGGCTTAGGATCGGCCGGCGGCGCCTCGCCGCAGACCATCGCCGCGATCATCTCGCCGGTAATCGGGCCAGTCGAGAAGCCGATATGCTGGTTGCCGAAGGCGAGCCAGAGGCCGGGATTACCAGGCGCCTCGCCAATCATCGGCAGTGAATCCGGCAAGGTCGGCCGCGCCCCGCGCCAGGTTTCGCCGGCAACGGCGCCGAGCGGAAAGGCCTCGCGCGCAGCCTCCGTCACGCTGTCGATCTGGCGATGCGCGTCGGGCGCGTCGCGGAAGGACAGGTCGACGCCGCTGGTCACGCGATAGCCCTGCTCCATCGGCGCCATGAAATAAGCGGCGTCGACATCGTAGATCGGCCGCGACAAGGTCGCGCGGGCTTCGGGCTTCAGGTGGCGGTGATAGCCGCGCTCGACATCGAGCCTGGGGTCGAGGCCGAGCGGTTTCAGCAGATCGCCGCTCCAGGGGCCGAGCGCCACTACGGCGATCCCGGCCTCGAAGGTGCCCTTGTCGGTTGCGGCGCGCCAGCCGGCGTCTTGACGGGTGAGCGCCTTCACCTCGGCCTGCACGATCTGCCCGCCGCGGCCGGCGAAGAGCGCGGCATAGGCGGCGGTGACGGCGCCGGGGGAATCGACCGAGGCGTTGGAGGGGATGAGCAGGCCGGCTCGAAAGATCGGGTTCAGATGCGGCTCGACGGCGGAGATGCCCTGCCGGTCGAGGAGCCGCGAGGCGATGCCGTGGCGCTTGAGGAAATGATGCTCGGCCTGCGCGGCGGCATGGCCGGCTTCGCTGCGCCAGAGCTTGAGCGTGCCGTTCTCGCGCAGGCGATGCGCCACGCCGGCCTCGGTCATCAGGGCGCGGTGGCGCTCGACCGTGCTGGCGGTGATGGAATCGAGCGCGGCGATGCGGGCGGCCGCCTGGGAGGGGCGGCCTTCCCAGAGGAAGCGCAGCAGCCAGCCCGGCCGCGTCAGGGCGCGGCGCCAGCTCAGATTGAGCGCCGGGTGGCCGTTACCGAGATAGCTGGCCAGCTTGCCGTAGAGCGAGGGGTTGTTGAGTGGTGCGATCGAGGAGCGGGCGAGCACCCCGGCGTTGCCATAGGAGGTTTCGCGTCCCGGCTCCTTGCGATCGATGAGTGTCACGGTGAAGCCGCGCTTCTGCAAGGCGAGCGCGCAGGAGACGCCGACCATGCCGGCGCCGAGGACGAGAGCTGTACGAGTCACGCGGTTGCCGTTCCGGCTTCCGCCGGCTCCTTCAGCCAATGGTCGAGGAAGGCGTCGAGCCAGAGGCGGATCGCCGGGTCGTGCTGGAACCAGCCAGGCACATGGGTGTGGCCGAGCTGCGCGCCCGGCATCAGGGTGCGCTCATAGCCGCGCACCGACCAGCGATACATCATCGCGGGCGTGACCTCGGGGTGGAACTGGATGCCGTAGACGCGCGAGGCGGCGCGGATCGCCTGGGTCGGGAAATCGCCGCCGGTGGCGAGGCATTCGGCGCCGCGCGGGCAGTCGAAGCCGTCGCGGTGCCATTGATAGACGGTGCCGGGCCAGACGAAGCCGGCCGTCTCGGCATGGGCCTTTCCAGCCTCGGTGATGGAGAGCGGGTAATAGCCGACCTCGGCGCGACCTTCACCATGGGTGTAGACCTCAGCACCCATCTGCTTGGCCAGCATCTGCGCGCCGAGGCAGATGCCGAGGAAAGGTGCGTCCTCCTTCAGGCAGGTGCCGATCCAGTCGATCTCCGCCTTGACGAAATCCTCGGGATCATTGGCCCCCATCGGGCCGCCGAAGATCACTGCCCCGGCATGGTCGCGCATGGTCGCGGGCAGCGAATCGCCGAAGCGCGGCTTGCGGATGTCGAGCGCATGGCCACGCGCCTGCAGCAGCCGGCCGACGCGGCCGGGCGTGGAATGCTCCTGATGCAGCACGATCAGCACCGGCCTGGGAGCCGAGGGCGGGCGCCGGGTCGCGGCAGGCGGGCGGGTGCGTCCGGCCAGACGAGGAGGAAAGGCGTGGTCGTTCATCACCGACTTCAGGCTCGCTGGCGCGCGGCCGGGATTGAGAGGGACGCGTGAAACCATGACGGATCACCGCAGGATGAAGTTCCAGACGGAACGAAGCAAGCAAATTTTGAGCCGCATGTTGCGTGCCGATTCCGGACGCACGCCACGCTTTGCAGGGAAAGCCGGCTCGCCTGTGGCGGGGAGGCTCTCCTTGACGCGGCCACAATTGGCTGCGATGGGAATGAACGTTCATTCTCATTATCGCGCGGTCCATGTCGCAGCATCTCGCCACAGCCTTGCCCGAAAGCCCGCTTTCGGAGCGCCATATCCGCATCCTCGACGCCGCCGAAGGGGTCTTCGCGCGCAGCGGATTCCATGTGGCCACGATGCAGGACGTGGCGGCGGAAGCCGGCATGAGCCCGGGCAATCTCTACCGCTACTTCAATTCCAAGGACGCGATCATCGCCGGCATGGCCGAGCGCGACCGCAGCACGATCGCCGCGGATTTCGCCGGGCTTTGCCCGAGCAAGGGGTCGCTGCTCGACCAGCTCGAGGAGATCGGGCGCAAGCATCTCGTCCGCCAGCCGCGCGAAAAGGCGGTGATCGCGCTTCAGATCTGGGCCGAGGCCGCGCGTAACGAGCAGATGGCCAGCATGTGCGCTGACATCGAGGGATCCCTGATGGAGGGGCTCATCGCCGCGATCTCCGAGGCGAAGCGCAACGGCGAATTGCCGGCGACCCTCGACGAGCAGAGCTTCCTGCTGGCGATCTCGATGATGGCAGACGGCTTTTTCTGTCGCCGCGGTATCGAGCCCCATTTCGATGCCGAGGCCGGCGCCGACGTTCTGTTCAGAAGCATGCGCACGCTCGCCCGCACCATGCTCCTCCCCGAAATCGAGACGCAGCCGTGATGCGACGCGCGCTCTCCCATCCGCACTTGCCGCGCCTCCGCCGCGCCGCCGCAACAGGGTCGTTCCCGATGAGCCTTCTCTCCCCCGCACTGCGCCTGATGCTTCCGGCGATGCTGCTTGCGGCGACTGCCGCCGTGCCGGCACGCGCACAGGCGCCCGCGGCCAGCTCCCAGGCGTCGGCGGCCCATCCTCAGGCGCCGGCAACCGGTCCATCCGTCACCGTCACCCATGCCAAGACCACCGAGATCGTCCAGAGCGTCCTCGTCTCGGGGTCGATGATCGCGCGCGACGAGGTTCTGGTCTCGCCTGAGGTCGACGGGCTGTCGATCATCGCCATTCTCGCCGAGGAAGGCGACAAGGTCGTCAAGGGGCAGGTGCTGGCGCGGCTGGACCGCACGATGCTCGATGTGCAGAAGACGCAGAACGACGCGCAGATCGCCCGCGCCGAAGCTGCGATCGCCCAGGCCAACGCCCAGATCGCCGAGGCCGACGCCAATCTGGTGCAGGCCAACAACGCCTTCGATCGCACCAAGGCGCTGCGCGACAGCGGCAATGCCAGCGCCGAGACCTTCGACCAGCGCTCCGCCGCGGCGCGCTCGGCTCAGGCTCGGGCCAGTTCCGCTCGCGAGGCGCTCGCCATCGCCACCGCCGATCGCGCTTTGGCGCGGGCGCAGGGCAACGACATCGCCGTCCGTCTGGCGCGGACCGAGATCAAGGCGCCGCAGGCCGGCATGATCAGCCGCCGCACCGCCAAGCTCGGCGCGACGGCGAGCATGCTGCCGAGTTCGGAACCGCTGTTCCGGATCATCGCGAACGGCGCCGTCGAGCTGGAGGCGCAGGTCGCCGAGGTCGATATCCCGGCGCTGACGCTGGGCCAGCCGGTCGCGGTCACGCCGGCCGGCGCCAAGGAAGCGCTCAAGGGCACGATCCGCCTGATCTCCCCGGAGGTCGACAAGACCTCGCGGCTCGGCCGCGTGCGCGTCGCGCTCGACGGCAACCCGCCGGTCGCGATCGGCTCCTTTGCGCGTGGGGTCATCGAGACCGGCCGCAAGCAGGCGGTCACGCTGCCGCTTTCGGCGATCACCTATACGCGCAGCGGCCCGACGGTGCAGACGGTGAAGGAGGGCAAGATCGTGACCAGGAAGGTGACGCTCGGCCTCTCCGGGGACGGGCGCGCCGAGATCGCGACCGGGCTCGCCGCGGGCGAGACCGTGGTGGCGCGCGCCGGCACCTTCGTGCGGGACGGCGACCTCATCACGCCCGTCGCGACCAACTGACGGGGCGGGCGATGAACGTCAATTTCTCCGCCTGGTCGATCCGCAAGCCCGTCCCGGCGATCCTGCTCTTCGTCGTGCTCTGCGTGCTCGGGCTGCTCTCCTTCTCGAAGCTGCCGGTGACGCGCTTCCCGAACATCGACGTGCCGCTCGTCTCGGTGACCGTGACGCAGTCGGGCGCCGCGCCGGCCGAGCTCGAAAGCCAGGTCAGCAAGCGCGTCGAGGATTCCGTCGCCAACATCACCGGGGTCAAGCACGTCACCTCGACGCTGACCGACGGCCAGTCGCTGACGCTGATCGAGTTCCGGCTCGAGACCAACACCGACCGCGCCGTCAACGACGTCAAGGACGCCATCGCCAAGATCCGGGCCGACCTGCCGCGCACCATCGACGAGCCGATCATCCAGCGTATCGATGTCGAGGGCCAGTCGATCCTGACCTATGGAGCGGCCTCGGCCGGCATGACGCTGGAGCAGCTCTCCTGGCATGTCGACGATGTCGTCGCGCGCGAACTGCAAGGGCTGAAAGGCGTCGGCCGGGTCGAGCGCTATGGCGGCGTCGATCGCGAGATCCGCATCTCGCTCGATCCCGACCGTTTGCTGGCGCTCGGTATCACCGCGGGCGAGGTCAACCGTCAGGTGCGGGCGACCAATGTCGACCTGGCCGGCGGGCGCGGCGAGGTCGGCGGTCAGGAGCAGGCGATCCGTACACTCGCCGGCGCCAGAACCGTCTCCGATCTGGCCGAGACGAAGATCATGCTGACCGGGGGCCGCGAGGTCCGGCTGAAGGATCTCGGCCGCGTCGAGGATTCGAATTCGGAGCCGCGCGCCTTCGGCCGGCTCAACAAGAACCCCGTCGTCACCTTCGCGGTGTTCCGCTCGAAGGGCTCGAGCGAATTGTCGGTGAAGGAGGTCGTGCAGCAGCGCATCGAGGCCCTCAACAAGCGCTATCCGAACATCCAGATCTCGCCGATCGACGACGCCGTCGCCTATACCCATGGCAACTACAAGGCGGCGATGGAGACGCTGCTGGAAGGCGCGGCGCTCGCCGTCATCGTCGTCTTCCTGTTCCTGCGCAATTGGCGGGCGACGCTGATCACGGCCATCGCTCTTCCGCTCTCGGCCATCCCCACCTTCTGGGCGATGGAGATGATGGGCTTCTCGCTCAACCTCGTGAGCCTGCTCGGCATCACGCTGGTCACCGGCATCCTGGTCGACGACGCCATCGTTGAGATCGAGAACATCGTCCGGCACATGAAGATGGGCAAGTCGCCCTATCGCGCCGCGATGGAGGCGGCCGACGAGATCGGGCTCGCCGTCATCGCGATCACGCTGACCATCGTCGCGATCTTCGCGCCGGTCTCCTTCATGGGTGGCGTCGCCGGGCAGTATTTCCGGCAGTTCGGCCTCACCGTCGCCGTCGCGGTGCTGTTCTCGCTTCTGGTCGCGCGCCTGATCACGCCGATGATGGCGGCCTATCTGATGCGGCCGGTGAAACATGCCGATCCCAAGGATGGCTGGATCATGGGCGGCTATGTCGGGCTGCTGAAAACCACGCTGAAGAAGCGGCGCATCCCGTTCTTCCCGCGCCTCGACGGCTCCGGCACGTGGCGGACCCTGCCATTCAACACCGCCTATGCGACGCTGCTGGTCGGCTTCCTCTTCCTGTTCGGCTCGATCCAGGCGACGCAGCTCCTGCCGACCGGCTTTATCCCGGACGAGGACACCTCGCGCGTCGTCGCTTCGGTCGAATTACCGCCCGGCGCGACGCTGGAGGACACCCGCGTCACCACCGACAAGCTCGTCGATGCGCTGAAGACCATTCCCGAGGTGCGTGACGTCTTCGTGCTCGGCGGGGCGTCGCCGACCGGCCAGCGCGAGGTGCGCCGTGCGGCCGTCTTCGTCCTGCTCAAGCCGAAGGCCGAGCGCGACATCAAGCAGAAGGAGCTCAAGGTCACCATCGCCGAGAAGCTCGCCAGCGTGCCGGATGTGCGCGCCTGGTATGTCAACGAGCGCGGCGAGCGCGAGATGGCCTTCTCGATCCTGTCGAAGGATGGCGACGCGCTCGATGCGGCGGTGGCCAAGATCGAGGCGCGGATGCGCCAGGTCCCGGGCTATCTCAACGTTGCGACTGCGGGCTCGCTGAGCCGGCCGGAGCTGCGCGTCACGCCGAAGCTGGAGGAGGCCGCCAATCTCGGTGTCACGGCGGAAGCGATCTCGGAGGCCGTGCGCGTTGCGACCATCGGCGATGTCGGCGCCAATCTCGCCAAGTTCAACGCTGGCGACCGGCAGATCCCGATCCGCGTCCAGCTCGACGAAGCCGCGCGCACCGACATCCGCAACATCGCGGCTCTGCGCGTGACCAATACCAACGGCGTCTCCATCCCGCTCACGGCCGTCGCCGATGTCGGCTTTGGCGAGGGGCCGAGCTCGATCGACCGCTATGACCGCGTGCGCCGGGCCCAGATCGGCGCCGACCTCAAGCGCGGCTTCGAGCTCGGCACCGCGCAGGACCGGTTCCACGACATCGTCGAGGAGGTCGGCCTGCCGCCGGGCGTCTGGATCGCCGCCACCGGCGATGCCGAGATTCAGGGCGAGGTCGTCCAGGGCTTCATCACTGCGATGACCACCGGCCTGATGCTGGTGCTCGCCGTGCTGATCCTGCTCTTCGGCTCGGTCTTCCAGCCGATCACCATCCTGCTCTCGCTGCCGCTCTCCTTCGGCGGCGTGGTGATCGCGCTGCTGGCGACGGGCAATGCCGTCTCGATGCCGGTCTATATCGGCCTGCTCATGCTGATGGGCATCGTCACCAAGAACGCGATCATGCTGGTCGATTTCGCGGTGGAGGAGGTTGGCCGGGGCAAGGACCGGATGACGGCGCTGCTCGAAGCCGGCCGCAAGCGGGCCCGCCCGATCCTGATGACCACCATCGCCATGGCGGCGGGCATGCTGCCCTCGGCCTATGGCGTCGGCGATGGCGGCGAGTTCCGCGCGCCGATGGCGATCGCGGTGATTGGTGGGCTCCTGGTCTCGACGGTGCTCTCGCTGATCTTCGTGCCGTCCTTCTACGCGGTGATGGACGATCTCTCGCATCTGACCGGGCGCCTGTTCGGCCGCTTCTTCAGCAAGGCGGAGGACGAAAGCCAGTGGGAGCCGATCCATGACGAGCATGCGACGCCGGACGAGGCGACGGCGGAGGCGATGGGCCGCAAGATGCCGCCGCGGTTGGCGGCGGAGTGAGGGTCTAATCGCTCAGTTGGGCCTGCTTGCGCGAATGACATGTTTTTGCCATATTTCCTGAAAGACGGGTTATGGCGAGCGGAATTGGTGACTAAGATTACAGAAAAGAGGCCCGATAGCATCTCGGCAATTCTCGATTGCATCGAAGAATTTCAGAATAGTAGAAGTATTTCTTGGTACCGAGGAGTCGGTGATTCCAGCTATTCCCTTGTACCAGGCCTTGCGCGGTTGTCTCCGTTACCGAGCGCAGAGCAACTCAATAAAATTGAGAAAGGAATTGCGAATTCATTTGCCCAAAAATCACCTCCGTTCGTCAGTATGGATTTTGCCAGCGAGTGGAAGACATTATTCTTTATGCAGCATTACGGCATTCCGACTAGGCTGCTTGATTGGTCCGAAAGCCCATTTGTGGGTTTATATTTTGCCTTAACTTCAGTTAGGCGCGATAAACGCGGAAAGCCTCAAGCTGATGCTGCCCTTTGGCTCTGCGATCCCGTTGCCTGGAACCGGACAGCCCTGTCTCATATATCTTTCGCGGGCGGAGTCTTGGATGAGCACTGCGAAGAAATAAAAGCCTATAGCCCATCGGCTGAGATCGATCAGCGAGCAACTATGCCGATTATGATATATGGTACGCATAATAGCCCTAGGATCGTTGCTCAAAGGGGTGTCTTTGCATTGTTTGGTAAGGGCACAGAGGGGATGGAAAAATTATACGTCGATGGAAAATTTTCAGATGGAAGCTTTCAGAAACTGATCATAGATAAGAATAGTGTTGATGGTATATTATCTTCTCTGTACAGGAAGGGAATCGCGGAATCGACGATCTACCCAGATGTTTTTGGGTTGTCCTTAGAGATAAAGCGTAGTTTTGGGTATCACTGATGGCGAAGCTTCGAATTACTCCTCATCAAACAAGGACTTTGATCTGGTGGTATGGGCGCCGTGCTAGCATAGATTTCTCTCCGCCTTACCAGCGAAAGGGAAGACTCTGGTCGCAGATCGACAAGGGGTTTTTGATCGATTCCATAATTAATGGATTTGATATTCCTAAGCTGTACCTTGCTGATTTTCAGTACGGAAACTCGTCTTTGAACGAGAAAAAATTACCGTATGCTATTATCGACGGAAAGCAGCGCCTTGAAGCTGTATTTGATTTCTTTGATAATAAGCTTGTTCTGAATTCGGATTTCGTCCTTAGAAGCGACCCCTCGTTAAAGGTCGGTGGATTAAGTTTGCGTGATCTTAGGCGCAACCACCGCACTATCGCCGATGAGTTTGAGAATTTTTCATTCGATATAATGAGCGTTGTCGCAGATGACGAGCGTGACGTTAATGAATTGTTTGTTCGCTTGAACAGAAGCAAGCCTTTGACCGGTGCGGAGGTTAGAAACGCTATTGCTGGGCCGGTAACCGACGTTATCAGGAGTCTGACAGAGCATTCCGTTTTCCAAGAGGCGATCCGTTTCAGCACAAAGCGCGCGGGCGATCAGAACGCTGCTGCAAAGGTTCTGCTTTTTGAATATGAAGGCCGTCCTGTTACTACAAAAAAATCAATCTTAGATGACTTCGCGCGAGGAATTCAGATTGACAAGAAGGCAATTGATAAGAATAAGCTCGAATTGGCGGCGCGTCGTGTCGTTGATACCTTCGACTCGATGGATGAGGTTTTCTTACCCAGCGATGAACTATTGGCATCGGCAGGTATATTTCCGGTATACTTTTGGTTTGTGAGGTCAGTGACTCCGAAATATCGCGATGATATTAGACCATTTCTGCTCTCTTTTGAGATGGAGCGGAGAGCTAGCCGTGAAGCTCAGAAGGAAATGGGAGCAGACTCTCATGTTGATCAGCAGTATGCGAGATATGATACGCTGAATAGAAGTACAAATGACGGTATAAGTCAGCGAGGCAGGTACGAAATATTGAAAAGCGCCTTTTTGGACTTTTTGGATGACGCCTATGATATGAACGGTGAGAAGCCGTTTGTAGAGGTGCCTGATAATGAGAAAGTACCTCGATAGTCTATGACTACCGATCAACAGGGGTGCCGGGGCGCGCGCTTGCCCTGCGCGCCAGCGCGTCCCGATAGGCCTGCGTCAACTCGTCAAGCACGGATTGCGCGGGCTTGGGCGCGTCGAGATGCAGGTGCCGGAGCTCCTGCATGAAGCGCTCCCACAGCGCCGGGCCGCCTTCGCTGAGCAGCTCCGCACGGATCGACAATTCCTCGGTGACCGGCAGGAAGCGCCGGCCCCATTCGCCCATCGCGGCGAAGACCGGGACGAGCGCGATGCCCATCTCGGTCAGGCTGTAGATCGCCTTCTGCTTGTGCGTGGCGTCGTCGCGGCGCGAGAGCAGCCCGCGCTCGACCAGCCGCTTCAGCCGGTCGGCGAGGATGTTCGAGGCGATGCCTTCGTCCGATTTCGCCAGCATCTCGCGAAAATGCCGGCGGTTGCCGAACATGATGTCGCGCAGGACGATCAGGCTCCAGCGATCGCCCAGGATTTCCAGCGTCAGATTGATCGGACAGCCCGAACGGCCGGTCTCGCGCATGCTCGTCTCCAAAACCAGTTGCAATATAGGATCGGTTTCGCTACACAGCAACTGATTGCAAATTGAAACTGGTTTTGACCGAACCTATCGAGAGGATGCCATGGCCAAGGTGATCGTCTGGAATCTGGTGACGCTGGAGGGGTTCTTCGAAGGCAAGGAGAAGTGGGATCTCGGCTTCCACGGTGACGCCTGGGGCGAGGAGCTCTCCGCGCTCAGCAGCGAAGTCGGGCGCAAGGCGGGGCTGCTCGTCTTCGGCCGCGTCACCTATGAGGGCATGAAGGCCTATTGGACTTCGGCCGAGGAGGAGGGCGAGACCAAGGGTTTCATGAACGCCCTGCCGAAGCTCGTCGCCTCACGCAGCCTGACCGGCTCCGACTGGAACAACACCACGGTCACGGCCGATATCGTCGGGGAGATCACGCGCCGAAAAGCGGAAGCCGGCAAGGACATCTATGTCTTCGGCAGCGCCGTACTGACGGAGTCGCTGCTGGCGGCGGGGCTGGTCGACGAGATCATGATCGCGGTCGCGCCGGTCACGATCGGGCAGGGCACGCCCTTGTTCAAGCCGAACGCGGAAAAGCGCCACTATGCGCTGATCGCGGCCCGTCCGCTCAAGAACGGCACCGTGATCCTGCACTATGGCGTCAAGCCGGCGGTCTGAGCGCGGAGTTCAGCCGCGCCGCACCATCAGCACGGCGGCGAGAATGGCGACGCCGCCGAAGGCCTGCACCGGGGTCGGCTGCTCGCCGAAGATCGCCCAGGCGGCGAGCACCGCGACCAGCGCCGGCCAGACCATGACAAGCGAGGCCGCGCTGGCGCCATAGCTGCCGAGCGAGAGCGTGATCAGCCCCTGGCCGAGCGCATGCGAGACGAGGCCGAGCCCGATCACCGCGAGCCAGCCCTGCAGGCTCATCGGGATGATCTGCTCGTGCAAGACCAGCGCCGCGACGAAGCAGAAGCCGGCGCAGACGAGGCTGGAGATCAGGCTGACCAGCCCAGCATCGGCGCGGCCGCGCGCACGGCCGATGGCGAGGATATAGGCGGCGTAGGACATCGCTGCACCGACGGCCAGCGAATCGCCGAGGAGATTGCCGGTGGCGGCGGGGTTGCCGGTGAATTTCGGCAGCACGAGCAGCAGCGCGCCGGCGATCGCCAGCATCAGCGCGCCGAGGATGCGGCGCGACGGCTTGTCGCCGAGGATCAGCCAGCCGCCGAGCACGACGCCGACCGGCGCGAGATTGCCGAGCAGCGAGGCGTTGGCGATGGTCGTGAAGCCGAGCGAGGCATTGTAGAGCACGACATCGACGCCGAAGGTCAGGCCGGCCAGCGCGATCGGCACGAAAGCGCCGCGACCGAGCGAGGATCCGCCCGCAGGCCGGCGCCGCTCGAAGGCGGTCCAGGCCACCAGCACGGGCATGGCGAAGATCATCCGCCAGAAGCCGGCAGCGGCCGGGCCGACATCGCTGAGGCGGACGAAAATGCCGGAAAAGCCGATGAAGGTCGCGCCCGCGAGCAGGGCGGCGAACATGGCGAGCGCGGGGGAGGCGGGGCGGACGGAAATCGCGGGGGCGGACATCGAAACTGCTTCTGTGCCGGCGGCCTGGCCCGGAAGGCTTCCTTCGCCTTCCCGCATCGGCCGGTCCACCGGTTCTGCGCTGCTATAGGACGCTTTTTCGCATCGGAAAAACGGATTATACTGATTTAACCATTCTTAAAATCGATGGATGATCGGCGTCTCACGGAGGCACATGATGAACGGCCATTTCGACCTTGCCGCGCTCGGCATGCTGGTCGCCGTCGCGGAAACCGGCGGCTTCACCGCTGCCAGCGCGCGGCTCGGGCGCACGCAATCGGCGATCTCGGTGCGCATTCAGGATCTGGAGAGCCAGCTCGGCCACAAGCTGCTGGAGCGCTCGCGCCGCGGCGTCACGCCGACCGATGCGGGCGAGCGGCTGATCGCCCATGCAAGGCGCCTGCTGGCGGTCGAGCGCGAGGCGCTGGCCGATCTGGGCGGGGAGACGCCGACAGGGCGGCTGCGCATCGGCGTTCCCGACGACTACATGGACGCCTATCTGAGGCCGCTGATCGCGCGCTTCGCGGTTGAGCATCCCAAGGTCGAGCTCGAGGTCCGCTGCGATATCTCGAAGCGGATCGAGCCGGCGCTCAAGGCCGGCGAACTCGATCTCGCCGTGGTGACGCAGGATCCGCAGCGGCCGCTCGGCGAGATGCTCAGGCGCGAGCCGTTGATCTGGGTGGCGGCGCGTGGCCATCGGCCCGAATTGCAGGAGACGCTGCCGCTCGCCCTGTTCTCGGAAGGCTGCCGGGCGCGACCGCGCATCCTCGCGGCCCTGAACAGCGCGGGGCGGGCGTATCGGCTGGTCTTCTCCTGCTCGCATACCTCGGGCGTGCTGTCGGCGGTCGAAGGCGGTTTCTGCGTCACGGCGATGACGGAAAGCGCGGTGCCGCCCTCGCTGCGCCGTCTGGGGCCTGCCGAGGACCTGCCGCCGCTGTTCGAGCTCACTGTCGGGCTGATCATGGCGCCGCATCCCGGGCTGGCGGCCCAGCGCTTCGCCGATGCGCTGCGCGAGGAAATGAGCGCTTTCAGGCTCGCGGCGTGATGCGACGCATTGCCCTAGCGCCCCCGGATCACTACTGAGAAGCCATGAAATTCCTCGACCAGGCCAAGATCTATGTGAAGGCGGGTGACGGCGGCGCCGGCTGCGTCTCCTTCCGTCGCGAAAAATTCATCGAGTTCGGCGGGCCCAATGGCGGCGATGGCGGGCGTGGCGGCGACATCGTCGTCGAATGCGTGCAGGGGCTGAACACGCTGATCGACTACCGCTACCGGCAGCATTTCAAGGCCAGGACCGGCGAGCACGGCATGGGCAAGGACCGCCACGGCGCCAACTCGCCGGCGATCGTGCTGAAGGTGCCGCCGGGCACGGAGATCCTCGAGGAGGATGGCGAGACGCCGATCGCCGATCTGACCGAGCCGGGCCAGCGCTTCGTGCTGTGCAAGGGCGGCAATGGCGGCTTCGGCAACGCCTATTTCAAGACCTCGAGCAACCAGGCGCCACGCCATGCCAATCCTGGCCTGCCGGGCGAGGAGCGCTGGATCTGGTTGAGGCTGAAGCTGATCGCCGATGCGGGCCTGGTCGGCCTGCCGAATGCCGGCAAATCGACCTTCCTCGCCGCGGTGACGGCGGCCAAGCCCAAGATCGCGGATTATCCCTTCACCACGCTGCATCCCGGCCTCGGCGTCGTGCGCGTCCATGACCAGGAGATGGTGCTGGCCGATATTCCCGGCCTGATCGAGGGCGCGCATGAGGGCCATGGTCTCGGCGACCGCTTCCTCGGCCATATCGAGCGCTGCCGCGTGCTGCTGCATCTGGTCGAGGGCACGAGCGAGCACGCCGGCAAGGCCTACAAGGTCGTGCGCGAGGAGCTGGAGGCCTATGGCGAGGGGCTGGCGGACAAGCCCGAGATCGTCGCCCTCTCCAAGGTCGACGCGCTGTCGCCGGAGCTGCTGAAGGAACAGGTGGCGCGCTTGAAGCGGGCGGCCAAGCGCATGCCGATCATCCTGTCCTCGGCCTCGGGCGAAGGTGTCGACGCGGCCCTGCGGGCGCTTTTCGCGGTGGTCGAGGAGGCGCGCCGCGAGGAAGAGCGCGAGAGCGCTCCGGTGGAAGAGACCGGCTGGCGGCCCTGACGCTGCCAGGTTCCGTTCGGAACCTCTCCGTCATCCCGGACAAGCCGCGCCAGCGACGCCGATACGGGATCCATCGAAAGGCGCTGCGCTTGATGATGGATCCCGGGGCAAGCCTGGGACGACGGTGCGTTTCCGAGGCCGTCTCCCGAACGCTTGATGGTCGCGCGCGGCCTCGCCGAAGGGCCCGACCGGCCCAGCCCAGCTTTCATCGGGCGGCGGCACAGCCTCGCATCAGCTCGAACCGGCTGAGGATGTGACCCGGGCGGCCGCGCTCAGCCAGCAGTCCCGGAAGATCAGGTCAGGGCGCCGCGCGCCGCAACCGGCCAGACCGCCTCGACATGGGCATCGGGCCCGTGCAGGCCGCGCACGCAGACATACCAGTCGTGCAGGTTCACGGTCGGGTCGCAATGGCCGGGAATCAGCAGGACGCGGTCGCCGCGATGCGGCAACGCGACGGGATCGCCGGTCAGGACGCCATGCTCGTCGGAAGGCTTGGTGTAGATCGCGCCCTCGCGCTGGAACGGCACCGGCATGCCGGAATCGACCGAGGCGGTCTTGTGCCCGGCATCGACGATGGCGCGGTCCGGCACCGGCTTGCTCATCACGCCGGCGAGGATGAAGAGCGCGTGCTCGAAGCTACGGAAGGGCGAGCCGTCGGCCTGGCGGTTGCGGGCATAATCGGCGTCCATGAAGATGTAGGAGCCGCATTGCAATTCGTTCCAGATGCCCGACTGCGCCTCGAGCTCATAGGTGCCGGTGCCGGCGCCGCTGATGACCGGGCACTCCAAACCGGCCTGGGCGAGACGCTCGGCGGTGTTGCGCGCCGCGAGCCCGGCGCGCTCGATGGCCTCGCTGCGCTCGTCGATGGAGCGCATGTGCTGGGCGGCGCCGTGATAGGCCTGCAAGCCGGCGAAGCGCAGCGTGTTCGAGCGCGCGATGGCCTCGGCCAGCCGGACGGCGCCTTCTCCCGGCGCGACGCCGCAGCGGCGCCCGCCGACATCGATCTCGACCATGACGTCGAGCACTACGTCATGGCGCGCGGCAGCCGCAGCCGCCTCGCGCACACCGTCGGCGTGATCGACGCAAAGGCCGATCTTGGCGCTGCGCGCGAGGATGGCGAGGCGGTCCAGCTTGGCGGGGCTCGCGATCTCGTTGGTCACCAGCACGTCACCGACGCCGCCGGCGACGAGGATTTCCGCCTCCGAAACCTTCTGGCAGCATTGCCCCACGGCGCCATGGGCGATCTGGCGCAGCGCGATCTCCGGGCTCTTATGGGTCTTGGCGTGAGGCCGCAGACGAATGCCGTGAGCCTCGCTGAAGGCGGCCATGGCGACGAGATTGCGCTCGAAGGCATCGAGGTCGAGCAGCAGCGCAGGCGTATCGATCTCGGCAAAGCTCTGGCCCGGCTGCGCCGGCGGGGTCGAAGGCATGGAGTCTCCTGAATCGTTCGGGCCATGGGATGACAGCTTCGTGTCCGGAGCAAGACCCGATTGCCACATTGCCCGTCCCATCCACGCCAGTGGCGCTTGCCGGCCCGGCATGGTAGGGCGCGGCCCATGAAGATCGGCCGCGTCACCGACGACACCCTCGCGCTCTTCGCCCGCGTCTGGCGCGAGCAGATCAGCCGCTACCTGCCGCAGATGGCGATGATCCTGGCGCTGGTCGTGGTCATCGCGGCGACGACGAGCTTCTATCCGCTGCTGATCAAGGCGGCCTTCGATGCCTTCGCCGATCCGCTGGCCGCCGAATCGACCGGGTTCGTGCGGCGCATGGAGCGACTGGTCTCCAAGTCGATCAACTACGATATCGGCGTGATCAACGCCGTCGCGACCGTGGTGGTCATCGTGACCGCCATCAAGGGCTTCTCGCTGCTCGCTCAGACGGTGATGACGAATACCGTGGTCAGCCGGATCGAGGCCGACATGCAGACGGAGCTTTACGGCCATCTGATCGATGCCGATCTCGCGCAGCTTCAGAAGGAGAACCCGGCCTCGCTGACGCAGCGCTTCACCACCGATTTCACCTTCGTCAAGGAAGCGCTGACGCGCATCGTCAACATCGCCATCCGCGATGTGGTGACGGCGATCGCGCTGATCGGCGCGCTGTTCTGGATCGACTGGCAGATGACGCTGGTCGTGCTGCTGATCGCGCCCGTGATCGCCCATCCGATCGGCCGGATCGGCAAGAAGCTCCGGCGCATGGCCAATTCCCAGCAGGAGCAGACGGGCATCATGGCGAGCCTCGTCACCGAAAGCCTGCAGGGCGCGCGCGTCGCCAAGACCGATTCGCTCGAGCCCTATCTGAAGCAGCGGGCGGCCAGCGCCTTCGAGACGATCCGGGCGCTCAAGATGAAGGCCGCCAATGCGCGCGGCCGGCTCGATCCGCTGCTGGAGGTCGGGGGCGGCATGGCGGTCGCGGGCGTGCTCGCCGCGATCGGCGTGCGCATCACCTCGGGCTCGTCCACCGTGGGCGATTTCACCGGTTATGTCTCGGCGCTGCTGCTTGCGGCCCAGCCGATGCGCTCGCTCGGCAATCTCAACGCCATCGTGCAGGAGGCCGGCGCCTCGCTGAAGCGCTATTACGCGCTGCTCGACGAGAAACCCCAGATCCTCGACCGGCCGGGCGCGAAGCCGCTGGCGGTCTCCTCCGGCGGCATCGCCTTCCGGCATCTGCGCTTTCGCTATCGCGAGGATCAGCGCGCGCTGGAAGGAATCGACCTCGTGGCGCAGGGCGGCAAGACCACGGCGCTGGTCGGGCGTTCGGGCTCCGGCAAGTCGACGCTGCTCGCGCTGGTGCCGCGCCTCTACGATCCGACCGGGGGGCGTATCGAGATCGACGGGCAGGATCTGCGCGATGTGAGCTTGAAGAGCCTGCGCCACCAGATCGGCGTCGTCAGCCAGGATGTCGTGCTCTTCGACGATACGGTGCGGGCCAATATCGCCTTCGGACGGCCGGGCGCGAGCGAGGCCGAGATCGTCGCGGCGGCGCAGGCTGCGGCGGCGCATGACTTCATCACGGCGATGCCGGGCGGCTACGACGCCTCCGTCGGCGAGCGCGGCCACAAGCTTTCCGGTGGCGAGCGCCAGCGCATCGCGATTGCCCGCGCGATCCTGAAGGACGCGCCGATCCTCCTGCTCGACGAGGCGACGAGCGCGCTCGACACCGAATCGGAGCGCCTCGTCCAGCAGGCGCTGGCGCGGCTGATGAAGGGGCGCACGACCCTGGTCATCGCGCATCGGCTCTCGACCATCCGCGAGGCCGACCTGATCGTGGTGATGGACGAGGGCAGGATCGTCGAGACCGGCAGCCATGACGCTTTGCTGGCGCGCGACGGCGCCTATGCCCGGCTGCACCGGATGCAGTTCGTCGAGGGCTAAGGCTAAAACCTGCTGATGATACGCGGAACCACGGGGTCATCGTGGGTCAAGCCCGGGATGACGGCGTTTGTCCGTGACAATGCTGCCCTACCGGCAGAAATCGGCGCAGCCGGCTTCCCAGAATGCTTTGCCGGATTCAAGCGGCGGGATCGAGGGCCGCGGCTTGCGGCCGGGCAGGTCGTCGGGGAGAGGCTTCACCAGCTCCCACCAGCCATGGGCGCATTGCGAGCGGAAGGCCATCTGGTCGGAGATCGAGGTACCCTCCTTCTCCAGCACGATGTCGAGCGCGGCGCAGGTCTCGCGCAGCCGCTCGTCATGGGCGTCGCTCGGGTCGTTGGCGTAATCGTGGAAGGCCTCGGTGAAGGCTTCCATCTCTCGGGCGATGTGCGGCCAGTCGCTGCGAGCGAGGTTCCAGGCGTCCATCCACTCGCGCACCACGGTTTCGACGGCTTCCGCTTTCGGTTTGTGCTTCACCTTGCGGGCGGTGGTCAGCATGTGGCGCATCAGTTCGGCGCGGGCATGGGCATGGCGCGCCCGGAGCGCGGTTTCCTGCATCCGCGCGATGGCGTCCGCCGCCTCCTGCTGCAACGCTTCGACGAAATGCGGCATGGAGCGATCCTTCAGGGCAGGGTGGCGAGGCGTTCGATCATCCGCTCGAACAGCTCATGGGCCTTCACGGCCGAGACGACATGGGCGTTGGGCGCGCGCTTGAGCCGGCCGTTCCAGTCGATGGTGGTGCGGCCGCGCAAGGGGCCGTCGCCGGTCTCGACCGCGACGAAACAGTCGCGACCTTCGAAGAGTTCCGACCAGAGCAGGAAGGCGATGACGCAGGGGTCGTGCATCGGGTGGCCGTCGCTGCCGAGTCCGCCGGGGCGCGGGCGGGTCAGCATGCCCGAGACGGCTTTGCCGGCGGCGTTGCCGCACGCGCCGATGCGGGCGATCTGGTCGTGGCTGGCGATGGCCTGCAAGGTGACGCCGAGGCCGAACATCACGATCGGCCGGCCGCAACCGAAGACGATTGCCGCCGCATGCGGATCGACATGAACGTTGAATTCGGCGGCAGGCGTGATGTTGCCGAGGCCGATCGCGCCGCCCATCAGCACGATGCGCCTGACCTTGGGCAGGATGTCCGGCGCGAGCCGAAAGGCCAGCGCCAGATTGGTCAGCGGCCCGAGCGGGCAAAGCGTGACGCCATCTTCGGGAGCCGCGCGGCAGAGATCGATGATCGCCTGGACGGCATGGCCCGGCGCGGCCTCGCTGGCAGGGGCGGGAAGGTCTGCTCCCGCCAAGCCGTCCGGGCCGCAGACGAATTCGGCGGTTTCGAGCGGGAAGACGAGCGGTCCCTCGGCGCCGCGATAGACCGGGATGTCGCCGCGCTGGCCGAGGTCGCGGATGCGCAGCGCGTTCGTGGTGGTCTGCGCCACCGGGACATTGCCGGCGACGGTGGTGATCGCCTTGAGGTCGATCCGGTCGCGGCTGGCGAAAGCGAGCAGCAGGGCAACGGCGTCGTCCTGCCCCGGATCGGTGTCGATGATGATCGCTTCGGGCATTTTGTCAGGCCGCCTTGGCGTTGCCGGACATGATCATATGGGCGATGTCGTCGGCGGTGAGGTCGCCGAGCGGCCGGTCCACATATTTGCGCCCTGCGCCCATGATGACGACGCGGTCGGCCAGCGCCACCACGTCACGCATGTTGTGGCTGATCAGGATGACGGTGCGCCCATCCGCCTTGAGCTTGCGGATGAGGTCGAGGACGAGGGCGCTTTCCTTGACGCCGAGCGCCGCCGTCGGCTCGTCCATGATGATGATCTCGGCGTTCCAGCGGAGTGCGCGCGAGATCGCGACCGCCTGGCGCTGGCCGCCGGAGAGACGCTCCACGGGCCTCGTCATGTCGGTGACGGCGGCCGAGAGCTGCGACAGATAGCGGCGCGATTCCGCGATCATTCTCTTCTTGTCGAGCACGCGCAGGAAGGGCAGCAGCACGGGCTTCGTCAGCTCCGAGCCCATGAAGACGTTCTGGGCGATGGAGAGGCGCGGGGCCAGCGCAAGGTCCTGGTAGATCGTCGCGACGCCATGGTTGAGCGCGTCATGCGGCGAGCCGAAGACGACCGGCTTTCCACGCATGCTGATGGTGCCGCTGGTCGCCTCCTCGGCGCCGGAAATCACCTTGATCAGGCTCGACTTGCCCGCGCCGTTGTCGCCGCACAACGCGACCACCTCGCCCGGGAAGATGTCGAGATCGACCTCGCGCACGGCGACGACGGCGCCGTAGCTCTTGCCGATGCCGCGCAGGGAGAGGAGGGGGGTGGGTGCGGTCATCGCTTCAAACCTGTTCTGGGGCGGGGCGGCTTGGCGCAACTTGCCCCCTCGCCCCTTGCGGGAGAGGGGTGGGGTGAGGGGGCCCTCGACGCTTCCAATGCTGCCTTTGCCGACGCAAACCGGAAATCGCAGCACGACCCCTCATCCGTCTCGACTTCGTCGAGCCACCTTCTCCCCCGAGGGGAGAAGGAAGAGCACTCACTTCTTCAGGAACTGCTGGACGTTGTTCTTGTCGACGAGCACGGCGTCCATGAAGAGATAGGGGCCGCTGGCGACGGTCTCCTTCGGCTTCTTCTCGACGACGATGGTCTGGATTGCGTCGACCGCCTTCTTGCCCATCTCCTCGAAAGGCACGGCGACGGTCGCCATGAAGGTCGAGCTGGGGTCGGCGATGCGCTCATAGCTCTCCTGGCCGCCATCGACCGAGACGAGCGGGATCTGGCCCTTCTTCACCCCTTGCGCCTGCAGCAGGTCGTCAATGATGTAGGCCTGCCCGTCGAAGGAGGCCCAGATGCCGTTGACCTTGCCCTGGTTCTGCAGGAGCAGCGCCTGCATGCCGGAGCGGACATCGTCGCGCCAGCTCTGGGTGCGGCCCATCGAGAACTTGCCGAGCTCCTTCACCGCCTGGTTCTCGGAGAGCACCGCGTCGAGAATCTTGCCGCGGATGCGCGAGGCGACGTTGAGGTCGAAGCGCGAGGTCAGGATGTTGCCCTGGTAGCCGAGCTGGCCGAGCAGGTAGAGCGCGGCATCGGCGCCGATCTTGTATTCGTTCGACTGGATGTCGAAGAGCGCATGCGGGCTCGACCCCGATTGCACGGTGATGACCGGGATGCCGGCATCCTTGGCCGCCTTGAACTGGGCGTCGGCCTCGACCGGCTTGCCCATGGCGATGATGATGGCGTCGACCTTCTTGGCGATCAGCGCGTCGAACTGCTCGGCGTGCTTGGGCAGCGCGCCTTCCGAGTTCAGCAGCGTGACGTTCCAGCCCTTGGCCTTGGCGGCTGCAGCCGCCGCGTTGGCGACGCGGGCATGCGTCTCCGACGAGAACTGGAAGCCGATGACGCCGAGCTCGAAGGCGCCGGCGGATTGGCCAAGCGCCAGGAGCGCGGCCGCCGCGACCAGCATTTTGCGCAAACCGAACATGTGAACTCCCCTCTTCTGTTTCTTTGAGCGCAGATTCTGGATGTCAGACCTTGAACGCCACCTTCCGGATCGCGCTGGCCGAGAAGGCGACGGAGCCGATCATGATCGCGCCGAGCATGATGTCCTGAACGTAATAGGCGGCGCCGAGCAGCACCAAGCCATTGCCGAGCACCTTGAGCACCAGCGCCGCGAAGACCGTGCCGGGCACGTTGGGCTTGCCGGGCTCGAACATGGTCATGCCGAGCAGCACGGCGGCGATGGCATAGAGCAGGTAGTCGCCCGCCATGTTCGGCGCGGCCGAGGACAGGTTGGCGGCGAGCAGCACCGCCATGATGCCGGCGAAGACGCCGGCGAGCAGGAGGCCGATGCGCTTCATCCGCGCGGTCGCGATGCCGGCGAGCCGCGCTGCCTCGTCCGCCTCGCCGGTCGCGACCATATGGGCGCCGGTGCGGGTCCATTTGACCAGCCCCCAGGCGAAGAGCGTGGCGCCCGCCAGCCAGAGCACGAGATTGGGAATGCCGAAGCTGGTGCCGCGCGCCAGCCCAGTGAACTGGATCGGCCAGCGGCCGGTGAAGGCGACGCCCTGCGTGATCATGAAGGCGCAGCCCCGCGCGATGGCGCCGGTGCTCAGCGTCATGATCAGGGAGGGGATGCGCAGCCGCGTCACCCCGAAGCCATTGAGCGTGCCGAAGACCACGCCGACTGCCAGCGCCGTCGCCACCGCTGCGGCCGGAGGATACTGGAGCTTGATCAGCCAGCCGCAGACCACCGCGGCAAGGCTCGCGACCTCGGCGACGGAGAGATCGAGCTCAGCCACGATGAAGGCAAGCGTGAAACCCAGCGCCAGGATGGCGAGGAAGCTCGTATCCTTCAGCACGTTGATGATATTGGTCGCCGTAGCGAAATTCGGCGCGAAGATCAGGAAGAACAGGATCAGCGCCAGCCCGGCGAGCGCCGTGCCGTAGCGGCCGATCAATTCGCGCAGGTGGACGCCGCCCATCCGGTTCAGGCTCCCTTCGCGATGGTCGAGATCGGCGACAGGATCTCGATGCCGCCGGTGATCGGGATGAGCGCGCCGGTGACGAAGGCGGCGCCGTCCGAAAGCAGGAAAGCGATCACGTTGGCGACATCCTCGGGCCGTCCCAGTCTTCCCAGCGGCGTCCGCTGCGCCGCGCCCTCGACCAGCGCGTTGAACTGCTGAGCGAATCCGTTGCGCACCATTGGCGTATCGATGATGCCCGGCGCAACCGCATTCACGCGGATTCCATGCGGCCCGAGCTGCTGGGCCATGCCGTAGGTGAGGGTCGCGACGCCGCCCTTGGCCGAGCCATAGGCGAGATTGGCGCCGCCATTGCTGTGGGCGATCGAGGAGATGTGGACGATCGAACCGCCCTCGCCCTGATCGATCATCTGGCGGGCGGCGGCTTTCGAGATGCGGAAGACGGCCGAAAGGTTGATGTCGACGAGCCTGTCCCACTCGTCATCCTCCATCTCGACCAGCGGCACGGGGCGCGAGGCGCCGGCGCCGGTCACGAGATGGTCGAGCCGGCCGAAGCGCGTGGCGGCGAGATCGATCGCCGCCTGCGCGAAGTCGCGCTCGCGGACATCGCCGGCCAGCGTTTGCGCTTCGCCGCCTGCGGCCGTGATGTCGGCGGAGAGCACATCGAGCCCGGCCTGATCGAGCCCGCAGAGCAGGAGGCGGTGGCCGGCAGCCGCGAGCGTCGTGGCGAGGACCGAGCCGATGCCGCCGGAGGCGCCGGTGATGAGCGTGACGGGCTTGGTCGTGGTGGGCCTGGTCATCTCAGGCCGCCTTGCGGGCTTCATAGGCGCGCACCAGGGCGTGGGCGCGCTTCGGGTCGACCGGATTCAGGGTCTGGCGGTCTTTCTTGATCGAGGTGCCGATGATGAAGATGTCGGCGACCTCCGAGAGCCGGGCGATATTCTCCTCGGCGACGCCGGTACCGACCGCGACGGGGGTATCCGGGACCTGCTTCGCAACCCGCTCGATCACCGAGATGTCCGCCTCCTTGCCGGCGGCCGGGCCGCCGACGCAGACGACATCCGCGAGCCCGATGAAGACCGCGCCCGAGGCATGCTGCTCGACGGGGCGCGTGTCGAGATTGATCGAGAAGCCGGGCGTGACGTTGCAGATGATGCGGATGTTCTCCGCGCCGAGATTGGCGCGCAGGCGCAAGGCGCGGGCGCCGTCCGGCGTCATCATGCCGATATCGCCGGCGAGCAGCCCGGTCAGGAAGGCGCGCACGAAGCGCCCGCCCGTGGCATGGGCGACGGCGATGGAGGCGGGCGGGTCGATCAGCATGTTGACGCCGTGCGGCAGCTTCGTCTGCGCCTGGCATTCGGCGATCACCTCGGTCATCGCCGCGACGACCTCGACCGGCATGTTGGCCTCATAGGGCATGTCGGATTCATTGGTGTAGAGCAAAGCGTGGAAGCCGGCCTCCTCCAGGATCCGGGCCTCTTCCTTCGCCTGCTTGACGATCTTCCGCATGCCGCCGCTGCGGTCGTAGAGCGGCGTGCCGGGCAGGGCGAGCGTATGGACGCAGCCGACCAGCAGATGGTCGCGGCCATATTCGGTCTGGACGAGGGTCTTCATGGCGTCGGGTCCTTACGGAGACGATGGCGTGGCATGGATGCCGGGCAGGCTGCCGGCGCTGCGCGAGAGCCCGGCGAGATCGGCCGAGATCGGCGCGAGCGCGACCTCGGCCCGGCGGAAGACGGCAAACAGGGCGTCATAGGCTTCGCGACGAGCCGGATCAGGTTCGTAGCGCCGGGCGGGGGTGACGAGCGCCTCCTGCGCCGCCGCGAGCGAGGGGAAGCGGCCGAGCCCCGTCCAGGCGATGATGGCGGCGCCGAGCAGGCCGGGTTCCTTCGCGGCACCGACCACGACCGGGCGATTGCAGAGATCGGCCTTGATCTGCGCCCAGACCGGGTTGGAAGCGGCACCGCCGCCGAATCGGATCTCGCCGACCGGGGCGCCGAGCGCGGCCTCGGCCCGTTCCAGCACGATGCGGTTGAGGCAGGCGACACCTTCCAGAACGGCAAAAGCGAGATCTGTCGCGCCATGCTGGCGGCCAAGTCCGAGGAAGGCGCCGCGCAAGGCCGGGTTCCAATAAGGCACGCGCTCGCCCTGGAGATAGGGCAGGAAGACCAATGGCTGCGGATGGCGCCGCCCGGCGAGCAGCTTGCCGATGCCGTCGCCGACATCCGCGAAGCCGCGCTCCGTGCCGCCGAGCAGGGACACTAGCCAGGCGGCGGTGTCGGCGCCGTTCTGGCTGGGACCGCCGAGCTGCCAGAGTCCGCGCCAGTCGACCGTCAGCAGGCCCTCAGTGGCAGCGGCCTGCTCGCCGACGACGCCGAGGACTTCGGTGGTGCCGGAGATGTTGTAGGCGAAGCCGGGCCGCATCGCGCCCAGCCCGGTCACGGCGACCCAGGTATCGCTGGACGAGCAGAAGACCGGCACACCCGCCAATCGCCCGAGCGCGCCGGGCAGACCCGGCTGGACCGGCCCAAGCACCTCGCAAGGTTCCAGTGCCGGTGGAATGATCGAAGGCTTCAGGCCGAGGGCCGAGAGCGCGTCGCCATCTCCCGCCACCTCGGTGCAGGCCATCAGCCGCGCCATCGAGACGGGGTCGCCCGCCTGCCGGCCGGTGAGGCGGAAATTCAGCCAGTCCTTCGGCTCCAGCACGCTGGCCAGCGCCCGGAAGCTCGCTTCCTCCTCCTCGGCCAGCCAGGCGAGGCGCGCCAGCGGATGGAAGGCATTGATGCGTTCGGCTTCGGGATGGGCGCCAAGCCGGTCGCGCAGACGGGCGGCGGCCGCTTCCGAACGGGTGTCCTTCCAGGTGATCGCCGGCCTGAGCTGGCGCCCGTCGCGGCCGAGAAAGACCTGCGTGCGGGTGACGCCGCAGATGGCGATGCCTTCGATCGCGCCGAACAGTTCGGGCTCGGCCTCCGCGAGCTTGGCGGCCGCTTCACAAAGAATCGTCCACCAGGCTTCGGCATCGACTTCAGACCAGCCCATGCGGTCGATCAGCGTCGGGCCGATGATGACGCTTTCGGCGCGTGTGCGCCCTTGCGCGTCGACAAGCGCGGCGCGGAAGCTGGTGCCGCCGAGATCGCAGGCGAGGACCACGCTCATGGAGTGACGCTCCCGACCTGCCGGCGGATGGTGAAGCGGTAGATGTCGCCGCGGATCAGGTTGTCGCTGACCTCGATCACGCCGCCGACCGCGTCGCGGGCGATGCGCTGCGAGCGGAAGATCGCGGTGCCCGAGGGGATGCCGAGATGGCCGGCGTCTTCGGACTCGGCCGCGAGCGGTTCCAGCGTCTCCTCGACGGTCGCGACATGGATGCCGCGGCATTCGGCGAGGTAGCGGTAGAGCGAGGCATCCATCAACTCATCCGGTCTCACCGAGCCGAGCACGCCGGCGCCGAGGCGCGAGCGTTGCAGCACGGCCGGCTGGTCGTCGAGGCTACGCAGGCGCAGCAGGTCGACGATACCGTCGCGGGCGATGTCGGCGCCGAACAAGGTGAACTCGGCCGGCGTCGCCGCGCGGGTGGCGAGAGCGAGCACCCGCGTCTTCGGCACGCGGCCGGCCATCCGGGCCTCGCTATGGAAGTCGACGATGCTGCCGAGATGTTTTGTGATGTGGCGCGGCCGGTAGAAGGTGCCCTTGCCCTGCCGGCGTTCGATCAGCCCCTGGTCCTGCAACTGCTTCAGTGCGGCACGGATCGTGGTGCGGCTCGCGCCGTAGCGTTCGCAAAGCTCGTGCTCGGAGGGGATTGCCCGAGAAACGTCGCCCCCGGCCGCAAGGCCGAGTTCGAGACTATGGGCGATCTCCTGATAACGGATCATGCGGCATTCCCGGCGGGATGCCGTATAGGAAGATACAAATCAGATACAAGTCAAGCGGTGCGGCGCGCCGCCTGCAAGATTTCGTCGACGAGCCGCTGCGAGGCCAAGGCCTCCTCGCCGGAGACGGCGGGATCGCGGCCTTGTTCGATCGCGTCGAGGAAGTCGGCGATGACGGCGCGGTGGGCGTCGTGCGGGAAATCCATGATGTTGGCGCCGCTGCCGGTCGAGCCCTCGGCCTCGACCACCTCCTCGCGCCCGTCGAGGAAGGCGAGGCGAAGCCGTCCGCCGATCAGAGAGGCGAAGCCCTTCGTGCCGGTGATCTCGATGCGCTCAGGATAGCCTGGATAGGCGGCGGTGGTGGTGACGAGGGTCGCGGGGGCGCCGTTGCCGGTTTCGAGCAGAGCGGAGACGTAGTCTTCCGTTTCCATGCGATGGATGGCGGTGGTGCGCGCCTGCGCCGCCACGACCTTGGAGACGCCGACGAGGGAGCGGAACAGATCGAGCGAATGGATCGCCTGGGTCAGCAGCACGCCGCCGCCGTCGCGGGCCAGCGTGCCGCGGCCCGGCTCGTCGTAATAGCTCTGCGGACGCCACCAGGGCACGGTCAGGAACGCGGCCTCGATGCTGCCGAGTTCGCCGGAATCGAGCGCAGCCTTGAGGCGCAGGCTCGCCGGCCGGAAGCGATGCTGCAGCGTGACGCCGAAGGTTTTCCCGGTGCGGCGGGCGGTGTCGACGAGGCGCTGGCCGCGCTCGCTGGTCAGCTCCAGAGGCTTTTCGACCAGAACATGTTTGCCGGCTTCAAGGCAGAGGGCGGAGACGTCGAGATGGCTCGAGGGCGGCGTGAGCACGATGGCGGCGTCGACGGTGGGGTCCGCCAGCACGGCATCGAGATCGGTCGTGGTCGGAAACGGAAATTGTTGCGCATAGGCCTTGGCACGGTCCGGCGTGCGGCTGACCGCCCAGCGCACTTCGGCACGGCCGGCCAGATCGACGAGGCTCTTCGAGTGCGGCAGGGAGGCGGGCCCGAGCCCGATCACGGCGATGCCGAGCTTGCGTGTCATGGCGTTTCCTCAGGATCGCGCTTCAGGCCGCACCGGCAGCCGGGCCGCCTTCGCCTGCGCCTCCAGGGCGAGGCGGCAGACGGTGAAGGTGTGGCGCTGGCTCACGGCCGTCTCGCTGCGGGCGCCGATATCCACGATCAGGTCGCGAAAATAGGTCAGCGGCTCGCGCGAGGCATCGATATGGCGGGTGCCGGCCTTGTCGACGAGGAAGACATGGTCGGTGCCCGGCCGGCCGGCGATGTCGACATATTTGCGCAATTCGATGGTGCCCTCGGTGCCGAGGATGGTGAGGCGCCCGTCGCCCCAAGTGGGCAGGCCGTCAGCGGTGAACCAGTCGACGCGGATATAGCCGCCGGCCTTGTCGCTGCGCAGCAGGATCTCGCCGAAATCCTCGAAATCGGGGACGTCCGGCCCACCGAAATGGCCGATGCCGGAGGCGACGATTGCCGCATCGTCCGAGCCGGTGAAGTGCAGGAACTGGTCGATCTGATGCGAGGCGATATCGGTCAGGATGCCGCCATAATGGCGCTTGTCGAAGAACCAGCCCGGCCGGATCGCCCGGTTGAAGCGATGCGGCCCGAGGCCGAGCGTCTGGACGACGCGGCCGATCGCGCCGTCGGCAATCAGTTTGCCGGCTATAATCGTTGCGGGAACGATGAAGCGCTCGGAGAAGCAGACCGAGAAGATGCGCCCGGTCTCCGCTGCCGCCTGCTCGACCGCGGCGAGCTGGTCGAAATCGGTGACGCCGGGCTTGTCGACCATGACGTCCTTGCCCGCCCGCATCGCGCGGATGGCGATGGCGGCGCGCTCAGCAGGGATGGCGGCGCAGAGGATGAGATCGATCGCGGGATCGTCGATCAGCCGGTCCGCGCTCACCTCTGGCAGGGTCGGGAAGCGCTCGCGGAAACCGTCGAGCACCCGCTCGTCACTGGTCGCGGGATCGAAGCCGACGCAGGTCGCGCCGGCTGCGAGGAGACCACCGACCATATGGTAGATATGGCGGTGGTCGAGGCCGATGGCGGCGAAGCGCATGCCGGATAGCTCCTATTGCGGCGCCCCGTGGCCGACGCCGACCTCCTGGTCCCAGCGGCGGAAGGCGGCGACGAGGCGCTCCGGCGTCAGCGGCGGCCGGGTCGGCAGGGTCTCGATCAGCTTGTCGTATTCGGGGCGGCCGAATTCGGCGAGCACGTCGCGGCTCTCCTGCGGCGCCTGCGCCAGGGTGACGCCCTTCACCGCCGGGCCGGGATAGAAATAGCCCTTGTCGAAGGTGAAGGCCTGCGCCTCCGGCTTCAGCATGTAGGACATCAGCGCGAGCAGGGCCGGCATCTTCTCGGCCGCAGTGCCCTTCGGGATGCACATGAACTGCGTGTCGGGAATCCAATGGGTCTTGTCGAGAACGAAGACCTTGGCCTCCTTCGGCACGATGCCGAGCGCGCGCGGGTTGATGTCCCAGCCCAGCGTCGAGACGATGACGTCGCGGGTGCCTTCGCCGAGCTCCTTCATCGTCGCGGCGGTGCCGCCGGGGTAATAGTCGATGCCGGTGCCGAGCTCCTTGAGATAGGCCCAGCTCTTGTCCCAGCCCTTCATCGGGTCGCTCGGGTCGGAATCGCCGAGGATGTAGGGCAGGCCCTGCAGCCAGGTCCAGCCGGGGCCGGAATTGACGGGGCGGGCATAGGTGAAGCGCTTCGGGTTCTGCTTCACATAGGCGAGGAGGTCCTCGGCCGTCTTCGGCACGGTCTTGAGCCGGTCCGGCGCATATTCGAAGAGCGGGCCGGAGGGCGAGTAGACCACGGCGACGCCCTCGTTCTGGCCGAAGTTGCGCTGCATCATCAGCGCCTGCTCGTGATAGATCTCCTCGGCCTTGGGCAGGCTCGCGGCATGCGATTTCCAGACATCGACCCAGAGCCCCTGCTGGATGCCGTCCGACATGGCGCCGGGGCCGGTCAGCACGAGGTCGATATCGACGCGGTTGGCCGCCTGCTGCGCCTTGAGCTTACCCGGCAGCTCCGGCGAGGGCGCGCGCGAGAAGTTCAGCCGCGAGATCAGCTTCGGATTTTCCTTGCCGAAGCGTTCGATGGCCGCCTGGGTCAGCTGGAGATTGCCGGCGACATCGATGATGTTGAGCGCGACGGGGCCGGATGCGGCTTGCGCGAAGGCGCCTCCAGCCTTGAGCGCGGCGAGGCCGGCCGCGCCGGCCATGACGGTGCGTCGTGTCGGATGTGTCATGTTCTCTCCCTGGGTTCGCGGCTCTCTTCTGACGTCATGAGCGACGCCGCGGAGCCCTTACGCTGGGATACTAGTGCACTACTTTCGGTGCCAACAAGCGCATTCCTGCGCATGGCCGGCATCCATTTGTCGAAACCGGAGCGTGCTTCAGGACGAATTCAGCAGCAGCGCTTCGGCGGCCCGGCTCAGAAGCGGGGCAGCAGCGCCGTGGATCTCATAGAGCTGGCTGGCATCGACGCTGACGAGGTCCGGCACGGCGAAGCCGTCCATGGTCCCCTCGGCCCGGAACAGCGCATTGAAATGCGCCCAAAGTTGCGGATTGCTGGCGAAGGGACCGCTGACCGCGATGCGGGCCGGAAACAATAATCGGCAGGCATTGGCCAGCGCCCGCGCCAAGGTCCGGCAGGCCGTGTCGATCTCCGGCAAGGCGAGGAGGTCGAGCCGGGCGAACTGGCGGGACAGGCGCTTCTCGTCCTCGTCGAGCGCCGGCCAATGCCGGCGCAAGGCCGGGAGCAGTGCCCAGAGCGCGGCGCCGGTCTCGAGGCAGCCGGTATTGCCGCAGCCGCAGGGCCGGTCCCCCAGCGCGGCCAGCCGCCAATGGCCGAGCTCGCCGAAGGAGCCGGCCGGGGCGAAGGGCCTGCCGTCTTCGGCATAGGCGAGGCCGATGCCCCAGCCCCAATGCAGCAGGAGCGTGCCGCCGGCGAACTGCTCGGGATCGCGGGCGGCACGGGCGCGCAGCTCGGCATCGAGATTGCGGCAGATCTCGACCGGCCCGGCGATGGGCGCAAGGACCGCTTCGACATCGAGCCCGCGCATCCGCGGCCAGCGCGAGGCCAAAAGCCATTGGCCGCGGCGCAGGTCGATCAGGCCGGAGAGTGAGACCGCCGTGCCGGCATGGCTCATGCCGGGCGGCATCGCCTCCAGCAGGGTCCGCGCCAGCGCGGCCATGGCTTCGGCGATGGTCTCGTTGCTGGCCTCCGCCTCGATCGGCATGGGGCGCTCGGTGACCAGATGCCCGCTGAGATCGACCAGCGCGCCGAACAGGGATTGGCTGGAGACATGGATGACGGAGGCGCCGATCCGTCGATTATGGGCCAGCAGGATGGCGGAGGGGCGGCCGCGGCCCGTGGCTTCGCCGGTCGTTTCGATGACGAGGCGGCGCGCCACCAGATCCCCGACCACGCGCGAGGTGCTGGTCGAGCGCAGGTCGAGCAGGCGGCTGAGGTCGCCGCGCGAATGGGCCTGGCCGGCGAGGATCAAGCCATAGGCACGAGCGCAGTCGCGCTGATGCGCCAGTCCGAAGCGTGTTTCGTCGAGCGCGATCAGACTCATGGCAGCTTCGGGAACGAGCGCCGTATTTCAGAACGGTTGCGTTCAAAATTAATCATTGCGTTCCGGAGCGGCCTTGGTGAAGCTCAGTGCCAGAATATCGGAAATTTTAGCTCGCAAAAGGTTCAAAAATCGATGATCGAGATGCATGTCGCCTCCGACAAGGATCTTCTCGGCCGGCAGGCGGCGGCGCTGGGCGCACAAGCGATCCGCGAGACGATCGCACGTGACGGGGAAGCCTCGATCGTCGTCGCGACCGGCGCGAGCCAGTTCGAGATGCTGTCGCATCTGGTCAAGGCCGAGGGCATCGACTGGTCGAAGGTCACCGCCTTCCATCTCGACGAATATGTCGGCCTGCCCGAGACGCATCCGGCGAGCTTCCGGCGCTATCTGCGCCTGCGCTTCATGGCGCCGCTGAACGATGCGCCGCGCTTCGTTCCCGTCGATGGCGAGGGGGATCCGCAGGCGAATGCGAAGGCGCTGAGCGGCCTGATCGCCGGCCGGCGCATCTGCGTCTGCTTCGCCGGCATTGGCGAGAACTGCCACCTCGCCTTCAACGATCCGCCGGCCGATTTCGAGACGGAAGAGCCCTATATCGTTGTGGAGCTGGACGAGGCCTGCCGGCGCCAGCAATTCGGCGAGGGCTGGTTCCCGAGCTTCGAGGCGGTGCCGCAGCAGGCGATCTCGATGAGCATCCGCCAGATCCTGAAGAGCGAATTGATCGTGCTCTCGGTTTCCGACACCCGCAAGGCCGAGGCCACGAAGGCGGCGCTGGAAGGGCCGGTCAGCAATCTCAGCCCCGCCTCGATCCTGCAGACGCATCCGCGCACCGTGCTCTTCATCGATCCGGCCGCCGCCGCGCTGCTGACCCGGAAGGGCTGAGGGATGCGCACGCCCGGCCTTGTCGATCTCCAGGTCAACGGCTTCGCCGGGGTCGACTTCAATTCCGGGACGATCACGGCCGCCGAGCTCGACCGGGCGCTGGAGGCGATGCTGGCGACCGGCGTCACCACTTGCCTGCCAACGATCATCACCGCGCATCCCCACGAGCTGGAAGCGCGCTTCGCGGCGCTCGACAAGGCGGTCGCTGAGAGCCGCCTCGGGCCGCTGATGTGCCCCGGCTATCATCTGGAGGGGCCGTTCCTCAATCCGACCGGCGGCTATGCCGGCTGCCATCCGCCTGAGGCGATGACGGCGGCGGATGCCGGCCTGATCGCGAAGCTGGAGCAAGGCCTCGCGCGGCCGATCCTGATGGTGACGCTGGCTCCCGAGGTCGCGGGCGGAATCGCGCTCGTGGCTGCGTTGGCTGGCATGGGCAAGGTCGTCGCCATCGGCCATGCGGCGGTGGATTTCGAGATCGTGGCGGCGGCGGCCGATGCCGGCGCGACGCTCTCGACCCATCTCGGCAACGGCCTGCCGCAGCAGATGCACAAGCTGGTCAACCCGCTCTTCGCGCAGCTCGCGGAGGACCGGCTGATGGCGGGCTTCATCGCCGACGGCATCCATATCCATCCGAAGGCGCTGAAGAGCCTGATCCGGGCCAAGGGGCTCGAACGCTCGATCCTGGTCACCGACGCGGTCGTGGCGGCCGGCGCCGAGCCGGGGCGCTACAGCTTCGCCGGCATGCCGGTCGATCTGGCGGCTGACGGCTCGGTGCGCCAGCCCGGCGGCGTTTCGCTCGCAGGTTCGGCGCTCAAGCTCGACGACGCCGTGCGCAACGTCGTCGCCTGGGGCATCGCGACGCCGGAGGAGGCGGTGGCGATGGCCTCGACCCATGCGCTCGCCGCGATCGCGGGAGCCTTGGAGAAGGCCGGCATCGCCTTGCCGGAGAGCGAGATCGCATGGTCGCCGGAATTGCGGGTGCGCAGCGTCCGGGTCGGCGACATCACGCGCGAATTTGCTGCACCCGCAGCGGCCTGAAGACGTCACCATCAAACAAAAGGGGAGAACCATGACGGAATTCTCGAAGGGTATCGATCGCCGCGCCATCCTCGGAGGGCTCGGGGCGCTGGCGACCGGAGCGAGCGGCGCCTTCGCCGCTTCGCCGCCGCTGCCTTCCGCGCCGGTCGCGATCAACATCATCGATGTCGGCGGGGCGCTGGCGCTGATGCAGCAGGCTTTCGACGATTATCGCAGCGCCAACCCCAAGCTGGTCTCGCGCATCACCTATGTGAAGGCGCCGGCGCCGGAGCTTGCGAGCAAGATCAAGGCGCAGCAGGATGCCGGCCGCTCCGATCTCGACCTCGTGCTGACCGGTTCGGACGGCCTCGCGGCCGGGCTCGAGCAGAATCTCTGGCTCAAGATCTTCCCGGATTTCGCCGACAAGTTCCCCGGTCTCGAGGAGAACTACGAGCCGGCGGCGCTCAACCTGCACAAGGCGCAAGGTGCGGGCTTCGGCGTGGTGATGAACTATTACCCGTCCGGCCCGCTGCTCGAATACATGCCCGACCGCGTCAAACAGGTGCCGACCACGGCGGAGGAGCTGCTGGCCTGGGCCAAGGCCCATCCCAACAAGTTCATGTATGCGCGCCCGACCAATTCGGGACCCGGCCGCACCTTCATGATGGGCCTGCCCTATCTGCTGGGGGACAAGGACCCGCAGGATCCGGTCGGCGGCTGGGACAAGACCTGGGCCTATCTGCAGGAACTCGGCCAGCACATCGAGTATTACCCGGCCGGCACCGGCGCGACGATGAAGGAGTTCGGCGACGGCTCGCGTGACATCATCATCTCGACGACGGGCTGGGACATCAACCCGCGCGCGCTCGGCATCGTGCCGAAGGAAGCCAAGATCCAGACGCTGAAGGGCTTCCATTGGGTCTCGGACGCCTTCTTCATGTGCGTGCCGAAGGGGGTGCCGAACGATCGCCTCGCCGTCGTGCTCGACATCATGGCGCATGTGCTGCAGCCGAAGATGCAGGCCTATTCCTATGACGAGGGCTATCTCTATCCGGGCCCGGCGGTGAAGAACGTGCCGCTCTCGCTGGCGCCGAAGCGCAGCCAGGAGGTCATCGCGGAATTCGGCCGGCCGGAATATGCCGAGCTCATCGCCAACAATCCGATCGAGCTGCCGCTGAAGCCCGACAAGATGGTCGTCGCCTTCCGCAAATGGGACGAACTCGTCGGCGCCAAGCAGCGCAAGGGCTGAGTTCTTCCCTGCACGTCATTCTCGGGCGTCGCGTCAGCGCCGACCCGAGAATCTCCGGACAAGAAGGTGGGGGAGCCTCCTCCGGCACGAGACGCTCGGGGCAAGCCCGAGCATGACGGCCTGCTTTCAAGCCGAGGCGGGAGCCTCGCCCTCGCCCAATCGCCAGAACAGCCTGACGCCGCCGTCGCCGGTGCCTTCGAGGCCGGGCACGGCCGAGAGCAGCTTCTTGGTATAGTCGTGCTGCGGGTTGTCGAAGATGTCGTCGCGGGGACCTTCCTCGACGATGCGGCCCTCATGCATGACGATGACACGGTCGGCGACCTGCTCGACCACGCCGAGATCGTGGCTGATGAACAGGCAGGAGAAGCCGTGCTTCTTCTGCAGGTCGTCGAAGAGTTCCAGCACCTGCGCGCGCACGGTCACGTCGAGCGCCGAGACCGGCTCGTCGGCGATGACGAAGCTCGGCCGCCGCACGATGGCACGGGCGATGGCGACGCGCTGGCGTTGGCCGCCGGAAAGCTCGTGCGGATAGCGATCGGCGAAGCCGTCCTTCAACCCGACCTCGGCCAGCACCTCGGCGACGCGGGCCTTCTTCTGCGTGCCGCTCATCGCCTCGACCAGCCGTAGCGGTTCGCCGACGAGCTGGCCGATGGTCATGCGCGGGTCGAGCGACGAATAGGGGTCCTGGAAGACCATCTGACAGTTGAGCCGGTAGTCCCAATAGGCGGTGTCGCTCTTCGCGATCGGCTTGCCGTTGAACAGGATCTCGCCGCCCGAGGGCTTGACCAACCCGGCGATCGACTGGCCGAGCGTCGTCTTGCCCGAGCCGGAGCCGCCAACCACCGCGACGACCTCGCCCGGCTGCACGTCGATGCTGATGCCGTGCAGGGCGCGCTTGGGCGCGCTCTTGCGGAAGAAGCCCTGCCGGCCGGGATAGTCGACGATGAGGTCGCGCACGGCGACGATCGGGGTCTGATCCTGCGGCAGGAAGCGGGCCGGCAGGCGCTGCGGCATCGCCGCCAGCAGCTTGCGGGTGTAGGGGTGCTGCGGCCGGGCGAGGATGTCCTCGGCCGAGCCCTGCTCGACGACGTCGCCCTGGCACATCACGACGATGCGGCTGCAATAGCGCGCGACCATGCCGAGATCATGCGAGATCAGCAGCACGGCGGTGTCGTTGGCCTGGGTCAGGTCGACCATCAGCTCCATCACGTCGCGCTGGACCACGGCGTCGAGCGCGGTGGTCGGCTCATCGGCGAGGAGCAGAGCCGGCTTGAGCAGCATCACGGAGGCCAGCATGATGCGCTGGCGCATGCCGCCCGAGAACTGATGCGGGTAGGAGTCGAGCGCCCCTTCCGGATCGCGCAGGCCGACGCGCCGGAGCATGTCGAGGATCAGCGCCTTGCGCCCGGCGGCATCGAGCTTGCGATGCAGCTCAAGCCCCTCGTCGAGCTGGCGGCCGATCAGCATGGAGGGGTTGAGCGAGGTCATCGGCTCCTGAAAGACCATGCCGACGCGGGAGCCGCGCATGGCGCGCAGATCCTTGCCCGACATCGCCATCACATCCTGGCCCTCGAAGCGGATGGCGCCGCCGGTCAGGCGCACGGCCGGCGGGATGAAACCCATCACGGCGCGGGCCGCGAGCGTCTTGCCCGAGCCGGATTCGCCGACGATGCCGACGATCTCGCCCGGGAAGACCTGGAAGGAGACGTCGTTGACGACGCTGCGGCCGCTGGCGCCGATCTTCAGCGTCAGGCCAGCTACGTCGAGAAGAGGTGCAGCGGCCTTGTTCGACGCGTTTTCTTCACGCGAACCGGCGCCCACTTCGCTTGAAAACGCTTTGGTGGTCATCGCGAGCCCCTCATCCGTGGGTCGAGCTTGTCGCGCAGCGCGTCGCCGAGCAGGTTGATGCCGAGCAGGGTCAGCGAGATGCACAGGCCCGGGAAGATGCCGAGCCAGGCGGCCTGGTCGATATAGGGCCGGGAACCGGCGAGCATGTTGCCCCAGGTCGGGGCCGGCGGCGGCACGCCGAGACCGAGGAAGGAGAGCGCGCTCTCAGCCAGCAGCACATAGCCGAACATCGAGGTCGCCAGCACGGTCAGCGGCGCGATGCAGTTCGGCAGGATGTGGCGGAGCATGGTGAAGCCCTCGCCATTGCCCATGACGCGGGAGGCTGCGATGAATTCGCGCTCGCGCAGCGAGAGCACCGTGCCGCGTACGACGCGCGCCACCGAGGGCGTATAGGCGATGCCCAGCGCGACGATGATGCCGTATTTGTTGGCGCCGAGCACGGCAAGCAAGCCGAGCGCCAGCAGGATGCCGGGGAAGGCGAGCAGTGCGTCGTTGAAGGCCATGATGACGCGGTCGGTCCAGCCGCGCATATAGCCGGAGAACAGGCCGATCGTGGTGCCCATCACGACGGCGAGCGTCACGGTCAGGATGCTGATCCACACGCTCGTCGCAGCACCCGCCATCAGGCGCGAGAGCACGTCGCGGCCGAACTCGTCGGTGCCGAGCCAGTGCAGCGCATTGGGCGCCACGAGCTTCTCGCGGAAGGAGAGCTTGAGCGGGTCGTAGGGCGTCCAGAGCGCGCCGGTGCCGGCGGCGGCGAGCAGGATCGCGATCAGCGTGCCGCCGACGAGCGCATTGGGGGCGGGGAGCTTCAGGCGGCGCTCGCCGCTCATCGTGCTGCTGCGGGTCATTGTGCCGTCGCCGCTCATTGCGCAGTCACCCTTGGATCGAAGACCGGGTAGCAGAGGTCGATGACGAGGTTCACCAGCACATAGGTGAAGGCGACGAAGAGCATGCAGCCCTGGATGACCGGGTAGTCGCGCGCGAAGATCGCATCGACGAGCAGGCGGCCCAATCCGGGGATGGTGAAGACGGTCTCGACGACCGCGATGCCGCCGAGCAGGTTGCCGAGCACGAGGCCGATCAGCGTCCAGGTCGGGCCGAAGGCGTTCTTGAAGGCGTGGCGCCAGAGCACGGCGCTCTCGCTCAGGCCCTTGGCGCGGGCATGGGTGATGTAGTCGAGCCGGAGCACCTCCAGCGTCGAGGCGCGCGCCATGCGCAGGATCACGCCCATCTCGTGCAGGAACAGCGTCAGGATCGGCATGATCAGGTAGAGCAGGCCGGCCTTGGCGTTCTCGGCGATCGAGACATAGCCGACGACCGGCAGCCAGCCGAGCTTGAGGCCGAAGAAGAGCAGGAGCAGCAGGCCGAGCCAGAAGGTCGGGATCGAGAGCAGCAGCGTGGCGGCGCTGACGAGGCCGATATCGAGGGACGAATCCTGCTTCCAGGCGGCGATCACGCCGGCCGGAACGGCAAACAGGCTCGCCAGCAGCACGGCAACGAGCACGATCTGCGCGCTGACCGCGAAACGCTGCAGGATCAGCGGCAGCACCGCCTGCTGCGACGAGATCGACTGGCCGAAATCGCCGTGCAGGACATGGCCGAACCAGATGCCGAACTGCACCGGCAGGCTCTGGTCGAGGCCGAGCCGGCCGCGCAGATCGGCGAGGCTCGCCGGCGTCGCCAGATCGCCCAGCATCAACTGCGCCGGATCACCCGGAATCAGCCGGATCAGGACGAAGACCGACACCGCCACGATCAGCAGCGTCGGCAACGCCATCCCTATCCGCGTCAGCGCAAAGCGAAACATGCAAGCCTCCCAAGCTCGACGATCCCGGAAGCCGCCTACTTGGCGACGCTGACTTCCCAGAGCCGCAGCTGCGACGCCCAGGGCGTCACGCCGGTCACGCGCTTGGAATGGGCGATGATGTCGAGATCGTTATGGGTGAAGATCGTCGGCACCTGCTCGATGAAGCGCTTGTGCAATTCGTCGAAGAGCTTCTGGCGCTCGGCCGGATCGGTCACCACCATCGACTTGTCGATCAGGGCGAGCGCTTCGGGATCCTCCCAGACTTTGCGCGGCTGCTTGTCCTTCGGGCCGGAGATCTGCTCGAAGCCGAGCGCGGGGTCGAAGCGGCTCGAATAGGAGAAGGCCTGCATCTGGTAGTTGCCCTTGTTGTAGCGGTCGAGCTGCGTCGCCCACTCAAGGACCTCGATCTCGGCGTTGATGCCGACCGCCTGCATCATCGCCTGGGCGATGACCGCGGTGTTGAAGCTCGGCACCGAGGAGCGCTTGTTGGCGAGGATGGTGATCTTCTCGCCCTTGTAGCCGGCCTTCTGGAGCAGGGCCTTGGCCGCGGCGGGATCGTATTTGAAGCCCTGCTTCTCGGCCTCGCCATAGTATTTCGAGGTCATGTAGACCGGCGAGTTGTTGGGCTTGCCGAGGCCGTTGCTGACATTGGCGACGAGCTCGGGGAAGTCGATCGCGGCGGCGATCGCCTGGCGCAGGGCCTGGTTCTTCATCAGCGGGTCGCGCGTCTGGATGATCAGGCTGTGGCGGACCGGGTTGGGGGCGATCGCCAGCGTAACATTGGGGGCGTTCTTCAGGTCGGGCACGTCCGATTCCGGCATCAGCGCCATGTCGAGCGAGCCTGCGAGCAGGCCGGCTTTCACCGTCGCCGCATCAGGGATGACCAGGAAGCGCGCTTCCTTCACCAGCGGGCGCTTGGAGCCGATATAGCCATCGCGCTTGTCGCCCTTCGGCGAGACGTACTGGTCGAAGGCGAGGAGCTGGACCGACTGACCGCGCTTCCATTCGCCGAGCATGAAGGGGCCGGTGCCGACCGGCTTGTCCCAGCTCCCGTCGGCCTTGACGGAATCCTTGTGGATCACGGCCGTGCCGCCGCAATCCTGGCGGGCGAGCGTGTCGAGGAAGAGCCCGTTCGGCTTGTCGATCTCCATGACGAAGGTGTCGGCATCCGGGGCCGTGGCCGAGACGACCTTGAGGCCGCTGCGCCCGTCGAGATCGGAGAGGCAGCGCCAGTCGGTCTTCGGGTCCATGTAGCGGTTCCAGCTCCACAGCACGTCGGCCGAGGTCATGGTCGCGCCGTTATGGAACTTCACGCCCTTGCGCAGGCGGAAGGTATAGGTCTTGCCGTCGGGCGAGATCTCGACCTTTTCCGCCAGCAGCGGGCCGACCGAGCCGTCCTCGGCATAGCCGACGAGGCCCTCGACCATGTGCATCTCGACGGCGTCGGTGTTGCCGTCCCGGTTCACGCCGGGATTGGTCGAGCGGATGTCGGCATTGAGCACGGCGGTGAGCGTTTGCGCGTTGAGCGCGCCCGCCGACAGGGCGAGCGCAAAGGCGGAAGCGAACAGACGGTTCATGGTCATTCCCCTGTTGTCGTTGCTGTCGTGATCGACATGCTTATCGGTTTAGCCGTCAGGCGGCCTTGCGGGCGCTGCGGAGCTTCTTGAGCTCGCCGGCGAAGAAATCCTCGACGGTCGGCACGACCTTCTGGCCGTCATGCGGCGTGTTCGGCACGAGGTCGAAGCGGGCAGCGATGCCGTTTTCCGCGAAGTTGTCGCGCAAGCTTGCCAGCCGCTCGGGCCGCGTCGCGCCGGCATGGTTGGCGTCCGGCATCCAGTTGCGGCCGCCGGGCTTGTGGGTGATCTCCCAGGTCTCGAGATCGGCGGCGCCGACGATCATCTGAACCGCGACCTTCCGCATGGCGGGGATGTCGAGCTCCTGGCCGAAGAGTTCGGCGAAGTTGCGCGTGCCGACCCACCAGTCGCGGCTGGGATCGAGCAGGGTCACCGAGCCGGGCGCGCCGATCGAGACGCCCCAGAGCCTGTGCGGCTGGAGCATCAGGAAGCGATGGGCGAAATGGCCGCCGCCGGAATAGCCGAACAGGCCGAAGCGCTCGAAGGCGAGACGATAGCGCTCGCAGACCTCGTCGACGATGGCGAGCAGGACGTGGTCGTAACGGAGATTGCCTTCGCGCATGTATTTGAAGCCGTCGCGATAGCCGTCGCCCATCACGCCGATCGGGAAGAGCGGTGCCAGGATGATGCAGTTGTTCCAGCGGGCGAAGGCCGAGAAGGCGTCGCGATAGCCGGTGAAGCCGCGGCCGGTGCCGTGCATCGCGACGATCAGCTCCGGCTTCTCGCCGGTCTTTCCGAGATTCGGCGGCACATAGAGGCAGTAGGGGAAGCGCGGATCGTGCTTCGCCGAATAGATCGAGGTCGGCCCGTATTCGTAGAGCGCCTTGCCGCGCGCGGCTGCCTCGTCTTCCGGCTTGCCGGTCTGTTCTGCCACGGCGCTCACGGGCCTGCTCCTCTGGTGAAATTATTGGCGCCAATTATGTTGCATGTTATGGTCCGTTCCGCAACCAACTTCTGCCGCGCCGGACAATTCCTGCTAGAGCATTGATTTGCCCCATTTTGTTTACGCCAACCGGTGTCGATTTCGCTCGAGAATGCTTTAGAGAGCCTGCCATGACGTCCGAGCGGAAACGCAAAAACACCGGCACCCGACGGGCCGACCTCGCCAATGCGATCGCGGAGGCCATCCGCCTGCGGATGTATCGACCGGGCGAATGGCTGCGCCAGATCGATTTGGAGGAACGTTTCGAGGCGACGCGCTTCGACGTGCGCGGCGCCCTCGACGAGCTCGCCGTGCGCAAGACGATCGAGCATGTCCCGAACCGGGGCTACCGCGTCGCCGAGATCGACATGAAGACCTATCAGGAGATCGTCGCGATCCGGGTCATGCTCGAGACGGCGGCGGCGGAAAGAGCGGTCGCGCGCATCGACGAAGCCGGGATCGCGCGGCTCGACGAACTGGCGGCGCAGTTCTCGGCGGCCGTATTGACCGGCAGCCGCACCGAGCAGAGCGAGATCAACCACGCCTTCCATCAACTGATGTACTCCTTCTGCGGAAATGCCGTGTTGCAGGAGACGATCTGGGCCTTGCGCGATCGCGGGCGCGGCTCACGGATCACGGTGTGGAGCTCGCATGAATCTCTGCTGCGCAGCGACCGCGAGCACTATGCGATGATGGAGGCCCTGAAGGCGCGCGACGCCGGCCGCCTTGCCGCCCTGGTCGCGACGCATGTCGCCAAGGGGGCTACGCTGGTGCCGCCACTGGCTGTGCCGGTGTGAGCCGCAGCGTTTCCGCGCCGGGAAGCCCCCACCTCACCTGGCGAGGCTGACCTCCCAGAGCCGGGGCTTGGAGGCGACCCAGGGTGCGAAACCCTGCAGGCGCTTCGAGACCACGGCGGTGTCGACCTGATTGTAGAGAAAGATCAGCGGCGCATCGGCCAGCATCATTGTGTGGAGCTGGTCGAAGATCTTCTTCCGCTCGGCCTGGTCATTGATCAGCGTCGCCTTCTCGATCAGCGCATCGGCCTCGCGGCTGTCCCAGACCTTCGAGGGCAGGTTGTCCTTGGGGCCGGAGAACTGGTTGTAGCTCTGGGCGGGATCGATCCGGGCCGAGTAGCTGAAGGACATCATCTGGTAGTTGCCCTTCGAGAAGCGGTCGAGCTGCGTCGCCCATTCCAGGATCTCGATTTCGGCCTTGATGCCGGCCGCTTCCAGCATCGCCTGCGTCATGATCGCGACGGGGTAGCTCGGCACGGTCGCGCGCTTGTTGGCGATCAGCTTGATCGTCTCGCCCTTGTAGCTGGCTTCCGTGAGCAGCTTCTTCGTCCGGGCGGGGTCGTGCGCGTAACGCTTCTTCTGGACCTCGTCGTAATAGGGCGAGGTGATGTAGACGGCCGAGTTGTTGGTCTTGCCCAGCCCGTTCGAGACGGCGCCGACGATCTCGTCGAGATCGAGCGCGGAGGCGATCGCCTGGCGCATCTTCACATTCGACAGCAGCGGGTCGCGGGTCTGGAGCAGGATCGTGTGCTTGGTGGCGCTCGGCGCGGTCAGGACCTGCAGGCCGGTCTTCTGCATCTCCGGCACATCCTGGTCCGGAACGTCGGCGACATCGAGCGCGCCCGAGATCATGCCGGCCTTGACGGTCGCGCCATCGGCGATGGCGAGGAACTTCACCTCCGGCACGAGCGGCCGCTTGGAGCCGACATAGCCGTCGCGCTTGTCGCCGGGTGGCGAGACATAATCGTCGAAGCGCTTCAGCAGGACGAACTCGCCGCGGCGCCAGTCGGCAAGCTGGAACGGGCCGGTGCCGATCGGCTTGTCCCAGCTTCCGTCGGGCTTCACGGAATCCTTGTGCAGGATCGCGACCATCGCGCAATCGGTGCGGGCCATGGTGTCGAGGAAGAGCGCGCTCGGCTTTTCCAGCTTCATCACGAAGGTCGCGGCATCAGGAGCGGTCGCTTCCGTGACCTTGAGCCCGATCCTGCCGTCGAATTCCGGCTTGCAGCGCCAGTCGGTCTTCGGGTCCATGTAGCGGTTCCAGCTCCACAGCACGTCGGCGGAGGTCATCTCCGCGCCGTTGTGGAACTTCACGCCCTTGCGGAGGTGGAAGGTGTAGGTCAGGCCGTCCTGGGAGACGTCGATGGTCTCGGCCAGCAGCGGCGCAACCGCGCCGTTCTCGCGATAGCCGACGAGGCCCTCGACCATATGCAGCACGACGGCGTCGGTGTTGTCGTCGCGGTTGACGCCCGGATTGGTCGAGCGGATGTCGGCATTGAGCGCGACATTGACGGTCTGCGCCTGTGCCGCGCCGCCAATCAGCGCGAGCGCCAATGCCGAAGCCGAAATGCGGATCATTCCCGTTCCCCTTGTTGTCGTGTCGTCCGGCAGGCCCTGAACGGGCATGCCTTTGCGCGAAAGCCCGGAGGCGGAGGGTCCGTTATTCGCCGACCGTGACTTCCCAGGCGCGGGGCAGCGAGCTCACCGTCGAGACATAGCCCTGGGTCTTGGCGCTCATCGCGCCGCCGACGATGCCGTTATAGAGCATCACCATCGGCACCTCCGCGAGGAAGCGCCGGTGCAGCGTGTCGAAGATCGCCTGGCGCCCGGCGCGGTCGTTCACGACCATCGACTTGTCGAGCAGGGCCTGCACCTCGGGATTGTCCCAGAGCTTGCGCGGCTGCTTGTCCTTCGGCCCGGTCATCGATTCATAGCTCAGCGCCGGGTCCATGCGGCCCGAATAGGGGAAGGCCTGCATCTGGTAGTTGCCCTTGGTGTAGCGGTCGAGCTGCGTCGCCCATTCCAGCACCTCGATCTCGACATTGAGGCCGACCGCCTTCAGCATCTGCTGCGCGACCACGGCGGCGTCGAAGCTTTCGGGGTAGCGCTTGTTGGCGAGCATCACGATCTTCTCGCCCTTGTAGCCGGCCTCGGCGAGAAGCTTCCTGGCGGCGGCCGGATCGTATGCCCAGCCCTCCTTCTGCGCGGCGCCGTAATAGGCGGAGAGCATCGGGATGATCGAATTGTTCGGCGTGCCGAGGCCGTCGGTGATGGTCGCGACCAGTTCCTTGACGTCGATCGCGGCGGCAATGGCCTGGCGCAGCTTGACGTTCTGCAACAGCGGGTCGCGCGTCTGGATGATCAGCCCGACGAGGCTCATGCTGGTGATGACGGAGGTCTTGACCTTGTCGTTCTTCTTCAACTCCGCGATGTCGGAGTTGGCGATGTCGGGGACAACGTCGATGTCGCCGCGCAGCAGGGCAGCCTTGGCGGTGGCGTTGTCGGGGATGACGACGAAGCGGACCTCGTCGACCAGCGGCTTCTTGGCGCCGGTCATCCCGTCGATCGTGCCGGGCAGCGAGGCGTAATCGGCGAAGCGATCGAGCTTGATGTATTCGCCGCGCTTCCACTCCGCGAATTTGAACGGGCCGGTGCCGATCGGCTTGTCGAAGGAGCCATCGGCCTTGAGCGAATCCTTGTGGAGGATGCCGGTCATGGCGCAGTCGGTGCGGGCGAGCGAGGAGAGGAAAAGCGCGCTCGGCTTGTCGAGCTGGAACACCACGGTCTTGTCGTCGGGCGCCGTGACCGTCTCGACCTTGACCAGGCCGCGGCCGTCGAATTCCGAGAGGCAGCGCCAGTCGGTCTTCGGATCCATGTAGCGGTTCCAGCTCCACAGCACGTCGGCTGCGGTGAGCGGCGCGCCGTTATGGAACTTCACGCCCTGGCGCAGCGTGAAGGTGTAGCTCCTGCCGTCCGGCGAGATCTCGACCTTCTCGGCCAGCAGCGGCTTGGGCAGCGCATCCTCGCCATAGGCGACGAGGCCCTCGACCATCTGCAGCACGACGCCGTCGGTGTTGGCATCGCGGTTGACGCCGGGATTGATCGAGCGGATGTCGGCGCGAAGCTGGATCCTGAGCGTGCTGGCCTCGGCGATCTGCACGCCGCCGCACAGGAGCGCGGCAGCAAGGGCAGTGGCGGTGGCGGTTCGGCGCATCATGTTCCCCTGTTTTTATGCGGTTGTGACGCGGTATCGGAGCGCTCCCTCGCCTCTCCCGAGCGGGGAGCGCTCCGTCTTTCCTGACGCATTGTCGGCACGTGAAGCGGCGTCCGCTTCGCTCGAAAACGCTGCGTGGCCGGGCTATTCGGCCGCTTCGGCGAGCAGGACCGGATCCTCGGTCAGGCTGTAGCGGGTGAAGACGCGGTTCTGGGCGGGCAGCGGCGCGACCTCCATGATCCCCTTGGCCGGCTGCATGATCACCATCGCGACGGTGGCCGAGAGGTTGCCCTGCTCGTTCGGGCGGGCCGGACGGCAGACCGAATAGGGCGTCAGGAAATCGTCGAAGAGGGCCTGCTTGAGATCGTCGACCGTCAGCTTGCGGCCGGCCTCATTCAGCAGCTTCTTGACCCGCCAGTCGCGGTAGAAGCTCTCCGGCACGCGCGGGATGCTGGTGTTCTTGACCTTGGTCAGCGCGATCTGGCCGACCCAGTGATTGGCATGCACGATCATGCCGTCTTCCGGGTAGATCGGGAAGGCTTCGTCCGGGGCGCATTCGAAATCGATGCCGAAGCCCTTGACGGTCGAGAGCATCATGTTGTTGGAGCAGGCCTTCGGCGTCGCCGCCACGGCCTTGATCGCGAAGGCGAGATGCTCCTGCTCCAGCACCTTGCGGCGGATCAGGGCGAGCGGCACGCCGGTCTGGCTGAAGTCGCGGTCGCATTCGAGATAGTTGGCGGTGATCGAGACGCCGGCCGCGTTCATGCCGCAGCGGGCGAGGCCGCCGGCCTCGACGAAGGTGAGGAAGTCCGGGCCGTCGTCGCGGCGCACGCGCAGCACGATCGCGGTCTCCGCGCATTCGGCGCGCCAGTCCCAGTTCTGGCCGTGGATGACTTCGCCGTTGGCGCTGCGCTCGGGCAGGATGATCGCGCCGGTGCAGCCATCGTCGAGCTCTTCCGTGGCCTCGACTGGCTTGTTCTTGACCATCCGCGCCTTGGCGATCACCTCGGTGCGGGCATTGACCATGATGATGTCTTCCAGCGCGACGCCGGCGCCGTCGGCGATGCCGCGCATCTCCTCGATGTAATGCGCGCCGAAAGCCTCGATCTCGCGGGCGAACTCGCCGATCAGGGCCGATTTGGCCTTGGCGTCGTAGCCGAGATCGCCGAGCTGGCCGCCATAGAGCTCGATCGAGCGCTTCACGCGGCTCGGCACGGCCGCGCCATGCTGGCGGCCGCGCTCATAGGGCGAGCCGGAGACATCGACGAAGGGGCAGGGCTGGACCATGGCGTGGGGCCTTTCGGATATGCTGGCCTGGGGTTATGCTGTATTGTATTTCATCACGAACTAAAACAATCAAGGCCTTCGATGACGACGCCGACGCGGCTGCAGCAGGAGATCGCCGAGCGCATCCTGCAGATGATGCGGGATGACGGCCTCGGCGCCGGCGCCCGGCTGAACGAGAACGGCACGGCGCAGCGGCTCGGCGTCTCGCGCACCCCGGTCCGGGCCGCGCTCGACCATCTCGCGCGTCAGGGCGTGGTGCGGCGGCTCGCCAACAAGGGGATCGAGGTCGTCGCGCTGCCGGATGCGACGGCGAGCGTTCTGCCGCCTGAGCTGATCGACCTCGCCATGGTCCGGCTGGCGCATGAGCGCGAGAACGGGCTCCTGCCGGACGAGGTTTCGGAACTGGAGGTGATGCGGCGCTACGAGCTCGGCCGGCCGGAGGCGCAGAAGCTGCTCGCCCGCCTCGCCGATCTCGACATGGTCGAGCGCAAGCCGGGCTATGGCTGGCGCTTCCTGCATGAGCCGCGCGATCGGCGCCTGCGCGACGAGAGCTATCGCTTCCGGATGGTGATCGAGCCGATGTGCATGCTCGAACCGGACTTCCGGCTCGAAGCAGGCTGGATCGCGGAGATGCGGGCGCGCCATCTCGAATACCTGCGAAGCCCGTGGCGCGAATCGTCCAGCATCGCCTTCTACGAAATGAATGCCGCTTTCCATGAAGACTTGGCCGCGGCGACGGGCAATCGCTATTTCCATTCGGCCGTGCGGCGCCAGAACCAGCTCAGACGCCTCTCGAACTACGATTGGGGCCTTGGCTTCGAGCGCGTGCAGGTGAATTGCACCGAGCATCTCGCCATGCTCGACCATCTGGAGGCCGGTGAGAACGAGGTCGCCTCGGCCCTGATGCGCAGCCATCTGCTGCGGGCGAGCAAGCTCCGGCTTGGCCCGAGATCGGCCGATTGACGGCCCTTCCTCCGATCTCCGAATGACCGCCCCGACGCAGGGACAGTCTTGACCCGGCGGCGATTTGCGCGAGCAATGGCGGTTTGCGAACTCCGACAGGTTGACTGCCATGACCGTTCATCAACGCCCCGCCGCCATCGACCCCGCCAAGCTCGACAAGCTGGCCGAGGTCGCCATCCGCGTGGGCTTGAACCTGCAACCCGGTCAGGATCTGTTCCTGACGGCGCCTGTCGCCGCGCTGCCGCTTGTCAGGCGGATCGCCGAGCATGCCTACAAGGCCGGCGCCGGCATCGTGACGCCGCTGCTCTCCGACGAGGAGGTCACCCTGGCGCGCTATCGCTCCGCGCCGGATGCGAGCTTCGACAAGGCGCCGGGCTGGCTTTATGAGGGCGTCGCCAAGGCCTTCACGCAGAATACGGCCCGGCTGGCCATCGTCGGCGACAACCCGATGCTGCTCGCCAACGAGGACCCTGCCAAGGTCGGCCGTGCCAGCAAGGCGAATGCGCTGGCCTACCAGCCGGCATTGGAGAAGATCGCCGGCTTCGACATCAACTGGAACATCATCGCCTTTCCGAGCGTGGCCTGGGCGAAGCAGGTTTTCCCGGAGGATGCCGAGGAGGTCGCGGTCGGCAGGCTGGCGGAGGCGATCTTCGCGGCGTCGCGCATCAACGAGACCGATCCGGTGGCAGCCTGGAAGGCGCATAACGCGGCGTTGCGCAGCCCCCGCGACTGGCTGAACGGCCAACGCTTCGCCGCGCTGCATTTCACCGGGCCGGGTACCGACCTGACCGTCGGGCTCGCCGATGGCCATGACTGGCAGGGCGGCGCCTCGCCGGCCCGCAACGGCATCATCTGCAACCCGAACATCCCGACCGAGGAGGTCTTCACCACCCCGCATGCGCGCCGGGTCGAGGGGCATGTGTCGAGCACCAAGCCGCTCTCCTATCAGGGCTCGCTGATCGACGGCATCCAGGTGCGCTTCGAGGGCGGGCGGATCGTCGAGGCCAAGGCCTCGCGTGGCGAGGCGGTGCTGAACAAGGTGCTCGACACCGATGAGGGCGCGCGCCGGCTCGGCGAAGTCGCGCTGGTGCCGCACTCCTCGCCGATCTCGAAGAGCGGCGTCCTGTTCTACAACACGCTCTTCGACGAGAACGCGTCCTGCCACATCGCGCTCGGCCAGTGCTATTCGAAGTGCTTCGTCGACGGCGCCACGCTCACGCCCGAGCAGATCGCGGCGCAGGGCGGCAACAAGAGCCTGATCCATATCGACTGGATGATCGGCTCGGGCGAGGTCGACATCGACGGTGTCCATGCGGATGGCCGGCGCGTGCCGGTGTTCCGCAAGGGCGAGTGGGCCTGAACGGCCGGCTTCGCCTCAGGCCAAGTTCGCCCGCAGCCAATCCCCGAGGGAGGGGCGATGATGCCCGTCGCGGCCGGTCGTGGCGGGGGCTGCGATCATCGCATTGAGCACGGCTTCCTGCGTCGCCTCGGCGGCGGCGCGGAAGAGTGTGTCGATGCGGTTTTCGTTGAGCGCGCGCAGCGACACGATGTCCTTCGGCTCGTCATGGTCGACGGAACCGGCCGTGGTGAAGGCGAGCGCGATGTCGCCGCTGCCATTGCCCCAGAAGGCGCCGAGCCGGGCGAGCCCGGCGCCGCCACGCCGCGCGACGCGGTGAAGCTGGCGTGACTCCAGCGGGGCGTCGGTCGCGATGACGAGGATGACCGAGCCGCGCTCGGCCTGCGGTCGGGTTTCGGGCGGGACGGGGCGTCGTCCGTCCGGCAGGACGAGATCGCCGGCATTGCCGAAATTGGCCAGCGCCAGCACGCCGAGCCTGAAGTCGCCGCCATCGAGCGCGAAGCGCCGCGATGCCGTGCCGATGCCGCCCTTGAAGCCGAAGGCGCTCATGCCCGCTCCCGCACCGACCGCCCCCTCCGCCACCGGTCCGGTGGCGGCGACGTCGAGCGCGGCGAAGGCATGGGCTTCAGTCAGCGCGCGGGCGCGAATATCGGAAAGATAGCCGTCATTGCATTCAAGCACGGCGGGATTGACCGTGCCGGTGCCACGCCCGATGTCGGGATTGGCGGCAAGCGCGCGCGTCACCAGCGCGTCGAAGCCGGTGCCGACGGCCAGCGTGTTGGTCAGCAGCAGCGGCGTCTCGATCTGGCCGAGCTCGGCGATCTGCATCAGCCCGGCGCTCTTGCCGAAGCCGTTGATGATGTCGACCGCAGCGCGCATCTTCCGCCGAAAGAGATTGCCGTCATGCGGCAGCAGCGCGGTGAAGCCGGTCAGGATGTCGCCATCCCGCAGCGTATGATGGCCGAGCTTCACGCCCGGGACATCGGTGATCGCGTTGAGCGGTCCCGGCTCCATGATGCCGCAGATGAGGCCGAAATCGCGGGCGCGCTGGGTCATGATTTCCGATCCGGACGACAGTCAGGCGGGCTTAGCGCACCGGCCCGAAAAGCGGGATAGGTTTTCGGGGAAAGCTGACGCAAGAACAAGGATCCCCAGCATCGATTGGACAGGAGGGAAACGAAGCATGGAACCCGCAGGTTTCGATCTCGCGCGCTTCCTCGTGGCCCAGGAGCCCGTCTATGAGACCGCGCTGGCCGAGCTGAAGGCCGGACGGAAGCGGACGCATTGGATGTGGTTCGTCTTTCCGCAACTGCGCGGGCTCGGCCTGTCGCCGACCTCCCTGTTCTACGGGCTGGAATCGCTCGACGAGGCGCGGGCCTATCTGGCGCATCCCGTTCTTGGCCCCCGGCTGGAGGCCTGCATGCGCGCCCTGCTCGCGCATGAGGGGCTGACGGTGCATGCGATCCTCGGCTCGCCCGATGAGATGAAGCTGCGCTCGTCGATGACGCTGTTCGACCGGGCCGATGGCCGTGCCGATAATCTCTGCCGAGCGGTGTTGCGCCACTTCTTCGACGGAGAGACCGATCCGCTGACGCTTTCCGGGTTGCCGGGCCCAAACTGATCCGCGCGGCCCGCGGGGCGGATCAAACCGGCCGGAAGCGCGTTATGCATCGCGCAAAGGCGGGTGACCCTTGAATCCAGATGATGCAATGCGTCCGGTCACACCGGAACCGGAGGGAGCAACCAGCCGCCCCGGCCTGCCGGCGAGCTGGATGCAGGCCGTTGCGCTGCTCGGCGTTGTCGCCGTGCTCTATGTCGCGCGGGATGTCTTCGTTCCGCTGGCGATCGCGGTCCTGCTCACCTTCGCATTGGCCCCGGTGGTTTCCGCCATCCGCCGCGCCGGCATCTGGCGCACGCCGGCCGTCATCATCGTGGTCACGGCGGCCTTCATCGGCATTGCGGCTTTCAGCTTCCTGGTGGCGAGCCAGGTTTCCGAGCTCTCCGGCCAGTTGCCGACCTACCAGTCCAACATCCTGGAGAAGATCCGCAACCTGAAGCATGCGGGCGCTGAGAACGGCATCATCTCCCAGATCACCGAGGCGGTGGAACGGGTCGGGCGCGAAATCAGCCGTGGCGACACTCCCGCCGGGCGGCCGGACGGTGACAGCAGCGGCCCGATGCTCGTGCAGATCTATTCGCCCGAGCAGCCGATCCAGATCCTGACGAGCGTGATCGCCCCGCTGATCGGCCCGCTGGCGACGGCGGGTCTGGTCGTCGTGGTGGTCATCTTCATGCTGCTGGAGCGCGAGGATCTGCGCGACCGCTTCATCCGGCTCGCCGGCTACGGCGACCTGCACCGGACGACCGAAGCCCTGCAGGAGGCGGGCAGCCGCGTCGGCCGTTATTTGCTCACGCAGCTCATGGTCAACCTGTTCTATGGCGTGCCGGTCGCCCTCGGCCTGTGGTGGATCGGCATCCCCAATGCGGCGCTGTGGGGGGCGCTGGGCATCGTCATGCGTTTCGTGCCCTATATCGGCCCGGCCGTCTCGATGGTCCTGCCACTGTTCCTCGCCGTCGCGGTCTCGCCCGGCTGGACGCTGCTGTTATGGGTCGGGGCGCTTTTCATCGTCATCGAGCTCGTCATCAACAACGTCGTGGAGCCCTGGCTCTACGGATCCCGTACGGGGCTGTCGCCGCTCGCCATCATCGTTTCGGCGATCTTCTGGACCTGGCTGTGGGGGCCGGTCGGGCTGGTGATGTCGACGCCGCTCACCGTGTGCCTCGTCGTGCTCGGCAAGCATGTGCCCCAGTTCCAGTTCTTCGAGGTGCTCCTCGGCAACGAGCCGGTTCTCGACCCCGAGATGCGGCTTTACCAGAGGCTGCTCGCCAACGACCCGAACGAGGCCACCGACCAGCTCGAGGAACTGCTGGAGGAGAGGCCGTTGTCGGAGATCTACGGCGAGGTCGCCATTCCCGCCCTGATCCTGGCCGATCGCGACCGCCAGCGCGGCGTCATGGCCGATGGCCAGCTCAAGACGGTGTCATCCGCTGCCCAGGCCGTCATTGCCAATCTGGCCGAGGCGGCGGCTCCGGCCGACAGCGAGCCCGAGAAACCGGAGGATGCGGAAGCCGGCGCCGCCACCGCGCGCGCGCTGACGCGATCCGTGCTCTGCGTCGGCGGGCGAAGCGTGCTGGACGATGTCAGCGCGACGATGCTCGCCCAGGTTCTCACCGTGGAAGGGGATCGCGCGCTGGCGGTCGCCCGCGCCGCGCTGGGGACGGCGCGGCCGGACGGTGTTTCCGATATCGATACGGTTGCCGTGTGCCTGCTGAATGCGGGCTCGCTTCGCAGCGGTCGTTTTCTGGTTCGCCGGCTGAAGCGCCAATGGCCGGGTGTCCGCATCGGTCTCGTGATCTGGCAGGACCCTGACGAGCCCGCACCCCCTGAGGCGGTCGGCCATGTCCCCGAGGCCGATTTCATCGCGCGCAGCTTCGGCGAGGCGGTGGCGCGTATCGCCGGCGATGCGGTCGAGGTCGAGCGGCGCGAGCGGATCGCTTGAGCCGCTGACGCATGCGCCTTTCCCCGATCCCGGCTGCCCGCGCCGATGCTGTTCGGGCTGATTGCTGGGCGGAACGCCGTAGCGAGGCCGAAGGTCTCGAAACCATCGGCCTTCGGGCGCCTGAAAAAGCAAAAAGCGCCGGAAGATCCGACGCTTGCATGCTTCTCAAGCCTTGAGATTGTCTGGAGCGGGCGAAGGGATTCGAACCCTCGACCCCAACCTTGGCAAGGTTGTGCTCTACCCCTGAGCTACACCCGCATCCGAGACAGTCACGCCGTGGCGGCGCGGCCGGGTTATTGCCCCAAAGCGCTGCGGAGTGCAAGCGTTTCGGCAAAGTTTTTTTGCCGCCTGTCGATAAATCCCGCAGCGGACCGGCTTCGCGCCTCGGAATGCCGGAGGGCGGGGTCCGTCGATTCCGGGCCGGAGACGGCTCGGCGCGCGGCGCGGCCCGTCCTTGCCGGAAATGCGGATTCCGCTGCCGCCTCAAATGGTCTAGAGCCGGATCGGATCGGATTGAAACGGTTTCCCGCCCCGCCATGATTCCCACGTCCCAGATCGTCCCTCTGACCGATGCGGAGCTGTGCGCGCGCCTCGCGGCGAGCGGCATCGCGTTCCACCGCACCGACCATCCGGCCGTGTTCACGGTGGCGGAGACCGCGCCGCATCGCGACATGATGATCGGATTGCAGACCAAGAACCTATTCCTGAAGGACAAGAAGGGCCGGCTCTTCCTGGTCTCGGCCAAATCCGACGCACGCATCGACCTGAAGCGCTTGCACGAGACGCTGGGCGCCAGCGGCCGGCTGTCCTTCGGTTCGGCCGAATTGCTGCTGGAGAAGCTGGGCGTCACGCCGGGCTCGGTCACGGCCTTTGCCGTCGTCAACGATCGCGAAGGGGCGGTGACCATGGTGCTCGACGCCAATCTGACGACCGGCGAGGAGGTCAACTTCCATCCCCTGGTCAACACCGCGACCCTGCGCATCGGCCGGGACGATCTCGTCGCCTTCCTGCGCGAGACCGGCCATGAGCCGCTGATCGTCGATTTGCCGGTGCCGCCCGATGGACAGAACGGCTAAAGCTCCCCATTTAAGGGGCGGCCGCGTCGCGGCCGCCAATTGCTGAAAACGCACGAATCCGAACGTCGGAACGACGGCATCACGAAGGGCGACCCATGCTGGTCAATGGCGAGGCGGCCGAGCAACCCGGCCTGATCAAGGACACCACCACCCAGGGCTTCCGCCAGGACGTCATCGCCGAATCGATGCAGCAGCCGGTGCTGGTCGATTTCTGGGCGCCGTGGTGCGGGCCGTGCAAGCAGCTGACGCCCGTCATCGAGAAGGCGGTCAAGGCCGCCGGCGGCAAGGTCAAGCTCGTCAAGATGAACATCGACGAGCACCCGCAGATCTCCGGCCAGCTCGGCATCCAGTCGATTCCCGCCGTCATCGCCTTCAAGCAGGGCCAGCCGATCGACGGTTTCATGGGCGCGCAGCCGGAAAGCCAGGTGAAAGCCTTCATCGAGCGCCTGGTCGGGCCGGTCGGGCCGGGCGAGGCGGAGGAATTGCTCGCGGCGGCTCAGGAAGCGCTCGCGGCAGGCGATGCCGCCGGGGCGAGCGAGCTCTACGGGCATGCCCTGCAGCTGGAGCCGGAGAACCTCGGCGCCATCGCCGGGCTCTCGCGGCTGCATCTCGACACCGGCGACATCGAGGGCGCCAAGGGCATCCTCGCCATGGCGCCGCAGGAGAAGGCGAACGACCAGGCGATCGCCGCCGTGCGGGCCGCGATCGAGCTTGCCGAGCAGGCCGCCTCGCTCGGCGACACGGCCGAGCTCGAGGCGAAGGTCGCCGCTGATCCGAAGGACTATCAGGCGCGCTTCGATCTCGCGCTGGCGCTCAACGCGCGCGACAAGCGCGAGGAGGCCGTTGACCATCTGATCGCCATCATCAAGGCCGACAGGAAGTGGAACGACGATGGCGCGCGCAAGCAGCTCCTCCAGTTCTTCGAGGCCTGGGGGCCGATGGACGAGGCGAGCGTGGGCGGACGCCGGAAGCTGTCGACCCTGCTGTTTTCCTGAAGCGAGGATGCGCGGATGGGCATGAACGCCGTCTACAAGGGGGCCGGGGATTGCCCGCAGGTGATCCCGCTCTTCCCTTTGACCGGCGCGCTCTTGCTCCCGCGCGGACAGATGCCGCTCAATATCTTCGAGCCGCGCTATCTGGCGATGATCGATGACGCGATCCGGGGCGACCGCGTCATCGGGATGATCCAGCCCGAGCCGGATGACGGTCGCCGCGTCGAGATTCCGCCGCTGGTCAGGGTCGGCTGTCTCGGCCGCATCACCCAGTTCGCCGAGACCGGCGACGATCGCTACATCATCAGCCTGACCGGCATCAGCCGTTTCCGCGTCGTGGAGGAATTGTCCGTGGTGACGCCCTACCGGCAGGGGCGGGTGGACTACGAGCCCTTCGCGGTCGATTTCATCGCCCGCTCGGGCGAGGAGGCGGTCGATCGCGACGGGCTGCTCAAGGCGTTGCGCGACTTCGCCAAGGCGAACGACCTCAAGATCGACTGGAAGGGCGTCCACGAGGCGCCCAACGAGGCGCTGGTCAACGCGTTGGCGATGATGTGCCCCTTCGGCCCGCGCGAGAAGCAGGCGCTGCTGGAGGCGCGGAGCCTCAAGGAGCGCGCCGAAGTGCTGGTGGCGATCACCGAGATCGAGCTGGCGCGCGGCGGCGGCGATCCGGACACGACGCTGCAGTGAGCTCCGCCATTTCCTCGTCCGAGCCGGTTGCCGTCGCGCCGCCGTCGACCTGGCCGCCGCGGCGCGCGGTCGTGGCGTGGATCTTCTTCGACTGGTCGGCGCAGCCTTTCTTCACGCTGATCACCACCTTCGTCTTCGCACCGTTCTTCGCCTCGGCCCTGGCAAGCGATGCGGCGGAGGGGCAGGCGCTGTGGGGCTATGCCACGGGCTTCGCCGGCTTCTGCATCGCGCTGCTCTCGCCGCTGCTCGGCGGCGTCGCCGACCGGACGGGGCCGCGCAAGCCCTGGATCGCGGCCTTCGGGGCGCTGCTGGTGATCGGTTCGGCCATGCTCTGGTTCGCGGTGCCCGGCTCGCCATGGGCGGTGACGATCGCGCTCGCCGGTTTCGTGATCGCGACGGTCGGCGCCGAATTCGCGACGACCTTCAACAATGCGATGATGACGCGGCTGGTGCCGGCGGAGCGGCTGGGCTGGCTCTCCGGCACGGGCTGGGCGGTCGGCTATCTCGGCGGCCTTCTCTCGCTGGCGGTGACGCTTGGCCTGCTGGCGGCCGATCCGCATACCGGCAAGACGCTGGCCGGGCTGTCGCCGATCTTCGGGCTCGATGCCGCCAGCCGCGAGGGCGACCGCTTCTCAGGGCCGCTGACGGCGCTGTGGTTCATCGTTTTCGTCGCGCCGATGTTCCTGCTCACTCCCGATTCGCCGCGAACCGGGATGCGGCTCAAGGAAGCGGCGCAAGGCGGCGTCGGACGGCTCAAGGCGACGATCGCGGAATTGCCCAAGCTGCCTGCGCTCGGGCGCTTCCTGCTCGCGAACATGATCTACCAGGATGCGCTGGTCGCGCTCTTCGCCTTCGGCGGCATCTATGCGGCCGGCGTCTTCGGCTGGCAGACCATCGAGCTCGGCGTCTTCGGCATCCTGCTCACCGTCACCGGCACGCTCGGCGCCTGGCTCGGGGGCAAGCTCGACGACGCCATCGGCGGCAAGCCGGTGATCCTGGGCTCGATCGCCTGCCTGCTCTTCGCCTGCCTCGGCATTCTCTCGCTGAGCGCCGACCATATCCTGTTTGTGATCCCGGCCGCCCCGGCGGTGCCGGGGGATGGGCTTTACGCCTCGGTGCCGGAACGGGTCTATCTCGGCCTGGGCCTGCTGATCGGCCTCGTCGCCGGTCCCATGCAGGCGGCTTCGCGCAGCCTGCTGGCGCGGCTCGCGCCGGAGGGGCGGATCGGCGAGTTCTTCGGGCTCTTCGCCCTGTCGGGGAAGGTGACGTCCTTCATGGGCCCGACGCTGGTCGCGCTGGCGACGAGCGTCTTCGCCAGCCAGCGCGCGGGCCTGGCGGTGCTGATCGTGTTCTTCCTGGCGGGCGGGGCGCTTTTGGCGGGCGTCACAGTGAAACGGGCGCCGTAGCGCCCGTCTGTCACTGCCGTCATGCTCGGGCCTGACCCGAGCATCTTTGAAACCAGCTGTCTCTCGTCATGAGAGTCTCGGGTCGCCGCTCAGCGGCGCCCGAGAATGACATCCAGCCTTACCGAACCAGGATGTTCCTGAACTGCCAGGGATCGCTGGTATCGATGTCCTCCGGGAACAGGCCCGGGCGGCCGTCGAGCGGGGTCCAGTCGGTGTAATAGCCCTTCACCGGACCGAGATAGGGCATCTGGATTCCCAGGCAGCGGTCGAGATCCATCTCCTCGACCTCGACGATGCCGGCATTGGGATTCTCGAGCGCCCAGACCATGCCGGCGAGCACGGCCGAGGTGACCTGCAGGCCGGTCGCGGTCTGGTACGGAGCGAGCTTGCGGGCTTCCTCGGTGGAGAGCTGCGAGCCGAACCAATAGGCGCCCTTGTCGTGGCCGTAGAGCAGCACGCCGAGCTCGTCGATGCCGTCGACGACCTCGTTCTCCTCGAGGATGTGGTGCTTCTCCTGCGGACGGCCGGCATTGCCGAACATCTCGTGGAGCGAGAGCACCGCATCGTTCGCAGGGTGATAGGCGTAGTGGCAGGTCGGCCGGTAGATCGCCTTGCCGCTCTCGTCGCGCACGGTGAAATAGTCGGCGATCGAGATCGACTCGTTATGCGTCACCAGGAAGCCGTATTGCGGGCCCGGCGTCGGGCACCAGCTGCGCACCTTGGTCTCGGCGCCGGGCTGCATCAGGTAGATCGCGGCCTGGGAGCCGGTCTCGTGGGTGCGGGCATTCTCCGGCATCCATTTCTCATGGGTGCCCCAGCCGAGCTCGGCCGGCTGCACGCCCTCGGAGATGAAGCCCTCGACCGACCAGGTGTTGACGAAGACGCCCGGCGGCTTGGGGTTCTTCGAACGCTGCGTGTCGCGCTCGGCGATATGGATGCCCTTGACGCCGACCTGCTTCATCAGCGCAGCCCATTCCTCGCGGGTCTTCGGCTGCGGCACGTTGAGGCGCATGTCGGCGGCGATGTTCAGCAGGGCCTTCTTGGCGAGCCAGGAGGCCATGCCGGGATTGGCGCCACAGCAGGAAATGGCCGTCGTCGAACCAGGCTGACGGGCGCGCTTGGCGGCCAGCGTCATCTCGCGCAGGGCATAGTTCGAACGCTCGCCCGGCCCCTTGCTCTCGTCGAAATAGAAGCCGAGCCAGGGCTCGTTGACGGTGTCGATATAAAGCGCCCCTAAGCTGGAGCAGAATTCCATGAGGTCGCGCGAGCCGGTGTCGCAGGACAGGTTCACGCAGAAACCCTGTCCGCCGCCGGCCGTCAGCAGCGGTTCGAGCAGCGCCTTGTAGTTCTCGGGCGTCAGCGCTTCCTGGATGAAGCGGATGCCACGCTCATCGAGGAGCGCCCGGTTCTCGTCGTCCGGCGCGATCACCACGAAGCGGCTCTTGTCGTATTTGAAATGCCGTTCGATCATCGGCAGCGTCCCGCGGCCGATCGAGCCGAAGCCGATCATCACGATCGGGCCGGTGATCTCGCCGTATACGGGCCAATCCGTCATTCTTTTGAACTCCTGGGTTCGGGAAACATCGAAGCGAAGGCTGGTATGGGCGGGCGGCCCCGGCGTCAACAGCCGCGGCAGCATCGGACCGATGCGCCAGGCCCGCCCGCGCCGGATTCAGGCATGCGCGCCCGGATAATCGGCGTCGAGCACGAAGGGGTAGGGGCCCGGATAGCGCTCGACATAGGCCGTGTGGCTGACGAAGCCGGCGACCGGGTCGTAGCTGTGCAGGAGATAGGCCGGCGGCTCCATATGGAAGGTCGCGGCGCCCTCCTCGGTCAGGTCGAGCGTGACCTGATGGGTGACCGAGGGGGCGATCTGGGCGAGGGTGCCGGCGAAACGCGTCACGATCGGGCGGTGGTGATGGCCGCACAGGATGCGCTCGACATTGGGATGGCGCGCGACGATGGCCGCGAATTCCTCGGCGCCCTCGAGCAGGCGGATGGCGTCCATGTGGCGGATGCCACAGTCAAAGGGCGGGTGGTGCATGAAGATCGCGACCGGACGCCCCTGCGCCTCGGTCAGCGCCTTGTCGAGGAAGGCGAGCCGCGTCCCGCAGAGCGCGCCGGCGCTCTGGCCCGGCAGCAGCGTGTCGAGGCCGATCAAGCGCATCGGGCCGAGATCGGCGCAGAACTGGACGAAGCCGTCCTCGCGCAGGCTGCGCGGGTCGAAGCTCAGGCCGGCGAGCAGCGTCTCGCGGCGGTCGTGATTGCCGGGCACCAGCAGCACCGGCATCGGCAATCGGCGCAGCATGGCTTCCAGCAGCGCATATTCCTCCGGCAGGCCGCAATCGGTCAGGTCGCCGGTGATCACCACGAGATCGGGGCGCGGGCGCAGCGCCGCGATCGCGTCGATGGCGCGCTCGGTCAGCGCATTGGTCTCGGAGACGCGATAGGCCGGCTTGCCGCGCGGGCGGATATGCAGGTCGGTGAGATGGGCGATGAGCATGGGCGGTGTCCGGAATGCCGTCATGGCCGGGCCTGGGCCCGGCCATTTCAGGCGGAAGGTCAAAAGAGGGATGCCCGGGACAGGCCCGGGCATGGCGCTATGCGCGATCAGTTGCTGCCGGGCAGCTTCAGCGCGGTCTGCTCGACATAAGGCTTCATGATCTCGTCGGCGGCCTTCTGGGCGGCGACAAGCGCCTCCTTCGGCGACTTCTTGCCGGAGAGGACATTGGCGAGCTCGTCCTCGACCGCCTTGCGGACCGGGACGGTCTTGTAGGTGGCGAACCACGGTCTGGCATAGGCGAGCTGGTCGACAGCAACCTTGGCGTCAGGGTTCTTGTCGAGGAAGGCCTTCATCTCGGGCAGTTCATAGGCCTGCATATTCGGCGCGAAATAGCCGGTGGCGCGGCTCCACCAGCCCGATTTCTCAGGGCTGGTCATCCAGTTGATCAGCGTCCAGGCGGCCTTGCGGCGCTCGCCCTCGACGCCGGTCGGAACCACCAGCGAGGCGCCGCCGATCGGAACCTGATTCTGCAGGTTCTTCGGCACGAAGGCGACCTTGAGCGGGAACTTGGCATTGCTGCGCACGAAGGTGAGCGAGCCGGTCGAATGCAGCATCATCGAGGCCTGGCCGGAAAGGAAGGCGGTCGAGACCGCGCCGTTCTGCTGCACGCCGGGCTGCAGGACCTTGTTCTTGACGAGGTCGCTCCAGAAGGTCAGCGCGCCCAGCGTCGAGGGCTCGTCGTAATAGACCTCGCCGGCATAATCGACGTTGAACCAGCGCCCGCCATTCGAATAGGTCAGCGCCTGTAGCAGCCAGCCGCCGGTGTCGTATTGCGAGGGGATCGCGATGCCCCAGCGCGTGACGCGGTCGCCCTCGCGCTTGGTCAGCTTCGCGGCGGCGGCGGCGAGCTCGGCCCAGTTCTTCGGCGGGTTCTCGGGGTCGAGCCCGGCTTCCTTGAAGTGCTCGGCGTTGATGTAGAGGATCGGCGTCGAGTTGTGGAAGGGCACGCCATAGACCGAGCGGTCGAGCACGGCATTGCCGGAGAGCGCCGGGAAGAACTGGCCCATGAACTGGTCGTTGCTCTTGCCGTCGGCCTTGATCAGCGTGTCGAGCGGCTGGATCTCGCCCTCGATCTGGAGGTCGCGCAGGAAGTTCGCGGACATGATCGAGACCGCCGGCGGCTTGCCGGCCTTCATCGCGGCGCGGGTCTTGATCAGGGTCTCGTCATAGGAGCCGGTATAGACCGGCGTCACCTTGATCGCCGGATGGCCCTCGTTGAACTCCTTGATCAGGGTGGCCATGTCGCGGGCGAGCTGCCCGTCGACGGGAACCGGGAAGAACAGCTCGATCTCGGTCGGGGACTGTCCGAAGGCCGGCGTCATTGCGAGGGTCGCGGCGAGGGCGGCGCCGGCGAGAAGGGAACGGCGGGTGGTCGTCATGAGGCAATCCTCTATTTGATGCCGGAGGAGACGAAGGAGTTGACGAAGGCGCGCTGGAACAGGACGAAGGCGAGGATCAGCGGCGCGCTAACGATGAGCGTGCCTGCCGCGATGACGCCCCAGGCCTGCGCGCCCTCGGCGCCACGGGTGAAGGTGGCGAGCCCGACGGTGAGCGGGCGCAGATCGGGCGAATTGATCACCATCAGCGGCCAGAGGAATTCGTTCCAGTGGCTGGTGACCGAGACGATCGCGAAGGCGATCAGCGAGGGCTTGGCCAGCGGAAGGTAGATCAGGCGGATGCGCTGCCCGATGGAAGCGCCGTCGATCAGCGCGGCTTCCTCCAGCTCGCGCGGGATCGCGCGGAAGGCCTGCCGCATCAGGAAGGTGCCGAAGGCGGAGGCGAAATAGGGCGCCATCACGCCGAGCAGGCTGTCATAGAGGCCGAGCGAGGCGATCGTCACCAGATTGGGCACGATCAGCGCGACCGGCGCCAGCATGAGCTGCGTCAGGAACAGATAGAAGCAGAAGCTGCGGCCGGGGAAGTCGATCCGCGCGAAGGCATAGCCCGCCAGCGTGATCGTGACGAACTGCACCGCCAGGATGCCGAAGCTGATGATCGCGGTGTTGAGGCCGTAGCGCGGGAAATCGGCGAGCCCCCAGGCCTCGGCGAAATTGGCGAGGCTCGGCACATAGTCCGGGATCAGCGCGGCCATGCCGGCGCCGGTGCTCTCCGGGTTGAAGGCCGCGACCAGCATCCAGAGGAACGGCACGGCCCAGAGCGCGGCGATCAGCAATGTCGCGCCATAGCCGAGCTTCGGCGAGATCTCGCGATTGGCGACGCTCATGATTCCGGCTCTCCGAAGGAGCGCTCGAGAGTGCGCAGCGAAGCCGCCGTCAGCGCCAGCAGGAGCCCGAGCATCGCCAGCGAGCCGGCGGCCGCCCGGCCTGGCTCATAATTCTCGACCGCCTGCTGGTAGACGTAGAACAGCAGCAGGTTGGTGGCGTCGGCCGGGCCGCCCTTGGTCAGCACGAAGACGTGGTCGACCTGCGTCACGACATTGGTCAGGCCGATGACGAGGACGAAGCCGATGGTGGGCTTGAGATAGGGCAGGGTGACATAGCGCAGGCGCTGCCAGGGATTGGCGCCTTCGAGGATCGCCGCCTCGTTGGCGTCGGCGGGAATCGCCTGCAGCCCGGCGAGGAAGAACAGCATGTAGTAGCCGGCGTTCTTCCAGATCGTCAGCGCCATGATCGACCAGAGCGCAACATCGGGGTCGCCGAGCCAGTTGGGGCCGGAGAGGGCGAGCTTGGCGAGGTAGTGGTCGAGAAGCCCGACATTGGGCAGGAACAGGAAGAGGAAGATCGAGGCGGCGGCGACGAGCGGCAGCAGCACCGGCAGGAAGAACAGCGAACGCAGCACGGTGTTGATGCGGTTCGAGCGCGCCAGCGCCAGCGCGAAGCCCAGCGCCAGCACGAGGCTCGGCAGCACCGTGCCGAAAGCATAGATCAGATTGTTGACGAGGGCCTTGCGAAAGGCGGGGTCGGCGAGGAGATCGGCGAAGTTCTTCAGGCCGGTATAGACCTGCGGCCCGCCGACACGCTGCTGGCCGTGCAGCGACTGCCAGGTCAACTGGATGATCGGCCAGTAGGTGAACAGCGCCAGCAGCACGAGCGAAGGCGCGAGCAGGCCGAAGGCGACGAGCGTCTTCCGGCGTGGATGCCTGATCGCCAGGCGCCATGCTGGTGCCGGCCGGCTTGCGATGATGGTGTCGGCCATGATGCGTCCCGTCTTGGGGCGCGGTCATGGCCGGGGTCGGTGACGGAGCCGTCACGGTGGGATGACAACTCGGTGACGAACCCCGCATGTCGCGGGGTGCGCTGTCTATATTTCAGGCTGCCTTGCGCAGCGGCACAACACCTTCGGCCAGTTCGCCGGTCGCGATGAGCACGCCATGCGCGCCATCGAGTGCGCCGTCGCGCAATTCGATGGCGAGGAAGCGCTCGCGCTCGACCGGGCCGGGCATGGCGAGGTCGCGGGTCAGCGCCGAATCGAAGCCGAAGCGGGCGTAATAGGATGCGTCGCCGACGAGGATGACCGCACCGTGGCCACGGCAGGCCGCGCGCCAGAGCGCCTCGCGCATCAGCGTCTTGCCGAGGCCCTCGCCCTGCAATTCGGGCTTCACCGCGAGCGGGCCGAGCATGAGCGCCGGCACGCCGTTGGCCTCGACATGCCAGAGGCGGACCGTGCCGACGACATCGCCGTCGCGCTCGGCGGTCAGCGCCAGGCCTTGCGCCGGCAAACGGCCCTCGCGCAGGCGCTCGCTCGACTTGGCAGCGCGGCGTTCGCCGAGGCAACGGTCGAGCAGCGCCTCGCGGGCGGGAACATCGGCAGCGATTTCGTCGCGGATCCGGATCATGACGCACCTCCGGCCGGAGCGCCCGCTTCCTGGCGGACCTTCCCGGCGCCGCGCGAACGCGGCCACAAGCAGAACAGGATGTGGGAAGAGGGGTCCGGCGGGAGCCACGCCCGCGCTCCATTCTGGAGGCGCGGACGCTCCGCCCGGATTTCGCCGGGCAGCCTGCCGTTTCGGACAGGGCGCTTCGCCGGACCCGATTGGTGAGGGAGGGCCGGTCAGCCCTCCCAGGTCAGATGACGTACTGCCTCAGCGGCGGGAAGCCGTTGAAGGCGACGGCCGAGTAGGTCGTCGTATAGGCGCCCGTGCCCTCGATCAGCACCTTGTCGCCGATCTCCAGCGAGAAGGGCAGCATGTACGGGGTCTTCTCGTACATGACGTCGACCGAGTCGCAGGTCGGGCCGGCGAGCACGCACGGAACCGTCGCATCGCCATCGCGCTCCGTGCGGATGGGATAGCGGATCGCCTCGTCCATCGTCTCGGCCAGGCCGTTGAACTTGCCGATGTCGAGATAGACCCAGCGGACCTTGTCGTCCTCGGCCTTCTTCGAGATCAGCACGACCTCGGCCTCGATCAGGCCGGCTTCGCCGACCATGCCGCGGCCCGGCTCGATGATCGTCTCGGGCAGCTGGTTGCCGAAATGCTTCGACAGCGCCCGGAAGATCGCGTCGCCATAGGAGGGCACGCCCGGAATCGGCTTCAGGTAGCGCGCCGGGAAGCCGCCGCCGAGGTTGACCATCGACAGCGAGATGCCACGGGTGGCGCACTCCTTGAAGACCGCCGAGGCCGAGGCCAGGGCGGAATCCCAGGCGTTCACATTGGCCTGCTGCGAACCGACATGGAACGAGATGCCATAGGCGGTCAGGCCCAGGCGATGGCCGTGCTCGAGCACATCCGCCGCCATCTCGGGCACGCAGCCGAACTTGCGCGAGAGCGGCCAGTCGGCGCCGGCACCGTCGCAGAGGATGCGGCAGAAGATGCGCGCGTCCTTCGTGCCGGTCTTGTCCGCCGAACGGGCGACCTTCTCGACCTCGGCCGTGCAGTCGACCGCGAAGAGGCGCACGCCGAGCTCCATGGCGCGCACGACGTCGCGCTCCTTCTTGATGGTGTTGCCGAAGGAGATGCGGTCGGCGGTGGCGCCGGCGGCGAGCGCGAGCTCGATCTCGACGACCGAGGCGCAGTCGAAACAGGAGCCGAGCTTGGCGAGCAGGGCAAGCACCTCCGGCGCCGGGTTGGCCTTCACCGCGTAGAAGACGCGGGTGTCGGGCAGCGCACGGGCGAAGGCGTGATAGTTCTCGCGCACGACATCGGTATCGATGACGACGCAGGGCCCGTCCTCGCGGCGGGTACGAAGAAACTCACGGATGCGGTCGGTCATGACGCGCGACTCCCCCGGCGCAAGCGGCGCCGATGCGATGTATCGCCGAATGAATCGCTGCCGTCGCGAGGCGCTGTGGAGACGCCGGCGACAGCGGACGAAACGTCCGGACCCGAAACACCGTTCGATTGGGGAAGACCCCGCACGGCCGGCAATGAAGGACAAGCCTCTTCGGTGTTGGCCTTTGGAGGACCAACGAGACCAAAAAAGCCCGCTCCGTCGTTGCTTTAAGCTGCGTCCCCCGTGGAGATTCGGGGTTCGCCGGTTTTGCCTCCGGCTGCTGGTCTGTGTCGGGGAACAATCTCCTTGCGGAGACTGGGAGGCGTGATTTGAGGGATGTCCATCCCCTCCATCCGTCCTCCAACCCCTGGCGGCTGTCCGGCCTCTTGTCCGGATGCCCACCGACCAGCACGCGGCCACAGGCACGTGCGAATTGGGTGAACGCGATATACGGATAGCGACCCCGGACCACAAGTGTTTTGTGAACCCGAAGCCGCATTTTTTTGCAGGGCGGATCTGCGCGCCTCCGGGAACGGGTTAACGGCGGAAAGCGCTGTGCCGGCTATGGGTTAGCCGCGCTTCTCGCAGAAGCGGATTCGATTGCCGAACGGGTCCGGCACCTGCAGGGTGCGCCCGCCCGGCCCATCCTCCTCGATGCCCGGTCGCGAATAGGTATAGCGCTTTCCGATCAGCTCGGCATGGAGGGCGTCGATGCCGTCCATCCAGACGAAGACGGTCGAGCCGGGGCTGGCGTCGCCGTGATGCTCGGAGAGATGGAGCTCGAGCCCGGAGCGCGAGACCTGCATATAGAGCGGCGTGTTCGGCCCGAAGCGATGGTCCCAGTCCATGCGGAAGCCGAGGAAGTCGAGATAGAACTCCTTTGCCTTGGCTTCGTCGAAGATGCGCAGGATCGGGATGCCCATCCGCAGGCGCACGGCTTCGGCGGGCTTTTCGGCCGGCATGGCCGGCCCGGCCTCGCCGATCCTGGCCGCCAGCACGTTCCAGTCGTCATGGCCGAGCTGGCGCGCCACGATCTCGAGGGTTTCGGAATGGGTCAGCTGAACCTGCCTGGCGGCCATGGCCTCGCGCAGGCTTTTCGCCATCAGCTTCGCGTCGTGGAAATCGCGCATCGTCGTGATCCTTCTCGTTCGGGACGGAAACGATCGGGGCTCGCCTTGCCGATATCCGTCCGCGAGGAGAGCGGGATCAGGACAGCGTCGTCTCAAGGGATGCGTTCACCATGCCCAAGGGGCGCGAGCGGCTGGCCGCATCCGGCCGGGGGCAAAGGTTGCCATCTCTTCATGTCTTGTCAATCGCGCTGCCCTAGACCGGCCCCATTTCATGGCGTTAAGTCGCTGGCGCAGGCGCCTCCGCGACAACCGGTACCCAGTAGACGGACGAGAGATGACGAAGTTTGACCGCCGCCGCGTCCTTGGCGGGATTTCCGCCATGCTGTGCCTTTCGGCGGCTCCGTCCGCCCTGCTCGCGCAGCAACCGCAGAATCCGAACCCGGTGCCGCCGCCGCAGACGCCGCCACAGCCGCGCTTCGGCTTCGAGGACGTGCAGCGCCGGGCGCGCGAGGTCGCCGCCGTCGCCTATGAGCCGCCGGCGGCCCTGCCCGAGCCGCTTGCGCGGCTCGACTACGATTCCTGGCGCGACATCCGCTTCCGCCCGGACCGGGCCCTGCTCGCGCAGAACGGCTCGCCCTTCCGGATGCAGATGTTCCATCCGGGCTTCCTGTTCACCCGGCCGGTCACGGTCAATGTGGTGCGCGACGGCGTGCCGACGCCAGTGCCCTATTCGGCCAATCTGTTCGACTACGGCAAGGTCAAGTTCGACAAGCCGCTGCCGGTCAATCTCGGCTTCGCCGGCTTCCGGCTGCACTACCCGCTCAACGATCCGCGCGTCCTCGACGAATTGATCGCCTTCATCGGGGCGAGCTATTTCCGCGTGCTCGGCCGCGAACAGCGCTACGGGCTGTCGGCGCGCGGGCTCGCCATCGGAGCGGGCACGAACAGCGAGGAATTCCCGGTCTTCCGCGAGTTCTGGGTCGAGCAGCCGGCCGCGAATGCGGAGCGGATCATCGTCAACGCGCTGCTCGATTCGCCTTCGCTGACCGGCGCCTATCGCTTCACGGTCTATCCGGATGTCGACACGCTGGTCGAGGTCGCGGCGACGCTCATCCCGCGCAAGCCGATCGAGAGGCTCGGGCTCGCGCCGCTGACCTCGATGTTCTTCACCGGCGAGAACGACCGCCGCTTCTTCGAGGATTACCGCCCGGAGCTGCACGATTCCGACGGGCTGATGATCCATTCGGGCTCGGGCGAGTGGCTGTGGCGGCCGCTGCGCAACCCGAAGCAGCAGGCGGTCTCCGCCTTCGTCGAGCGCAGTCCACGCGGCTTCGGCCTGATGCAGCGCGACCGCAATTTCGAGCACTATCAGGATCTCGACCTCGCCTATGAGCGCCGGCCGTCCTACTGGGTCGAGCCGCAGGGCGACTGGGGCGAGGGCGTGATCGAGCTGATCGAGATGCCGACGACGGATGAAAGCAACGACAATGTCGTCGTGCAGTGGACGCCGAAGACACCGCTGGAGCCGGGCAAGGAATTCGCCTTCGGCTACCGGCTGACGGCGATGCTGGATTCCAGTGATCTCCATCCGGGCGGGCGCGTGGTCAACACCTTCCAGGCTGCGCCGAAGGCGCTCGGCTCGGTCGAGCCGGTGGCGGACGGCGCGCGCCGCTTCATCGTCGATTTCGCCGGCGGCGATCTCGACTACCATCTCAAGCAGCCGGACAAGGTGGAGATCGTGCCGTCGATCACCCGCGGCAAGATCGATCGCGCCTTCCTGGTGCCGAACCCGAAGATCAACGGTTTCCGCGCCTTCGTCGACATCACCGGCGAGCCGGGGCAGCTCGCCGAGATGCGCGCCTTCCTGAAGAGCGGCCCCAAGACGCTGACGGAAACCTGGAGCTATCCGTGGCGCGCGGAGGCCAGCGAGAAGCCGGCCCCGCAGCAGCCGGCCCAGCCTTCGCCGCAAGCGCAGTCCGACCAGCCGCCCCCGGCGCAACCGCAGCCGGCCCCGCCGTCAGCGCCGGCCCAGCAGAAGCCGGGCCAATAGCACGGGCCGCCAAGGAGAGACGCGATGGACGTCGTCGAGAAACCGGAAGAGAACCGCTTCGAGCTCGCTCTCGAGGGCGGCACTGCGGTTGTCGCCTATCGGATGGACGGCAACCGGCTCGTCCTGATCCATACCGAGGTGCCCGAGCAGTTCGCCGGCCAGGGCGTCGGCTCGCGGCTGGCCAAGGGCGTGTTCGAGCTGATCCGGGCGAGCGGGCGCAAGGCGGTGGTGCGCTGCCCGTTCCTCAAGGCCTGGGTCGCGAAGCATCCGGAATACGACGACATCGTCGACGGCTGAGCGGGCTCAGCGTTCCCTGGGGCCCGGCTCCTTGCGGCCCTTGCGCGCGGGTTGCTTCTTGCGGCCGTAGAGTTCGAGCCGGTGGCGGACGAGCTCGTAGCCGAGTTCGGCCGCGATGCGCCGCTGCAGCTCTTCGATCGCATCCGAGGAGAACTCGATCACGTCGCCGGTATCAACGTCGATGAGATGGTCGTGGTGCTGCTGGTCGGCGTGCTCATAGCGCGAGATGCCGTCCTCGAAGGCGTGCCGCTCGATCGCGCCCTGCGATTCCAGCACCTTCATGGTGCGGTAGACGGTCGAGAGCGAGAGCGTCGGATCCTGCGCGAAGGCGCGCGTGAAGATGCCCTTCGCGTCGGGATGATCGTCAGCCTCGGCCAGCACGCGCAGGATCAGGCGGCGCTGCTGCGTCATGCGCAGGCCCGCCCCCTTCAACTGGCTTTCGAAAACGGCAACGCGCCGGTCGGTTTCACTCATGCTCAGCCCATAGCAATGAGTGCGGCTATTTGCAAAAGCTGCCTTTTTGGAAGTCATAAGCATTCGCATTAAAATCGCGAATGCGTGTCATTCCTATCTGGATCATGAGCGCGTTGTCCGGCCGCAAATCCGGCCCTGCGCGTCACGCGGCGCCGCGCGCCTTCGCGAGCTCGGGGGCCAGTTCGGCGACGATCTCGAAGGAGCGCTTGCGCTTCTCGTGGTCGAAGATCGGGGCCGTGACCATGATCTCGTCGGCGCCGGTATTGGCGACGAAGGCGCCGAGCTCGCGCCGCAACGTCTCGGGCGAGCCGATGAAGGCATAGCGCAGCATCTGCGAGACATGCGCCTTCTCGGCCGGGCTCCAATACTGCTCGATGTCGTCGATCGGCGGCTGGAGCTTGCCGCGCGCACCGCGGACCATGCCGACGAAACGCTGCTGCAGGGAGGTCGCGAGATGGCGCGCCTCCTCGTCGGTCTCGGCCGCGACGACGTTGATGCCGGGCATGGCGTAGGAGGATTGCAACTGCTCCGACGGCTTGAAGCGCTCGCGATAGACGGCGAGCGCCTGCATCAGCGCGTCCGGGGCGAAATGCGAGGCGAAGGAATAAGGCAGGCCGAGCTCGGCGGCGAGCTGCGCGCCGAACAGGCTGGAGCCGAGAATCCAGAGCGGCACGTTCAGCCCTTCACCGGGCACCGCGCGGATCGCCTGGTTGGGGCCGGCCGGGGCGAAGAGCGCCTGCAATTCCAGCACATCCTGCGGGAAGCTGTCGGAGGACATCGGGCTGCGGCGCAGCGCCCTGAGCGTGAGCTGATCGGTGCCGGGGGCGCGGCCGAGGCCGAGATCGATGCGGCCGGGAAAGAGCGCCTCCAGCGTGCCGAACTGCTCGGCGATGACGAGGGGAGCATGATTCGGCAGCATGATGCCGCCGGCACCGATCCGCATCGTCTTCGTGGCGGCGGCGAGCTGGCCGATCACCACCGAGGTCGCGGCGCTGGCGATGCCGACCATGTTGTGGTGCTCGGCCACCCAGTAGCGGGTGAAGCCCAGCGCCTCGGCATGGCGGGCGAGGTCGATCGACTTCAGCAGCGCCTCGCGCGGGCCTTCCCCTTCGACGACGGGAACGAGATCGAGGACGGAGATCGCGACCATGGCGGGCCCTGCTGGCTGGTGCCGGAGCGAGCCGGCGACGATGGCGTGGCTTCACCAGATGGGAAGGATAGGCGCCGCGGTCCAGAGGCGCCCGCGCTTCGTCATGGCGCGCCTGCGCTGGCGTTCTGGCGGAACGGGCGCAAAGCTGACGCGTTGCCCAGATGACGGCCGCGTTTCCGCGCGGCGCCATCGAAAGGGGGGCAACCCATGACCACGACTGCCAATCCGGCCAAGGAGAGCTTGCGCAAGGAGCAGAAGGAACAGCGCAAGGCCGAGCGCGAGCACGGCAAGGACGCCGAACTCAACCGGGCGCTGAAGGATACCTTCCCGGCCAGCGATCCCGTCGCGACCCAGACGCCGACCAAGCCCGGCGGCCGGGGAAAGCGCTGACGCGGCGGATCAACCGCGCTGGTAGAGCAGGCGGGCGCGGATCGTGCCGTCGAGCGCGCGGATCTCGCGCAGGATGTCGCTCGCTTCGCTGCTGGTGACGCCGTCGGCCTCGATGACCGCGTAACCGACCTCGCCGTCGGTGTGATAGTTCTGCGCGGCGATGTTGACCTGGCGATTGGCGAAGACGTCGTTGAGGCGCCTGAGCATGCCCGGAACATTGCGCTGGACATGGATGAAGCGCGTGCCGACGGCCCGGGCCGGGATCTGCACCTGCGGGAAGTTGACCGCGCCCACCGTCGCGCCGACATCGGAATAATCGACGAGCTTGCGCGCCACCTCGGCGCCGATGCGCTCCTGCGCCTCCTCGGTCGAGCCGCCGATATGGGGCGTCAGGATGACGTTGGCGCAGCCTTGCAGCGGCGAGACGAAGCGCTCGGCGTTGGAGGCGGGCTCGACCGGGAAGACGTCGACCGCCGCGCCGGCAAGATGGCCGCTCTTCAGCGCCGCCGCCAGCGCGCCGAGGTCGACGACCGTGCCGCGCGAATTGTTGATGAGGTAGCTGCCGCGGTTCATCTGGGCGAGCTGCTCGGCGCCGATCATGCCATGGGTCTGCGGCGTCTCGGGAACGTGCAGCGAGACGATGTCGGCCGAGCCGAGCAGTTCCGCCAGGCTGCCGACCGGCTCGGTGTTGCCGTGGCGTAGGCGGTCGGTGTGATCGTAATAGATCACGCGCATGCCCATGGCCTCGGCCAGCGTCGAGAGCTGGCTGCCGATATTGCCGTAGCCGACGATGCCGAGCGTCTTGCCGCGCACCTCGAAGGAGCCCTCGGCCGACTTGTCCCAGCCGCCCTCATGGGCCGAGCGCGAACGATCGGGAATCCGGCGCAGCAGCATGACGATCTCGCCGATGGTCAATTCGGCGACGCTGCGGGTGTTGGAGAAGGGCGCGTTGAAGACCGGCACGCCCTGCTGGCGCGCGGCTTCCAGATCGACCTGGTTGGTGCCGACCGAGAAGCAGCCGACGGCGAAGAGCCGGTCGGCGGCGGCGAAGATCTCCGGCGTGAGCTGGGTGCGCGAGCGGATGCCGAGGACATGCACGCCCCGGATCTTCTCGATCAGCGCCGCCTTGTCGAGCGCCTTGGGCAGGCGTTCCATATTGGAGTAGCCGGCCTGCTGCAGCAGCGCGACGGCGGAATCGTTGATGCCTTCCAGCAGCAGGACCTTGATGCGGTCCTTGGGAAGGGAGAGGCGTTCGCTGGCAGGGGTCATGGAATTCGCGCTCGTGAAGGAGCGGTTGCTATAGTCCTCGCCGGGCGCGAGGCCAACGCCTTAGAGGCTGTTATGAGCCATGGGATTGATTTGACGTAGGCGATTTTGCGCGAATGCACGAAGTTCGAGGACGCAAGCCTTCCGGCTTGCTACGAAGAACGACACGGCAGTCGCGCAAAAGCGCCCGCCCTGCGGGTGAGGTGAAAACGGCGGAGCTGCAGCGTCGCACCGCTTGCCGATACCAACGTATCGGCGGCGCGATGCTCCTCCCATCTCTGCCGTTTTGACCTCATCAAATCGACCCCATGGCTCATAACAGCCTCTGGATGCAACGCTGACGCGCGAAACGCCGCAAGCGATGCAAAAACCTCATGCCTTCTCGATCACCAGCGTCGAGCCTTCGACGCGTACGACCTTGACTTCCGTGCCCGCCAGCAGCTCGGGGCCGATGATCCGCCAGGAGGAATCGCCGACGCGGACGCGCCCTTCGCCGCCGGTCATCGTTGCTTCCAGCCGGAAGACCTTGCCGATGAGCTGGCGGCCGCGGTCGTTGAGCCCGGTCGCGGCATCGGGCTCCTCGTCGCGGCGGCGGGTCAATAGCCGCCCGGCGGCGACGCTGGCGATGGCGAGGATCGCGAAGACGATCGAGGCCGCCTGCCAGCCGAGGCCGAAGATGCCGACGACCGCGCCAGTGACGAGCGCGGCGAGGCCGAGCCAGATCAGGAAGACGCCCGGCGCCAGGATCTCGCCGCCGATGAGGACGAGGCCGAGAATGGCCCAGAGCCAGCCATTATGGGTGAGGAGCCAGTCAGGCATGGCGACCTCAGCTATTCGCGCGCCCGGCCGGCGGAACCGAGCCCGAATTGCGCCGCGCCGCGACGGCGTCCTCGCCGAAGACGGCCTTGGTGAGCTGGGCGATGCCGCCGACCGTGCCGGCGAGCGAGGCCGCCTCGATCGGCACGATTACCACCTTGCTGTTAGGGCCGGTCGCGATGGCCTTCAGCGCATCGGTATAGCGCTCGGCGATCAGGAAGTTGGCGGCCTGGATGTCGCCCTTGCCGATCGCCTCCGAGACCATGGCGGTCGCCGCTGCTTCCGCCTGCGCCAGCCGCTCGCGCGCCTCGGCGTCGCGCAGCGCCGATTCCTTGCGGCCCTCGGCGGCGAGGATCTGCGACTGCTTCTGGCCCTCGGCCTTGAGGATCTCGGCCTGGCGCAGGCCTTCCGCTTCAAGGATCGCGGCGCGCTTCTCGCGCTCGGCCTTCATCTGCCGGTTCATCGCGCCGGCGATGTCGGCCGGCGGCAAGATGTCGCGGATCTCGATGCGCGTGACCTTGACGCCCCAGGGCGAGGCGGCGGCGTCCATGACGCGCAGCAGCCGCTCGTTGATCTCGTCGCGATGGGAGAGCAACTGGTCGAGGTCCATCGAGCCGACGACGGTGCGGATATTGGTCATGGTCAGGACCATCAGCGCATCGTTGAGCGAGGACACCTCGTAGCAGGCCTTGGCCGCGTCGAGCACCTGGTAGAAGGCGGCGGCGTCGATGCGCACGCCGGCATTGTCCTTGGTGATCGCCTCCTGCGAGGGAATGTCGAGCACTTGCTCCATGACATTCACCTTGTGGCCGATGCGATCGATATAGGGGACGATCAGCCCGAGGCCGGCGCTCAGCGTGCGCGAATAGCGGCCGAAGCGCTCGACGGTGTAGTTGAAGCCCTGTGGAACGGTGCGGACGCCGCGCGCGATCGTCAGGATCACCAGCGCCACCACGACGATGACCGCGATATTGAAACCCGACAGATCCATTCCGTTTCCCCCGCCGCGTTAGGCCTGCCCGTCTTTGCCGGCAGCGGCCCAAACTGGCGGTTGTGGCGGGCGGATGCAAGCATGGGGCGCAAACGTCTTCGTCCGCCCGCGTCGCGTTCGGTGGTGGTGAGGGGCAGCGGAGCGCCGCGAGGCGCGGTTGGGTATCGGGCCGCTTCCATTGAGCCAGGATGCGGCGCGGAAGGATTGAGCCACCTTCCGCACGCCCCGTGGCGCTCCGCTTCCGGCGTTCTTTAAGTCTCCGGGCCGCGCTTATCGGGCCTGCGGCCATCCTTCGCCGCGAGCCCTTTCGACGCCAGTTCGGCTCATCGCCTTGTCGCGTCTACTCGGGCATGGGACGAAGGCGTGATGCCATCGGCCGTTCCCAGCGAGCTCCTCGCACAGGGATCGTAGTGTCCCCAGGGCGGTGCCCCGAAGCCTCCCGGGAGTGGATCGTGACTCCACCCGCAGGCGCCGACCTCATCCCCACCAACGGCACACCTCCGGATGGCTGCCCCTCGGGGACGAGGTGGCCCGAGGATAAGTGCGGTGTGTGAGGGCGGGGATAAGTTTGCAGGGAAAGTGCGACGGCCCCTTCCTTCTCCCGGGTGGGAGAAGGTGGCGCGGAGCGCCGGATGAGGGTGTGTGCTTTCCGCAGAAGGCGCGGCGGCCGCGTCCTGCCTTGGCGAGAAGCGGCGGTCCCTCACCCCTGCCCCTCTCCCATCCGGGAGAGGGGTTCCCCGCGCCTTGCATCGGAGCCGCGAACGCCACCGATGTCCTAGCTCTGTGCCGCTGCCGTGTCGCAGCGCTGGAGCAGGCGTGAGGCGGCGGTGACACCGGCGAGCGAGAAGGTGTAGCTCGTGGCGTTGCCGCGGGCCGAGCGGGCTTCGAGCACCATGTCGCTGCCCGCGCGCATCGCCGCGAGAAGGGCGGGCTCACGCTCGACCTTCTCGAGCCAGGCGTTGTTGCCCTCGGTCAGCATGCGGAACTCCTCGTCGCCGATGGTGACGGTGACGGTCGAGTTCGTGGCGAAGCTGTAGCCCGTCTGGAAACTCGATTCCGTATTGGTGCCGTTATTTCCCGTCTGGACGAAGAAGAAGACCTCGCCGTGACGCAAGCCTGACGGATTCTCGGCCGTGGGGCTGCTCATGATGAAGCAACGGGTCGAATTGTCCTTGTCGTAGGCTGCCGCACTCCAGGCGTTGAACTGTCCGAGCGATTTGGCGGAAGCCGCTTCAGCACCCGTGCTCGTCAGCAAAGCCAGGCAGATTGCCGAAAGCGTTGTCTTGATCATCCGTTCATCTCCTTTCGCAGCGCGCAACTTGGAAAGAAGAGCCTTACCGAGGCGTAAACATGACCTCACGAATCCGTGCGTCCATCAGGCGCAGGCGCAGCTGCGAGCCGCCCATGCGCGGAGCCAAAACGACAATGCCCGGCCGGAGCCGGGCATGACGAAAGCGAAGCCGGAAGCGTTCTGCTTCAGACGTACTGGCCGTGGCAATGCTTGTATTTCTTGCCTGAACCGCAGGGGCAGGCCTCGTTGCGGCCGACCTTGCCCCAGGTCGAGGGATCGTCGGGGTTGCGGTCGAGCACCGCCGTATCGTCGGCACCGAGCGCCGCGAACTGCACGCCGCCGCTGCCGCCATAGTCGCCACCGAACCCTCCCACCGGGCCCGCATCCTGCACCTGCAGCGGGGCCTGCTCCTCGGGCTGATCGAAGCGGACCTCGACGCGCGAGAGATGACCGGTGACCTGCTGGCGGAGCTGCCCGATCAGCCCGTCGAAGAGCTCGAAGGCCTCCTGCTTGTATTCCTGCAGCGGGTCGCGCTGGGCATAGCCGCGCCAGCCGATGACCTGCCTGAGATGGTCGAGGGTGACGAGATGCTCGCGCCAGAGATGGTCGAGCGTCTGCAGGAGCACCTGCTTCTCGACATAGGTCATGACCTCTTCGGTGTTGCGCTGGATGCGGGCGGCATAGTCCTCGTCGGAGAGCTTGCGGATGCGCTCGCGCAATTCGGTGTCGGCGATGCCCTCCTCCTTGGCCCAGTCCTCGATCGGCAGATCGAGGTTGAGGTACTGCACCACCTCCTGCTTGAGGCCGGCGGTGTCCCACTGCTCGGGATAGGCCTCCTCGGGGATGTGGCGGGCGACGAGGTCCTCGGCGACGCCCTGGCGCATGTCGTCGATGGTCTCGCGCACGCTCGGCTGCTTCATGAAGTCGCGGCGCTGCTCGAAGACGACCTTGCGCTGGTCGTTCATGACGTCGTCGTATTTCAGGATGTTCTTGCGGATGTCGAAGTTGCGCGCCTCGACCTTGCCCTGCGCCTTCTCGACCGCCTTGTTGATCCAGGGGTGGACGATCGCCTCGTCCTCCTTGAGGCCGAGCTTCTGCAGCATGCCGTCCATCCGGTCGGAGCCGAAGATGCGCATCAGGTCGTCCTGCAGCGACAGGAAGAATTTCGAGCGGCCGGGATCGCCCTGGCGGCCGGCGCGGCCGCGCAGCTGGTTGTCGATGCGGCGGCTCTCGTGGCGCTCGGTGCCGACGATGTAGAGCCCGCCCGATTTCAGCACGCGCTGCTTGAAATCGGCGACCTCGGCGCGGATGGCGGCGGCCTTCGCGTCACGCTCCGGGCCCGGCTCGATACCGGCGAGGTCATGGGCGATGCGCATCTCGGCATTGCCGCCGAGCTGGATGTCGGTGCCGCGGCCGGCCATGTTGGTGGCGATGGTGATGGCGCCGGGCACGCCGGCTTGGGCGACGATATAGGCTTCCTGCTCGTGGAAGCGGGCGTTCAGCACGGCGAAGGCCTTGACGGTCTCGCCCTTGCGGGCGGCGGCGTAGACCGGCTCCAGCGCGGTGGGGTCGGTGAAGTCGATGAGCTTGTAGCCCGCCTTCTCCAGCATCTCGGCGATAAGCTCCGAGCGCTCGATCGAGGTGGTGCCGACGAGCACCGGCTGGCCGTTCTCCTGCGCCTGCTTGATCTCGCGGATGACGCCGCGGACCTTCTCCTCGAAGGTGCGATAGACCTCGTCGTCCTCGTCCTTGCGGGAGATCGGGAGGTTGGTCGGGATCTCGACGACCTCGAGCTTGTAGATCTGGAAGAACTCGTCGGCTTCGGTCGCGGCCGTGCCGGTCATGCCGGCGAGCTTCCTGTAGAGGCGGAAATAGTTCTGGAAGGTGATCGAGGCAAGCGTCGCGTTCTCGGGCTGGACGGTGACGTGCTCCTTGGCCTCGAGCGCCTGATGGAGGCCCTCCGAATAGCGCCGGCCCGGCATCATGCGGCCGGTGAACTCGTCGATGATCACGACCTCGTCGTTGCGGACGATGTAGTCCTTGTCGCGGGTGAAGAGGGCGTGGGCCCTCAGCGCCTGGTTGACGTGGTGGACGATGGTGATGTTGTGGGCGTCGTAGAGGTCGCCCTCGGTCAGGATGCCGGCCTGCCGCAGCAACTCCTCGATATGCTCGTTGCCGGCTTCGGTCAGTGCCACCGTGCGCTGCTTCTCGTCGACCTCGTAATCGGTCGGGACGAGGCCGGGCAGCACCTTGTCGATCGAAACATAAAGGTCCGACTTGTCGTCGAGCGGGCCGGAGATGATCAGCGGCGTGCGGGCTTCGTCGACCAGAATCGAGTCGACCTCGTCGACGATGGCGAAGTGGTGGCCGCGCTGGCTCATCTGCGCGACGTCGTACTTCATGTTGTCGCGGAGGTAGTCGAAGCCGAATTCGTTGTTGGTGCCGTAGGTGATGTCGCAGGCATAGGCGCGCTGGCGCTCCTCGTCGTCGAGGCCGTGGACGATGGTGCCGACGGTCAGGCCGAGGAAGTTGTAGAGCTTCGCCATCCACTCGGCGTCGCGCCGGGCGAGGTAGTCGTTGACCGTGACGACATGGACGCCCTTGCCTTCGAGGGCGTTGAGATAGGTCGGGAGCGTCGCAACCAGCGTCTTGCCTTCGCCGGTCTTCATCTCGGCGATGGCGCCCTCGTGCAGCACCATGCCGCCGACGAGCTGGACGTCGTAGGGGCGCTGGCCGAGCACGCGCTTGGCCGCCTCGCGCACCGTGGCGAAGGCCGGCACCAGCAGGTCGTCGAGCTTGGCGCCATTGGCGAGCTGCTGCCGGAATTCCTCGGTACGGGCCTTGAGCGCCTCGTCGCTCAGCGCGGCGATCTCGTTCTCCAGGGCGTTGATCGCCGCGACGCGGGGCTGGTAGCCCTTGACGCGGCGGTCATTCGACGAGCCGAAGATCTTCTTTGCGAGCGCGCCAAGCATGTTGGGCCTTTCAGGTGATGTCTCGGTCCACCGGCCGGCGCGGCCCCTCGGGTTTCGCGCCCGGGCCGGCAGGCCGCGGTATTCTCGAATTGCGACCGCGTGTTTAGACGCGTGCGCGGGCATGGTCCAGCATGCGTTTCGTCCAAGAGCGGGCAAAACGGCAAGAGATTTCCCGACCATGTGGGGTTTTGCCCGGCCGCTTCCAAGGGCGTCGGCCGCGCGGAAGGCATGGCCGCGAGCGGCGCGGCGCCGCTTGCCTGCGGATGATGCGCGATCCGCGCCGGGAACCCCCTGAACCGCCTTGCCTTTGCCGCGTTCAACTGGCAGTGCAGCGCCAGGTCGCGTCTTCGGCTCTCTATGGGAAAGGCCGTTTTCATGAAATCCACCCGTCTCATCGCCGCTCTCGGCTTCGCGCTGCTGGCGGGACCGGCCTTTGCCCAGGCCGACAAGGTCGTCGCCAAGGTCGACGGCATCCCGATCACGGAGCAGGAGGTCCAGCTCGCGACGGAGGATCTCGGCGAGCGCCTCGCGCAGCTCCCCGAAGACCGCAAGCGCGACGAGGTCATCAACTACCTCGTCGACCTCAAGCTCGGTGCGAAGGCCGCGGCCGAGGCCAAGGTCGCCGATACGCCGGAATTCGCCGCGCGCCTCGGCTATTACCGCGAGAAGGTGATGCTCGATCAGTACCTCTCCGGCGTCGGCAAGAAGGCCGTGACCGCAGAGGCCGCCAAGAAGCTCTATGACGACACCACCAAGGCGATGGCCCCCGAGGAGGAGGCGCATGCCCGCCACATCCTCGTCGAGACCGAGGACCAGGCCAAGGCGGTCGAGGAGCGGCTGAAGAAGGGTGAGGATTTCGCCAAGGTCGCCGCCGACGTCTCGAAGGATCCGGGCTCGGGCAAGGAGGGCGGCGATCTCGGCTGGTTCACCAAGGACCGCATGGTGCCGGAATTCGCCGAGGCCGCCTTCAAGCTCAACAAGGGCGAGGTCTCAGTGCCGGTGAAGAGCCAGTTCGGCTGGCACGTCATCAAGCTCGAGGACAAGCGCTCGAAGCCGCTGCCGGATTTCGCCGCGGTGAAGCCGCAGATCGACCAGTATCTCGAGCGCAAGGCCCAGCAGGACACCGTGCTGGCGCTGCGCGAGAAGGCCAAGGTCGAGCGCCTCGACAAGCCGGCTCCGCCGGCTGCCCCCGCTCCCGACGCTGCCAAGCCGGCCGAGCCGAAGAAGAACTGAGCGTTTCGCGCCCGACTACGCGATTTTGGAGGGCGGCCCTTGCGGCCGCCCTTCTTGTTTTCGTCATCGGCCTGCGGCAGAGGGGCTCTCGAACGAGACGCACTGCCCGGCGAGCGGACGATTCGCCGGTCTTCGAGCAGTGTCCCGCAGGAGGAAGCCCGATGGCCGGCAAGGATGTTCCCGTTTCCCCGCTCGCGCCCAAGCGCCAGCCCAAGGTTCCGCCGGTTCCGGGCGTGCGCTTCGCGACCGCCGAGGCCGGCATCCGCTACAAGGGCCGCCAGGATGTCTGGTTCGCGCTGCTCGATCAGGGCACGCAGGTCGCCGGCGTCTTCACCCGCTCGAAATGCCCTTCCGCCCCGGTCGACTGGTGCCGCGAGAACCTGAAGCAGGGCTCCGCCCGTGCCATCGTCGTCAATTCCGGCAACGCCAACGCCTTCACCGGCCTGAAGGGGCGTGACTCGGTCAAGCTGACGGCCGAGATCGCTGCCAAGGCCGCCGGCTGCCAGCCGCAGGAGGTCTTCATCGCCTCGACCGGCGTGATCGGCGAGCCGCTCGACGCGACCAAGTTCAAGGGCGTGCTCGACGATTGCGCCAAGCGCGCCGCGGACGGCCCCTGGATCGACGCCGCCAAGGCGATCATGACCACCGACACCTTCCCGAAGGCGCTGACCCGCAAGGCCAAGATCGACGGCAAGGAGGTCGTGATCGCCGGCATCGCCAAGGGCGCCGGCATGATCGCGCCGGACATGGCGACGATGCTCTCCTTCGTCTTCACCGATGCGCCGATCGCCGCGCCGGTGCTGCAGGCACTGCTGTCGAAGGGCGTGAAGGGCTCGTTCAACGCCGTCACCGTCGACAGCGACACCTCGACCTCCGACACGCTGATGCTGTTCGCCACCGGCAAGGCGGCGGCGCGCGGCGTGCCGGAGATCACCGAGGTCAATGATGCCCGGCTCTCGGGCTTCAAGCGCGCACTGAACTCCATTCTGCTCGAGCTCGCCCATCTCGTCTGCAAGGACGGCGAGGGCGCGCGCAAATTCGTCGAGGTGCGCGTCAGCGGCGCGGCCTCGGCCCGCTCGGCCAAGCGCGTCGCGCTCTCGATCGCCAACTCCCCGCTGGTCAAGACCGCGATCGCCGGCGAGGACGCCAATTGGGGCCGCGTCGTCATGGCGGTCGGCAAGGCCGGCGAGCCGGCCGATCGCGACAGGCTCGACATCGGCTTCGGCGACATCGTCGTGGCGAAGCAGGGCGCCCGCGCCCCGTCCTATGACGAGCAGGCCGTGTCGAACTACATGAAGGGCGATACGATCGTCATCACCGCCGATCTCGGCATCGGGCGCGGCAAGGCCACGGTCTGGACCTGCGACCTGACCAAGGCCTATGTCGAGATCAATGGCGATTACCGCTCCTGAGCGGCCGCTTCCGGCCGATCCAAGCCGCAGCTTCATCGCCGTCAACCTGCTGATCTGCTCCCTGCTCTGGGGATCGAGCTACCTGTTCATCAAGCTGATGAGCGGGGAGGTTTCGGCGCTGGCAATCGCCGCCAGCCGGGGCTTGCTCGGCGCCGCCGTGCTGTCGTTGTGGAGCCTGGGCCGCGGGCGCAGCCCGCTGCCGCGCCGGGCCGAGATCCTGCCCTGGATCATGCTCGGCACCACCAATGGCTGGCTACCGAACGTGCTCGTCGGCTATGCGCTGATCCAGCTTGCCAGCGGCCCGGCGGCGATGATCCAGGCGGCCGGCCCGCTCGTCACCGCGCTCGTCGCGCATCTCGTCTTCGCCGAGGAGAGGCTGAGCCGGCGCAGGCTCGGCGGCATCCTGCTCGGCATGGCCGGGGTCGCGCTGCTGATCGGCCCGCGTCTGTTCGAGGGCGGCGGCACCGCGCTCAGCGTCGTCGCGATGATCGGCGCGACATTGAGCTACGCCGTCGCGAACCTCTATGTCCGGACGGTCCCGGCCGCGATCGGGGATCCGGCCCGGCTGGCGCTCGGTCAGCAGATGTTCTCCGGCGTGATCGCGACGGGGCTGACGCTCGCCATCCTGGGCCCCTCGGCCTTCCTGCCGCTCGGCTCGCATCTGCCGGTGATGCTGGCGCTCGGCATCTTCGCCACGGCGATCCCGGTCACGGTGTTCATGCGGTTGATCCGGGCGGCGGGGCCGACCCGGGCGGCGATGACCGGCTATCTTGTGCCGACGGTGGCGGTGATCCTCGGCGTCGTCGTCCTGCGCGAGGCTTTGGAGTTGCGGCAGGTTCTCGGTGGCTGCATCATCCTGGCCGGCGTCTTCCTGGTCACGACGGCGCCGCGCAAGCTGGGGGCTGCATGAGGATCGGGCTATTCGCGGCGGCGGCGCTGGCCGCAGCCATCATGGCCGGTTGCGTCGAACGCAAGCCGGCGACGGCGGCCTTCTCGACCGAGGAGGCCGCCTTCATCAAGCAGAGCGGCAACGGGGTCATCGTCGGCCACGCCTTCCGCACCAGGCCGAGCGGCACGGTGGTCAACGCTGCCGGGCAGGTGGTGCGCCTGATCCCGGCGACGGCCTTCGCCCGCGAGCGCTTCGCCAATTTCTACGGCAAGGGCAAATATGTTCCGCACCGCGCCTACCCGGCCGATGACGCGGTCGATCCCGCCTATAGCGAATACACCCGCACCACCAAGGCGGAGGCCAATGGCCGCTTCAGCTTCGACAAGGTGGCGCCCGGCAGCTATTTCGTCACCACTCAGGTGATCTGGGGCGACGAGGACGCCTTCTCGCGCGAGGGCGGCTCGGTCTATGACAGCGTCACGCTGACGGGCAAGGAAACCGAGCCCGTCCAGGTCATCCTCTCCGGCAACTGAGTCCTGTCCCCGTGAAACTGCTTCTCGTCGTCGCCTGCGCGCTGATCGATGCCGACAACCGCATCCTCGTCACCCAGCGACCGGAGGGCAAGGCGCTCGCCGGGCTCTGGGAGTTCCCCGGCGGCAAGTTGGAGCCGGGCGAGCGGCCGGAGCCGGCGCTGATCCGCGAGCTGCACGAGGAGCTCGGCATCACCGTGAAGGAGGAGTGCCTCGCGCCGCTGACCTTCGCCAGCTATGCCTATCCCGAATTCCATCTGCTGATGCCGCTCTATGTCTGCCGACGCTGGGAGGGCTCGCCCGCCTCGCGGGAGGCGCAGGCGCTGAAATGGGTTCGCCCCGGCAAGCTGCGCGATCTCGCCATGCCGCCGGCCGACGAACCGCTGATTCCGCCGCTGGTCGACCTGCTCGGAGCGTAAGCCCCGCTCAATGCACGGCCGGCAGGCCGAGCGCCTCCCAGCGATCTCGCGGGATGGGATCGCCGACATGGAAGGCGAAGGCGGTGACGCGCTTCAGATCGGGAGAGAGCGTGCAGGCGAAGCGCAGCCCATACCAGCGCTGCCCGCTGCGGAAGGCGGCCCCCTCGGCGGTCAGGACCTGGCCTGAAAGCTTGGTGCCCGCCAGGGCATAGGCAGTGACGCGGTCGGGCTCGAAACTGCGCTGCCAGTCATGGATCTGCCCCATCGCTTCCAAACCGCAGAGCTGCTCGACCCGCTCGTCGGGGGCGAGGCGCGGCAGCATGGCGAGGGCGTCGCGGCTGCGCGGATCGGCCAGCACACGCTGCGAGAGCATGCGCGGCGGGTGGACCATCCCGTCCGCCGCGACCGGGGCGGGAGGGCTCGGTGCCGGCGCGGCAGGGGTTGCGGGAGCAGGCGGGGCGGCGAGCGGCGGCGCGATGTCCGGGACAGGCGCGGTCGGGGCGGGCGGTGCCGGCGGTTGCGGCCGGGTCAGCGCCTCGAATTGCTCGGATGTCTGCAACTCGACCTCGACGCTCTGCTCGGCGATGGGGGCGATGTCGAATTGCTGGATCGCGACTGAAGCGAGCCAGGCGATCAGCGCGGCATGCAGGATCGCGGCAGCCGGCAGTCCCGGCGCCAGCGTCGCAGCTCGTGACCGAGGCGCCGATGGCATGGTTCAGGGCAGGGCCTTGCCGCGGGCAGATGTGCCGCGAACAGAATCGCCCGGTCGGAATATCGCCATCATCCGGTTTCGCGCCTCGCCCTTCGCCGGGGAACAGCCGCGATCAAGCCGGCATTTTTGTGTCGACCTCGGCCGGAACGGGTTCCGCCTCGTCGCGGCCGAGCTGAAAGCGCTCAAAACGCTGCAACTCCTCCTCGATGGCGGTCTTGAGGGCGGGCGCCTCGAAGCCATCGAGCCAGGTCCAGCGTTGTATCAGGAGCTTGCCGGCGGCGCGATCGGTCTTGAGGTCGAGCACGGCGACGATCCGGTCCCCTGCCAGCACCGGCAGGCCGAAATAGCCGTAGACGCGGTTCTCGGGGCGCAGATAGGCCTCGAAGACATGGGCGTAGTCGAAGAACAGCTTCGCGCGCTTGCGCTGGATCACCAGGGGGTCGAAGGGCGAGAGAATATGGATCAGGTCGGGCTCCGGCGGCTCCGGCACCGTCTCCAGCGCTTCCGGCGCCGCCCAGTGGACCTGCTTGCCGGCGCCCTCGATCGCGACGGGCACGAGCTCCTTGCGCCTGACCCGGCCGGCGATCTGCGCGGCCACCGCCTTCTTGCTGGGCGCGTCGAGATGGCAGGCGGAATCGAGGCTGACGAGCCCCTGCGCCCTCAGCGCCCGGTCGAGCTTGTAGGCGGCAACCTGCCGCTCGCTCGCCGGCGTCGGCCGCTTCTCCCACTGGAAATGCCGGTCGAACAATTCATAGGTCTTCACCATGCCGGTGCGGGCGGAGATCACCAGCTCGCCATCGTAGAAGGCGCGCTCCAGCAGGCCCTTCGAGGGCTTCTTGCTGGCCCAGAGATGGGCCTTCTCGATCAGCTCCTCCTCGATGTCGCGGATGGAGAGGGCGCCGTCCCGGCGGATGCGGCGCAGCAGCTTGCGGGTTTCCTCGCGGGAGCCGACGGCCGACCAGCGCTTCGGTTCCTCGCGATGCGCCTTCATCTCCGGCAGGACATAGCGGATGTCGCGGGTGGGGACATAGGAGAGCGCATGCGTCCAGTATTCGAAGACGCTCTTCTCGACCGATTGCGCCTGGGCGAGGTCGCTGCGGCGATAAGCGGGGATGCGGGCGTAGAGGATATGATGGTGGCAGCGCTCGATCACGTTGATCGTGTCGATCTGGACATAGCCGAGATGCTCGACGGCGGCCCGCGTCGCTTCGGGGCCCGAGCCGAAGGGTGCGCGCCGGTCGAGCCGCTGGGCCGCGAGCCAGATACGGCGGGCCTGTTCGGCGGAGAGGGCGAGCGGCTTGCGGGGGCGAGGCGGCATGGATGCAAGCTAGCCACCGCGCCGGCGCTTCGTAAGAGGGCGCGGGCTTCTCCGCTGACAGCGGCTGGCGGGAGCCGCATGGCGGATCCTCGAGCAGCCGCGGCGCCGGGCCTCAGGGCGCGACGATCAGGGCCCAGTAGACCTGGTACTTGGAGCCCGGCGCATAGGCCGTGGCGATGCCCATGCGCTTCGCCTTCGCGTCCTTCATGACGCGGTCATGCTGGGGCGAGTCGCGCCAGCCGGAGAAGGCTTCGGCGAGACGCCGGTAGCCGGCCGAGAGATTGGCCTCGGCGCCGGGCACGCCCTCCTTGGCGAGCCGTGCCTTCACCGCATCGGCCTGCGCCGGCTTGTCGGAGCGGGCCATCGCCTCGGCCTCGCGCTGGGCCGCCTCGTCGAGGGAGGGGTCGAGCGCCAGCGTGCCGAGGCCGGCGTTCATGCGGTAGGCCGAGATCATGGCGCGGGCCTGCTCGGCATCGACCCTGGCCGAGGTCGAGCCGAGGTCGCGATAGAAGGCGGGCTGGGCCTGGCGCTGCGGCTCCGTGCAGCCGGCGACGCCGAGCAGGGCGAGCGCGCCGGCGATGGCGGCGGGGCAGGTCATGGCGCGCTGGCCCGCGAGGCGGCGCAGGAGGCTGCGGCCATTCCGCGATCCCCCGAAGCGCGGAACGGCCGCAGTTCCTTGTTCCGGCGCATGGTCTCGGCGCAAACCGGTGTCCACTTCGCTCGCAAATGCTTTGGGCATCCGGTCATTCCTTGTCGCTGTCCTTGGCATTGGCGAGATCGGGGAGGGGAAGCGGCTTCGTATCCGGCTTGTCCTCGTCCTGTGTTTCGTCCGCGTCGGGCGTGGCGGCCCGGGCCCGTCGCGGTTGCGCCACGGCGGTCTTGCCGTTTGCCGCCGGCTTGCCGGCGCCGGTCGCGGCCTTGCGCTGCGCCTCGCCACCGCGGCCGACGGCAGCGGCGATCTCGCCCAGCGAGTGCTCGACGCCGTCGAGCCCCTTCACCAGCAATTGCGGCGTATCGGCCGGCGGCTCCAACTCGGTCAGGCGCTTCTGGATGGCGAAGTTGAGGTCGCTGTTGACCCGGCCGGTGATCTCGACGTCGGCGACGACGCAGATCAGCTCGAAATCCATCGTCGTGGTGCCGATCTTCTTGAACATTACGGCCGGCGGCGGCTTCTGCAGCACGTCGCCATGATTGCTCGCGACCTCCGAGAGCATGGCGCGGACCTGCCCGGCATCGAGCGTGCGCGGCACGGTGAGCGCGATCAGCACCCGGCCGGTGCGGTCGCTGCGGACGCGGTTGCGCACCACGCCGGAGATGAGGTTCGAGTTCGGGACGATGACCGAGGAGCGGTCGAAGGTCGCGATCTCGGTCGAGCGCACATTGATGCGCTTGACGATGCCCTCGACGTCGCCGACCACGACCTGATCGCCGACCCGGATCGGCCGCTCCCAGAGCAGGATCAGGCCCGAGACGAAGTTCGACACCACCGACTGCAGGCCGAAACCGATACCGACCGAGAGCGCCGAGGCGACCAGCGTCAGCCGTTCCAGGCTCAGGCCCACCGCCGAGACGGCGATGGCGACGGCCGCGATGTAGCCGAAATAGCCGGCGGCGGTGGTGATCGAGTTGCGCAGGCCGGGGTCGAGATGCGTCGTCGGCAGGAATTTGTTGTCGAGCCAGCGCTGCAAGGTCCGGGTCGCGGCGATGCCCAAGGCAAAGACGACGGCGCCGACGACGATGGTCGAGACCGAGACGGTGACGCCGCCGACCTGGAAGCCGAAGAAGGCGGCGCGCAGCGAACCCAGGAAATCCGAGGATTCCAGCCCCCAGGGCGCCAGCACCAGCAGCAGCGTCACGAAGAGCAGAAGCAGCTTCAGCACCCCGGCGCCGAGCACCGCGATCTTGTCGAGCGTGGCCGCGCGCAGGCCGACGCCGGCGCGCAGCGTCAGCGCCAGCCGCCCGTTGCCGGTCAAGAGACGCGGGATGCCGAGATCGACGAATTGATGCGTCAGCAGATAGAGGCAGGCGACGATGCCGAGCCAGAGCGCCTGCTGGGCCAGGAAGGAGGCGAAGACGATATAGCCGCTGAGCGCGGCCGCGATGATGGCGAGGCCGATGATCCAGCCGAGAATGCGAAGCGGGCCGAGGCTCGCGCCATCGACCGGGACATAGGGGCCGAGGCAGGCTTCCTGCTCGACATCCTCGTCGTCCCGGATCCGGTAGAGCCCCGCGATCAGCGCCAGCGCGAAGAGGATCGCGAAGAGCGCCTTGACGATGATCGAGATGGCGAGGCCGGCGGCGATGGCCTGCAGCCAGGCCTCGAAGACCTTGCCGACCGCCGTCACCAGCGCCAGCGCGCTCGCGATCCAGACGACGCTGCGGGCGGTGTCGTCGAGCACGCGGATCAGGCGCCGCTGCGGGCTCGAGGGTGCGAACACCGCATCGGCGAGGGCCTGCACGAAGGCGACGAAGGCCAGCCCGATCACCACCGCCCAGATCACCGGCTGGATGCGCTCCGGCAGCAGGCCGGTGGTGCTGAGCGCCTTGTAGAGCAGCCAGCTCGCCAGGGCCGGCGGCGCGGCGCCGGCGACGATATGCGCCAGCGCCACATAGAGGCAATGCAGGCTGCCGGTGTCCTGGGTGTTGGCGTAGCGGGCCTTGAAGCGCGGCAGATAGCGGGCGCGGGCCCAGTAGAGCAGGATGGCGCCGATCAGCGCGAGCGCGAGAATGCCGCCGCGGGTGCCCGAAAGCGCATCCGAGACGCCGGAGAGCCAGCCGCCGAAGACATAGCCCGAGGCGCGCAGGTCCTCGGGCGCCGTCGCCACCGCGTTGCCCCAGACATCGGGGCTGAGCACGGAGGGGCCGGCGGCGAAGAGGGTCGTGGCGAAGATCTCGCGGCGCTTGTCGCCGATGGTGCTCTGCAACTGCTCCGCCTGGAGCAGCGCGGCGCGGGCGATCTTTAGCGTCTCGTCGGCATCGGCATAGGCCTTGGTCCGGGCCTCGCGCTCGCGGGCGATCTCGGCGGATTCGGGCGGGGCCTTCTCGTCCGGCTTCGGGCCGAGCTGGTCGAGCTTGAGCTTGGCCTGGTCGACCAGCGGGCCCTGCTGCTCGATGACGAGGCGAAGCTGGTCGAGCGAGGGCTGCAGACGGACGCGCTGCCGCTGCAATTCGGCATCGCTGAGGTCCGGGCGCGTCAGGGTCGTCTCGATCTGCGAGAGTTCGAGCCGGACCGCATCGAGGCGCCCGCGCGGGCTGTTGGGATCGACCGGCGCGGCCGCGGTGGCTGGAGCGGCGGCCGGAGCGCTGGTCGGCGCCGGCGCGGGTTGCTGGGCCTGTGCTCCCGGCTGCCCGGCGGCGAGCGCCAGCGTCAGCACGCAGAGGGCGAGCAGAGCACGCATAGCGTGCCGAAAGCGCGGCGCCAGCTCAGTGGTCATGGTCGGGCGGCCCCGCTCCTGAGGGTGATTCGTATCGCTCCCGAGCCTCGGCACAGCCACGGGCTCAAGGCAAGACGAAGGCCGCTTTTCGACTGCCGGCAAGGCAAGACTCCCGCAATTCCTTTGCTGGATCGCGCCCGAACCGGACGCCACGCCGCGTCTTCACCGGCAAAGGCGACCTGAAGATGGCAGGGCCGCGCTTTTTCTCCGCTGCGCGGCTCTCAGGACGAGGGCCCGTCTTGCCGAACCGGATCGTCAGCCCTTCTTCTTCACCTTGTCGCGGTTGCGATAGCTCGCATTGCCCAGCCCTGTGCCGATGGTGAGCACGGCCCAATTCTCCACGTCCTGCATCGCCGGCATCTCGCTCAGCCCCTGGATGACGGCGTCGTTGTGCATGACGATCTCGGTGTCGTGCTCGCCGATCCGGGGCACCAGCTCGCGCACGCTGGCGACGAGGTTGAAGCGGCTGCTCTCCCAGTTGCCCGGCAGGTTCTGGGCGCCGCGGTCGATGCTCCCGTCGGGCTCGATCAGGCCGGGGCAGCCGATGCCGATGAAGGGCGCGACCCGCAAGCCTTCCTTCTCGGCCTGCTCGATCTGTTCCTTGAGCATCCGGCCCAGACGTTTGATCGCCTCGTCGCGGCTCGTCTCTTCGTCGGCATGGCGCCAGAGCTCGGATTTCCAGACGCGGGCCTTGCCCAGATCGGGCGCCTTCTTCTGCCGGAGCTCGACGATGCCGGCGCGGATGTTGGAGCCGCCGATATCGACGGCGACGAGGCTGTCGAAAGCCTCGAAGATCCATTTCGGCGCGAGATGCGCGCTGCCGACGAGCCCGGCCTCGTCCGGGTGGTGACGGATCGGGACGAGGTCGATGTCGCGGCCCTCCGTGCGCAGGATGATGGCGGCGCGCGCGATGGCGAGCTCGCCGATGCGGCTCTCGCGAAAGCCGCCGCCCACGACGATGCGCTCGACCTCGGCCCAGTTCTTCAGCCGGGTGAAGCGGCGGATGACGAAGGCGAGCGACTGGGCGAAACCCTCGACCGCGCCGAGGACGAGGGCGGCTTCGGTGGCGTCGCCCTCCTTCAGCAGCGCATCGAGTTCCTTCTTGCTGATCTCGGCGGTCTTGCCCTTGAGCGGGTCGTCGCCGTTCTTCTTCAGATGCTGCCGCAGCGCATCGAGATGCTCGACGAAGGCGCTGCGGCTCGCCTTGTCGCCGACGAAGCCGTCCTCGTCGCGGATTTCGAGATTGTAGCTGGTGACGATGACGGAAGGCAGCTCCGCCGCCCCGTGCGGACCCGTCGCGCCGGCACTGCGCGTCTTCTCTGCCGTTGCCCCAGCCATATGCACTCCTCTTGCGATCTCTCCGGAGGCAACACCGCGCCCGGCGCGAGGTTCCGGTGCGGGCCGGATGCGTCTTCCGCAGGCCGCGGCTGCGTCGGGGGCGCCTCCGGCCGGTTGACCGCGGCGGCGATCGCCGCTCCAACGAGGAGGGCAGCGAAGATCGCCGGTTTTTGGGCGCGAGAGTTTTGGGGGGACGAGATTTGGCGGATCTGATCTATCGCGCGGTCGTCATCGGCATCGGCGCGACCATCCTGTTCGATCTCTGGGCGCAGTTCCTGCGGCTCTTCGGCATGCCGAAGCCGAACTGGGGGCCGCCGGGGCGGTGGTTCGCGCATCTGCTGCGCGGGCGCGTCGTGCATGAGGATATCGCCAAGGCCGAGCCGGTCGCCAACGAGGTCGCGCTGGGCTGGCTCTTCCACTACCTCGTCGGCATCCTCTTCGCCGGCATCGTGCTGGTGGTCTGGGGCATGGGCTGGGCGCGCAACCCGACCTTTCTGCCGGCGCTGATCGTCGGGCTCGCGACGGTGGGCTGCGGCTGGTTCATCCTGCAGCCGGGCATGGGCATGGGCATCGCCGCCTCGAAGCGCCCGAACGCCAACCAGATCCGCCTGCTCAACATCGTCGGGCATACGGTCTTCGCCATCGGCCTCTACGGCACGGCGCTGCTGATCGGTTGAGGCATTGCGCCGTCATTCTCGGGTCAAGCCCGAGAATGACGGACGCTAGTCCAGGATTCGCGTCTCGTAGGCATAGAGCTGGCGGTAGCCGAGGCTGCGATAGAGGCTGATTGCGATGGCGTTGCTCTGCTCGACCTGCAGATAGGCGCTGTGGCAATCCATGGCGCCGGCCCAGCCCATCAACCCGGCGACGATCCGGCGGCCCAGCCCCTTGCCGCGATGGGCGGGATCGACGCAGATTAGCCCGATCTCGGCCATGCCGCGCTCCGCCACCGCCATGCCGAAGGCGACAGGCTCGCCTTCGACCAGCCATGAGGCGAAGGCGGCGGGCAGGCGGACCTTCTCGACGATGGCCGCCAGATTGCCCGCATGGGTCTTCACGCCGCTCTGGCGCGCGGCGACGCCGGCGATCCATTCCAGCTCGGGCCGGGCCTCGATCTGGAGCTCCGCCTCTTCGGAGACCGGGAGCCCGGCGAGCGGCGCGATCATGCCGAAAGAGGCGTCCTTGACCCAGTAGCCGCGTGCCAGCACGGCCGCGCGGGTCGCCTCGGCGACGAGCGGGGTCAGCCGGATCGTGGGCGGCAGACCGTCGGCGCGGTAGAGCTCCTCGAGCATGTCGAGCATGGCATCGTCGAGCTCGGCGCCATAGGCGAGCGGCGTCGCCGAGTTGGCGCGGCCGGAATAGCCATTGGCGAAGCGCAGCACCCAGTCGCCGAGGACGAGCGTCGACAAGGCCGGCCAGGCATTGATGATCCGCCGCTCGCATTCCAGCGCGAGCTGGCTGTCCTCGTTCGTCGTCAGCATCATGCTCCTCCAGCCGGCTTGCGGGGCGTCGGCCGCCAGCCCGGCGGCGCCATCTCGAATCCCGAAAACGCGAAGCCCGGCGCGACCGTGCAGCCCACCAGCGTCCAGGCGCCGAGCGAGGTCGCGCTCTGCCACCAGCCGGCCGGCACCACGAATTGCGGGCGCTGGCCGGCGGCGAGATCGGTGCCGAGATGATGGGCCGAGGCGTCGTGGCCATTGGGCGAGACGGTGATGACCAGCGGCGCGCCGGCATAATGGTGCCAGATCTCGGCGGCATCGACGCGGTGCCATTCCGAGGTTTCGCCGGTGTCGAGCAGATAGTAGATCGCGGTCGAATGGCCGCGTCCTTCCGGGCCTTCCGCGTCGCGGAAGGTCTCGCGGTAATGCCCGCCTTCGGGATGGGGCTTGAGGTCGAGCAGGCGGATCACCTCCGCCGCCGTCAGCCCTTCGAGGCGATGCGGCATGGTCAGAACTTGTTCTTGGCTTCGCGGAGCGCCGCGAAGACCTGGGAAGCCGGCTTACCGGCGAGATGGACGGTGGCCGCCAGCGCGGGCTCGCCAGCGCGGAAGAAGGGGTTCGTCGCCTGTTCCTCGGCGATGGTGGTCAGCGCCCAGAAGCGGCCTTCCGCCTTGGCCGTCTCGGCCTCGGCGAAACGCGCGGCGAGCGCCGCATTCGTCGGATCGACCGAGCGGGCGAAGCGGGCATTGGCGAGCGTGTAGTCATGGCCGGTGACGAGCCGGATGTCGCCGGGCAGCGCCATGATGCGCGAGAGCGAGGTCCACATCCGGTCCATCTGGCCGGGCTGGACCCGGCCGCAGCCCATGACGAAGACGACGTCGCCGACCAGCGCGATCTTGCTGCCCAGGCCGATATAGCTGAGATGGCCGTCGGAATGGCCGGGCGTGTGCCAGATCTCGAAGCGCTCGCCCGCCAGCGCCACGCTGTCGCCCTCACCGATCACGCGGTCGAGCGGGGCGGATGTGCGGGCATCGGCCGGGCCGACGACGGTCGCGCCCGTCGCCTGCTTCACCTCGGCGACGCCTTGCGTGTGGTCGTGATGGGCATGGGTGATGAAGATGTCGCTGATCGTCCAGCCCTTGGCCCTGGCGGCGGCAAGCATCTCGCCGGCATCGGGCACGTCCACCGCCGCGCAGGCGCCGGTCGCGGGGTCGTGGAGCAGGGCGCCCGCATTGTCGCTGAGCGTGCGGAAGACATGGAGGTCGAGCGGCATGGCGGACTCCTGCGAGTGCGAACGGACGCCCTGCATGGGCCATGGCCGCCTGCCGATCAAGCCACCGGGCGCGCAGTGTCGTCGTGCAGTTGCTGCGGAAGCCGCCCTTGCGTTCGCGCGCGCGGCGTTCCATCTCAGGCGCCATGCCTCTCGACGTCGTCGACCTGCGCGCCTTCTACGCCAGCCCGCTCGGGCATGTGGCGCGACGCTTCATCGGCCGGGCCATGCTGCGCTTCTGGCCGGATTGCGACCGCCAGCGGCTGCTGGGGCTGGGTTTCTCCACGCCCTATCTCTCCGTGCTCGGCATCGAGGCCGAACGCACCATCGCCTTCATGCCGGCGGCGCAAGGCGTGGTGAACTGGCCCTCGCCGGGGCTTTCCGCCTCGGCGCTGGTCGAGCCGACTCTGCTGCCGCTGCCGACCGCCTCGATCGACCGGGTCGTGCTCGTCCATGCGCTGGAGGAGACCGAAAGCCCCGACGACCTGCTGGAAGAGGTTTCGCGCGTGCTCAATCCCGGCGGGCGGATGATCCTGGTGGTGCCCAACCGGCGCGGCCTCTGGGCGCGCATGGATGGCACGCCCTTCGGACAGGGCCGTCCGTTCAGCCGCCGCCAGCTCTCGGCGCTGATGCGCGCCGCCGAATTCTCGCCCGAGCACTGGGCCGAGGTGCTCTATGTCCCGCCGCTGCAGCGGCGGATCCTGATGCGTTCGGCCTATGCCTGGGAGCAGATCGGGCTCGGGCTGTCGCTGCCCTTCGCCGGGGTCCATGTCATCGACGCGACCAAGCAGTTCTACCGGCGCGCGCCGCTGCGCGCGACGCGGCGCAGCTTCGCGCTCAGGCCCATCCTGCTGCCGCAGCCCGCGCCGACGCCGCGCGCCGCGAAGCCTTCCGGCAGCGCGGGACTGGAATTCCCGTCACCTCGAAAACCCCATGCGGGTTGACAATTTCGCCGGGTCGCGGACATGGTCCGCCGCCTTTCGAGCCCCGGTTTCACGCGAAACCGCCGATCCGTGCCGAACCCGGCGCGGAAGCTGAACTGGATCACGATGCGTAGCTATCTGGATTTCGAGAAACCGGTCGCCGAGCTCGAGGCGAAGTCGGACGAGTTGCGGGCTCTCGAGGCGCGTGGCGACGGCATCTCGTTGTCGGAAGAGATCGGCAAGCTCGACGCCAAGGCGAACCAGGCGCTCAAGGAAATCTATGCGGCGCTGACGCCCTGGCAGAAGACGCTGGTGGCGCGCCATCCGCAGCGGCCGCATTTCAAGGATTACTGCGCCGCGCTGATCGAGGAGTTCACGCCGCTCGCGGGCGATCGCGCCTTTGGGGAAGACGAGGCGATCGTCGGCGGCTTCGGCCGCTTCCGCGGCGAGGCGGTCTGCGTCATCGGCCAGGAGAAGGGCGATTCGACCGAGACCCGCATCCGGCACAATTTCGGCATGCCGAAGCCCGAGGGCTATCGTAAGGCGGTGCGGCTGGTCGAGATGGCCGGCCGCTTCGGCCTGCCGGTGCTGAGCTTCGTCGACACCGCCGGCGCCTATCCGGGCATCGATGCCGAGGAGCGCGGCCAGGCCGAGGCCATCGCCCGCTCGACGGAGGCCTGGCTCGGCCTGCCCACCGCCAGCGTCGCGCTGGTGATCGGCGAGGGCGGTTCGGGCGGGGCGATCGCGATCGCGGCGGCGAGCCGCGTGCTGATGCTCGAGCATGCGATCTATTCGGTGATCTCGCCGGAAGGCGCGGCCTCGATCCTCTGGCGCGACACGGCGCGCGCCCAGGACGCCGCCACCGGCATGAAGATCACGGCGCAGGACCTGCTCAGGTTCGGCGTCATCGACGGAATCGTCTCAGAGCCGACCGGCGGCGCCCATCGCGACAAGCAGGCGGCGATGACGCGGGCGGGGGACGCCATCGCGGCGGTGCTCGCCGATTTCGCCGGCCTCGACGCGGCCGCGATCGTCGACAAGCGGGCGGAAAAATTCCTCGGGATCGGGCGCCATCTCTGAAAGCGTTGATTTCGCGCCTGCGAAACGGCGGTGTCTTTACCGGGCATTGACCATGTGGCCAGACTCAGGGAGCCTATGGTAAGGAACCCTCAAGGCTAACGCTTCTAAAACAGGACGACGGCACAATTTAGCCGTCTTGCGAAGTCACAGGTCGCGCCCCGGCCTGCCGTTCGATGGGATTGACGACGTGGCACTGAAGCAACTCGCGCTCGTGGCTTTTGTTGCATTGACCCTGGCGGCTTGCGAGGAAGAGCGTTATCGCGGCGCCGGTCGCCACAACATCCCGATTCCGTCGGCGACCTATGCGCTGATGTCCGAGAAGGGCATGAGCAAGGACCAACCGATCCTGATCCGCTCCTACAAGAAGGAGTCGGAGCTCGAGGTCTGGAAGCGCAAGGCCGACGGCCGCTACGCCCTGCTCAAGACTTTTCCCATGTGCCGCTGGTCGGGCCAGCTCGGCCCGAAGGTGCGCGAGGGCGACCGCATGGCGCCGGAGGGCTTCTACGCCATCGCGCCGCAGCAGATGAACCCGAACTCGTCCTATTACGTCTCGTTCAACATGGGCTATCCCAACGCCTATGACCGGGCCCATGGCCGCACCGGCGCGCATCTGATGGTGCATGGCGCCTGCTCCTCGGCCGGCTGCTACTCGATGACGGACGACCAGATCGGCGAGATCTACGCGCTGGTGCGCGAGGCGCAGAACGCCGGCCAGAAGGCCGTGCAGATGCAGGCCTTCCCCTTCCGCATGACGGCGAAGAACCTCGCCCAGCACCGGCTCGATCCGAACATCGCCTTCTGGAAGAACCTGAAGGAAGGCTCGGACTATTTCGAGGTCGTGAAGGACGAGCCGGCCGTGTCCGTCGCCGGCGGCCGCTATGTCTTCAACGGCGGCTCGGAGCCGGCCGAGGTCGCCGCGAAGGAACGCCAGGACGCGGTCGAGGTCGCTGCCCTCGTTGCCAAGGGCACGCCGGCGATCCGGCTCGTCTATGACGACGGCGATCAGCACAACTCGTTCAAGCAGGCGCTGATGGCCGGCGGGGCCGATGCGCTCAACCGCAGGGCGTCCTGGGCGTCGCGGGATGTCGGCATCAGCCGCGAGGATGCGCTGGCCTCGGGGCCGAGCGTGGTCGTGCTCGACGACAAGGGCAGGGCGAAAGGCACGGCGCGCGCCGCTTCGGCGGATGACGGCGCGGTGATGGCTGCGGTTGCCGCCGCCGCACCGGCCGAGGTTGCCAAGCCCGAGCCCAGCAAGCCCGAACCGGCAAAGGCCGAGACCAAGCCGTTCACCGCCCCGGCGACGACCCAGCTCGCGCGGATCCAGCCCGGCAAGGCCGAGCAGGCGCCGGTGCTGGCCAGCACCACCTCGGTGCCGGTGGCTGCGCCGGCCGAGGAGAGCAAGCCCTTCCTGCAGCGCGCGCTGAGCTTCATGCCGACATTCGGCGGCTCCTCCAGCACGAGCGGGCAGAGCACCGCTGCCGTCGAGGTGCCGGTCGAGGTCACCGTGCCGGCAAATCCGACCAATATCCGCGCCCCGCTGCCGCCGCGACGGGCGACGAACCTGCGCACCAGCAGCCTGGACCAGTCGCCGGCCGCCTATGCCAGCCAGCCGGTCACGCGCTGATCGGCGTCGTTTCCGGCGTTTTGGGTATGTGACGGAACTGCAACAGTTCCCGATCAAATGATCTGAGCCTGTTTTGCAGGCGCGAAGGCCCCCGTTTCGGGGGCTTTTGCTTATTTGGCGGGCAGGCTGCCGAAAAGCTCGTCTTGCCGAAAATCCCCCGTGCCCTGCTTGATTGTGGCGAAAGCGCGACCAAGGCGCGGTGAGGGGTGCTGGGCGATGGTTCTGGATCTTTTTCGGTCTTCGGTGTTGGGGTTTGGCATTTCGACCGTCTTGGCGGCCGGTGCGCTCGCTTCGGACCTGCCCAGCAAGAAAGGGGCGCCGCCCGCTCCGGTCGTGCCGGCGATCACCTGGTTCGACATCGCGGTCAATGTGAAGGGCCAGACCGACTATAATTTCCGCGGTATCTCGCAGACCGACCGTAGGCCGGGCTTCGGCGCCGGCGCCGAGCTGCAGGTCTACAACAATCTGTTCTATGCCGGCATCTACGGCTCCAGCGTCGATCTGGCGACCAAGCCGAGCGCGGAAGTCGACTTCTACGGCGGCATCCGTCCGAAGTTCGGCGATCTCGCCTTCGATTTCGGCGTGATGCAGTACTACTATCCGCGCGAAAAGCAGCTGATCGACTTCGCCGGCACCTACTGGACGCCGAAGAACACCGATTACACCGAGGTTTATGGCAAGGTGTCCTACACCTTCGCCGAGAGCCTCACACTCGGCGCGAACGTCTTCTACGCCTGGGATTGGCTCGGCACCGGCGCCGACGGCACCTATGCCTCGGTCACGGCGAAATACGCCCTGCCCTTCCTCGAAGGGCTGTCGGTCTCGGGCGAGCTCGGCCATTACTGGCTCGGCCGGACCAATCTGGCGATCTGGTCGACCAATCCGCCGACCAACCTGCCCGACTACACCTACTGGAACGCCGGCGTCTCCTACACCTGGAAGAACGTCACGGCGGATCTGCGCTACCACGATACGACGCTGTCGAAGACCGAGTGCTTCGCGCTGACCGCCGATCCGAGCGGTATCTACTCGGGCAGCGGCCGCTCGAAATGGTGCGGCGCCGCCGTGGTCGGCACGCTCTCCTTCGACATCACGGCCAGCAGCCTCGGCATCTTCGCACAGCAGTAAGCCGGGCTCTCATTGTCCATCGCGAAGGGCCGCCCGTTCGGGCGGCCCTTTTGCGTCAGCTTTCCAGCGCCTTGGCGACGCGGCGCATCATCTCGCCGATGGCGTTGCATTCGTCCTCGCTCAGCACCGTCATCATCGCCTCGATCTCCGCGACATGGATCGCCATCGCCTTGCGGGTCAGAGCCTCGCCCTCCGGCGTGAGCCAGAGCCTGCGCACGCGCCGGTCCGCCTCGTCGCCGCGCCGCTCGATCAGCCCGCGCCGCTCCAGCACCGGCAGCAGCATGCTCATGGCGCTGCGCCCGACCAGCAGCTTCCCGGCCAAGGCCTGCTGCGTCAGGCCGGGCACGTGGAAGATGTTGGCGAGCACGTCATAGTGGGCGACCTGGATGTCGAGCGGCGCCAGCGCCTCGCCGAAGGCCTTTTCCCAGAGCGTGTGGACGCGGGCGACCGAAATCCAGTTGCGGAAACGCGGCAGATCCCAGGGCAGGAGCTGGCGCGCCGGCTCCGGCCCGGAACCCGCCGTCGAAGAGGTCTGGGAAGAGGCTTGCTTTTTGTTCATGGCTGAACATAATAGTTCAGCGTTGAACAGATTGGGCTCCATGCCATGGCCGACACCGCTCTCCGTCTCCTGCGTCCTCTGACCCGGGTCGCCAGCTTCGTGGCGCCCGCGGCAACCGGCAGACTCGCCTTCCGTCTGTTCTGTACCCCGCCGCGCCGCCCGGCGCGAAACGAAAACGCGTCCGCCGGTGCGCGGAGCGCCGCGGGCCGCCTGGCGGAAGCGGAGGCGATGGCGGTTCCGTTCCCCTGCGGGAGCGTCACGGCCTATGTCTTCGCGCCGGTCGGGGCCAGCCAGCGCGGCACCGTGCTGCTGGTGCATGGCTGGAACAGCGAAGCGGCTTTCATGGCCGCCTTTGCCGCGCCGCTGCGCGAAGCCGGTTTCCGCGTCGTCGCCTTCGACCTGCCGGCGCATGGCGCCTCGACGGGGCGGGTGCTGAACCTGCCGCTCGGGGTGGCCAGTCTGGCGGCGGTGGCGCGCGCCTTCGGGCCGCTGCATGCGATCGTGACGCATTCCTTCGGCGGGGCGATCGCGCTCGCGGCGCTGGCGGGCGCGGTTCCCAGCCAGCCGCCGGTGAGTGCCGGGCGTCTCGCGATGATCGCCGCGCCCTCCTCGATCAAGCAGATCACGCGGCGCTTCGGCGCCGGCATCGGGCTCGGCCGGCGCGGCCAGGCGGCGCTCGAACGGCGCATCCATGTCGTCGCCGGCAATCCGGTCGAGGCTTTCGAGGGGCCGGCGCAGCTCGCCGCGATCGGCGTGCCGACCCTGGTCGTCCATGACCGGCAGGATCGCGAGCTCGATTTCCGTCATGCCGAGGCGCTGGCGGCGGCCGGCCCCTTCGTCGACCTGGAGGAGACGAGCGGCTTCGGCCACCGCCGCATCCTGCAGGCGAAGCCGGTGATCGAGAGCGTCACGCGCTTCGTCAGTGGCGAAGGGCGCTAGAGCATTTCCGCGCTTCTCCGAATCGGAGAAATGCTCTATCTCTTTGTTTTACCGCATTTTCTTCACGCGAACCGGTGCCCACTTCGCTCGAAAATGCTCTAGCTTGCCTCAGAGCCAGCCCATCAATTCGCGCTGCACGACTGCGGCGATGACGTCGATACCCTCGGCGGAATCGTTGAGGCAGGGCAGATAGGCGAATTTTTCGCCGCCATTGTGCAGGAAGATCTCGCGGTTCTCGCCGTCGAGCTCCTCAAGCGTCTCCAGGCAGTCGGCCGAGAAGCCCGGCGCCACGATCGCCATCGACTTCTTCCCGGCCAGCGCCAGCGCCTTCACCGTCTCGTCGGTATAGGGCTGCAACCATTCATCCGGCCCGAAGCGCGACTGGAAGGTCAGCGGGAAACGCTCCTCGGAGAGGCCGAGCTCGGCGCGCAGCAGCCGCCAGGTCTTCACGCATTGGCAGTAATAGGGGTCGCCCTTGAGCAGGTAGTCCTTCGGCATGCCGTGGAAGGAGCAGAGGATGACCTCCGGCTCGAAATCGAGCCTAGCCAGCGATGCCCGCATCGAGCGGGCGAGCGCGCCGATATAGGCGGGGTCGTCGTGATAGGGCGGCGAGACGCGCACCGAAGGCTGCCAGCGCATCTGCATCAGCGCGCGGAAGGCCTGGTCGCAGGCGGTGGCCGAGGTCGGCGCGGCATATTGCGGATAAAGCGGCACCAGCAGGATGCGGTCGCAGCCCTGGTCGAGCAGGGCCTTCAAACGGCTCTTCACATCGGGCAGGCCGTAGCGCATCGCCCAGTCGAAGACGACGCGCTCGCCGGCCAGCGGCTTGAGGCGCTCGGCGAGCTGCTCGGTCTGCGAGCGCGTGATGGTCTTGAGCGGACCCTCATTGCGCTCGTTGTTCCAGATCGAGGCGTAGTCCTTGCCTTTGCGGCCCGGCCGCGTCGACAGGATGATCAGGTTGAGGATCGGCCACCATTTCCAGCGGGGTTCCTCGATGACGCGGCGGTCGGAGAGGAACTCCTTGAGATAGGCGCGCATCGGCCAGTAGCCCGTGCCTTCCGGTGTGCCGAGATTCATCAGCAGCACGCCGATGCGGCCGTATCGGGCTTGCGGGTGATCCGGCGGGAGCGGAACGGCTTCGCGGGCCGGGGCCGTGGCGATGTCAGCAGTCATGAGCGCAGGCTCTCCTTGCGCTCGTGATTTAGACGAGTTCGCGCTTTCGTCCAGCCTTGAAGAGAGGGGACGGGCCGGGTGCGACATCGCCGACAGGCAGGTCCGGGGCCGAAAGGCATCTGGTCAGCGCGGCGCGTCTCTTGCTAGTCTGGATGCCTTCTCAAGAGGGGCGCCCGCCATGACAAAGCTGACACGTCGCAAAGCCCTCGGCGTTCTCGCCGCCCCTGCGGCCCTTGCCGCGACGGCCCCGGTCGCGATGGCGCAGCAGCCGGCGCCGAGCTTCACGCTGCTGCTGGTCAACGACATCTACAAGATGAGCGACGACAAGGGCCGCGGCGGCTTCGCGCGGGCCGCCGGCATCGCCAAGGCGGAGCGCGCCAAGGGCGTGCCGGTGCTGTTCTGCCATGCCGGCGACTGCTACTCGCCCTCGCTGATGTCAGGCTTCGACCAGGGCGCGCATATCGTCGCGATGCAGAACAAGATGGGGCTCGACGTCTTCGTGCCGGGCAATCACGAGTTCGATTTCGGCAAGGAGAACTATCTCAAGCTCGTCGCCGCGCAGACCTATCCGACCTTCGCCGCCAATCTGCGCGATGCGGCCGGCAACCCGCTGCCCGGCCACAAGGACAGCCAGATCTTCGAGCTCGGCGGCATCAAGGTCGGCGTCATCGGCACGGCCTATGACCCGACGCCGCAGATCTCCAATCCCGGCGACCTGAAATTCTCCTCGACCATGGAGGCGCTCAAGCGCGAGGCCAAGGCGCTGAAGGGGCAGGGCGCCGATATCCTCGTCGCCGTCGTTCATGCCGACCGGGCGATGGACAACGAGATCGTGCGCTCGCGCGTCGTCGACGTCCTGCTCACCGGCCACGACCACGACCTCGCCATCGCCTATGACGGCAAGGTGGTGATGGTGGAGTCGAACGAGGAGGGCAATTACGTCACGGCCATCGACATCGCGGTCAGCATCAAGGGCGAGGGCGCGGCGCGGCAGGTGACGTGGAGCCCGACCTTCCGGGTCAACGATTCCCGCTCGGCGACGCCGGACCCGGAGGTCGCGGCCATCGTCAAGGGCTACGAAGGGGAACTCTCGAAGGAGCTCGACGTCGATGTCGCCAAGCTCAACGTGCCGCTCGACTCGCGCACGGGCGTCATCCGCACGCAGGAGGCGGCGATCGGCAACCTGATCGCCGACGCGATCCGGGCCGCCACCGGCGCGCAGTTCGCCATCACCAATGCCGGCGGCATCCGCGCCAACAAGCAATATGCGGCCGGCACGACGCTGACGCGGCGCGACGTGCTGAGCGAACTGCCCTTCGGCAATGCCACCGTCATGGTCGAGATCACCGGCAAGGACGTGAAGGACGCCATCGAGAACGGGCTTTCGCCGGCGCCGCAGGGCTCGGGCAAGTTTCCGGTCGTGGCGGGGCTGAAGTTCGAGGCGGATATCAAGCAGCCGGTCGGCTCGCGCGTCACTGCGCTCACCCTGACCGACGGCACGCCGATCGACCCGGCCGGCAAATACACCGTCGCCTCCAACAACTTCATGCTCGAGGGCGGCGACGGCTATACCGCGCTCGGCCGCGGCAAGACGCTGATCGGCCTGACCGACGGCAAGCTGATGGCCAATGAGGTGATGGTCTATCTGCGCCGGCTCGGGACGATCGACGCCAAGGTCGAGGGGCGGGCGGTTCTGAAGTGAGCTGCAGCAAGGCGCTCGCGGCTTTCCTGGCGAGCGGGAATTCCCGGGGCTGGCGCGACCTGCCGGTCTTTGCTCCCGGTGCGGAGGCTGCACGCGCCTGCGCCGCCGTGGATGCCGAGCGGGCTGCGGGCCATGTCGTGGCGCCGGCGCCGGAACGGGTGTTCGCGGCGTTGTCGCTGACGCCGCTGGACGCGGTCCGGGCGGCCATCCTCGGACAGGACCCTTATCCGACGCCCGGCCATGCCAACGGGCTCGCCTTCTCCTATGTCGGGCCGCCGCCGCTGCCGCGCTCGCTCGTCAATATCTACAAGGAGCGCGCGGAGGATCTCGGGCTACCGGCGCCGGGCGATGGTGACCTGACGCGCTGGGCGCAGCAGGGCGTGCTGCTGCTCAACACGGCGCTGACCGTGCGCGAGGGCGCGAGCAAGGCGGGTTCGCATCTTCAATTGGGCTGGGGCAAGGTCACCGACGAGATCATCGCCGCCATCGCGCGGATGCGGCCGCATGTCGTCTTCCTGCTCTGGGGCGCGCCGGCGCAGACGAAGCGGCCGCTGATCGACGAGAGCCGGCATCTGGTCATCGCGAGCGCCCATCCGTCGCCGTTGTCGGCAAGGCGGGGATTTTTTGGGTCGAAGCCGTTCAGCCGGGCGAATGCGTGGCTGGAGGAGCAGGGGGAAAAGGCGATCGACTGGTGAGGGGCGCCTTCCTTCTCCCCTTGCGGGAGAAGGGAGCGCGCAGGCTTCGGAGGCGGCCGCTACCCCACCGGTCGCTCGTCCGCGATGACCTTGCCGTCGTTCGGCAGGGCGCCGAGCGGCAGGATCTCGACTGCGCCCTTGAGCTTGGTCACTTGCTGCAAGGTCGAGGACATCGCGTCGACCAACCCGGCCGGCTCGGCATAGATCTCGGCCTTCAAGGTCATGGTGTCGACCTCGTCGGCGCGGCCGACGACGAGACGGAGCTTGGCGATCTCGGCATGGCGCCTGGCGATCTCGGCGACCTGCTCGGGGCGCACGAACATGCCCTTGATCTTCGCCGTCTGGTCGGCGCGGCCCATCCACCCTCTGATGCGGGTGTTGGTGCGTCCGCAAGTGCTGATGCCGGGCAGGACGGCGGTGAGATCGCCGACGGCCAGCCGGATCTGCGGGTGATGCGGGTCGAGATTAGTGACGACGACCTCGCCGACCTCGCCTTCCGGGACCGGGTCGCCGGTGCCGGGGCGGACGATCTCGACGATCAAATTCTCGTTCAGGACCATGCCTTCGCGGGCGGAGGTCTCATAGGCGATGACGCCGATATCGGCGGTGGCATAGAGCTGGTAGGCGTCGATGCCGCGCTCCCTGACCCAGGCCTGGAGCGAGGGCGGGAAGGCCGCGCCGGAGACGACGGCGCGCTTGATCGAGGCGATGTCGATGCCGCGGGCATCGGCGGCCTCGATCAGGATCTTGAGGAAGTCGGGCGTGCCGGCATAGGCGCTCGGGCGGTAGGCCGCGATCACCTCCATCTGCTGCTCGGTATTGCCGGGACCTGCCGGGATGACGGCGCAGCCGGCGGCACGCGCGGCCGAGTCCATGATGAAGCCGCCCGGCGTCAGATGATAGCTCAGCGTGTTCAACACGATGTCGCCCGGCCGGAAGTCGGCGGCGACGAGCCCGCGCGCGGCACCCCAGGCGTCGCTCGCCGTGCCTTCCGGCTCGAAGATCGGGCCGGGCGAGGTGAAGAGCCGCCCGAAGGAGCCGGGAGCGGAGGGGACGAGGCCGCCAAAGGGCAGGGCGGCCTTCTGCAGGGCCGGAAGATCGGCCTTGCGCAGGACCGGCAGGCGGGCCAGCGCCTTGCGGTCGGTGATCCCGGCGGGGTCGATGCCGCCGAGACGCTCGGCATAGGCCGGGGCGCGCATCGCAGCCGCAAGCAGCCCCGGCAGGCGCGCGAAGAGATCGGCCTCGCGAATCTCGGGGGGACGGGTCTCCAGATCGTCGTGATGCGCGTTCATCTGTCGGGTCCCAGGTCGTGATCTCGTTCGGGGCGGCGGCGTCAGCGGATGACGCGCAGCAGGCGCAGGAAATTGAGCAGGCCGATCAGCGCGCCGGCGACATAGGTGAGCGCCGCAGCCCGCAGCACGCCGCGGGCGGCAGGCAAGTCGCGCCGGTCGAGATAGCCGTCCCCGGCGAGGATCGGCAGCGCCTTGCCGAAGCTGGCGTCGAATTCGAGCGGCAGCGTCACCAGATGCACGACGAGCCCGATGCCGAGCAGCGCCACGGCAAGGCCGAACTGCATCAGACCCAAGGCCGGCAGATGCGTCACCGCCGCGACCAGCGGGGCGGTGATCAGGATCGTCATGGCAACCTTGTCGACGATCCCCATCGTGCGGGCGAGCAAGCTGCGCGCCGCGAGCAGCGTGCTGCCTTCCGCGTGCTGGATGGCGTGGCCGACCTCATGGGCGGCGACAGCGACGGCCGTGATCGAACGGCCGTCATGGTTGTCGCGCGAGAGGCGCACGACGCGCGCCTCCGGATCGTAGTGATCGCCGCCCTCGGTGGTCTCCACCGCGACGGCGCCGAGCTGGAAGCGGTCGAGCAGATGCCGCGCCAGCTCGCCGCCGGTTCCCGGCAGGTCCGGCCGGGCGACGGCATGACGGCTCATCTGGCTGCGGACCCAGGCCTGCGGCCCGAAGATCAGCAGGAGAACCAGCAGGGCTGCCACGGCATAAAGCATGGTGATCGACCGTCGAACCCGTCCCGTCTCAGGAGAGCCAGCGCTTGCGGCGCTTGTAGCTCTTCACCTCGCGGAAGGACTTCTTGTCGCCTTCCGCCACGCCAAGATAGAATTCCTTCACGTCCTCGTTCTCGCGCAGCATCTTCGCGTCGCCATCCATGACGACGCGGCCAGTCTCCATGATATAGCCATAGGTGGCATAGCGCAGCGCCATATTGGTGTTCTGCTCGGCAACGAGGAAGGATACCCCTTCATCGGCGTTGAGCTGGCGCACGATCTCGAAGATCTCCTCGACGATCTGCGGGGCGAGACCCATCGAGGGCTCGTCGAGCAGGATCATCTTGGGGTTCGACATCATCGCCCGGCCGATGGCGCACATCTGCTGTTCGCCGCCGGAGGTGTAGCCGGCCTGCGAGGTCCGCCGCTGCTTCAGCCGCGGGAACAGCGTGTAGATCTTCTCGAGGTCGCGTTTGATTGCGGCATTGCCGTCGCGGCGGGTGAAGGCGCCGGTCAGCAGGTTCTCCTCGATCGAGAGATGGCCGAAGCAGTGGCGGCCTTCCATGACCTGGATGCAGCCGCGCCGGACGAGCTCGTTCGGCGAGAGCTTGTCGACGCGCTCGCCGTCGAAGACGATCGAGCCCTTGGTGACCTCGCCGCGCTCCGCCTTGAGCAGGTTGGAGATCGCCTTCAGCGTCGTGGTCTTGCCGGCGCCGTTGGCGCCGAGGATCGCGACGATGCCCTGGCGCGGCACGGTGAGCGAGACGCCCTTCAGCACCAGCACGACATGGTCGTAGATGACCTCGATATTGTTGAGCGACAGGATGGTGTCGCGCGCGGTCGCTGCGGCCGGTTTTTCGAGGGTGGCGGTCGACATCTCACGCTCCTTCCTTCTCCCCTCAGGGGAGAAGGTGGCCCGGCGGAGCCGGGTCGGATGAGGGACATGACGGATGAGAACGGAGCAACTCTGCCCTCATCCGTCTGCTTCGCAGACACCTTCTCCCCTGAGGGGAGAAGGAAGGCGGGGGCGGCGCGAACCGCCCCCTTTTGTCGTCAGGACGACTTCTCGCAGGACTCCGAGCGCTTGGGCCAGTTGCCGGCCTTCTCGACATAGTCCTTGGCGTTGGATTCGATGAGCGGACGGACCTCGTCCTTCATCGGCTCGACCCAATCGGCCTTCTTGGTCCATTTGGTGCCGTCCCACTCGGAGACGAACATCTTGCTGTGGCCGGAATGGTCGGTGCAGGAGATCGTCGTCGGCGTGACGAAGCCGCCGAGCCCGATCTCCTTCAGGCGCGCCTCGGTCAGGTTGAGCGATTCCAGGCCCCGACGCATGTCCTGCGCGTCGATCACCTTCTTGCCGGTGAGCTTCTGCGCGTTGCGGATGCCCTCGACGACGAGCATCGCGTTGTAGACGCCGCGGTTGTAGAGGGCTTCGCCGACCTTCTCCTTCGGCGTCGTGCTCTTGCCCTTGTCGACCACGAATTTGAGGATGTCCTGCATCGCGGGCGCTTCGGTGCCGGCGAGCGTCCAGCTCAACGAAGAGTAGCCCTTGGCCTGCTCGCCGCCGGCACGGGCATCGTCATCGCCGCCGGCCCACCAGACGCCGACGAACTTGTTCATCGGGAAGTTGTTCTTGGCGGCTTCCTTGACCGCGGTCGGGTTCATCGCGCCCCAGCCCTGGTTGTAGAGGAAGTCGGGCCGGTCGCGGCGGATCGACAGCCAGAGCGAGCCCTGATTCTGCATGTCGGCCGCCGCCACCGGATAGAGCTTCAGCTCGAAGCCGTATTTCTTGGCGAGGTTCTCCAGAACCGGGATCGGCTCCTTGCCGAAGGGTGCGTCGAGATGGATCAGGCCGAGCTTTTTGCCCTTGAGCTTGTCGAGGCCGCCGAGCTCGGCCGCCATGTGCTTCACCATGACGGAGGCGCCGTCCCAATAGGTGAAGGGCGGGATGAAGACCCAGGGGAAGTTCGTGCCGTCGGCCGAAGCGGAGAGGCCATAGGCCATCGACAGGATCGGAATCTTGTCAACATGGGCGCGCGGGATCGCGGCGAGCGTCGCGCCGGTCGACCAGGGCGAGTAGACGATGGTGTTCTTCGCCTTGGCCTGCTCGTAGCACTCGATCGACTTCTTGGTGTCGTAGCCGGTCTCGCATTCCTCGTAGATGACCTTGACGCCGTTCACGCCGCCGTCGCGCTCGTTGATCATCGTGATGTAGTCGCGCATGCCGTCGCCGATCGGGATGCCTGAGCCCGAGAACGGGCCGGTGCGATAGGCGTTGTTGGCGAAATAGACGCTGTCCTGCGCATAACCCGGCGCGACGATGGCGGTGGCGGCCAAAAGGGCCCCGAGTCCGGCAGCTTTCATCAACTTGCTCGTCTTCATGGACTTCCTCCGTTCGTTTCCTCCGGGGCCGGTTCCAGCCGGTCCCGTCTTGCTTTTCGCCGGCGCTTCTGGCGTGCCGGTCGTTTGTTGGACTCTCTCCCGCCTCAGTACGGGAAGGGCCATGTCCGCAATTTCTGCTTGCCGATCTGCCAGAGCCTTGCGAGGCCGTGCGGCTCGACGATCAGGAAGAAGATGATCAGCGCGCCGACCAGCATGAAGGTGACGTGCTCGGCCGCGGCGCCGCCGATCGGGACGCCCAGCGCCGGCAGGCCGAATTTCAGCGCCGTAGGCAGCACCGAGAGGAAGGCCGCCCCGAAGAAGGAGCCGATCAGCGAGCCCAATCCGCCGATGATGACCATGAACAGGATGCTGAAGGACAGCCGGATCGAAAACACGTCCGCCGCCTCGCCGCCGCCGTACCAGAGGAAGATCATCATCGCGCCGGCAACCCCGGCGAAATAAGAGGAGACGGCGAAGGCCATCAGCTTGGCGTTGAGCAGCTTGATGCCCATGAGCTCCGCGGCGATGTCCATGTCGCGCACCGCCATCCAGGAGCGGCCGAGCTTGCCATGGACCAGGTTCGAGGCGAACCAGGTCAGCACCACGACCAGGCCGAGGCAGACGAAATAGCGCGTCTCCGGGGTGGCGGATGCGCCCGTGAGCGGGATATCGAAGAGGGTGCGCTGCGGCACCTCGATCGCGCCCGAGGCGTTGTAGTTGAACAGCCAGGGCACGCGCACGAAGGCCCATTGCAGGAAGAACTGCGCGGCGAGCGTCGCGACCGCGAGGTAGAAGCCCTTGATGCGCAGCGAGGGCAGGCCGAAGAGCACGCCGATGCCGGCCGAGAACAGCCCCGAGAGCAGGATCAGGACGATGATGTTCACGCCCGGGAACAGCGTCGTCAGCTTGTAGCAGCTATAGGCGCCGACCCCCATGAAGGCGGCAGTGCCAAGCGAGATCAGCCCGGTATAGCCGGTGAGGATGTTGAGCCCGATCGCCGCCAGCGAGAAGACGAGGAAGGGGATCATCACCGAGGCGATGAAGAAGTCGCTGCCGAAGAAGGGAATGACGACGAGGGCGATCGCCAGAATGACGGCGATGCCGATCCGGTCCTCCCGGAGCGGGAAGACGCCCATATCGGCGGCGTAGGTGGATTTGTACTGGCCGGCCTCACGGTAGAGCATGGTTCCGGCTCCTCAGATGCGTTCGATGATCTTGTCGCCGAACAGGCCCTGCGGCCGGAACAGCAGGAAACCCAGGGCGATGAAATAGGCGAGCCAGCTCTCGATGCCGCCGCCGACCAGCGGGCCCCAGTAGAACTCGCCGAGCTTCTCGCCGATGCCGATGATGAGGCCGCCGACGATGGCGCCGGGGATCGAGGTGAAGCCGCCGAGGATCAGCACCGGCAGCGCCTTCAGCGCCACGATCTCGAGCGCGAAGGACACGTCCGAGCGCGCACCCCACATGATGCCGGTGATCAGCGCGACGATGCCGGCGGTGAACCAGACGATCACCCAGATCTGGTTGAGCGAGATGCCGACCGAGAGGGCAGCCTTGTGGCTGTCGGCGACGGCCCTGAGCGCCCGGCCGATGCGGGTGTACTGGAAGAAGGCGGCGAGCGCGGCGATCATCAGCGAGGCGATGACGGCGGCCGCGATGTCGATCTTCTGCAGCGAGACCAGCCCGCCGAGGATTTGCAGGTCGATCGCGCCCTTGGGCAGATAGAGCTGGTCGGCGATCATCTGCTTGGGATTGCCGCCGAAAAGCGCCTCGCCGAAGCCGATCAGGAAATAGGTGATGCCGAAGGTCGCCATGAACAGGATGATGTCGGGCTGGTTGACCAGGGGCCTGAGCACCACGCGCTCGATGGCTACGGCCAGCGCGAACATCACGCCGAGCGTGATGATGACGGCGAGGAAGGCCGGCACGCCCTTCTCGTAGAGGCCGACCAGCGTCAGCGCCGCGAACACCACCATGATGCCCTGGGCGAAGTTGAACACCCCCGAAGCCTTGAAGATCAGCACGAAGCCGAGCGCGATCAGGGCATAGAGCACGCCGGAGACGAGCCCTTCCCAGATCGTCTGCACCAGCAGGTCGGGCGCCTGAGCCATCTGCCGGAATGGGTCGACGAAGATCGCGTAGAGCGTGTTGGAGGAATCGAGCCAAATGCCGGCGGCGAGTGCCACCACGATGGCGGCCAGGAGCAGGCCGAACTTGACCAGCGGGCTGGCGAGCAGGTTCGGAGCGGGGCGGGTGGCGATGTCGCTCATGTCTCCACGCTCCTCAATGCGCCACGCCGAGATACGCGTCGATGACCTTCTGGTCGCGCTTCACCTCGTCGGGCGTGCCGTCGGCGATCTTGCGGCCGTATTCGAGCACCACGACGCGGTCGGAGAGGTCCATGACCACGCCCATATCGTGCTCGATCAACGCAATGGTCGTGCCGAACTGGTTGTTCACGTCGAGGATGAAGCGGCACATGTCCTCCTTCTCCTCGAGGTTCATGCCGGCCATCGGCTCGTCGAGCAGCAGCAACTCGGGCTCCATGGCGAGCGCGCGGCCCAGTTCAACACGCTTCTGCAGGCCGTAGGGCAATTTGCCGACCGGCAATTTGCGGATGTGCTCGATCTGGAGGAAGTCGATGATGTCCTCGACGACGCGGCGATGCTCGATCTCCTCGCGCAGCGCCGGGCCGTGACGCAGCGCCTGCCAGAAGAAGCCCCGCTTCATCTTGAGCGTGCGGCCGGTCATGATGTTGTCGAGCGTCGACATGCCCTTGAACAGCGCGACGTTCTGGAAGGTGCGGGCGATGCCGCCGGCGGCGGCGCGGTGCGGGCGCATCTTGGCGCGGCGCTCGCCCTTGAAGACGACGCGGCCTTCCTGCGGCTGATAGAAGCCGTTGATGCAGTTCAGCATCGAGGTCTTGCCGGCGCCGTTGGGGCCGATGATGGCGCGAATCTCGCCCTTGCGGATGTCGAAGGAGACATCGGTGATCGCCTTCACGCCGCCGAAGCGCAGCGAGATGTTCTCGACCGAGAGCAGGACTTCGCCCTTGTCGCGGAGGGGGGTGCCGGTCACGTTCATCGGTTCCGCGTTCATGCCGCCTTCGCCGTCGCCGGCGCTCCCTCGGCTGTCACGGGGTAGGTCTTGGCGTCGCGGACCTTGACGCGGGCCGAGATCACGCCCTTGCGCCCGTCCTCGAAGGTCACTTCGGTCGAGATGTCCGCCGCTTCCGATCCGTCATAGAGCGCCGTCACCAGCGGGGCGTAGCGCTCGGCGATGAAGCCGCGCCGGACCTTCTGGGTGCGGGTCAGTTCGCCGTCGTCGGCGTCGAGTTCCTTGTGCAGGATGAGGAAGCGCTTGATCTGCGCACCGCCCATCATCGGCTCGGAAGCGAGCGAGCGGTTCACCTCGTCGACATGCTTGGCGATCATGTCGTAGACGAGATCGTGGCCTGCAAGCTCCTGATAGGAAGCGTAGACGACGTTGTGGCGCTCGGCCCAGTTGCCGACGGCGGTGAGATCGATGTTGAGCGCGACCGTGGCGTAGTCGCGGCCCTGGCCGAAGGCGACGACCTCCTTGATGTTCGGATAGAACTTCAGCTTGTTCTCGATGTATTTCGGCGGGAAGAGATCGCCGTTGTTGAGCTTGCCGACATCCTTGGCGCGGTCGATGATCTTGAGATGGCCGCCCTCGTCGAAGAAGCCGGCATCGCCCGAGCGGACATAGCCGTCCGCGGTCATCGTCTCGGCGGTCTTGTCCGGGTCCTTGTAGTAGCCGCCGAAGATCGAGGGCGAGCGGTAGAGCACCTCGCCATTGTCGTCGATGCGGATCTCGACCATCGGCGCGGGCTTGCCGACGGTGTCGGCCTTGATCTCGCCATTGGGCTGCATGGTGATGTAGACCCCGGCCTCGGTCTGGCCGTAGAGCTGCTTCAGATTGACGCCGATCGAGCGGTAGAAGCGGAAGAGCTCGGGGCCGATCGCCTCGCCGGCGGTGTAGCCGACCTTGATGTTGGTCAGGCCGAAGCGGTTGCGCAGGGGGCCGTAGACCAGGATGTCGCCGAGCCTGTAGAGCAGCCGGCCCTTCAGCGGCACGCTCTCGCCATTGAGGATCTGCTCGCCATAGCGTTTCGCGACGCCGAGGAAGTAGTGGAACATCCTCCGCTTGAGGGCGCCGGCATCCTCCATGCGCACCATGGTGATGGTCAGCATGGTCTCGAAGACGCGCGGCGGCGCAAAAGCGTAGGTCGTGCCGACCTCGCGGCGGTCGTCGATGACGGTCTCGGGGCTTTCCGGGCAGTTGACGCAGAAGCCGGCCAGCATCGCCTGCGCATAGGAGAAGACGTGGTCGCCGACCCAGGCGATCGGCAAATAGGCGATGACCTCGTCGCTCTCGTTCAGCCCGTCGAAGCTGCAGCCGATCTCGGCCGCGATCAGGATGTTGTAATGCGAGAGCATCACGCCCTTGGGCCGTCCGGTCGTGCCGGAGGTGTAGAGGATGATGCCGAGATCGGAGCCCTTGCCGGCTTCCATCTCGCTTTGCAGGGCGGCGGCTTGCTGCGGGTCCTTCAGCGCCTTGGCGCCCGCCTGCATCACCGCCTCGATGGCGTGGAGCTTGCTGTGGTCGTAGTCGCGCAAGCCGCGCGGCTCGTCATAGAGCATGTGCCGGAGATGGGGCAGGCGTTCGGCGATCGAGAGGATCTTGTCGACCTGCTCCTGGTCCTGCACCACGGCGAAGACCGCCTCGGCATGGTCGAGGACATAGGCCATCTCCTCGGCGACGCTGTCGGCATAAACAGGCACGGGGACGGCGCCGAGCCATTGCGCCGCGCACATCGACCAATAGAGCCTGGGCCGGTTGTAGCCGATGATGGCGACCTTCTCGCCGCGCTTCAGGCCGAGATCCTGCAAGCCCTTGGCGAAGCTGCGGACATGCTCCGCCACCTCGGCCCAGTTCCAGGACTGCCAGATGCCGAGGTCCTTGTGCCGGAAGGCGACGCGCGCGGCGCGCTCCCTGGCATTGCGCAACAGCAATTTCGGAAAGGTGTCCGCCTCAACAGCGGTGCCGCTCGCCACGATTGCGTTCTCCCTGTCGAGCCGCCATGCGTCGTGGCGACTTCCGCGGGCCGGTTTCCGGCCTCGTTCTCATGCCAGACTTGCAGGCGGCCATCATCCTTGCAAGGACCCGCTTGACAGACAATTCGCCTTTTGGTGACTATTGTCCCGCCGAAGTTTGCTTTTCACGCAGATGTGTTTCGTAGATTCTCTGCTTCGGCCCTGATTTTCCTCACGAATTCGGCAGATTGAATCGGCGGGCGGAACCGTGCCTGCGACGGTGGCGGACCGACTCATGCTTCATCATCTGTCTTTCGGCGTTGCCGATATCGAGCGTGCCTGCGCCTTCTACGATGCTGTGCTGGCGCCGCTCGGCTATGTCAGGGTCTGGCAGGATCTGCGCCCGGGCGAGACAGGGCAGGCGGTCGGCTACGGCGCTCCCGGCGGCGGCGACAGGCTGGCCCTGAAGCTGCGTCCGGACGGGCAAAGGCCGCCGGGGCCGGGGTTCCATCTCGCTTTCGCGGCGCCCGATCGCGCGGCCGTCGCTCGCTTTCACGAGGCCGCGCTTCGGCTCGGCGGGCGCGACAATGGCGCGCCTGGCCTGCGCCCGCATTACGGGCCACATTATTACGCGGCCTTTGTGGTGGATCCGGACGGCTACGCCATCGAAGCCGTCTTCAATGCGCCGGCCTGATCGGCACGCCGCCGAAACCGTCTTCGCCATGCCCCGCGCAAGAAAAAGGCCCGCCCCCCGGTCAGGGGACGGGCCTCTCAGGCTGGATGCTCAGTAGCGATAGCCGTGGTGGCGGCGATAGCCATGCGCGGGCGCCCAGGGCGGCGGGCCGCCATGGCGGCGATAGCCGTAGCCGCGGTCATAGCCACGGCCATGGCGGAAGTGCCGCCGCTCCATGTTCCGCTGGATTTCCCAGTGGCGGTGCTCGCGGTTGTGGCGGGTGAACTCGGCCGGCAGCTTGTCGAGCTGTTCAGCCTGCGGGAGGCTCTGCGGTGCGGCGGCGCCGGCAGGGGCCGCGGCGAAGGCAGCCAGGGCCAGGCTGGCGGCAATCAGAAGCTTGCGCATCGAATATGTCCTTCTTTTGCATCGACTGAGAGGATTTGAACAGCCCGGGTTGGAACCCCGCCTGAACGGTGTGTTCTGCTGGCGTTCAGCGAGGGCGGGAGGCGCTTTTCGCCATTGCGAGGCGGTGAAGCCGCCTGTCCCTTGCCGAAGAGCTTTCGATTCTGACGGGCTGGGCGGTCAAATCCGGCCACAGGCCGAAGCCGCGTTTCAGAACCTGTGTCTGCGCCGCGGCGTATTCCGCGGCCTGCTCGTTGATGCGTTTTGCGAAGGCTTCGAAGAACCAGAACATTGTCTCAATCCCGTCGCGCCGGAGGGCGCCTCGGGAAGAGCAACGCGCGAAGCGAGATTTTGTGCCGCCAGCTTGGCAGGCGCGGCGCTGGCCGATGATCCGGCTACGCCTCGTAGCGCGCCAGCCGCTCGAGATCGATGATGGTGACGCTGCCATGGCCGAGCTCGATCAGGCCGAGCGCGGCCAGCTTCGCCAGCCCCTGATTGGCCATCTGCCGCGAGATGCCGGCGAGCATGCCGAGCTCCTCCTGTGAGACTGTGAGCGTGCGGTCGAGGTCGGGATAGAGGATCGGGTTGAACAGCCAGGCGAGGTTGCGAGCCAGCCGCCCGGTGGAATCGAGCGTGCGTTCGGTCTCGGCCAGCGAGATGAACTGGGCGAGGCGCTCGTTGAACTGGTGAACGAGGAAACGGTTGAACGCGGCCGAATGCTCGAACAGCCAGAGGAAGGTCGAGCGGCGCATCAGGGCGATCCTGGAATCGCGCAGCGCCACCAGCTCATAGCGTCGCGGCTCGGCCTTGATCACCGTGCCCTCGCCGAACCAGGCGCCGGCGCGCAGGCCCGCGAGCGTCGCGGTCTTGCCGGATTTGGAGGTGGTCGCCATCTTGACCAGACCCTCGGCCACGCCGGTCCAGGATTCCAGCCGGTCGCCGACATGGCAGATCGAGGCATTCTTGCCGTAGCTCCTGAAACTGATGCCGCGCCGCGCCTCCTCGAATTCCGCTTCCGACAGATCACGAGACCAGGAGGCGATGGCGCGCAGCTCTTCGGGGGCGATCAAGGTGGCGGTTATCCGGGTTGGCGGGGGCAGACTTCGGGCAGCGTGGCGTCATTCTCGGGCTTGACCCGAGAATCTCTTGCAGGAGATGCTCGGGTCAAGCCCGAGCATGACGTGGCGCAAAGCTGTACCCTATTCCGCCGCCTGCGGCAGAGCGGCCGAAGGCGGTCCATCGTGCAACTGCCCCAGCAACATCGCCTCCTCGGCCTTCGCCGCCTTCAGGTGCCGCTCTTTCACATGGCCGAAGCCGCGGATCTTCTCCGGGATCGCGGCCAGCGCCGCGCAGAGCGCATGGTTCTCCGGCGTGAGCTTGGTCAGCAGTTCGTTCAGCAGCGCCTCGTAATCGGCGATCAGCCGGCGCTCGGTGCGGCGTTCCTGCGTGTAGCCGAAGAGGTCGAAGGCGGTGCCGCGCAGGCCCTTGAATTTCGCCAGCAGCGAGAAGGCCCCCATCATCCACGGCCCGAAGCTCATCTTGCGCGGCAGGCCGGTGTTCGGATCGCGCCTGGCCAACAGCGGCGGGGCGAGGTGGAATTCGTAGCGCAGCGCTTTGCCATCCTTGCCGTCGGCCTCGAAGGTCGCGGCGAGCTGCTGGCGGAAGGCGCCGTCGCTGTAGAGGCGCGCGACCTCGTATTCGTCCTTATAGGCCATCAGCTTGAAGAGATTGCGCGCGACGGCCTCGCTGAGCGCGCTCTGGCCGGGCGAGACGGCCGCTTCCTTCGTCTGCACGCGCGCGACGAGATGGCGGTAGCGGGCGCCATAGGCGGTGTTCTGATAGGCGGTGAGATAGGCGACGCGGCGGGCGATGATCTCGTCGAGCGTCTCTGAGAGATGGCGGGCGGCTGTCGGCGCCTTGGCCTGGGTCAGCAGGGCGTCGAGCGCGGCCGGATCATGCGCGGCGCGGCGGCCGAGCTCGAAGGCTTCGAGATTCATCGCCACGGCCTCGCCATTGAGCGTGATCGCCCGGCGCAGCGCCGCGCGGGACAAGGGCACGGCGCCGAGCTGCCAGGCATGGCCGAGCATCAGCATATTGGCCGCGATGGCATTGCCGAGAAAGGCGACGGCCGTCGCGGTCGCGTCGAGGAAGCGGGTGTTGTCGCGGCCCGCCGCCGAGAGGATCGCGCGCTTCAGCCGTTCGGTCGGGAGCGAGAAGTCGGCATTGCGGGTGAAGTCGCCCGGCAGGCTCTCGGCGGTGTTGACGATGACCATGCCGCCTTCGCGCCGGATCGCGCCGAGCACCTTCTTCGAGCCGGTGACGGTCAGGTCGCAGCCCAGCACGAGATCGGCTTGTCCGGCCGTGACGCGGATGGCGTGGATGTCCTCGGGTCTCGGCGCGAGCTTGACGTGGCTGAAAACGGCGCCGCCCTTCTGGGCGAGGCCGGCCATGTCGATCATGCCGCAGCCCTTATCCTCGAGATGGGCGGCCATGCCGAGGATCGCGCCGATGGTGACGACGCCGGTGCCGCCGACGCCGGTGACGATCACGGCGAAGCTGCGGTCGAGCGCCGGCACAGCGGGCTCGGGGATATCGGCCTCGCCCAGCGCCTGCGCATCGAGACGCATCGGCTCCGCCTTCTTCGGGCGGGCGCCGTGGACCGTGACGAAGGACGGGCAGAAGCCCTTCACGCAGGAGAAATCCTTGTTGCAGTTCGACTGGTCGATCTGGCGCTTGCGGCCGAACTCGGTCTCGAGCGGCTGCACCGAGACGCAGTTCGACTGCACGCCGCAATCGCCGCAGCCCTCGCAGACCAGCTCGTTGATGACGACGCGCTTGTCGGGGTCAGGATAGGCTCCGCGCTTGCGGCGGCGGCGCTTCTCGGTGGCGCAGGTCTGGTCGTAGAGCAGCAGCGAGACACCGGAGGTTCCGGCGAGCTCGCGCTGGACGGCGTCGAGCTCCTCGCGATGGTGCAGCGTCGTGCCGGCCGGCCATTGCGTGCCGGGCGGATATTTGCCGGGGTCGTCGCTGACCACGGCGATGCGCTTCACGCCTTCGGCCGCGACCTGCCTTGCCATCTGGTCGGGCGAGAGATGGCCTTCCGCCTGCTGGCCGCCGGTCATGGCGACGGCGTCGTTGTAGAGCAGCTTGTAGGTGATGGTGACGCCGCTCGCGACCGCCCAGCGGATCGCGAGCGAACCGGAATGGGTATAGGTGCCGTCGCCGAGATTCTGGAAGACATGGCCGCGCGTCGAGAACGGCGCCTCGCCGATCCAGTTCGCGCCTTCGCCGCCCATCTGGGTAAAGCCGGCGGTGTCGCGGTCCATCCACTGCACCATGTAGTGGCAGCCGATGCCGGCATAGGCGCGCGAGCCCTCGGGCACGACGGTCGAGGAGTTGTGCGGGCAGCCCGAGCAGAAATAGGGCGTGCGCTTCGCGATCTCCTGCGCCTCGGCGAGCCTGCCTTGCGCCTTGGCGATCTCTTCCAGCCGGGCACGTAGGGCGGGATCGTCGCGGTATTGCAGCAGGCGGCCACCCAGCGCGATTGCAATGTCGTTGGGGTCGAGCGCGCCATGGACGGGGAAGAGCCAATCGCCGTTCTCGTCCTTCTTGCCGATCACCATCGGCTGATGCGCCGCGCCGTAAAGCTCCTCGCGGACCTGGACCTCGATCAGGGAGCGCTTCTCCTCGACGACCATGATCAGGTCGAGGCCCTCCGCGAAGGATTTCAGCTCGGCCGGGTCGATCGGCCAGGGACAGGCGAGCTTGAACAGGCGGATGCCGAGATCATTGGCGCGGACCTCGTCGATGCCGAGGTCCTCCAGCGCCTGGCGCACGTCGAGATAGGATTTGCCGACGGTGGCGATGCCGATACGCGGCTCCCGGCCGCCATGGGTGACGATGCGATTGAGGCGGTTGGCGCGCAGATAGGCCAGCATCGCGTCGCGCTTGTAGAGATGCAGGCGTCGCTCCTGCTCGACGAAATCCAGTTCGCGGCGGATGGCAAGCCCGCCGGGCGGCGGGACATAGTCGCTCGGCGTCACGATCGAGACGCGGTCCAGCGCGCCGTCGATCGAGGCGGTCGATTCGATGTTGTCCTTGACGCATTTGATGCCGACCCAGACCGAAGCGAAGCGCGAGAGCGCAATGCCGTGCAGGCCGTAATCGATGATCTCCTGCACCCCGGCGGGGTTCAGGATCGGCATCATCCGGTCGACCAGGACGAATTCGGTCTGGTGGGCGTTGGTCGAGGATTCCGCGGTGTGGTCGTCGCCCATCAGGCAGATCACGCCGCCATGGGGCGAGGTGCCGGCCATGTTGCCGTGGCGGAAGACGTCGCCCGAGCGGTCGACGCCCGGGCCCTTGCCGTACCAGAGCGCGAAGACGCCGTCATACTTGCCCTCGCCCTGCAGTTCGGCCTGCTGGGTGCCCCAAACGGCGGTCGCGGCGAGGTCTTCATTCAGCCCGGGCTGGAAGACGATGTTGGCCGCGGTCAGGGCCTTGCCGGCGCGCATGAGCTGCTGGTCGAGCCCGCCGAGTGGCGAGCCGCGATAGCCCGAGACGAAGCCGGCAGTGTTCAGCCCTGCCCGCCGGTCGCGCTCGCGCTGCATCAAGAGCATGCGGGCGACGGCCTGCGTGCCGGTCAGGAAGATGTCCCGCTTGCCGAGGTCGTATTTGTCGTCGAGCGTGACGGAGCGAAGCGTGCCCGCATCGACGCTGGAATCGCGCATTGGCTCAGTCATGCCGGCCTCCCGATCGTCGTTCCCGCGGGCCGGTTGATCCGGCCTCTCGACCTGTCTCGATGCAAGATATGTCAGCAACGCTGACATATCGCCCGAAGGCGGTCAATCACATTGGCATTGTTCCAGTTTTTGCGAGGAGGTCCAGAGATGCGTTCCAGTCTTGCCGGCACGGGCAGCCTTGCGCGAAATGCCTGCGCCGCGATTTGGCCCCGATTCGCGGCGAAGGCTGCGACGGCCCGGTCGCAAAATCGTTGCGGGCCGGCCTTATCGCCCTCGGCTCCGGATCTGTGGAGGATACCGTTCTTGACGGGACGTGCGCTTCTTACGGCCTTGCCGGCCGTCACCCTGCTCGCCGCCTGCCTGGCGGGGCCGGCGCAGGCGCATCCGCATGTCTGGGTGAAGGCCAAGGCCGAGATCCTGTTCGCGCCGGATGGGACGGTGAAGGCGATCCGGCAGCACTGGAGCTTCGACGAGGCCTATTCGGCCTATATCACCCAGGGCCTCGACAAGAACGGCGACGGCAAGCTGACGCCGGACGAGCTGGCGGACCTCGCCAAGGTGAACATGGATTCGCTGCCCGAGGTCGAGTTCTTCACCATCGCCAAGGTCAATGGCCGCAAGCAGGAATTCGGCACGCCGACCGATGCCGGGCTCGTCTTCGAGAACAAGATCCTGACATTGAACTACACGCTGCCGCTCAAGCATCCGCCGCCGAAGAGCCGCTCCTTCGGCATCGAGGTCGGCGACCCCACCTATTTCGTCGCCTTCGAGATCGTCGATGAGCCGGACGCCGTGGTGACGCGCGATGCCCCGGCCGGCTGCATCGTCAGGGTCAATCGCCCGCCCAAGCTCGCCGACGACGTCGCGCAGAAGCTGGCGCAGGAGGACATCACCGCGACGCCGGACATGAGCGGCTACGAGGTCACGACGCGGGCGCTGGTGGCATGTCCCTGACGACTCCCCTCAGCCCTCGTCCCGAAGAGCCGCGCGCTTCCGGCGCTCCTCAGGCCGAGGGCTCGCAAAGGGCGACGTCGCTGTTGTCGCGCATCGTCGTCGCCGCGCTGGCATTGGCATTGGTCGCCGCCGCGCTCGGCCTGTTGGCCTGGGTCATCTCGCTCTGGAGCCCGCCGGCACCGCCGCCGCCGCGCAATCCGTTCGGGACCGCGCTGCCGCGCGAGGCGCTGCCCTCGACGACGGGCTTCGGCGCCGTGCTGATCGCCTGGCAGTCGAGCTTCTATCGCGAGTTGACTGCGACGCTGAAGGCGATCGCCCAGACGCCGACAGCGGTCTGGGGGTTGCTCGGCCTGTCCTTCGGCTACGGCGTCTTCCATGCGGCCGGGCCCGGCCACGGCAAGGCGGTGATCTCCGGCTATATCGTCGCCGACAACCGCAGCCTGAAGCGCGGGCTCTCGCTCAGCTTCGCCGCGGCGATCCTGCAGGCGCTCGTCGCCATCGCCATCGTCTCGGTCGCGACGCTGATCTTCCGCACCACCGCCGTCAAAATGAACATGGCGACCAGTGCCATCGAGCAGGGCAGCTTCCTGCTCGTCGCGCTGGTCGGCCTGCTCGTGCTCTGGCGCAAGGCGGGCAGTTTCCTGGCGCTCGGGCAGGGGGCCGCTGCGCATGATGCGTCCTGCGACCACGTGCATATGCCGGATGCGCAGCAGGTCGCCGGGCTCCGGGACTGGCGCGACATGGCCGGCGTCGTCCTCGCCGCGGGCCTGAGGCCCTGCGCGGGGGCGCTGATCATCCTCGTCTTCGCCGCCTCGCAGGGGCTCTACTGGGCGGGCATTGCCGCCGCCTTCGCCATGGCGCTGGGCACTGCGATCACGACAGGGGCGCTGGCGGCGCTCGCCGTCTTCTTCAAATTCGCGGCGCTGAAATTCGCCAGCGGGGGCAGCTTGCGGGCGGTGCGACTGCTGGCAGGGCTGGAACTTGTGGCGGCCGCCTTCATCGTCGTGCTCGGCGCCGCGCTCTCGCTCGGCCTGTGGATCGGCGGGATGGGAAGCTGAGGCTCAGCTCCGCAGCGGATCGTTCTCCAGCAGGATCGGCTTGCCATGCGGCGTCGCCTCGGCGGCCCGCGCCCAGGAGGCGGCGAGCGCATCGACGCCAGCATGGGAGGCGAGGCCCTTTTCGATCAGCAGATGTTCCAGCGCCTCGCACCAGCGCTCGTAATAGTCCGAGCCGTCGCGGCAGCCGCCCGCAGCCAAAGCCTCGCGGATCTCGGCACCCAGCGCCTGCGCCCATTCATCCGCCGTGAAGACGCCCCGGTTCTGCAGGGCGACGACCAGCGCGAAGGCCTGCGCCTGCCAGGGCTCGGCGAAGACCGGCCCCTCGGCATCGCGCGGGATCGGCGTGTCCGCGGCCAGCGCCGCCGCTAGATCGGTCTCAGGCCGGCTCAAGATAGCTCTCCCAGGCCTCGATGCTGACGGTGGAGGTCGGGTCGGCATCGCGGCCCCAGAGCTCGGGGCCGGCGAAGACGACGGTGTAAAGCCATTGGGCCGTCTCCGGCAGACCCTGCGAGCCGGTATCCGGGAAGACATGGCAGCCGGTGACGCGCTCGATCACGCCCTGCTTGCCGCGGGCATAGCGCGGCAGCCGCGTATGGTGCTGCGGATGCATGACGATGGTGCGCACGGTGTCGCCAACGGCAAAGCGGGCAGGGGCCTTGGCTTCGCGCTCATAGGGGAAGCCGCGCCTGAGCACCGCCGGCACCTCCTCGCCCTTGAGCACGCGCTTCGGCTCACGGCGTCCGGGCGCGGGTTTGCCAGAGAGGAGCTCGGCCGAGGTCAGGAAGCCGTGCTTGACCAGTACTTTGTCGAGCGCGGCGAGCCAGATCTCGTAATAGCTCGCCGAGAGATATTGAGCCGGCGGCAGGCTCTCGCGATGATGACGGATCTCGTCGATGCTCCAGGCGCCCATCGCACCGGCCGCGACATTGATCGCGAGCACGCGCTTTTCCCAATCGCCGTGGAAGACCGGCTCGTCCGGCTCCGGCACGACCGGGCCGAAACCCATCTGGCCGCCGAGGTCGTGGGCGCTGTTCATGCCGCGTCCTCCGCGGCGTCCTCCACATGCGGCAGGCCGGTGCCGATCATCGAATCGCGCGAGACGATGCTCGCCAGCTTCTCCTCGCTCCAGCCTTCGGTGCCGGCCGGACGCATCGGGATGACGATGAAGCGGGTTTCGGCGGTGGAATCCCAGACGCGGATGCGCTGGCCCTCCGGCAGCGTCACGCCGAAATCGGCGAGGGTGCCGCGCGGATCGATCACCGCCTTGGCGCGGTAGGGCGGGGATTTGTACCAGACCGGCGGCAGGCCCAGCACCGGCCACGGATAGCAGGAGCAGAGCGTGCAGACGACGAGGTTGTGCTCCTCCGGCGTGTTGAAACAGGCGACGATATGCTCGCCGCCGCGCCCGCCATAGCCGAGCTCGGCCACCGCCGCGGTGCCGTCGACCTTGAGCCGCTCGGCATAGGCCGGGTCGGTCCAGGCCTTGGCGACGACTTGGGCGCCGTTGCGCGGGCCGACCCTGGTTTCGTAGGTATCGACGATGGCGTCGAGTGCGGCCGGATCGACATAGCCCTTCTCGACCATCAGCGTCTCCAGCGCCTTCACCCGCGCCTCGATGGCGGTGAAGTGGTTGTCGTGATCGTGGTCGTGGTCGTGATGGTGTCCGCTCATCCGGGCCTCCTCTCAGGCGATCCTGACGCGCGTGGCGCGCTCATAGGCGACGGCGAAGGCGATCAGCGACTTGTCCGAGCCTTTCGGCCCGATCAGCGACAGGCCGAGCGGCGCGCCTTCGCGCTGCGCCACCGGAATCGTCACTTGCGGGAAGCCCGACAGGCCGGACAGGCAGAGCAGCCTCAGCGCCCGGTTGCGGAAATCCTCCAGCTCGGGCTCCTCGGCGCTGACCAGTGGCGCGATGTCCGGCACGGTCGGCAGGATCAGCACGCCGTCCTGGCCGAGCAGGCGGGCGAGCCGCGCCCGGAAGGTCTTTCGCGTCGCCTCGCCCTTGGCGTATTCGGCATCCGTCACGGTTTTCGAGAAGGCGAAGCGCTCCTTCACGCCCGGCCCCAGCGGCGGGGCGAAGCGCTCGATCATGGCCCCGTCGGAGGCCCAGGCCTCGCGGCCCTGGATCCAGCGGAAGGCCCAGTAGAGCGCGTCGATGTCGCGCACGAGCTTGACGCTTTCCGGCTGGCCGACGCTGGGCAGCGCGCGCTGCACGACATTGCGCAGGATCGTTTCGGCCTCCGGCACGGCCTGGGCGAACATGTCGTCGGCCAGCAGCAGGCGCGGCACTTCCGGCAGTTCAGTGCGGTCCTTGCCGAGCAGGGCGTTGCCGACGCGGGCAAAAACCTCGCCGTCGCGGGTGAACCAGCCGGGCGTGTCGAGGCTTTCCGCCAGCGGCCAGACCCGCTTCAGCGAGAGCCGGCCATGGGTGGGACGAATGCCGAAGAGCCCGCCATAGCTCGCCGGCGCCCGGACCGAGCCGCCGGTGTCGGATCCGACAGCGATGTCGGCGAGACGCCCCGCGACGGCTGCCATCGAGCCGCAGGAGGAGCCGCCGGTGATCCGGTCCGGCGCGGCCGGGTTGATCGGCGAGCCGAAATGCGCGTTCTTGCCGTTGAGCGAGAAGGCGAGCTCGTCGGTATGCGTCTTGCCGACGAAGCGCGCGCCGGCTTGCAGCAGCTCCTTCACCAGCGGCGCGGTCTTGGTCTTGATGCCGGATTGCGCCAGCACGATCGGCGATCCCGCGCCCGTCGGGTAGCCCTTGACGTCGAAGAGGTCCTTCACCGCCAGCGTCAGCCCGGCGAGCGGACCGGTCGGGCTGTGTTTCACCGCCGCGTCGGGATAGGGCACGAAGCAGCGGAACGGGTCGTCATAGGTCATGTGAATCAGATCCCCTTCGCATCGCCATCGGAACGCGGATCGTGCGCGGCCTCGACGCGGCCATTCGCATGCTTCACCAGCATGCCGGCATGGCCGAAGCCCTCGGAATAGGCCAGTCCGCTCTCCTCGACCGGATGGCCGGCGGCGTCGAGCCGCTCCAGCAGGGCGGAATCGAAGCGGCTTTCGACCTTCAGCCCGGTCGAGGCCGAGCCCCAGGTGCGGCCGAAGAGCCAGCGCGGCGCATCGATCGCGGTCGCGAGATTCTGGCCGAGGCGGTAGCGCGTCAGGATCTGCGCCTGGAATTGCGGCTGGCCGTCGCCGCCCATCGCGCCATAGGCGAGGATGCGCCCGTCGTCGAAGCGGGCGAAGGCCGGGTTCAGCGTATGGAAGGGCTTTCGGCCGGGCATGAGCGGATTCGTGGCGGCCTTGTCGAGCGAGAAGGAGATGCCACGGTTCTGCCAGTGGATGCCGGTCGCGGGCAGCACGCAGCCGGAGCCATATTCCCAATAGATCGACTGGATATAGGAGACGGCGAGGCCCTTGCCGTCGATGGCGCCCATCCAGATCGTGTCGCCATGGCCAGGCTTCACCGGCCAGGGCGCGGCGCGCCTGGCATCGATCTCGGCGGCCTCGCGGGCCAGCATCGCCTCACCCAGAAAACGGGCGGGATCGCCGGTCGCATAAGCGGGGTCGGTGACATGGCGGTCGCGGATGGCGAGCGCGCGCTTCGTCGCCTCGATCAGCCCGTGATGATGCGCGAAGGAATCGAGCTCGACCCGGCCGAGCCGCTCGAACAGGCCGAGGATGACGAGGGCGGCCAGGCCTTGCGTCGGCGGCGGCATGTTCCAGACCGTGAGGCCGGGCAAGGCGAGCGCGAGCGGGGCGACGGTGCGGGCGTGGTAGCGTTCGAGATCGGCGCGCGTCACCGGCGCGCCGATGCGTTCGAGATCGGCGGCGATCTCGCGGCCGACATCGCCGCGGTAGAAATCGTCGAGCCCGGCTCCGGCGAGCTGCTGCAGCGTCTCGGCCAGCGCCTCCATCTTGCGATGGCTGCCGGGTTTGGGTGGCGCGTCGTCAGGCCAGAAGGTCTTGAGGAAGCCCGGCGCGGCCTTCAGCGCTTCCAGCTCGTTGGGCCGGTTGCCGCATTCGGAAGGGGACACCGCATAGCCCTCGCGGGCGTGGCGGAGCGCATCGGCGAGCAATTCGCGCAGCGGCAGGCGGCCGCCGCGGGATCTGGAGAGGTCGAGCGCGAGACGCCAGCCCTCGACGGCTCCGGCGACGGTCAGCGCCGCTTCCGGGCCGCGCGCCGGGATGCTGTCGTGGCCCTTGTTGCGATAACGCTCGATCGTCGCGAGCGTCCCGGCCGGGCCGCAGGCCTCGATGCCATGCATCTTGCCGCCGGGCTCGTGGATCAGCCAGAAGCCGTCGCCGCCGATGCCGTTCATATGCGGATAGACCACGGCGATGGTGGCCGCCATCGCGACCATGGCCTCGATCGCATTGCCGCCTTCTGCGAGGACGGCGCGGCCGGCTTCCGAGGCAAGATGATGGGGCGCGGCGACTGCGGCCGAACCGAAGACAGGCGTATCGACCATCAGGACTTTTCAATCTCCCCATGCGTCCCCATCTGGCGCAAGGGCGCCTTCGGGGCGCGATTTTGTTGCATGGCGCGGCTGTGTCCGCTAGGTGCGTTGGGCGCATGGCGGCGTGAAGGCGCCAGTGCTCGACAATGTGTCCGCGAAGGCGGGCATTCGAAGGAAGGACAGCATGGCCGGACGGCACACCAACTGGCGCAGCCTGACCATCGTGGTTTCGCTGGGAATCTTGATCGCGGTCGAGCTCTTCGGCGTCGCGCTCGCGGCCGGCTGGGCCATCGCCGGCATGTTCGATCTCGGCACGATGTTCGAGTACATCATGATGGCCGTGTTCTCGGTCTTCGCGGCCTATGGCTTCGTCAATCTGATGCGGCGCGTGCTGAAGGTCGAGCATCTCACCACGGTCGATTGAGGTAGGGCGTCATGCTCGGGCTTGACCCGAGGATCTCGTGACAAGCGGGCGCCGGAGGCTCCTTCGGCCTGAGCTCGGTCTGCGCTTCGCTCCGCCCGAGAATGACGGCGAACCTCGCGGATTTTACCCACAAACCTTCAGCGTGACCGGGTCGGCCTCGGCCGGTAGATAATCGCTCATCGGCTTGCAGGCGCCGTCCATGCAGAGGCGCCAGTCGGCGGTGGCGCCGGAACGGCGCAGCACCACCTCGGGCAGTGCCGGCAAATCGGGGCGCCAGCGCCAGAAGCCGTCGATCAGCCTGGCGCCGTCCGGCGGGTCCATGCCGGCGCCGGAGCCCTCGATGCGGGCCTCGACGAGGACAAGCCCCGCCGGGGTCTCGCGCCAGACTTCCTCCCACAGCGTCTTCTGCACCGAATGCCGCCAGCCCAGCGTGATCTCGCCATGGCCAAGCGAGACGAGGAGCGCGCCGGCCGCAAGGCACAGGCTCATGCCGCCGCCGGTTCCGCATGGCGCGCGGCAAACCAGTGTCGCGCGATGATCGCCGCCGTCAGCACATAGCCGAGCGGGTCGCTATAGGCGAACTCGCCGAAGAGCAGCACCGCCGCGACGAAGCAGAGCACCCGCTCCACGACGGTCAGCCGGCCGAAGAGCCAGCCGATCGCCACCATCCCGAAGAGGCCGATCGCGACCGAGGCCTTGAAGGTGGCGTAGATCACCGCCGGCCAGAAGCCGATGACGTTGGCCATCGGATCTCCGGCCTGGAGCATCAGCGCCGGCGAATAGACCGCGATGAAGGGGATGACGTAGCCGGCAAGCGCGACGCGCATCGCCTCCCAGCCGATCTTGTCGGGGTTTTCCTTGGCGATCGGCGCAGCGGCCAGCGCCGCGAGCGCCACCGGCGGCGAGAGGTCGGCCATGATGCCGTAGTAGAAGGCGAACATGTGGCTGACGATCAGCGGCACGCCGAGCTTTTCCAGCGCCGGTGCCGCCAGGGCCGCGACGATGATGTAGGTCGGGATCGTTGGGATGCCGGTGCCGAGCAGGATCGAGAGGATCATCGTCAGGACCAGCGCCAGGAACAGGCTGGATTGGCCGAGCCCGATGATCCAGGCGCCGAAGGTCGTGCCGATGCCGGTCTGCGTCATCAGGCCGATGATCGTGCCGACGATGGCGCAGGCGATGCCGACCGGCAGCGCCGTCTTGGCGCTGTCGGCGAGCGCGTCGCGGCTGATCGCCAGCGTGGTGCGGCCGCCCAGGGTGAAGGCGTTGGCGAGCACGAGAAGCGCGATCAGGCCCGCAACGTAGCGGACATCGAGCCCCTCCTGGAAGAGCGCGGCGGCGATGAGCCCGAGCCCGATCCAGAAGATGACGCGCAGGCTCTGCCTGCTCAGGCCGGCGGCAAAGCCCGCGCCGAGCAGCAGCCCGACCGTCAGCGCAAGGCCCATCGTGCCGGCAAAGAGCGGGGTGAAGCCGTGGAACAGCATGAAGACGAGCACGGCGAGCGGCAAGGCGAGATACCAGCGCTCGCGCAGCGCCTTGAGCGGGCTCGGCAGCAAGGCGCGCTCGACGCCCTTCAGCCCGTATTTCCCGGCTTCCAGATGCACCATCCAGAAGGCCGAGGCGAAGTAGAGGATCGCAGGGATGGCGGCCGCCTTGACGATCTCGGCATAGGGCACGCCCAGGGTCTCGGCCATGATGAAGGCGACCGCGCCCATCACCGGCGGCATGATCTGCCCGCCCATCGAGGCGGTGGCCTCGACGCCGGCGGCAAAGGCGCGCCGGTAGCCGAATTTGATCATCAGCGGAATGGTGAACTGGCCGACGGTGACGACATTGGCGACGCCGGAGCCGGAGATCATCCCCATCAGGCCGGACGAGAAGACCGCGACCTTGGCCGGGCCGCCGCGCGTGCCGCCGAAGATGCCGAGCGAGACGTCGTTGAAGAGATGGATCATCCCGGCCTTCTCGAGGAAGGAGCCGAAGACGATGAACAGGAAGATATAGGTCGCGGAGACGTAGATCGGCGTGCCGTAGAAGCCCTCGGTGCCGAAGGAGAGATGGCCGATGATCTGGTCGTAGCCATAGCCGCGATGGTTGAAGGGCGCGGGCAGATACTGGCCGAAGAACCAGTAGAGCAGGCAGACGCCGCACATGATCGGCAGGGCATTGCCCATCAATCGGCGCGCGGCCTCGAAGATCAGCACGATCAACAGCGTGCCGACGACGAGGTCCAGCGTCGAGGGATCGCCGTCGCGCAGGATCAGGTCGGCGTAGAAGATCCATTGATAGAGGCCGACCGCGAAGCCGAGCAGGCCCAGCGCCCAGCCGAGCAGCCGCCCGGGTGTGTCCTTCGCCCGGAAATTGGCGATGAGCCCGAAGCTCAGCAGCAGCAGGAAGCCGACATGAACGCCGCGCGCCGCCTGGCTCGGCAGGAAATTCCAGGCGGAGATCGCGATCTGGAAGGCGGCGAAGGCGAGCGCGAGGCCATAGGCCAAAAGCCCCCAGCGGCCGGGACCGAAACCGGGCGGGAAGCCATGCTCGAAATTGTCGAGATCGGCATGCTCGACCTCGCCCGGTCTTGCGCCGGAGAGGGCTTCCAACTGGTCGGTCTCGTGGGTCATGGTCCTGCTCGGCTCCGCGTCAGGCCGTCAAAGAATGTGCCGTCATCCCGGGCGACCGGAGGGAGACCCGGGATCCATGCCGAAACGGTTCAGGCATGGATCCCGGATCGGCGGGATGACCGCGAAGGCGTCGGAAAGGCGAAAGACCGCTTACGAACCGACCTTCAGCCCCTTTTCCTTGAGGTAGCGCGCCGCGCCCGGATGCAGCGGGATCGGCATGCCGTCGAGCGCGCGCTCAAGCTTGATGTCCTTGCCGGCGGCGTGCGAGGCGGCGAGATCGCCCAGGTTCTCGAAGATATTCTTGGTCATCTGGTAGACCAGCTCGTCCTTCACGCCCTCATGGGTGACGAGGTAGTTCACCACGGCCGCCGTGTTCACCGCCGCGGTCTGGCCGGTATAGGTATTGGCCGGGATCGGGGTGCTGATGAAGGGCGGGCCCGCCTTGTCGATGACCGCCTTCGGAACCTCGACGACGTTGATCTCGATCGAGGTTGCGAGGTCGCGCAGCGAGGCGACGCCGAGGCCCGCCGATTGCAAGGTGGCATCGAGCTGGCGGTTCTTCATCAGTTCCACGGACTCGGCGAAGGGCAGGTATTCGACCTTGCCGAGATCCTTGTAGCCGAGGCCGGCCGCGGCGAGGATGGCGCGCGCATTGAGCTCGGTGCCGGATTTCGGCGCGCCGACCGAGAGGCGCTTGCCCTTGAGATCGGCCAGCGTCTTGATGCCGCTCTCCTTCGAGGCGACGATCTGGACATAGTTCGGATAGATCGCGGTGATGCCGCGCAGCTTCTTCAGCGGCGTCTTGAAGCCGGCCTCCTCGTCGCCCTTCCAGGCGGCGTCGAGCGAGTCGCCGAGCGTGAAGGCGATCTCGCCGCGGCCCTGCTGCAGCAGCACGAGGTTCTCGACCGAGGCCTTGGTCGCCTGCACGGTCGGGCGGACGTTCGGGATCTTCTCGCCATAGATCTTCGAGAGCGCGACGCCCATCGGATAATAGACGCCGGAGGTGCCGCCGGTGAGGATATTGATGAATTCCTGGGCACGGGCACCCGCCGGCGCGGCGGCAAGCAGAACGGCAGCGGCAAGGCCGGCGAGGCGCCGGCCGCGGAACAGCGTTTTCATGGAAGCTCCCTGAATCTGCCCGGCTCGAACGGTGGGCTTGCCTTGAGTTGTAAGCAGGATGCCGGCCGAGGAAAAGCGCAAGACATGGCTTTCGCTTGCGCCTTTAGCCCAATTACCGAGGGTGATTCTTGCCGAAGCTCGCATCCGGCCAGGGCTCGACCCGCGTATCTCATCCCGGCAGGCTGGAGCTTCGCGAGGCGTGCACAAGCCGCGAAGATCGCTTGTGCCGTCGTCGATGTAATATTATATCGTCTCACATGGCTCACGCGCACGACCATGGCCACAGTCACGCCGCCTCGCAGGCCGTCTCGGATGATCCGGGCTGGTCGCTGTTGCGCCTGTCGGCCTGGAATCGCGTCGGGCTGGCCGCTGTCGTCGTCGTCCTGCTCTGGGCCGCGACGCTGGCCGTGATCGCCTGAAGGAAGTTCGCGTTGTCCGCCATCCGCCTCACCGACCTGACCTTGGGCTATGACCGTCACCCGGCGATCCACCATCTCTCCGGCGAGGTCGCCACGGGGAGCCTGACCGCGATCGTCGGGCCCAACGGTGCCGGCAAGTCGACGCTGCTCAAGGGCATCACCGGTACCTTGCTCCCGCTCGCCGGCGGCATCTCGCTCGCCAAGGGCAAGCGGCTCGCCTATCTGCCGCAATCGGCCGAGCTCGACCGCTCCTTCCCGATCCATGTCTATGATCTCGTCGCGATGGGCTTGTGGAGCCGCGCCGGCATCTTCGGGCGGATCGGGGCGGGCGTCGCCCACAAGGTCGAGCACGCCATCGCGGCGGTGGGGCTGACCGGCTTCGAGCGCCGGCCGATCGGCACGCTCTCCGGCGGGCAGATGCAGCGTGCGTTGTTCGCGCGGCTCCTGCTGCAGGACGCCGAAATCATCCTGCTCGACGAACCCTTCACCGCCATCGACGCGCGCACCACCGCCGATCTGCTGGCGCTGGTCCAGCGCTGGCATGGCGAGAGCCGCACCGTCGTCGCGGTCCTGCACGACATCGAGACGGTGCGCCGGGCCTTTCCGCAGACGCTGCTGCTGGCGCGCGAGGCCGTCGCCTGGGGGGCCACCGCCGATGTGCTGACCCCCGAGAATCTGCTCAAGGCGCGCCGCATGGTCGAAGCCTTCGACAGCCACGCCGCTCCCTGCCAGCGCGACGCGGCGTAACGCTTTTCCGGTCAGGCCGATGCTCTACGATCTCTTCATCGGCCCCTTCGCCGAATTCGACTTCATGCGCCGTGCGCTCGTCGGCGTGACGGCGCTGTCGGTCTCCGGTGCGCCGATCGGCGTCTTCCTGATGCTCAGGCGGATGAGCCTGACCGGCGATGCGATGGCCCATGCCATCCTCCCGGGCGCGGCCTTGGGCTATCTCGTCGCCGGCTTCTCGCTGCCGGCGATGACGATCGGCGGGCTGGCCGCCGGCTTTGCCGTGGCTCTGCTCGCCGGTGCGGTGGCGCGCGCGACGGTGCTGAAGGAAGACGCCTCGCTCGCCGCCTTCTACCTGATCTCGCTGGCGCTCGGCGTCACCATCGTCTCGCTGCGCGGCTCGGCGATCGATCTGCTGCATGTCCTCTTCGGCAATGTGCTGGCGCTCGACAACGACGTGCTGATCCTGCTCGCGGGCGTCGCGACGGTTTCGCTCACGGCGCTGGCGGCGCTCTACCGGCCGCTGGTGCTGGAATGCGTCGATCCCGGCTTCCTGCGCTCGGTCAGCCGCTCCGGCGGCTTCGTCCACCTGACGTTCCTCGCGCTCGTGGTGCTCAATCTCGTCGCCGGTTTCAACGCGCTCGGCACCTTGCTCGCCGTCGGCATGATGATGCTGCCGGCGGCGGCGGCGCGGTTCTGGACGGCGGACATCACGCGGCTGCTGATGCTGGCGACCGGCTTCGGCATGGTCGCCGGCTATGCCGGCCTCGTCGTCTCCTATGCGGCGGGCTCGAGCCTGCCGGCCGGCCCGGCGATCATTCTCGCGGCCGGTTGCCTCTACATTCTCTCGCTTCTGCTCGGCTCGCAGGGCGGGCTTGCGCGGCGCGCCTTGATTCGGCCCCATCTTGAAAGATAGAAACGTTATATCGTTTCATTTCGAGCGGAGAGTTTCATGCCTAACCGTCGCAGCATCGTCGCCTATCTGGTCGCGGGGCTCTCCCTCGCGGCATTGCCCACCGCCGCTTTCGCGCAGGAGAAGCTGCCGGTGGTGGCGAGCTTCTCGGTGCTGGCCGATTTCGTGAAGCAGGTTGGCGGCGAACGGGTCAGCGTGACCTCGCTCGTCGGGCCGAATGGCGACGCGCATGTCTATTCGCCGACGCCGGCCGACGCCAAGGCGATGGCGGCGGCGAAGCTCGTCGTCATCAACGGCCTGCATCTCGAAGGCTGGCTGCCGCGCCTGATCAAATCCTCCGGCACGAAGGCGACGGTCGTGACCGCGACCAAGGGCATCAAGCCGATCGAGGCGGCCGAGGAAGAGCATGATGCGAAGGGCGGGCACGGCCACGATCATGGCCATGACGATCCCCATGCCTGGCAGGACATCGCCAATGCCCGCATCTACGTCGCCGATATCCGCGATGCGCTCGGCGCCGCCGATCCGGCCGGCAAGGCGGTCTACGATGCCAATGCCACGGCCTATCTGGCCAAGCTCGATGTCGTCGAGGGCGAGGTGAAGGCGGCGGTCGCGCGCATCCCGGCCGACCGGCGCAAGGCGATCACCACGCACGATGCCTTCGGCTATTTCGTCAAGGCCTATGGCATCGAATTCATCGCGCCGCAGGGCGTCTCGACGGAATCCGAGGCCTCGGCCAAGGACGTCGCTCGCATCATCCGCCAGATCAAGGCGCAGAAGGTGCCGGCCGTCTTCCTCGAAAACGTCACCAATCCCCGCCTGATCGAGCAGATCGCCAGGGAATCCGGCGCCCGGATCGGCGGCACGCTCTACTCCGACGCGCTTTCCGACGCCTCGGGCCCGGCGGGGACTTACATCGACATGATGAAGCACAATATAAGCGAGATCGAGAAGGCGCTCGCCGCCGGCCCGGCCTGACGGCCAGCCGCTCCCGAGGCCACCAGCCATCAGGTTGCAATCATGTCCGAAAAGATCCCCGTCACGGTGCTCACCGGCTATCTGGGCGCCGGCAAGACCACGCTGCTGAACCGCATCCTCACCGAGGAGCACGGCAAGAAATTCGCCGTCATCGTCAACGAGTTCGGCGAGGCGGGGATCGACGGAGACCTCATCGTCGGTGCCGATGAGGAAATCTTCGAGATGAACAACGGTTGCATCTGCTGCACCGTGCGCGGCGACCTGATCCGCATCCTCGACGGGCTGATGAAGCGCAAGGGCAAGTTCGACGCGATCATCGTCGAGACCACCGGTCTCGCCGATCCCGCGCCGGTCGCGCAGACCTTCTTCGTCGACCAGGATGTCGGCGACGCCACCCGCCTCGACGCGGTCGTCACCGTCACAGACGCCAAATGGCTGAAGGACCGGCTGAAGGACGCGCCCGAGGCGAAGAACCAGATCGCCTTCGCCGATGTCATCATCCTCAACAAGACCGACCTCGTCTCGGCGGATGAGTTGGCCGAGGTCGAGGCGCAGATCCGCGCGATCAACCCCTATGCCCGGCTCGAGAAGGCCGAGCGCTGCAATGTCGAGATCGCATCGCTGCTCGACCGCAAGGCCTTCGACCTCGACCGCATCCTCGACATCGAGCCGGATTTCCTCGAGGCCGGCCATCACCATCACCATGCCGAGGATGTGCGCTCGATCTCGCTGACGATCCCCGGCGACGTCGATCCGGAGAAGTTCATGCCCTGGATCAACGAGATCGCCCAGATCCAGGGCCCCAGCATCCTGCGTTCCAAGGGCATCCTCGCCTTCAAGGACGAGCCGCGCCGTTTCGTCTTTCAGGGCGTGCACATGATCCTCGACGGCGACCTGCAGCGCGACTGGAAGGCCGGCGAGAAGCGCGAGAGCCGGCTGGTGTTCATCGGGCGCGGACTCAACGAGAACGAGTTGCGCAAGGGGTTTGAAGCCTGCGCGGCGTGAGTTAAAGCCGCGTCATGGCTACTTTGACCCAACCCACCTCGCTGCGCGAGCATGTCGTCCCCATCGCGGCGGGAGACCATGTCGTCGCCACCCGCTGGCTGAAGCAGGGGCTCGTCTTCGCGCTGGCCGACGGGCGCGTGCTGCGCTGGCGCGACGGCGCGACCGACAGCGTCGAGGCCCATGCCGGCGGCATCCTCTGCGCGACCGGCGACAATGAGCGGCTGATCTCGGGCGGGGATGACGGGCGCGTCGTCGCAACGCGGTTCGAGGGCGAGCCGGAAGAGCTGGCGAAGGATCCGAAGCGGCGCTGGGTCGACGCGATCACGCTGTCGCCTTCGGGCCATCTCGCCTGGAACACCGGCAAGACGGTCCATGCCCGCGACGAGAAGGGCCGCGTCCGCACGCTGGAGGCCGCGAGCACGCCGCAAGGCCTCGTCTTCGCGCCGAAGGGTTATCGCCTCGCCGTCGCGCAGATGAACGGCGTCTCGCTCTGGTATCCGAACACCGAGGCGAAGCCGGAATTCCTCGACTGGAAGGGCTCGCATCTCGACGCCGCCTGGTCGCCGGACGGGCGCTTCGTCGTCACCTCCATGCAGGAAAACGCGCTGCATGGCTGGAAGCTCGGTGACAGGCCGGGCCATATGCGGATGACCGGCTATCCGGCCAAGCCGCGCTCGCTGTCCTGGTCGCATGACGGGCTCTGGCTCGCGTCCAGCGGAGCGGACGGCGCGATCGTCTGGCCCTTCCAGGGCGACGGGCCGCAGGGCAAGGCGCCGCGCGAGTGCGGCGTGCGCCATGCCCGCGTCACCCGCGTCGCCTTCCATCCCGGCGCGCTGGTTCTGGCGATCGGCTATGACGATGGCTGCATCCTGCTGGTGCGCCTGACCGACGGCTCCGAATTGCTGGTACGGCCGGCCGAGCGCGGCAGCGGCATCAGCGCCTTCGCCTGGGACAAGGCCGGCAAGCGCCTCGCCTTCGGTGCCGAGGACGGTGCCGCCGGCGTGCTGACGCTGCCGGCTTAGGCACGATGCGCTTCGGGCTCTTCGGCAAGGGCGAGGCCCGCAAGGATGACGGCGTGAAAGCCGAGGCGAAGGCCGTGGCCGAAAGCCTGAAGAGGCAGGTTCGCGAGTTGCTCGGCCTGCCCGAGACGACGGTGATTGCCGTCAACGAGATCCTCTGCGCCGATCCGAGCTGTCCGGGCACCGAGACGGTGATCCTGGTGATGCAGCCCGGCGCGAAGACGCAGGCCTACAAGCTGCAGATGGCGATGGCCGAGGTGACGGATGCGGCGCTGGCGGAGGCGCTCCGTCATACTGGGGCTTGACCGCGGTACTTGATCGCTATTCTCAGGGCTTCAGCCCTTGCGGCAGCACCGGCGCATCCGCCTTCAGCACGATCCCGACCCGCCGGTTATAGGGCAGATAGGGGTTGTCCTTGATCAGCGGCTCGATATCGCCCTTGCCGGTGACGGAGAGGAAGCGCTCATTGGGCACGCCGGCACCGGCGAGAAGCGCGCGCACGGCGTTGGCGCGGGCGACGGAGAGGCCCCAGATATCGCCTTCGGGCGGCTGGCCGGGGCGGGGCGTCGCGCTGTGGCCGGAAATGGCGATCTTGTTGGACATGCGCCGCAATGTCGGGGCGATGGCGGCGAGCACCTTGCGCATGCGCTCGTTGGGCTGGGCCGAGCCTTCCGCGAACATCGCGCGGCCCTCCTGATCGACGAGCTGGATGTCGATGCCGGCCTCGGAGACCTCGACGAGGACGTTGCGCGAGACCTCGGCGATCTCCGGCATGTCGCGCAGCGCTTGCCTCAGCGAGGCGGCAGCGAGCGCGAAGCCGCGATCGTAGGTCGCGGAGATCAGCCCGTCTTCCTTCTGGTTGTTGTGGTTGGGCGCGGTGTTGTCGGAGGCGTCCTGCAGCGGGCGGATATAGGCGTTCTTGATATGCGTCTTGGTCGGGATGCCGTCGAGCTCGACGATGCCGGCGAGCCGCACGTCGCTTTGCGTGCCGAAGGCGTCGCGCATCGAGCCGGCGACGATCTGCATCTTCTGCTTGTCCTGGCTCGAATAGGCGGCGACCATGACGAAGAACGCCATGAGCAGCGCCATCAGATCGGCAAAGGTCACGAACCAGCCGTGGCCGCCGTGACCGCCGCGTTTTTTCTTCGCCATGGCCTAGAGCCCGGTCATGCCGCTGCCGCCATCTCTGCGCGATGGTGGTCGGGCAGGTAGGCCAGCAGCATCTCGCGCACCAGCGTCGGGCTCTTGGCGTCGCGCATCTGCAGCACGCCGTCGATGATCAGCGTGCGCGAGATCTCCTCTTCCTCGAGCTTGATGTGCAGCTTGTCGGCGATCGGCAGCGTGAACATGTTGGCGACCATGGCGCCGTAGAGCGTCGCCAGCAGCGCCGTCGCCATGGCCGGGCCGAGCCTGGAGGGGTCGGACATGTTGGCGAACATCGTCACCATGCCGAGAATCGTGCCGATCATGCCCCAGGCGGGGGCGCAGTCGCCGATGGCGCGGTAGACCTTGGAGCCTTCGTCGAGCCGCTGCAGGAAGTTGTCGCGGTCCCGCTCCATCGTGTCGCGGATGAAGTCCTTGTCGTAGCCGTCGGCGATGTAGCGCAGCCCCTGGGCGAGGAACGGGTCGGAGACCTCGACATTCTCGAGCGCGACCGGGCCGCTCTTGCGGGCGATCTCGGCGACGCGCGTGATCTCGTCGATCAGCTCGCGGGGATTGACGGAACGCATGGTGAAGGCGAAGCGGACGCCCATCGGCAGGCCGTGCGCGATCACCGAAAACGGAAAGCGCAGCATGGTGGCCGCGCTGGCACCGCCGAAGATGATGATCGCGGCGTGCTTGTCCCAATAGGCGGCGAAATTGCCGCCATCGATCAGGATCAGCGCGACGATCGTCGCGATACCCCCCAGAATACCTGCGCCGGTGGCGAGATCCATAAGAGCACCCTGATGCACGCGCTGCTCCGGGGTCGCGGGCCGGGGCTTTCCGCAGTGCGAGACCATAAGAGGTGTGGTTTGAACGAAGCGTTAAGGTTTGGGTGCTTGCCCCGGCGAAACGCTCCGTTAAGAGTCGGCCGATGTCGCTGCTTGCCCTCTATGCCCGCGTCCTCGGCGAACTCGGCCCGGAAAGGCGGCTGGGCGTCGTGCTGGCGCTCGCCAACATCCTGCTGGCGGCCGTGGCCTTCGCCGAGCCGATGCTGTTCGGCGCGCTGATCGACCGGCTGACGACGATCCAGTCCTCCGGCGGCAAGCTGACCTGGGACAGCATCGACATCCTGATCCTGGCCTGGGTCGGCTTCGGCCTCGCCAATATCGGGCTCGGGGTCTTCGTCGCGCTCCATGCCGACCGGCTCGCGCATCGGCGCCGGCTCGCGGTGATGGCGCAGTATTTCGAGCATGCGCTGACCCTGCCGCTCGCCTATCACACGCAGACGCATTCCGGCCGCGTCCTCAAGGTGATGCTCGACGGCGCCAGCGCGATGTGGGGGCTGTGGCTCTCCTTCTTTCGCGAGCAATGCGCCTCGATCGTCGCGCTGTTCGTGCTGCTGCCCTTCACGCTCTGGAAGAACTGGCAGCTCGGCCTGCTGCTGATCGGCCTCGTCGTGCTGTTCGGCGCGCTCACCGGCTTCGTGCTGCGCCGGACCGACCAGCTCCAGCGCAATGTCGAATCCTATCATTCGAGCCTGGCCGAAAAAGCCTCGGATGCGCTCGGCAACGTGCCGGTGATCCAGAGCTTCACCCGCATCGAGGCGGAGGTGCGCGGCCTGCGCTCGACCATCACGAGCCTGCTCAACGCGCAATTGCCGGTGCTGTCCTGGTGGGCGGTGGCGAATGTCGCGACCCGGGCCTCGGCGACGCTGACGGTGCTGGCGATCTTCATCGTCGGCACCTGGCTGCTGATGCACGGCCAGACGACGGTGGGCGAGATCGTCACCTTCATGGGCTTCGCCACCATGCTGGTCGGGCGTCTCGAGCAGATCGTCGCCTTCGTGAACTTCATCTTCATGCAGGCGCCGAAGATGCGCGAGTTCTTCGAGGTGCTCGACACGGCGCCGACGGTGCGAGACCTGCCGAACGCGCCCGATCCCGGCCGGCTCGTGGGCGCGGTCGCCTTCGAGGACGTGTCCTTCTCCTATGACGGCAAGCGCACCGCGGTGCGCGACGTCTCCTTCGCGGTGAAGCCGGGCGAGACGATCGCGGTGGTGGGCTCGACCGGCTCGGGCAAGTCGACCACGCTCGGGCTGCTGCACCGTGCCTTCGACCCGCAATCGGGCCGCATCGCCATCGACGGCCTGGACATCCGCGAGATCTCGCTGTTCTCGCTCAGGCGCAATATCGGCGTCGTCTTTCAGGAGCCGATGCTGTTCGCCCGTTCGATCCGCGAGAATCTGCAGGTCGGCAAGCCCGATGCCACCGATGCCGAGATGATGGAGGCGCTCGACCGCGCCCAGGCCGCCGAGGTGATGGCGCGCCAGCCGGACGGGCTCGACACGCTCGTCGGCGAGCGCGGCCGCACCTTGTCCGGCGGCGAGCGCCAGCGCCTCTCAATCGCCCGCGCGTTGCTCAAGAACCCGCCGATCCTGATCCTCGACGAGGCGACCTCGGCGCTCGATGCCGCGACCGAGGTCAAGCTGCAGAAGGCGCTGGAGGAGGTGATGAAGGGGCGCACCACCTTCGTCATCGCGCATCGGCTCGCGACGATCCGCAACGCCGACCGCATCCTCGTCTTCGAGCAGGGCGAGGTCGAGGAGATGGGCACCTTCGACGAGCTGGTCGCCAAGGGCGGGCGCTTTGCGGCGCTGGCGCGGGCGCAGTATCTGGTCGCCGACAAGCCGGCCGCCGAGCTGGTGGCGGAGACTCCGAGCCCGCTGGCGCAGAAATTGCGGGCGGATTGACGGAGGGACGCCCCTCTTGCTGGAATGCTCCGGCACAGCAAAAAGAGGGTTTCTCATGCGTTGGCTCGCGGCTGGTTTTCTCGTCTCCGGCCTCCTTCTCGGTGCGGGCGCTGCCCTGGCGCAGACGACCTGGGACATGCCGACGGAATATCCGGAAACGGCGATCCCTGGCGAAGGCGTCGCGACCTTCGCCAGGCTGGTCAATGAACGATCCGGCGGGCGCCTGACGATCCGCCCCAGCTACGATGCCAAGCGCGGCATCAAGTCGGCGCAGATGATCGCCGCCGTGCAGAAGGGCGAGGTCGCCGCGGGTGACGCCTTCGCCGGAGCTCTCGGCGCGGTCGATCCGCTGTTCGGCCTGTCCTCGCTACCCTTCCTGGCGACCTCGATCGCCGATGCCCGCCGCCTGACCGATCTGGCGCGGCCGGTCTATGAGAAGAAGCTCGCCGGTTTCGGCCAGAAGATCCTCTACACCACGCCCTGGCCGGCCTCGGGCATCTGGTCGAAGGCGCCGCTCGATTCGGCGGCTGACCTCACAGGCCTGTCGATCCGGACCTATGACGCGACCTCGACCGCGGTGATGGACGCGGCAGGCGCCAAGGCGGCCAATCTCTCCTTCGCCGATGCGATGCCCAAAGTGAAGGACGGCTCGGTCACGGCCGTGCTCTCCTCCGGAGATGGTGGCGCGGGGCGCAATCTCTGGGACTTTCTGCCTCACTTCACCGAAGTGAACTACGCGATGCCGATCTCGCTCGCGACGGTCAATCTCGCAGCCTATGAGGCACTGCCGGCCGATCTCAGGCAGGTCGTCGACGCGGCTGCGAAGGATACGGAAGCGCGGCAATGGGCCGCGATCCGCACGCGGCTCGACGAGAACTATGCTCGCATGCGGGCCAACAAGGTCTCGATTCGTGCCGATGTGCCGGCGGATGTCGCGCAAACCCTGGCCAAGGCCGGGCGTGGTGCCATCGAGAGCTGGCGCCGCAGCACTGGAGCCGACGGGGCCACCCTGCTCGATCAATACGATAGGAAATAGCGACGGATGGCAGAAGGATCGTCGCAGCTCAGGGCGACCGTCGAGACAGCGTCGAGCGATTATGCGACAATCACCGCCTTGCCGTCGAAAATCAGAGCCATTTCAGCATGATGTTGTTTCGCCTCGCCTGTGCCTGGGCTTCCGTTGTCGCTTTCCAGCTGTTCGGCGACAGCCTGCTCGGCCAGCTTGGCGCGCCGCTGCCGTCGCTGCTGGTCTTTCTCTGGCTGCTCGCCGTGATCATCTGGTCCGCGTTCGGGGTGGTGCATGAGGCGGAGGAGCTGGCGGAGCGGCTGGGCGAGCCTTACGGCACGCTGATCCTGACGCTGTCGATCGTCATCATCGAGGTCGCGCTCGTCGGCGCCGTGATGCTGGGCGCCAAGGGCGCGCCGACGCTCGGCCGCGACACCATGTTCGCGGTGCTGATGATCGTGCTCAACGGGGTGGTCGGCATCGGGCTCCTGATCGGCGGCCTCAGGCATTTCTCGCAGCGCTACAACCTGAAAGGCGCCTCCGCCTATCTCGCGGTCATCATCCCGCTGACGGTGATCCCGCTCTTCCTGCCGAATTTCACGACCTCGACCACGGACGGGACGCTGACCTCCTTCCAGGCGGTCGCCTTCTCGATCTTCACCCTGGCGCTCTACGGCGCCTTCCTCATCCTGCAGACCGGCCGCCACAGCGCGTTCTTCCACGAGCCGGCGCCGGAAGGCGAGGTGTCCGCTGCCGCGGCCGTCGCAGAAGGGGGCGAAGCCTCGTCCTCCACGGCGCGGGAAATCCTGCCGCGCATCGGGCTGCTGCTGGCGAATATCCTGCCCATCGTGATCCTGTCGAAGAGCCTCGCCGCGGTGCTGGATTTCGGCATCGTCAAGCTCGGCGCGCCGACGGCTTTGGGCGGCATCCTGATCGCGATGGTGGTGTTCACGCCGGAATGCATCGCCGCGCTCAAGGCGATCACCGGCAATCAGCTCCAGCGCGCCATCAATCTGTGCCTGGGTGCCGCCGCCTCGACGCTCGGCATGACCGTGCCGGCCGTGCTGCTGATCGGCGTCTTCACCGGCCAGCCGGTGGTGCTCGGCCTGTCGGCGACCAATATGGTGATCGCCGCGATGACCCTGCTGCTCTCGACGCTGACCTTCACCGGCACGCGCACGACCATGCTGGAAGGCGCGGTGCATCTGGCGGTGTTCTTCGTCTTCATCGTGCTGGTGTTCAGCCCGTAGGCCGATCCGGCAACGCGATCAGTGCGCCGCGCCGTTGGCGGCGAGCTCGGCTTCGAGGAACCCCTTGACCTCCTCGGCCGCGACGCCGGGCGCGATGAAGCTCTTGCCGATGCCGCGGGCGAGGATGAAGGTCAGCGCGCCGCGCTTGACCTTCTTGTCCTGCGCCATGGCGGCGAGGATTTCCTCGGCGCTGCCGGCCCCGCCCGGAACCTGCTGCAACCGGCTCGGCAGGCCGACATGGTCGAGATGGCGGGCGACGCGTCCCGCATCCTGGCCGGAGCAGAGCTCCAGCCGCTGCGAGAAGCGGAAGGCGAGCGCGAGCCCGATGGCGACAGCCTCGCCATGGACGAGGCGGCGGGAATCGTAGCCCGTCAGCCGTTCCAGCGCGTGGGCGAAGGTATGGCCGAGATTGAGGAGGGCGCGGTCGCCCTCCTCGCGCTCGTCGCGGGCGACGATCGCCGCCTTGGCGCGGCAGGAGACGGCGACGGCGTGGTCGCGTTCCGGGCCGCCGGCGATGACGCGGCCCCAGTTGGCCTCGCACCAGTCGAAGAAGGCGGGGTCGTCGATCAGCCCGTATTTCACCACCTCGGCATAGCCGGCCTTGAACTCGCGCTCGCTCAGCGTGTCGAGCAAGGCGGTGTCGGCGATGACGAGGGCCGGCTGGTGAAAGGCGCCGATCAGGTTCTTGCCGTGCGGCGAGTTGATGCCGGTCTTGCCGCCGACGGAGGAATCGACCTGCGAGAGCAGGGTCGTCGGAACCTGGATCAGGCGCACGCCGCGGCGCAGCACCGCCGCGGCGAAGCCGGTGAGGTCGCCGACGACGCCGCCGCCGAACGCGATGACGAGGTCGTTGCGCTCGATCTTCGCCGCCAGCAGGGCGTCGCAGAGCGCGACGAACTGGGCATAGGATTTGGAGGCTTCGCCCGGCGGGATGGTGATCCGGGTCGCCGCGATGCCTTCCTGCTGCAGGCAGGTCTCGAAGGCCGCGCCATGGAGCGCAGCGACGCTCTCGTCGGTGACGAGGGCGGCGCGGGCGCCGGGCGCGAAGGCGGCGATCAGCGCCGCCGCCTCGCAGAGCTGGTGGCGCCCGATATGGATGTCGTAGCCGCGGCCCTCGAGCGCGACGGGGACGACGATGCGGGCCCCGGTTTCGCGGGACATGGTGGCGTTCATGATTCAGCGACTCCGCCAGCCGCGACGCCAAGGTAGCGTTCCAATGCGGCGACAATTTCACCGACGATGACCTCATGGGGCTCGTCGCGCGACTGGATGGTGAGATCGGCCAGCGCATAGACCGGCTCGCGCTGGGCCAGCATGGCGCGCAGCGTCGCCTCCGGATCGGCCGTCTGCAGGAGCGGGCGGTTCGAGCGCTTGCGCACGCGGCGCATCAGCACGTCCGGCTCGGCCTTCAGCCAGACCGAGACGCCGAGCTCCTTCACCCGGACGCGGGTCTCGGCATTCATGAAGGCGCCGCCGCCGGTCGCGAGCACCAGGGGCGCCTGCGTCGTCAGGATGCGGCTGATCACGCGCCGCTCGCCGTCGCGGAACTCGGCCTCGCCGCGCTGCGCGAAGATTTCGGGGATCGACATGCCGGCTGCGGTCTCGATCTCGATATCGGCGTCGACGAAGCCCATGCCGAGACGGCTGGCGAGCCGCCGGCCGATCGAGCTCTTGCCCGAGCCCATCATGCCGATCAGCACGACGGCACGGCGGCCGAGCGCGCCACGTAAATCGACGGTTTCCGGAGCTGGGATGGTTTCGACGGTCATGCTGGCTCGTTTCCTCGGGCGGGGATGTAGCACGCAGCGACGGCCTGCGTCATGCCTCTGTCACGCCTCGTCCGGCCCGATTTCGAAGAGTTTTACGCATCGCTGTGGCGTGCTTGCCCTTGCGCCGGCCGGGCGGCATCGCGGATAACAGTGGTGCGCCGACAACTGCGCGCGCATCGGCCCTCGACGCGGCATGCGGTTTTCGGACAAGGCCGGTGCCGTAAAGCAAGAGCGAAAGTTCGCCAGACGTGCCGACCCTGTTCCGGTTCCTGTTCTTCGTCGCCGTCATCGCCGGGCTGGTCTTCGCGGGCATGATCGCGCTCGTCACCTTCGTCCAGCCGGTGCAGCGCGAGATGGTCGAGATCGTGCCGCCGGCGAGGCTGCAGCCGAAATGAGCCGGATCCCGCGCCAGCGCCTCAACACCTTCCTCGACATGCTGGCGGCCGAGCGCGGGGCGGCGCGCAACACGCTCGATGCCTATGAGCGCGATGTCTCGGATTACCTCGTCTTCCTCGCCGGCAAGCCACTGGAGAGCGCGACCTCGGACGATATTCGCGGCTGGCTCGCCGATCTGGCGGGGCGGGGGCTGAAGGCGTCCTCGGCGGCGCGAAGGCTCTCGGCCGTCAGGCAGTTCCACCGCTTCCTCTATACGGAGGGGCTCTCCGGCAGCGACCCCACGGCCGCGATCGCGGGGCCGCGTCAGGGCCGGCCGCTGCCCAAGGTCGTGTCCGTCGGCGATGTCGACCGTTTGCTCGGCGCGGCGCGCGAGGCCTGCGAGCGCGAGGGGCTGACGCAGGCCGCCCGGCTGAGGGCGCTCAGGATGCGCTGCCTCGTCGAGATGCTCTATGCGACGGGCTTGCGCGTCTCGGAGCTGATCGCGCTGCCGCTCTCGGCCGCGACGACGCGCGAGCGCTTCCTGATCGTGCGCGGCAAGGGCGACAAGGAGCGGCTGGTGCCGCTGAACGAGGCGGCGCGTGCCGCCGCCCGCGCCTGGCTCGACGCGCTGCGCGAAGCCGGGCAGGTGGATGGCCGCTGGCTTTTTCCGTCAGACGGCGAAAGCGGGCATCTGACCCGCCAGGCCTTCGGGCGCGAGCTCAAGGCGCTGGGTGGCGCGGCCGGGCTGCCGGGCGCATCCTTGAGCCCGCATGTCCTGCGCCATGCCTTCGCCAGTCACTTGCTGCAGAACGGCGCCGATCTCCGCGTGGTGCAGGAACTGCTCGGCCATGCCGACATCGCCACCACCCAGATCTACACCCATGTGCTCGACGAGCGCTTGAAGAGCCTGGTGCGCGATCTCCATCCGCTGGCGGATGGGGATTGATACGGGCGTACAGGCGTCATTCTCGGGCGGAGCGAAGCGTAGACCCGAGAAACTCTTACAGAAGGGGCGCCTGCGCCTCCGTGTCGTGAGATGCTCGGGGGCAAGCCCGGGCATGACGCGCGATGCTCCGCCAGCTCGGCGGCCTAACCCTCGATGCAGCGGATCTGCTGGACCCGCTTGGGCATCTCGCCGACGGCGGGGATGAACTGCCCGGTCGCGGGGTCGAGGATCATCAGCACGCCGGTCGCCACTGCGAAATAGGCGCCGTGCAGATGCAGCCGGCCCTTGCTTTCGAGGATCTGCACGCAGGGGAAGGTACGCAGATTGGCGAGCGATTGCTGGATCGAGGCGAGTTCCAGCCGGTGCAGGTAGTCGTCGAAGCTTTCGTTGCGGCCGCGCCCGCCGGTGCGTTCGGCGGCCGGCCCGATCAGGGTGATCCATTTGCCGATGAAGTCGCCGGGCGAGAGCGCCTCCTGGCTGTCGTCGGCGAAGGCGCGGATGCCGCCGCAGCGGCCATGGCCGAGCACGACGATATGCTCGACCTTGAGCGCCTGGATCGCATATTCGAGCGCGGCCGAGGTGCCGTGAAGCTGGTCGTCCGGCGCGAAGGGCGGCACGAGATTGGCGATATTGCGGGCAACGAACATCTCGCCCGGCCGCGCATCGAAGATGACCTCCGGCGAGACGCGCGAATCGCAGCAGCCGATCAGCATGATCTTCGGCGTCTGGCCGTTCTCGCCGAGTTCCTCGTATCGGTCCTTCTCGCGGATGAAACGATCGTCGAGGAAGGTGCGATAACCTTCCGTGAGCCGCTGGGGAAAGGGGGCCGCGGGCTTGTCCATGGCCCTGTCGAACAGGAAAGCGAGGCGTCCGTCAAGCGGATGCTGCGCTGCGGCAATGGAAGCGAGGATCAGGCGGCGGCGAATCGTGCCCGCAACCGCGCCGCCAGCACGGCCGGATCGCCTTGCAGGGCGACGGTTTTCAGCCGGGCGGTGGCGCCGGCCGCGATCGTGACCTGAGAGCGCGGCAGCCCGAATTCCTTCGCGACCAGCGCGACCAGGGCGGCGTTGGCCTCGCCCTCGCTCGGGGCGGCGCGGACGCGCGCCTTCAGCACGGCGCGGCCATCGGCGAGCGTCTCGACGCCGTCGAGCGCGTCGCGCCCGCCGCGTGGCGTGAGCCGCACCGAGACTTGCACGCCGCTGGGCGTCTCCCGCCAGAACGGGCTCGCCGCCTTGCTCACCGGCTCGCCCTTGTCCGAAGGTCAGCCATGCGCGCTTCGGTCATGGACATTCCGCTTTCGTTTTTCCTACGCTGTCACACCGGACGCTCGGCGCCCGGCATAACGCTTGCTGAGGGGCAGGCACAATGGAGACCATGCCTTGACTGAACCCTGCGACCTCACCGCCGTCACCGCGCGCGCCCTGATCGGCGCCAAGAAGCTCTCCGCCCGCGAACTGCTCGAAAGCTGCATCCGCCGCATGGATGCGATCGACCCGGCCGTGAACGCCATGGTGGCGCGCGACGACGAGGCCGCCCGCAAGGCCGCGGCGGCGGCCGACGAGGCGACGGTGCGTGGAGAGGCGCTCGGCGCGCTGCACGGCCTGCCGGTCGGCATCAAGGATCTGGAGAATGTCGCGGGCCTGCGCACGACCTATGGCAGCCCGCTCTATCGCGATTTCGTGCCGAAGCAGGACCAGCTCATCGTCGCCTCCGTGCGCAAGGCCGGCGCGATCATCGCGGGCAAGACCAACACGCCGGAATGGGGGGCGGGCGCCAATACCCGCAATGCCGTCTATGGCGTGACCGGCAACCCCTTCGATCCGACGAAGAGCGCGGCCGGCTCGTCGGGCGGCTCGGGCGTCGTGCTGGCGACCAATATGGTGCCGCTCGCCACCGGCTCCGACACGGGCGGCTCGCTGCGCAACCCGGCGGCTTTCAACGGCATCGTCGGCTTCCGGCCGTCGCCGGGGTTGGTGCCCAGCGAGAAGCGCGCGCTCGGCTGGACCCCTCTTTCCGTGCTCGGGCCGATGGCCCGCAACGTGCCGGATCTGTGCCTGCTGCTCTCGACCATGGTCTCCGATGACGCGGCCGATCCGCTGGCGACGACGATCCATGGCAGGACGGTGCGGCGGCCGGAGGATTTCGCCCGGCCGGACGCCATCGACCTCGCCTCGCTCAAGGTCGCGCTGACACCGGATTTCGGCTTCGCGCCGACCGAGCGCCTGATTCGCGAAACCTTCGCCGAAAAGACCGGCGCCTTCAGCCACCTCTTCCGTGCGGCCGAGGCGGCGACGCCGGATTGCGAAGGCACCGACGAGGTCTTCGAGATCCTGCGGGCGGTCGCCTTCCTCGCCGGACATCACGACAAGGTGCGCGACACGCCGGATCTGGTCGGGCCGAATGTCCGCGCCAATGTCGAGGAGGGGTTGGGCTATTCCGCGCTCGACGTGACCCGGGCGATGAAGCAGCAGACGGCGATCTATCAGCGCTGGCAGCATTTCTTCGCCGATTACGACGTCATCCTGTCGCCGGCGATGACGCTGAGCCCGCGACCCTGGAGCGAGCTCTATCCGGCCGAGATCGACGGCAAGCCGACGCGGACCTATTTCCACTGGCTCGCCATGGCCTATGCGGTCACGGTCGTCGGCCATCCCGCCATCTCGCTGCCGGTCGGGCTCGACCGCAACGGCATGCCCTTCGGCCTGCAGATCGTCGGCCCGCGCGGCGGCGACGCCAAGGTTCTGGCGGTCGCAGCGGCGCTGGAGGCGCAGCTCGCCGGCGATCCGCTGACGGCCCGGCCCGTGCCCGACCTCGCCAGGCTCGCCAAGGCCCGCCCGATCAGCGAGAGCCCGAATTTCATGGGCTTCGACTGATGGATGGGCCAAGATCGGCCACGGCCGGCAATGACCGCCCACGCACCAGCAAAGATCAACCATAAAAGGGGAGAACGCAGATGAGACGTCGTGAATTTTTGATGGGTACGGCAGCGCTCGGGCTTGCCGGCCCGCTGCTGCCGGAGCAAGCCAGCGCGCAGGCATCGGCGACACTGATGAAGTTCGTGCCGCAGGCCAACCTCTCGGCGCTCGATCCGATCTGGACGACCGCGACCGTGACCAACAACCATGCCTATTACGTCTTCGACATGCTCTACGGGGCCGACGAGAACCTGAAGCCCCAGCCGCAGATGGCGGAGGGGCACGAGGTTTCCGCCGACGGCAAAACCTGGCGCATCAAGCTGCGGGAAGGGCTGACCTTCCATGACGGAACGCCGGTCAAGGCCGCCGACTGCGCCGCCAGCGTCAAGCGCTGGACCCAGCGGGACCCTTACGGCCAGCTGCTGGGCCGGGCTGTCGAGGAATGGGGCGCGCCTGACGAGCGCACGATCGAGATCAAGCTCAAGCGGCCCTTCCCGCGGATGCTGGAATGCCTGGGCAAATCCGACCAGCCGCCGGTGATCATGCCCGAGCGCCTGGCGAAGACCGATGCGAACACGCAGGTGACCGAGATGGTCGGCTCCGGTCCCTACAAGTTCGTCCCAGCGGATTATGTCTCGGGCAGCCGCGTCGCCTATGAGAAGTTCGAGGCCTACAAGCCGCGCAGCGAGCCCGCGAGCCGCAATGCCGGCGGCAAGGTCGCCTATTTCAAGCGCATCGAATGGAACATCCTGCCGGACCCCGCGACGGCGGCGGCGGCACTGACCCGAGGCGAGGTCGACTGGTGGGAGCGGCCGCTCGCCGATTTGCAGCCGATGCTGTCTGGCAATGCCGACATCAAGCAGGAGGTGATCGACAAGGCCGGCCGCGGCGCGATCATGCGCCTCAACCATCTTCAGGCGCCCTTCAACAATCCGAAGATCCGGGCGGCCGTGCGCATGGCGGTGAAGCAGGAAGACTATATGCGCGCGACCCAGGGCGACGACACCACGCTCTGGCAGACCTGCCGCAGCCTGTGGTGGCGCGGTACGCCCTATTATGCCGGCGAGCAGGAAGACCTGATGCCGCAGAGCCTCGACAAGGCGAAGGCGGCGCTGAAGGAATCCGGCTACAACGGCGAGAAGGTCGTCATCATCAATCCGACCGACTTCCCGGATATCGGGCCGCTGGGCGAGGTGACCTTCGAATTGCTGAAGAAGCTCGGCATGAATGTCGAGATGGCGGCGAGCGACTGGGGCACCGTGGTCCAGCGCCGCGGCAGCCGCGAGGCGGTCGAGAAGGGCGGCTGGAGCATCTTCCACACCACCGGCTCGGCGATCAGCTGGGGCGACCCGGCCCAGTCCACGATCGTCCGTGGCCAGGGTGAGAAGGGCTGGTTCGGCTGGTGGAAGAGCGACAAGGCCGAGGAACTCGCCGAGGCCTGGCTCTATGCCGCCGACGAGGCGGCGCAGCGCAAGACCGCCGGGGAACTGGGCCGGCTGGCGCTGGAGGAGGTCGCGACGGTCCCGCTTGGCCAGTTCTTGAGCCGCACCGCCTATCGCAAGAACATCACCGGGATGCTGGCGGGCTCGGCGCCCTATCCCTGGGGCGTGAAGCGCAGCTGAGCGCGGTCATCACTGCGAGAACAGGAAAAGGCGGCCGGGTGGCCGCCTTTTCTTATTCCGGAGTTCGATCTTTGCGGGATGACGGCGTGTTTTCGAACAAACACGGCACGCCGCAAGACGATCAGCGCTGCGCCGCCACAGCCGCCGACCAGGGCGAAGCCGCGTCGCTCGACCCCTCGGCGCCGTTCCGGTCGACGCGGATGAAGTTCGGGCAGGCGAAGTTGATCGGCAGCACGGCGTGCTCGGCGAGCGCGGTCGGTCCGGCTGCCTCCAGCGCGGCGAGGGTCTCGGCCGGCAGGCGCGGATCGGCGCTGGTCGAATCGGGGCCGGAGACGTCGATGCGCGGCTGATGGGCGTTTGCCTCGGCCTCCATCCCGAAATCGAGCTGCCAGGCCAACGTCTGGTAGACGCTGGCGAGGATGCGCCGCCCGCCCGAGGAGCCGGCCGCGAGGCGCGGCCAGCCGCCGTCCTTCGGCGTGACGACGACCGGGCACATGTTGCAGAGCGGCCGGGCGCCCGGCGCGATGGCGTTGGCGCTGCCGGGGCGGGGATCGAACCACATCATGCCGTTGTTCATCAGCACGCCGGTCGAGGGCAGCACGACGCGGCTGCCCATCGAGGAGAGCAGCGTCGTGGTGACAGTGACGAGGTTGCCGTCGCGGTCGACCACGGTGAGATGGGTGGTGCAGGTATCGCCGGGCTCCTTGGCCGCGGTGGCGGCGCCGAGCCCGTCCAGCCGCTCGCGATAGGCCTGCCGCATCACGCGCGAGAGCTGCGCGAACCAGGCCGCGGACGGACCGCTCCCATCGGTCGGGGCGTCGGCCATGCCGGCGATGACCCGTTCCAGCGTCGGCGCGGCGGTCAGCCCGCCGGCGGTGTGGATGAGATGGCTGCCGCGCCAGGCGATGCTCGGCGCCTCGCGAATCTCGGCCTTGCAATCCGCCAGATCCTGCGCGTCGACCACGCCGCCAGCGGACGCGATGTCGGCCGCGATACGCCGCGCGATGTCGCCCCGGTAGAAATCGTCGAGCCCGGCTTGCGCCAGCCGCTCCAGCGTCGCCGGCAATTCGCCCAGCACCATGAAGCCCGGCGAGCCCTGATAGGGCGGCACCGGCGGCAGGCCGCCGGGGAGGTAGATCCGTGCGCTCTCCTCATAGAGGCGAAGCACCGAAGCCGAGGAGGCGACCTTGAGCGTCGTGTACCAATCGGCCGGCAAGCCGCGCTTCGCGAGCGCGATGGCGGGGGCGAGCAGGTCCGCCAGCGGCAGCGCCGAGCCGAAGGCCTCCTTCAGCTTCGCGTAGCCCGCGATCGAGGAGGGGATGACGAAGGAGAGCGGGCCGTGGATGTTCCGATCGCCGACGACCTCGGGCCAGGTGAAGAGATCCTTCTTCATCGCGCCGGTGAGGGGGTAGTCGGCGGGGTCGGCCCGGCGCGGCGCGACCGGCCCGAAATCGACGACCTGCGCGCGGGTCTCGCCCGCCTTGAGCACGACGGCGAAGCCGATGCCGCCCAGCCCGCTGTTCCAGGGTTCGACGGCGGCGAGCGCGAAACAGGCCGCGACGGCGGCATCGGCCGCGTTGCCGCCCTGTTCGAGGATCGCCGTGCCGGCCTCGGCCGCCTCCCGGCTCTGCGAGACGACGATGCCGTGCCGGCCGCGTGCGGCGGGCTTCGTCAGGTGCCAGTTCTGGCTGCGATAGGGGGTGGTGGGGGTGAACACGGGCGGCCTCCGGAAGCTGACGGCGGCCGCATGTTGCATGGGCCGGCCCGGGAGGTCGAATGCATCCTGCCCGCCCGCGGGTCGCGTCCTGCGCAGGGCGCTCCCGGGTGGAGCCGCTTCGCGTCAGAAGACGTTGGGGTAGATGTAGCGGATGATCACGCTCTGGATGAAGTAGATGATCAGCAGCAGGATGATCGGCGAGATGTCGATGCCGCCGAGATTGGGCAGCCGCTGGCGGATCGGCCGCAGCGCAGGCTCGGTCATGCGGTAGAGCATGTCCCAGACGGTGGCGACGAACTGGTTGCGGGTGTTGATGACGTTGAAGGCGATCAGCCAGCTCAGAACGGCCGAGGCGATCAGAATCCACACATAGATCTGCAGCGCGAGCAGAACCACGTCGAGAACGGCACGCATCGGTCTTCCTTTTAGGCCTGTCCGGAGAGGTTGCCGCAGAATATCGCCGACACCTGCCGAAAGAGGCAAGGGAGACGATTGACATTCACGCGACGCACGGCCTAGAAGGCCAGCGCCTTGGGGCTGTAGCTCAGATGGGAGAGCGCTGCAATCGCACTGCAGAGGTCAGGGGTTCGAATCCCCTCAGCTCCACCAAGGCCTAACTCCCGTCACCGCTGTCGAGACCGTGCCCGCGTGGCGTGGTGAAGATCGGGCTTTTGAAGCCGATTCTCCTGTTGCGGTGCGCGTGGGGGGCACCGGCCCCAAACCCGGCCATCGATCGGAACCGAACTCCGTCGTCGCGATCCGCAAGCCGGCAGCGAATCGCGCCTGTGTTCGTCCCGGCCTGTCGCCATGTCGATGCCAACGCGACCTGTCGGTGCGACGGGGCCTTCGGCCCCGCCGGTCAAGCGTGGCCGCCGCGCTCGTGGATGATCCGCCAGATCGCGAGGGGCGTCGCCGGCATGTCGACATGATCGACGCCATAGGGCGAGAGCGCATCGACGATCGCGTTCATCACCGAGGGTAGCGAGCCGGCGCAGCCGGCCTCGCCGCAGCCCTTGGCGCCGACCCGGTTGGTGCGGGTGGGAACGCCCTGGCTGATGAAGGTGAAGAACGGCACATCCGCCGCGCGCGGCATGGCGTAGTCCATGAAGGAGCCGGTCATGAGCTGGCCGGCCTCGTCATAGCTGGTCATCTCGTAGATCGCCTGCCCGATGCCCTGCACGACCCCGCCATGCAACTGCCCCTCGACGATCATCGGGTTCACCAGCGTGCCGAAATCGTTGACCATGACATAGCCGGCGATCTCGACCTGCCCGGTGTCCGGATCGATCTCGACCTCGGCGATATGGCAGCCATTGGGATAGGCCGAAGGCGCGGCCTTGAAGACATGGTCGACATCCAGCGTCGCGGGGAGATCATCAGGCAGGGAGGCGGACGTCCTCACCCTTGCGGCCAGCTCCATGATGCCGATCGAGCGGTCGGTTCCGGCGATGCCGAAGCGGCCCTCGGCGAATTCGATGTCGGGGAGGCCGGCCTCCAGGAAATGGGCGGCGAGAACCTTGCCCTTCTCGACGACCTTCTCGCTCGCCTCGATGATCGCCGAGCCGCTCGCCATGATCGATTTCGAGCCGCCGGTGCCGCCGCCGGCGATCAGCCTGTCGCTGTCGCCCTGTACGAGGCGGATCTTGTCGAAGGGCACGCCGAGCTGGCTCGTCAGCACCTGAGCGAAGGGCGTCCAGTGGCCCTGGCCGTAATCGAGCGTGCCGGTGACGATGGTGACGGTTCCGTCCGGCTCGAAATGGATGCCGCCCATCTCGTTCGTCGGCGGTGCGGTGACCTCGAGATAGCAGCCGATGCCGCGGCCGCGCAGTTTCCCGGCCTTGCGGCTGGCGCGTTCGCGGGCCCGGTAGCCCTTCCAGTCGGCCGCCTCCAGCGCCCGGGCGAAGAGCGCCGGGAAATCGCCGCTGTCATATTGCGTCCCGATCGGCGTGGTCCAGGGCAGCTTGTCCGTGGGGATCAGGTTGCGCTGCCGGAGCACGGCCTTGTCGATCTTCATCTCGCGGGCGGCGGCATCGATCAGCCGCTCCATGAAGTAATTGCCCTCGGGGCGCCCGGCGCCGCGATAGGCCGCGATCGGCACGGTATTGGTGACGGCGCAGCGGGTCGCGACCTCGACCAGCGGCGTGCGGTACATGCCGACGCTGTTCTTGCCGATGTTGAGCGTCGCCATCATCGGCCCGACCGAGGAGAGATAGCCGCCCATATTGCCGAAGCCGGTGAAGCGCGTCGCCAGGAAGCGGCCGCGCGCATCGAGCGCGAGCTCGGCCTCGAAGGCCATGTCCCGGCCGTGATGGTCGGAGACGAAGCTCTCCGCGCGCTGGTCGGTCCATTTCACCGGCTTCTTCAGCAGCCGCGCCGCGTGCAGCAGCACGACATATTCGGGAAATACCGAGGCCTTCATGCCGAAGGAGCCGCCGACATGGCCGGTGACCAGCCGCATCCGCCCTGCGGGAACACCCATCGCCGCGGCGAGGTTGTTGCGCATGCCGAAGGCACCCTGGCTCGGGGCATGGAGCGTGTAGCGGCCGGTCTTGCGGTCATAGGCGCCGATCGCGGCACGGGGCTCGATCGGGTTCACCACGATGCGGTTGTTGACGATCCGCAACTTCGTGACATGCGCGGCCTCGGCGAAGGCCGCGGCGACCTTGGCGGCGTCGCCGAAATGATAGTCGAGGACGAGGTTACCGGGGACGTCGTCGAAGAGCTGCGGCGCGCCGGGCTCAAGCGCCTCCTCCGCCGAGGTGACGGCCGGGAGGATGTCGATATCGAGTGCCACCGTCTCGGCCGCGTCGCGGGCCTGCGCGGGCGTGCGGGCCACGACCATCGCCACGGGGTCGCCGACATAGCGGACCTTGTCGATGGCCAGCGCCTTCCGCACCGGCTTCCTCAACGGCGTTCCGTCGCGGCTGGTCATGTCGAGCTGGCATTTCAGCGTGCCGTAGCCCTGGCCTTCGAGATCATCGGCCGTGTAGACCGCGACGACGCCCTTCATGGCCCGCGCCGCCGAGACGTCGATCTCGCGGATGATGCCATGGGCATGCGGGCTGCGAACGAAGGCGGCGTGAAGCTGCCCCTCCAGAGAGAGGTCGTCGGTGTAGCGCCCCTCGCCCCGGACGAGGACCGCATCCTCGTTGCGCGGCAGCGACTGGCCGATTCCGACCGGGGTGGCGGAGTGGGCGGCTTGGGACACGCGCATGTTCATGACTGGGTACCGCGATCGAAACAGAACGCGGCTACACTGGCGCAAAAGCGCGGCGCGCGCTTTGCAGATGCGGCATGGCCGATACCCGCTCGCGGATCGCGGCGCGGCGCTTCGAGGTGCCCGGCTGGGGCTTATTTCTCGACGAAGGCCTTTTCGATGACGTAGTCGCCGGCCTCGCCGTGATTGCCTTCCTCAAGGCCGCGCTCGGC
>NZ_JBFUPU010000009.1:0-179557 GCF_041360765.1 Allobosea sp. RCC_152_1
TTCAGATGACATTGAAGTATTCATCCAGTGACATCTCTAATGAGCGCAAGAAGAGACTTGTCTATCGGGTTCTGACAATAGATACACATCCCGATGGCGCTTCATGGCAGATTTGATGAAGGGCGAGAACCGGGACATGACGCACGCCACATAACAAGTGATAAAGGAGGTTATCACATGCGCTATCGCCGCGTGAAGCGCGACAGCGGAACCCCGGCGGATGTTCTCCGACGATCGCGCTTAAACGAGAAATGGCAGCGGGATCGCTTACTGTCGGTCGGCTGGCGAGCCATTTAGCCCAAAGCTTGGTTGTACCGCGCACGACTACGCTATGGGCTAAAAACTCAGGGCTACGACTTTCCTTTGGGCTAAATCAGACGCAGCTATGGGCGACAACTCGTCTATAGAAGCACATGAATTCGACGTAATAAGTCTCCATCTTTGGGCGACACAACACAGATCGTCGAGCCCTGCCCGTCGGTGGCTCAGACGATCTCTCCGGTCTCGGATCGCTCTCCAGCGCCTATCCGCCGATAGGCGAAGTATCGCCCTTCAGGAACATCGTGCGGCAGCGGCTCCGGCCTTAGTGCCGGATGATCGAGTGCCCAGCCGCTGACGACCAGAGCGGCGGGCGCCGCCAGTGCGGCGACCTCCGCCGGCAGCCAGCTCAAGGCAACCGCATCGCGCTCGGGCACCCCGGTCGTGACATCGACATGGATCAGGACGGCGCTCGCTCCATGTTGGGCGGCGAAAGCCGGCAAGGTCTCGGCCATGTCGCCGATGACGAGCAGCCGCGCCGGAGGCATCGATTGCGGATGGGCCTTGGGGTCGCGCTCGAAGACATGAATCGCACGGCCCGGCAGGCGTTCGCGCAGATGGTCATAGGTTCGCCCGTTGCCGAGCCCCAGTTCGAGCACGAGCCCGTCCCGGCCAACGGTCTGCGTCGCGGCCCAGTCGAGCACGCTCCGCTGGGCCTCGAGACGGCGGATGAAGCTGTCGAGCCGGCTCATGCGGAGGCTCCTCCGCCCAATCGGGATACGGAACACCGCATCGATCCGTGCGCCGTCATGGCCGATCCCTCCATCCTATTGAGCATTGCCAAGGGCCGACGACGCGGCCCTATAGTCGCGCAGGCGGCACGCACAAGACGAGCCTCGCTTCAACGGCCGAGAAGAGCCGCCTTTCCGGGAGAGAAACAGAGATGATGACAAAACGATACCTGCTGATGGCTGCCGCTGCGGTTTCGCTGACGGCCCTGTCCATGCCTGCCCATGCCCAAAGCTGGCCGACGAGGCCGATCACCTTCATCGTACCCTTCCCGGCCGGCGGCGGCACCGACGCGTTCGCCCGGCCCCTGGGCGCGCAACTCGACCAGCAGCTCGGCCAGCGCATCGTCATCGAGAACCGCGGCGGAGCCGGCGGCACGGTCGGTGCTTCCGCCGCGTCGAAGGCGGCGCCGGACGGCTACACCTTCTTCGTCGGCGCGGCCCATCACGCCATCGCGCCGGCGCTCTACCCCAAGCTCGACTACGACATCCAGCGAGATTTCATCCCGATCGCGGTCATTGCCCAGCCGCCGCAGGTCATCGTCGTGAATCCGGGCAAGGTCGAGGCGAAGACGGTGGCCGAGCTAGTGGACTACGCCCGCAAGAACCCGGAAAAGCTCAACTATGCCTCCGCCGGCAACGGCACGACGCACCATCTCGCCGGTGAGCTCTTCCAGATCTCGACCAAGACGAAGCTGACCCATGTGCCCTATCGCGGCGCCGGACCGGCGCTGCAGGATACGGTCGCCGGACAGGTCGACTTGCTGTTCGACGGCCTGGGCTCCTCGGCGGCGCAGATCCAGAGCGGCGCGCTGCGTGCGCTCGCGGTCGCGGCGCCGACGCGCTCGGAGACCGTCCCCGACGTCCCGACCGCGAAGGAAGCTGGCCTCGAGGGTTTCGAGGTCTCGACCTGGTATGCGCTCTGGGCGCCGAAGAATACGCCGCCGGAGATCGTGACCCGGATGCGGACGGAGGTCGAGAAGGCCCTTCAGTCGCCGATGATCACGGCCGCCTGGAAGAAGAACGGCTCGCCGATCCCCTCGCTCAGCGGCGAGGCTTTCGGCAGGTTCGTGACGGCGGAGGTCGAGCGCTGGGGCGGGGTCGTGAAGGAGGCGCAGGTCAAGCTGGAGTGAGGGAGCCCTCACCCGGCCTCCGCGCCCTCCTCCTCATCGAGCACGGCCCTCGCCACGGCAAAGCCGAAGCCGAGCCGGGCGAGCACGGCCAGATCCTTGCGGCGCAGGGTGGCGGCATCCGCCGTACCATCTGCTGAGCGGCGCCAGCTTCCCAGGCGCTTGCGCCGCGCCGCGATACGCGCGGCTGCAAGTTCGCTCTCCGCATCGGTTGTCGCGACAGCCTCGACGAGTTCGCGATCGACACCCTTCGCCGCGAGCCGGCCGGCCACCGCTCGACCGGAAAGGCCCTTGCGCCGCAGGCTCGCCGTTCGCGCCTCGGCGAAACGGCGGTCGTCGACGAGCTGCAGCGAAACGCATTGCGCCACGACCTCGTCGAGCAAAGCCGCGTGCAGGGCCGGATCTTCGCCGTGATGGCGGCAGCTCATCGCGATCTTGCGGGCCAGAACCCTGCGCAACTGCGCGGCAGGCGCCGCATAGCGCTCGAGATAATGCAGTGCCGCCCGACGCAGATAGGTCACCGTGATCCGGCGTGGCACGCGGGTTTTGCGGGCCCCCTGCCCGCCCGAATCCTGCTGACCGGCCATGCTAGTCCGAAACCGGCTTGGAACGGCCGGCCTTGACGCCGGAGCGGCGCTCCTTCGAAGCGAGCCGGCGCTCCTTCGAGGCTTTCGTCGGCTTGGTCGCGCGGCGGACCTGCGGGCGCACGGCCGCCGCCCGGATCAGCTCAGCGAGCCGTTCCACGGCCTCCTCGCGATTGCGCTTCTGGCTGCGATGCGCCTGCGCGACAATGACGATGACGCCATCCTGCGTCAGCCTGCTGCCGGCGAGCTTCATCAATCGGATCGCGACGTCGTTCGGCAGCGACGGGGAGCTGCGCGCATCGAAGCGGATCTGCACCGCGCTCGACACCTTGTTGACGTGCTGGCCACCGGGACCCGAGGCGCGCACGAAGCTTTCCTCGATCTCGCTCTCGTCGATGGCGATGGACGGGGTGACTTGAATCATGGGAGTGAGCTTACCTCAATCCACGGAGCCTGGCAGCGTGCAGCCTTCCCGAGATATCGCCCGCCTAATCGAAATCATGGCCGCCCTGCGTACGCCCGGCACCGGCTGCCCCTGGGATCTGGAACAGGACTTCGCCTCGATCGCGCCCTACACGATCGAGGAAGCCTATGAGGTCGCTGACGCCATCGCGCGCGGCGACAAGCTGGATCTCAAGGACGAGCTCGGCGATCTCCTGCTGCAGGTCGTCTTCCATGCCTGCATGGCCGAGGAGGAAGGCTCCTTCGCCTTCCCCGATGTCGTCGAGGCGATCACCTCGAAGCTGATCCGCCGCCATCCGCATGTCTTCGGCGATGCGCGCGACCTGTCGCCGGCCGAAGTCAAGGCGCTCTGGCATCGGATCAAGGCTGAGGAGAAGGCCGACAAGGCTGCCGCGCACGCAGCCGCCGGCCTGCCTCCGAAGGAGGAGAACAGGAGCGTCCTCGCCGGCGTGGCGCATGGCCTGCCCGCCCTCTCCCGCGCCTGGAAGCTGCAGGCCCGCGCCTCGACCGTCGGCTTCGACTGGAACGACGCACGCCTCGTGCTCGACAAGATCCGCGAGGAAACGCAGGAGATCGAGGAGGCGCTCGCTGGCGGCGACAAGGCCGCCATCCATGAGGAAATCGGCGATCTGCTTTTCGTGATCGCCAACCTCGCCCGCCATGTCGACGCCGAACCGGAGGGCTGCCTCGCCGCCGCCAACGCCAAGTTCGAGCGCCGCTTCAAGGGCATCGAGGCGGCTCTCGAGGCCGAGGGCCGAACCGCCAAGGAGGCGAGCCTCGAGGAGATGGAAGCGCTCTGGCAAGCAGTGAAGAGGGCCGAGAAGGCAAGCGGCTGAAACACGCTCTCTATCGGGCAAGCAGAACCGTCGCTGCCCTCGCAATGACCGCGCGGTCTATCTTTGCCGCTCAGCCTGCGGGAAACGTGCCGTGAACGCCCCTTCCCGCTCCCGCGGCAGGCGCACGGTGAGCGTGAGTCCGCCTTCGGCACCATCTTCGCGCGCCAGGATCTCGCCATTGGCATGGAGCCAGGCCAGCGACTTGCCATCGCCGGCCTCCAGCACGAGGGCGTAGACCGGCCGGCTCCGCGCGATGCGCGTTTCGATGGCGGCGGTCAGGCGGTCCATGCCCTCCCCGGTCAGGGCCGAGACCAGCACGGGGCGGCTTTCTTCCGGGCGATGCGCCGCGACCTCGAGCTGGCGGGCGCGCTCCGTTTCGCCGAGCAGATCGGCCTTGTTCCAGACCTCGATCACGCGCTGGCCGTCATCCGGGTTGATACCGAGATCGCGCAGGATCGCCTGGACGTCGGCAGCTTGTGCCTGCGTGTCCTCATGCGAGACGTCCCGGACATGCAGCAGCACATCGGCCTCGATCGCATCCTCCAGCGTGGCGCGGAAGGCGGCGACGAGCTGGGTCGGCAGATCGGAAATGAAGCCGACCGTGTCGGAGAGCATGATCCGCGCGCCATGCGGCAGCTTGATCGCGCGCGCCGTCGGGTCGAGCGTGGCGAAGAGCATGTCCTGCGCCAGCACCTCGGCCGAGGTCAGCCGGTTGAACAGGGTCGACTTTCCGGCATTGGTGTAACCGACCAGCGCAACGATCGGATAAGGCACGCGTTTCCGACTGGCGCGATGCAGCGAGCGGGTGCGCTTCACGCTCTCCAAATCGCGCTCGATCTTGCTCATCCGCTCCTGGATGATGCGCCGATCCGCCTCGATCTGGGTCTCGCCAGGGCCGCCGAGGAAGCCGAAGCCGCCGCGCTGGCGCTCAAGATGGGTCCAGGACCGGACGAGCCGGCTCTTCTGATAGTTCAAATGGGCGAGCTCGACCTGCAGCGTACCTTCCTTGGTGCGGGCGCGCCGGCCGAAGATTTCGAGGATGAGCCCGGTGCGGTCGATGACCTTGCAGCCGAAGGCCTTTTCGAGATTGCGCTGCTGGACCGGCGACAGCGCGCAATCCATCACCACAAGGCCGATTTCCTCGATCTTGATGCGCTCGGCCAGCTCCTCGACCTTGCCCTTGCCGAGATAGGTCGCCGGCCTCAGGGCCGTGAGCAGCACCTGCACGGCCTCGACCACCGTGAGGTCGATGGCGGCCGCCAGGCCGACGGCCTCATCGAGGCGGGCGACGAAGGAGCGCTGATTGCTGTCGACCGCGAGGCCACGCTTCTGCTGATACGGGCCGACCACATAGGCGCGCGTATTCGCCGCGATCTCGCGTTCGATCTCGTCGAGCGGCTTGGGGCCTGAAACCTTCACCGCCGCCCGTTGCTTGTCGTCTTCGCGGCTGGCCGCCAAATCAGTTCTTGTCCGTTTCCTCAGGCTCGAACAATTGCACGGGGTGCCCCGGCATGATGGTCGAGATCGCGTGCTTGTAGACGAGCTGCGAGTGACCGTCACGCCGCAGCAGCACGCAGAAATTGTCGAACCAGGTCACGACGCCCTGCAGCTTCACGCCGTTGACGAGGAAGATCGTCAGCGGAATCTTCTGCTTGCGCACGTGATTGAGGAACGTGTCCTGGAGGTTTTGAGCCCGCTCTGCGGCCATGGGTAGTCCCTATTGTTGGGATCGCCGATCGGATTGTATCCGCGATCCAGTTCGTCCCGTTCTGGCCGGAAAGCCACCTTACCGACCCGAGACACCGACATCACATTAGATCGTTGACTTCGCATGCAACGCAAGTGCAGCAAAGCCGTGTTTTTAGGCATCCTACCTGCGTGACGCGCAGATGGGCATGCGCAAGGCGCCTGACGCTCACCCCACTCCCAGCGATTTGAGCTTCCGGTGCAAGGCGGAGCGCTCCATGCCGATGAACTCGGCCGTCCGCGAGATATTGCCCGAGAAACGCGCGATCTGGGCGATCAGATATTCGCGCTCGAAGATCTCGCGCGCATCGCGCAGCGGCAGGCTCATCAGGCGTTCCCCGCCCGAGCCCGACGGCGTCGTCGGGACCATCGCGCCAACCTCCGCCGGCAGCATCTCGACGGTGATCTCCGAGGTCGGGTCGCCCTTGGTCAGGATCATCAGCCGCTCGACATTGTTGCGCAGCTCCCGGACGTTGCCGGGCCATTCATGCGATTGCAGCACGGCCATCGCATCCGCGCCGATCTGCCGCTTGGGCAGGCCCGAGGCGACCGAGATCTGATCCATGAAGAACTCGATCAGCTCCGGCACGTCCTCCCGTCGCTCCGACAGCGGCGGCACCTTGATCGGGACGACGCCGAGGCGGTGGTAGAGGTCTTCGCGGAAGCGCCCATCAGTGATGAGCTGGGCCAGGTCGCGGCTCGACGAAGAGATGATGCGGACATCGACATGGACGCGTGTCGCCCCGCCGACGCGCTGGAAGTTCTGATCCACCAGCACCCGCAGGATGCGGTTCTGCGTCTCCCGCGGCATGTCGCCGATCTCGTCGATATAGAGCGAGCCGCCATGCGCCTCCTCGAGCGCGCCGACGCGCCGCGAGCGCCCGTCCCCGCCTTCGACGCCGAAGAGCTCCTCTTCCATCGTGTCGGGCGTGATCGTCGCCGCGTTGATCACGACGAACGGGCCGGAGGACCGGTTCGATGCCTCGTGCAGGGTGCGGGCCGTGAGCTCCTTGCCGCAGCCGGGCTCGCCGGTGATGAGGACTCGCGCATTGGTCGGCGCGACGCGTTCGATCGTCTGGCGGAGCTGGTTGACCACGGTGGAGTGGCCGACGATGCGGTTCGCCTGGACCGAGCGTGTCTTGAGCTCCCGCACCTCCCGGCGCAGCCGCGATGCTTCCAGCGCTCGCTCGGCCACGAGGACCAGCCGGTCCGCCTTGAACGGCTTCTCGATGAAGTCGTAGGCGCCGCTCTTGATGGCCGAGACGGCCGTCTCGATGTTGCCGTGGCCGGAGATCATCACCACGGCGAGGTCGGGGTGGCTCTCCTTGATGAGGGCGAGCACCTGCAAGCCGTCGAGGCGGCTGCCCTGCAACCAGATGTCGAGAAAGACCAGGTTCGGCCGCCGGGCCGCGATCGCCGCCAGCGCCTCGTCGGCGGAACCCGCCTTGCGGGTCCGATAGCCCTCGTCTTCGAGAAGGCCGGCGACCAGATCGCGGATATCGACTTCGTCGTCCACTACCAGGATGTCAGCACTCATAGGCGTGTCCCATTCTGCATGTCATGCTCTGGCGCGGCGCTGCCTCGCTCGGCAGCCTCCTCGCCATTGTCGGCCTCCTGAACCGGGCCTGTTTCGGGGAACCAGAGACGGATGCGCGCGCCGCGCGCGCCGTCGGGTCGGTCGAGCAGCTCGATGCCGCCGCCATGGTCTTCGAGAATCTTGCCGACGATGGCGAGGCCGAGCCCGGTCCCCCCCTCGCGGGTGGTCATATAGGGCTCCAGCAGCTTCTGGCGCTGGTCTGCGGGCAGGCCCTTGCCGTTATCCGTGACGTCGATGACGATCCGGCCATCGGCCCAGCGCTCGAACTGGACCTGGATCAGCCCCTGCCCTCGCTCCTCGGGCGGAACCGCCTCGATGGCTTCCGTCGCGTTCTTGATGACGTTGGTCAGGGCCTGCGAGATCAGCCGGCGGTCGAACCGGGCCTGCATGGCTTCCGCCGGCAGGCTTTCCTCGATCGTCGTCTCGGGATTGCCGACCCGCCAGAGGAAGACGATCTGCCGGACGGTCTCGACGATGTCCTCGCGCAGCAGCGCGGGCTTCGGCATGCGGGCGAAGGAGGAGAATTCGTCGACCATGCGCCGGATGTCCTCGACCTGCCGCACGATCGTATCCGTGCACTGGTCGAAGACCTCCTTGCCCTCGATGATGACCTTGCCGAACCGGCGCTTGATGCGCTCGGCCGAAAGCTGGATCGGCGTCAGCGGGTTCTTGATCTCATGCGCGATGCGCCGGGCGACATCGGCCCAGGCCGCCGTGCGCTGCGCCGAAACGAGGTCGGTGATGTCGTCGAGGGTCACCACGAGCCCGGCATTGATCCCCTCGCCCTCATGCACGGCGCGGATGTTGACGACACGGTCGCGCCCTGCCCGCGAGATCGTCACCTGGCCGGAACTCTGCCGCTGGCGGCCCTGAAGCGCGTCGGCGACGAAACTCGCAACCTCCGGCGCGATCTCCGCGATCGGCTTGCCGAGCAGCCGTCCGCCGGTGCCGATCAGGCTCTCGGCCGAACGGTTGATGATGGTGATGTGGCCTTCATTGTCGAGGCTGAGCACGCCGGACGACACGCCCGACAGCACGGTCTCGGTGAAGCGCCGGCGCCGGTCGATCACCTCGCTCGCCGTGACCAGCCCGTCGCGCTGCCGGCGCAGCTCCGCCGTCATCTTGTTGAAGGTTTCCCCGAGATGGGCGAGGTCCCCCTCCGAGCGCTTGATCGGCACCTGCACATAGAAATTGCCGCTCGAGACCTGGTCGGCCGCATGGATCATCCGCCGGATGGGCGCGACCAGGCGATTGGCGAAGCTCAGGCCGAGCCAGATCGCCGAGAGCAGCAGGATCAGCGCGATCAGCCCATACATCGAGGCGAAGGCGATCTGGACGCCCTTCCGGCGCGCATCGATCGAGAGATACTCAACCGCCGCGCCACGCGCGACCGCCGGGAACTCGACCGCCAGCGGGTCCACCTCGCGGGCGATGTAGAGGAAATTGCCGTCATAGATCGGCAGCTTCACCAGCGCGCCGAAGATCCTGCCGGTGCGCGGAATCACGCAGATCGGATCCGGCGAGGCCGAGGCGTCGTCGAAGGCCGCCTGGTCGGGCTTCGGCGGATCCTTCAGCACGTCGATATTGGCGCGCACGACCGTCTTGTCCGGCGGTTGCATGATCGCCGCCACAGGCAGGCCGAGCGCGGTCGCCCGGGCGGTCATGAAGCTGTCGAACCATTTGCGGTCGACATCGAAGGCAGGCTTCGCCCGCGTCAGATCGTCCGCCAGCACGCGGATCTCGCGGCCGAGCGACTTGCACTGGCTGGCGGCATAGGCATCCGCCACCTCGACCGATTTGAAGATGGCGTCGCGCATCCGGTCGGAGAACCACGGTTCGAGCCCGCGCTCGATCGTCACCGTCGCGATGACCGCGACGAGAATCGCCGGCAGCGCCGCGATGAAGCTGAACAGGCCGACGATGCGGACATGCAGGCCCGCCGCCGCCGCGCCCGCCTTGCGGGCCCGGATCAGCACGGCGGCCTCGAAGACCACGACGACCAGCAGGGCCAGGATCAGCAGCGCGTTCAGCACGAAGACGCCGATGACCACCTCGTGCACCGGCGCGATCGGCGTCGCGCCCGACAGGACGAGGAAGGTCAGCAGCGCCGAAACCAGCGCGAGAACGACGATGATCCCGCCGATCCACCCGGAGACGTGGCGCTGCTTTTCCTCGGCGCGCGGCACGATCCTGGTGTCACTCACGGAAAACGACACGATATTCGACAACTCCAGGGTGCGCGGCCGGCAGCCGGTCGCGCTCGCATGCGTCACTGATGCGCCGACGCAACGGTGTTGTCAAAATATGACATAGGCAAGGCAAGCCGGCCGGTCGGTGCCGGCGGCCGCACTATCGGCCGATGGCCTCTGAAAGCCGCCCGGAAGCGCCGCGAGGCTTCAGCGTGGCGTCCGCACCACCTGCATGTCGAGCTCGCGGATCTTCTTGCGCAGCGTGTTGCGGTTGAGTCCGAGCAGCTCCGCTGCGCGGATCTGGTTGCCGCGGGTCGCGGCGAGTGCGGCCGCGATCAGCGGCGGCTCGATCTCGCGCAGGATGCGGTGATAGAGCCCGGGCGGCGGGATATTGTCGCCAAATCCGCCGAAATACTGGTTGAGATGGCGCTCGACCGAGCCCGACAACGTTTCCGCCCGTTCCGGCGCCGTGCTGGCGCCGCTGTAGCCCGGCGTCGCGCTTGCCGGCTGCAGCTCCGCCTCGACGATCGGGGCGGTGATGGTTTCCTGTGGATAGAGCGCCGCCAGCCGCCGGACCAGATTCTCCAGCTCACGGACGTTGCCGGGCCAGCGATAGCGCCGCATCACGTCCATCGCCTCCGAATCGACCTGCTTGCGCGGCAGGCCCTCCTTCTCGACCAGCGAGAAGAAGTGGCGGACGAGATCCGGGATGTCCTCGACGCGCTCGCGCAGGGGCGGCAGGCGGATCGGCACCACGTTCAGGCGGAAGAACAGATCCTCGCGGAACAGCCCCTGCGCGATCGAGATGCGCAGATCCTTGTTGGTCGCCGCCACGATGCGGACATTGGTCTTGATCGGCGTGCGCCCGCCGACCGTGGTGTACTCGCCCTGCTGCAGCACGCGCAGAAGCCGGGTCTGCGCCTCCATCGGCATGTCGCCGATCTCGTCGAGGAACAGCGTGCCGCCTTCCGCCTGCTCGAAGCGGCCCGACGAGCGGGTCAGCGCGCCGGTGAAGGCGCCCTTCTCATGGCCGAACAGCTCCGATTCGATCAGGTCCTTCGGGATCGCCGCCATGTTGATCGCGACGAAGGGGCCGTTCTTGCGCTTGCCGTAATCGTGCAGCGCCCGCGCCACCAGTTCCTTGCCGGTGCCGGATTCGCCGTTGATCATCACGGTCAGGTCGATCGGCATCAGGCGCGCCAGCGCCCGGTAGACGTCCTGCATCGCCGGCGAGCGGCCGATCAGCGGAATGTCCTCGGCCTCGCCCACCTGGGCGCGGGTCGCATCGCCACGTGGCCGCGACATGGCCCGCCCGACGATGGCGACGAGTTCCTTCAGGTCGAAGGGCTTCGGCAGATATTCATAGGCACCGCGCTCGGAGGCCTTGATCGCGGTCATGAAGGTGTTCTGCGCGCTCATCACGATGATCGGCAGCTCCGGCCGCACCCGCTTGATACGCGGCAGCAGGTCGAAGGCGTTGCCGTCCGGCATGACGACGTCGGTGATGATGAGATCGCCGAGCCCCTGCGCGGCCCAGGTCCAGAGCGTTGCCGCCTGCCCGGTTGTCCTCACCTCATAACCGGCCCTCGCGAGCGCCTGGTTGAGGACCGTGCGGATCGCGGCGTCGTCGTCGGCTACCAGAATGTTCCCAGTCGGCATGTGTTCGCGCTGGCCTTACGTTGCCTGTCCCGGGCGCTGATGCAGGGGCAGGAGAATCCTGAAATTGGTACGGCGGGGAACGGACTCGCATTCGACGATTCCGCCATGATCGCCGATCACCTTGGCGACGAGTGCAAGTCCAAGGCCACTTCCCTGCGCCTTGGTCGTGACGAAGGGATCGAAGAGGAGGTGCAGCAGGTCCGACGGCACGCCCGGACCGTTATCGCGGATGACGATCTCGAGCGGCAAAGCGATGCGATCGGACGATCCGGGCACCTGCATGCGGATACCCGGACGATAGGCGGTCGACAGGGTGATCTCACCGTCTATCGCTTGTTCGCCAATGGCTTCAGCGGCGTTCTTCACCAGATTGAGCAGCACCTGGACGAGCTGGTCGCGGTTGCCCGACACCGGCGGCAAGGAAGGATCGTAGACCTCGTTGAAGCGGACATGCCGGGCAAAGCCGGATTGTGCCAGGCGCTTCACATGGTCGAGCACGTCATGGACGTTGACCGCGTCGCGTTCGCTCGGCCGCTCGTCGCCGAACAATTCGACGCGCTCGACCAGCTTCACGATCCGGTCGGTCTCGTCGCAGATGAGCTGCGTCAGCATCCGGTCGGAATCCGAGATCGAGCCTTCGAGCAGCTGCGCCGCGCCGCGTATGCCGGAAAGCGGATTCTTGATCTCATGAGCCAGCATGGCGCCGAGCGCCGTGATCGAGCGGGCTGCTCCTCGATGCGTCAATTGCCTGTCCATTTTTTCGGCAATTGTCCGTTCTTGCAGCATCAAGACAACGGCAGGCCCCTGATTGGGCAAGGGAGAGGCGAAGACATCGACGATGCGCTCATTCCCGAGGCGGGGACAACCCAGGTCGAGCCGGTACTCGCTGACGCTCGCGCCACGGCGATGCACCTCCTCGACCAGCGCCAGCACCGGCGATCCGAAAGCGATGAGGTCGTCGAGCCTCTGCCGCCTGAGCAGGGCGACGCTCGACTGAAAGAAGTTCTCTGCCGCCATATTGGCATAGATGACCGCATGAGCCTCGCCGATGACGAGCACGGGCATCGGCAGCACATTGAGCGCCTGCATCTCGATCGGGTCGAGCAGGTAGCTGGCTCGGCCCTGGGCGCCCGTCTCAGCAAACATCACCGTCATCAGCTCGACTCCGGTTCAAGCCGCTTCGCGGCAGCGATCGGTGGAAAACAGCCCCGACAGCGCGGCGATGACCTGCCGCGGCTCCTCCGAGGTCAAAAGAATGCGCCGGCGCTCCGGATCGGCCTCGCAGCCATCCGCCAGCGCATCGTCGGCATAGGCGGCCAGATGCTTGCGCGCATGACGCACGCCATGCGCGATCCCCATCAGCGCCAGCAACCCCTCGTAATGCTCGCGCGCCATGGCGAGCTTGTCCGAGAGCGTCACCGTCTGCGCCGGCAGACCGTCGAGCGCGGCCCCGATCGCGCCGACCAGCCAGGGCCGCCCGAGAGCGGCTCGTCCGACCATGATGAAATCGGCGCCGGACTGATCGAGACAGGCGCGGGCGTCCTCGACATCATGGATGTCGCCATTGGCCACGAGCGGGAAGTCGCCAGCCGCCCGGACCGCCGCAATGGCGCGCCAGTCGGCCTTGCCCTTGTAGAATTGCTGCCGGGTGCGGCCATGAACGGTGATCAGCCGCGCGCCCGCAGCCACGGCGCGGCGCGCCAGCTCGGGCGCGTTGCGCGAGGCATCGTCCCAGCCGAGCCGCATCTTCACCGTCACCGGCACCTTCACGGCCGCCACGGCGGCTTCGACCAGGCTGACCGCGTGATCGAGATCGCGCATCAGCGCCGAGCCCGCCCAGCCGCCCGTCACCTTCTTGGCCGGGCAGCCCATATTGATGTCGACGATATCGGCGCCATTCGCCTCGGCCAGCCGCGCCGCCTCCCCGAGCCAGTGCGGATCGCAGCCGGCGAGCTGCACCACATGGGGCGAGACCCCCTGCCCTTCGGCACGGATGCGCGCCTCCTCGCTGCCACGGACGAATTCATCCGAGGCCACCATCTCCGAGACGAGGATACCCGCGCGGAAACGGCCGGCGATGCGGCGCATGACGATATCGGTCACGCCTGACATCGGCGCCAGGAAGGCGCGGGACTGGATCGGGATACCGGCGATCTGCAACAACTCACAGCCTGCTTTTGAGGCAATCTCTAGGATGCATATTTATTGGACATTGCTGCATAAGCGCAAGCGTCTTGACGTTGATATTGCGATGCAACATCGCCGCACCCCCTGCCCGAGCGCCACCGAATTGGCTATGGCTTCCGCCGATTGCGATTTCTCCGTCCAGGGCAAGGGAACGTGCCGAACCGAATCGAGACCTCCGCCCCCGTCGCCGCCCTGCTCGTCGCGGCCGGTCGCGGCTTGCGCGCAGGCGCCGGCCAGCCGAAGCAATACAGGCTGATCGACGGGCGCCCGGTTCTCGCGCAGGCGCTGGCGCCTTTTCTGGCAGAGCCTGCGATCGGCCGCGTCGCTGTCGTGATCGGCGAGGGCGACGAGGATCGCTATGCCGACGCCATCGCCGGCCTCGACCCCGCGCGCCTTGCGCCGCCGACCATCGGTGGCGCGACCCGGCAGGACTCCGTCCGGCGTGGGCTGCAGGCGCTGGCGCGCGACGGCTTCGATGGCATCGTGCTGGTCCATGACGCGGCGCGCCCCTTCGTCTCGCCGGCCCTGATCGACGCCGCCATCCGCACATTGGACGAAAGCGGGCTCGCGGCCATCCCCGCCCTGCCGGTCACCGACACGATCAAGCGTATCGACGAGCGCGGCCACATCGCCGAGACGCCGCCCCGGGACCGGCTCGTCAGCGTGCAGACCCCGCAGGCCTTCCGGTTCGGCCCTTTGCTGGCCGCTCACGAGGCGGCCAGCGCCGCGCTCCTGCACGGCTTCACCGACGATGCCGCGCTGATGGAATGGGCCGGCCATCCCGTCGCAACCTTTGCGGGCGATCCCGCCAACATCAAGCTGACGCATCCGGAGGATTTCATGCGGACCGGCGCCGGCAACGGCAAGCTGCTCGTCACCCGCGTCGGCACGGGCTACGATGTCCACGCCTTCGGGCCGGGCGATCATGTCTGGCTCGGCGGCGTCAGGATCGGCCACGATCAGGGCGTCGTCGCTCATTCCGACGGCGACGTCGCGCTTCATGCCTTGACCGACGCGTTGCTGGGGGCGCTGGCCGAAGGCGATATCGGCACGCATTTCCCACCGAGCGATCCGCAATGGCGCGGCGCCGCCTCAGCGAAATTCCTCGCCTTCGCGGCGGAGCGCGTGCGCGAGCGTGGTGGTCGCATCGACCATCTCGACCTCACCATCGTCTGCGAGGCGCCGAAGGTCGGCCCGCATCGCGACGCGATCCGCGCAGCGATTGCCGCGGCCGCCGGCGTCACGCCCGGCAAGGTCGCGATCAAGGCGACGACGTCGGAGCGCATGGGCTTCACTGGCCGGCGCGAAGGCCTCGCTGCGCTGGCCACAGCGACGGTCCGGCTGCCCGAGGAGGAGTGAAGCCATGTTCGATCCCGACATCCGCGCACTTGCGGCCGAGCTGCTCGACATGAGCAAGGAGCGCGGCTTCACCGTCGCGACGGTCGAATCCTGCACTGGCGGCCTCGTCTGCGGCGCGCTGACGGCGATCGCCGGCTCGTCCGCGATGGTACTGGGCGGGCTGATCACCTATGCGAACGAGGCCAAGGCGGCTCTCGCCGGCGTTCCCGAGCCCCTGCTGAAACAGCACGGCGCCGTCAGCGAACCCGTCGCCCGTGCCATGGCGGAAGGCGGCCGCAAGCGCCTTGATGCCACCTTCGCGGTCTCGATCACCGGCGTTGCCGGCCCCGGCGGCGGCAGCGTCGAGAAGCCGGTCGGGCTCGTCCATTTCGCCTGCGCCGGCCCTTCCGGCACGCGCCATCGCGAACGCCGCTTCGGCGAGAAATCGCGCGATGAGATCCGCCGCCTCAGCGTGCTGGAAGCGCTTGATCTGCTGCGCGAGACGGCGCTGACCGGGCCGTAGGAACTCTGCTTTCGCGCGTTCTCTGCAGCGCTCGGCAAGCTCTATGTTCCGAGGGCTGCAGCCCCACCGCGTCCATAGACCTGATCGGCGCGGCGCTCGAAGGCCTCCGAGAACTTGCGGAAGGCCTTGTCGAACATGGCGCCCATCAGCAGGCCGAGCATGCGGCTGGCGAATTCGTAGGAAATGAAGAAGCCGACCTCGCAGCCGCTCTCGTTCGGCTTGAAGGTCCAGCGATTCTCCAGATGCCGGAACGGCCCGTCGACATATTCGACCAGGATCTTCAGGTTTGCCGGATCGAGCGTCACGCGGCTGGTGAAGGTCTCGCGGATCGCCTTGTAACCGACCGTCATATCGGCCAACAGCACCTCGCCCCCGCCTTCGCGCGGCGTGCGGCGGCGCACCACCAGCCCCTCGCAGAGCGGCAGGAATTGCGGATATTTCTCGATATCCGCCACGAGCGCGAACATCTGCTCGGGCGAGTGTTTCACCCGGCGGGTGCTGTTGAACATCGGCATGGGGAACGGCGCCGTCAGCCGCCGAGCTTTGCCGCGCGATTCGCGCGCAGCCGGGCGAAATCCTCGCCGGCATGGTGCGAGGAGCGGGTCAGCGGCGTCGAGGACACCATCAGGAAGCCCTTGGCATAGGCGATGGTCTCGAAGCTCTTGAACTCGTCCGGCGTGACGAAGCGGATCACCGCATGGTGCTTGCGCGAGGGCGCGAGGTACTGCCCGATGGTCATGAAGTCGACCTCGGCCGAGCGCAGATCGTCCATGAGCTGGAGAACTTCGTTCCGCTCCTCGCCGAGCCCGACCATGATGCCGGACTTGGTGAAGATCGTCGGGTCGAGCTCCTTCACCTGCTGCAGCAGCCGCAGCGAATGGAAATAGCGCGCGCCCGGTCGCACCTTCAGATACTTGCCCGGCACGGTCTCGAGATTGTGGTTGAAGACGTCGGGCTTGGCCGCGACGACCACTTCGAGCGCGCCCGGCTTGCGCAGGAAGTCCGGCGTCAGGATCTCGATGGTGGTGCCGGGCGAAGCCTTGCGAATGGCGCGGATCACGTTGGCGAAATGCTCGGCGCCGCCGTCCTTGAGATCATCGCGGTCGACCGAGGTGATGACGACATGCTCGAGCCCAAGCTTGGCGACGGCATCCGCGACCTTACGCGGCTCCTCCAGATCGAGCGGCAGCGGCACACCGGTCTTCACGTTGCAGAAGGCGCAGGCCCGCGTGCAGGTGTCGCCCATGATCATGAAGGTGGCGTGCTTCTTCTCCCAGCACTCGCCGATATTCGGGCAGCCGGCCTCCTCGCAGACCGTGACCAGCTTCTCGGCCTTCACGATCTTCTGCGTCTCGGCCCATTTCGGCGAGCCTGGCGCCTTGACGCGGATCCAGTCCGGCTTGCGCAGGACCGGGTTTTCCGGCCGCTTCTGCTTCTCGGGGTGGCGCAATTCCGCTGCGGGCTGGCGAGCTTCCGCCTTCGGATTGCCGGCATTGGGTCGCGGATCGCGGTTCAGAAGGTCGAGAACAAGCGCCATAACGGGGTCCGGGCTTCAAAAGCAGGAGCCGGCAAGGCCGGCTCCCTCTTAGCTAATCCCCAAAGCGCGCTCCCGCAACTGCCCGGCGGGCGAGCGCGCCTCAGCGGCGCCCGCGCGCCGCGTTCCAGATCACGATGATGACGATGGCGCCGGCCACCGCAGCCGTCAGCGTCCGCCAGAAGCCGAAGACCGGGACCTCCAGCAATTCGGCGATCTTGGCGCCGACGAAGGAGCCGGCGACACCGACCAGCATGTTGGTGAAGAGACCGTGATCGGATGAGGTCAGGCGCTCGGCGATCCAGCCGGCGATGAGACCGATCAGCAGCGTCATGAAGAAACCGTAGCCCGGCTGGGCCATGGTGGCGGCAAAGCTTTCCATCGCGGATATCCCCCTAGCCATGCGCGAAGGCGCGCGCAGATAACCGTAAGCCCTGCGTGAAAGTTCCTGAAGACGAAATCCAAACTTACGCGATGAAGCGTGCCAGCAGGATGACGAGGATGGCACCCAGCACCGCCATGCCGGCATCGTCGAGGAAACCGTAGCCCGTATTCAATCGCCAGCCGGTCAGGCGCACGATGCCCTGCCCCACCAGCATGCCGAGCACGCCGACGACGGCATGGCGGATCAGCCCGCCTCCGCCGACCACGAGGCTCGCGGCGAAGCCGATGACCGTGCCGGACGCCACCGTCGGGACGATGACGCTCCAGTCCAGCGGCAGCGTCCGGCGCGGCGGCAGGATCTCGATATCCTCGTCGCGGACGACGCGGTCGGGCTTCGGCGATTTGCGGGTGCGTGGCGGCATGGGCGCAATATGGAGCGCGGACGGGCGGGCGCCAAGTCGCTGCGGGCGAGCGTCGCTGCCGATCAGCGGACCATCGCTGCGAGCGCGGAAACCGACGTCGCCGCAAGTGCGCCACCGAAATTATGCCCGCCCCCGACGATCTGCGCTCTCGCGGACAGCCCCCTCGCCTGCACCTTCGCGACATAGTCCGCCGCCAGTTCCGGGCGGGTGTTGTCGTCCGCCTGTCCGGTGACAGTGACGATCGGCGTCCCTGCGGGAATGCCGGACACGTAGTCCACCGGCGACTGAGCCGCTCCTGGCCGCCGGCCTCGGCTGGCATACCAGGCCGGAACGTCGCAAGGGCATGACACCAGCACGAGGCCGTTGATCAGGCCGGGATGGCTTCCGGCCACGACAGCGATCGTGCCGGCGCCGCCCGAATGCCCGAGAGCCACCACGCTGCGGGCGTTGTAGATGCGCTTCAACTCCTGGATCGCCCCGGCGACAGCGCTGTTGTTGCCGGATTGGAACGTATCCCGACGGCCATTATCGGAGCCGTCGCTGCGACGGCCGGCGCGGTCGTAATAGCCGGGCCGCAGCAGGGCAACGGCCACCACATTCTTGCGGCCGGCCGCGAACCGCCTAGCATGGCTGTACATGTAGTCGGCCGGCCCTCCGGCCGAAACGTCCCCATGGACGAAGATGGCGAGGACGGGGCGCGTCCCGCCGCCGGGTGCCGCGCCGAACGCTTCATAGGCCAGGCCGTTGGCGCATGTATCGCCGTCACAGGCCAAGGCTCCCACGCCGCCAAACAGGACAGCCGCGAGAACGGTCAGCAGCCTTGCACCCGCACGCTTCATGGCACGCCCCCGCCGCCATACCGCCCATGGAAAGCCAATTTCCAGGCTCTCCGCCGTGACTGCGCAGCTCAGGCGTTCAGCACCTTGCCGTAAGCATCGAGCACGCTTTCCTTCATCACCTCCGACAGCGTCGGATGCGGGAAGATGGTATGCATCAATTCTTCCTCGGTCGTCTCGAGGTTCATCGCGACGACGAAGCCCTGGATCAGCTCGGTCACCTCCGGGCCGACCAGATGGGCGCCGAGCAGCTTGCCGGTTTTGGCGTCGAAGATCGTCTTGGCGAGGCCGCTGTCCTCGCCGAGCGCCACGGCCTTGCCGTTGGCGACGAAGTTGAAGCGACCGACCTTGATCTCGTGGCCGGCGGCCTTGGCCTTCGCCTCGGTCAGGCCGACGCTGGCGATCTGCGGGTGGCAATAGGTGCAGCCCGGGATCACCGACTTGTCCATCGGGTGCGGATGCAGCCCCTTGATCGCCTCGACGCAGATCACCGCCTCATGCTCGGCCTTGTGCGCCAGCATCGGCGGGCCGGCGACGTCACCGATGGCGTAGACGCCCTTGACGTTGGTGCGGCAGAGATCGTCGATGACGATGCAGCCGCGATCGGTTTTCACGCCGAGCGCCTCCAGCCCGATATTCTCGATATTGCCGACGACGCCGACAGCCGAGATCATGCGGTCGGCCGTGATCGTCTGCTTGCCGCCCTTCTCGTCCTCGATGTGGGCGGTAATCGAATCCGCCCCCTTCTCGACCTTCGTCACCTTGGCGCTGGTGATGATCTTCATGCCCTGCTTCTCGAAGGCTTTCCGCGCGAAGGCGCCGATCTCGGCATCCTCCACCGGCACGACCTGCGGCAGCACCTCGACGACGGTCACCTCGACGCCCATCGTCCGGTAGAACGACGCGAATTCGATGCCGATGGCGCCCGAGCCCATCACCAGCAGCGATTTCGGCATCTTGGCGGGGACCATCGACTCGAAATAGGTCCAGATCAGCTTGCCATCCGGCTCGATGCCGGGCAGCGCGCGCGGCCGGGCGCCGGTCGCGACGATGATGTGGTCGGCCGTATAGGTGCCCTCGCCCTTGGCGCCCTTCGGCACCGGCCCTTGCGGTTGCATCGCCGGCTTCTTGGTCGGCGCGACGGCGATCGTGCCGGGCTTGGTCAGCTTGGCCTCGCCCCAGATCACGTCGACCTTGTTCTTCTTCATCAGGAACTGGACGCCGTTGTTCATCCTGACCGCGATGCCGCGCGAGCGCTTCACGACGGCATCGAGATCGGCCTTGAACGAGCCTTCCAGCGTGAGCCCGTAATCTTTGGCATGCTGGCCGTAATGCAGGATCTCGGCCGAGCGCAGCAGCGCCTTGGTCGGGATGCAGCCCCAGTTCGAGCAGATGCCGGCGAGATGCTCACGCTCGACGATCGCGGTCCTGAAGCCGAGCTGGGCGGCGCGGATGGCGGCGATATAGCCGCCAGGGCCGGAGCCGATGACGATGATGTCGTAGTCAGCCATGGTGTTTCTCCCGCCGCCTCAGACCAGCATCGCCATGGGCTTCTCGATATAGCCCTTGAACGCCGCGAGAAGCTCGGCACCAAGCGCGCCGTCGACGGCGCGGTGGTCGGTCGAGAGCGTCACCGACATCACCGTCGCGACAGCCGGCTGACCGCCCTTGACGATGACGCGCTGCTCGCCGGCGCCAACCGCCAGGATCGTCGCATGCGGCGGATTGACGATCGCCGCGAAGTCCTTGACCCCGAACATGCCGAGGTTCGAGACTGCCGTCGTGCCGCCCTGATACTCTTCGGGCTTCAGCTTGCGGGCCTTGGCGCGGGCCGCCATGTCCTTCATCTCGTTGGAGATCTGCGACAGCGTCTTGTGGCAGGCATCGCGGATGATCGGCGTGATCAGGCCGCCCGGGATCGAGACGGCGACGCCGACATCGGCATGCTTGTGCTTGAGCATCGTGTTCTCGGTCCAGGACACGTTTGCGTCCGGAACCGCCTTGAGCGCCAGCGCCAGCGCCTTGATGACCATGTCGTTGACCGAGAGCTTGTAGGCGGGCTTGCCGTCCTTCTCCGGCGCGGCCGCATTGAGCTCCGCGCGCAACTTGAGCAGCGCGTCGAGTTCGCAATCGACCGTGACGTAGAAATGCGGGACGGTCTGCTTGGCCTCGAGCAGGCGGCGCGCGATCGTCTTGCGCATGCCGTCATGCGGGATTTCTTCATAGGAATCCGGCGCGAACAGCTTCTTGACCGCCTCGTCCGAGGGGCCGGTCGCGAGCGGCGCGGCGGCGGGCTTGGCCGTGGGAGCAGCGGCAGGCGCAGCCGCCGGAGCAGCCTTGGCGCCGCCGCCCTTTTTGGCAGCCTCGACATCCTTCTCGACGATGCGGCCATGCGGGCCGGAGCCAGCGATGGCGGAGAGGTCGAGCCCGGCCTCTTTGGCGAGACGCCGCGCCAGCGGCGAGGCAAAGGAACGGCTGCCGTCAGCCTTCGCCGGAGCAGTCGCAACCGGTGCTTCAGCCGCCTTGGCAGGCGCAGCGGCGGCCGGAGCGACTTCGGCTTTCGCAGGCTCGGACTTGGGAGCTTCCACCTTCGGCGCAGCGCCGACCGCCGGTGCGGAGACGCTCTTGGCGTCCTCGCCCTCGCCGGCGATCACGCCGATCACCTCGTTGACTGCGACATCGGCCGTGCCTTCCGGCACCACGATCTTGGCGAGGATGCCCTCATCGACCGCCTCGACCTCCATCGTGGCCTTATCGGTCTCGATCTCGGCGATGATGTCGCCGGACTTGATGGTGTCGCCTTCCTTCTTCAGCCATTTGGCGAGATTGCCCTTCTCCATCGTCGGAGAGAGCGCGGGCATCAGGATGTTGGTCGGCATCGGTCAGCCCCTCTCAGCGATAGCAGACGGCCTTGGCCGCCGCGACGACCTCGCCGATATTCGGCAAAGCGAGCTTCTCGAGGTTCGCCGCATAAGGCATCGGCACGTCCTTGCCGGTGACGCGGGCGACGGGGGCGTCGAGATAGTCGAACGCCGCCTCCATGATCTTCATGCCGATCTCGGCGGTGACGCCGGACTGCGGGAAGCCCTCCTCCACCGCGACGCAGCGATTGGTCTTCTGCACGGAGGCAACGACCGTCTCGATATCCATCGGGCGGATCGTGCGGAGGTCGATGACCTCGGCCTCGATGCCGTCCTTGGCCAGCGCCTCGGCGGCGCCGAGCGCATAGGTCATGCCGATGCCGAAGGAGACGATGGTCACGTCGGTGCCCGGCCGCACCACCTTGGCCTTGCCGATCGGGATCAGGAAATCATCGCCCTTCGGCACGTCGAAGGACTTGCCATACATGATCTCGTTTTCGAGGAAGATCACCGGGTTCGGGTCGCGGATCGCGCTCTTGAGCAGCCCCTTCGCGTCGGAGGCGCTGTAGGGCATCACCACCTTGAGGCCCGGCACGTTGGAGTACCACGCCGCATAGTCGTGGCTGTGTTGGGCACCGACGCGGGCGGCCGCGCCGTTGGGGCCGCGGAACACGATCGGACAGCCCATCTGTCCGCCGGACATGTAGAGCGTCTTGGCGGCGGAGTTGATGATCTGGTCGATCGCCTGCATGGCGAAGTTGAAGGTCATGAACTCGACGATCGGCCTGAGGCCCGAAAGCGCCGCGCCGACGCCGATGCCGGCGAAGCCATGCTCGGTGATCGGGGTGTCGATGACGCGCTTGGCGCCGAATTCCTGCAGCAATCCTTGAGTGACCTTGTAGGCGCCCTGATACTCCGCGACCTCCTCGCCCATGACGAAGACGTCACCATCGCGGCGCATCTCCTCGGCCATCGCGTCACGCAGCGCCTCGCGGACCGTCTGGCTGACGATCTCGGCGCCGGCCGGGAATTCGGACGAAGCGTCATAGGCCTTCGCCTGGGCCGGCACGCTCTCGGGCTTGCTGGCAGCGGGAGCGTCTTCCGCCTTGGCCTCGGGCTTCGGCTCTTCCTTGGCCTCGGCCGGCTTCTCGGCCGCCGCCTTGCCGGCTCCGCTCGCCGCGGCGCTGACATCCTCGCCATCGGCGGCGATCACGCCGATCCGCGTGTTGACCGCGACATTCTCGCTGCCGTCCGGCACCAGGATCTTGGCGAGGATGCCCTCATCGACCGCCTCGACCTCCATGGTCGCCTTGTCGGTCTCGATCTCGGCGATGATGTCGCCGGACTTGACCTGATCGCCCTCTTTTTTCAGCCACTTGGCCAGTTTTCCTTCCTCCATGGTGGGAGAAAGGGCAGGCATGAGAATGTCGATCGGCATGAACGCACCCGGATTCTAGACGCGGGGAAAGGCGAGAGGCGGCAGCGGCGCGGGCGTCAGCCCTGCGCCGGCTCCAGCAGGATGTCGGTGTAAAGTTCCGAGACGTCGGGCTCGGGGTCATGCGTCGCGAATTCGGCGGCGTCGTTGACGATCTCGCGCACCTTGGCGTCGATCGCCTTCAGCTCGTCCTCGCCGACCTTGAACTCGCGGACCAGCCGGGCCCGGACCTGCTCGATCGGATCATGCTCCTCGCGCATCCGCTGGACCTCGTCCTTGGAGCGGTACTTCGCCGGGTCCGACATCGAGTGGCCGCGATAGCGGTAGGTCTGCATCTCCAGGATGTAGGGGCCCTTGCCGGAGCGCGCATGGTCGATCGCGCGCTGGCCGGCCTCGCGAACGGCCCGGACATCCATGCCGTCGACCTGCTCGCCCGGAATGTTGAAGGAGACGCCGCGGCGCGAGAAATCGGTCTGGGCCGAAGCGCGGCTCACTGCGGTGCCCATGGCGTAGCGGTTGTTCTCGATGATGAACACGACCGGCAGCTTCCAGAGCTCGGCCATGTTGAAGCTCTCGTAGACCTGGCCCTGATTGGCGGCGCCGTCGCCGAAATAGGTCATGGAGACGGTGTTGTCGCCGCGATACCAGTCGGCGAAGGCGAGGCCCGTTCCGAGCGATACCTGCGCGCCGACGATGCCGTGGCCGCCATAGAAGTTCTTCTCGCGGCTGAACATGTGCATGGAGCCGCCCTTGCCGCGCGAATAGCCGCCGCGCCGACCGGTGAGCTCAGCCATCACGCCGCGCGATTCCATGCCGCAGGCCAGCATGTGGCCGTGGTCGCGATAGCCGGTGATGACCTGGTCACCATCCTTGGAGGCCATCTGCATGCCGATGACGACGGCTTCCTGGCCGATATAGAGGTGGCAGAAGCCGCCGATCAGGCCCATGCCGTACATCTGGCCGGCCTTCTCCTCGAAGCGCCGGATCAGCAGCATCTCGCGATAGGCGTGGAGGTCTTCGTCCTTGGTGAAGGGAGTGACGTTGCTGGCAGCCGGGGCGGACTGCCCCGCTCCCTCCTTGGCCGAACGTGCCTTTGCCGGCTTGGCGGCGGCTTTCGATGGGGCGGGAGCTTTCGGTTTACGCGCAGCAACAGCCATAGACGATCCTCCAAGGGCCTTCGACCTTTGTTGTAGAGGATCGAAAAAACCTTGGCGAGGACGCTATCTCGCACTGCACCATCATCTAAGTCGTTGAAATATAATGATACTGCAGGCGTAACTGGATTCAAGTTAATTGATACGTCTGAGACTAACAGCCGGCTCGCTAACGCCCCATGATCACGACGTCGTTCTTGTGGGTCCGGGCAAGCATGGCACGCGCCGACTCGTCGAGCAGATCGCGATCGACATTGTCGTCGCGCACGAGGGCGAGGCGCTGTTCCCAGGATTTGCGCTCCAGGGTGAGCGTCGCCAACTCCGCTTCCAGTTCGCGCAGCGATTCCCGAACGGCGCCGCGCGCCTCGAGGCCGCGCGCGCCGTGCTGGGCGTGGAACAAGAAATAGCTGACCGTCAGCGCCGACACCGCATAGAGCGCGAGCGTCACGAAGACAGATCTGAGACCGCGACGAATGACCATGGCTGATGAGGCTAGGATGGCGTGGTTTCCGGGCGGTTAACGCACGGGGCCGGAGGGTTACGCCAGGAAGGGGACAGGCGGCATGGATGTGCATTGGACATGTTGACCCGCGCCCTTCACCTCCGTATGTCAGCGGGCCTGTGAGGGCGGGTAGCTCAGTGGTAGAGCACGTGACTTTTAATCATGTGGTCGTGGGTTCGATCCCCACCCCGCTCACCACCACCCGGAATCGGGCCACGGCCTGAGCCGGCCCCGTCGCCGGACGCTTCCGCCCCCATCGGCGCCTGCGCGCACCCAAGCCCCGCCCCGGAGGAATGCCGTGCCCAAGCTGTGCAAATTCACCTCGCCGCGCGACGGCAAGCCCGTCTATGTCAATCCCGAGCAGGTCGTCGTGGTCTACACCCACAAGGGCGAGCCGGCGGACACCATCATCGGGTTCGGCAAGGATTTCATGCTCGGCGTGCGGGAGAGCCTCGAGGAAACCGTCCGCATTCTCGAACAGGCGACGGCTTCCAAAAGCCAAAACTGAACGCGGCGGCCCGAAGCCGGGACGCGGCTTTCGGAAAGCCCGATTCGATACGATCAGGTAGATAGATCGCCATGATCGCGCCCGACAGGACGCTCGGCGATCTAGCGGCTCATATCCGCCAGCGCTTCTCGCATGGCGAGGCTGCGAATCCCGAACAGGCCTTGGTAAGGCAAGGCCAGATCGACGATGACGAACATCACGCTCGCGACGGAGACCACCCCGATCGCGAGGACGATGCCGCTGACTCGACGGCGCGGCACCTGCAGCCCGAAGCTCAGGAACACCAACGCAAGCCAGAAGCTGATGATACCGAGGAACAGCCCGCTTTGCGGGCCGTTCGTATCCTCGATCACGGCCCAGCGGCTTTCCTGAACTCTGGCGTAGTCGGCCCGGCAGCGTTGCAAAACCGGGGATAGATCAGGCGCCGGAGCGGTTGTGTCGATGGCCAGTCCGACCTCGTTGAGCATGCCGGCCAGAACCGCATCTTCGCCGCGAACCGACATGCGGCGGGTATCCGGCATGCCGGCAACCGAAGGAGCGGGCTCCGCAGGCCAGGTACTGGCGATCACGGCGGCGACGTAGCGGCTCAGGATCTGCCGGGTCGGAGCGAGGCTCGGCCCCAGATTGCGCAGGCATTGGTCGAGCCGCGCCAGCTCGGCCGCGTAGAGCGAGCGGTTCCTGTTGGCGGAATCGAAGGCGGAGCGCGCGGTCGAGAGCTGCAGGCTCAGCACCAGCGCGGCGAAGGTCACGAGCAGGCCGGTCACCAGCCGGACCGCTTCCATGTTCTCCTTCGACAGATGCTCCTCCGGCAGCCACATGCGCAGGGCGATGCCGGCCAGAGCGCTCAGGCCGAACAAGGTCAGAAAACCGAAGCCTGAGAGGATTTCCATGGCGTCGCCGCGAGAAGGCCGATCGGGCCCGGCCATGCTCTCACAGCGCTACGACCGATGCGAGCCCCTGCGTCACACGCGAACAGCCGCTCAGCCGAGCCGGCGCGTCACGCCGCCCTTTATCGGCCTCCGACTGTGAGGCGGTGGCGGCGCCTCCGGCAGGAGATAGGCGCCTCCGCCCACTCCGAGAGCCGGCCAGCCGGGATCGACATAGGCGTCGAGTTCCCAGCAGCGCAGCCGCAGACGCTCGTCTTCCGTGGTTGCATCGGAGCAGCGCGTGAATTGCGAGCGCTGCCAGAAGGCGGTCGCTGGCTGCGGCGCCTGCGCGAGGCCGACCAGCAGAACCGTGGCCAGAAGCCTGTTCATCGCGGCGCTCCCCTGCCCCTGTGACTGCGACCAATCGACCATCAATGCCCGCGGGGCTCTTGCGGAAAGCTTAACCGGGCGGGAACAGGGCGCGCCGTCGCGGGTATCTCCTATGCAGGGCTCAAGGCAGGAGGTTCCGATGCGAGCCAAGGTTCGGCGCGGCGACAGCACTGGCGAGGCAACCCGTCCGGTCTTCAGGATCGAGACCGTCGAGGACTACGGACTGGCCAAGCATCGCATCGAAAGCCTCAAGGACTCGACACGCGGCGACGATGAGGAGCAAGAATTGCAGGCTCTCATCGATGCCGTCGAACGCTGGGATGCCGACCATGCCGCCCAGCCGGGCCGACACAGGAGGTAGATACCGTGAAAACGCCGATCATGGTCCATACCGAGGAAGACTATGACCGGGCGCAGCAGCGCGTCGAGGAACTGAACGCCCTGCCCGACGGCCCCGAAAAGGACAAGGAACTGCAAGCGATCGCCGAAGCGATGCTCGCCTTCGAGCTCCGTCGCGACGACGCCGACGACTGATCCCCGCGGCATCGAGCCCAGCAACGTTCAGGAATCGTTGCTGGCGTTGAGCTCCTCCGGGCGAAGTCCTTCATCCGGATGAGTTCTGGTGGCGGGCTGCTGCACCTCCAGCCACCGCGCCACGATCTCCGCCACCATCTCTTCACGCGTATGCCCAGGCCGATGCGCCGCGATGTGGCGGTCGAGCGCTGCGGTTTCGGCCTCGGCCAGCAGGACAGTCAACGCAATCGGCATGATTTGTCTCCACGTCTCCGGGAACAGCACCGGCTTCCAGACGTTGTAGCAAGCGCAGCATCCGATCACGACATCGCGATGCAAGCAAGTCGGCAAACCGAACGAGCAGGGAATTTCAAGCTGCTTTCGGTGACGCGATTATTTGCGCGCCTCTGCCATGGTTTGTCTCGACAGAAGACGAACAAAAACTTGTTTCATCTGTTGGTTGCATGAACGGCCTGCGACTTGGGCTGATAAAGGAGGAAAAAATGCTCACGCATAAACTCGTCATGACCTCTATCGGATTCGCCATGCTGACCGCGACGGCGCTCGCGCAGACGAGCGCTCCGACGCCGCCCTCGTCCTCGACGAGCCCGGCTCCCGCGGCTCAGCCTGCCAAGCCTCCGGCAAACAATCTCGCCGGCCAGGGCAAATGGCGTACCAGCAAGCTGATCGGCGTCGATATCTACGGCCCCGACGACAAGAAGGTCGGTGACGTAACCGAAGTGATCGTCGACAAGACCGGCAAGATCGAGATGGTCACGGTCGGCGTCGGCGGCTTCCTCGGCATCGGCGCGAAGGACGTCGCCATTCCCTTCGAGCAGGTGACCTGGAGCGATCAGCCGATCGCCCCACCCGCTCCGGCCCCTGCCCCGGCGGGCGGTGCTGCCGGTAGCACGGGCGGCGGCATGAGCGCGGCTCCGCCGGCAGCCTCGGCTCCGAAGGCGCCAGCCATGTATCCGGATCATGGCAAGATCACCATGACCAAGGACCAGCTCAATGCAGCCCCGGCCGTGACCTATTCCGGCAGCTGACACGTTCGATCCGAACCGCCCCGGCAACGGGGCGGTTTCGTTTGTGCCAGCGTCATGGATCCGGACCCGCTCCTGCGGCGAGCGTGCGGAGCAAGGGCGGAACGGCTTCGGGCAGCTCGTCCGCGATCAGCCCGAAGCCCAGCGCTTCGCCGGCCTTCCCGTGCAGCCAGACCGCCATGCAGGCCGCCTCAAAGGCCGGCACGCCCTGCGCGACCAGCCCCGTGACCATCCCGGCCAGGACGTCGCCGGAACCGGCGGTCGCCAGCGCCGGCGAGCCGGTCGCATTGATCGCCGCACGCCCGTCCGGGCATGCGATCACCGTGTCGGCTCCCTTGTAGACGACGATCGCCCCACTGAAGGCAGCGGCCTTGCGGGCGCGCTCCAGCTTGGAAGAGTCCCGGTCGATCGCCGGCTCCCGGCCGAAAAGCCGCCGGAACTCGCCCTCATGCGGCGTCATCACGCAAGCCGCGTTCCGCTGTCCCAGCCTCGACAGGGCTTCCGCACTCTCCGCCAGAATCGTCAGCGCATCGGCGTCGAGCACCAGCGGCTTGCTGCTATGGACAAGCGCCGCAACCAGCTGGCGAGCTCGCGCATCGAGCCCGAGCGCCGGCCCTGCCAGAACGGCGGACAAGCGCCGATCCTCCAGGAGAGGCGCAAGGCCCGTTTCGTCCGCGAGGGAGCGCTGCATCAGCGCGTCCGGCCCACGCATCGCATGTGCAGCCAGGGCCGCAGGAGCGCAGAGGATGGTCGCGAGCCCGGCGCCGATCCGTAGGGCCGCCCGCGCGCCGAGCCGCGGCGCCCCGACGCCGGCGATCCCTCCCGCGAGTACGGCAACGGCGCCGCGCTCGAATTTATGCGTGAAGCTGCCATGGCGCGGCAGATGGCAGCTCCAGAGAGCGGGACCGTTGGCGAAGGCCGTAGGAGCGATCGCCTCGAGGGCCGCTTCGGCCGGAATGCCGATATCCGCCAGCGTCACCTGTCCGCAGAGATCGCGGCCGGGCTGGAGGAGGTGACCGGGCTTGAGCCGGAAGAAGGTCACCGTTTCCGCGGCACGAACGACCGGCCCCTCGGCCTGCCCGGTATCGCCCGAAAGCCCGCTGGGAACATCGACCGCGACCAGCGGCCGGCCAGAGGCGTTCATCGCCGCGACCAGCTGCGCGGCCTCGCCGGCAAGCGGCCGGCTCAAACCCGCTCCGAACAGCGCATCGACGAGGATGTCCGCATCGTTCGGCACAACCACGTCCGGCGGCAGGATCGGGCCGCCCCAGCATTCCGCGGCGATGGCGGCATCGCCCCGCAGCGCATGCACGTCGCCCAGCAGAGCAACCGCCACCTGAAACCCTCGTTCACGCAGGAGCCTCGCGGCAACGAAGCCGTCGCCACCATTGTTGCCGGGGCCACAGAATATGCTCACGCTTGCGCCGGAAGCCGCATGGCGGGAGACCGCATCGGCCACCGCCGCCCCGGCCCGCTCCATCAGCATGATGCCCGGCGTCCCACCCGCGATCGTGATGCGATCCGCCTCCCCCATCTGCGCCACTGTGAGCAAGGCGAGGTCGGTCGGTCGCATGGCTGGGATCGTTGTGCCGGGCATGGCCCATCATGAGAGCAGGTCGCACGGCGCGACAACAAGGCGCAAAGGCAGGATTTGCACTACAATTAGGCGTTTGACTTTTTTTTATGCTGTTTTTTGCCTCTCGATCAGGCGCAAGAAGCCGGGCTGCCACGTGGCGGTGCGCGGGCGCCGATGCTATGAGCAAGACAAGGTGCTTCGCATGCGGCCGGGGATCGTTCAAACTCCCCGGATCGCGGCGGGTGCCGCCCGGCTCCGGCCGGGGTCTGGGGCGCAAAGGAGGCCGGTCGGCGCATGAAGAAGATCGAAGCGATCATCAAGCCCTTCAAGCTGGACGAGGTGAAGGAAGCGCTTCAGGAAGTCGGGCTTCAGGGCATCACCGTTCTCGAGGCGAAGGGCTTCGGCCGCCAGAAGGGCCATACCGAGCTCTATCGCGGCGCCGAATACGTCGTCGACTTCCTGCCGAAGGTGAAGATCGAGATCGTTCTGGCCGACGATATGGTCGAGCGTGCGATCGAGGCGATCATGAAGGCCGCCCAGACCGGCCGCATCGGCGATGGCAAGATTTTTGTATCGAGCGTGGAGGGTGCCATCCGCATCCGCACGGGCGAGACAGGCGCGGACGCGATCTGACGATTTCCCGCATCACATGGGTCGAGAGCTGCCGGGTGATTTGGATCCATCCGCAGCGCGCGAGTTTGAGAAATAGCTGGCAAGAGGAATGCTGAAATGAAAAGCGCCAAGGATGTCCTCAAGGCGATCAAGGACAACGACGTCAAATATGTCGATTTCCGCTTCACCGACCCGCGCGGCAAGTGGCAGCATGTGACCTTCGACGTCACGATGATCGACGAGGACATCTTCGCCGAAGGCACGATGTTTGACGGTTCCTCGATCGCTGGCTGGAAGGCCATCAACGAGTCCGACATGCTGCTGATGCCGGATCCGACCACCGCCGTGATGGACCCGTTCTTCTCGGCCGCCACCATGGTCATCACCTGCGACGTGCTCGAGCCCGCCACCGGCGAGCCCTATGGCCGTGACCCGCGCGGCATCGCCAAGAAGGCGGAGGCCTATCTCAAGTCGACCGGCATCGGTGACACCATCTATGTCGGCCCCGAGGCCGAGTTCTTCGTCTTCGACGACGTCAAGATCGCGGCGGATCCGTACAACACGGGCTTCAAGCTCGACAACGTCGAGCTGCCGATCAACGGCATGACCGAGTACGAGGGCGGCAATCTTGGCCACCGCATCGCCACCAAGGGCGGCTACTTCCCGGTTCCGCCGCAGGATTCGGCGCAGGACATGCGCGGCGAGATGCTGGCGGCCATGGCGGCCATGGGCGCCAAGGTCGAGAAGCACCACCACGAGGTCGCTTCCGCCCAGCACGAGCTCGGCCTGAAGTTCGACACCCTGACCCACATGGCCGACACCATGCAGGTCTACAAGTACGCAATCCACAACGTCGCCCAGAGCTACGGCAAGACCGCGACCTTCATGCCGAAGCCGATCTATGGCGACAACGGCTCGGGCATGCACGTCCACCAGTCGATCTGGAAGAACGGCAAGCCGACGATGGCCGGCAACAAATATGCCGACCTGTCGCAGGAGTGCCTGTGGTACATCGGCGGCATCATCAAGCACGCCAAGTCCCTGAACGCCTTCACCAACCCGTCGACGAACTCCTACAAGCGCCTCGTCCCGGGCTATGAAGCTCCGGTGCTGCTCGCCTATTCGGCGCGCAACCGCTCGGCGTCCTGCCGTATTCCGTGGACGACCTCGCCAAAGGCCAAGCGCGTCGAGGTCCGCTTCCCCGATCCGATGGCGAACCCCTATCTCGCCTTCGCCGCCATGCTGATGGCCGGCCTCGACGGCATCATCAACAAGATCGATCCGGGTCCGGCCATGGACAAGGACCTCTACGACCTGCCGCCGCGCGAACTGAAGAAGATCCCGACGGTGTGCGGTTCGCTGCGCGAGGCCCTGGAAAGCCTCAAGAAGGACAACGCCTATCTCAAGGCTGGCGGCGTCTTCAACGACGACTTCATCGAGAGCTATATCGAGCTCAAGATGCAGGATGTGGCGCGCTTCGAGATGACGCCGCACCCGGTCGAGTTCGCGATGTACTACTCCTACTGAGAGCTCGGGCCGGCTCTTTCGAGCCGGCCCACGGCTTCCTCCCGGCCGCGTATCCCGCGGCTACCTTTCACCGGGGCGGCGACGCCCCGGTTTTTTGTTGGCTTCAGGCGCGAACCCTCAGAGATAGCGATTATGGCCGAACGTCACGCTCCCTGCGGCGGTCGCGAGGTCATTGCCGTATTCAACCGTGCCCACACGGTCCAGGCCAGCCCCGGTGAAGACCGTCGGCACGACACCGCCCACGCTCGCGCTCCGCACGATGTTTCCGGAGATCACCACCGAACGTCCGCTTGACGACACTGCGTGGTTCGAGACACCGATCCCCATCTTCGCACCACGAACCAGATTCCCCGTGACGACGAGATCGCGCGCGCCGTCATTGATGCCGGCCTGAACGCCGATGCCGGCGACATTCTCGATCAGGTTGCCCGAAACCACACAATCCTGCTCGACGACGATGCCGTTGCCGCCAGCGGTTCCGCCGGTCACGGCATTGTCGGCCATGCTCGAAATCCGGTTGCCCTCCACGACGACGCTGCGCGAGATGCCGTCATTGTACAGGCCGGAATTGGCGACATTAATCCCGCCGCCGGCGGTATCGATGCTGTTGTTGGACACGATGCAGCCGGTGAGATCGATTCCGGCCCCCGGCGCCTCGATGAAGATCGCGATTTCCCGCGCGCCGAAGATGTTGTTGTTGCTGACATTGTGCAGCCCGCCGCCATTGCAGCGGATGGCCGAGTACTGCGTATTGAAGATCTGGTTGTTGGTAATTGTGACGCCGACCGCCCGGAAGACACTGATGCCGTTGCCATTCTGCCCCGTGCCGCCGGCCACCGTGTCGATGCCGTTGATGAGATTGCCGGAGATTGTGGAGCTGTCGCCGGTGATGGTGTCACGCCAGACCGCGATGCCGTTGTTGCTCATCAGCGCCAGCGAGCAGGACAGCACGTTGATGCGGCCGTTCTCGCTCCAGATGCCGACGGAATGGCTCTGGAGATAAGTGTCGCGGAAGGTGGCTTCCGCCCCCCTTACATAGACGCCGATCCCGGGCGAATAGAGGATGCGGCAATCCTCGAACACGACATCCTTGGCGCCGTTCGCAACCGCGATGAAGGCCGGCCTGCCGGCAACGTAATCGGACAGCGCACGGTTCTGCCCGTCGAACGAGAGGCCCTCAAAACGCACCTGGCTCTGCCCATCGACAACAAGGAAATTATTCACACCGCTGAAGCGAAGCACCACCGAGCCCGGAATGGCGCGCGCCAGCAGCGGCTTGCCGCCACCATTGCTGGGAAGAACCGTGACCGTGCCTGAATCATACACGCCAGCCTGAAAGAAAAGCGGCCTGTCCTGGCTGCGAGCATAGTCAAAGACGGTTTGCAGGCCTGTGAAATTGGCCCAGCCCGATGTTGCCGCCGCCGTGCGTGCAACCACGGCGTCATCGAACAACGCGAAAGAAGGCATGCGCTCTCTCCTATAGAAACAAAACAAGAACATTCCTATACGAGGAAATTAATCCTGTCAATCGATTCGACTGCGATGCGAGATGCGAACGCGATCGGCGAGCGTGCCTCGGCACAACGCCGAAACGGAGCTGTCGGCTCCTGAGGCCGGAGTTTGCACAGAAACGACGACAGCGCGCTCGGCGTCGGGCGCGTGTCTCAGGGCTTCGCGCTGAGGAGCAGCCGATAGCTCTCGATCGTGCGCCCGACATGCCGCTCCGTCGTCAGCGGGTCGGCCCAATAGCCGCGATAGGCAGCTATGCCCATCGCGCTTGCGCAGGCATCGTCCTTCAGGCGCGTCAGCGCGGCCGAAAGGCCGGCGGCATCCCCGCGATCGACGAGGATGCCATCCTCTCCGTCGGCGACCCAGCTCGCCGAACCGGTCGTCCGCGCCAGGATCACCGGCACGCCGAGCGAGCGTGCTTCGGCGATCACCAGCGGTCCAGGCTCATACCAAAGCGATGGCTGCACCAGGCAACGTGCCTGCGCGATCTCGTCGAAGACACGCTCGGCCGGCACCCAGCCACGAATCTCGGCTTGCGGGTTGAGCCGCGCAATCTCGCCGGCAAGCGGCCCTTCGCCAACGAAACGTACGGGCATATCGGCGTCGCGCGCAGCCTTCGCCAGGACATCCGCCGCCTTCTCCTGGGTAAAGCGGCCAAGGAACAGCGCGTGCCGGTTGCGGGTGGCGTTGACCGGCGTGCGCCTTTCCGCCTCCACCATGTTCTCGACCACGACATGCCGGGCCTGCCGCGGCAGGAAAGGTTCCGCGAAACGGCGCGCGAAATCGCTGACATGGATAAAGAGCGGCGCGTCGAGCTTGCGCATCGCCTTGTCGGAGCCGAACTGCCGGGCGACGCGGATCAGCTTGTGCGGATAGGAGGCGCGGTCGCAATTGCAGGCCACGCAGCCGATCGACATCGGCCTGCGCTGACAGAGCGCGTTCGCCTTGAAGTCGAAATAGCCGCCGACCGGACAGAACGAGAAATAGTCGTGAACGGTGAGGGCGACAGGCAGCCCGCTTTCTCCGGCGGCGGCGATGGCAGCCGGGCTGAAGGCCTTGGTCCATTGATGGAGGTGCACCAGCGTCTCGTCGCGCGGCTGGCGGGCGAGAAGATCGCTCAGAAAGCGGTAGGCCCGGGCATTCCAGATGCCCTGCCTGGCGGCTGCGAGCTTGCTCCCGACCTGCCAGATTTCCTTGCCGGCGAAGTGTTCCACGCTGATCCGCGGATGGTCGAGCCGTTCGGAGATGGGGCCGATGGCACAAGCGAAGACAATCTCGACCCCCGCCTCAGCCAGCCCACGCGCGCTCTCGATGGCGACCTTGGCGGCACCACCGTTGACCGAACCGAAATCGCTGATAATCACCGCGCGCACGAAAGTCTCCAGGCGGGATTCTGGCCGTCAAAGATTGACGGCCCCTACTTGAACGACAGGATCCGCTGCGGCGCGAGCCGCCCGCGCAGCAGGTCCCAGAAAGCGAGGCAATTGCCCTTCAGCCGGCCGATCCGGTCGACGGGGTTGTTCGGCTTGAGGCTGCCGCCGATATTCGCCGCGACATTGCCAGCGGCAAGCCGCAGAGCGCGGCGCGGCCTGAGCGTGCCCTTGCGCACCAGATAGACCGGGTTGGCGATCTGCGAATAGCCGAAGCGCAGACCGGAGGTCCGTCCGCGCTTGCTGCCGCGATGCACACCGCGCAGCGCGGTCGAATGTACGATCCGCCCCTGCCCGGCGAGCTGCTGGCAGAAATCGGTGTCCTCCTGCCAGCCATAGAGCGGCAGGTTCTCGTCGAAACGCGCCCCGGCCGCCCGGATCGCCGCGACCCGGAATACCATGTTGCAGCCATAGGCATTCTCGACCGGCGTCAACCGCGCCTCCGCCGGCGCGATGTCCCGTGCCAGGATCGCCCGGGCTTCCGCGGCAGCGAGGCCCGGCCCGTGGATGCCGTCGGCAAGCACCTGTCCGGTCGCGACGACGATGTCGCCTTCGCGGCCGAGCAACGCCTCCGCCTCGGTGACGAAGGACGGGGCCGGCAGGAAATCATCGTCGAAGAACAGCAGCAGCTCGGCATCGCCGATCGCGTCGAGAATGGCGTTGCGTTGCACGCACAGCCCCTGTCGCGGCGCGACCCGCCTGACCGGCACGGCGAGCGTCGCGGCGAAGGACCAGTCGACATCCTCCTCCTGCGCCGGGCAGATCAGGATCTCCGCCGGCAGCCGCTCCTGCCGCGCAAGCTCGGCGAGCGTGTCGCAAAGCACCTCCCGGCGCCCGGCGGTCGCGATCCCGACGACGATCTTCATGGCTGGAGCGTTCCGATCATGCATCCGTCCCTCAATGTGCCAGCCATCGCAGCATGCGGGGCAAGACGGGCAGGCTCGCGAGCATCGTCACGCCGAGCCCGGCCGCGGCGGCCAACACCACGTTCCCGCCAAGCCAGGTCGATATCGCCCAGGCCGCGACGATGGCCAGCAGGGCGGAGGCGAGCGGCAGCCGCGGCATCTCGAACGGCAGCAGGCGCAGCAGCAGCAGGCCGCCGGCGAGCGCGACAAGCGCTCCGACGGCCGCACCGGCCGAGATCGTGAAATCCGTTCCGCCGAACCACGCCGTGGCGGCCAGAGCGCCGGCGCACATCAGCGCAGAATCGAATACGGCGAGCCCGGCGATCGCCGCCAACCGACGCTGGAGATGGGCCGCCGTCGGCAACAGGGTCTGCACGATGGCCCGGATCAGCGCCGTGAACGTGATGAGGGGCGCGACACGCAGGAAGGATTCGCGCAGCTCGGGCGCGATCAGCAGCGTCGTGGCGACGGCCAGCAGGCTGAGCACGGCCGCGGCGCCCATCGCCGAGAAGCCGGCGAGCAAGGCATAGTAACGCCCGAGCTCGCGGCGGAATTCGCCGCTGCCGCCATCGCGGTCGAAGAGCTGTACGAGCGAAGGATAACGGATGGCGTAGATCGCCGAGACGATCAGGACGAAGGGGCGCTGCAACAGATCGAGCGCCAGCAGCGGCGCGGCAGCCGCCTGCCCTCCCAACGTGGCGGTGAAGATCGCCTTCAGCCCGAGCGGTGCCAGCATCGCGGCGACCGAGGCTCCCGCGGAGATCCCACCATAGGCGAGATGCCGGCGCGTCGCCTCGAGGCTCCAGCGCCCCGGTTCGCCGAAACCGCCCCGCGAGACCAGGATCGCCAGGACGAGATAGGCGAGATAGCCCGCCATGACGCCGCCGAGGACATGGGCGAAATCCGCCCCGGCCCAGGCGCCGGCCAGCGTGCCGATGGCCATCAGCGAGGCGCGCAGGGCCTGCATCCAGGAGAACAGCCGGAAGGCGTGCCGGAAGCGCAGCATGGTGAGATGGATCTCGCTGCCGCCCTGCACGATCGCCGCGACCGCGCCGAGCCCCGCGGCCGGTGCCGGCACGCCGCAGAACCACGCGATCAACGCACCGACGACGCAAAGGCCGCAACAGGCCAGGAATTCCGAGGTGATGGTTCCGCGCCCGGTCGCCTCGCTCTGCGCGTCGGGGCCGGGATAGAAGCGGCTGCAGGCGAAGCGAATCCACTCGAAGCAAGCGATCGCCCCGAACTGCACGACTGAGATGAACAGCGAATAGGCCGTGAACTCCGCCGCCGGCAGCCGGTGCGCGACAACGAGCAACAGCCCCAGCGCCAGAACGGCCTGGTAGATATAGGCTCCGAGCGCAGCGATCTTCGCCATCGCGGCCTCAGCCTGCGACAGTGGCGGCGACGCGGCCTGTCAGACCGGCACTGGCAATGATGGCACCGTTCACGCGCGAAACCCTCCACCGTCAGGCGTAGGGCCGAAAGGTTGATATTTCGCGTCGGGGAGCACCGGACCGAACCACGAACCGGATGCCAGCGCCCGGACGGGGGCGCCGGCACGATCCGGAAGGGGCGCCGCGCCCCGGCCGTCAGGGATCAGGAGAAATGCAAGACGGCGAATCCGGCGCCTGCCGCGACGGCAGCGAGCCACCAGAGCCCTCGCGAGGACGTCCAGTCCAGGCGTGGCGCTTCCGCCACGACGCGGGCATCCTCATAGCCGAAGGACTCGCCGGCCAGACGCGCAGCGCGCTGAAGCCCGGCCATTCTCGTCACAGGAAACGACTGACGCGACACCACGGCGACCTCCCCCTAGGCTGATCTTAGCGCATTGCGAATCGCCGCATAGGCCCGATCACGCTCACCATCCTGATCCTTGCCGCTTAACGCAGCCTGAATGGACCGGGTTCCACGTAGAGGTTCACGGCGATCCATGACCTGTCGATGACGACGGGCGGCGCATGGCTCCTGACAGATGTGGAAGGCGAGGTTTTTATAGCGGCCGGCACGGTCTATAAGCGGCCGCGAAGCGCAGGACGGGTCGGAATGCGCTAGAGTTTAGCGTTGCGAATCAGGAAGCATTTGGCGCGATGGCGGAGAATGGCGATCTTTTCGGCTCGGACGCGGAGCGGCCGGCTGAGGCTGGCCCGAAGCCGGAACTGCGCGCACCCGCCGAGGCTCCGAAAGCGCCGCGCGGCGGCGCAGGAGCTGCGCGCAACGGAACCCTGTCCGAGACCGGCTATGACGCCTCCGCCATCGAGGTACTGGAGGGGCTCGAGCCCGTCCGCCGTCGGCCAGGCATGTATATCGGCGGCACCGACGAGCGCGCGCTGCACCACCTCTTCGCCGAGGTGATCGACAACGCCATGGACGAGGCCGTGGCCGGCCACGCCACCTTCATCGACGTCGAACTGTTCGAGGACGGCTCGATCGCGGTGACGGACAATGGCCGCGGTATCCCGGTCGACCCGCATCCGAAATTCCCCGGCAAGTCGGCGCTCGAAGTCATCATGACGACGCTGCATGCCGGCGGCAAATTCGACTCCAAGGCCTATGAGACCTCGGGCGGCCTGCACGGCGTCGGCGTTTCCGTCGTCAACGCGCTCTCAGATCGGCTCGAAGTCGAGGTCGCGCGTGGCAAGACGCTCTATCGCCAGATCTTCTCGCGCGGCCTGCCCCAGGGACCATTGGAGACGGTCGGTGCCGTCGCCAACCGGCGCGGCACCAGGGTCCGCTTTCACCCGGATGCGCAGATCTTCGGCGAAGGCGCGCATTTCTCCCCGGCACGCCTGTTCCGCATGGCGCGCTCCAAGGCCTATCTCTTCGGCGGCGTCGAGATCCGCTGGACCTGCGCGCCGGCGCTGCTGAAGCCGGAGGGCGATGTCGCGGCAGAGGCCGTGTTCCGCTTCCCCGGCGGCTTGCGCGACTATCTCGGTCGCGAGATCGAGGGCAAGGACCTCGTCGCCGAGCCGATCTTCTCCGGCAAGATCACGAAGGATGGCGGCCACGGCTCGCTCGAATGGGCCATCGCCTGGCTCGCCACCGGCGAGGACGGCTTCTCCTCCTCCTATTGCAATACGATCCCGACCCCCGAAGGCGGTACCCATGAGCAGGGCCTGCGCATCGCCCTGCTGCGGGGCCTGCGCGACCATGCCGAGCGCATCGGCCAGTCGAAGCGCATGGCGCAGGTCACCTCCGACGACGTGATGGCGACCTGCGCCGCCATGCTCTCGGTCTTCATCCGCGAGCCGGAATTCCAGGGCCAGACCAAGGACAAGCTCGCGACGCTGGAAGCCTCCCGCATCGTCGAGAACGCCGTGCGCGACGCCTTCGACCACTGGCTTGCCGCCGCACCTCAGCAGGCGCTGCGCCTGCTCGACTGGTCGGTGGATCGCGCCGAGGAGCGGCTGCGTCGCCGCCTCGAGAAGGAAGTCTCGCGCAAGACCGCGACGCGGAAGCTCCGCCTGCCCGGCAAGCTCGCCGATTGCTCCAATGCCGGCGCGGCCGGCTCCGAGCTTTTCATCGTCGAGGGTGACTCGGCCGGCGGCTCTGCCAAGCAGGCGCGCAACCGCGCCAACCAGGCGATCCTGCCCTTGCGCGGCAAAATCCTGAACGTCGCCAATGCCACGCGAGAGAAGCTCAACCAGAACCAGCAGCTCGCCGACCTGATCCTGGCGCTTGGCTGCGGCATCGGCACGCAGTTCCGCGAGGACGACCTGCGCTACGAGAAGGTCATCGTGATGACGGACGCCGATGTCGACGGCGCCCATATCGCCTCCCTGCTCGTCACCTTCTTCTGGCGCCAGACGCCGAAGCTGATCGAGAAGGGCCATCTCTACCTTGCCGTGCCGCCGCTCTACCGGCTCCAGCACGGCGGCAAAAGCGTCTATGCCCGGAACGACGCCCACAAGGACGAGCTGATCGAGACCGTCTTCAAGGGCAAGAAGCCGGAGATCTCGCGCTTCAAGGGCCTGGGCGAAATGATGCCGCAGCAGCTCAAGGAAACCACCATGGACCCGGCCAAGCGCTTGCTGCTCAAGGTCATGGTGGACCATGAGGCGAGGGAAGAGACCTCCGATACGGTCGAGCGGCTGATGGGCAACAAGCCCGAGGCCCGCTTCATCTTCATCCAGGAACGGGCGGCCTTCGCCGGCGAGCTGATCGACCTGTGATCGCCGGCGGCGAGCCCGGCATTTCTGCAAGGCTGGACCCCAGCGCCGCCGGGCTGCCCGCTTGCGAAAGGATTGGCAGGGTTCGCGCATGTCGAACCCCTTCCGCTTCCCGGACGATCATGATCGCAGAAGCCGCGCCCCGCTCGGCGAGCCGTCCCTGACGATATGGCCGAGCCTGCTCCACCTCCATCTCGACGCGACGGCGATCTGGCGGCGCCCGCCGGGAACGCTTCCTGGGACGACATCCGGATCTTCAACGCCATCGCCAGCGGCGGGTCGATGGCCGTGGCGGCGGCGCGGCTGGGCTTAAGCGAGGCCACCGTCACGCGCAGGCTCAAGGTGCTGGAGAAGGACCTCGGCCTCCAGCTCTTCATCCGCGAGGCCAACCGCCTCGTTCCGACGGCAATCGGCATCGAGCTCGCGGCGGAAGCCGGTGAGGTCGAGGCAGCCACCCGGCGCTTCCTGTCGCGGGCGGATGCCGCCCGTCCGCTTGCCAATGCGCCGGTGCGCGTCACCGCGACGACTTCGATCAGCCTGTTCCTGACCATGCACGCCACCACGGTCTCCAGGGATGCCGGCGGCGTCGAAATCGTCATCATCAGCACGCGCGACCGGCTTAGCCTCGCCCGTGGGGAAGCCGACATCGCGCTGAGGATGAGCAACCCGCCAGCGGAACCGGGCTACTACGCGCAGAAGATCGGCCGGCTGATGCAGGCGCTCTACTGCCGCCACGATGTCGATCCGGCGACGGCGCCGATCATCTCGGTCAACCGCGAAACCTCCTCGCGCATCGACGATCATATCCTGCGTTTCGCGGCCGGCAGGCCGATTGCGGCCCGAGTCGGCGATTCCGCAGCACGCTATGAAAGCATCCGCTCGGCCGGCGCGCTGTCGATGGCGCCCTGCTTCATGGCCGATCTCGACCCCGGCCTCCGGCGCATCGCGCCGCCGCCGGACGCGACCGGCGACGACATCTACCTGCTCTCGCATGACGTCTCGCGCCAGCGCGCCGGCGTCGGCGCCGTGCTGGCGGCGCTGCGCAAGCTCTTTCGCGAGCATCGGGCGCGCCTCGAAGGGCGATCGGCCGAGACCGGCCCCTCATCCTGAAAATGCCGCGCTTTCCGGAAAGATCCGGCTAACCAAGCTTTTACCGCTCTCGGTGCATGCTTGCGCCATACCCGTGCGGACACGGGACATGGAGAGCGCAATGCGCCTGATCCAACTGTTCTGGAAGAACAATCGCGGCACGGCGGCTATCGACATCGCCAAGGCCGCCGCGGCGATCGCCTTCCTGTCGGTCATCGCCGCCAATTTCGTCTCGAACCAGACGGCCGGCCTCGACAGGGACAAGCTGGCGCAGGCGAGCCTTGCTGCCGCGAAGCGCCAGCCGGTCGATCCGATGGTCACCGGCTCCATCGGCCAGACCGCGAACGCGACGAAGCTCGACCCCTGCGCCCTGCCCCGCTGATTTCAGGCCAGCCAGCGCGCCAGTTCCGCCGCCACCCGTTCTGGCTCCTCCAGCGTCGAGAGATGGCCGCAGCCCGGCAACGTCGCCAGCCTCGCCTTCGCGCCGGCAAGCCCGGCCATTTCCTGCGCTTCCGCCACCGGGGTGATCTCGTCCTCCTCGCCGACCAGCACCAATGTCGGGAGGGATAGGCCCGTCAGGACCGGCCGCGAATCCGGCCGCTGCATGATGGCCTTCTGCTGACGCACGAAACCGTCGGCTCCGATATCGTCGGCCATCCGGCGCACCAGCAGCCGCAACGGCTCGTCCGTCAGCCGGGCGGGCGCCACCAGGCGCTGCCAGAGCAGCGTCGTGACGTTGTCATAGGCCCCCTTCTCCGCGAGATCGATCATCTGGGCGCGGGGCTCATTGCTTTCGGGGGTCGCCGGCTTGGCGCTGGTGTCGAGCAGCGCCAGCCTCGTGACGCGCTCCGGTGCCCGGCGCAGCACCTCGAAGGCGACATAGCCGCCCATCGACAGCCCGCAGAGTGCAAAACGCGGCGGCGCAGCCGCCAGGAGACGCTCAGCGATGGCACCGAGGCTGTCGTCGCGGCTGTGTTCTGCGACCAGAACGAGGCGGCCATCGGCCAGCCGCGACCACTGCGGAGCATAGAGCGCGGCGGTGCAACTGAGGCCGGGGACGAGAACGAGCGGGTCCTTCATCGGGCAAAAATCGTCCTTTTCTGGCTACGTGATTGACTTTGCCGCGTTTTCTTTGCATTCCACACGGGTCCGAAGGCGCGCAGGAACTGTTGTCGCGCCAGCGTGGCGGTTGATGGACCCATCCCGCCGCGTGTCACCGACTCTGAAGAAGCGCCATACGCATGTCATTTGCCGAACTCGGCCTGAGTGAAAAGGTTCTGACGGCTGTCACGGCCGCCGGCTATAGCACACCGACTCCGATCCAGGCCCAGGCCATTCCGCATGTGCTGGCCCGCAAGGACGTTCTGGGCATCGCCCAGACCGGCACGGGCAAGACGGCGGCCTTCACCCTGCCGATGCTGACGATCCTGGAGACGGGCCGCGCCCGCGCCCGGATGCCGCGCACGCTGATCCTGGAGCCGACGCGCGAGCTTGCCGCGCAGGTCGAGGAGAACTTCACCCGCTACGGCGTCAATCAGAAGCTTTCGGTCGCGCTGCTGATCGGCGGCGTTTCATTCGGCGATCAGGACGCCAAGATCACCCGCGGCGTCGACGTCCTGATCGCGACGCCCGGCCGCCTGCTCGACCATGTCGAGCGCGGCAAGCTGCTGCTCACCGGCGTCGAGCTTCTCGTCATCGACGAGGCCGACCGCATGCTCGACATGGGCTTCATCCCGGACATCGAGCGCGTCTGCAAGCTCGTGCCCTTCACCCGGCAGACGCTGTTCTTCACGGCGACCATGCCTCCCGAGATCACCCGGATCTCCGAGCAGTTCCTGCACAACCCGGTCCGTGTTGAGGTCTCGCGTCCCGCGACCGCCGCCACCACCATCACGCAGCGGCTGATCGCCTCCAACCCGCAGGATTTTGAGAAGCGCGAGACGCTGCGCAAGCTCATCAAGGGCGCAACCGATCTGCAGAACGCCATCGTCTTCTGCAACCGCAAGCGCGATGTCGCGACGCTGCACAAATCGCTGTTGCGCCACGGCTTCCCCGCCGTCGCCCTGCATGGCGACATGGACCAGTACGCCCGCATGGCGGCGCTCGAATCCTTCCGCACCGGCGAGAATCCGATCCTGGTCGCGAGCGACGTCGCCGCGCGCGGCCTCGACATTCCGGCCGTCAGCCACGTCTTCAACTTCGACGTGCCGACCCATGCCGAGGACTATGTCCACCGCATCGGCCGCACCGGCCGCGCCGGTCGCGAAGGCGCCTCCTTCACCATCGTCACCCGCCATGACGACAAGCTCGTCGCCGCGATCGAGAAGCTCACCGGCCAAAGCATCGCCTATGAAGGAGCGGGTCTCGACGCTTTGCCGCCGGGAGCCCCCCGCGAGGAACGCCGCGGCAAGCGCGACGACAAGCGCTCGTCTTCCCGCGACCGCGGACGGGGCGAGCGCGACCGTGGACGCGGCGAACGCCGTCCGCGCGGCCATAGCGAAACGGAAGCCGTCCCCGCCGTCGTCGAGGCCGTCGAAGAGCGGCGCGACGCCGCGCGGCGCCCGCGTCCGCAGGTGGAAGCCGAGCAGCCCATCCGCCCCGGAACCCCGGAGCGCAAGGAGCGCGACGGGCGGCGGCGCAATCGCGACGACGATGACGGCCCGCAGGTGAAAGGCCTCGGCGATCATGTGCCGGCCTTCCTGCTGCGGCCGGTTCGCATCGGTTGACGCTGCGGCATAAACCCGATTTTAACGGCCTTTACTTGATATCTCCGTCGTCGCGGTGCGAAAGTCTCGCGATGGACGGGCGCATGCCGCCGTATATGCGGACAGGATGTCCGTCTGGTGACGGTCCACCTGAATAGACTGATGTTTTCCTAAATCGCTGAAACGCTCGGCGTCACAAGGATCAGCCTTGTGACACAAGGGTCCCAAGCTGTGCCCTAAGGGTCCACGACGGTAGACCTGTGACCTTTTGACGTGACGAGCGCCGCGCGGCCCGAGGTGGCCCCGCCGAGTCCCTCTGTGTGACGGGCCATCCCCCACCATAGAGGGCGCCCTCTCCGTCCCCCTCCGTTTCCCAATGATTTCCACCCAGGAGACCACCTATGGATCACCCCCTGATGGCCGACCAGCTGGCCCTCGAAGAGTGGATGCTTTCGGAAGGCAAGCGCCGCTTCCTGGTGCAGGTCGAGAAGGCCCGCGCCCAGGGCCGTGAGGCGAGCACCGGCTACGGCGTCTCCCTCCTCCGCGACACCGTCCACCACGTCGCCGCCGAGATCACGCGGGTGATCACCGAGGCCGTGATGGGGAAGAGCGGCGGCAACTACAAGGCGATCCCCTACCTGATGGAGGTCGACGCTGAGGTCGCCGCTGCGCTCGCTCTCCGGGTCTGCCTCAACAACATCAGCAAGCCCCGCCGCCTCCAGTCCGTGGCCATCGAGATCGGCTCGAACATTGAGGACGAGGTGATCATGCAGCAGTTCAAGGAGAGGAGCGCCAAGGACTACGCGACCACCATCGAGAAGATCGAGGGCGGCAGCACGACTGGCCACTATCGCCGGTCGGTCGCCCGTCGCTTCGCCAAGCAGGCCGGCGTCACCCTGAAGTGGGACCAGGACATCAAACACAAGCTGGGCATGTTCCTGATCAACCTCATGGAGCCCATGGGTCTCTTCGAGGCCGTCACCTACTTCAAGGGCGGCTCCTTCAAGTCGGTCCAGGAACTGGCCCCGACCCCGAAGGTCCTGGAGGTGATTCGCCAGCGTTCGGAAGTGCTCGCCTACCTGAGCCCGAGCTACCTGCCGACCATCGTCCCGCCGAAGCCCTGGACTGGGCCGAAGGATGGCGGTTACTGGTCGGGCATGGCTCACCGCGTCCGCTTCGTCATCAGCGGGAAGCGCCGCGACCAGCCTGCCGCCGTCTACGAGGCCATCAACGCGATCCAGGAGACCGCCTGGGTGGTCGACCGGAAGATGCTCGCTGTGATCGAGGAGCTTTTTGACACCGGCATGAAGGCTGAAGGTATCCCCTCGGCCGAACCGGAGAAGCCTGGGCCTCGCCCCCTCGGGCTCAACGAGGAAGAGACCAAGGCCTGGATGAAGGCCGCCGCCGAGAAATGGAAGGAGCACCGCCAGATCACCTCGAAGCGGAAGGCCCTGAGCGACGTGCTCACAGTCGCCCGCAAGATGGCGCCCTACGAGGCCATCTACTTCCCGCACCAGCTGGACTTCCGGGGCCGGGCCTATCCTATCCCCATGTTCCTCAACCCCCAGGGCAACGACTACGTTAAGAGCCTCTTGCGTTTTTCTAAGGGTCTCCCTATCGAGACCGATGAAGCCCGCATGTGGCTCGCTGTGCACGGTGCCAACAGCTACGGAGTGGACAAGGTGTCCTTCGCCAAGCGTATCCAGTGGGTCCAGGACAACGAGCAGATGATCCTACTCTGCGCCAACGACCCGCTCGGCGCCGGCTTCCGGCATTGGAACAACAAGGCGGTCGACAAGCCGTTCTGCTTCCTGGCGTGGTGCTTCGAGTGGGCCGCCCTCCTCGACGCCGAGGCCAAGGGCGAGGTCTTCCTGTCTTCTGTCCCGGTCGGACTCGATGGCAGCTGCAACGGCATCCAGCACTACAGCGCAGCCCTCCGCGATCTCGAAGGAGGCCGCGCCGTGAACCTGCTGCCGGGCGATGAGCCGGCCGATATCTACCAGACGGTCGCCGACAAGGCGTCCCTGATCCTGTCGGAACTCCTTGCTTTGCCCAAAGGGTCCACCATAAGAGACCCTTTCTTGGCCGAACTGGTCTCCAAGTGGGAGGCCGAGAAGGTCAACGACGAGGGCGCGGTCGTGAAGGGCAAGACAGACTGGCGCACCTACTGCCAGCAGTGGCTGTCCTTCGGGCTCAACCGCAAGATCACCAAGCGGTCGGTCATGTGCCTGCCCTACGGGATCGGCCAGCGGTCGAGCATGGCCTACATCCTGGAGGGTCTGCAGGAGGTCGTCGAGGCGAAGGGCAAGAACCCCTTCTTCAAGAGTGAGGAGGAGGACGGACTGTTCCGCGCGGCCCTCTTCCTGCAGCCGGTTGTCTGGGCCGCCATCACGGCCACCGTGGTCGCCGCCCGGTCCGCCATGGACTGGATCAAGTGCTACACCAAGCTCGTCCTGGAGAACAATCAGGCGCCCAGCTGGATCACCCCGGACGGGTTCCTGATCGAGCAGCGCTACATGAACATGGCCGGGAGGAGGATCGACACCACTCTGTTCGGGTCGGTCGTGAAGCACACCCTCCAAACCGAGACCCAGGAGATCAACAAGAGGGAGCACCTGAACGGTGTCGCCCCGAACTGGGTCCACTCCATGGACGCCACGGCGATGCGCCTCGCGGTGCTCGAAGGTAAGGATGCAGGGCTGACGTCGTTCGCCATGGTCCACGACAGCTTCGGGACCCACGCGGCCAACACCCACCTGTTCTCGCATCTGATCCGCGAGAGCTTCGTCAACATGTACGAGGGCTCCGACCCCATCGCCATGTTCGCCGTGAGTATGACCTCGCGGTGTGCGCCCGATGCGCTCCGTCCGAACCTCCCGGCAAGGGGAACCCTGGACCTCTCCAACGTTCTGGAGAGCGACTACTTCTTTGCCTGAAGGGTACACGAAGGGAGACCCAAGTCCCTCTGTGTGACGAGCCATCCCCCACCTACGCCAAATCAAATTCTCCCACCGATGGAGTCCACCATGAAGATGACCATCCGCATCGGCGCGGCCCACGACGAGGTGATCCTCACCGACCCCGAGGGCCGGGCGCACACGTTCGACCGGTCGCCCCTCTCGAAGAGCGAGCGCCGCGAGTTCGCTCGGCAGGTCGTCGCCACCCTGTTCCCCAACCAGTCGAAGGGTCGCCGCAATGCGAAGCGCCGCTGATCTCCACATGGCCATGGTCAATGCCCCCCGGCAGGCCACGGCCGAGGCCACCCTCGCCGCCCTGAGCGAGGTCGCCAACCGCACCTCCGAAGGTGGACAGCCGCTGGCCCTGGTGGCCGCCGCCGTCATCTACCTGGAGGAGAAGGGCATCGAACTCCAGGACGCGCTGACCGCCGCGAAGAACCTCATGTACTCGCACGACAGCCACCTGGGGACGGACTTCGAGGCCATCCGCCTGTTCGTCCGCAACGAGACCTGAGGACAACTCGGTCGCTCCCGACACGCCCTGACAGGATGACTTTCCTAGGACGATAAACCTAGATCATCCGACCGCAAACCTAAGGACCCTCACCATGGCGAAGTTCGCTCTCGGCCAGACCGTTCTCCTGGCCACCCTCGGCGCCCCTGTCGAGTGCACAGTCATCCGAGTTTTCCCGGTGTCCCGCAAGACAGGCCGGCAGCCCTACGCCCTCCGCGCCAAGGCCGGCTACACGGTCGGCGCCTGTGAGAGCGAACTGACCGCCGCTCCCCCGGCGTTCAAGTTTGAGATCGGCGAGTACGCCCTGATCAACGAGAACGGCCGCCGCTACCAGGACACCCTCGTTCGTATCGAGGGACGTCAGGTGGGGCCGGTCACCGGACGCCTGCTCTATTCCGTCGAAGTGATCGAAGGCGAGCCCACCATGGTCCGTAACAAGACCTTCCCCGAGTCCTTCCTCGACGTCGCGGCCTGAGCCGCCCTCCCTAATAGATAGGACCGCAACCCATGGATCGTGAAACCTCTGCCCTCGCCCGTGCCATCCTCATCTGGAAGGCGGGCCGCCGCATCCCGATGACGCTCTTCGCCACGCTTCGCGACGAGGGCTACGACGTTCCGTCCCTGGAGCGGTTCTACGCGAAGTAAGGGTCCACCTGGAGACACCCATGAGCGACATCATCAAGTGCCCCGAGGGCGTTGAACTCGACCTCGTCACCTACCTCACCTCCCCGAGCAAGGGCATCGACACCCGCGTCGCCGCTCGCGGCTTCCAGGTCATGGTCCCCCTCAAGACCGAGATCGACGTCAAGGCCTTCGTGGAGGCCAACGGTCTCTCGAAGTTCGCCGACGACTGGCGAGTCATGACCCGCGACGAGATCAAGGAATACAAGGCGACGGAGAACGAGGAGTGAGCATCTTCAGCGCCTACCCCAAGACCCCGCGCATCTCGAAGGCCTTCTGGTGCATCATCACCGAGAAGCTCGACGGGACCAACGCCCAGATCATCATCGAGAACGGGCAGATCGTCGGCGTCGGTAGCCGCTCCCGTCTGATCACCCCCGGTAAACTCACGGACAACTACGGGTTCGCCGGCTGGGTCGAGCAGAACGCCTCCGAACTGGTCAAGCTCGGTGACGGCCGACACTTCGGAGAATGGTACGGCAACGGCATCCAGCGCGGCTACGGCCTGGACCACAAGCGGTTCGCTCTCTTCGACGCGATGCGCTGGTCGGGCCGCAACGTGCCGCCCGAGGAGTTCCCGAACTGCGTCGAGGTCGTCCCGGTCATCTACCGTGGCGAGTACAGCCCGGCCAAGGTCACCGAGGCGATGGAACTGCTCCGCTACGGGGGCAGCTACGCCGCCGAGGGCTTCATGAACCCCGAGGGCATCATCGTCGAGATGAACGGCCAGCGGGCGAAGCACACGTTCGAGCACGTCGACGGCAAGTGGCTGGCGGCATGAACGCCGAGGACCTCTGCTACTTCAACGACCTGGACATCCCGAACGGGACGTTCTGGCGGGTCTTCGCGGTCATCGCGTTCATCGTCGCGTTCCTGGCGGTGTTCGCATGAGAGGCACCCCGTTCCCTGGGGTGTTCCCGCCTCGGGGCCAGGGCTTCACCATCGAGCAGCAGAAGTGGCTCGCGGTGAACATCCCGCCTCCCTCCAAGCCGGCCGCCAAACCGGCAACCTGATCCCATCCCATCCCAGCCCCTGGCCATCCGGTCGGGGGCTTTTTGCATTCTGACAAGGACCACACATGGCTGACGAAAAGCGCGAGAAGCTCCCGACCCACCAGTCGCCGGAAGGCATCGCGATCTTTCCCTACCTGAACACCGCCGACACCAAGTGGAAGACCGAGGGCGAGTTCAAGGTGAAGCTCTCCTTCCCCACGGCCGAGGCCAAGGGCATCAACAAGATCGTCGCCGACCAGATGAAGGTCGCCGAGGAGAAGGCCAAGAAATTCGCCAAGGAGCAGACGGCCAAGACGAAGAAGAAGGTCGAGGCCAAGGCGGCCGACCTTCCGATCTTCGAGGAGGTCGACGAGGACGGAAACGAGACCGGCAACACGGTCGCCTCGTTCAAGTCCACCGCCTCGGGCGTCTCGAAGAAGACCGGCAAGCCGTGGAAGCGGACGATCCCGCTGTTCGACGCGGTCGGCAACGCCATGCGGAAGCTGGTCTACGGCGGCTCGAAGCTGATCGTGGCCTACAGCGCCAGCCCCTGGGTCAACCCGAAGGGCGAGTATGGCGTGAAGCTGCAGATCGAGGCCGTCCAGGTACTCGAACTGGTGTCCGAGGGTGGCGCCCAGCGTTCGTCCTCGTCGTTCGGCTTCCAGAAGCAGGACGGCTACGTCGCTTCGGACGATCAGGCTGACGACGACGTCAGCGATGATGCCGGCGATGACGAGGCTCCGGCCGACGACGACAAGTTCTGATCCTTGCCGTTTCCGAAGAGGGGGGTTCGCCGCATGGCGGCCCCCAAAGACCCTGGCATCGAGCACGGCTTCCGCTCGGGCCTTGAAGATACCCTAGCCGAGCAGCTGAAGCGTGCCGGCGTCCGGGTGGCGTTCGAGACCATCCGCCTCCCGTATGTGAAGCCGGTCAAGCAGCAGCACTACACCCCAGACTTCCCCCTCCCCAACGGGATCATCATCGAGAGCAAGGGCCGCTTCGTTACGGCCGACCGGCAGAAGCACCTCGCGGTGCGGGCCGCTCATCCCGATGCCGACATCCGGTTCGTGTTCAGCCGCAGCAAGTCGCCGATCAGCAAGGGGTCGAAGACCACCTACGCCGACTGGTGTGTGAAGCACGGCTTTCTCTACGCGGACAAGTCGATCCCTCAGGCGTGGCTCGATGAGCCTGCCAACGAGAAGTCTCTGGCGGTGATCGCGAAGTTCACCAAGGAGCCACCCAAGAAGTGAAGTACGACCGCGAACGGTTCTTCGCTGCGGTCCGCCCGATGTTCCCGAAGGGGAAGCTGACGCCGGATCAGGTGAAGGGCATGGAGTTCATCCTGACGGCATGGGAAACCATGTACCCGCAGGGCTCCCTGAAGTTTCTCGCCTACGCGCTGGCCACCACGTTCCATGAGACCGCCTACACCATGCTCCCGATTGAGGAGTACGGCCGAGGTAAGGGCCGCAAGTACGGACCCACCGGTTTCTGGGGTCGCGGTTATGTCCAGCTGACCTGGGACTACAACTACGCCAAGGCCACCACCCGGCTCCGCGAGCTTGGGCTGATCGACGACACCGTCGATTTCACCAAGACACCGGACCTTGTGATGCGGCCCGAGTTCGCCGTCATCATCCTGTTCGTCGGGATGATCGAAGGCTGGTTCACCAAGAAGCGCCTCGGGACCTACTTCGACGGCACCAAAGCTGACGCCGTAGGCGCCCGCCGGATCATCAACGGCACCGACGAAGCCGAGAAGATCGCCGGCCACTACCGCAAGTTCGTCTCGGCCCTCCTGTTCGCCGAGGTGAAGTGATGCAGCCGCTCTGGTTCGTCACCTACAACACCGAGAGCGGTGACTCCGGTGTCGCCGGGTACTTCACCGAGGAGCCCAGCGACGGGCACCTCACGACGTACTTCAAAGCCCTGATGCCCGACGAATTCTTCACCGAGGACTGGGGCGGCAAGGAAGTCGAGAGCCGTCTCGTCTTCTGGAAGGTCCACAAGCTGGAGGAGGAAGTCCTCCCCGCTTGGTCGGAACCAGTCCCCTCCATCTGACCACCACCGGACCCCTCGGGCATTCGCTCGGGGGGTCTTTCCGTTCTGACAGCCAGCGTTCCTACGCACCTCCCCTGAGAAAGGCTCATCCCATGACCAACAAGAACTTCTTCGCTTCCCTCAACCTGACCCCCCAGGCCCGCACCCTCCTGGCCCACATGGAGCGCACCGGCTCGATCTCGGCCCGCGAGGCCATGGCCGACTACGGCATCACCTCGGCCGTCCTCACCCGCCGAATCTGCGACATGCAGGAGAAGGGCGTGGTCGTCGTGAAGGAGCGCCGGACCCACAAGATCACCGGCCGCAACTACACCCGGTACTCGCTGGGTGCTCCGAAGCTGGAGCCGGTCATCGGCGCTCGTATTCGGGTGATCAAGGACGTCGGCGCCAGCGCGAACATTGGCGCCCAGGGGACGCTGCAGGAAATCCTGGGTGGCGAGTGGGGCTATCGCGTCCAGATCGATTTCGACGAGACCCCCGGTACGTGGCCGCTGGCTCGCGACGAGTTCGAAGTCATCGGCTGAACCGCAACGCCCCTGCTGCCTCCAGGCGGCGGGGGCTTCTTCCTTTCAAGGAGCACTCATGAAGCTGTACTCCAAGGACGCCCAGGTCGGGCGCTTCTATATCGTCAAGCACGCCGTGAATGGCGCTGGTGGTGTCTCGATCACCGGCCCGCTCGGAGCCCAGGGTGGTTACGAGACGTACGAAGATGCCGAGGGGCAGGTCGCCTCGCTCCCCGGCAAGGCCCAGAACGACACCTTCCTGGTTCTCCAGGTCGTCGGCGAGTTCAAGACCAAGCTCCAGCTGGTCGAGGTTCATGCCTCCGCGTAACCACGACGAGAACGAGAGCGAGTTTCTCTACCACATAGCCTGCGACAACTGCGGGTCATCCGATGCCAACTCCCTCTACAGCGACGGCCACCAGTTCTGCCACAAGTGCGACACCTACGTTCACCCACCGAAGGACGGCGGGGAAGAGCGAGGTGATGAAGTGGTACCGCGCATGGCTCGCTCTGCGGAGTTCCTTGAAGGTCGATACGACGACCTTGAACCTCGCGGCCTCCAGGAGCGCACTCTACGGAAATTCGGGTATCGCATTGGTGCTCGATACGGAGGGCAATCCGTCCATGTCGGTGATCTCTACGACACCAAGGGCGAAGAGCTAGTCGCCCAGCAGCTACGGACGAAGGACAAGACCTTCCCCATCGTCGGCAACATCAAGCAGGCAGGCCTCTTCGGTCAGCAGGCATGGCGTTCCGAGGGGAAGATGCTGGTGATCACCGAGGGCTACATCGACGCCATGTCGGTGGCCCAGGTGCAGGACCTCAAGTGGCCGGTGGTCTCCGTGACGAACGGAGCGAAGGCCGCGAAGAAGTCCATCGCGCGCGCCATCGAATGGTGCCTCGGCTTCGAGACGATCATCCTCTTCTTCGACAACGACGAGGAAGGGATCGCCGCCGCCAAGGAATGCGCCCTGCTCTTCCCGGCAGGCCGCGTCAAGATCGCCGCCATGCCCGACTACAAGGACGCCAACGAGGCGCTCCTCGACGGGGCTGGTAAGCAGATCATCGACGCCATCTGGGGCGCGAAGGAGTACCGGCCGGATGGCCTGCTCCGCATCAAGGACGTCAAGGCTCGAGCCCTGGCCGACCCGGTAATCGGGCTACCCTGGTTCGACGAGCGCCTGACCGCACTGACCTATGGCCGCCGCACTGGCGTCTATTGTCTCGGTGCTGGCACAGGCGTGGGCAAGACTGACTTCCTGGTCCAGCAGGTCCAGCACGATGTCGACGTCCTGCAGGAGAAGGTCGGCCTGTTCTTCCTGGAGCAGCCCGCCGATGAGACCCTTCTTCGGGTGGCCGGCAAGTTTGCGGGTAAATCCTTCCACGTTCCTGATGGGACCTGGACCAAGGAGGAGCTTGAGATCCAGCTGGATCGCCTCGATGAGGACGACCGCATCGTCTTCTACGACAACTTCGGGTCCACCGAATGGGACGTCGTGGCCGCTGCGATCCGCCACCTCAGGCACGCCGAGGGTATCCGCCTCTTCTACGTCGACAACCTTACCGCCCTGGCGGCCGGCTCCGACCTCGCGGAGAAGGAAGCCTTGGAGGAGATGATGGCCGCCGTGGCCATGCTCGCCAAGGAACTCGACGTCGTCATCCATCTGGTCAGCCACCTGTCCACCCCCGAGGGCAAGTCCCACGAGGAAGGTGGCCGGGTCATGATCAAGCACTTCAAGGGCAGCCGGGCCATCGGCTTCTGGTGCAACTTCATGTTCGGCATGGAGCGAGACCAGCAGCACGACGATCCCGAGATCGCCACGCTGACCACGTTCCGCATCCTGAAGGACCGCCTCTCGGGGCGCTCGACCGGCAAGGTGATCCACTTCGGATACGCCGCCGCTCAGTCCCGCCTCGTCCCCTCTGACGCACCTCCCGAAGGCCAAGCCCACGGCTTCAGGGATCACACCAAAGGCAGCACCGTCCTCGACGACGACGTGCCGTTTTAACCCAAGGGTCTCGCAAGGGAGACTGAAGGAGCATCCATGAATATCGCTGACATTCCGGGCGCGTGGCTCACCATCCTCGCCGCCGTCCAGACGATCCACCCCGAAGCGATCCTCGCCGGGGGCGCCCTGCGCGACCTCGACAATGGCCGCCCGGTCAAGGACCTCGACATCTTCATCGACGCCGGAAGGGTCTCCGTGGGTGCACTCTCGGTCCTCCTGGGGATCGACCCCACGACCGTCCACGTCCAGGGCTGCGACTTCTCGTCGTGCCTCAACGAGAGCGACTGCCAGTTCTCGGACACCTTCAGCTGCCTCGGCTGGGAGGTGAACGTGATCGGCCTCGCTGACATGCCCGTCACGCTGGCCTCGGTCACCGAGCGCGTCGACTTCGGCATCTGCCAGATCGGCACCGATGGCGTCGAGGTCCGCAAGACCCTCGCCTACCACAACGACAAGGCGTTCCGCCGCTTCACCGTCTGCCGCCAGCAGAGCGTGGACGAGACGGACCGCAGCCTGCGCCGCTGGGACCGCATCTCCGCGAAGTACCCAGGCTGGACGTTGGTCCGCCCCGCCCTCCCGACCACCGAGGATTTCATCTGATGCACAGCAAGCTCATGCTCGATGGGAAGGACATCTCCCATTACATCGCCGTCAGCAACGTGATGGACAAGCACGGCCTCAAGGACGCGAAGGACCTGGATAAGGCTCTCCGCGCCTTCCTGAAGCCCGAGCAGCGCGTCCAGATCGTCGACAGCAAGAACCACGATAGGGTGCTCGGGTCGATCCCGCGTCCCTCCGCGAAACCGATGGGGCGCTGCTTCGAGTTCACCTTGTCCCCGCCGATCTCCTTCATGGACGTCGCCGAGGGGCCGGTCTCGATGAGCCTCTACCGGATCGCTCTGGAGATCGAGCGCCGCTTCGATGGCTGGGAGTCCGAGATCTACTTCTCGACCAGCGCCCCGCTCGACCGGCTCGTCCAGCTGCGTGACTTCCGGCTGCCCGGCGAAACCCGCCACGACGCCGAGGCCCGCCTCTACTCCCGCCGCTGATTTGTCCTGAGGGTCTCCCACGGGGGACCCTTACCCACCCGCCAGTCGAAAGGGACGGCGTGAACGAAGAACTGTTTTTCGACCTTGAGACCAACGGTCTCCTACCGGAGGTGAGCGTCCTCCACTGCATCACGCTCATAGATTTCGCGACCGGTCAGAAGACCATCGCCACCGACAATCCTTACATCCCGCCCGACGACGTCATCGTGATCTCCGTCGCCGAAGGCCTTGACCGCCTCGCCAACGCGAAGCTGCTGGTCGGCCACAACATCATCGGCTACGACCTCCCGGTCCTCCGCAAGCTGTTCCCGCGTCTCGTCATCAAGGCGAAGATCAGGGACACGATCATCATGGCCCGCGTCGTCTGGCCGAAGGATGATCTGCGCGACCGCGACTTCAAGCTCCAGAAGAAGGGCCGCATCCCCGGCAACATGATCGGGGCGTATAGCCTCCAGGCCTTCGGCTACCGGCTGATGGAGTACAAGGGGGACTACAGCGGCTCCTGGGAACACTTCAACCAGGAGATGGGTGACTACGCCGTCCAGGACGTGGTGGTCACCGAGAAGCTCTGGAAGCGCCTCTGCGAAGAGAACTGGTCCGAGGAGAGCTACGACCTCGAACACGACGTCGCCGAGATCGTCTTCCGCCAGGAGCAGTGGGGCTTCCTCTTCAACATCGAGCGAGCCCACGCCCTGATCGCGGAGATCGGTGGGGTCAAGTACGACCTGGAGCAGCAGCTGCAGGCGCTCGTCCCTCCGTGGGTCATCCGCACCGAGAAGATCGCCGGGGCCAGCAACAAGAAACTCGGCCGCGTCAAGGGTCAGCCCTACGTCACCGAGAAGCTGATCACCTTCAACCCCGGCTCCCGCGTCCACATCGCGAAGGTCCTGAAGGACAAGTACGGCTGGGAGCCCCTGCTGTTCACCCCGGACGGTAGACCCCAGGTCGACGAGAGCATCCTCGAAACCCTCGACTATCCCGAGGCGAAGCTGCTGGTCGACTACCTGATGGTCACCAAGCGCCTCGGCCAGATCGCCGATGGCAAGGAAGCGTGGATCAAGGCGGTCGCCAAGGATGGCCGCATCCACGGCCGGGTGATCACCAACGGCGCCGTGACGGGTCGCATGACCCACTCGAAGCCGAACATGGCCCAGGTCCCTGGTGTCAAGAAGGCCAAGGACGACTCCATCCTCTACGGCCGGGCCGGTGGTTGGGGTGCGGAATGCCGCATGCTCTTCGTCGTCCGCAAGGGCAAGGTCCTGGTCGGCGCCGACGCTGCTGCCCTCGAACTGCGCTGCCTCGCGGCGTACATGGGGGACGCCCGGTACATCGAGACGGTCCTCCACGGGAAGTCCTCGGACGGGACCGACATCCACACCGTGAACGCCAACGCCCTGGGGTGCACCCGCGCCCAGGCGAAGGTCTGGTTCTACGCCTTCATCTACGGCGCCGGCGACGCCAAGCTCGGCTCGATCCTTGAAGCCCCGAAGGGCCAAGAGATCGCCTGGGGCAAGCGTTCGCGCTCCCGCTTCATGAAGAACCTCCCGGCACTCGGGAAGCTCGTCACCATGGTCAAGGCCAGGGTCGACGGCAAGGCCAAGAACAAGGCCGGCAAGGTGCTCCCCCGGTGGCTTCGCGGCCTCGACGGTCGCCGCCTCCAGTGCCGCTCGTCCCATTCCGCCCTCAACACGCTGCTCCAGTCCGCTGGCGCGGTGCTCATGAAGAAGGCCCTAGTCTTGCTCGACAAGGAACTCCAAGCCCGAGGCTACATCCCCGGTCTGCACTACGAGTTCTGCGCCAACATCCACGATGAGTGGCAGATCGAGTGTGACGCAGAACTAGGAGAGACCATTGGTCAACTCGCGAAAGAGAGTATCCGCCTCGCGGGTGAGCACTGGAAATTCGAGTGTCCCCTCGACGGCGACTTCAAGGTCGGCGACAGCTGGTACGCCACTCACTGACGAGCAGGTCGAAGTCCTCCGTCAATGCTGGGTCAACCCTCCGTCCGTGAAGGGTGACCTAGCGCGGTCCCATGCGCCTGAGTTCGCCTGGGCCGCCTCCTCCAATCTCATCACCACCCGCCTCGCGCCGGGCCGCTTCGGAAGGAAGTGGCTGATCACCGCCCGTGGCCTCGAACTCCTAAGGAAACACACCCAGTGAGCCAACAGGCCCAGCCCCTCGTGTTCGTCAACGACCCCGAGGAAGTGATGTCGGGCGGCTTCCTGCGGCACGACCTCAGTGCCGTCAGCGCCGTCTTCATCGTCCGCCCCGGCGTGGACCCGGTCGACCTCCTGGTCGGCCTCGCCGCCTACTTCTCGCAACCCGTCGTCCAGGAAGCCGTCAAGGCCATCGGCGCCGAAAGGAAGAACCTGCAGTGAAAGTCAGCAACGTCTCTGATCTCCAGTCCAGCTACGTCCTCGACGCCGTCAAGCAGCGGATGGAGCGGGAACTGACCGACCTCCTCCGCGACGAGGTGATGAAGGTCGTCGAGGCCCGCTTCACCGAACTCATGCGCGAGGTCTTCAAGGTCCTCAACGTCGACCTCCAGGCCCGCTTCGACATGCAGGCCTTCGCCACGAACTTCCACTTCACCGTCGAGGACCGTCGCTCGAAATGAAAGCCGCTCTCGTTGCCTGCTGGCTCAACCTCGCCAGCCTCACCCCGGCCGCCCTCTGGCCCTGGTACGTCCCCCTTCACGTCATCATGGGAGTCGCCTGATGAAGAACATCTTCGACACCAAGCCCGGTGCCCGCCGCTGGTGGGCCGTGGCGATCCGCTGCGTCGTCATGCTCCCGCTCATCCCCTTCGTGGTCATGGGTAGGATCGCAGACGAGTTCCTGGACTCCGCCCATCGGGTACTCCCGAGGGTCCGCCAGTGATCCGCCGCACTCTCCTCCTGGGAGCCCTCGCCGCCGCCCTGGCGCTGGCTTCCTGTGCCCCGAGGGTACACCGGTATGAACCCATCGCTCTCTGCCCGGTCGAGGGCGGGATCATGCAGCTGCCCTGCAAGGACGTCTTCAGGATGGACCGGGCATGAAGGCCTTCTGCGGAAACGAGCTGGTCATCGGGCAGTCGGTCATCTGGGCCAAGACCGCCCGCTCCGGCGCTGACCTGACCCCGGCGGTCGTCATCGGCTTTACCCCGAAGCAGCAGGTCCGCATCGAGGTGAGCGACTGGCGCGGCACAAAGCGCCTGACCGCTGTCCACCCGCTCAACGTGGTGGTGCCCCGGTGAGGACCCTCCTCATCGACGCTGACGTGGTGGCCTACAACGCCGCGTTCAGCTGCGAGAAGGCCTTCGAGTTCGAGCCCGGCTACTGGACGTGGCAGGTCGGCTGGGACGAGGTGATCGAAGCGTTCGACGCCGAGGTCTCCCGTATGATGGAGACCCTCCAGGCGGACCAGTTCAAGCTCTGCCTGACCGACAGCGACGGCAACTTCCGGCTCGGCATCCACCCCGACTACAAGGGTGGCCGCAAGTCGGTCCGCAAGCCGATCATCCTCAAGCACCTCAAGCAGTACCTCGTCGACGAGCGTCAGGCCTTCTTCAAGCCCGGCCTCGAAGGCGACGACTGTATGGGCATCCTCGCGACCCACCCGAAGCTGATCCCCGGCGAGAAGATCATCGTGTCCATCGACAAGGACATGCGGACGATCCCCGGCAAGTTCATCCGCTGGGGCACCGAGGAAGGCTGCGTGATCGAGGAGATCGACGCCGAGGCCGCCTTCTACTTCCACATGAAGCAGACCCTGATGGGCGACGTCACGGACGGCTACAAGGGCTGCCCCGGCGTAGGCCCCAAGGCCGCCGACGCGATCCTCTCCAAGGCCCTCGAAGACTACCCCGACGCCGAGCCCGAGCAGTACCGCCGGGTGATCTGGGCGGACGTGGTCGCCGCCTACGAGAAGAAGGGCCTGACCGAGGATGACGCGATCATCCAGGCCCGCATGGCCAAAATCCTCGACGCCTCCCACTACAACTTCAAGACACAGGAGCCGATCCTTTGGCTGCCCCCTTCATCGTGACCAAGTCGTCCCTCGGCTGGGACAACTGGTATTTCGTCGTCAGCCGTAAGCGCCGCCCGAGCGGTAAGCGCGGCAAGCCCATCTTCGTCATCGACCGCCTCGGCCGAACCGTCCACGTCGACCTCGGCGCCCGGTCGTTCCGCTTCCGCCTCCCGAAGTGGGCCTGATGAAGCCCGTCCTGATCGGCCTCTACTCGCCTGTCCCCCAGTCCGGGAAGTCGACGGTGGCTGCTCACCTCGCGCTCAACCACGGCTTCCAGGTCGTGAAGTTCGCCCAGGTCCTCAAGATGATGACCGCCACCTTCCTGAGGAGCCTGGGATACGAGGCCAGCGACATCGCGGAAATGGTCGAGGGTGATCGCAAGGAAGAGGTGATCCCAGCCATCGGCGTCTCGACCCGGCACCTCATGATCACCCTGGGAACCGACTGGGGACGCAACGCCGTCGCCGAGGACCTCTGGGTGAAGGCCGCGATGACCCAGGCTCACTACCTGCTCGGCCAGGGTTGCAACGTCGTGATCGACGATATGCGCTTCCCGAACGAGATGAACGCGATCATCTGCGGGTATCCAGCCTCGGCGACGATCCGCATCGAGCGCCCTGACGTGCAGTCCACAGCGGCAAGCGAAGGCCTCCTGGAAGGTATGACCTTCGACGCTCACTTCGTGAACGACGGGGACCTCCGAGACCTCTTGAACAAGATGGACGACTTCCTCGCCCGGCTCCATGCCGCTGTTCAAGCCTGGGGCTAACAACCCTCGCACCGTCTACTCCGACCAGCAGATCGACCACTTCAGACGCCTCAGGGTCGAGGGGTGGTCGATCCGCGCCGCTGCGAGGGAGACGGAGATCAGCTTCCGGTACGCCAAGGACATCGCCCAAGGGCGCCGTCGCCCCGTGCGTACCCCCTATCCCCCACCTGAGCCAAAGGACCAGACCCTCAGTGTCCTCCAGCAATCTCCCCAAAATTCCACCCCTGGACGCCTCTCTGGTTGAAGCCCTGGATAAGCGGTTCCCGGAACGCTGCCCGACTCCCGACATGACGGATCGAACGATCTGGATCGAGGTCGGCAAGCGCGAGGTCGTCCGGTTTCTCCTGGCCGAACTCAAGCGGCAGTCCGCCAACATCCTGAAAGGATAGCCCACCCCATGGGTATCTTCGGTGGCTCCGGTCGAGCCTCCCGTATTCAAATGATCCAGGCCTCCCAGGAAGCCGCGGCGTCCCGTGAGCAGCAGGCTGCGGCAGCCGCCGAGCAGAAGCGTCTGATGGAGGAAGCCAACGCCCAGGCTGCCCGCAACGCCGAGCAGCTGTCCAAGGAGAACGAGGCCGTCCGATCCCAGCTGGAGAAGCTCCAGGCTGTCGCCGAGCGCCCCGCAGCGCCCACGCCCGGTCCCGCCGCCGTCCTCGTGACGGGTGGCAGTTCCGACGACGAGGACACCATCAAGCGGCGCGGCCGAGCGTCCCTCAAGATTGACCCAGGCGCCCCGCAGAGCGGCGGTGGCCAGACGGGCCTGAACGTTCCCCGAGGCTAGTGGAACCGGCGACCACCGCTAAGGGTCGCTACAGCCAGCTGACGTCCGACCGCTCCACGTTCCTGACGCGGGCGCAGGATTGCGCTGAACTGACGATCCCTAGCCTCCTTCCCCGCACTCAGGGAACCGGCGTCACTCTCCCCACCCCCTACCAGGGGATGGGCGCGAAGGGCGTAAACAACCTCAGTGCGAAGCTGCTCCAGGCCCTCCTCCCGGCTAACCAATCCTTCTTCCGCTTCCAGGTCGACGACAACACGCTCGATGAATTGAGCGGTGACGACGCGATGCGCTCGAAGGTCCTGGAAGCCATGGGGAGCATGGAGCGGATCGTCGGCGTCCAGATTGAGAGCACGGCCACCCGCGCCCCCCTGTTCGAGTGTCTCAAGCATCTGATCGTGACCGGAAACGGCCTGCTCTATCTGAAACCCGACAACAGCCTCAAGTTCTACCGTCTCGACAAGTACGTCGTGAAGCGGGACCCCGCCGGCAACCTGATCGAGTGCGTGGTTGAAGAGGTCGTCCACCCCGAGGCGCTCCCGGAGAACATCCGAAAGATCGCCGCCGCGTCACCTATCAACGGCACCGCAAACCGCGTCCACCTCTATACGTGGATCAAGCGTAAGGGCGACTTCTTCGAGGTGCACCAAGAGTGCATGGACACGATGATCCCCAAGTCCAAGGGGAAGTGGCCCGTCGACAAGGCCCCCTTCATGGCCCTCCGCTGGGCCAGCGTGGACGGCGAAGACTACGGCCGAGGCCACGTCGAGGAATACATCGGTGACCTCAGGTCTCTCGAAGGCCTCACCGCCGCTATCGTCGAAGGCTCCGCAGCTGCCGCCAAGGTCCTGTTCCTTGTGAACCCCAACGGGGTCACCCAGGAGAGCACGGTCAGCGACAGCCCGAACCTCGCTGTTCGTTCCGGTGTCGCCACTGACGTCTCGGTCCTCAAGGTCGAGAAGTTCAACGACTTCCGTGTCGCCCTCGACACGATCACCCAGATCACCCAGCGGCTCGCCCAGGCTTTCCTCATCGTCTCCAGCATCACGCGAGACGCCGAGCGAGTGACGGCCGAGGAAATCAGGTTGATGGCGGCCGAGTTGGAGAGCGCCCTCGGCGGCGTCTACACGATCCTCGCCCAGGAGTTCCAGCTTCCCTACGTACGCCGTCTGGTCTTCCAGCTGCAGAAGCAGGGCAAACTCCCTGAGCTTCCGCCGAACACCGTAACCCCTGTGGTGGTCACCGGCCTCGACGCGCTCGGACGCGGTCACGATCTGCAGAACCTCATGCAGGCAGCCCAGGTGGTCAAGGCCGCTCTCGGTGAGCAGGCCATGCAGCGGAATGTGATCGAGACCGACTTCATCAATCGCGTCTTCACGGCTCTCAGCGTCGACCAGAAGGGGCTCGTCAAGACCCCCGATCAGATCGCCGCAGAGAACCAGGCGAACGCCAAGCAGAACATGATCAACACCCTGGGACCGGAGGCCATGAAGTCCTTCGCCCAGCAGCAGCAGCAAGGAGCACCAGTTGCCGCGTAAGAAGCCCGAGACCCCGGAGACCCCTGATGTCCCGGAGACTCCCGTCGATCTCTCCATTCAGGAGCAGACGACCCCGGTTGTTCGCGAGCCCGTCGTTGACGAGCCCTTCGCTGGCATCAAGCGAGTGAACTACTGATGACCACCTTCACCTCTGGCGAGGCCCCGGCAGAAGCCCCGGCCGGCAGCCAGCCCACCCAGACCGCCAACTCGTCCTCGGCCGTCGCCGCCGCGCTCCCGACCCCCGTCTCGGGGGAACCGGCTCCCGCACAGGCTGCTGCCTCCACGGGTACCGAAAGTCGCCCCGAAGGTCTCCCCGAGGGGTTCAACAGCTGGGCCGATCTGGCCGCCGCGTACCAGACCCTCAAGGCGGACCCCAGCGCCGCAGCCGCCTCGGCCACGCCCCCGGCTGACGCTGGCGCCCAGATCGAGGCGAAAGCCGCTGCGGCCGGCGTGGATCTCAAGGCCATCGACGCCGAATACACCAAGGACGGCAAGCTGTCCGAGAAGAGCTATGCCGAGTTCGCCAAGGCGGGTCTCGATAGGGCCTTCGTGGACAGCTACGTCCGGGGCCAGGAGGCCCTCGCGGCTGCCGAGGTGGCTGACATTCAGTCGGTCGTCGGCGGCGAGGCCGAGTACAAGGCCATCACGGCCTGGGCCAAAGTCAACCTCCCGGCCGGCGAGGTCGCCACCCTCAGTGACCTGATGGTCAACGGGGACCCGACCGTCGCCAAGCTCGCCCTGGCTGGTCTCAAGGCCCGCTATGAGGGCTCCAACGGCTCGGAGCCCACGCTCCTCAACGGCCAGAACGCACCCGGCGGTGCGGTCGGCTTCCAGTCTCTCGACCAAATGACCACGGCTATGTCCGACCCGCGCTACAGCCGGGACCCGGCCTACCGTGCCGAGATCGAGGGACGCATCGCGGTTACCACCGCGTTCTAAGGATCGTCCTATGGAGACCCTCCTTGCTGTCTTCGCGTTCGTCCTCCTGCACTGGGATGTAATCCTGGTCCTGGTGACGCTCGCGCTCGCAGTCGTGGGGGTGATCGCCAAGCATACCAAGAACACCATCGACGACGAGATCGTTCAGGCCGCTTCTGAGATCGTGGAGGCCGTTCGTAACGGTCCCGCTCAGGTCAAGGCCGCTGCCGCTGCAAAGAGTGCGGCGACGGTCGAAGTCGTCAAGGACGCCGCCCTGGCCACCAAAGCGAAGCCCTCGGATATCGAGAAGGCAATCGAGGTGGCCGGGGGTGTGTTCGACGTGGTCGACAAGGTTGCCCCTACGGTGACCGCTCCCATCAAACAGGGTGCCAGCATTATCGGCATCCTCGGCGGCCTCGCAAAGGCTGTCTTCAAGAAATAACAAGGCTCCCCCGGCCTCTCAACGATGCTCACTGGGGGAGCTACTTCCGTCCTGTGTGAAACGGCATTGCCTCTTCTTAGAGGGGCGCCAAGGGCACCCCGCCCATTTCTCACACACAGGAAATATAGACTATGGCAAATGCCACTCCGTCCCGCCTTGGCATGATCAATGGTTCGGGCGATGCCGACGCGCTCTTCCTCAAGGTGTTCGGCGGCGAGACGCTGACGGCCTTCGCTGAAGTGAACGTCATGCAGGGTCGCCACCTTGTCCGCACGATCTCGAACGGCAAGTCGGCCCAGTTCCCGGCGACCTGGAAGGTTGACTCCTTCTACCACGTTCCCGGCAACGAGATCACCGGCGGCACTGTCCTGCACGGCGAGAAGGTCATCACCATCGACGACCTCCTGGTCGCGCCGGTCTTCATCGCGTCCATCGACGAGGCGAAGAACCACTACGACGTCCGCTCGATCTACACGAAGGAGGCCGGCTATTCGCTGTCCAACACCTTCGACAAGAACGTCCTGCAGACCGCCGTCCTCAACGCCCGCGCCGCTGCGACCATCACGGGCGCCTTCGGTGGCTCGACGCTTGCGGCCGGTGCCGACGCTGTCACGAACGCCAACTCGGCCCTGGTCAACGCGCTCTACGCCGCCGCGCAGACGCTCGACGAGAAGGACGTCCCGGAGCAGGGTCGCTTCGCCGTCTTCAAGCCGGCCCAGTACTACAAGCTGGTTCTGGACGAGAAGGTCATCAACCGTGACTTCACGGACGGCAAGAACGGCTCGGTCGCCAAGGGCAACGTCTTCGAGGTCGCCAACCTGGGCATCGTGAAGTCGAACCACCTTCCGACCACGAACATCGTCACCGGCAACGTGAAGTACCAGGGCAACTTCGCCAACACCATCGGCTACGTCGGTCACCCGAACGCCGTTGGCACCGTGAAGCTCATGGACCTCGCCACCGAGGGTGACTACGACATCCGTCGCCAGGGCACCCTGATCGTCGCGAAGTACGCGATGGGTCACGGCGGTCTCCGTCCCGAGTGCTCGGTCGAGATCAGCAAGGCCGCTGTCTAAGCCGTCTGCCAACACCACAACCACCGCAAAGGGGGGTCCTTCGGGACCTCCCTTTTTTTCTTTCTCCACCAAGGAACCGTCATGGCCATCGCGCTCACGACGGAGCTTGATGCGATCAATACGTGCCTTGCCGTCATCGGCGAGAGCCCCGTCAACTCCGTCACCAATACCGGCCTTGTAGACGCGGTCACCGCCCGCAACACCCTCTACGAGACCTTGCGTCAGGTTCAGTCCACAGGGTGGTCCTGGAACACTGACTACGACTACGTCCTGCAGCCCCAGTTCCCCCTCCCCGGCGAGATCAGGCTGCCCGCGAACACCCTCACGGTGGACGCAATGGACCCCAGCCTGGACTACGTGCAGCGCGGTCTGCGGCTCTACGACCGGGGCAGGAAGACCTACACCTTCGACGCCAACGTCACGGTCCGCATCATCCGCCTCCTGGATTTCGAGGAGATGCCTCAGGTCGCCCGTCACTTCGTGATGGTCCGCGCCGCCCGCATCTTCCAGGACCGCACGGTGGGCTCGACCACGCTCTCGACCTTCAACAAGGAGGACGAGCTCCGCGCCCTGGTCGCCCTGCGAAACGACGAGGCCACCAACCGTGGCTACTCGATCTACAACAACTCGGACGCCCGTCGCATCCTGGGTTGGCCCCGCATCCCTAACCGGACCGGGTTCTGATGGGCACCGCGACGGTCCAGCGGATCGTTTCCGGGTCGGTCCCTAACTTCATCAACGGCGTCTCGCAACAGCCCTTCGCGCTCCGTCTGGCCTCCCAGGCCGAGGAGCAGATCAACGGGCACTCGTCCATCGTTGAGGGTCTCACCAAGAGGCCCCCCTCGAAGGCTGTGGCGAAGCTCACCGAGAGCCTCCCGGACAACGTCTTCGTCCACGTCATCGACCGCGACGAGGTCGAGAAGTACATCGCCATCGCGTACCCGAACGGGGACCTGGAGGTCTATGACTTCGCCGGGAACCGCAAGACGGTCAACTTCCCGAGCGGCAAGGCCTACCTCGTCAACCCCTCGGCGAACCTGAAGGCGATCACCATCGCCGACTACACGTTCTTCCTGAACCGCGACACCGCGACCGCCATGGGGGCAGAAACTCAGCCCGTCGCCCCGCCTGCGGCCATCGTCTACGTCCGCCAGGGGAACTACGCGACGAACTACAGGATCATCATCAACCAGTCGGTGGTTGCCCAGCTGACCACCTCGAAGACGGAGCCAGCGGAAATCCAGACGGACGCCATCGCTGGTGCCCTCCTGGCCCAGATGCAGGCAAACCTTCCCGGTTGGGGGTTCGCTTGTACTGGCTCGGTGATCCGCATTACGGCCCCCGGCTCGGCGGACTTCACCATCCGCACCGAGGACGGCGCCGGCAACACCTTCATGCTCGCCGCCAAAGGCAAGGTGCAGTCCTTCGTGGACCTGCCGGCCAAGTGCTACGACGGGTATCAGATCGAGGTGTTTGGCTCGCCGGGTAATGACCACGACAACTTCTACGTCCAGTACAAAGCCGATGCCGGCATGGACCCGAACCTCGCTGGCCTCTGGAAGGAAATCCCGAAGCCCGGCCGGAAGATCGCCCTGGACCCTGCGACGATGCCTCACACGCTCAAGCGCGAGGCGGACGGAACGTTCACCTTCGGCCCTGCTGACTGGAACAAGTGTGGCGCGGGTGACAGCAAGACGGTCCCCGAGCCCGGTTTCATCGGTAGTCGGATCAGTGACATCTTCTTCTTCCGCAACCGCCTAGGCTTCACGGCCCAGGAGCATGTGGTCCTGTCGAAGTCCGGTGACATCTTCAACTTCTGGAGGGACACCGCGACCGCATTGATCGACACCGACGTCATCGACGTGACGGTCTCCCATACGAAGGTCTCGAACCTGCGCCGGGCGATCCCGTTCAATCAGGCGCTCTTGCTGATGGCCGACCAGACCCAGTTCATCCTCCAGGGTGGCGAGGTCCTGAGCCCAGCTACGGTGTCGATCGCGCAGACCACCGAGTACGAGACGGACAACCTTGCGAGCCCTGTGGCCGCAGGCTCCTTCATCTACTTCACGACGAGCAAGTTCGGCTTCGCCGGTATCCGCGAGTTCTATGTCGACGGAACCACCAAGACGAACCACGCGACCGACATCACCGCGCACGTCCCGAAGTACCTGAAGGGACGCGTCACGGACCTCGCCGCGTCGACCAACGAGGACGTCCTGGTCGCGCTGACGGACACCGCTCCGAACACCGTCTTCGTCTACAAATACTTCTGGGCATCCGGGAACGGAGAGAAGCTCCAGTCGTCGTGGTCGAGGTGGGTGTTCGAGCCGACTTGCGCGATCCTCGCTGTTCAGTTTCTGGAGAGCACCCTCTGGCTGATCATGCGGCGCTCTGACGGCCTCCACCTGGAGCGCATCGATCTGAGCCCCGGCGTGATCGACGAGGACATGCCGTACCAAGTCCTGCTCGATCACCGATACGACCACACGAACACCACCTTCGTGACCGAGCCCCACTCGGAACTCGGCTTCGTCACCACGATCACCAAGCGGAACTCCGTCATGGGAGTCCAGGTGGTGGCGCTGGCAGGCGACCCCGACCAGAAGGCTGGGCGCTCAATGCGGATCATCTGGGAGACGGCCAACGCCGTCCGGGTCCAGGGCGTCGTCTCGAAGTTCGTCGTCGGTGTGCCGTATTCGCTGCGGTACAAGTTCTCCACCCTGGTGCTCCGCAAGGAGGCTGTCGGGGGTGGTCAGATGGCCGCTACCGAGGGTCGGCTCCAAGTCAGGCGGATGAGTGTGAACTATGCCGAGACCGGCTACTTCCGCATCATCGTCACCCCGCTCGGCAGGGACTCCTACACGACCGTCTTCACGGGCCGTGTGGTTGGGTCGCTGAACAATCGGCTGGGCTTCCCGGCCATCGAGACGGGGGTCTTCCGGTTCCCGATCATGTGTCGGAACCTGGACGCCAGCATCGAACTGATCAACGACACCCCCTTCCCCACCCGCATCCTCAATGCGGACTGGGAGGCTCTCTACACGGTCAGGTCCCAGCAGGCCTCGTAATGCCCCGCTTCCGCCCAGCGGTCACCGGGGACGCGTACTGGGTCAACCGGCACCTCCGAGAGGCGGACCGCCAGGAGACCATCGCCCTCGGCCTCGAACCCCTCGCCGCCATCCTCATGTCGCTCCGCGCCGGCCCCTCATGGGTCTGCGTGGACGACGCCGGCTTCCCCTTCGCCTTGTTCGGCCAGGGGGATGCCAGTCCGTGGATGGTGGGTACCGACGACATCGAGACCAACTGGCGGTGGTTCCTAAGGAACACCCCGGAGGTCATCCGGCTGGTCCAGGGGGACCACCCCTTGATCAGCAACGCGGTGGACGCCCGCAACACCCGGCATGTCCGCTGGCTCGCCTGGGCCGGCTTCACGCTGGATCGTCCAATCACCAGCCCTCAGGGGCTCGAATTCATCCCGTTTCACAGGAGGCACCCATGTGCATCGCAGGCGCTGGGGCCATCCTCTCGGCCGGCGTAGGCATCTTCAGCGCCATCACTGGGGCAGCTGCGGCCAACCAGCAGAAATGGCAGAACGCCGCCTATCAGGCCCAGGTCAACGCTCAACAAGAGAAGTACCGGGCCGAGATGATGGTCTACAACAACGACGTCTACCGGTCGAACATCGAGTACCGCGAGAAGGTCCTCGAATATCAGAAGACCGAGTGGGACCGTCAGGTTGCTCACGTCAACGACCAGTCCGAGCGGACCGAGCAGAACTACTTCGTCAAGATGGGCGCTTTGCTCACCCAAGCGTTCGAGCAGCAGATCGCGGAGATGTTCCAGATCGAGGCCTCCAACGCGGAGGGCCGCGCTGCCCGAGGCTCCGTCAACGCCTCCATTGGCGAGCGGGGTATCGGCGACGATAGCGCCACCGCAGAGGCACTTCGCGGGGACCTGTTCCGCCAGGAAGGCGAGGCTCTCCAAGTCATCGACAAGAACCGCCAGTCTCGAGACCGCCAGCTGGTCCTCAACCTCGATGCCCTCAAGGCCGAGGAATACACCAAGCTGGCTTCTATGCAGCTGACCCCGGACGCGCCCTTGGCGCCCCTCCAGGTGCCCAGCCCGGTCGCCCCTGTGGCCCCGGTCCAGCAGGTCTCCAAGGGCAGCAACCTCTCCATGTACGCCCAGATCGGCACAGCCGTGCTCGGCGGCATCTCTGGCTACGCGAAGGCCAACAACCTCTCGTTCTAAGGAAATCACATGGCCGGCGGCATCAACCGCATCCAGTTCAACCCCGCTGCACAGCCGGTCGATACCGTTGGCATTGACCCGAACTTTCAGCGGATGGCCGCCCCTGTGGACACCAGTCCGCAGCGGGTGGCTCCCACTGCCCCAACACCCATCGCCAAGCCGGCGGACAACACCGGCAACGCGGCGGCGCTCATCTCGGCGCTGTCCTCGTTCGCTGGGGTCGCCAAGTCCTTCCTGGATGAGCGCGATGAGCGGCAGCAGAAGGCCGACATGGTCGAGGGCCAGTTCTATGCCCTGAACCATTCCGACCAGCAGTCCTGGCAGAAGGCCCTGGAGGCCGACGCCACGCTCGCCTCGAAGTCCCCGTGGTTCAAGAAGGGGCTCTCGGAGAGCCTCGCCACGAACGCCGTCAGCAAGCGCCTCGGCCAGCTGCAGGCGGAATACGTCACCTCTGGCATCGCCTCCTCCACCGATCCCGACGCCATCCAGAAATGGTACATGGACCGGATGAAGGAGACGCTGGATCAATACACCGATCCAGATAGCCGCCGGGCTGCCCTTGAGGCCGCCAAGGCTGGCGCTGCCAAGTTCGCGGCGAACCACACCCAGAACGCCACGGCGAACCTGATCCAGGAGAAGAACCGGGTCGGCAACCAGCAGTTCGCGGAGACCCTCGACGCCTATTCCACGGCGCCCGGCGTGTCCCCGGCGAGCCGCAACCGAGAGCCGATTGCGCTCAAGGATGCGACCCCCGAGCAGCTGGCGTTCCTGGAGGCCACCTCCTCCGGTGAGAGCCCCGGCTACAACATCCGCTTCGGCGGCGCCAAGGGGAACCTGAACTTCGACATCAACGGCCCCCATCCGGGTATCGGCGAGGAGATCCACTTCGGCCCCAACAAGGGAAAGAAGTCGACCGCCTCCGGGAAGTACCAGTTCATCATCGGGACCTGGAAAGGCGTCTGGGGCGGGGTCAACCAATACATGACCCCCGAGAACCAGGACCGAGCCGCCCTATGGCTGGCCGAGCGGGATTACAAGGATCGCACCGGCCGGAACATCTGGGAGGACATCAAGGCCGGCGGCTTCAACCGTCAAATCCAGGCCGTCCTCGCGCCCACCTGGGAGAGCTTCGGGAAAGGCCAGGACCGACGCACCGCGCTGTTCAACTCCGTCCTCAAGCAGGGCGGTGGCAAGGTCTCGGACGCCCCCACGGCGAACCCCGAGTACGACGAGATGCAGACCAAGCTTTACGCCACGCGTGACGCTCGGATCGCATCCGGTGAGGACTCGAAGACGGTCACGGCCGGTCTGGTCCAGACGGTGATCAACAAGGCCTACATGAGCCTGGACCCGAACTACCTGGGCATCCTGGATCAGCCGGACGCGAAGGGTGTGAAGCTCTCCAGCGACCCGGAGGTTCAGAAACAGATCATCGCCGCGAAGGACCACGTCTACCAGCTGACCACCCGTAGGGACGCCCAGAAGGCTGCCCTCCAGGAGAAGCAGGAGAAGGCCCAGCGGGAACGCCTGAAGTCAGCCTTCTACGTCGCCCAGGAGAACGCGTTCCAGTCCATCGCCAAGGGCGAGCAGGTCAAGGACGAGAGCGGCAACGTCAACGCAGACGGTACCTTCTCCTCGAAGGCCATCGCAGACGCCGCGAAGATCCACTCCTCGCTCGCCGAGAAGATGATCGCGATGAACAAGAGCCTGACCGACCGGACCCAGACCGAGGACCCGCACTCGCTCGTTGACGCGCAGACGCGCCTCTACAGCGGTGACATCCTCGTAGCCGACGTCCCGGACCTGATCGCCAGCGGTGTGCTGAAGAGCCCCCAGACGATCAGCAAGTTCTACGAGCAGGCTCGCCAGAACCAGACCCAATCCTTCCTCAACTCCGCGGTCTATCGGGACGCCATGAGCGACATCAACGATGTCCTCGGGGACCCCATGAACATCGACATGGAGAAGGCCAAGAACAAGGTCGAGGCCAAGGGCGAGGTCCGCACCCGATACATCGAGTGGATGCGGGACAATCCCAAGGCCACCCCGATGCAGCAGTCCCAGTTCCTCTTCGAGACCACCAAGGCGGTCCTGGGGGACAAGGCCGACATCGAAGCCTGGAAGGCCCAGAAGAAGGCGAAACCCGAACTGGCCGCGCCGCCCACGCCGGGTAAGGAGCAGCCTAAGCCGGCCCCCGCTCCTGGTACGTCCGCCCCCGTTAGGGAGGCCCAGGCCGTCCCGGCTCCCAGCAGAGACGTCGACACCACGAACAAGTTCGTCTGGGGAAGCCTCAACGAACTCGAAGGCGCCTTCAGTCTCTGGCGCCAGAACCCCTCCCGTCCTGGCCCCTTCAACCATTGGTTGGAGGCGCAAGGCATCACCGATCAGAAGCAGGCTGTCCGCTGGTATCTCCAGCAGAAGGCGCTTGCGGGAACCCAAAGGTAATTCATGGACCCTGAACTCGAAGGCCAAGCCGGCGCCCAGACGCTCCCACAAGACACCGGAAGTGGTCCTCTTGTCGTCACGGTCGCCCCCAATCGTCTCCCCGCTCAGGCCGAGGAAGACAACAACCACGCCGCCCAGGTGGACGCCATACTGGCCGAACTCCAGTCGGAGGGAGCCGCAGGGGCTCCCAACGACGACAACGCCCCTCCCGGCACCTGGACCTGGGCCAACATCAAGAAGAACCTCAAGGAGGTCCCTGGCCAGCTGGTCCGTGGTGCGGGTGAAGGTGTCAACTCGGCTGTCTCTGGCACTGAGAAACTCGCCTCCTGGCTGAACGAGAACGTCGTCGACCTCGGCACAATCGAGTTCGGAGGCGAGAACGGCCTCGTTTCCTGGCACTCTGGGATGCCCAAGAGCGGCTTCGGCAAGCCGGTCATCCCCGACAGCGTCCTCCCGGACAAGCCAGAGACCGGCCTCGGCCAGATCACCAACGATGCAGCCCAGCTGGTCGTGGGTCTGGTCGGCGCCGGGAAGGTCCTCAAGATCGCCGAGGGTGCCTCCATGGGAGCCGCCATCGCCGGCCGGGTGGCGCAGGGAGCCATCGCCGACTTCTCTGTCTTCGACGGCAACGACGAGAACATCTCGAACTTCATCCAGTCCCACCCCCGGTACGCCAACGCGGTCACCGAGTTCCTCGCCACGAAGCCCGGCGACAACGAAGCGGTGAACCGGCTGAAGCGTGCGGTCGAGGGTGGCATCATCGGCGCCGGCCTGGAGGGACTGATCGCGTCCGCCAAGGTGGCCCGAGCGTGGGCTAAGGGTGACAAGAAGGCTGCCCGCGAGGCGCTCGACGAGATCGACGCTGCTGCGGAGGCCCAGGCCGCTGCCGAGAAGGCCGCCAAGGAAGCCCCTGAGACTCCCGTGGCGCCCAAGGAAGGCGAGCAGCTGGATATGTTCGGGCAGCCCGCCAAGGCCGCAGAGGAGGCTCCTGTGGCCGCTCCTGCTCCTGCCCCGAAAGAAGGTGAGCAGCTGGCCCTGAGCTTGGGTGATGAGCCCATGGCGGCAGCCCCTGGCGCCAAAGTCGATCCCATCCCCGGCAACGGGACGAAGGGAGCCGACAAGCCGGTAGGCACCCCGGAGGTCAAGAAGATCGTCACGGTCGACGATGAGAACTTCAAGGCCTTCGTGGCGGACCGCGATTGGAACAAGGGGCTGTTCAAGGGTGAGGGCCAAGCCGTCACCACGCTGAACACCCAACTGATCGACAACGTCGACGAGGTCGGCCCGACGATCAACGCCATCGCATCGGCCTACGAGAAGGAGATCAAGCTCGCTCGCGGCGGCGGTGAGGACGGGATCGTCACCTGGGGTGAGGTCCAGTCGGCGGCCAAGCAGATCGGGGACCTGACCGGTGGCAAGCCGCAGATGATCCTCAACCAGCTGGCCCAGGTTCACAAGAACTCGGAGTCCATGGCGGCCCAGATGAAGGCCTTCGCCGACTTCCACGCCTCCGTGGCCAAGAAAGTGGACGACCTCGCGACCTATGTCGCCGATGAGTTCGGGCCGGTCCCGCCGGGCTACTCCAGCGTCAACGAGGTGATGGCCGACTTTGCGAAGCACACCGAACTCCTGGCGAACGTCCAGGCCATGTACGGTGGCGCGAAGACCAACCTCGCCCGCACCTTCAACGCCTTCAAGCTCGGTGGTCAGGCCCGCGACAAGATGCTCGCCGGCATGGACCCGGACCAGCTGTTCGCTGGCGGCCCCGCTGCGATGCGTGCCTACGCTCGCCGGATCAAGGCGGCAGGCGGCAGCCCGAAGGCCATCGCAAAGGTCACCGAGCGTGGCCTCCTGGGCAACCTGATGAAGTTCGGCCAGCAGGTCTGGGTGAACGGCATCCTATCCAACCCGATCACCCACGCGGCCAACGTGATGGGCTCGGCGATGCATATGGCCTACCTGCCGGCCGAGAAGATGCTGGCGGGGGCTCTGCACGTCGGGACCAAGGAAGGCCGCGCCCAGTTCGTCGAAGGCGCCCTCCAGTACCGGAACATCGTCGCGGACTTCCAGGACGCCCTGAAGCTCTCGGTCAACGCCTTCAAGCGCGAGGGTCCGATCCTCGATCCGGGTGTCGCGGGTATGGCCTCGGAGCACGGCTCGATGCAGCTGAAGGAGTTCATGAAGAACCCCAACGGCACCGCTGAGTGGGTGTTCAATACGTTCTCGAAGGCCACCAACCTGTCGTCCCGGATGATGATCGCCGAGGACGAGTTCATCAAGCAGATGGCTTATCGCTCCCGTGTCCGCGCTCGCGCTGGCAAGGAATGGCACATGGGCGAGGTCGCGGACCGCCAGGGGATGTCCCTGGAGGAATACACCACCCGCGCCCTGGACGCCTCGGTCGATCCCCGGACCGGTCAGGGACTCGACAAGATCGCCCTGGAGGATGCCAACCGCGTCACCTTCTCGAACAACCTGAAGACCGACACCTACTTCGGGAACAAGTCGTGGGGGCAGATCGCCCAGACCGGCGTGAACGATCACCCGTTCCTGCGCTTCATCATGCCGTTCGTCCGCACCCCGACCAACATCGGGCGCTTCATGTGGTCCCGTACGCCGGGCCTCAACCTTCTCCGTAAGGAGGAGATGATGAACGCTATGGGCCGCAACGGTACTGAGGCGCAGGCCGAATGGGCTGCTAGGTCCGCCAGTGGCGCCCTCATCTGGGGCACCGCAGGTAGCTTCGCGCTGGAAGGAAAGGTGACCGGAGCCGGTCCTACCGACCCCGAGCAGCGCAAGCTTCTCCAGGCGACCGGGTGGATGCCCTACTCGGTCCGAGTGACCCAGCCGGACGGCTCGGTGAAATACATCAGCTACGCGAAGATGGACCCCTTCGGTCTCATCCTCGGCATGGCGGCGGACCTTGCGGAGGCCTCTGGTCACCTCGGCGACGAGGACCTGGAGACCATCGCGAGCCACATGGGGATTGCCCTCGCCCAGAACCTGAAGAACAAGTCCTATCTCGCTGGCCTGTCGAACTTCCTCAACGCCGTTGGGGACCCGGACAGGAACATGGCGAAGTGGATGCGTGGTCAGGTCGGGTCCTGGGTACCTTCGTCTCTGAAGGCGTTCAACGACGACCCCTACATGCGCGAAGCCCGCACCGTCATCGACGAGGTGAAGCGGCGCATCCCTGGGTACTCCAAGGACGTCGACCCGGTCCGCAACGTGTTCGGTGAGAAGGTCCTTACGCCTCCTGGCTGGGGACCCGACAGCATCAGCCCGTTCCTGACTGGCATTCAGGCCCATAACATCGGCGATCAGCCGGTGACCAAGGACTGGCAGAAGAGCCCCCAGATGGACGTCGCCGACGAACTCGCGCGGCAGGCCTATATCCACGGCGCGAAGCTCTACAGCCCGCCGAAGGACCTGGACGGCGTCGATCTGACTGAGTTCAAGGGGACCACCCATTCGGCCCTGGACCGCTACCGCGAACTGATCGCCCAGCCGAAGCAGGGTATGCCCTCGCTCCGTCAGGCCCTCCAGAAGCTGGTGGTGTCCGAGCAATACCAGACCAAGCTCACTGATGGTGAGCCCGGCGAGGATGGCATCACCGGCACCCGCCAGATGATGATCCAGCGTGTGATCGGGATGTACCGGCAGGCCGCCAAGGTCGCTCTCTTCAAGGAGAACCCGGCGATCCTGGACGCGGTCAAAAAGGCCAAGATGCAGGAGCTTCTCGCCAAACGAGCGGCTCCCGCCAAGGGGCCTGACACCATGTCAGCCGTCCCGGCCAACCAGCAGTAACCCTCAGGCCCCCGGAGAAATCCGGGGGTCTTTCTCTTTCATAAGGAAGTAATGGCTCTTTCCTACGCTCAATTCCCTGGCGATGGGGTGACGCCGACCTTCGCGGTCCCGTTCCCCTATCTCGCCAAAGGCCATGTTAGCGTCCGTGTTAACTTGGTTCCCGTGTCCTTCACCTGGGACGACGGGCAGACGGTCCGCATCTCCCCCGGCTACGAGCCCGGCGTGGTCGAGGTTCGCAGGACCACCCCCCGAGAAACCCCGATGGTCGACTTCCAGGACGGTTCCGTCCTCGTCGAGACGGACCTCGATCTCTCTGCGCTGCAGACCTTCTACATCGTGCAGGAAGCCATCGACATCGCTGGTGGAACTCTTGAGTTGAAGGCGGATGGCTCCTATGGCGCTGCCGGCCGTCGCATCTCCGACATCGGCGACCCGACCTCCCCGCGTGACGCGGTCACGAAGCAGTACCACGACGGCACCTTCCTCCCGCAGATGAACGCCCTCCTGGCGGCCGCCGTGGTTGCCCGAGACGGTTCCGTGACAGCCCGACAGGCTGCCGAGGCCGCGCTCGCTGCGGCTGTCGCTGCCCGCGATCTGGCGCTCCAGTACCGGGACACGACCAAGGGCTACCGCGACGAGGTCGCCGCCTGGAACACCAACGTCAACGCCAAGTCGGCCAACGTGGACGCGAAGTCCGCGAACGTCGACACCAAGGCCTCCACTGTGGACACGCAGTCGGCTCAGGTCGCGTCTGACCGGACCGCCACTCAGGGGTTCCGCAACGAGGCCGAGACGTTCAAGAACGCGGCGGCTGCGAGTGCGGATAGGGCGGCCACCTTCGACCCGTCGAGCTACTACTCCAAGACCGAGATCAACGGGACCGTTTCGGGACTCAACACGTCCATCGGCGCGGCGAGCACCGCAGCGTCGAACGCCAACGCTAACGCCAACGCGAGGGTCTCCAAGGCCGGCGACACGATGTCGGGTGATCTTACGATCTATAAGGTCTACCCGATGGTTCACCTCGTCTACCCCAATGTCTTCCATTGGCGGATTTATACGGACAGCAACGCCCGCCTCTACATCAACAATGGTGATAACGGCAGCGGTGGCATCTCTATTGGTCCGGGCGGTGACGTCAACACGGCCCAGCTGGGCGACCTCTACACCTTCGTCGCCAACGCCCGCAACGGCGCCTACAACGATGCCTACAACAACATCATGCCGAGCGTGAGTGACCGCGTCCACCGCGTCCGTATGGTCGGCTACGGCGAAATCGGCGGGACCGGGGGAATGTCCAACTGCGCTCCGGGCGTCTTCACCGGGGCCGCAGGCACGCCCTACGGCGCTCAAACCTTCGGTTATCGAACCCTTCAGCAGCACATCCCGTCTCAGGGCGGGTACGTTAACGTCTACGTGGAGTAATCCGTGAACATCATCGACCTCGGCTCTTGGGGGGCTCCCGTTCGATACGAGGACCCCGAGACCGGTATCTCCTTCGCGCGTTACGAGAACGCTGCGGGCGAGGATTGGTACGCCTCTGTGGCTCACAACGAAGACCGGCCGCGAGGCTTTGTGGTCGGACTTGACGAGGCCGGAAAGGTCCTCTTCGCGGCGGACGACGTCTCGAAGATGGAGCCCGGCAACAAGCGCGTCCTCGTCCTCCCTGATTTCACCGGGGACCTGACGGACCTCGTCGGGAAATTCCTCGACACCGACACAGGGGAGCTTACCTCCCCACCCCCCGTCATCGTGTCCCGCGCTCAGGCGCAGATGGCCCTCTTCAACGCCGGCCTTCTGGACGACCTGGAGACCATCATCGCGAACCACCCGTATCGTCCCGTCCGCATCTGGTACGAGAGCGCCAACATCTGGGAGCGGGCGAACCCCTACGTCTCCATGCTCGCGCCCGAACTGAACCTCACCGAAGAGCAGATCGACGCTCTCTTCGTGGCTGCGGCGAAGTTGTAGCCGTGTCCGACCTCACCGATCTCTTCCAGGCGGTCGGCCGGCTGGAGGGGAAGGTTGACGCCATCCTCTCCAATCAGGCCCGTCTCGATAAGCGGGTGGACGACGTCGAGGCCCGCGTGGGTGCCCTGGAGACCAAGGAGGAGGCCCGCAAGGGCTTCCTCTCCGGGGCTCACTGGGTCGTCGTCGCGATCTCCGCAGTCGTCTCCTTCATCGTCCCCTACATTCCCCGGCTCTTCTAATGGCAAAGGCATCCAACGAAGTCTTCGAGCAACTCCATGAGGCACTCGCCAAGGACCTCCTCAAGAGGGTCCAGGATGGCTCCGCCACCGCTGCCGACCTCAACGTCGCGCGGGCGTTCCTCAAGGACAACTGCATCTCCTCCCTGCCCGCCAAGGACAGCCCCCTAGCGGGTCTCCTGGCGAAACTCCCCTTCTCGGCCGACGACGCCGACGAGGACGCTACCTACAACTGAGCCCGCTGGCGGCTTCTAAGGGTCTCCCTAGGCATACCCTGCCCAGGTCCCGAGGAAGCCGCCAGCGGCCCTCCCTGTCGATCCTAGAGGGCTCCGCGAGAGCCTTCCAGCATCCACAGCAGAAGGAGCATATGAACGAAGTCCCTGCTGAGTTGCGGGTCTTCAAGAACTTCCTGTTCTTGGTCTGGCAGCACCTCAGCCTCCCCAACCCTACGCCCATCCAATACGACCTCTGCGACTACCTGCAGAACGGTCCGAAGCGCAGAATTGTTGAAGCGTTTCGAGGGGTCGGCAAGTCCTGGATCACCAGCGCCTACGTCTGTTGGCTGCTGCTGCTCGATCCCCAGCACAAAATCCTCGTCGTGTCCGCTTCCAAGGAGCGCGCCGACGCCTTCTCCACCTTCACCCTGAAGCTCATCCGAGAGATGCCCATCCTGGCGCATCTCATCCCGACGAACGATCAACGCGAGAGCAAGATCGCCTTCGACGTCGGCCCGGCCAGAGCCGCCCATGCCCCCTCGGTGAAATCCGTGGGCATCCTCGGGCAGCTGACCGGGTCCCGCGCCAACACCATCGTGGCGGACGACGTTGAGGTTCCCAGCAACTCGGCCACCCAGGCCATGCGGGACAAGCTCTCCGAGGTCGTCAAGGAGTTCGACGCGCTGCTCTCCCCTGGTGGGCAGATCGTCTACCTGGGCACGCCCCAGTGCGAGATGAGCCTCTACAACGCCCTGCTCGACCGGGGCTACTCCATGCGTATCTGGCCCGCTCTGTACCCGACCGAGGAGCAGCTGGGGAACTATGGCGACAACCTCGCCCCCTGGATCAGGAAGCGCCTGGAGCGCGGAGCGACCCCAGGGACCCCCACGGACGTCAAGCGGTTCTCCCCGGAGGACCTCGCCGAGCGTCACCTGTCCTACGGCAAGGCGGGCTTCTCCCTGCAGTTCATGCTCGACACCCGGTTGTCCGACCAGGAGCGTTACCCGCTCAAGCTCGCTGACCTGATCGTCATGGCCTGCAACCCGGAGATGGCCCCCAGCAAGCCCGTCTGGGGCGCCTCAGCGGCCAACGTCGTCAATGACGTACCCAACGTCGGGATGGTCGGGGACAGCTTCCACGGCCCCGCTATGCTGTCCGAGGAGTGGACCGAGTACACCGGGTCCGTCATGACCATCGACCCTTCAGGCCGAGGCACCGACGAGACCACCTATGCCGTCGTCAAGCACCTCCACGGGTTCCTCTACCTGCTGGCCTGCGGCGGCTTCAAGGACGGCTACTCGGACGAGACCATGGAAGGCCTCGCGGACATCGCCGAGCGCCACAAGGTCAACCACATCCTGATCGAGCCCAACTTCGGCGACGGTATGTTCCTGAAGCTGTTCCAGCCGGTCTGCGCTCGGAAGCACCGCTGCATGATCGAGGATGCTCCCCATGCATCGGGCATGAAGGAGAAGCGGATCATCGACACCCTGGAGCCCGTCATGATGCGCCACAAGCTCATCGTGGACACCAAGGTGATCAAGGCCGACTACGACAGCACCCTGGTCTATCCGACCGACAAGCAGAACATCTATCGGCTGTTCTACCAGATGTCCCGGATCACGGCCGAACGCGGCTCGCTCGCCAAGGACGACCGCCTGGACGTTCTCGCCATGGCAGTCGCCTACTGGACCGAGAGCATGGCCAGGGACGAGCAGAAGGCCACCCAGGCCCTCATCGAGAAGCGGAAGGACGAAGAGCTTCGGAAGTTCATGGATTCCTTCAGGCGCCAGAGCGGCTATAGGGGCGGACAGCAAGGACGGTGGGTTCGGGTGTAAAAGCCCGTGCGTACCACTCACCCCCCACCTTAGGTAGGCGCCCTTAGCCACCCTCCAACATTCCCTATAGGTGTAGGAGAAGGAGCCCCCAGCGATTGACCTCCAGCTGGTTATCCTTCCTCAGACCCAACCACCCAGTCCACCCAGCGACCACGTCCGGTCGCCCCCAGGTCTTAACTCGATAGCGTTGCTATCTCGTACAGACCTGGGATTGGGTGTTGTCAACCAGCAGAGAGACACATGGGAAGACCCAGGAAGTATCACACCGAGGAAGAGCGCGTGGCCGCCAAGAAGGCCTACGCCCGTGAGCGTTATCTCTCCAAGCGCGAGAGCATGATCCAGGCTTCGCTGGCCAGCTACTACAGGAACCAGGAGGCCAGAAAGGCCTACCAGCGGGTCCGCAACGCGGCGGCCCACGCGGACACCCAGGAGATCGCTGCGGGAATCGAACTGAGTTTCGCTATGACCCTCCCGGAGCATCGCCAGTCCCTGGCCCTCGCCCTCCTGGACAGCCCAGAGCAGCGCGTCCAAGCGGCCCTGAGGGTTCCTCGGGTGGACTACGGGTTGATCGCTAGGTACTCCGGGGTCTGACACCCCCGGATGTTCTGGCGCAAAAACGTCAGGGGCCTGCTTCCTAGGCGCGGCGGGCCTTTTCCCCCCGTGCCCCAGCCTCGGCGGCCACCCTTGGAACCCTGCGCGGCCACCTCGCGTCACCTTGGTGGTCACAGCCCCAGGCTAACCCCTTGAAATCCCTAGGCCAGAGCGGGACAATCTATCCCAGGATACGCCCAGGCATCGCCGTGAGGCCTTGCGGTGCGCTCTAGGTGGCCATGGGCGGCGCTGGCCCAGGCTCGCGCATGCTTTCCCTTACCTGTCTCTTATCCATTGTTTTCGCCCTTGGCCGGGTCTCATGCGCCCAGGGTGCACCAGGAGACCACCAGCAGAGCCCAGCCTCACGCGTACGCGAGCACGCGCGGTTGCCGCCTAGGGATCACCATTCGAGACCCTTGGCGAGCGTCACAAGGCGGGCCTGATCAATTATTTTTCGGTACGATTAGCGTGCATTCTCAGGGTGTTAGCCACTACGTCACACGACGGGACAGCATTTTCTTTGAATGAAGGGTTGACTTGGGGAGACCCTTGCTCCTATCTTCCAATCACGCCGAACGAACGGCCTAGCCGCTCCGGTCGGCCCGCTCTTTGACATCGCAAGATAGCCCAGCCGGCGGTGGCTTCATAACACCGGCAGAGCCTCTAGGGCTCACTCAAGGGTCTCCCTATGGAGACTGTAACCGCCTGACGAGACCCTTAAGCAAGGTCGAAACGGTCGCCCATGGGCAGCCGTCGCGGTCGCTTGACCGTCGCCTTAGTAATCCCGCTAGGGCGCCTCCCGGAGTGGCAATCATGCTCGGCATGAGGCTGCGCGTCCGGTTCGAGTGGATACGAGAAAGGGCCAAGCGGTTGCTTCGCTTGACCCTCTCAATCCGCCTCTGACCTGAGACGCGGAGGGGTCGCGGCTAACGCTGCGGCTCCTCACTCCGGGAATGTCTCTCAACTCTGACCGGAGAGCAAGCCCATGATGCGCCAAGCCATCGTCACCAAATACCTTGGCCCCACGAATAGCCGAGGCAGCCGGATCAAGGCCACAGCGTCGGCCGGGTCGGTGACCATCCCCTACAGCTATGACCTTCGAACCGAAGACGCCCACGCCAAGGCTGCGAAGGTGCTGGCCCGTAAGATGGGATGGGCTGGACACTGGCACGGCGGCGGGACGCCCGAGGGCACCGGCTACGTCTTCGTCAACAGCACCGCCTCGCAATTCGCGATCTGGGGCGATGAGGTGGTCGGCTTCACCACCAGCGGGGAGACGCTCTGATGGCTCGCTTCAATCCCTTCGCTCGCGTCAAGGGCAGCTATGGTGCCCCGATGGGCCGCCACGGCAACACGCCGCAGGACTTCGCTGATCACACGGGCAAGCTCTATGCCCGGCACTGCGGCGGGGATGGTTACTACGACAGGGGCGGCGCCTACTGGGGCCATTCCCGTGTCTGCGCGGTGTGGACGCGTGGCGGCACCCTCTGCTGCTACGTCGAGGCGTATAGCCCCGAGACCGCAATCGCTTACGTCCGAACCGCGTCGCGCATCGAAGCGCCGTATCCATGACGCGCCGCCGCGAGCACTTCTGCACCACTTAAGGGTCCACTTACATCCACCCTGGCGAAACCTAGGGCGCCCACAAGCGCCCGATGGTCGGCGGCAATGAGCCGTCCTGATGAGCCAAAACGAGGGCTTTCCCATGCTGATCGACGACGATTTCGACGCCCTGGACCCGCGCGAACTGCCGCGCCCTTCGAGCCTGGAGGGCTGACCGATGAAGGTTCGCGTTGAATGGATGGGCCGCGTTCGGGCTTGGCGCCTGTACGACCCGAGAACACGCAAGGTCATGGGCTATGCGACCAGAGTCCTCATGCGGGACGTCGCCTTCCTCGCCCCCAACATCACAGGGACGCTAGAGGCCGCTGACTGGGCCGATATGGAGCCGGGGCTGACCCAGCCGGGCTACTGGTACGGTTGGGCCATGACGGCGCAGGCAAACAACGCCTATTCCGCCGCCGCCGGCCGCCTGGGCAAGTTCGTCCACGCCGCCACGGATGACCGCGAGTTCACTCAGGACGCCGCCGAGATGGCCCTGCTGACCCACACGCCGGGCGGCAGGGCCAAACGCAAGGCTGCGATCCTCGCCTTCGACCCCTGCCAGATGACGGCGGAAGAGAGCGCGAGGGCCAAGCAATGATGCTCGGGCTCGACCCCAACCAGACCGCTTGCCTGCTCACCTTCGGGCCTCTCGCGGTCACCATGACGACCGCTGCCGTCGTCGCTTTCGTTCGCCAGTTCCGTGCCCACGGGAGGGCCTGCTGATGACCTACCACGTCTATCGCCAGAATGGCCGCTGGCGCGTCGAGACCGGGGGCCACCAGCTGCCCGGCAAGTTCTCCAGGCGCGAGGCAATCCAGGTCGCCCGCCTCCTGGCCGGCTGGCGCGGCACGGTCCGCATTCAATCGAAGTGAGGTCGAAACGGGGTCCGCACGGGCCTCGTCGTGGGCTGAGGGTCCACCTGACGAGACCGATGGAGATCGAGATGAAGGTTTACCGACTGGAGAGCGCCAAGGGCCAAGGCATTTTCAACGCCGGGATCGTCTACGACGCTCGCGCCGCTGCTGGGGTCGAGGGCGATGACGCCCAGTGCCCCTATCGCCACCCCAGCCCGTACACGGACGTCCCTGCCTGGGAGGAGCGCGGCTATCCCAGGGATTTCTTCTGCGGCTTCCGCGATGTCCCTCACCTCCTCCGCTGGTTCGATAGCGAGGCGATCCGCGTCGAGATGGGCAAGCTCGGCGCCGTCATGAAGGTCTTTGAGGTGGCTCCTGCGGACGTCCTGGAGGGCGAGATGCAGATCATGTTTCGCAAGGCTGCCGCGACCTTGGTAGACACCCTGCCCGTCCCCACCGTGGCCACCTGATTGCGGGACCTCGCGGCCTGGAGTAAACACGGGGCATGCTCCTACGCTGCCTCGCCCTGTCCGCCCTGGTGATGTCAACAGCCGCACTCGCGGACGACACTGCGACACGCGATCTACAGCAGCGTGTCGAGGCCCTGGAACTGCGAGGGCACATCAGCGAGATCGAGCAGAGCGCGGCCCTCCCGCCCCCCAAGAGCGCCGAGGAGAAGGCAGAACAGCGGGCGGCTTACCTGCGCCTCTGTGCGATGCTCAAGAACTCCTGCGATTGAGACGCCCCTCCTTCGGCCCCAGCGACAACCGCATGCTCCTGGTGGTGGTCCTCTGGGCCATCGCAGGCCTATGGTTCTGCCTGAGCTAGACCCGAGCCGCCGACTCCGTTAGTTCATGACGGAACCATAAGGCGGCGGAACACATGTTCGAACTCATTGGGCTCATCTTCGTGCTAACGGTGATCACCACCTGGGTCTATCGTTCGGTCGAGCAGGTTTCCCTGCGCCGGCTGCGCCAAAAGCTCCAGCGTCATTCAACCAGCGCATAGGGGAGTCCCACCTAGTACAACCTGACGTTAGGTCGAAACGGTGCACAACCGTGCGCCGTCGTGGGCTAAGGGTCCACCTGATGAGACCAATGGACTCATTTTGTTAACGAAAAGAGCACCATGCGACGCGTTGTCGCGGTGTCACAACATCCCTCGGACAGGAACCGGGACAAAAAAACGGCGATTGCCAACCGGTAAAGAGGGACTCATATGGGCGAGCTATCCCGGCTAAGACGTTGAGATCAGGGGGCCGGGACCAATCCGCGCTTATGCGCCGACACCTATCCAAGGTGCCGCTTCAGGAACACAGAAGATGCGCGATCATTTCTACCTCTCGGCGCTTGGCTGGGAGTCCTGCGCGACGTACAACCGACATCTCGAACCGATCTGGTCGACTCAGCGGGACCCTTCAGGGCTCGAAGTCTGGCTCGGCCGCCTCTGCCTAACGCTCAATCGATTACCAAGGAAGCAAGATGCCAAACTCGATGGGTCGAGCACTGCTGATCACGGAAGAGTTCCGCAAATTCAACCCGAACATGCCAATGCAGATGGCGTCTATGCTTTTGCTGATCGCCGACAGGCCCGGCATCTCGTTGAAGGACATCGGGACGCGGCTTGAAATCGGCAAGTCGTCGGTCAACCGGGACGCTGCCATCCTGGCGAAGGGTTGGGGCAAGCCGTTGATCAGCTACGGACGCGACCCGGCAGACGCCCGCAACAATATCTGCCACCTGACACCAGCTGGCGTCCGGCTGGTGCAGTCCATCGCCCACTACATGACAGGAGCATGAGGCCACCATGGCTATACGTTTGCGCTCAGGGTCCTTCCAGTGGGACCGTTCAATTGCCGGCATAGGCCGGAAGCGGGAAACCTTCCCTACCCTGGCTGAGGCCAAGGCCTGGGACCTGAAAGTCCAACAGTCCGTGATGAGCGGGCTGGGTTATCCATGCCGTGAGGGTACACCTAGGGCGACCGCGACGGGCTCGGGGACACTCCGCGAGGCCATGGAGGGGTGCTTCACCAAGCACTGGGCCGGCAGTCGCAACCACAGGCACGTCCGCACCAGCATCGATCAGCTGATGGACTTCTTCGGCGAGGACGCTGACATCTCGGCCATCAACACCAACAGGATGGACGACCTGATCACGCACCTCTCGGTCGTGAAGAAGATGTCGGGGCCGACGATCAACCGGAAGTTGGCCGTCATGTCGAAGGTCTTCCGCTACTCGGTGAAGCGCGGCGTCATCGCCACCTTCCCGACCATCGAGCGTGAGGAGGAGACTGGGGGCCGCATCCGCTGGCTGTCGGAAGAGGAAGAGACGAAGCTCCTCGCCAAGCTCCTGAGCTACGGCAAGGCGGACCATGTCGATGCGATCTCGGTCCTGATCGACACCGGGATGCGCCCCTCGGAACTCTACCGGCTCAAGCCCATCGACGTGGACCTGAAGACTGGCCTGATCTCGATCTGGCAGACCAAGAACGACGTGCCCAGGTCGATCCCGATGACCAGCCGCGTGAAGGAACTGATGAAGCGCCGGCTCAAGGCTGGCGTGCTCTTCCCCTTCGACAACAACTGGATGACCCCGGTCTGGAACCGAGCCCGCAAGGCCCTGGAGATGACTGACGACGAGCATTTCATCCCGTACATCTGCAGGCACACCTGTGCCTCCCGGATGGTCCAACGCGGGGTGCCTCTCCAGGTCGTCCAGAAGTGGCTCGGCCACGCCTCGATCACCATGACCGAGCGCTACGGGCACCTCGCCCCGGACAACCTGAGGGCCGCCGTTGCGGTCCTCGAAAAGCAGCCGCCGGTTACGCACGGTTAACGGCTGCGGGATAATGTCCCCTCTGACCCTGGACGTGTCACATCCTGTGACCGCCGGGGTCGATCGGTGACGCGGGAAGAAGTCTGACGCCATATAAATCAACGGGTTAGCAGGATGCCGGCCCCGATTTAAGGACAGGATGTCCCGCTTCGATTGAATGATCGAAGTCGACGTGGCCGAAAGCCGCGACCCGCTTCGCACGGGAATGGCATGATATGGACGAAGCCCCGGTTTCCGCCCATCACGACCTGGCCGAGCGCGTCGTCGCGGCCATGCGGCAGCATGATTCACCGAGCTATCCGCGCGCCTTCGAGGTCTGGTATGCCCATCTGAGCGGCGAGATGCCGGCGGTCAGCCTGGCGCTGAACGCCATCCTCGCCGGCAGCGACGGCAAGGTCACAGCCGCCGATATCGACAGCCTCTATGAGCGCTTCATCAATACCGAGCGCTTTTCGCGACAGGCGGAGCGCACCAGCCTGCAGGTGCTGGGCGAGATCGACAGCATGATGGCGCTGATCGACAAGGCGCTCGGCTCCAGCGAGCTCTATCACGGCAGGCTGGCGGCGATGTCGGAAGACGTCCCACCGATGACCGACCGGCAGAAGCTGCGCGAATGGGTCGAGGCGCTGGTGATGTCGACCCGCGAGGAAGTGACGCGCAAGACCCAGCTCGAGGCGGAGCTGCGCAACAGCTCCAACGAGATCCGCAACCTGCGCGAGGCGCTGGAATCGACGCGCGCCGAAGCCCTGACCGATCCGTTGACCGGCCTCGCCAACCGCCGCCATTTCGAGGAGATGCTGCAGAAATCGATCGACCAGGCCACGCTTCGGCGCGAGCCCTTCGCGCTGGTGATGGCCGATATCGACTTCTTCAAGCGCTTCAACGACGCCCATGGACACCTGACGGGCGATCAGGTGCTGCGCCTCGTCGCACGCACGATGAAGGACAAGTTCAAGGACAAGGCGGTCATCAGCCGCTTCGGCGGCGAGGAGTTCGCGATCATCCTGCCGGAGGCCGACCTGATCGCCGGAAAGTTCGGCGCCGAGACGGTGCGCCAGGCCCTGCTCACCCGCGAGCTGATCAAGCGCTCGACCAACGAGAACCTTGGCCGCATCACGATCTCGCTCGGCGTCGCCATGTATCGCCGCGGCGACACCGCCGGCTCCCTCGTCGACCGGGCCGATCAGGCGATGATGCGGGCCAAGCGCGACGGCCGCAACCGCACCGTCACCGAGGAAGCTGTGGAACTCGCGAGCCGCGTCGCCTGACGCCGCTCAGGACGCCGCGAGGGCGCTCTCGCCACGCGGCTTGATCTCGACCGATTCGCCGCAACCGCAGGCCGAGACCTGGTTGGGGTTGTTGAAGACGAAGGTCGAGGAAAAGCGATCGGTCCTGAAGTCGAGCTCCGTGCCGAGCAGGAACAGCACCGCCTTGGCATCGACGATCACGGTCGCGTCCTTCTCGGAAACGACCTCGTCACCCTTGTTGATCTCGCGGGCGATCTCGAAGGTGTACTCCATGCCGGCGCAGCCGCCCTTCTTCACGCCGACCCTGAGGCCGAGCGCCGGCGCGGCATCGCCCGCGCTCTGCGCCATGATCTCGCGGATGCGGGCAGCGGCTGCATCGGTCAGAGAGATGACCTTCAGCCCGGGTATCGAAAACATTGTTGTCCCTCCTCGACCGGGTTCAAGGCCCGGTGAAGCAAGATGATGAACCTAACATAGGGATTGCAGGCGCTTCCGTCGAGGTGCGGCGCGACACAGGTGGCGCGCCATGCGTTCATGCGCCGGCATCCTCGCGCGCCATGCATTGCGGTTCGCCCTCCGGCATGCACTCTGGAGCGCCTTCGATCCCAGCGTCAGGGAAGCCATGCCTCAACGCCTGCACCGCCCCGAAGCCCTCCGCTCCCTCGTCCGCGACATGGTCACCAGGGCCGGCTGGAGCGCGCAGGAGGCCGAGGAGACCGCCGACCACCTCGTCCTCGCCAATCTGAGCGGCCATGACAGCCACGGCGTCGGGATGATACCGCTGTATTTCCAGTCCCTTGCCGACGGAAACCTCAAACCCGAATCGAAGGGCGAGATCCGCCTCGACGCGGCGCCCTTCCTGATCGTCGACGGCAACATCGCCATCGGCCAGCCCACCGCGCGCAACGCCGTCGACCGCGCCGTCGAGATGGCCAGGACCGGTGGCGTCGCCATCGTCAACCTGCTCGATTCGCACCATATCGGCCGCATCGGCCATTATGCCGAGGTTGCGGCGGCGGCCGGGCTGATCTCCTTCTTCTGGGTCAATGTCGCCGGCCGGCCGCCGATCGTCGCACCCTTCGCTGCCAAGGAAGCACGCTTCGGCACGAACCCGCATGCGATCGGCATTCCCGTCCCCGGCGGCGATCCGCTGATCCTCGATTTCGCGACGAGCCGCATGGCGCATGGCAAGGCCCGCGTCGCGCTCAACAAGGGCGAGCAGGTGCCGCCCGGCTACATCATCGACGGCGAGGGCCGCCCCACGACCGACCCTTCCCATGTCTTCGCCAGCCCGGACCGGCCGCTCGGCGCGCTGCTGCCCTTCGGCGACCATAAGGGCGCCGGCCTTTCGCTGATCGCCGAATTGCTCTCGGCGGGGCTGATGGGTGCGGCGCGCATCGACCAGAAGCCGCAAAAGAGCTGGACCATCAATTCGCTCTTCGGCGTGCTGATCGACCCTGCCCGGCTCGAGCCCGATGCCGGGCTGCGCAAGAGCCGCATCGACAGCTACCTCGCCTTCGTGCGCGCCGCCAAGCCGCAGGATCCGGCCAACCCCGTCCTGGCGCCGGGAGACAAGGAGCGGAAGGTCCGGATCGAGCGCGCCGCCGCCGGCATCCCGCTCGACGACGAGACCTGGTCGCAGATCAAGGCCGCCGCCGCCCGCTACGGCATCGACGCCGACAGCTACTGAGCTTCCCATGCTGCAAGCGGCCTACAATGCCTTCTGCGTCGCCCTGCCGGCGACCAGCCATGTCGTGCAATGGGGCGGCGCGGATGTCTGGAAGGTCGGCGGCAAGGTCTTCGCCATCGCGCGGCCGCAGGAGGACGGTGAGATGGCGGTGAGCTTCAAATGCTCGCCGCTGGCTTTCGACATTCTGAGGGAGCAGCCGGGCCTGAGGCCCGCGCCCTACCTCGCCTCGCGCGGCATGAAATGGATCCAGTGGCTTTCGCCCGAGAGCATGCCGGACGACGCCTTGCAGGACTATCTGCGCGAAAGCCACCGCCTCGCCGCCGCAGGGCTGACGAAGCGGGTGCGCGCGGAGCTGGGCCTATAGGAGCGCTTCGCCCTGGAACATCTGCGCGCAGGAGCCGCCGACGGTGGCGCGGATGCCATCCTCGCCGCGGCGCGCGGTCAGGTGCAGAAGGCTGGGCCGGCCCATCTCGACGCCCTGCGTCAGCGTGAAGCTCGCATCGTCCTGGCTGCCGAGGGAGAGAAGCAGGGCGGCAACCGTGGCGCTGGCGCTGCCGGTCGCCGGATCCTCCCATGTGCCGCTGATCGGCGCGAACATCCGGGCGCGGATATCGCTGGCGCCGTCCCGCGCATAGAGGAACAGCGAGAAGCGGCCCTCCAGGCCTGGCGTGCTGTCCCGGACGGCCCGGAACCGGCTGAGGTCCGGCGTGGCGCGCGAAAGCGCCTCCAGCGTCACCTCCGCGAGAACGAAGAAAACGCCGACCGAGGCCCGCACCGGCCGGTGGTTCGTCACGACGATATCTGAAGGCGAAAGACCGGCGCAGCCGGCGATCGCGTCGGCCGGCAATTCGATGCTCTTCGTCAGGGCCTGCGGGGCGGCAATCGTCGCGCCGGTGACGGTGCCTGCGGCATCGCGCGCGACCTTCACCTCGACCAGCCCGGCAATTTCCTCGAAGCGCAGCACGCCGCCACGGTCGCGACCGTGGCGTGCGAGCACGAAGGCCGTTCCGACATTGGGGTGGCCGGCGAACGGCATTTCATGCGCGCGCGTGAAGATCCGGACCCTGGCGTCGTTGGCCGGATCGTCCGGGGGCAGGACGAAGGTCGTCTCGCTATAGTTCATCTCGGCCGCAAGCGACTGCATCTGCGCGTCCGAGAGCCCGCGCGCATCGGTGAAGACGGCGAGTTGGTTGCCGCCGAAGGGGCGGTCGGTGAAGACGTCGACGGTCTCGTAGGGAAAGCTAGGCATGGCAAGCTCCGGGAGCGGATGACGCGCCTATTCCTGCCAGCGGAGCGGGCTCAGCACCAATGAAGCGATGAGATGCGATCCATCAACGCGACCGGTGTCGCGCTCACCACATGTCGAGCGCGACGCGGGCCTCGTCGGACATGCGCGACTGATCCCAGGGCGGATCGAAGGTCATGTTGACCGTGACACCCGCGATGCCGTTGACGGTGCTGACCGCATTCTCGACCCAGCCCGGCATCTCTCCCGCGACCGGGCAGCCCGGCGCGGTCAGCGTCATATCGATGGTGACCTGCCGGTCATCGGCGATGTCGACACGGTAGATCAGGCCGAGCTCGTAGATGTCGGCCGGAATCTCGGGATCGTAGACCGTCTTCAGCGCCGCGACGATATCGTCCGTCAGCCGGTCGATCTCCTCAGGCGGAAGCGACGCGGCGGAGCCGACCTGCGGCTCGTTCGGCTTGAAGCCGTCTTCCTTCAGCGCGATGGGTTCGGACGTGGCCAAGGCTCGTATCCTCGATATCATGCGAACAGGTTTTCGGCCTTCCGCAGGGCTTCCACCAGCTTGTCGACCTCTTCCAGCGTGTTGTAGAGGCCGAAGGAGGCGCGGCAGGTCGATGTCACCCCATATCGTGCCAAAAGCGGCATCGCGCAATGGGTACCCGCGCGAACTGCGACACCGGCGCGGTCGATCACAGTCGCGACGTCATGGGCATGGGCGCCCTTCATCTCGAAGGCGACGATCGCACCCTTCTCCCGTGCCTTGCCGAAGATGCGGATCGAATTCATCTCGCCGAGACGTTCCATCGCATAGGCGCCGAGCTTCGCCTCATGGGCGGCGATGTTCTCGCGGCCGAGCGCCATCATGTAGTCCAGCGCGACGCCCAGCCCCACAGCCTCGACGATCGCCGGCGTGCCGGCCTCGAAACGGTGCGGCGGGTCGTTATAGGTCACGGTGTCTTCCGTGACGGTCACGATCATCTCGCCGCCGCCTTCATAGGGCGGCAGCTTGTCGAGCCATTCCTTGCGGCCCCAGAGCACGCCGGAACCGGTCGGTCCATAGGTCTTGTGGCCGGTGAAAGCATAGAAGTCGCAGCCCAGCGCCTGCACGTCGACCGGCAGATGCACCGCGCCCTGGCTGCCGTCGACGACGAGCGGGATGCCATGCGCCAGGCAGATCTTCGCCACCTCGGCGATCGGCACGATGGTGCCGGTCGCGTTCGACATATGCGTCAGCGCCACGACCTTGGTGCGCGGGGTGATCAGCTTCTCGAATTCCTCGATGAGGAAATTGCCGTCCTCGTCGATCGGTGCCCATTTCAGCACGGCGCCATGCCGCTCGCGCCAGTAATGCCAGGGCACGATGTTGGAGTGGTGCTCGAGGATCGAGACGATGATCTCGTCGCCCTCGCCGAGGTTCAGGTGGCGCCCGAGCGAGGACGCGACGGTGTTGAGCGCGCCGGTCGAGGAGCGCGTGAAGACGATCTCCTCGAGATGCTTGGCGTTGAGGAAGCGCCCCGCGCTTTCGCGCGCCGCCTCATAGGCTTCGGTCGAGGCATTGGCGAGGTAATGCAGCCCGCGATGGACGTTGGAATAATCCTCGCGCATCAGCTTCGACATCGTATCGATCACCACGTTCGGCTTCTGGGCCGAGGCCGCGTTGTCGAGATAGACGAGCGGCTTGCCATAGACCTCGCGCGACAGGATCGGGAAATCCCGCCGGATCGTCGCGACGTCATAGGGCTTCAGTACGGGCTGGCCGGTCACCGCGTTCATATGCTCACGCCTTTCCGGTACCGGGCTGCCGGTCGGCGACGAGCGCGCCGGCATGCCCCCAATCCTCCCGCTCGATCTCCTGGATCACGATATGGGTGTTCTGCGGGTTCTTGCCGAGCACCTTCACCAGGGTCTCGGTGAACTCCTTGACGATCTGCGCCTTCTGTTCGCGCGTCGCGCCCTTCGTGATCTGGAGATTGATGTAGGGCATCAGACGGTGCTCACCTCGGAGGCGGCCTCGCGGGCCTGGAGCCAGGACTCGACCTCGTGCATGACGAGCTCGCGCACATTCTCGTCGCCGATGAACTCGGCTGCCTCGCCGGCGAAGGCCTGCAGCACCAGCGCCTCCGCCTGGGGCCGCGGCAGGCCGCGCGCCATCAGGTAGAAGAGTTGGTCGCCGTCGATCTGCGCGACGGTCGCGCCATGGCCGCAGACCACGTCGTCAGCGAAGATCTCGAGCTCCGGCTTGTTGAACATCGTCGCGCCGTCATTCAGCAGCAGCGCGTTGCTCTTCATGCTGCCATCGGTCTTCTGCGCATGCGGGCGCACGACCACCTTGCCCTGGAAGACGCCGGTCGACTCGCCGCTCGCGATCGTCTTGAACAATTCGCGGCTGGTGCCGTGCGGCACCTCGTGGTCGACGATCAGCGTGACGTCGGAATGCTCCGAGCCGCGCAGCAGATTGACGCCGCGCAGGCCGATTTCGCTGTGCTCGCCGGCAAAGCGGACGAAATGCTGCTGGCGCAGCGTGCCGGCCCTGGCGACGAAGGCGAAGGAGTCGAACTTGGCCTGGGCGCCGACGGTCGCGAGCAGGCTCTGCACCTGCACGCTCGCCGCGGCCTGCCGCGTCACGATGCGGACATGCTGGATCTCGCTCTCGTCGCCGGTCTCGAAGACGATGGCGCCGTTGATCTGCTGGGCCGCCTCGCCGGCCGCCTCGCTGACCTCGACGATGGTCGCCCGGCTGCCCTGCGCCGCCAGCACGACCGAACGGTGGAACACCGCCCGCTCCTCATGGCCGGAAGCGAGGGAGACGATGACGATCGGCTGCTCCAGATTCCGGCCCTCGGCGATCTCGACGAAGACGCCGTCACGCATCAGCGCGGTATTGAGCATCAGCCCGGTATCGTCGGCGCCGACCGAGGGGCCGGCCAGCACGCGGGGCAGATCCTCGCGCGGCGAGACCAGCGCCTCGGACAACGACTGCACCGAAACGCCTTCCGGAATGTCGTCGAGCGTCGAGAGGTCGGGCGCGAAGACGCCGTCGACCAGCACGAGGCGCAGGCCGTCGAGCTTCAGCGCGGCCAGGCGAGCCTTGACCGCCTCGGTGACGGCGGCGCCGTCGGCGAGCGGACGGGCCTCGCGCAGCAGCGCGCGCAGGTCGGTATAGCGCCAGGATTCGAGCCGGCGATGCGGCAGGCCCTTGGCCTCGAAGCCGGCGAAGGCGTCCTCGCGCAGCTTGCGCACGGCCGGGCCGCCCGGCAGCTCGGCCTTGCTGTCAGCGAACTGCTGGATCAGCGTCTGCTCGGCCGCCGTCTTCAGCGGGGTGACGATGGCCATCAGGCGGCCTCCCCATAGGACGCGTAACCCGACTTTTCGAGCTCGAGCGCCAGCTCCTTGCCGCCGGTCTTCACAATCTTGCCCTTCGACATGACGTGGACGGTGTCCGGCACGATATGGTCGAGCAGGCGCTGATAGTGGGTGATGACGAGGAAGCCGCGATTCTTGTCGCGGAGCGCATTGACGCCCTCGGCGACGATGCGAAGCGCGTCGATGTCGAGGCCGGAATCGGTCTCGTCGAGAATGCACATGGACGGCGAAAGCAGAGCCATCTGAAGGATTTCCATGCGCTTCTTCTCACCGCCGGAGAAGCCGACATTGAGCGGCCGGCGCAGCATGTCCTTGGCGATGCCGAGCTTGTCGGCAGCGGCATTGACCTGCTTGATGAAGTCCGGCGTCAGAAGCTCGTCCTGCCCGCGCGCCTTGCGCTGCGCATTCATCGCGGCCTTCAGGAAGGTCATGGTGGCGACGCCGGGGATCTCCAGCGGGTACTGGAAGGCCAGGAAGATGCCGGCGGCGGCGCGGGCATCGGCCTCCATCTCCAGCACGTTCTCGCCGTTGAGCAGGATCTCGCCGTCGAGGACCTCATAGTCCTCCTTGCCGGCGATGACATAGGACAGGGTCGACTTGCCGGAGCCGTTCGGCCCCATGATCGCGGCGACCTCGCCATCATTCACGGTGAGGTTGAGGCCATTGAGGATCTGCTTGTCCTCGTCGGCGATCTTGACGACCAGATTGCGAATTTCGAGCATTGTTCAGAGTTCCATCTTGCAGGAGATGGTCGGGTCGGGCCCGACCATGACGCGCTTGGTCTCGGCATCATGCCCGGGCTTGCCCCGGGCATCTCGGAAACGATCGGGCGTCAGCCCACGGAGCCTTCAAGGGAAATGGTGATCAGCTTCTGCGCCTCGACGGCGAATTCCATCGGGAGCTGCTGCAGCACCTCCTTGACGAAGCCGTTGACGATCAGCGCCACCGCCTCCTCCTCGGAGAGGCCGCGCTGCTGGCAGTAGAAGAGCTGGTCCTCGCCAATCTTCGAGGTCGTCGCCTCATGCTCGAAGATCGCGGTCGCGGTCTTGGCCTCGATATAGGGGATGGTGTGCGCGCCGCACTGGTCGCCGATCAGCAGCGAGTCGCAGTTGGTGAAGTTGCGCGCGCCCGTCGCCTTGCGATGGGCCGAAACCATGCCGCGATAGGTCGAGTCGGACTTGCCGGCCGCGATGCCCTTGGCGATGATCTTCGAGGTCGTGTTCTTGCCGAGATGCAGCATCTTGGTGCCGCTATCGACCTGCTGCGCCCCGTTCGACACCGCGATCGAGTAGAACTCGCCGCGCGAGCCGTCGCCGCGCAGGATGCAGGACGGGTATTTCCAGGTGATCGCCGATCCTGTTTCGACCTGCGTCCACGAGATCTTCGAGTTCTTGCCGCGGCAATCGCCGCGCTTGGTCACGAAGTTGTAGATGCCGCCCTTGCCCTCGGCATCGCCCGGATACCAGTTCTGCACGGTCGAGTACTTGATCTCGGCATCGTCGAGCGCGATCAGCTCGACCACCGCCGCGTGGAGCTGGTTCTCGTCGCGCTTGGGAGCCGTGCAGCCTTCAAGATAGCTGACATAAGCGCCCTCGTCGGCGATGATCAGCGTGCGCTCGAACTGGCCGGTGTTCTGCTCGTTGATGCGGAAATAGGTCGACAGCTCCATCGGGCAGCGCACGCCCTTCGGCACATAGACGAAGGAGCCGTCGGTGAAGACCGCGCTGTTGAGCGTGGCGAAATAATTGTCCGTCACCGGCACCACGGTGGCGAGATACTTCTTCACCAGCTCGGGGTGTTCCTGGATCGCTTCCGAGATCGAGCAGAAGATCACGCCGGCCTGCGCCAGCTCCTTCTTGAAGGTCGTGACCACTGAAACGGAATCGAACACCGCATCGACGGCGACGCGGTTCTCCGGCGCGACGCCGGCGAGGATTTCCTGCTCGCGCAGCGGGATGCCGAGCTTCTTGTAGGTCTCAAGGATCGCCGGATCGACCTCGTCGAGGGACTTCGGCGAAGCGCCCTTCTTCGGCGCGGCATAGTAGTAGAGGTCCTGGTAGTCGATCGGCGGATAGTTCACGCGCGACCAGGTCGGTTCGGTCATGGTCTTCCAGCGACGGAAGGCGTCGAGCCGCCATTCGAGCATCCATTCGGGCTCGTTCTTGCGCGCAGAGATGTAGCGCACGGTGTCTTCGGTCAGGCCCTTGGCCGGCTTGTCGACCTCGAGCTCCGTGACGAAGCCGTATTTGTATTCGGTCACGTCGATCGACTTGACCTGATCGATGGTCTCCTGGACCGCTGCCATTTCTCAGTCTCCAGTGCGGGTTCAAGGCCCGCCGGTTCAATTTCTTCGTGTTGCGGAACGCGTCAGGCGGCAGCCCGGGCGCCCCGATCGGCTTGCGCAGCCACGAGCTTTTCGTAGGCCGCGAGGAAAAGATCGATGTCCGCCTCGCAGGTGGTCCATCCGAGCGAGGCCCGCAAGGCCCCTGCGCTCATGGCAGGGTCGATTTTCATCGCATCGAGCACATGCGAACGCTTGACCTTCCCCGAGGAGCAGGCCGAACCGGAGGACAGCGCAGCGCCCATCAGGTCGAGCTTGATCAGAAGCGTCTCGGCCTTCAGGCCGGGCGTCGCGAAGGCGCTGGTATTGGGCAGGCGTTCCACCGGGCGGCCGAAGATCGCGGTCTCCGGCGCAAGCGCCAACAAGCCGGCTTCGAGCCTGTCGCGCAACACGGCAAGCCGGGCCGCCTCCTCGCCCAGAACCTTGCGCGCAACTTCAGCCGCGGCGCCGAAGCCAATGATTCCCGGCAAGTTTTCGGTTCCAGCCCGCCAGCCACGCTCCTGACCACCGCCACGCATCGGCTTGTCCGCGAGTTCGAGCGCGCCGGTGCGGAAGACGATAGCGCCGATCCCCTTCGGCCCGCCGATCTTATGGGCCGACAGCGTCAGCGCATCGGCACCGAGCGCCACGATATCGACCGGTATCTTGCCGGCAGCCTGCACGGCATCGCTGTGCAAAAGCCCGCCATGACGGTGAACGATGACAGCGGCCTCGGCGACCGGCTGGATCACTCCGGTCTCGTTATTGGCGAGATGGATCGAGACCAGCGCCCGCGCGCCAGGCATCTCGGCGGCGAAGCGGGCAAGCCGCGCCTCCAGCCAGACGAGATCGACGAGCCCGTCGCCATCGACAGGGATTTCCTCGGCGGAACCGGCGGCGAAGCGATGTCCATCGCGCACGCAGGCATGTTCGCTCGCGCTGCGAAGCAGGAGCGACGCCGGGACCCGCACACAATCGCGGCCGCCATCGCAATCCATCAGTCCGGGCGAGAGCACGGTGACATTCGCCTCGGTGCCGCCGCTGGTGAAGACGATATTCGCGGCCTTCGCACCGACGAGCGCGGCGACCTGCTCGCGCGCCTGTTCCATCGCGCCGCGGGCCGCGCGCCCTTCGCCATGGACGGAGGACGGGTTGCCGGGCAGGGCCAACGCATGCGCGACCGCCTCCACCGCCTCCGGCCGCACCGGGGTCGTGGCATTGTGGTCGAGATAGGCGCGCCTTGCCGCCATCACCGTCCTGCCTGCTCCATCTTCTTCATCGCGGGCCGCGATCTCACGGGCTCGACACGAAATGCTTGAAATCGCACCTGTGCGCCGTGCTATAGCCGCCCGTCCGAACCGGCCAGAACGAGGTCGAACCGGTTTCCGAGAGCGGCATACCGTTTTGTTCTTCGTTCGTTCACGGCTGTTAGAACCATTCTAAGCGCTCTTTATCTAGGGCGCACGAGGTGGTGCCGTCAAGGGCGGCGGGCTTTAGGAGCGGCATTCGGCCGCCCCAGGCTCCGCCCCTGCCGGCATCGTCAACAAAAGGCGGTAAGACGATGCCAGAGGTGATTTTCAACGGTCCGGCAGGCCGGATCGAGGGGCGCTACCAGCCCGCCAAGAAGCGGGGCGCGCCGCTGGCGATCATCCTGCATCCGCACCCGCAATTCGGCGGGACGATGAACAACCAGATCGTCTACAACCTGTTCTACACCTTCGTGAACCGGGGTTTCTCGGCGCTGCGCTTCAATTTCCGTGGCGTCGGCCGCAGCCAGGGCCATTTCGACCACGGCGCCGGCGAGCTCTCGGACGCGGCTGCCGCGCTCGACTGGATGCAGGCGCTCAACCCCGAGGCCAAGAACTGCTGGATCGCGGGCGTTTCCTTCGGCGCCTGGATCGGCATGCAATTGCTGATGCGCCGCCCCGAGATCGAGGGCTTTCTCTCGATCGCGGCGATGGCGAACCGCTACGATTTCTCCTTCCTGGCGCCCTGCCCGTCTTCCGGCCTGTTCGTCCATGGCTCGGAGGATCGCGTCGCCCCGGTCAAGGAGGTGATGGCGGTGATCGAGAAGGTGAAGACCCAGAAGGGCATCCAGATCGAGCATGCCGTGGTCGAGGGCGCGAACCACTTCTTCGACGGTCGCGTCGAGCAGCTCATGGAACAGGTCGGCGTCTATCTCGACGGCAAGGTCGGGCCGGAGATCATCAAGTCGGAGCAGGAACAGGCCTGATCCGGACGATCAGGCAGCCGGGGCGGTCGCGCTCCGGCTTCCCTCGAGTACGGGCAGCTTCATGGAAGCTGCCCGGGCCTCCGCCAGAATCCAGTCGCGGAACAACCTGATCTTGCGCTCGCGCTGGCGCTCCGGTGGATAGACGATCCAATAGGAGCGGTCGCCCCGCACTGCGTGTTCAATGGCGAAGACCAGCCGCCCGGCCGCGATGTCATAGGCGAAGAGTTCCGGCGCCGCCATCGCGACGCCATGCCCGCGCAGCGCCGCCTGGATGTTCATCGCCTGCATCGATAACGCCATCGTGGCCCGTCCGCCGGGCTTCGGCGCCGCGATACCGACATCGGCGAACCAGTTTGCCCACCAATCATCCGTCGGGCTGAGCAGCGGGGCCCGCAGCAGGTCCTGCGGCTCGCGCAATTGCAGCCGCTCGCGCAGTTCCGGCGTGCAGAGCGGTGCGTAGTGGCAGGCGAAGAGCTTCTCCGCGACCAGCCCGGGCCATTCGCCCATCCCGAAGCGCAAGGCCAGGTCGACCGACTCCGTCGCGAAGTTGACGAGATGCTCCGAGGTCCCGACCCGCACCTCGAATTGCGGGTTCTCGATCTGGAACTGGGCGAGGCGCGGTGAAAGCCAGGTGATCGCCATCGTCTGCAACGCCGAGATCGTCAGGACCGTCTGGTTTTCCTCGCAGAGATCGCGAAACACCGTGCCGATATCGGCGAGCGCCTTCGCCACCGGCCCGGCGAGGCGTTGCCCGATCGCCGTCAGCACGACCTGGCGGGGCTGGCGCACGAACAGCGCGGCGCCCACTCGGTCCTCCAGCAAGCGGATCTGGTAGCTCACCGCCGCCTGCGTCATGCCGAGTTCCTCGGCCGCGCGGGTGAAGTTCTGGTGGCGCGCCGCAGCCTCGAAAACGCGGACCGCGGCGAGCGGAGGAAGCTTTGGTGGCGGCGGCGGATGCGCGGGCATGCCGAACCATAAGCCCTCTTTATGGCAGGTGACAATCTTCCGCTTTGTCGTCCCGCGCCATCCGGCTCAGATTCACCTCACACCACCAGGCGCATCGCCTGCCCCCTCCGAGGATCGGATCATGACCTGCCTATCGCAAACGGCACCGCTCGCCCCCCGGGCCGGCGCCTCCTTCCTGCTCGGCCTGCTGGCGTCCTGGCAGCGTCATGCGGCTGTTGCCCGCACGCAGCGCCGCCTCGCCATGCTGGACGACCGCGCGCTTTGCGACCTCGGGCTCTCGCGCGATGTCGTGGACCCGCCGCATCCTAGCGACGCTGCCGGATTATGGCTCAACCGCATTCCCGGATGAAGGCCGCCGGCGCCTTCGCCGCAAAAGCGGTTTCCACTTTGGCGGAACATGCTCTAGACGACGGCGGACCCACAAACGCCAGATCGCAAGCCGCCATGACCACCTACAAATCCGATTTCCTGCGCGTACTCGACGAGCGCGGCCTCATCCACCAGGTCTCCGACCCGGCCGGCCTCGATGCTCTGTGCCGGCAGGGAACCCAGACGGCCTATGTCGGCTATGACGCGACCGCGACCTCGATCCATATCGGCAACCTGATCTCGCTGACGATGCTCTACTGGTTCCAGGAGACCGGCCATCGCCCGATCACGCTGATGGGCGGCGGCACCTCCATGGTGGGCGACCCCTCCTTCCGCGACGACCAGCGCAAGCTGCTGACCGTCGAGGAGATCGCCACCAATATCGAGAGCATCAAGCGCGTCTTCGGCCGCATCCTACGCTATGGCGACGGCCCGACCGACGCGATGATGGCCAACAATGCCGACTGGCTGCTGAAGCTGAACTATGTCGAGTTCCTGCGCGATGTCGGCCGGCATTTCTCGGTCAACCGCATGCTGTCCTTCGATTCGGTGAAGCTTAGGCTGGACCGCGAGCAGTCGCTATCCTTCCTCGAATTCAACTACATGATCATGCAGGGCTACGACTTCGTCGAGCTCAACCGCCGCTATGGCTGCCGGCTGCAGATGGGCGGGTCCGATCAGTGGGGCAACATCATCAACGGCGTCGATCTTTCGCACCGGATGGGCGGCCCGCAGCTCTACTGCGTGACGACGCCGCTGCTGACGACCTCGTCCGGCGCCAAGATGGGCAAGACCGCCAATGGCGCGGTCTGGCTCAATGCCGACGTCTTCAGCCCCTATGATTTCTGGCAGTATTTCCGCAACACCGAGGATGCCGATGTCGGCCGCTTCCTCAAGGTATTCACGCGCCTGCCGATGGACGAGATCGCCCGGCTCGCTGCGCTCGGCGGTGCCGAGGTCAACGAGGCGAAAAAGATCCTCGCGACCGAGATCACGGCGATCGTCCACGGCCGCGAGGCCGCCGAAGCCGCTGCCGAGACGGCGCGCAAGACCTTCGAGGAAGGCGCCCTCGCGACCGACCTGCCGAGCGTCACGATCCCCCGCGGCGAGATCGAGCCGGGCCTTGGCGTGCTCAGCGCCTTCGTCAAAGCGGGGCTCGTGCCCTCGACCGGTGAGGCGCGTCGGCAGGTCAAGGCCGGAGGCTTGCGCGTCAACGATGTCGTCGTCACGGACGAGCGCGCCACGCTCGGCCTCGCCGATCTGACCTCGGATGGGGCGGTCAAGCTCTCCTTCGGCAAGAAGAAGCACGTCCTGCTGCGGCCGGAATAGGCACAGGCCCGATCCGGCAAAAACAGCTTCGGCAAGAACAGCAACCTCATCGGTCGCGCCGTCATTCCCGGGCTAAGTGAGGCGCAGTCCGGGAATGTCTCGCCGTGAGAAGCGCCGTTCCTCCACGAGACGCTCGGGGCAGGCCCAAGCGTGACGGCAAATCTCGCCTCGCCAGTATCGCTCAGGGCCGTGGCGGCGCCTGCCCCGGCTGGACCGGCCGCTGCTCGGGCGCCCCGCCGAGCGGATCGACGAAGCGGCGCAGGATGCCCGGCGCAAGCGCGGAGAGCGGGTTGATCGTCATGTTCGGCGCGCTGGCCGGGCCGGAAATGCGGAAATTCACCGCGAAGAGCCCGCCATACTGGCTGCCGCCGCCGAGCAGCGCCCCCACCACCGGCACCTGCGCGAAGGCGTTGTTGAAGGCATAGCCGGGCACGAAGGTGCCGCCGATGTCGACGCGGTCGCGGCCATAATCGACATGGCCCTGAAGGGTGAAGCCGACCTGCTGGCCCCAGATCACCATGTCCGAGACGTCGAGCCGGCTGGCGGAGCGGGTGAACTCGGCGCGCAGCTTGGTGAAGGCGACTTCGCTGACGTCGATGCGGACGTCCGGTGGGTCGCCTCCGGTACGCTCGCCCGTGAAGGCGCTGCTCGACGAGGTGCCGACGACGCGTCGCAGCGCCGGCTCGTTGCGCACGAGGAAGTTGCGGAACAGCAGGTCGCCGCTCTGGTTCTCGCCTGTCCCCATGGTCAGGATGAGGTCGCCGCCATAGGCCTTGTTGTAGAGATCGAGGAAGCGCAGCAGCGAGCCGCCATTCTCCGTCTGCACGACGAGCTTGCCGCCCTCGCTCTGGCGCTGCCTGACAGTCACGTCGGCCTTGCCGATGCGCCCCTGGAAATTGACCATGCGCAGATCGCCGCCGCGTTTGGAGAATTTCAGCGTGCCGTTGGTGATCGCCTCGTTGTTGAAGCCGGTCAGGATCGGCACGTCGAGATCGACGTCATAGTCGCCGCCCTTCTGCTGCGCCGAGCGATCGCCACGCGGCGCCTGGGCCGGGCTCTGAACGTCCTTGATGAAGGGCCGCAGATCGGCCACCGCGCCGCGGACAATGACTTTGGTGACGCCGCCGTCCCGCTTGATGTCGAGCTTGAGGTTGTCACCCGGCGAGAGACGGAACTGCGTCAGGCTCGCACTCTCCAGCCCGTTCTGCTTGTTGAGCTCGACGCGCCCCCTGATCTGCGCACTGCCTGCATCGAACGAGAAATCGTCGAGATCGGGCCCGTCGGTATCGAGGATGTAGTTGAAGCTGACCTTGCCCGGCCGTCCGGCCGGCTTGCTCAGGCCCGGTATCGTTCCGTCGAGCCCGACCTTGGTCAGGTCGATCTCGACCCGCGGTGGCGTGTTCAGTTGGCCCTTGCTGAAGCTTTTCACCACCTTGACCGGCAGCGCGCCGGAAATACCGGAATCCGGTCCGATGCCTCGTCTTTGCCGTGCCGCCGCATCGAGGGAGAGCAGCAGTGTCGCATCGCCCTGCCCCTTCGCATTCTGCTTGATCTCGATTTGCGTCTTGTCGCCGCCGACCTTCGCGTCGCCACGCAGCGCCAGGCCGTTGCGATCGAAATTCATCGTGAAGGAGCCGGCGTCGAGCTTCTCGGTTCCCAGCATCGTGTCGGATGCGACATTGGACAGGATGCCGTTGCCGCTGATCGACACCTCCTCCGTCTTCAGGTCGTTCGCCAGCGGCAGGGTGAGCGCGACCTTGAGGTCGCTCGCGCCCTTGATCGCAGCGGGGTCGATCTGGCCCGGGGTGAAGTCCTTCAGCGCCGGAAAGCCCAGCAGAGCGGTCAGCGAATCCATCGAGCCGGCGATCCGAAACGCGATATTCGCCGGGGCGCGATGTATCCAGTAGTCCGGCATCGCGAAGCTGGCTTCGCTCAGCCGCATGCCGCGGCCATTGCCGAGATCGGCCATCGCCTGGCCGATCGCAAGTTGCACCGCGCGCCCCGTGACCTTGCCCGCAACCACCGCATCCGTAAGGGGCGGCAGGCCGGGGTCGGGCAGATATCGCACCTGATCAGCGTCGATGACGACGAGCAAGGCGCCGTCGGGCATGCCGCCGCCATGGATGAGCTTGGCGTGATCCTCCGCCGGCAGGTCGAGATCGACGGTCAACGACTTCATGTGCCCGGCGGCGAGTTGCCGCTCCAGCGTGTTGTGCACGTCCGGGGAGGTGAACTTCGGCCAGATCGCCAGAAGTGCCCTCGGATCGGAATCAATCGCCTTGACATGGAAGCGCTGCAGCGGGGAACTGCCGACGCGCTGGACGAAGGCGGTCATGTCGACCTTGGCCTTGGGACCGCGGATGCTGAGCTCATCCACTCCGACCGCGCCATTGGCGGGATCGATTTTGAGATTGGCCTTCAGGCCGTCCATCTGCACCGCCGGGTCGCCATCGAGCCCGGCGAGCTGTCCCTTGGCGTCGAGTTCGAGACGCCAGCCGCCACTATCCTCGCGCAGCGAACCGGAGGAGACGAAATGCGTCGCGCCGGCATCGATCTCGGCCCGCACGATGTTGAGCTGGGTCAGATCGGGGCCGCTGGCCACCTCCAAATGGGCCGAAGCGAGCTTGACGGTCGGCATCGGGCTCTCCGGGAAGCGGATCGAACCGGATTGGACGTCGATCTTGGCCGTGATCGACTGCTTGCCGTCGGGCGTCTGCCGCAGCGTCGCCTTGCCCTGAAGGGGGAGGCCCTCCAGCTCCATCCCGCCCGTCCCGAAGGCCAGCGCGACGGCCTCGGCCGGCTCGAAGCGCTGGATATCGATATCGGCGCGCTGGGTTCCGTCGGCTTCGGTGGTGAGATCGACCGCCATCTCCTTCCAGCGTTGCCCCGTGCGGCCCTTCATCGTCAGGCGCGTGCCGCGCTCGCCGATCCGCGACAGCCGGATCTCGACATCCTCGAAGCCGGCCTTCTGGCGCCCCTCGGGATCGACCAGCGAAAGGCGGGCGCCGTTGATGCCGGCGTTCTCCAGTGCGCCGAGCAGCCCGTCGCCGCGCGCCAGCGTCGAGATCGCGCTCATGATGCCGGTGAAGGCATTCCACTGCGCGGCATCGGGAACCGTCGCGGGTGGCGGTGTCTCTGCGGGAGCCGAATCGGCGTTCACGACGAGCGCGCCGTTTTTGTCGACGCCGAGCCGGACGTTGACGCCGCGCAGGTCGATCGAGACCAGGCGGATATCGCCCTTGAGCAGCGCCATCGGCTCATAGCCGAGGATCGCCTCCGGCGCCCGGATGACGGCGCCGCTCGAGTGACGGAACGAGACTTGCCTGACCCTGAGCTGAGAATGCCCGTCGATGCGGCCGAGCTCGGCCGAGGCGGCCTCCACCTTCCAGTCGGGCCCCAGCCGCTCCTCGATCGCGGACGAGATTCGCCCTTCGAGACCGGAGAGCGGAATGATCCCGGTGACGAGCAGCGTCACGGCCGCGCCGGCCAGCACCACGGCAGCGACCACGATCGCGACACAGATTGTGATCAAGCCGGCCCTGGCGCGCTTCTTCACGACCTCCGCATCGCAGGCCGCGCCCTGCGGCGCCGGCTCGCCCTGCCCGGCAAGCGCAACCTTTGCTTTCTGCTCCGCCAAAATGCGCGTGGTCCTCTCGGGCGTCGGTGCCGCTTCCGACAAGGTGCAGCAAAAGCGCCCCTTGCCGCAATCTCGGGAGACGGCATGGATGTCGATGTGACCTGACGATGCGATTCGGCAACCCGTAACCGGCGGCTGCCTCGTCTTTCGCCAGATCGCGCCGCTCCCCGGCCAGTGAGGGACGGGTTTCGTCGGGCACACGAACCCGATCGGAGAACCGATCCTACTCAAATCTAGCGGCTGCGGCGGTCCATGCCCCCCGAAGGCGACAAAAGGAAGGCGGAAACGATGGTTTTGCAGGAAGGTGATGCGGCCCCGGATTTCCGTCTGCCGCGCGATGGCGGTGGCGAGGTCACGCTGGCCGGCTTTCGGGGGCGCAAACTGGTGCTCTACGCCTACCCCAAGGACGACACGACCGGCTGCACGCGAGAGGCGATCGACTTCAACCGGCTCCGTCCTGATTTCGCCGCCTGCGGCACCGAGATCGTCGGCGTCTCACCTGACCCGGCTACGCGGCACGATCGCTTCAAGCAGAAATACGAGCTCGACCTGACGCTCCTGGCCGATGAGGGCCAGGCTCTCGCCAACGCCTATGGCATCTGGGTCGAGAAGAGCATGTATGGCCGAAAGTTCATGGGCATCGAGCGGGCCACGTTCCTGATCGACGCCGACGGACGGATCGCGCGGATCTGGCGCAAAGTGAAGGTCGCCGGCCATGCCGAGGCGGTTCTGGCCGCGGCGCGAGCCTTGTAGAGCCTCGACATCGGCGCGGTCTTTGCGAAAGATTAACCCTAACAATCCCTAATGACGGTATCGGCAGCGTTTCCCCCGGTACCGCGTATGCATGCACAGCCTCACACAGCCCCGTCCCTCCCGGTCAGCGGGCTCGTCGTCCACAAGACCTACACCATCCGCCGTTCGACGATGCTCATGGGTTTGGGCTGGCTCGCGCTGATGACGGCGTGCAGCGGCACCGCCGGCTGGTACATCCTCAGCAAGGACGACCTCGCCGCCCGCATGATCGCCCGCGAGACGACGCGGCAATACGCCTATGAGGACCGCATCGCCGCCCTGCGTGCGGATGTCGACCGTTATGCCAGCCGCGCCTTGCTCGACCAGGACGGTGTCGAGTCACGCGTCGACGAGCTGGCAACCCGCCAGGCCGAGCTCGAATCGCGACAGTCGCTCGTGACGGCGATGACCGATGCATTGCAATCCAACGGCGTCCTGCCGGCCAACAGGCTTCCCCTGCGCCCACGCGTGGCCAAGCCCGAGGAAGCGATTCGGGCCTCGGGCGTGACGAGCTTCGCGCCGATCATGCCGAGCAAGCCGACCCCTGCCCCCGAGACGCCAGCGCTGCGCGGCGCCGAGGCCAACGCCCAGAATGGCTGGCAGTCGGGCGAGGTCGCCCCGCCCGAGCCCCCCGCCAAGCGGGTCGAGGCGAGCCTGGAGAAGCTCGACAAGGCCATGGCCCGAACCTCCGACGCGCAGCTCGACGCCCTCAAGGAGATGGACCAGAAGGTCGCGGAGGCGCAGAAGAAGCTGCGCAGCGCGCTCGCGGAAACCGGGCTCGACACCGACCGCATGGCTGCCCCGGCCATCGTCGATGGCGGCGTCGGCGGCCCGCTGGTACCGGTGAAGCTCGATCCCTCGGCCGGCCCCTTCGAGGCGACCCTGACCGCGCTGCAGCCGCGTCTGACCTCTCTCATTCGCCTGCGCGGCCTCGCCGAGCAGATGCCGCTCGGCCGGCCGATGACAGGCGATCACGACTTCACCTCGAATTTCGGCTACCGCACCGATCCCTTCACGCGGGGGCTGGCAATGCATACCGGCGTCGATTTCCGCGCCGCGCCGGGCTCCCCGATCCTCGCCACCGCGCCCGGAAAAGTCGTGGCGGCCGAATATAACGGCGGCTACGGCAACATGGTCGAGGTCGAGCACGCCAACGGGCTGAGCACGCGCTATGCTCATATGTCGGCGATCTCCGTCTCGGTCGGCCAGATGGTGAAGGCCGGCACGGTGGTCGGCAAGGTCGGCACGACCGGCCGCTCGACCGGCCCGCATCTGCATTACGAAACCCGGATCAACGAGGAGCCGGTCGATCCGACCCGCTTCCTCAATGCCGGCAGCAAGCTGGCGAACATTCTCTGATGCGCAGAGCCCCTTTGTCATTCCCGGGCATTGCGCAGCAATGAGTCCGGAGCCCATGAACACGGCGCAGCAAAAAGGCGGCATGATTGCCGCCCTTTTTCAGTTTCCGCGCTCATGGGCTCCGAACCGTGCCGTTGCGCGCCGGAATGGCGATGTCGGGCCTAGTCGATATCCTCGACCTCGACCTGGGTGCCGTAAACGCGCTGGGCCAGCGACGCCTCCATGAACGCGTCCAGATCGCCGTCGAGCACGTCGGCAGGCGCTGTCGAGCTCACGCCAGTGCGCAGATCCTTCACGAGCTGATAGGGCTGCAGCACATAAGAGCGGATCTGGTGGCCCCAGCCGATATCGGTCTTGGAGGCCTGCTCGGCATTGGCCTTTTCCTCGCGCTTCTTAAGCTCGACCTCGTAGAGGCGCGCGCGCAGCATGTCCCAGGCCTTGGCCCGGTTCTTGTGCTGCGAGCGCTCCTGCTGGCAGGACACCGCGATGCCGGTCGGGATATGCGTGATGCGCACCGCCGAATCCGTGGTGTTGATGTGCTGGCCGCCGGCGCCCTGGGCACGATAGGTGTCGATGCGGCAGTCCGATTCGTTGATGTCGATGACGATGCGGTCGTCGACGACGGGATAAACCCAGATCGACGCGAACGAGGTCTGCCGCCGGGCATTCGAATCGAAGGGCGAGATGCGCACGAGGCGGTGCACACCCGATTCGGTCTTCAGCCAGCCATAGGCGTTGTGGCCCTTGAACTGCAGCGTCGCCGATTTGATGCCGGCCGTGTCGCCGTCCTGGTATTCGAGCGTCTCGACCTTGAACTTTCGCCGCTCGCCCCAGCGCCGATACATGCGCAACAGCATCTCGGCCCAGTCCTGGCTTTCGGTGCCGCCCGCGCCGGGATGGATTTCGACATAGGTATCGAGCATGTCGGCTTCGCCCGAGAGCAAGGTCTCGACCTGCAGCCGCGCCGCTTCGTCCTGAACGGCCTTGATCGCCTGCTCGCCCTCGGTGACGGTGGCGTCGTCGCCCTCCATCTCGCCGAGTTCGATCAGCGTCAGAGCGTCGTCGAGCTCGCGCTCGAGCTTCCCGATGCCCTCGATCTGGGTCTCGAGCCCGGTGCGCTCGCGCATCAGCTTCTGCGCGGCTTCGGCATCGTTCCAGAAATCGGGCCCCTCCGAGAGGGCGTTGAGTTCCGCTAGGCGGCGCTGGGCTTCATCCCAGTCAAAGATGCCTCCTCAGCAGTCCGATCGACTGCTTGGCGTTATCGAGTTGCGTCTGGATTTCGGGGCGCATGATCGTCGTCAGATCTTCCGTTGTCAGTCTTGGATTCGTAGCGCTGAGATAGGGGCGAAAGACCGCGCTGTAAACGCCCGCCTCATCTTGCGGGTCCCGGGGGGCGTTCACCCTCACCGGCAAAGACAAGGCCCGGATGCGTATCCGGGCCTTGCTGCATCGTGAAAAGCGCTGGTCAGTAGAGGCCGCCGGTGCCCGAGCCGACCGCGCGCCCGCCACCCGCCGGCGCGGCGAACGGGGCGCTGCCGTCGCCCGAGCCGACGACGGAATAGCTGTCGGGCGGCGCAGTGCCGGGCTTGAAGGCCTCGAGGATGCCGCCCTCGCCGCCGGCACGCATGCCGGTGCGTGGATCGACGCGGATCAGCTTGATGCCGGCCGGCACGCGGAACGGCGTCGCGGGCTTGTCCTTGAGCGCCACCGTCATGAAATCGCGGAAGATCGGCGCGGCATACTGGCCCGCCGTCGCGGAGGTGCCGAGCGACTTCGGCTTGTCGAAGCCCATATAGACGCCGACGGCGAGGTCCGGCGAGAAGCCGACGAACCAGACGTCCTTGGCATCGTTGGTCGTGCCCGTCTTGCCGGCGAGCGGCTTGCCGACGGACTTCACCACGGTCGCCGTACCGGCATTGACCACGCCTTCCAGGATCGAGACCATCTGGTAGGCCGTCAGCGGGTCGATGACCTGCTCGCGGTTGTCGATGAGGCGCGGCTCGGTCTGGTTCGCCCATTTATCGGCATTGCAGCCCTCGCAGACGCGCTGGTCGTGCCGGAAGATGGTGGAGCCGGTGCGGTCCTGGATGCGGTCGATCAGCGTCGGCCGGATGCGCTTGCCGCCATTGACCAGCATCGAATAGGCCGCCGTCATCCGCATCACCGTCGTCTCGCCGGCGCCGAGCGCCATCGAGAGCACGGGCTGGAGATCGTCATAGATGCCGAAGCGGCGGGCATATTCCGCGATCAGCGGCATGCCGACATCCTTGGCCAGGCGCACCGTCATCAGGTTCTTCGAGAACTGGATGCCGTAGCGCAGCGTGCGCGGCCCCACCGACTTGCCGTCGAAGTTCTCGGGCCGCCACATGCCCAACCCCGGCCCCTGGTCGATCTCGATCGGCGCGTCGAGGATGATGCTGGACGGGGTGTAGCCATTGTCCAGCGCCGTCGAATAGACGAAGGGCTTGAAGGACGAGCCCGGCTGGCGCATCGCCTGGGTGGCGCGGTTGAACTCCGACTGGTCGTGCGAGAAGCCGCCGACCATGCCGAGCACGCGGCCGGAGAACGGGTCCATCACGACAATGGCGCCATTGACCTCCGGCAGCTGACGCAGGCGGGCATAGCCCGGCCGGTTCTCGATCGGTTCGACATAGACGACATCGCCGGCCGAAACCACCTGCGAGACACGGCCACGGCGGGTCCATTTGATCCCGTCCGCAGCTAGCGTGACCGTTTCGCGGCGGGTGTTGAGGTTGCCGGCATTGTCGCGCAACGGATGCAGGCCGAGCCTGGCGCTGTCGCCGTTGGCGTCGAGCACCACGGCGAGCCGCCAGGGCGCCACATCGCCCAGCACCGGCAATTCGCCGAGCGCCTTGCCCCAGTCCTGCCCGGCGATATCGAGCTTCTGGATGGCGCCACGCCAGCCGCGCGCCTCGTCGAACCGCACGAGACCGTCGACCAGCGCCTTGCGCGCCGTCAGCTGGATCTTGGGATCGACCGTGGCACGGACCGACAGGCCGCCTTCGAGCAGCTTCTTCTCGCCATAGCGATCCTGCAATTCGCGGCGGATTTCCTCGGCGAAATAGCCGGCGGCGATGTTGTTCGGCGAGACCTGGCGCGGATTGACGCCGAGCGGCTGCTTCTTGGCGGCTTCGGCGACGTCGCGCTTGACGTAACCGTTCTCGACCATGCGGTCGATCACGTAGTTGCGGCGTTCGATCGCCCGATCGGTATTGCGGAAGGGCTGCAGATCGCTCGGCGCCTTCGGCAGCGCCGCGAGATAGGCGGCCTCCTGCAGGTTCAGCTCATGCACCGACTTGCCGAAATAGTTCAGCGCCGCCGCGGCGATGCCGTAGCTGCCGAGCCCCGGCGCCGGCGCGCCGAGATAGATCTCGTTGAGATAGAGCTCGAGGATCTTGTCCTTCGAGTAGGTCGATTCGAGCTTCAGCGCGACGAGCGCCTCGCGGATCTTGCGCTCGAGCGACTGCTCCGAGCCGACGAGGAAGTTCTTCGCCACCTGCTGGGTGATGGTCGAGGCGCCCTGCGGCCTGCGATTGGCGCCGCGGTTGCGGAAGTTATAGATCGCGGCGCGGGCGAGGCCCTCGGGATCGACGCCCATATGCTTGTAGAAATTCTTGTCCTCGGCCGAGATATAGGCATCGACGACGAGCTTCGGCACCGCCTGGATCGGGATGTAGAGCCGGCGCTCGCGGGCATATTCGGCGATCAGGCTGCCGTCGCCCGCATGGACGCGGGTCATCACCGGCGGCTCGTAGTTCCGAAGCTGGGCGTAATCCGGCAGATCCCTGGAATAATGCCAGATCAGGCCGCCGAGCACGGCCGCGCCGATCACGAAAGCGATCGTGCCGGCAGCGAACAACCATCCGAAGATTCGCAGGATAAACCGCATCTCAGGTCCCGGACCCCATCTCTGCCACCCGGCACGCGCCGAAACGGGGCGCTTTGCAACGGCAAGCTATAACATGACCGTGATGGCGGAACCGTGGCTTCGCGACCACAATTCGTGTCAACTTGACACCATCTCGCGAACTTAAGGCGCGTGCCGGTTCTCGGCTGCCTGCCCGACAGAGGCACGCTCCCGGGCAAAGTACTCGTCCACCGCCGCACCGACGGCACCAACCGCTTTTCCGCGCCATTCGGCGGAAGTCAACAGCTCGGCATCCTTCGGGCTCGACATGTAGCCGAGCTCGATCAGCACCGAAGGCACGTCCGGCGCGCTCAGCACCCAGAACCGCGCGGAGCGCAGCGGGATCTTGTGCATCCGGACCGAGGCCCCCATCTTTTCGACCAGATTGCGGGCGAAGACACCCGAGAAGGTGCGGGTCTCGCGCCGTGCCAGATCGATCAGGATGCCGGCGACGTCCTGCACCTCCTCGCTGGTTTCCAGCCCCGCCACGGCATCGGCCTGGTTCTCTTTGGCGGCGAGCCTGGCAGCCTCGGCGTCGGTCGCCCGTTCGGAGCGCGTATAGACGGTGGCACCCCGGACATCCTGGGCCTGCGTCAGCGAATCGGCATGGATCGAGATGAACAGGTCCGCCTTTTCGTCCTGCCCGATCTTCACCCGGTCGCCGAGCGACACGAAGCGGTCGTCGTCACGGGTCATCACCACGCGATAGCGGCCGGAGGCTTCGAGCTGCTGCTTCAGCGCAAGGCCGAAATTCAGCACCACCGATTTCTCGGCAATCGAGGCGACGAGCGTACCGGGGTCGATGCCGCCATGACCGGGATCGATGACGATCGTGCGGCGCGCCTCTCCCGTGGGCTTCGCCGGCGTCGGCAGCGCGGCCGTGACGTTCGGCTTCCTCGCCTTGGCGGCCTCGGCCAGGAATTCGGTGCGACCAGTCTTCCGGAGCTCGATCACCAGTTCGCCGAGCCCGCCCCGAAGGGCACGAACCTCGGCCTTCGCGATCGCCGCCGGCTGCGAAAGGTCGATGATGATTCGGGCCTTGTCGGCCGTGAACAGCCCGTAGCGATAGGCGCCGATGAAGCCGGCGGTCTTGCGGGCGCCGGGCTGAATCTGGAAATTCGTCGATGGCATCTCGACAATGACGCGGTCGGGCGCTGCCTGCACCCAGGCCTCGACGTCGATGACGGTCGAAAGCGCCATGGTCAGCTTGACGATGTCGCCTTGCTGCTCGAGCCGCGCATCAGTCGCGACGGGAAATTCGCTCTGCGACCTGCCTGGCTCGCCGAACGCCGGAACGGCGCCAAGAAGGATGCAAAGCCCCACCATCGGCCAGACACGGGACCACGCGCGCGAAACCGCTCTCCAGCGCCCCACAGCCCGGAAAAAGCCCGATTCGACCTGGCGGATGCGTGAAAACAGCTCAAAAATCCCGCTTGTCGTCACCAAGACTTAACCATAGCGACCCGAATTCCTAACAGGCCGTTACCACGACATCATCGCGCGATGAACCGCGCCGCCATGCGTTCCGCGCGATCCGGTTGCGATGTGACTTGCAAATCACTGTGACCTATCTGTAATGGAACATGGTTGCCCGCCAACCTGCCCATAGGACACATCCGGATCGAACCATCCGTCGGCGTCCGGAGCAGGTTGGGCCTCCGCCCATCCGGGTGGTGGCAGCAGGTCGACCGTAATGGATCGTCCGCAGAGGGCGGGCCGGGATCGCGAGTTCAGCGCCCTGCCCTGTCTCGCGAGCGTGCAAACGCGGAGCGTCCTGTCGAGAGACGGGCGCGCCGCAGGTCAGGGCAGATGACGGGGCAAGCGACGCCGCACGTATCATCGGTGAAGCATTCAAACCTGCGGGATTGCGCTGGGCGTTTCGTTCGCTCTGCCTTCCCCAGCCGCCTTCCTGTCTCGACCGAATTCTCCCTCCTGCAACATGCCGGCTCGCGCCGGCCCTTCAGCGGCGCCCTGGCTCGCGGCAGCGGATTCTTGTCCGCAGCCTCGCGGGTCTTGCCAGCGGCCGCGCCCATGGAAATTTCTGATGGCCAACAAAATGCTGATCGATGCCACCCACCCGGAAGAGACCCGGGTCGTGGTGGTGCGCGGATCCCGCGTCGAAGAGTTTGATTTCGAATCCGCCAGCCGCAAGCCGCTCCGCGGCAACATCTATCTCGCCAAGGTGACCCGCGTGGAGCCGTCGCTCCAGGCGGCCTTCGTGGAATATGGCGGCAACCGGCACGGCTTCCTCGCCTTCTCCGAGATCCACCCGGACTACTACCAGATCCCTGTCGCCGACCGGCAGGCGCTCATCGAGGACGAGGCGCGCGCCGAGCGTGACGAAGAGCGCGACGAGGAGCGCCGCGAGAAGCGCGGCCGCCGCGACCGCGGGCGCCGTGGCGACCGCGATCACCGCGCCAAGAAGGCTGCTGCCGACGAGACCGTCTCGGCCGAGATCGAGACGGCTGGCGAGAGCGCTGGCGAACATGTCGAGACCGACGGCAAGCAGGCCGCCATGGTCAACGAGGGCGCGCCGGCTTTCGGCGAGTCCTTCGCGCCGGCCATTGCCGAATCGGCGACCGAGGACGCCGTCGAAAACGCCGCGCCGCTGACCTTCGAGACGACGGAAGCGGTCGCATCGGCCGACGAGGCCGCCTCGTCCGAGAATCAGTTGGAAGCTCGCAAGCCTTCCGACCCCGAGGATGGCGACGACGAGGATCATGGTGACGAGGCCGAAGAGGCTCCCGAGCAGATCGGCGGCGGCGACGCCCTCGACGACATGCCCGAGCGGCCGCACCGCCAGTCGCGCCGCCAGTACAAGATCCAGGAGGTGATCAAGCGCCGCCAGATCATCCTGGTCCAGGTCGTCAAGGAGGAGCGCGGCAACAAGGGCGCAGCGCTGACCACCTATCTCTCGCTCGCCGGCCGCTACTCGGTGCTGATGCCGAACACCGGCAAGGGCGGCGGCATCTCGCGCAAGATCACCAATGCCGAGGACCGTAAGCGCCTGAAGGAGATCGCCCAGGAGCTGGAGGTGCCGGAGGGCATGGGCCTGATCCTGCGCACGGCCGGCGCCTCGCGCACCAAGGTCGAGATCCGGCGCGACTACGAATATCTGATGCGGATGTGGGAGAGCGTGCGCGAGCTGACGCTGGCCTCCGTCGCCCCGGCGCTGGTCTATGAGGAGGGCAACCTCGTCAAGCGCTCGATCCGCGACCTCTACAACAAGGACATCGACGAGGTTCACGTCGCTGGCGAGGAGGCCTATCGCGAGGCCAAGGACTTCATGCGCATGCTCATGCCGAGCCATGCCAAGAGCGTGAAGCCCTATCGCGACCAGACCCCGCTCTTCGCCGCCTTCGGCGTCGAGAGCCAGCTCGACGCGATGTTCTCGAACACGGTGACGCTGAAGTCCGGCGGCTACCTCGTCATCAACCAGACCGAAGCGCTGGTCGCGATCGACATCAACTCGGGCCGTTCGACCCGCGAGCACAATATCGAGGACACCGCCCTCAAGACCAATCTCGAAGCGGCCGAGGAAATCTCCCGCCAGCTCAGGCTGCGCGACCTCGCCGGCCTCGTCGTGATCGACTTCATCGACATGGAGGAGAACCGGAACAACCGGGCCGTCGAGAAGAAGCTGAAGGAATGCCTCAAGGACGACCGTGCCCGCATCCAGCTCGGGCGCATCTCGGCCTTCGGCCTGCTCGAGATGTCGCGCCAGCGCATCCGCACCGGCGTGCTCGAGAGCTCCTCGATCCCCTGCCCGCATTGCGCCGGCGCCGGCATGATCCGCTCGACCCCCTCCGTCGCGCTGCAGATCCTGCGCGCGCTGGAGGAGACGCTGATCAAGAGCGCCTCGCACAACCTCACCATCCGCACCCGGCCGGAGGTCGCGCTCTACGTCCTCAACCAGAAGCGCGCGCATCTGGCCGATCTCGAAAACCGTTTCGCCATCGCGATCACGATCTCGACCGATGTGAACCTGCTCGGCACCCGCTATTTCGAGCTGGAGCGCGGCGAGTTCGTCGGCAATGAGGGCCGGGTCGTACCTTCGCCCTTCAAGGCAGAGGCGGTCGCCTCCGATGTCGATGACGAGGCACTCGACGCCGCCGCCGAGGCCGCCGCACTCGACGCCGAGACCGGCGACAGCGAGACGGCCGCCGGCGACGCGCAGGAGGAGCGCGGCGAAGGCGAGGCCGAGAGCCGAGAGAACCGCCGTCGCCGCCGGCGCCGGCGTCGTCGGCGGGGTGGTGAGCGCGACCAGCAGGACATGCAGGGCGAAGGCACCGCGAGCGAGGACGGCGAAGGCGGCGATGATGACGAGGGCGAGGAATCGGCAAGCGCCGAGACCGTCGTCGAGAGCGCGACCGAGGCTCCGGCAATCGAGGCGGTAGCCGCCGAGGAAGCCGCGTCTCCGGCCGAAGAGCCCAAGCCGAAGCGCAGCCGCGCCCGCAAGCCGAAGGCGACGAAGGAGGCCGAGGCGGCCAAGGAGGTCGCGGCCGATACCGTCGTCGCGGAAGCCGCGCCAGTCGAAGCCGAAAAGCCGAAGCGTAGCCGGTCGCGGAAGAAGGTCGTTCCGATCACCGAGGGAGGTGCTGCCGGGTCTGCGCCCGCGCCGGTGGAGCCCGAGGCGCCTGCCCGTGCCGAGAAGCCGGCCAAGGCTGCTGTGGAGCCCGCTGCGGAGGCCGAGCCCAGCGCCGCCGCTGCGCCGCCTGCCCCGGAACCCGAGCCGGCTCCCGCTCCGCGCCCCGTCGAAGAGCCCGTCGCGGTCGTCCTGACCGAGCCGGATCCGACACGGCCGAAGCGCGGTGGTTGGTGGAACAAGCTCGCCGGCCGTTCCTGAGCCGAGAGAACATCGCAAGATCGAAAGGCCCGCTGCTCCGCAGCGGGCCTTTTTCATGATCCGACCTCGCCAGCCATTGGCCGCAGCCGCGAAGCGGGGCATCATCGGCAGGCTCGCAAGCCATCCGAGGGGCAAGCATGCCGCCACCGCGCAGCACGGAGCATGTCGTCCTGAGCGTCCTGTCGGCGGCGGCCTTGGCCGCGCTCGCCATTCTCGCATGGCGCGCCGTCGGCTGGTTGGGCGTCGGCGTGCTCGGCCTGCTCGTCCTGTTCATCGCCGTCAGGGTCGAACTCGAAGGCAATCGCCCGATGGGCCCGCAGATGACGCCCGGCCTCTATGCCGACCAGTATCGCAGCGAGGCGGAGGCCGAGCCGGCTGCGCGTGCTGGCCGCCGCGCGGAACGCCTGTCGGTCATCGGCGCCGCCCGGCTCGCCCGCCTGTTCGGTGCCGTGCTCGCGGTGACGGGCTTCGGGCTGTTCCTGTTGCTCTGACGCTTGAGCGCCATCAGCCCGCCGCAGGCGCGAGCGGGGTCGGCGGCGGCACGGTCGAGATCGCCGCGGCCGCCCCGGCCTGCGTGCCCTGGTCGCCGCCGCGCACCGTGACCGCGTTCGAGGCGAAGGGGATCCTGGCCTCGTTCAGCACCCGGTAGACCCGCTTCAGCGCCTCGCGCTGCAACGCCGAGGCCTGGTTCGGCTTGGCCGTGAATTTCAGCCGGATCACGATGGCGCTGTCGGTGATGTCGGCGACGCCCTGCATCTTGAGCGGGGCGATGAAATGCGGACCGAATTCCGGATCCTCGAGCAAGGCGAGGCCGGTCTTCTTGATCGCCTTGCGCGCCTGCTCGATATCGGCCGAATGGTCGAGGCGGACATTGAACTTCACCGTCGCCCAGTCGCGGCTCGCATTGGTCAGCGACGAAATCTGGCCGAACGGCACGGTGTGGATCTGGCCACTCTGATGGCGCAACTGGATCGAACGCAGCGAGATCTTCTCCACCGTGCCCTTGAGCCGGCCGGTATCGACATATTCGCCGACGCGGAAGGCGTCCTCGATCATGAAGAACATGCCCGAGACGATGTCGCGCACGAGCGTCTGCGAACCGAAGGAAAAGGCGAGGCCGAGAATGCCGAAACCGGCAAGCAGCGGGCCGATATCGACGCCGAGGCGGGAGAGCACGACGAGGATGGTCAGGCCGATCACCGCGCCGAGAATGACGCCGCGCAGGACCGGCAGAACCGTGGCGAGACGGGTCGGAACGGCATCGTCATGGGCGGCCTCCTCATCGGCGGGACCGACGACGAGGCGCTTCGGCGCATAGGCATCGAAGAACGCGCGCAGGAAGACCAGCGCCACCCAGCCGGCGAAAGCGAAGACGACCACGCCGGCCGCCTGGCGGGAAAAGACCACGAACTGGTCCGAGCTCATCCCGAGCAGCAAGGCGGCCCAGAGCCGCGCCAGCACGAAGAGGCCGGCTGCCCAGATCACACCGACCGCGGCGGCCCGCAGCGCCGCGCCGCCGGCCTGAGACAGAGGCGTCGCCCCCTGCGTCGTCTGGCGATGCATGGCCCGGCAATGCATCAGGCTGGAGATGCCCACGACGAGAATCGGCAGGATCACGATGGCGGTCTGCGTCAGCGCACCGGCCTCGGCCCAGCGCCCGCCATTCGTCATCATCGCCGCCCCGGCCTCGACGAGCCAGAGCAGGATGCTCGCCGCCATGTAGAACCAGGCAGCCCCGGCCGCCACCATGCGCCGCACCACGCCCGGCGACGAGGCCCCGGACAGCACCAGCGCCGCGAGGTCATGGCGCATGTCGTAGAACCACCAGAGCTTGAACAGCGTCACCGCGAAACCGGTCAGCGCGATGAGACCGGCAGCCGGCAGGGGATCATGCGCGACGTGGTGCGTGAGCAGGATGCTGGTGACGATCACCGGCGTCGCGATCGCATAGAGGACCAACAGCCGGAAGTGATGGTCGGCCCGCGGCAGCGGCATGATGCGCCGCTCCGGCGCGCCGGGCGCCAGCAAGAAACGGCCGACGGCGATGTAGATCGCTCCGATGGCCGCGCCGTTGGTCGCCGTCGTCAGGCTGATCGAGGCGATGTCGCTCTCCGGCAGCCAGGCGTTGCGGGCGATCCGCACGACCAGCAGCGCCAGCAGGATCGTCAGCATGTCCTCGGCGAGGCCGTAGGCGGAGGCGATCAGGCGCGGCGTGAATTCCGGCCCGGCCGGCACGCGCTTGCGGGCGAACCAGCCCGCACAGGCGGCCCGCACCAGGAAGGCCACGGCCAGCGCGAGCGCCACGATCGACAGGATGCGCCAGCCGGCCGGCAAGCCGGTTTGCCCATTGGCATTGCGCTGCCAGGCAGCCTGCCAATCCGCCGGCAGCCCGGCAATGCTCGGTATCGCCCTGTTGCCATAGTCGATGCCGTCGACGACCCGGTCGAGCAGCGCGTCGATCTGGCCGGAGAGCATGTCGTCGCCGGTCGATGGCATTCCGACCGGCGCGGCCTTCGCGGGCGCGGCCGGCTTCGATGCCGATTTTGGCTTCTTGTCGGTCGCGTCGGGCGCAGGCGGCGGAGCCGTTCCGGCGAGCCTGATCTCGACCTGCCGGCCGCCGGCCGACAGCGCGTTCACCGTATTGGCGATCGTCTCGGGCGTCTCGTCGCCGCGCAATGTCAGGACGACCGGGGGCTGGGCCGGCGTCTGGGCGCGCGCGGCATGGCCGGCAACGAGCATGGCCAGACAGGCCAGGACCAGAGAAACGCCCCATCTCATGACAGCCGGGCCGGCCGCGCCACGATTCATGGCAGATCTCCGCTTCGCGCTCGCCACTGACAATGCTGAGCTTTGGCGGAGCCTGGCAAGGGGCTCGCGCTCAAAGCTCGTCGTCAGCGCGTCTTGAGCCAGGTTCCGAGGCGCGAAACGGCCTCCTCGCATTCAGTGAGAGAGCCCGCGAAGGAGAGCCTGACGGTGCGCGCCCCACGCCCCTCGTCGAAGTCGAGCCCGGGCGTGATCGCGACCCCTGCCCTTTCGAGAGCGTCGCGGCAGAAGCTCATGGAATCGTTCGAATATCGGCCGACGTCGAGATAGATGTAGAAGGCGCCGTCGACCGGCAGGAAATCCCCCAGTCCGATCTGCGGGAGGGCCTTCAGCAGGAAGGCGCGGTTCGCGGCGTAGCCGGCCTTGATGGCTTCACATTCTTCCGTCGCGTCGAAGGCAGCCTCGCCGGCGACCTGGCTGAGATAGGGCACCGAGATCGAGAAATTCTGCTGCAGCCGCTCGATCGTCCTGACGAGACGCGGCGGTACCACCAGCCAGCCGACTCGCCAGCCGGTCATGCAGTAATATTTGGAGAAGGAGTTGACGATGATCGCGTCGGGATCGGCTGCGAGCGCCGTGGTCGCCGGCGCCTCATAGGTCAGGCCGTGATAGATCTCGTCGGAAATGTACCAGAGCCCGAGCCGACGGCAGCAGGCGGCGACCTCCGCGATGGCCTCAGGCGTCATCACCACGCCGGTCGGGTTGGCGGGACTCATCGTCAGCACGCCGGCGAGCGGCTTTTCGCGATGGGCGCGCTCGATCAGCTCGGGTGTCAGCGCAAAACGGGTCTCCGGCCCGACCTCGATCGCGACCGGTTCCAGCCCGAGCGCGATCAGGATGTTGCGATAGGCCGGATAGCCCGGCGCCGTGATCGCGATCCGTGCGCCCGGCTGGAAGCAGGCGAGGAAGGCCAGGATGAAGCCGCCCGAGGAGCCCGTCGTCACCACGACCCGCTCCGCCGCCACGTCAACGCCATAAGCCTCGCGATAATGGCGGGCGATGCGAGCCCTCAGCGAATCCGTGCCCAGCGCCTGGGTGTACCCGATCCGGCCATCCTCCAGCGCATGCGAGACGGCGGTGCGGATCGAGCGTGGCGTCGGCGCCGAGGGCTGGCCGACTTCCATATGCACGACCGAGCCGCCCTTGCGCTCGATGGCCGCCGCCTGGTTCATCACGTCCATGACGATGAATGGCGCGACGCGCTGGGCTCGTTCCGCAAGGGCGGGCAGGCCGGAAGCTGGAAAGCTGGGTTGCGGCATCGTCATGTCCGTTTGCGGCGATCTGGCCGCGGGCGTAGCCGAGGCCGCCGCCGCCTGCAACCTGCGGCAAGGGAGCCGATCGGAGCATCCGGGTCAGGCTGGGCACTCTAAGCTGTGATTTGACGCCGGCACGCCGAGCAACCACAAGCACGGGCTGAAACGCTTCCGTGCCGGCGCCCATCCTGCGGGTGCCGCAAGCGAAAGGACGACGAGATGGCTTTCCCGACCCTCACCAGCCTGGCGCGCGCCTGCCTGCGCCCTGCCGGCCTCGCGCTCGGCCTCTGGCTCGCGACGGTCGCCGCGCCCGCCATGGCGCAGGGCCAGGCCCCGCTCACGCCCGAGCAGCGCAAGGCGATCGTCGATCTCATCCGCGAGACCATCGTCAAGAATCCGGAAATCATTCAGGACGCGCTCGTCGAGCTGGAGCGGCGCAACACCGTTGCGCAGGCCGAGGCCCAGCGCAACGCGGTCGCGGGAGAGAAGGCCAAACTTACCGACCCCGCCACCTCCATCGTCATCGGCAATCCGGAAGGCGACATCACGCTCGTCGAGTTCATGGATTACAATTGCAGCTTCTGCAAAAGGGCGATGCAGGACGTGACCGCCCTGTCCAAGGCCGACCCGAAGCTCAAGGTGGTGCTCAAGGACTTTCCGATCCTCGGCCCCGATTCGGTCGAGGCGAGCCGCGTGGCGATCGCGGTCAAGAACCAGCTTCAGGGGCCGAAATACTTCGATTTCCACAACAAGCTGATGGGCGTGAAGGGCCGCGTGAACGGCGCCAAGGCGCTCGAGATCGCCAAGGACTTCGGCGTCGATATCGATCGCGCCCGCAAGGACATGGACGCGGCCGCCACCAAGGCCTCGATCGAGGACACCGTCGCGCTGGGCGATCGTTTGGGCCTGACGGGCACGCCTGCCTTCGTGATCGGCGACGAGATCGTCTTTGGCGCCGTCGGCCAGGATGCCCTCAAGCAGAAGCTCGACTCGGTCCGTCGTTGCGGCAAGACCGACTGCGCCGGCTGATCCGCCGCCTGGATGACCGCCTTCCGTGGGCAGGCAAGGGAGCCTTGAGGCTTCCCCTGCCGGCCCGCAGCGTTTATGAGGACGGCGTCCGCCGCCTCGCGCGGTCCCTGGAATCCGCATCCTTCATGGTCGCCACGCCCACGCCGAAAGGCTCCTCCTTCGCTCTGTCGGCTCGATCCAGCAGCGGGACATCCCCTGCCATGTCCGGCCCGGCAGATCGAAAGGTCGGCGCGACCTCCGGGATGAAGCCTGCGGCTCTCGCCGCTTGAACCAAAACGAGCGGGATGGCGGCGCCGCCGCCGTCCCAACCGATTATCCGAGAAGACGGTGATATCCGCCATGGCGACCAAGAGCCCGATCGATCCAGACCTCGTCCGCGAGCTTGCCGAGCTATTGAACCAGACCGATCTCACCGAGATCGAGGTCGAGAAGGGCGATCTGCGCGTGCGCGTCGCCCGCAGCCTGGCGACCACGGTGCATGTACCGGCAGCTCCGTATCCAGTCGCTCCCGCTCCGGCCGCCCCTGCCCCGGCGGCGCCCGCCGCCGTCGAGGTCAAGCCCGGCGCGGGCCATCCCGGTGCCGTCACCTCCCCGATGGTGGGCACCGCCTATTGCCGCCCCTCGCCCGAGGCCAAGCCCTTCGTCGAGGTCGGCAGCATCGTGAAGCAGGGCGAGCGCATCCTGCTCGTCGAGGCGATGAAGACCTTCAACGACATCGTCGCGCCGCGCGCCGGCAAGGTCACCGCGATCCTGGTCGAGGAAGGCCAGCCGGTCGAATACGGTGAGCCGCTGCTGGTGATCGAGTGACGCCCAAGCGCAACGACGACGAGATCAAGATGTTCGACAAGATCCTGATCGCCAATCGCGGAGAGATCGCGCTGCGCGTGCTGCGCGCGGCGAAGGAGCTCGGCATCGCCACCGTCGCGGTGCATTCCACGGCCGACGCCAACGCCATGCATGTGCGCCTCGCCGACGAGAGCGTCTGCATCGGTCCGCCGCCGGCCCGCGAGAGCTATCTCAACATCCCGGCGCTGATCGCCGCCTGCGAGATCACCGGCGCCGACGCCGTCCATCCCGGCTACGGCTTCCTGTCCGAGAACGCCCGCTTCGCCGAGATCCTGGATCGTCACAACATCACCTTCATCGGCCCGAAGGCGGAGCATATCCGCAGCATGGGCGACAAGATCGAGGCCAAGCGCACGGCCAAGCGCCTCGGCATCCCCTGCGTGCCGGGCTCAGAGGGCGGCGTCTCCGACGATGCCGAGGCGCTGCGCATCATCCGCGAGATCGGCCTGCCCGTGATCATCAAGGCGGCGTCCGGCGGCGGCGGCAAGGGCATGAAGGTCGTGCGCAACGAGGACGAACTCTCCGTCCTGCTCTCGACCGCCCGCAGCGAGGCGAAGGCGAATTTCGGCGACGATGCCGTCTATATCGAGAAATATCTCGAGAAGCCGCGCCATATCGAGATCCAGGTGCTCGGCGACGGCCGCGGCCACGCCATCCATCTCGGCGAGCGCGACTGCTCGCTTCAGCGCCGGCACCAGAAGGTCTGGGAGGAAGGCCCCTCGCCCGCCCTCAACGCCGGCGAGCGCGACCGCATCGGCGAGATCTGCGCCAAGGCGATGCGCGAGCTCCAGTACCGCGGCGCCGGCACGATCGAATTCCTCTACGAGGACGGCGAGTTCTACTTCATCGAGATGAACACCCGCATCCAGGTCGAGCATCCCGTGACCGAGATGATCACCGGGATCGACCTCGTCAACGAGCAGATCCGGATCGCGGCCGGCGCACCGCTCTCGCTCAAGCAGTCGGACATCGTCCTCGAGGGCCATGCCATCGAATGCCGGGTCAATGCCGAGCACCCGGCAACCTTCCGCCCCTCGCCCGGCAAGCTCGCCTCGTTCCATACGCCGGGCGGTCTCGGCGTGCGCGTCGATTCGGCGGCTTACCAAGGCTATACGATCCCGCCGCATTACGATTCGCTGGTCGGCAAGCTCATCGTGCATGGCCGCAACCGCGACGAATGCCTCATGCGGCTGCGCCGCTCGCTCGACGAATTCGTCGTCGACGGCATCGATACGACGCTGCCCCTGTTCCGCACGCTGGTGCGCAACCCGGACATCCTCAACGGCGACTACAACATCCACTGGCTGGAGAAATTCCTCGCGGCCGGCGGCATGGGTGAGCCCGAGGCCTGAGAGTTCCGGTCACCGGAAACGGAAAAGCCCCTCGCGATGCGAGGGGCTTTTTGTTTTCCGGTGACTGCGACCTCGCTTCGCCGGTCATCCCGGGCGGAGCGAAGCACAGACCCGGGATCCATGCCGGAGCCGGGATGACACCGATGGTTCCTCAAAGGGCCTTTCGTCAGACGGGCAGACCTCAGATCGTCTCCAGCAGGCCCTTCATCAGCGCGCGGCGCGGCGCGATCGAGGAGATCAGCGCGTATTCCTGCAGCGTGTGAGCACCGTCGCCGTCGATGCCGAGGCCGTCGAGCGTCGGCACGCCGAGCGCGGCGGTGAAGTTGCCGTCGGAACCGCCGCCCGTCATCGGGCAATCCTGCAGGTCGAGCCCGATCCCGGCCGCGACGTCGCGCGCCGTCTCGAACAGCTCCGCAACGGCGGCGGATTTCTCGTAAGGCGGGCGGTTCATGCCGCCGGTGATGCGGATCGTCACCTCCGGATCGTGAGCCTTCAGGCCGAGGATGCGTTGCTCCATCATCGCCCCGTCGGCAAGCGTCGTGACGCGGCAGTCGACGCTGAACCAGGCATGCTGCGGAATGACGTTCGCCGCCGTGCCGCCGCCAATCAGCGCGACGCTGGTGGTGATGCCGCGCGCATAGTCGGTCATGGCCTCGATGGCGAGGATCTGGTGCGCCGCCTCGCGGATGGCGCTGCGCCCGTCGGCGTGGCGCGAGCCGGAATGGGCCGGCCGGCCCTCCAAGCGGACCTCGAAGCGGCCGACGCCCTTGCGCGCCGTCACGATCCTGCCGCCCTGCCGCGCTGGCTCCGTGACCAGCACAGCCGCCGATCCCCGGCCGATCTCCTCGATCAGCCCCCGGCTCGTCGGAGAGCCTATCTCCTCGTCCGGCGTGAACAGGAACATCATCGGCCGCTTCGCGGAACCGGCCCTCGCCACGTCCTTGAAGGCTTGCAGGGCGAGCCAGGCCCCGCCCTTCATGTCGTAGACACCCGGCCCGTAGAGCCTGTCGCCCTCGATGCGAACCGGCAGGTCCTTGCTGCTCGTCCCGACCGGATGCACCGTATCGAGATGCGACATCACCGCGACGGCCGGCTGGCCGTTGTCGAGCCCCGCCCGCAGCATCACCATGTCGCCGAGCCCGTCGCGGCCGGCGATCCGTTCGACCGCGATCGGCAGGCCAGCGACCTCCTTCGCGACCAGATCCATCATGCCGTTCACGCCGGCGGGATGACTGGTGGGACTCTCGAGCGCAACCCAGACGGAGAGCGCGGCGGCGGCATCGGCATGTGTCATGCCCGATCTATCGCCAAGAGGCCGGAACGGGACAAGTGAATTCGCAAGCGCGCCGCCGAGCCATGGGCGCATGACGGAACCCAGGCCCGGTTTCGACCCCTGCCCGCTCCCTGAGCTTGCTCAGGGGCAGGCCATTGACGGGCGCCGGAACTGAAGGTCCGGCCCCCCTCGACGCGGCGCTTATCGGCCCGTCTTCTGACGCCAGGCCGCGAAATCGATCTTCGACTGCTCGTCGGTCGGCGGATAGAGCCCGAGGATCGAGCGGCCCTCCAGCACCTTCTCCGTGACGAAATCCTCGAAGGCCGTCATCTCGATAGCCTCCTCCGCGATCTCGTCGGCGAGATGCGCCGGGATGACGACGACGCCCTCCCCGTCCCCGACGACGACGTCACCCGGAAAGACCGGCGCGTCGCCGCAGCCGATCGGCCCGTTGATCTCGATCGCCTGATGCGAGGTCAGGTTGGTCGGCGCCGAGGGGCGCTGGTGATAGGCGGGAATCGCGAGCTCCGCGATCTCCGGGCTATCGCGGAAGCCGCCATCGGTCACGATGCCGGCAACACCGCGCACCATCAATCGCGACACCAGGATCGAGCCGGCGGACGCGGCGCGCGCATTCTGGCGGCTGTCGACGACGAAGACGGCGCCGGGCGGGCATTCCTCGACCGCCTTGCGCTGCGGATGCGACCTGTCCTGGAAGACGCTGAGCTGGTTCAGGTCTTCCCGCGCCGGGATGTAGCGCAGGGTGAAGGCCGGCCCGACCATGTTCTCGCCCTTGAAGCCGAGCGGGTGCACGTTCTGGATGAACTGGTTGCGCAAGCCGCGCTTGAACAGCGCCGTACAAAGCGTCGCGGTGCTGACGCGCTTCAGCTTCTCGCGCGTTTCGGTGGAAAGCATGATCGTCGCTCCGGTCTAGAAAATAACGGGCTCGGGAACCGGCGCCCCGAAATCGGTGCGCAGGAAATCGAAGTCGCAGCCTTCGTCGGCCTGGCCGATATGGCGCGAGAACATCCAGCCATAGCCGCGCTCATAGCGCGCGGGCTCGGGCTTCAGCGCGGCCTTGCGCCGTGCCAGTTCCTCGTCGGAAACCTCCATCGAGATCGAGCGGTTGGGCACGTCGATGGTGATGATGTCCCCCGTCTTCACCAGCGCCAGCGGCCCGCCGACATAGGATTCCGGCGAGACATGCAGGATGCAGGCGCCGTAGGAGGTGCCGCTCATGCGCGCATCCGAGATGCGCACCATGTCGCGCACGCCCTGCTTCACCAGCTTCTTGGGGATCGGCAGCATGCCCCATTCCGGCATGCCGGGGCCGCCGAGCGGGCCGGCATTGCGCAGCACCAGAACGGTATCGGCTGTCACGTCGAGATCATCGCGGTCGATATTCGCCTTCAGCATCGGATAATCGTCGAAGACGAGCGCCGGCCCGGAATGCGTCAGCAGTTTCGGCGAGGCGGCGGAAGGCTTCATCACGCAGCCGCGCGGCGCGAGGTTGCCCTTGAGCAACGCGATCGCACCCTCGGCATAGATCGGGTTGTCGAGCGGGCGGATGACGTCGTCATTGTAGATCTCGGCCCCGACGAGGCTCTCGCGCCAACTCTTGCCGGAGGCGTTGATCTGGTCGAGGTCGAGGAAGGGCGTCAACCGCGTCAGCAGGCCGAGCAGCCCGCCAGCATAGTAGAAATCTTCCATCAGATATGTGTCGCCGCTCGGCCGGACATTGGCGATGACCGGCACTTTGCGGCTCGCCGCATCGAAATCCTCGAGCCCGATGGCGTGGCCGGCGCGGCGCGCCATGGCGACGACATGGATCACCGCATTGGTCGAGCAGCCCATCGCCATGGCCACGTTGATCACATTGCGGAAGGCAGCCTCGGTCTGGATCTTCTCCGGCGTCAGCCCCTCCCAGACCATGTCGACGATGCGCCGCCCGGTCGCGGTCGCCATGCGGATATGGTTGGCGTCGGCAGCGGGGATCGAGGAGGCGCCGGGCAGCGTCATGCCGAGCATGTCGGCCAGCGCCGTCATGGTCGAGGCCGTGCCCATGGTCATGCAGACGCCGTAGGAGCGCGCGATGCCGACCTCCATCTCCGACCAGTCCTTGTCGGAGATGTTGCCGGCCCGGCGTTCGTCCCAGTATTTGAAGGCGTCGGAGCCGGAGCCCAGCACCTTGCCGTGCCAGTTGCCGCGCAGCATCGGCCCCGCCGGCACGAAGATCGCGGGCACGCCCGCGCTGGTCGCGCCGAGCAAAAGCCCCGGCGTGGTCTTGTCGCAGCCGCCCATCAGCACCGCCCCGTCGACGGGATGCGAGCGGATCAACTCCTCGGTCTCCATCGCCAGGAAGTTGCGATAGAGCATGGTCGTCGGCTTCACCTTGCTCTCGGAGAGCGAGATCGCCGGCAATTCGACCGGGAAGCCGCCGGCCTGCAGGATGCCGCGCTTCACATCCTCGGCGCGCTGCCTGAAATGCGCATGGCACTGGTTGAGGTCGGACCAGGTGTTGATGATCGCGATCACCGGCTTGCCGCGATACTCCTCCGGCGCGTAGCCCATCTGGCTCATCCGCGAGCGATGGCCGAAGGAGCGGAAATCGTCCGGCTCGAAATAGCGCGCGCTGCGCAGGTTTTCCGGTGTCTTCGTCATTGTCAGCTTTCGCTTCCGCAGTGTCGCCAGGGTGCCGCCGATCTTCGCCCGATCAGGTCAGCGGCGTAAATCCACACCAGAACATCGGCCCCTTCGCCGTGTCCACCGCCCGCTCTGCGGTAAAGCTCAGCTTGCCGTCGGCTCCGATCGCGAAGGCGGTGAGCTTGGCCGGGACGGTCGAGACGGTGCCGCCCGAGGCGACGTCCATCGGAGCGACGCTGGCGGCGAGGAGTGTCTTGCCCGAGGGATCGATGGCGAAGGTACGGACATGGTAGCTGCGCGTGTCGACGGCCTGGATCAGGGTGGGCTCACCCGTCTTCGGGTCGATCGCGAACACGGCGATGCTGTTCTCGCCGCCGACGAAGACCTTCCTGCCATCCAGCTCGGTCTTGCCGTCGGCACGGTTGGAAACGTAGACGAAGCGGCCGTCGCGCGAAACATGGATCGCGCCGACCACCTGTCCCGGGCGGACCTTGCCGGGCTCGGCCAGCGTGGTCTTCACGAAGGCGGGCGCGGGGCCGATGCGATCTTCGGCTCCGAGCGTGAACATCTGGAGTTGGTTTTCCCGCTCCATCGTCACATAGAACCAGGGCCTGGTCGGGTGAAAATCGGCATGACGCGGGCCGAACCCGTAGCCGCTGCCCGGCGCAACCGACTGCTTCTCGGCGAGCTTGCCCTGGTTGAAGGAGAAGAGCTTCAGCGCGCCGGGATCTTCCGGCTTGCCGCCAGCCGGATCGTTGCCGCGCGTCACCAGAAGAACGGTGCGATTGGACGGCAGCATCCGCACCTGATGCGCATAGATGCCGGCATCGAGCTTGCCGTCCTGCTTGATCGCTTCGCCGACGCTGCCGTCGGCCGCGATCGGGTGGACGGTCAGCGAGGCCGGGTCGTTATAGGCGACCAGGAGGAAGCGTCCGTCACGATCGGTCGAGATGTTGATCGGCCGCGACGTCAACAGCCGTGGGGCTCCGATCAGGCTCAGCTTGCCCGAGCCCGGTGCCATGGCGAAGGCGCTGAGGTGGTGAAGATCGGCCGGCTTTGCCGCGAAGCGATCGCTCGACGCGACATAGGCGATCGGCTTGCCCGGATGCTGCCAGACATATTGGATCGGTGCCGGAACACTTACCATGCTGCCGGGCACGGGGCTGATCGTCGTCCCGTCGACCGCATATTGCGTCAGCTCCGGGCCGACTGCGACATAAGCGGTCGAGACGTTGGCGGCCGTGGTCGTGCCGGTCTCGGCCGTGCGGGTCTTGGCGGATTGCGCCATCGCTTCGGTTCCTCCGGACCAGGGTGACGCAGCGATGCCCGCCAGGGTCATCGCCCCGAACTGCCTTCTGCTCCACTTTGCCATGTCAATCCCCTCGCGCCATCGTGGTCGATCTGCCGGCCGGATTAATGCTGGAGGCCCCATTTCAGGACGGTCCGGGCCTCGATGGTCCGGAAGATCAGGTTCTCGACGATGAGCCCGATCAGGATGACCGTCAGCAGGCCGGCGAAGACCGCCGGGATTTCGAGCAGGTTGCGGTTCTCGAAGATGAACCAGCCGAGACCGCCCTGCCCCGACGAGACGCCGAAGACAAGCTCGGCCGCGACCAGCGTGCGCCAGGCGAAGGCCCAGCCGATCTTGAGACCGGTCAGGATCGAGGGAAAGGCGGCCGGGATCAGGATCTTGCGGATGTAGCGGAAGCCACGGAGATCGTAGTTCCGCCCGACCATGCGCAGCGTCTCCGACACCGCGCGGAAGCCGGAATGCGTGTTGAGCGCCACCGGCCACAGCACCGAATGGATCAGGATGAAGACGAGGCTGCCATTGCCGAGCCCGAACCAGATCAGGGCCAGCGGCAGGAGCGCGATCGCCGGCAGCGGGCTCAGCATCGCCGTCACCGTCTCGAGGAAATCGGAGCCGATGCGCGTGTTGATCGCCACGATCGTCAGCACGCCGGCAAAGGCGACGCCGACGACATAGCCCATCAGCAAAACCTTGAGAGAGGCCCAGGCGCGGGCCGGCAGCACGCCGCTGGCGATGTTCTCGGAGAGCGAGCGCAGCGTCTCGGTCAGGCTCGGGAACAGCAGGGGATTATCGAGATAGGCGCCATAGGCCTGCCAGATCGCGGCGAGGACGAGGATGATCGCCGTCTTGCGGACGGCACCGACATCCCAGAGCGCCTCGATGAGGCCGACCTTGCGCTCCACCTCGGCGCTGGCCGGGCCGGACGAGGGACGCATCTCGATGCGGGCGGTCGAAGACGATGTTACTGGGGGCATGGCCATCGTCCCGGTTCTAATGCGCCGCCGCGCCGTCATCGGCGAAGAGCAGGTCGTGGATCTCGCGCTCCAGCCGGCCGGCGCTGCCGTCGGCGACGGACGTTGTATCGACGTCCACCACCTCGGCCTTGACGCGGCCGGGATGCGGCGAGAGCAGCAGGATGCGATTGCCGATCCTGATCGCCTCGGCGATGGAATGCGTGACGAACATCACCGTGAAGCGCGTATCCTCCCAGAGCTGGATCAGCTCGTCCTGACAGGTGCGGCGCGTCAGCGCGTCGAGCGCGGCGAAAGGCTCGTCCATCAGCAGGATGTCGGGCTCCATCGCCATGCCGCGCGCGATCGCGACGCGCTGCTTCATGCCGCCCGAGAGCGTATGCGGATAGGAATCGAGCGCCCGCGTCAGGTTGACCTTCTCGATATAGAGCTTGGCCTTCTCGGCCGCCTCCTTGCGCGACAGGCCGCGCGCCTCCACCAGCGGGAACATCACGTTCTCCAGAACGGTCTTCCAGGGCAGGAGCTGGTCGAATTCCTGGAAGACCATCATGCGATCGGGCCCGGGCGCCGTCACGGTGCGGCCCTTGATCGTCATGCTGCCTTCGCTCGGCTTCAGATAGCCGCCGACCGCCTTGAGCAGGGTCGACTTGCCGCAGCCCGACGGCCCCAGCAGCACGAAGCGGTCGGAGGTGTTGACCTGAAAGGAGACGCGCTCCGTCGCCGTGATCACCCGTCCCGGCAGCTTGTAGCGCAAGGTGACCGAGGACACGTCGAGCAAGGGCTCGGCCACGGCCGCAACCTGCGACGTCGGCACGTCCGTGACCGGCACGGGCGGGCGCGGCGAGGCCAACTCAGCTCCCTGAGAGGTCATGCGCCACCGGCAGATAATAGTCCTTCCACGAGGCCGGAGTCGTCTTGACACCGCCGGTGCGGACGAGGTGCTCGGCGAACTTCATCGTGCCTTGCGGATAGATGTTCCACTCCATCATGCCGGGCTGCTTCAGCATCGTCAGGATCTGGTCGGAGGGGGTCTTGTCGCCCGTGACCTCGCGATAGATCTCGACCGCCTCGGGCGTGTTGGACTCGATGAAGCCCTTCGCCTCCTCGGCCGCATTGCGCAGCGCCTGGACGATCTTCGGATTGGCCTCCGCGAAGCCCGTCGTCGTCATGAACTGGCCCTGGCTCAGCGGCGAGCCCATGATGTCGGCTGAACTCGCGACGACCCGCACCTCCGGAATCTGCTGCTGTTCGTAGAACTGGAAGGGCGGCGCCGCGAAATGGCTCTTCACCTCGTGGCTCGGGTTCTTCATCGCGATCAGCGCATCGGGATGGCCGAGTTGCACCGTCATCGCGTCGAAATGGTTCCACTTGTCGGGACCGAACAGGTCGGAGGCCGCGATCTGGAGCAGGATCGCCTGCGTTGAGACGCGGATGGTCGGCACCGCGATCTTGTCGCCTTCCTTGTAGTCCTTGAGCGTCTTGATCCGCGGGTCGCGCGTCAGCAGCAGCGCGGGCTGAGCGGAACTGGCGCAGATCCCCTTCACCCGGCCGCGCGACTTGTCCCAGAGCACCAGCAGCGGCCCGGTCCCGGTGTTGATGAGGTCGACGCTGCCGGAGAGCAACGCGTCCTGCTGCGCCCCGCCATTCGAGAAGTTCACCCATTTCGTGGTGACGCCGGCCACGCCAAGCTTCTCGGCATGCTTCTCGATCAGCTTCTGCTTCTCGATGACATGGGTCGGCATGTAGAGGATGCCGGGCTGGCGGCTCAGCGAGATCTCGGTCTTCGCCTGCGCCCTTGCGTCGGAATGAACGCCGATTGCCGCCGCCGCACCGAGCGCGAGCGTCTGCCTGCGTGTGAGCATGAGTCCCTCCCTGATGATTCTTGTTCGCGTCCTTGGCCGATGGCCATGCGCCTTGATTGGCATCAGTCAAACCACTAATGCATTAGTGCGTCAACCCTTCGGCCATGCTAAAATCCGAACGGCACGACGGCGTTCCAGCCCGTGGGCATCGGCGCTTGCTAAAATGCGAAACACGGCAAGGAGCTGTCACGCCGCGCCGAATGCGGTATTCGGTCCGGTGCGGTAGAGGCGAACAGGATGAGCGACCTTCTCGAAAGATTTGCGGCAGCGCCCAAGCCGGCAACCAAGGGCGGTGCCGGCATCGTCTTCGACCTGTTGCGCGAGGAGATCATCTCGCTGGCGCTGGCGCCGGGCACGATGCTGTCGCGGCAGGAATTGCAGGAGCGCTTCGGCTTCTCCTCGACGCCGATCCGCGACGCGCTGATGAAGCTGCAGGAAGAGCGGCTGGTCGATGTCTTCCCCCAGCACGCCACCGTCGTCAGCGCGATCGACCTCGATCTCGCCCGGCAAGGCCAGTTCCTGCGCCGCTCGGTGGAGCTCGAGCTGGTGCGGGCGCTTGCGCTCGCGCCGCAGCCGACGGTGCTGGCGAGGATGCGAAGCCTCGTCCGGCAGCAGACGGCCTTTGCCGATCTCGGCGAGCATGAGGCCTTCGCCGCCGCCGACCACGCCTTCCATCGCTGCTTGTACGATGCGGCGCATATGGCGGTTCTCTGGGAGCTTGTCCGGCGCCAGAGCGGCCATATCGACCGGCTGCGGCGTCTGCATCTGCCCAAGGAAGGCAAGATGCGCGAGATCCTGGCGGCGCACACCGCCATCCTCGATGCGGTCGAGGCGGAAGATCCGGCCGCGGCCCAGGACGCGCTGCGCGATCACCTCTCCCGCTCACTCGACTTCGTGCCCTCGCTGCGAGAGCTGCACCCGACCTATTTCAGGAACTGACGCGTCGAAAGTGCCGGGAAGCAGAACGATGCCCGGTTGAATCGGAGTCTCGGCCTCAGAACGCCACCTTCAGAGCGAAGCACCGCCGCAGACGACGATCTGCTGCCCGGTGATGCTCGCGGCCCCTTTCGAGAGCAGGAAAGCGGCAGTCGCGGCGACCTCCTCCGGCTTCACCAGCCGGCCCATCGGCGGCATCTTGGGTGCGACGGAGGCCCGGTTCGGGTCCCTCAGCATCGGCGTATCGGTCGCGCCCGGCGCCACCACGTTCACCGTGATCCGACGCGGCGCGAGCTCGATCGCGAAGGAGCGGGCCATGCCGACGAGCGCAGCCTTCGTCGCGGCATATTGCGCGCGTCCGGCCGAGCCCGCCGCCGTGCGGCTGCCAATGAAGACGATGCGCGCGCCCTCCGGCAGCGATGCGGCCAGCGCCTCGACGATCTGCTCGGCCGCGTCCACATGCAGCCGCCACATCGCCTGACCATTCGCGGGGTCGAGGGAGCCGAGCACGCCGACGCGCAGGATGCCGGCGGCGTGGACGATGGCGTCGACGCCGGCCAGACCCGCAAGCGCCCCGCCCAGCGCCGCCCGGTCGGCGATGTCGACCGGCACATGGGCGAGCCGCTCATGCGCGAAGGGCGGAGCGCTGCGGCTGAAGCCGGTCACGGCCCAGCCCTCGTCGAGCAGTTGCTGCGCGATCGCTGCGCCGATGCCCGAGCTGACGCCGGTGACGAGCGCATGTTTCAGGCGCCCGTCGGTTTCGGAGAAGGCCTCGCTCATCCGGTATAGGCGCGCGCCTGCGCCCGGATCTTCTCGGCATCGAAATTGTTGATCTCGCCGATCAGATCATTGGTGTAGATCTTGGAGAAGTCCTTGATGTCCCAGTCGTTCATCTTGGCTTCCGTCACGAATTCGTCGACCCGGATCGAGCCCATCTTGGCGCCCTGATAGGGCGGCTCGTAGAGCTTGATGCGCCGGCTGATCGCCTCCAGCACCGACTTCACCGCCTGCTCCTCGGTAGAGCCGCGCGGGGCGGTTTCCGGATAGAGCTTGAGGAAGGCCTTGGCGCCGGCCGTCGGGTTTTCGAGGATGAACTGCGAAGCCTTGGCCGTCGAGCGGCCGAAACCGACGAAGGTGGCGCGCTCGGCCTGGATGCGCGGCCGCAGACCCATCAGGAACTGGCCGCCGATCATCGGCAGATTGTCGGGTCGCTTCACCAATTCGAGCGGGATGCCCGCGCCATCGATGATGCCGAAGCCCGTATCGTAATAGGCGAGTGCATCGATCGCGCCGCGCTGGAGTGCGACGCCGGCCGGCACGCCGGCGCCGACCGCCGTCCACTTCACGTCCTTGTCGGGGTCGATGCCGAGCGACTTCAGCACGTTGCGGGTGACGGGATATTCGGTGCCGCCGAAATCGGAGACGCCGATATTCTTGCCCTTCAGGTCGGCATAGGCCTTCACCGCCGAGCCCGGCTTCACCGCCACGTCCCATTTATAGGGATAGGTGTACTGGTAGAACCATTGCGACTGGCCCCATTCGCCCCGGGCGAGGATGGGCAGGGCGTAGGAGGGCACGCCGATACCGACATCGACATCGCCCTTGTCGGTCGCGACCTGGACGTTGGCGTTGCCGCCGAGCGCCAGCCCCTGCACCTTGAAGCCTTCCTCGGCATTGTAGCCCAGCGCCTCGCCGACCAGCAGGTTGATGACGCTGGCGTTGATCGATTTGAGGCCGACACCGACCTTCACCGTCTTGGCCGGCTGCGCGAAAGCGGAGCGCGGGCCAAGCGCCAGCGCGGTTGCGAAGACGCTGCTGGCCTGGAGCCATTGTCTGCGGGTGATCATGACGTTCTCCCTTGCTTGCTTATGGTTGTGGTCGTTTCACTTGCGGCCGCGATCGCCCCAATGGACGATGCGTGCCTCCAGCCCGCGGACGATGCCGTGGAGCAGGATTCCCATCGCACCCAGGATGACGAGCGCGGCGAAGACGCCGGCGACGTCGGTCACCGCCTGGGCCTGCGTGATGACGACGCCCATGCCCTGCTGGGCGCCGAGGAACTCGGCGACGATGGTGCCGAGCAGCGCGTAGACCACCGCCATGTCGAGCCCGGCGAAGATATAGGGCGCGGCGTTGGGCAGCTTGACGATGCGATAGGTCTCGAAGCGCGAGGCCGAGAGCGAGCGCATCAGGTCGATGCGCTCCGGCTCGACGGCGCGCAGGCCGGTGAAGCTGTTGATCAGCATCGGGAAGAAAGCGAGCAGTGCCGAGATCGCGATCTTCGAGCCGTCGCCGAAGCCGAACCAGATCACGACCAGCGGCGCGATCGCCACCTTCGGCAGCGATTGCAGCGCGAAGGCATAGGGCATCACCAGCTTCTCGATCAGCCGGCTCTCGGCCATCAGCGAGCCGAGCGTGAGGCCGAGGCCCGAGCCGATGGCAAGTCCGATCGCGGCGTTCTTCAGCGTGCCCCAGAGCGGCAGGTAATAGCCGAGCGGGCTCGACGGGCTGACCGCGAGGCCCGACCAGAGCGCCTTCCACACCGCGAGCGGCGTCGGCAGGATGTAGGACGGAACGTCGAGATACTTCACCGCCGCCGCCCAGCCGGCGAAGAGGATGACGAGGCCGACGAGCGTGATCGCGGTGCCGTTGACGCCCTTCTTCCGCTGGCGCTTGCCGGCGGTGGCCTTGGGCCGGGGCGCGGCGTTCTCGATCGCGGCGGAATCGGCGATGATGGTGGTCTGTGCCTGGCTCATCATTCGTCTCCCTGGGCGTTGAGCAGGCCCCGGATTTCCTTGGCGAGCGCCGGATAGGCCGGGTGGCTGATGATGCTGTCATTGGAGCGCGGGCGCGGGATCGGCACCTCGAGTTCGCGGATGACGCGGCCGGGGCGCGCCGACATCACCACGACGCGGTCAGCGAGGAAGATCGCTTCCGAGATCGAATGCGTGATCAGCATCACGGTCTTGCGGCTCGCCTGCCAGATGCGCTGCAGTTCGAGGTTCATCCGCTCGCGGGTCAGCGCGTCGAGCGCGCCGAAGGGCTCGTCCATCAGCAGGACGCGGGGGCTGCGCACGAGCGCCCGGCAGATGCCGGCGCGCTGCTGCATGCCTCCCGAAAGCTCATAGGGGTAGCGGTGCCCGAAATCCTTGAGGCCGGTGACATCGAGCAGCCGGTCGACATCCTCCGCCTGCCCCACCTGCTTGCCGCCGACCCGCAAGGGCAGCGCGACATTCTCGCGCACGGTGAGCCAGGGCAGCAGGTTCGCCGCCTGGAAGACGACGCCGACATCGCGCGACGGGCCCGTGATGGCCTTCCCGTCAAGCGCGGCCTCGCCGCTGTCGTAATCGTCGAGCCCGGCGAGGATGCGCAGCAAGGTCGACTTGCCGCAGCCCGAAGGGCCGACGACGCAGACAAACTCGCCGTCCTTGATGCTGAGATCGATGTTCGACAGCGCGTGGACCGAGCCGTCGGCATAGGTCTTTTCGAGCCCGCTGATCCGGATGAGGTCGCGCGGCATCTGGGCCTTTGCCTCCGAGATGGGGTGGACTTGAGCGAGGGCGGCCATGGGCGTCTCCCTGTTCGTGTTTCTTCTGATGTCGCTCAGCCGCGTTCCGCCCAGGCGGGCGTGACACGGACATGCTTGATGGCGCGGCGCCAATAGGTGAAGGCGATCTGGAGCTCGCCGTCAGACGTCTGCGTGATCGAGGGATAGGAGAATTCGCGGTTCAGCCCGTCCTTCGAGTTGTTGGTCATGCAGTAGCCGTCGCCCTCTTCCAGATTGCGCTGCACCGGCCAGGTCCGGCCGCCATCGGCGGAGATCGCGAGTGTCATCGGCGCGCGCGGCGCGCCCCAGAAGGCGGTGCGCCCGGAGGCCGAGAGTGCGGGCGACTCGGCGGCCGCGACGACCGGCTCGCTCTCATCCTCGATGTCGTCATAGAGGCCGGTGCGCCGATCGGTGGCGTCGAGCCGGCTCGCCTTGTTGAAGACCAGCGCGATGCGCCCGTCGGCCAGCACCGTCGCCTGCACGGAGGAGTTGTTGTTGGGCAGTTCGGTCGGCTCCGGGGCGGACCAGTCGCGACCGTCGGCCGAACGGCTGATATAGACATGGTCGGCCCAGCGGCTGCGGTAGAGCGCGACGAGCCCCTCCTTCGTCTTCAGCACGTTCATATGCACGCAGCCGAGCGAGCCCGGTACGACATGTTCGCTCCAGCTCTTGCCTTCGTCGGTCGAGACCCGCACGGCGCTGACGTCGCGATCGCCGACCCATTTCCGACCGGGCACGCTGACGCAATGGAAGACCGGGATCACCCAGGCGCCGTCGTCCAGCATGACTGGCGGCTGGCGCACGAACAGCCCATGGCCCTCAGGCGCCTCGAACAGCGTCTCGATCGGCCCCCACGTCACGCCATGATCGCGCGACACGCGCTTGCGGACCAACGAAGTGTCCTGATTGCCCGAGATCTGCGCGGTCCAGATCAGCCAGAGCTCGCCCTTCGGCGTGGTAAACAGGACGGGGTTCTGCTCGGAGCGGCCAGGATCATCGGAGAGCTTCTCCGGCGCGCTCCAGCGCGAGCTCCCCTTCGTCAGCCGCGAGAAATACACCGAGATGTCCGGAATGCCCTCCTGCGTGCCACCGAACCAGACGCAGGCGAGATCGCCATTGCCGAGCACGGCGAGATTGGCAGCATGGTTCTGTACGCAAGGGCTCGGCAGATAAGCCTCGACGCGCGCGGCATCGCCCTCACGCGGATGCAAGGCTCCGCTGCGCTCGGCGAGGCCGGCGGGCTCGATGACGGTCGAATGAGCGCCCATCAATAGGCCTCCTCATAGATGGCGAGGATCTCCTCGCGGCTGATGTCGCGGGGGTTGTTGTCGAGCAGGCGGCGGATGGCGTGGGCCTCGCTCGCCATGGCCGGCAGGTCGTCGCGCGGCACCTTCAGCGCGGAGAGCGTCATCTCGCAGCCGAGATCGGCGCAGTAGCGATGCGCAGCCGCAAAGACGTCCTCCTCGCGTGCGCCTCCCTTCAGGCCGAGCGCAGCGAGGATCGCCGCCGTCTTCTCCGGCACGGCCGGGGTGTTGAAGGCGAGCGTGTGCGGGAAGATCAGCGCATTGGCCGCGCCATGGGCGATATGGTGGCGCGTGCCGAGCGGATAGGCGACCGCATGGCCGGCGGCCGTGTTGACCGGACCGAGGCAGAAGCCGCCATAGAGCGAGGCGAGCGAGAGCCCTGCCCGCGCCTCGACATCCGAGCCGTCCGCGATGGCCCGCGCCAGGAAGCGGCCGACGAGCGCCACGCCCTCCAGCGCGTACATGTCGATCAGCGGGTGGGCCTTCTTGCTGGTGAAGGCCTCGACGCAATGGGCCATCGCGTCGACGCCGGTCGCCGCGGTCACCGCCGGCGGCAGGGTCAGCGTCAACACCGGGTCGATGATGGCGATGTCGGCGAGCATATGCAGGCTCTGCACCGCGAGCTTGTTCTGCGTCGCCGGATCGGTGACGAGCGCGCGCGTCCCGGCTTCCGAGCCGGTGCCGGAGGTCGTCGGCACCTGCATCAACGCCGCGCCCTTCCGCGCGACCTTCTCCGGGCCGACGACGTCATGAAGCGCCTGGCCGGAGCCCGGCAGCACCGCGATGAGCTTTGCGAGGTCCATCGCGCTGCCGCCGCCGAAGCCGATGACGAGATCGGGCTTCACCTGACCGGCCAGCGCCAGGGCGGCTTCGAGGTTGGGCACATCGGGCTCGGGACGGACATCTCCGAAGATCGCGACCTCGCCCTGCAGCTCCAGCACGCCGACGCGATTCGCGTTGAAGGCGTCGGCGACGACGAGAATGCGCGTGAAGCCCTGCGCGGCGGCCCAGCGGCCGGCCAGCGGCGCGGTCCCGGCGCCGAATTCGATGATGTGCGGGCGCTGGATCGTGATCGGCGTCGCCAGGCTTGTGGTCGCCAGCGGCTTGGGGCTGTGGATGTTCATGGGAGCCTCCCTTACGCTGCGGTGTCGACGGTGTTCGTCGGGGCGGCGGTGCTGCGCGCCGCAGCCAGCTTCTCGGCGTATTCGATGGCCTCGATCAGGCTGAGCTGGTTGGCGATGCCCTTGCCGGCAATGTCGAAGGCCGTGCCGTGATCGACCGAGACGCGCACGATCGGCAGGCCGAGCGTGATGTTGACGCCCGACAGCGCATCCCATGTCCCGGTCTCGGGATTGACGTTGAAGCCGAGCAGCTTGACCGGGATGTGCCCCTGATCGTGATACATCGCGACCACGGCGTCGTACTGCCCGGCGCGCAGCTTCACGAAGACGGTGTCGCCCGGCACGGGGCCGACCACGTCGAAGCCATCAGCCACCGCCCTGGCGATGGTCGGGGCCGAGTCTTCGTCATCCTCCTTGCCGAACAGGCCGCCCTCGCCCGCATGGGGGTTGAGCGCGGCGACGGCGATCTTGCGCCGTCCGAGGTCGAGCGCCTTGAGCGCCTCGTCGGTGCGCTCGATGACATAGCGCAGCCGCTCGGGCGTGAGCTTGCCCGGCACATCCTTGAGCGCCACATGGGTGGTGACGTGGCTGACGCGCATATTGCCATGGGCGAGCATCATCACCGAGCCTTTCGAGGCGGTCAGGCTCGCCAGCATGTCGGTATGGCCCGCGAATTTGTAGCCGGCCTTGTTCAGTGCCTCCTTGTTCAGCGGCGCCGTGACGATGCCCTGGATGCGACCCGCCTGCGCCAGGCGCACCCCCGTCTCGACGGCGAGATAAGCGAAGCGCCCGCCATCGGCGCTGAGCACGCCGGGCTTGATCGGCTCGCCCTCCGGCCCCGCCTGGAGGCAGGCGAGGTTCGGCCATGCACCGGTCTCGTTGACCTCGGGGATCGCGATCTCGGCGCCGAGCATCGCACGCGCCGCGTAAAGCGCCGGATTGCTGCCGATGACGAGCAGGCGCAGATCGCCCCTGGCGATCCGCTCCTTCAGCTCGAGACAGGCCTTGACGATGATCTCGGGGCCGATGCCGGCCGGATCGCCCATGGTGATGGCGAGATGGGGTTTCATGCTGCCGCTCCGGCCAGTGCCGCGGATCTGCCCGCGAAGATATCGTTGAGAAGATCGGGACCGCCGAAGGCCCCGGATTTCGAGACGACCGTGACACCGTCCCAGCGCCCGCCGCGCAGGATCGAGCGCGGCACGCCCGGCGCGACCTCGCCGACAGCGTCGAGACGCTCGGCGCCCAGCGCCTCGCAGAGACCGCGCAGCGTCTCGCCACCGGCGGCGAAGAGCGTGCCCGGCCGGTCGAGCTCCGCCAAGAGCGCGCCGAACCGGGCCTCGATCGCCCGCGCAGCCTCGTCCCGGGAGATGCCTGCAGGAAGGTCGACGCTGGCGAGGACGACGCCGTCGGCAGCCAGCCGCCGGCCGATCTCGGCAGCCTCTCCGCACATCTGTGCGGAGAGGCGCAAATGCCAGGCCCCCATCGCCGCGAGCTGGGCGCGCATCGTCTCGTGCTCCGAGCCGACGAAGCCGACGACCGGCGCCGGCAAAGCCGCGGCCCGCCCCTCGCCCTGGAAACCCATCGCCCGCGCCAGCGCCGCGGCCAGGCCGGCGCTGCCGATCCAGAGAACCTCCTCGGCCCCACCAGCCGCCGCGACGATCGCGTCGAGATCGGCATCGCTCTCGGCGTCCCACAGGCTCAACCCCGCCGGAACCGCGTCGCCCGACCGGGCCTGCATGACCTCATGGCCGGCCCGCCGCAGCTCGTCGCCGAGATCGGCCGGCACAGGCCGCGCCGCGCCCTCGATCAGCACGCATTGACGGCCCCCGCGCGTGATGCGTCCCTGCGCCGGGAAGGCCGGCGCGACGATGCAGCGCGAAGGCTTCAGCACATCGACGATCGCCGCGATCTCCGCCCCTTGCGGCCCGCGCAGCAGGCTGTCGATCTTCTTGAAGGCCAAGCCGGAACCGGGGGCGAACAGCCGTCCCGCCACGGCCGCGACGGCGGCGCACGCCTCTTCGGCCAAGGCTTCGCGCGTCCGGCTGTCGAGCGCGACGGCGCCCGCTGCCGGCACCGCCTCGCGCCAGCAGACCGGAACCGGCTCGGACGGCGACGCGAAGGCGGCGGCCGCATCGAGCGCACCCGTCAGGTCGTCGGCGAGCAGGCGCAGGGGCTGCCGGCGTATCGCCATCTCAGCCGCCCTTGACCGCGGAAAGTAGCGAGCGGGCGCCGCGCGCGACGATGGTGGTGTCGTTGGCGACGCCGACGAAGTCGATGCCCTGAGCGACGCGGCGCACGGCCTCGCCTTCGTTGTTGGTGAGATAGCCGGCGGGCTTGCCGATCGCCTTCAGGCGCCTGAAGCCGTCATCGATCGCAGCCTGCACCACGGGCGCCTGCGTGTTGCCGAGATGGCCCATCGAGGCGGCAAGGTCGGCGGGCCCGATGAAGACCGCATCGACGCCGTCGACCTGGGCGATCTCCTCGATCTGCGCCAGCGCTTCGGCCGTCTCGATCTGCACGATGACGCAGATCTCCTTCTGGACCTTGGCGAAATAATCCGGGATCAGCCCGTAGGCGGCCGCCCGCGACGAGCCCGAGACGCCGCGCACGCCATGCGGCGGATAGCGCGTATAGCTGACGGCGCGGGCCGCCTCCTCGGCATTCTGCACGTAAGGGAAGAGCAGGGTCTGCGCCCCGAAATCGAGCCAGCGCTTGACCATGACCATGTCGTTCCAGGCCGGCCGCACGATCGGCTCGGCCGGCAGCGCCGCCATGACCTGAAGCTGCGCGACGATCTCGGAAGGCTCGTTGGGGCTGTGCTCGGTGTCCAGCAGCAGCCAGTCGAAGCCGAGCTGGGCGAACATCTCGGTGAGCGCCGGGCTCGCGAAGGTCGAGAAGATGCCGAGCTGCTGTCGCTTGCCCAGATCGCGCTTGAAACGATTCGTTCTGATTTCGGCCATCATCCACCTGCTGCTCGGGATCCGGGGAGCGAGGCAGGAGCACGTCGGATGCGAAGCCGCCGAGACGAACGGCACCAGAGCGTTTCCTGTCGCTGGCCTCTTCGGACCTTGGCTCCATCGAAGCGCAACCCGGACAACATGTCAACATGTTGTAATTATCAGCGCACAGATCGCCAAAAACCTAGAAAACATCGCCGCCCGCAATAGCCCTTGACCAAGTTGTAATTGCTTGTAAACATCGCGGCATGGACCAGTTCGCAAGATCGCAGGATCACGCAAGCGCCCCGCCCTCCCCGCTGGTACAGCGCGTGCACCATCAGTTGCGCGCCCGCATCGCCTCGGGTGAATACGCGGCGAACACCCGCCTGCCGGGCGAGCACGATCTCGCCGCGCTTTACGGCGTTTCCCGCCCCGTCATCCGCGAGGCGCTGCGGCGCCTGCGCGACGACGGGCTGGTGTTCTCGCGGCAGGGAGCCGGCACCTTCGTCCGCGGCGGCGAGCCCGAGCCCGGAAAGGCGCTGGCCTTCGCGCCCGTCGGCACCATCGCCGACGTGCAGCGCTGCTACGAGTTCCGGCTTGAGGTCGAGCCCGCCAACGCCTTCTACGCCGCCAAGCGGCACAACGAGGCGGCCCTGGCGGCCATCGGCAACGCGCTCGAGCTGATGCGCGACACGACGCGCGCCCACGGCCATCGTGAGGATGCCGACTACGCCTTCCACATCGCCATCGCCGAGGCGGCGAACAACTATTTCTTCCTGTCCTCGATGCAGGCGCTGAAGGACCACATCAATGTCGGCATGAAGCTGCACGGCCTGTCGCTGCTGGGGCCGTCAGGCGGGCTGATCGGCGTGCTCGACGAGCACGACGCGATCTTCGCCGCCATACGCGACCGCAAGGAGGACGAAGCGCGCGACGCGATGCGCCGGCACATCCAGGGGTCCTACGACCGCCTGTTCGAGGGCAAGGTGCTCGACCTATCCTTGTAAAGGCCCCTTCGCGGGCGCCGACGCCGGCAAGATGCCGACGAGGAGCAACGCGACATCATCGGCGGCAAGAACCCGCTCTCGCCCGATCATGCCGACCCGCGCGCCACGGACAGGGCTTCCCGCAAAGCATGGCTCAGCCTGTTGCGCGCCCGCACGGCATCGACAGCCGCGAAACGGCCCTCGTCGCCCTCGGGGGCCGAAGCCAGGCGCCTGATCGCATCCAGAACCGGCCAGGGCGAAAGCGCGAGCGCGGGATCGTGAACGAAGCGATCGCCGGCCGTGTAATCCAGCGGCACCAGAACGCGGCTCAGGCGCATCAGGACCTGATCATGCGTCGCCGGGTCCAGCCCTCCCCGCCTCAATCGCACGAGAGCATCGGCGAGCGACCCCGCCGCCTCCAAGGTCTCGCCAAGATCGAAGCGGCCGCCTAAGCGGCCCGAGAGATCCTCCAGTTCCTGCGCGAGCTTGGAGATCTGGGCGGAGTAATCCAGCGGCAGCCTGGACTGGGTAAGCAGGTTCAGGACCACCCGGAGCACGACCCGGGTGTCGCGAACGAGGAAATCCGGGTCGATCTTGTCGATGAGATCGTGCTCGGTGTGCCACCACCAGCCGAGATCGTTCCGCATCTTGACCTCGCCCGGCTCCTGCAGACTGAGGCTGCCGAAGACGGAGGGGATCCCGACCCCGGGAAAGGAATCGTCGGCGGAACGGGCCTTGCGCCGTCCGGCCAGTTTCTGGCCGGTTTCGGCCGCGATCGCCGCCGCCGCGATGTCGTAGAGACCGCCGGCCGAACCGGTCCGGGTCAGGTCCTGCGCGCCGATGCCGCCGGGGCTGTCGAGATTGACATGGGCAGCGCAGCGGGCGTCGAGCTCCGTCCAGTGGTTGTCGGCATACCAGGCCGAGCCCGAATAGCGCCCCTGCGAATGGCCCGACCAGAAGCAGATGCGCAGGCCGCGCTTCCAGTCCCGCCGCGCCTCCATGCACAGGCGCACGACTTCCAGCATCGCGATATTGGCGGAGCCGTTGTCCATGACGCCCTGGAACCAGGTGTCGACATGGCAGGAGAGCAGAATGAAGGGCTCTCCGGGTTTCCCGGAAGACGGCATGTCGCCAACGAGAAGGGGCGTCTTGCGCCAGCCGGTATCGACCTCGGCGTAGAGCGTCACCTCGCTCGCGCCTGCGCTCACCCCCTCGCGCAAGGCGCGGCCATCGTCGTTGCTGACGGTGACGGCGACCACCTGCGGCAGGGCCGCGCGCGTCTGTGTGGACGGGCTCCCCCAGATCGGCGAGATGCACATCTCGTGCAGGAGATGATGCGGGCTGATTTGGACCACCCCGATCGCGCCGGCCGCTGAAGCCAGCGCAGCGACGGCCGGGCTGGCGATGCCGTCGACCAGAACGATCCGCCCAGCGACTTCCCTCCCCGCGAAGGCTTTGGGAGAACCGTCGCCGAGATCGACGAGGAGGCCCGTCAGGCCGCCTTGCGGCGAGGACAGCGACATCGCATGCGTGATCGCAGGAACCGTTCGCTCGCCGATAACGAGCCGGGCCGGGCCGGGAATGCTGATATAGGCGTCGTGAGAGATCAGGCGGGTCTTCAACCCGATCTCGTCGAGCTGCTGCTTGAGCCAGGCGAAGCTCGAGGCTTCGCCCGGAGTCGTCGCGACCTTCGACCATTGAGCGAGCGTCTTCAGCCCGGCCATCATGCGTTGCGCGGAGACCGCGCCCGGAACCGCGCTTTCGACGGCGCCATCGGATTGTGTTGCCAGGGCCATGTCGATGGCATCCTTGTCTTTGTAAGCGGGTTCGATCGTGGAAATCGCTGGTTTCAGCCGCATCAAACTGCAGTCCGTGCCCCGCCGAGCAGGGCGGAAAGCTCCCGCGCGGCGCGGCGCACGGTTTCGATGTGGTTCGGCAGCAGGCTGTCGCTGACGCGTCCGGTCGGCGCCCCGATATGGATGGTGGCGATGATTTTGCCGTCGCGCCCCATCACGGGCGCCGAGATCGAAATCAGGTCCGGGCTGACCTCGCCATGGCTGACGTAATAGCCCTGCTCGCGGACCGTCGCGAGAATCTGCCTGAGACGTTCGGGATCCACGCAGGTCCGCTCGGTGAACGCCTTCAGCGGCTCGCCGAGCACCGATTCGCGAAACGCTTCGTCCTGAAACGCCAGGAGAACGACGCCTGAACCGGCATGCATCGGCCGGCTGCCGCCGATATTCGCCAGAACCTTGACCGCCCTGTCGGGCTCCCAACCGGCGACGCAGAGACTGTTCCGGCCGTCCCGGACGCGAAGCTGAACCGTCTCGCCGGTATCGCTGCCGAGCCTAGCGACGATCGGGGCCGCCACTCTGGCGATGTCGATCTGCCGTTCCGCTGCGTTGCCGACGGCCACGGCCGCGAGGCCCAATCGGTAGCTGCGCTTTTCGGTCGAACAGCTGACGAAGCCATTGGCCTCGAGGCTGCACAGGAGTCGATACACGCGAGCCTTGCTCTGGCCGGATCGGCGCGTGATCTCCGACAATCCGAGATCCGGCGTTTCCGCGATCAGCATCAGCAGTCCGAGCGCCGCGTCGACGGCATCGACCCGGTACTGCTCGATCTCCCTGGGCGGTGCCGCGCTCGTCATCGGCTCTCCTCTTGCTCGGCTTGCCCGGCCTCCGGGCCGGCGGATTCAACGAATCCGGCCATAGCACAGTTCGATTGGTTCACTCAACGAACCATCGGTTCAATAATTTGACATCAGCGCCTCACCGACGCAAGGTCTCGCGAACTCGACCTTTGGCGGCAGCCCGAACATGGCCGCAGTCAAAGGGATCGGAGGGGAACGAAAGCCGATGGCTTCACACGCAACAGAACCCGTCCGCGGGATCGAATGGCCTGACCGGGCCCGCGCGATCGTCTGCGTCACGATCCATGTCGACGGCCCGGCGGTCGAAGCCGGTCGCGGGCAGAACGATTTGGGCGTCAACAGCCGCGGTCGCTACGCGCTGCGGCGCGGTATCCGCCGCTATCTCGACATGCTCGACCGCCATGCGATCAAGGCGACCTTCTTCTGCTGCGGCTACGACGCCGAGCATTGGCCGGAACCGTTTCACGAGATCCACCGGGCCGGTCACGAGATCGCGGCGCATGGCTACCAGCATGAGGGCTTCGACCTCGGCGAGCGCGAGCCCGAGCTTCTCGAAAAGACCCACGACATCCTCGCGGCCCTCGGTCAGGCCCCGGTGGGTTGGTGCTCGCCCTCGGGACGCAAGAGCCGCCTGACGCTGCCGACGCTGCGCCGCCTCGGCTACATCTACGATGCGAGCGAGAAGGACGAGGACATCCCCTATCTGCTGGAGGATGGCTTCATGATCCTGCCGAACAACACCGTCTCGCTCGACGATTTCCCGATGTACTTCACCGGCGGCGGCTCGGCGGCGGAGGTCGAGCGCAATTTCGTCCAGGAGCTCGACGCCGCGCTCGGCCGCGACGGTTACGTTCACCTGACGGTCCATCCGCGCGCAGGCGGTGGTTCCGGAACCCCGGCACGGGCAGCTGCCGTCGACCGCTTCCTCGCCTATGCCAAGGCGACGCCCGGCGTGCGTTTCATGACCTGCCGCGAACTGGCGGAATATTGCCTGGGCGATGCCGCGCGCTGGCAGGATGCGCGCTCATGAGCGGCGCCCTCCTGATCACCGTGAACGTGCACGGCATCGGGCCGGAGGCGGCCGGCGCGCCCGAGGCCGAGCTGTTCGGCCGCGATGCGCATGGTCGCTACACCTATCGGATCGGCCTTGCGCGGGTGCTCGACGCGCTCAGCGAATACGGTCTGCCCGCCACCCTTTTCTGGCCGGCCATGGAGGCTGAAAGACTGCCTCGGCTGGTCGAGCGCTGCCTCCGCGAGGGTCATGAGATCGCCAGCCATGGCCGGGCCTTCGAGGATCACGCCAAGCTCGGGCGCGACGAGGAGGCATCGGTAATCGGCGAGGCGCATGAAACGCTCAGGCGCCTGAGCGGCGTCGCTCCGCGCGGCTTCCGGGCCCCGACCGGCACGCTCTCGCAGAACACGATCCCGATCCTGCAAGCCCTTGGATATCATTACGATTCGAGCTTCCTCGACGACGATACCCCCTACGCGCTCGCTGAATATGGCGGGTACGGCATGGTCGAGCTTCCGGTCTCGGAAGGCCTGACCGACGCGACGCATTTCCGCCGGCGCGTCACGCAGGACCGGGCGGAAGACCTCATGCGCGAGGAGCTTGCGGCGCTTCTCGCGGTCGATGGCTATGCCTGCCTCACCTTCCATCCGCGCGCCGATATCGGGGTCGGCCGGCTTGCCCGCCTGCCCCTGATCGAACGCCTCGCCAGACTGGCCGAAAAGCAGGGTGCCCGACCCGGCCTCTGCGGTCAGCTGGCGGAGCAAATCCACGCCGGACGCGCGGCAAACCAGATCGAGAACGTCGGAGACTGAGATGCGAGCTATTGCGGTTCTGACCCTCGGATTGAGCGCCTTCGCGGCAGCCGGAAGCGGGGCGCATGCCCAGACGCTGCGGACGATGCTCACCTCCGACATTCGCGGCGTCATGCCGGGACGCAGCCCGGACACCGCGACCGGCAGCGTCCTTCAGAACATCTATGAGGGGCTGGTCGCCTGGCGGGCCGACGGCAGCGTCGCTCCGATGCTGGCTGAGAAGATCGAGACCTCGGACGACGGCAAGACCTACACCTTCACTCTCCGCGAGGGCGTGAAATTCCATAACGGCGCCCCGCTGACGGCCAAGGAAGTGGTCTGGACCTGGGAACGCTTTCTCGATCCCAAATCCGCGTGGCCCTGCCGTGGCGCCTTCAACGGCACCAACGCGACCAAGATCGAGTCGGTGAAGGCGCTCGATGATCGCCGCGTCACGTTCCAGCTCGCCGAACGAAGCGGATCGTTCCTGAGCGCGATGGCGCGTGCCGACTGCGACTCCGCCGGCATCGCCCATCCGGACGCGGTCGACGCGAATGGCAACTGGACGATGGCGATCGGCACCGGCCCGTTCAAGATGACGGAATGGCGCAAGGGCCAATATGTCGAGCTCAGCCGCTTCGCCGATTACAAATCCCGCAGCGAGCCGTCGGACGGGCTCGCCGGCGCCAAGGAAGCCAAGGTCGAAAAGGTCAGGATCAATCTGGTTCCCGACGCGCAGGTCGCCAAGCTCGGCATCCTGCAGGGCCAGCTCGACCTCTGGACCGATGTCGACGCGGCCTCGATCAAGGATTTCGCCAACGACAAGAACGTCACCGTGACGACCACGCCGGTCGCCGGCATCTATACGATCCCGCTCCAGTCGCGCGATCCGGTGCTTGCCGATCCTCGGATCCGCCAGGCGATCAGCCACGCCATCGACCGGAAAAGCCTGGCAAAGGCCGTTCTGGACGATAAAAGCATTGCTTCCCCCTCGCTGATCCCGCTGACCAGCCGCTTCTATGGCCAGGTCGAGCGCGACGGCGCCGAATACGATCCGGACAAGGCGCGCGCCCTGATCAAGGCCTCCGGCTACAAGGGCGATCGCATCGTCCTGATCACGAGCAAGGCCTCGCCGATCATGAGCGATACGGCGATCTATCTCCAGTCGATGCTGCAGGCCGTCGGCCTCAATGTCGATGTCGAGATCATGGAGTTCGCCACCCAGTTCGAGCGCTTCTACAGCGGGCGCTACCAGATGATGGTCTGGAACCTCACGCCCTATCTCGACCCGCTTTTCATCGTCGAGCGCTTCACCGGCGACAAGGCGCGCCAGCCCGACAAGGTCTGGGACAGCCCGGCCTCGAAGGAGCTGCTGAAGAAGCTCGTCCTCGCCGACGACAAGCAGGACAAGCAGGCGCTTTATGACGAGGTGCATCGCCTGCAGATGACCGAGGCGCCGCTGATCGTCTGGGGCACGCGCGCCACGACGATCGCCGTCCGCAAGAACGTCTCAGGCTTCCAGCCCTGGCCCGGTCAGAAGCCGCGCTACTGGAACGTCTCGGTCACCCCCTGACGGCCGCCGAAGCCGAGGTCGCGGCAAGGCCGTGACCTCGCGAATCTATCACGATACCGGCCGAGGGCAATATGACGAGCACGATACTGACCAACCCGGCGGCTGCTGGAATTTCATCCGAGCGATTGCAGCGGATCGTCGTCAATCTGGCCGCGCTGGGCCGGAAACTGCCCGGTTCCGAGCGCGCCGATGCGGCCTGCCGCTATATCAGCGCGCAACTGGCGTCGTCCGACATCACGCAGGACGTCCTGGAATTCGATGCTTTCATCAGTTGGCCGGAGAAGGCATCGCTGACCGTCGGCGGCCAGACGCTTCCCGCCAATGGCGCGGCCTTCACGGCCTCGACGCAACCCGGAGGCCTCACCGGCCGTGTCACCCGCTCGCTCGAGCCCGGCGAACTGCAAGGTGCCTTCCTGCTGATCGACGGTTTGCCGCACTACGACGCCTGCATGAGCGCGCTGCGAGCCGGCGCGCTCGGCGTCATCGCGCTATCGCACGGTCCGCAGCGTCACTACGTCCAGGCCTCGCCGCTCTGGGGAGCCCCGACAGGTCCGGCCGATCTTGCGCTGCTGCCTACCGTTCCCGCGATCCAGATATCCCGCGACGCAGCGGAGCTTCTCGAGCGCGCCGTCGCGGCAGGCACGCCCATCACGATGGACAGCGAGATCCGCACGGAATGGCGCCCGGTAAAGCAGCCGGTTGCGGAGATCGAAGGCCGCGAGTCCGGCTACATCCTGCTCGGCGCTCACTACTGCACCTGGGGCGATGGCGCGACCGACAACACGGCCGGCGTCGCCCTGCTGATCGAGCTCGCGCGTCTCCTGAAGCAGCAGCCGAAACCCCGCTACGGCGTGAAATTCGCGTTCTGGACCGGGCATGAGCAGGGCGGCTATGCAGGCTCGTCCTGGTATGCGGATGCGTTCCGCGACTCCCTCTACAACGACGCCATCGCCTATCTGAACGTCGACATCGTCGGCAGCCGCGGTGGCACGACCAAGGCGCTGCGGAACACCACGGCCGAGCTCGCCGCCTATGTCCGGCAGGTGCTCGATGCGACGATCGGCCAGCAGACGCCGGAGGAAGAGGAATTCGTCGACCGCTCGGTCAAGCGCCTCGACCCCTATATCGACCCGCGTCGTTCGGCCCGCAATTCCGACCAGAGCTTCAGCGGCATCGGCCTGGCGACCGCCCAGGTCAGCGCCTTCCTGCCCGCCGCCAGCCCCGAGCACCTGCACGGCAGCGGGCTGGCCTGGTGGTGGCATACCGATCAGGACACGATCGAGCATATGGATGCCGAGATCCTGGCGGTCGACACGCTGATCTATCGCAATCTCGTCGCAGGGCTGGTGGACGCGCCCGCGCTCCCCTTCAGGCCCGCAGCCATGGCCGAGGACGTGCTCGCGGGCCTGCGCGCCTATCATGAGGCCGCGCCGGACTGCGAGGACATCGCACGCCTGACCGGCCTCGCCGAGCGGCTGACGGAAGCGCTGCGCGGCTGGCACCCGACCGGCGCCGATGATCCGCTGCTGCTGCGGCTCGGGCGCCATCTCAACCCGGTGCTTTATCATGCGCGCAGCGCCTTCGAGTTCGATCTCGGCCGGGCCAGCCGCATCCTGCCGGGACTGGCGCCGGCCCTGACGCTCGCTCGCCTGGAGCCCGACACCGCGCGGATGGCACGGGCGCAACTGCGGCAACGCGCGAACCGCATCGCCCATGGGCTCTCACGCGCCATCGAGCTGATCGAAGGCAGGGCCGCCAAAGCGCTCTGATGTTCCGATTTTGATCCAATGACAGCCGCGTTCGACGCGGCGCGACACGAAAAGGGGACCATCATGGACCGACGCAGTTTCATAAAGGCCGGCGCCGCCGCGGCTCTGGCGGGGATCAGCGCGCCTGCGCTTTCGCAGTCGTCCCGGCAGAAGGTGCTGCGCTTCGTGCCCTACACGGACCTGACCATCTTCGATCCGATGTGGTCGACCGTCGATATCACCCGCGACTACGGCTACATGATCTACGACACGCTGTTCGGGTTGGACGCGAATTTCCAGCCGCAGCCGCAGCTCGCCGAAGGCTTCCTGTGGGGCGACGACGGCCGCAGCTGCACGATCACCCTGCGCAGCGACATCACCTTCCATGACGGCGAGCCGATCCGGGCCCGCGATTGCGTCGCGAGCCTGAAACGCTGGTCGCAGGCCGCCCCGATGGGCGCGACGCTGTTTGCGCTGACCGACGAGCTCGTAGCGATCGACGACCGCACCTTGCGCTTCCGGCTGAAGCGCCCCTTCCCGATCCTCCCGGCGATCCTCGGACAGCTCAGCGCACCGGTGCCCTTGATCATGCCCGAGCGCGTCGCGCAGACGGATGTGAAGACGCAGATCACCGACCGGACGGGATCGGGGCCGTTCAGGTTCAAGGCCGACGAGTTCCAGCTCGGCAATCTCGCCGTCTTCGAGAAGTTCCAGGGCTACAAGCCGACGCCGAACACCGCGAGCGGCCTCACCGCCGGACCCAAGATGGTCCATTTCGACAGGGTGGAATGGCGTCGCATCCCCGATGCGGCGACGGCCGCCGCAGCCCTCCAGACGGGCGATGTCGACTGGATCGGCGGCCCGACCTCCGAGACGGTCGAGCTGCTTGCAGGCTTCAAGGACATCGACCTGCCTCGCCTCGAGGACATTCCCTCGATGGCGATGATGCGGCTCAACGCCCTCAGCGCTCCGTTCGACAACAAGAAGATCCGCCAGGCGCTGCTTCCGGCCATCGACCAGGCGGAATTCTGCATGGCGGTGGCCGGCACCAATCCGCAGAACTTCGCGACGGGTACGGGCTTCTTCCCGCCCGGAACCGCGCTGGCCAGCGAGGCCGGTCTCGATCCGCTGAAGGGGCCGCGCAGCATCGAGAAGGCCAGGCAACTGCTGAAGGAGGCCGGCTATTCCAATGAGCGTGTCAGACTGCTCGGCGCCGCCGACAGCCCGGCATCGACGACGCCCCTGGCGCAGGTGGCGGCCGACATGCTCGGCAAGCTCGGCCTGAACCTCGACATCGCGCTGCTCGACAACGCCTCGGTCGCGCAGCGCCGTCGCTCGGAGGAGCCGGTCGACAAGGGCGGCTGGTCGATGAGCTGCTGGCTCTTCCCGGGCAGCTGGTTCGTCGATCCCGGGACGAACATCATGCTGCGCGGCAACGGCCGCAACGCCTGGTTCGGCTGGCCGACGATCCCCAAGCTGGAGGAGCTCCGCGACGCCTGGCTGAATTCGCCCTCGCCCGACGAGCGCAAGCGCATCGCCCAGGAGATGCAGGTCGTGGGCATGGACGAGCTGCCGGCGATCCCGCTCGGCGCCATCTATCGGCAGACCGCGCTGAAGAAAGACCTCGTCGATCGCGTGCGCACCGCCACCGTGTTCTGGAACATCCGTCGTGGCTGACGCGGTCACTCTCCCCGGCGTGCAGCAGGTGATCCAATGCTCGCCTATATCGTGAAGCGCATCCTGGCGACGATTCCGGTCATGCTGGTCGTCGCCCTGACGGTGTTCTCGTTGCTGTTCCTGGCGCCCGGCGACCCCGCCACGATGATCGCCGGCGACCAGGCCTCGGCCGCCGACATCGATCGTATCCGGCAGAGCCTGGGGCTGGATCAGTCTTTCCTGGTCCAGTTCGGCAGCTGGCTCTGGCGCCTCGCCCATTTCGATCTCGGCAACTCGGTCTTCACCGGCCAGCCGGTGACGTCGCTGATGGCGGAGCGGGTCGGCCCGACGCTGTCGGTGATGCTGCTGACGCTCATCCTGTCGATCGCGATCGCCGTCCCGCTCGGTGTCGTTGCGGCCTGGAAGAGCGGAAGCTGGATCGACCGCGCGATCATGAGCGTCTCCGTCGTCGGCTTTTCGGTGCCGCTCTTCGTGGTCGGATACATCCTCGCCTGGGTCTTCGCCCTGAAGCTGCAATGGCTGCCACCGCAGGGCTACACGCCGCTTTCCGAGGGCGTCGGGCCCTGGCTGCAGCGATTGATCCTGCCCGCGATCACCCTCGGCTTCGTCTATATCGTCCTGATCGCCCGGATCACGCGGGCGTCCATGCTCGAAGTGCTGCAGCAGGACTATGTCCGGACGGCCCGCGCCAAGGGGCTGGGACCTCGCAAGGTCCTCTTCCTCCACGCGCTCAAGAATGGCGCGGTCCCGGTGATCACCGTCATCGGCATCGGCTTCGCCGCCCTGATCGGCGGCACGGTGGTCACCGAAACCGTTTTCACCATCCCCGGAATGGGGCGATTGACCGTCGATGCCATCCTCCGCCGCGACTACCCGGTCATCCAGGGGCTCGTGCTGGTGTTCTCCTTCGTCTACGTGCTCGTCAACCTGGCCGTGGACCTCATCTACACGCTCGTCGATCCGAGGATCCGCTATTGAGCTCGTCCACATTTCACGCCGGGGCCGCATCCATGCGCTCGGAGGGCTCGCGGCTTTCGGCGGCCCTCAAGCAGATGCGGCGGCACCCGACGATCCCGTTCGGCGCGACCGTGCTCGTCGCCATGGTCGCGATCGCGATCTTCGCTCCCCTGCTCGGCACGATCGACCCGACCGCGACGTCGCTGGCGCGCCGGCTGCGCGAGCCCTCGGCCCAGTTCCTCTTCGGCACCGACATGCTCGGGCGCGATCTCTATTCGCGCGTTCTGTATGGCGCCCGCATCTCGCTGCTGGTCGGGTTCTCCGTCGCGGTATTCTCCTCGCTCGGCGGCCTCTTTCTGGGTTTGATCGCGGGCTTCATCAAGCGGGTCGACGTCGTCGTCATGCGGGTCATGGACGGCCTGATGTCGATCCCCTCCATGCTCCTGGCGATCGCGCTGATGGCTTTGACGAAAGGCTCGGTCATCAACGTGATCGTCGCCCTGACCATCGTCGAGATCCCGCGCGTGACCCGGCTCGTCCGCTCGACGGTGCTCTCCTTGCGCGAACAGCCCTATGTCGAGGCCGCGATCGCCGCCGGGGCGAGCACGCCGAGAATCATCGTCCGCCACATCCTGCCGAACTCCCTGTCGCCGCTGATCGTCCAGGCGACCTATATCTGCGCGGCCGCCATGGTCACGGAGGCTGTGCTCTCCTTCATCGGCGCCGGCACACCGCCGATCACGCCCTCCTGGGGTAACATCATGGCCGAGGGGCGCACACTCTGGCAGCTCAAGTTCTATATCGTCCTGATCCCGGCGGCGTTTCTCTCGGCAACGGTCCTCGCCGTCAATCTGCTCGGGGACGGCTTGCGCGACGCTCTTGATCCCCGGCGGATCTATTGAGAGCTCTCAGGCATTCCGGCCAATTTCCGGATCGCGGACACTGTTCCGGTCGAATTCTCCACCTCTGGTCGGCCGCGCGCAGTCGCAGGCGCGAACATGAAGAGAAATTCACTTTCTCTTGTCGGCCGTTCAAACTAGAAGCAGCGTCTGTTGCGTCGTGTTCCGCGTTCTTTTTGATCGAGGCTGGAGAAGAGCGGAATGGTGCCGGGCTACAGGCGTGATCTTGCGGGACACGCGGTCGGACGTTCCCTCTCCCGCCTCGCCTGCGCCGCTGCCGCCGCCATCGGCCTGGGAGCCTGCCTGCCGGCAGATCAGCGCCCGGAACTGGGCGTCGCCGTCACGCCCGGTTACGCCGCGGGAGAGCGCCGTGCCGCGCCGGCAGTCTCGCCGGACTGGCCGCGCCTGTTCCGGTCGAGCGAGCTGAACAGGCTGGTCGATCGAACGCTCGGGGAGAATTTCGACATCGCCATCGCCATGACGCGAATCAGGCAGGCCGATGCGCAGTCACGCATTTCGGCCGCAGCGCTCTACCCCACGCTGAGCGGCTCGGTCGACGGCTCGCGCAGCCTGCGGCCGGGTACGCTGAGCTCCAAGCGCGGACCGTTCAGCGAGAGCGTCGGCAATCAGTTCAGCCTCGGCCTCTCGGCGAGCTATGAACTCGACTTCTGGGGCAAGAACCGCGCGACCGCCGATGCGGGCCGCTTCGCTGCCGAGGCGACGCGCTTCGACCGCGACGTGGTGGCGCTCACCGCCGTCGCCAGCGTAGCGAGCACCTATTTCCAGGTTCTGGCGGCGCAGGACCGGCTGACCATCGCCCGCGAGAACATCGCGGCCGCTGAGCGGACGCTCGCCGTCATCCGCGCCCGGCTCGCTGTGGGCACCGCCACCCAGCTCGACATCGCCCAGCAGGAGAGCGTCGTCGCGCAGCAGAAGGCCTCGGTGCCCCCGCTGGAACTCTCCCTGCGCCAAGCCAAGGTCACGCTTGCCGTGCTGGTCGGCGAGACGCCGGCCGCCGTCGCGATCAAGGGCGGCAGCCTGAACGCGGTGGCGGTACCCTCCGTGCGCGCCGGCCTGCCCTCGCAGCTGCTGCAGCGCCGGCCGGACATCGCCGAGGCCGAGGCGCGCCTGACCTCGCAGGAAGCGACGCTCCACGCCGCCCGCGCGGCGCTGTTCCCGAGCATCAGCCTGACCGGTCAGGGCGGCCTCGAAAGCGCATTGCTGAAGAACCTGCTGCGCCCCGACGCGGCCTTCGCCTCGGCCGCGGCGGGGCTGGTGCAGCCGATTCTCGATGGCGGCAATCTCAAAGCCAGGGTGGAACTGGAGCGGGGCACGGCCGACGAGCTGATCGCGACCTATCGCAAGACCATCGTCAGCGCCTTCGCCGATGTCGAAAATGCCCTGATCGCCATCCAGGAGAACACCCGCCACGAACGCCTGCAGGCGGACACGGTCGCCTCCGCCCGGCGCGCCTACACCATCACGGAGCAGAGGCTGCGCGAGGGCACCATCGACATCGTGACGCTGCTCAACACCCAGCAGACCCTGTTCCAGGCGCAGGACCAGCTCTCGCAGATCAAGCTCCAGAAGCTGATCTCCTATGTCGACCTGTTCAAGGCGCTGGGCGGCGGCTGGACCGACGCCGACCGCAAGGCCGCCATCGCCGCCACCGAGACCGCGCCATGAAACGGCTTCTGCTCATCCTGCTGCTCGCCGCGGCCGCCTGGGGGTGGCACAGCTACAATGGCGGCTGGCTGCCTTCCAGCGGGGACAGCGAGGCGGCCCAGGGCCAGCGCGGCGGGCGGCGTGGCGCTCGTCTGGGCGGCAACGAAGGCGCCATCCCCGTCATCGCGACCCCTGCCCGCCGTGACGACGTTCCGGTCACCGCCGATGCGGTCGGCACGATCCAGGCCCTGAACACCGTGACCGCCCGCACGCAGGTCGATGGCCGGCTGCTCGAAATCGCCTTCAAGGACGGCCAGGACGTCAAGAAGGGCGACGTGCTGGCGAAGATCGACCCTGCGACCTATCAGGCGCAGTACGACCAGGCCATGGCCAAGAAGGCGCAGGACGAGGCGCAGCTCGCCAATGCCCGCGCCGACCTCGAACGCTACGCCAAGCTCGCCCAGACGGACTACGGCTCGCGCCAGCAGGCCGACACCCAGCGCGCCACGGTGGCGCAGCTCGAGGCGCAGGTTCGCTCCGACCAGGGCGCGATCGACAACGCCAAGGCCATCCTCGACTACACCACGATCCGTGCGCCGATCGACGGCCGCCTCGGCATCCGGCAGGTCGACCAGGGCAATATCGTGCGCGCTTCGGACACGAACGGCCTCGTCGTTATCACCCAGCTCAAGCCGATCGCCATGATCTTCAACCTGCCGCAGCAGCAGCTTCGCGCCGTCAGCGCGGCCGTCGCGCGCGGGCCGGTCGAGGTCGATGCGCTCGACTCCGACGGCACGACGATCATCGACAGGGGCGTCGTCGAGGTCATCGACAACGTCGTCGATCAGACCACCGGCACCATCAAGGTCAAGGCGCGCTTCCCCAACGACCGGCTCCAGCTCTGGCCCGGCCAGTTCGTCAATGTCCGGGTCTTCGTCGACATGCTGAAGAACGTCGTCGTCGCGCCAACTGCCGCGGTCCAGCGCGGGCCGAACGGAGCTTACGTCTTCGTGGTCAACGACGACGAGACGGTCCGCCTCGTCAATGTCACGGTCGGCCAGCAGAATGAGACGACGGCCGTGATCGCCTCGGGCGTCGAGCCACCGGCGAAGCTCGTCACCACCGGCTTCGCACGCCTGACCGACAAGGCCAAGGTCCGCGTCACCACCCCCGAGGACGCTGCCCAGCCGCCGGCCACCGCGCCCGGCCGACGCGGCGTGCGCGAGCCCGGGCAAGGACAGGGGCAGCGCCGGCAAGGCGATCAGGCCGGCGGCAATGCCGCGGGCGCGGGAGCAGGTTCCGCGGCTCCGGCGCCGGACGCGCCGTCCGCACCGGCTACTGCGCCCTCGGCCGACGGTCAGCCGCGGCCGCGGCGGGACGGGGCGGCGCCCGGCGGCACGCGCCGCGAGGGTGGCCGGCCGAACGGCGAGGCTTCCCCCGGCAGCGGATCCGGGGCACAAAGACCGCAAGCGCAGCCATGACGGGGCAGCCGCGATGAGCGTGTCCGCGCCTTTCATCAGCCGGCCCATCGCGACCTCCCTGCTCGGCGTCGCCGTGCTGCTGTGCGGCATCCTCGGCTATCTGCGCCTGCCGGTCTCGGCCCTGCCGCAGGTCGATTTCCCGACGATCCAGATCACCACGCAATTGCCGGGCGCGAACCCTGAGACCATCGCCTCGCTGGTCACCGCCCCGCTGGAGCGCCAGTTCGGGCAGATCCCCTCGCTCTCGACGATGTATTCGCAGAGCTCCTTCGGCCTCAGCCAGATCACGCTGCAATTCGACCTCGACCGCGACATCGACGCCGCCGCGCAGGACGTGCAATCGGCGATCAACGCAGCCGGCTCCACCTTGCCGCGCACCCTGCCCTACCCGCCGACCTATGCGAAGATCAATCCGGCCGACGCGCCGATCATGGTGCTGGCGCTGACTTCGGACACCGTCTCGCTGCGCCAGCTCAGCGATCTTGCGGACACGCTGCTCTCCCCGCGCCTCTCCGAGGTTTCCGGCGTCGGCCATGTCTCGATCGAGGGCGGCGTGCGTCCCGCCATCCGCATCCAGGCCGACCTTGCCAGGCTCGCCTCCTACGGGCTCGGCATGGAGGATCTGCGCACCGCCATCGTCAACGCCAATGTCGCCGGCGCCAAGGGCGCGCTCGACGGCAACCATCAGGCCTACACGATCAGCGCCAACGACCAGATCGGCAGCGCCGCGGCCTATCGCGACATCGTCGTCGCCTATCGCAGCGGCGCCCCGGTCTTCCTGCGCGATGTGGCGGTGGTGCTGGAGGACCTCGAGAACAGCCGCATCGGCGCCTGGTTCCGCGGCAAGACGGCGGTGGTGATCGACGTCATGCGCCAGCCCGGCGCCAACATCGTCGCCACGGTCGCGCAGGTGAAGCAGGAAATTCCGCGCCTGAAGAACGGCATGCCGGCCGGCGTCGATCTGCAGGTGGTCAGCGACCGCACCGAGACGATCCGCGCCTCGATCGCCGACGTGCAGTTCACCCTGGTGCTGGCCTGTGCGCTGGTGGTGCTGGTCGTGCTGCTGTTCCTGCGGACGGTCCGGGGGACGATCATCGCCGGCGTCGCACTGCCGCTGTCGCTGATCGCGACCTTCGCGGTGATGTGGCTTGCCGGCTTCAGCCTCGACAACCTCTCGCTGATGGCGCTGACCATCGGCACCGGCTTCGTGGTCGACGATGCGATCGTGATGATCGAGAACATCGTGCGCAACATGGAGCAGGGCAAGAAGCCGCTGCAGGCCGCCTATGACGGCGCGCGAGAGATCGGCTTCACCGTCATCTCGCTCACCGTCTCGCTCGTCGCGGTCTTCATCCCACTGCTGTTCATGACCGGTCTCGTCGGCCGGATGTTCCGCGAATTCGCCCTGACGCTGACCATCGCGGTGGTGGTCTCGGCAGTGGTCTCGCTGACGCTGACGCCGATGATGTGCGCCCGCCTGCTGCGCCATACCGGGCATGAGCGCGAGAACTGGCTCATGCGCGCGGCCGAATGGCCGGTCTCGGCGATGGCCCGGCTCTACGACGTGACGCTCGGCTGGGCGCTGAAGGCGCGCGGCCTCGTGTTGCTGGCGACCGTCGCGACCCTCGCGCTGACGGTGTGGATGTATATCGTCATTCCCAAGGGCTTCCTGCCGAGCCAGGATACCGGCCAGCTCAGCGTCGTCCTCGAAGCCTCACCCGACGTCTCCTTCAACGAGATGAAGCGGCTGCAGGAGCAGGTGACGCAGACCTTCGAGCGGGACCCCGATGTCACCGGCATCGTCTCCGTGCTCGGCATCGGCCAGGCCAACGCCACGCTGAACACCGCCCGCCTGACCGTGACGCTGCGCCCCAAGGACGAGCGCCGCGACGACGCCGTGACGATCGCCGAACGGCTCCGGGCCGCGGCCGCCGCGATCCCCGGCGCCGTGACCTATGTCCAGCCGGTCCAGGACATCCAGATCACGACACGCGCCAGCCGCTCGCAATATCAGTACACGCTGACCGGCGCCGACCAGGCGCAGGTGATGGAATGGGCACGCAAGCTCTCGGAAGCGCTGCGCCGCGAGCCGCTGGTGCGCAACGTTGCCAACGAGACGCAGGACGGGGGCTTGCGCGCCCATGTCGAGATCGACCGGGCCAAGGCCGGGCGGCTCGGCATCTCCATTCAGGCGGTAAACGACACGCTCTACGACGCCTTCGGCCAGCGTCAGATCGCGACGATCTACGAGCAGTCGAACCAGTACCGCGTGATCCTGGAGGCCGCGCCGCAATATCTGCGCGATCCCTCGTCGCTGACGAAGCTCTACGTCACCGGCAACACCAACACGCAGGGGCAGACCAACAGCGCTGGCAACACCACGGTAACGCAGAACAGCGTGCAGGTGCCGCTTTCCTCCTTCACGCGCCTGATCCGCGAGACGGCGCCGCTCTCGATCGCCCATCAGGAGCAGTTTCCGGCCGCGACCGTCAGCTTCGACCTCGCGGCGGGCGCGGCTTTGGGCGATGCGGTCACGATGATCGCCGCCGTCGAGCGGGAAATCGGCATGCCGACCTCGATCTCGGGCAGCTTCAGCGCCGACGCGGCCGAGTTCAACCGCTCGCTCGCCAACCAGCCCTGGCTGATCCTGGCCGCCATCGTGACGATCTATTTGGTGCTCGGCGTGCTCTACGAGAGCTATGTCCACCCCTTCACGATCCTGACGACCCTGCCCTCGGCCGGCGTCGGCGCCCTGCTCGCGCTGATCGTGACAGGCCGCGAGCTCTCGATCGTGGCGCTGATCGGCATCATCCTGCTGATGGGCATCGTCAAGAAGAACGCGATCATGATGATCGACTTCGCGCTCGATGCCGAACGCAACGAGGGCCTTTCGCCGGAGGACGCCATCGTCAAGGCCTGCCGGCTGCGCTTCCGCCCGATCATGATGACGACGCTCGCGGCTCTTTTCGGCGCCCTGCCCCTGGCGCTGGCGACCGGAACCGGCAGCGAATTGCGCCAGCCACTCGGCATCACCATCATCGGCGGCCTGCTGCTCAGCCAGTTGCTGACGCTCTACACGACGCCGGTGATCTACCTGGCATTGGAACGGCTGCGCCGGCGCCTCGGCGGCGGCCGTGACGGCGTCGTGCCCTATCCGGGGCCGGAGGCGGCCGAATGAGCGTCGCGCCCGAGGAGGACAAGGGCTGGAAGACGGTGCGCGGTCTCTCCGACGCCTTCATCCTGCGTCCGGTCGGCACCGCGCTGATGGCGATCGGCCTCTTCCTCGTCGGCATGGTCGCCTACATGTTCCTGCCGGTGGCGAGCCTGCCGAGCGTCGACTTCCCGACGATCCGCGTCTTCGCCGGCCGCCCCGGCGCCGACCCCGCGACCATGGCCGGCAGCGTTGCCGCGCCGCTGGAGCGGCGGCTCGGCTCGATCCCCGGCGTCACCGAGATCACCTCGACGAGTTCGCTCGGCTCGACCCAGATCGTGCTGCAATTCGACCTGACGCGAAACACCGACAGCGCCGCCCGCGACGTGCAGGCCGCGCTCAACGCCGCCGCGACCGACCTGCCGGGCGACCTGCCGACGCTGCCGCAGTTCCGCAAGGCCAATCCCAACGCCGCGCCGATCCTGATCCTGGCGCTGACCTCGGACACGATGACGCCGAGCGCGATGTACGACGCGGCCGACACCGTCATCGCCCAGCGCATTTCCCAGGTCGAAGGCGTCGGCGAGGTCACGGTCGCCGGTGCCGAGCAGCCGGCGATCCGCGTGCGCCTCGACCCGGCCCAGCTTGCCGCCATGGGCCTGAGCCTCGACACGATCCGCACCGCCATCGTCAACGCCAATACGGTGTCCGCGGTCGGCTCCTTCGACGGGACGCACCAGAGCGAGACGCTCTCCGCCAACAACCAGATCCGGCAGCCGGAGGATTACGGCGACATCGTCGTGCGCTCGGCCAAGGGCACCGTGGTCCGGCTCGCCGATGTCGCGACGGTGGAGCGCGGCGTACGCAACAGCCGCGCCGCCGGCTGGTACAACGGCAAGCCGGCCATCCTCATCACCATGACCAAGCAGGCCGATGCCAACGTCATCGACACGGTCGACCGGGTGAAGGCGCTGCTGCCAGAGATCCAGAAATGGGTGCCCGCCGGCATCCAGTTCTCGATCATGTCGGACCGCACGGTGACGATCCGCGCCTCGATCGCGGATATCCAGCACACGCTGCTGATCTCCATTGCCCTGGTGATGCTGGTCGTCTTCGTGTTCCTGCGGCGCACGACGCTGACCGTCGCTGCCGGCGTCACCGTGCCGCTCTCGATCGCCGGCACCTTCGCGGCGATGTGGCTCGCCGGCTTCACGCTCGACAATCTCTCGCTGATGGCGGTGACGATCTCGGTCGGCTTCGTCGTGGACGACGCCATCGTCATGATCGAGAACATCGAGCGCAACGTCGCCCGCGGCCTGTCGCCCCTGCGCGCCGCCCTGCTTGGCGCCGGCCAGATCGGCTTCACCGTCGTCTCGATCAGCCTGTCGCTGATCGCGGCCTTCATTCCGCTCTTCTTCATGGACGGAGTGGCCGGCCGCTTCTTCCGCGAATTCACCCTGACGCTGACCTTCGCCATCCTGGTCTCGACGGCGGTCTCGCTCAGCGTCACGCCGATGATCTGCGCGCATTTCCTCAAGACCGGGCCGCATGTGCCGAGCCGCTTCGACCGGGCGGTGGAGAGCGTGCTCTCTGCGATGACGCGCTTCTATGCCAGCACGCTCAGGGTCGTGCTGCAGCATAGCTGGTTCATGCTGATCGTGATGATCGCGACGGTCGCGCTGACCGTGCAGATGTTCCGCAGCGCGCCGAAGGGCTATTTCCCTCAGGACGACACCGGCCTGATCATCGGCTTCACCCAGGCCTCGACCGACATCTCCTTCCCGGCGATGGCGCAGCTCCAGCAGCGGGGCGCGGCCGTCGTTGCATCGGATCCCGCGGTGCTCGGCGTCGCCTCCTTCATCGGCGGCGGCAGCGGCTCGGTCAATACCGGGCGCTTCTTCGTCAGCCTGAAGCCGCTGGAGGAGCGCGGCCTGAGCTCGGCGCAGGTGGTCAACCGCCTGCGCGGGCGCCTGGGCTCGATTCCGGGCCTGCGCATCTTCCTGACGCCGATCCAGGACGTCCGCGCCGGCGGGCGGCAGGGCCGCTCGCAATACCAGTTCACGCTCTGGGACCCGAACCTGCCCGAGCTGGAGGAATGGGTGCCCAAGGTGCTGGAGCGCCTGCGCACGCTGCCGGAGATCGTCGACGTCGCGACCGATCGCGAACAGGGCGGTCTGCAGGCCAATGTCGTGATCGACCGCAACAAGGCGTCGCAGCTCGGCGTCGCGATCCAGGACATCGACAACGTCCTGTCCGACGCCTTCAGCCAGCGCCAGATCTCGACGATCTACGGCGCGCGCAACCAGTACCGGGTCGTCCTCGAGGTCGCGCCCTCACGCAGCCGCGATCCGGGCGACATCCTCGATCTCTACGTGCCCGGCCGCAACGGCGCGCAGGTGCCGCTGCGCAGCCTCGTCAAGGTCGAGCGCGGCACGGCGCCGCTGGTCATCAACCATCAGGGCCAGTTCCCGGCGGTGACGATCACCTATGATCTCGCCCCCGGCGTCGGTTTGCAGGAGGCGAGCGATGCCGTGGTCGCCGCGGTCGAGGCGCTGCATATGCCGGCTTCGCTGCGCGCCGAATTCGCCGGCGACGCCAAGGCTTTCACGCAAGGAGCCGGCAGCCAGGGCATGATGATCCTGGTCGCGATCCTCGCCGTCTACATCATCCTCGGCGTGCTCTATGAGAGCCTGATCCACCCGGTGACGATCCTCTCCACCCTGCCCTCCGCGGGCCTGGGCGCGCTGATCGCGCTGCGGATCGCCGGCGCCGATCTCACCATCATCGCCTTCATCGGCATCATCCTGCTGATCGGCATCGTCAAGAAGAACGGCATCATGCTGGTCGATTTCGCGATCAGCGCCGAGCGGCAGCGCGGCGAGACCCCGCGCGAGGCGATCTTCGACGCCTGCCTGGAACGCTTCCGGCCGATCCTGATGACGACGCTCTCGGCCATGCTCGGCGCGGTCCCTCTGATGATCGCGACAGGCCCCGGCGCGGAGCTGCGCCGCCCGCTCGGCATCACCATCGTCGGCGGCCTGATCCTCAGCCAGATCCTGACGCTCTACACGACCCCGATCATCTATCTCTGGATGAGCAAGCTGAGTGCCCGCCGGCGTCCGTCGGAGCAGGGATTGCCGGGAAGCCGCACCGACCAGGTCGAGGCGACCTGATCGACCATCCATCGCCCGGGCCCGTCATGTCGAGCCGGCCGCCGAAACCGGAAGGCTTTCCCGTCTCATGTCGATTTTTTCCTCGCCAGCGCGGCCGCCCAAGGTGGCCCGGCAAGGTGAGCCCAAGCTGGGCCCAAGTCGGCCTCGAATCCTTCGATTGACAAGGCGCCCGATCGGCGTTTTTATTGGCATACAAATGAATTTCAGACCCGCGGAAACGTCAAAAGGCGGCCGCGGATGAGCCGGGAGAGAGCCATGAAATTCGTATCCGACCGGAAGGTGCGGAGTGCCCTGGTCGCCCTGGCGACACTCTTTATTCAGTCCAGTGCGAATTCAGAAGAGATCTCGGTGACGCAATGGGGCGCGAGCCTCTACGGCGCCCCCTATGCGGTCTCCATGGAGAAGGGCCTGTTCAAGCAGGCCGGCATCGACATCACCGGCATTCTCGGCTCCGGCGGGGGCGGCACCACGGTCCGCAACATCCTCGCCAGCGACACGCCCTATGGCGAAGTCGCGGTCTCAGCGGCGCTCGCCGCCAAGGCGCAAGGCCTCGACGTCGTCATCGTCAACACGGGCACGCGCAGCGTGGCCGAGGCCTCGATGGTGACGATGCCCGATTCCGGCATCAGGAGCCTCGAGGATCTGATCGGCAAGAAGGTCGCGATCACTTCGCCGAAATCCGTTTCGGAAATGCTCTTCCTGATGGTCCTTCGCGAGAAGGGCATCGATCCGGGCAAGGTTCAGCGGGTCGCCGCCGGCGGCTATGTCCCGGCCCTGACGATGATGGAACAGGGCGGCGTTGCCGCTTCCGTGCTCATCGAGCCGCTGTCGATCATCCGCAAGGACAAGTATCGCACGGTCTACAAGGCCGGCGAGGTCCTCAAGCCGATGACGACATCGGTGGGGATCACCACACGCAAATTCGCGCAGGAGCAGCCGGCGAAGCTGAGGGCCATCATCGCGGGCCGCAGGGCCGGCGTGCAGGCCGTCTACCAGGACCCTGCGGGCACTGCGAAGATCATCGAAAAGATCTACAAGCTCGACCCGCCGATCGCCAGGGAGGCCGTCGACAACATGATCGGCCCGCATATGTGGAGCGAGGGCGAGTTCAGTGTCGAGGAGCTCAACCGCATGGTCGAGGGCTTGAAGCTGATCGGCGAGGTCAAGAGCGACATCGACTGGTCCACGATCCTGGACAAATCCTACCTGCCGCCCGATCTGCAGGCGAAGTCATGATCGGCGCGGCGGTGAAGGCACGGAGCGACTCTTTGGCGATATCCGAGGTTCCCGCCGCCGTTCACGTCCGGCTCCGCGGCGTCACCCGGGTCTTCGACCTTCCCAAGGGCAAGCTGCATGCGCTCGGCCCCGTGGACCTCGACCTGGGCAGGGGCGAGTTCTTCTCCGTCGTCGGTCCTTCCGGCTGCGGCAAATCCACCTTGCTCGACATTCTCGCGGGATTGAGCCGGCCGCAGGCGGGCGTCGCCGAATTCGAGGGCGCGCCCATCCGGGACGTGCCGGACGGCGTCGGCGTAGTCTTCCAGGAAGATGCCTCCTTCCCCTGGCTCAGCGTTCGCGACAACGTCGCCTTCGGTCTGCGTCGTGCCGGCATCGACCCGGCGGAAATCGCCCGGCGCGTCGATTACGCCGTCGGCTTCATGGGGTTGCGCGACTTCGCCGCCTCATACCCGGCACAGCTGTCCGGCGGCATGCGCCAGCGCGTCTGCATCGCACGGACACTCGTGATGCAGCCCCGGCTGATCCTGCTCGACGAGCCCTTCGGCGCCCTCGACCAGCAGACGCGGCTGCTGATGGGCGACGAATTGCTGCGGCTCTGGCGCGAGACCGGCGCGACGGTGCTGCTCATCACCCACGCGCTGGACGAGGCGGCGATGCTGTCGGATCGGGTCGGCGTGATGTCGACGCGGCCGGGAACCTTCATCGATTTCGTCGAGACCGGCTGGGAGCGGGACCGCGACAGCCGCGTCGTCTCGACCCCGCATTTCGGCGACATCACCGCCCGCCTCTGGGACAAGCTGCGGGTCGAGGCGCTGAAGATCATGTCGTCGGGACAGGCCTGAGCCATGTCGGAGAAGCGCCTGCGGGTCCTGGTCGTCGCTCTGCTGATCGGCGCCGTCGAGCTGATGTGCCGGGTGGGCATCATTCCGCTCGCGGTCATGATCCCGCCGTCGCAGATGGTGGTGGAGCTCGGCCGGATTCTCGCCTCGGGCGAATACGCCTCCGACATCGTGGTGAGCCTGACGAATGTCGTCGTCGCGGCGGTGCTCTCGGTGATCCTCGGCTTCGTCGCGGGGCTGGCGATCCACGCCTGGCCTGGCCTGCGCGACGCGCTCGAGCCGCTGCTGGCGAGCTATTACGCCATCCCGACCTTCGTGTTCTATCCGGTGTTCATCACCCTTTTCGGCGTCGGCTCGGCCTCCATCATCGCCATCGCCGTGCTGCTGGCGATCGTTTCGATGATCACGGCCACCTTGAACGGCATCGACAGGATCCCGCGCGTCCTGCGCAAGACCGCCCGGATCTATCGCATGCCGCGCTGGAAGACGGCGCTGCTCATCGAATTGCCGGCCGCGGCCCCTTACCTCTTCACCGGCGTCAAGCTGTCGGTCGCCTATGCCTTCATCGGCGTGATCGCCTCGGAATTCATCCTGTCGGGCTCGGGGCTCGGCTATGCGATCGCCTATGCCTACAACAACTTCGAGAACCGGCACATGTACGCGCTGATGCTGCTGATCCTCGTGACCGTCACGATCGTCAACACGGCGCTCAACCATGTCGACAAGCGCCTTCAGGCGCGCAGGCAGCGGTGATCGCCATGCCGAGGATCACCGGTACCGCCCTCGTCCTGCTCTTCTGCCTGCTGCTCTGGCAGACGCTCCATCTCCTCGTCGGCGCCTCCTCGCTGGCCTCTCCTTTCCAGACGGTCGTGAAACTGGGCTCGCTGCTGGCGACCGCCGAATTCTGGCAGAACGTCGCGGAGACCATGCGCGCCTTCGCCGCCGCCTTCCTGATCTCGTTGGTCGGCGGCATCGCGCTCGGCATCCTGCTCGGGGTGCGCCGGCTTGCCGGCAACGTCGCCGAGCCCATCCTCGTCAACCTCTATTCCATCCCCAAGGTGGTGCTCTACCCGCTGGTGCTGCTCTGCTTCGGCCTCGGCATCTCGGCCAAGATCGCCTTCGGCGTGATGCACGGGCTGATCCCGATCACCCTGTTCTCGATGAACGCGATCCGGCAGATGAAGCCGGTCTATCGGCGCACCGCGCAGGTGCTGCGGCTGTCCTCTGCGCAATCGGCCTTCACGGTTATCCTGCCCGCGATCCTTCCCGAGGTGATCTCCGGCGTGCGGCTGGGGTTCTCGCTCACGCTGCTGGGCGTGCTGATCGGCGAGATGTTCGCCTCCCAGCGCGGTCTCGGCTTCATGTTGATCAGCGCCATCAACATCGGCCAGATCGACACGATCATGGCGGTGGCGCTGCTGCTGACCATCGTCGCGGTGACGTGCAACAGCCTGCTCCTCCTGCTCAACCGGAGAATGGGCTATCGCTAACGCATATGTCGGTCAGGCTGGTTCAACCTGACCGGGTCCGGCCCCGGAACCGGACGCCTTCCGCGGACACTCCCGTCTCGATGCCGCGTGCGGCGCCAATGGATCGAGACAGGCCAAGGTCGAATGTCCAACAAGGCGGAATCGGGCTATCGATTCACGGTCGAGGTCGTGGCGCGGAGGCCACCGCCGGAAATGTGATACGCAAGAGTTTTTGGGAGGCAGCCCCGATGTCGACGCGGAAGCGTTCAGCCGTGGCGGAAAACGCGTCGCTTCAGTCGAAAGAAAACGCGAAATATGTCCTCGACGAGCAGGTCGGCTTTCTCATGCGGAAGGCGCAGCAGCGCCATATCGCAATCTTCCAGCAGACGATCGGGCCCGGAGGCCCGACCCCGACCCAGTTCGCCGCGTTGAGCAGGCTCGCCGCGAGCAAGGAGATCTCCCAGAACCAGCTCGGTCGCCTGACCGCGATGGACCCCGCCACGATCAAGGGTGTGATCACCCGGCTGGCCGAGCGCGGCCTGGTCGAGCGCCTGCCCGACCCCAACGACCAGCGGCGCGTTCTGATCCGGCTGAGCGACCAGGGACGCGCGCTCATGCCGGAGCTTTTCGCCCGGGCAGCGGCGATCACGGCCGCGACCTTGCAGCCCCTGACAGAGAAGGAAGCGCAGCAACTCTCGCTGCTACTGGCGAAGCTCTGCTGACGCTGTAAATCCGGACGGCCGCTCAGACCGACAGGTACTGCGCCCGGATCGCCTCATCCGCCTTGAGCTCGGCCATGGTGCCGGTGAAACGGATGATGCCCTTCTCGATGATCGCGGCGCGATCCGCGACATTGCCGGCGAAATGCAGGTTCTGCTCGGAGAGCAGGATGCTCAGCCCCTCCCCCTTCAGCGCCAGGATGGTCTTCGCCATCTCCTCGACGATGAGCGGGGCCAGCCCCTCCGAGGGTTCGTCCAGCAGCACGAGCCGCGGATTGCCCATCAGCGTGCGCGCGATGGTCAGCATCTGCTGCTCGCCGCCCGACATCGCCCCGCCCGGCCGGTCGCGCATCCGCCCGAGATTCGGAAAGAGCGCGAAGAGCCGCTCGGGCGTCCAGTGCGGCACGCCCTCGCGCGGCGGGCGCTGGCCGACGGAGAGGTTTTCCATCACCGAAAGCTCGGAGAAGATGCGCCGCTCCTCCGGCACGTAGCCGATGCCGATGCGCGCGATCTCGAAGGGCTCGCGACCCTCGATGCGCTGGCCGTCGAAGCGGATCTCGCCGCGCGCCGGGGGCACCAGCCCCATCACCGCCTTCATCGTCGTCGACTTGCCGGCGCCGTTGCGCCCCATCAGGGCCAGCACCTCGCCCCGGCCCATGCCGAAGCCAACGCCCTGCAGGATATGGGCGCGCCCGTAATAGGCGTCGAGCCCGGAGATTTCGAGAAGGGCGCTCATCAATGGCCTCCCGAGGTGGCGCCGGAGCCGAGATAGACCGCCCGCACCTGCGGGTCCTGGCGCACCGCCTCGGCGGTGCCGTCGGCGATCAGCCGGCCGCGATCGAGCACGATCACCCGGTCGGAATGGGCGAAGACGACGTCCATGTCGTGCTCGGTGAACAGCACGGCGATCTGCTTCTGCGCCGCTATCCGCGCCGTCAGCGCCATCAGCTCGACGCGCTCGCGCGGGGCCATCCCGGCGGTCGGCTCGTCCATCAGCAGGAGCTTCGGCCGGTTGGCGAGCGCGACGGCAAGCTCGACGCGCTTCAGGTCGCCGTAAGCGAGCACGCCGCAGGCCCGCTCCGCCTGCTCGCGCATGCCGACCTGTGCGAGCAGGGCGTCCGCCGCAGCGACATGGCGCGTCCGGGCGGGCCGGAACGGATTCCAGACGCCATCCTCCTGCGAGATCAGCGCCATCTGCACGTTCTCGCGCACGGTCATCGAGGTGAAGGTCGCGGTGATCTGGAAGGTGCGGCCCACACCCAGGCGCCAGACCCGGCGGGGCTTGAGCCCCGTGATCGCCTGCCCGGCGAGGATGACCTCGCCGCGATCCGGCTTGAGCTGGCCGCCCAGCATGTTGAAGCAGGTGGTCTTGCCGGCGCCGTTCGGGCCGATCAGCGCGACCATGCGGCCAGCCTCGACCGAGAAGGAGACGCCTTGCACCGCATGGACGCCGCCGAAGGATTTCGCGAGATCGCGCGCGACCAGCACGGCCTCGTCGGCGACTGCCGCCCGGGGAGAAACGACGGCGCTCATGGCGCGCCCTCCGTCGCGAGCCGGGTTACGACGGCACCGTCCTTGTCGCTTCGATCGCGCCGCTCGCGCAGGGCGAGGAAGCCGCCGACGAGTCCGCGCGGGAAGAGCACGACGAGGAGCACGATCGAAAGCCCCAGCGTGAAGCGCCAGTACATCGTCATCTTCATCAGCTGTTCGCTGAGCCCTGCATAGGCGAAGGCGCCGACGATCGGACCCGACACGGTCTGCACGCCGCCGAGCAGCACCATCAGCAGCGCGTCGACCGAACGCGGGATCGCCATATAGGTCGGGAAGACAGAGCCCTTGAAGAAGGCGAAGAGCGCTCCCGCGATGCCGGCCGCGAAGGCGGCGATGGTGAAGGCGACCCATTGCACGCGCATGGTGTCGATGCCGATCGCTTCGGTCCTGAGCGGGTTGTCGCGCGCGGCGCGGAGCGCATAGCCCAGCGGCGAGAACACCATGACCCTGAGCAGGACCACGCAGGCCGCGCAGATAGCGAGCGCGAGATAGTAGAACGCCGTCTTCGACACTGCCCAATGCGACGGCCAGACGCCGAGGATGCCGTTGTCGCCGCCGGTGAGCTCGACCCATTGGAAGGCCGTCGCCCAGGCGATCTGCGCAAAGGCGAGCGTCAGCATGGCGAGATAGACGCCGGACAGCCTGACACAGAACCAGCCGAACACCACGCCCGCGATGCCGGCCAGGAAGGGCGCGAAGATCAGCGCCGGCTCCATCGGCGCGCCCAGCCATTTCACGGCGAGCGCAGCGCCATAGGCGCCGAGGCCGAAATAGGCGGCGTGGCCGAAAGAGGCCATGCCGCCCGGCCCCATCATGAAATGCAGCGAGGCGGCAAACAGCGCAAAGATCACGAGCTCCGTCAGCGTCAGCAGCAGGTAGTCCGGCGTCACCAGCGGCGCGGCGGCAAGCAGGATGAGCGCGACGAGGCCGGCGAGCTTGGCCGCCCGGTCGGCCGGCCGCAGCAGCGGCTCGGCCGTCGCCGTCCCGCGCGCGGCGCCGACGGGGCGCCTGCCCATCAGGCCGTAGGGCTTGACCACCAGCACCACGGCCATGACCAGGAAGACGAGCACGAGCGTGATCTTCGGGAAGATCAGGATGCCGAAAGCGTGCAGGATACCGATCAGCACCGCCGCGAGATAGGCCCCGGTCACGCTGCCGAGCCCGCCGACGACCACGACCACGAAGGCCTCCGAGATCATCGACAGGTCCATATGCAAGGTTGCCGCCTCGCGCGGGAGCTGCAGCGCCCCGCCCAGCCCGGCGAGGCCGGCCCCGAAGGCGAAGACCGAGGTGAAGAGCAGGCGCTGGTTGACGCCGAGCGCCGCGACCATCTCGCGATCCTGCGTCGCCGCTCGCACCAATGTGCCCCAGCGCGTCTTCTGGAACAGAAACCAGAGCAGCGCGAGCACCAGCGGGCCGATTGCGATCAGCAGGAGTTCATAGGTGGGGAAGCGGTTGTCGAACAGGATGACGAAGCTCTTGAAGCCGGGCGCGCGGGGCCCGAGCTTGTCTTCTGCGCCCCAGGTGGCCAGCGCGATGTCCTGGATCATCAGCACCACGCCGAAGGTGGCGAGAAGCTGGAACAGCTCCGGCGCCTGATAGATCCGCCTGAGGATCGCGACCTCGATCACCACGCCGATGATGGCGACGAGCAGTGCCGCCAGCCCGACACCACCCCAGAAACCAAGCCCGCTCGTCGGACCCAGCCAGGTGACCAGCGTCCAGCCGATATAGGCGCCCAGCATGTAGAGCGAGCCATGAGCGAAGTTCACGATCCGGGTGACGCCGAAGATGATCGACAGCCCGGAGGCGACGAGGAACAGCGAGGAGGCCGAAGCCAGCCCGTTCAATGTCTGCGTGAGAATGAGGTCGAACATTCTGCCGATGTCCAGGTCAAAGCTCTGCCGTCATCCCGGACGACCGCAGGTCGATCCGGGATCCATTGTAGAGCACAGCCCCCTCCGATGGATCCCGGATCAGCGCCGCTTCGCGGCTTGTCCGGGATGACGGAGGTTCATATGCCGGAAACGCGATGAACTCAGCCTGCCGGCCGCATCGTCTTCACGACGTCGTCCGATGGCAGGTACTTGGCGCCGTCGGCATAGCGCCAGTCGACCATCACGCCCTTGCCGTCCTTGAGGGCGGTCTTGCCGACGAAGGCGCCGAGCGTCGACTGATGGTCGACGGCGCGATATTCGGCCGAACCGAAGGCGGAGGGGAATTTCAGCCCCTCCATCGCGTCGATCAGCTTCTCGTTGTCGGTGGTGCCGGCCTTGGCCAGGGCCGCCGCGATCGAGTTCATCGTGTCGAAGCCGACCACCGAGCCCAGGCGCGGATAGTCGTTGTACTTGGCCTTGTAGGCGTCGCGGAACTTGACGTGTTCCGGCGTCGCCAGATCGGCATGGGGATAGCCGGTGACGATCCAGCCCGTCGGCGTCTCCGCCCCGAGCGGGTCGAGATATTCAGGCTCGCCGGTCAGCATCGAGACGACGTCGCGCCCCTCGAACAGGCCGCGCGTATTGCCCTGGCGCACGAGATTGGTCAGGTCGACGGCGAAGGTGACGTTGAAGATCGCCTCGGGCTTGGAGGCCTCGAGCGCCTGCACGGTCGCGCCGGCATCGATGCGGCCAAGCGCCGGATATTGCTCGGCCACGAACTCGACATCGGGCCTGGCCTTCTTCAGCAGTTCCTTGAACCACTTGATGCTCGACTGGCCATATTCGTAGTTCGGCGCGACCAGCGCCCATTTCCGCGCCTTGAGCTTGGCCGCTTCCTCGACCAGCATCGCCGCCTGCATATAGGTCGAGGGTCGCAAGCGGAAGGTGTAGCGGTTGCCCTTCGCCCAGACCAGCGCATCCGACAGCGGCTCGGAAGCCGCATAGAGGCGCTTGTTCTGCAGCGCGAAATCGGTGAGCGCGAGGCCGACATTCGAGAGGAAGCCGCCCGAAAGCAGATCGACCTTCTCGGCGTTGATCAGGTCGCCGGCGTGGCGCACGGCATCCTCCGGCTTGCCGGCATCGTCGCGGAAGATCGTCTCGATCTTGCGGCCAAGCACGCCGCCGCCGGCGTTGACCTGCTCTAGCGCCAGCTCCCAGCCCTGGCGGTAGGGCTTCAGGAAGGCGGGCTGGGCGGTATAGCTGTTGATCTCGCCGATCTTGATCGAGCCGGCGCCTTGCGCCCGGACCAGCGACGGAGCGGCGAGCACGGCAGCCCCTCCGGAAGCGGCTGCCAGAAAACGCCTGCGATCCATTGTCATGCCAATCTCCCCCGTTCGCGATCCGGCTGCCGGGACTCGGCGTTGTCGCCGAGGGTCAGCCGTTCGTCATTAGCCGTTGCGCCGTTCCGTTCCAAGTTTTATGGTTTTAATGTTTGTATACCTACGAAGTTGATGAGTTCGAAGCAGCGTGTCAACTCGGTTTCGCGGCTTGTGAAGGCAGGGCGTGATTAAAATCGCCGCATTATTGCCGCGCCCGGTATTTCGCGCGCTTTGAGCGGCGAAAGCCCCGCTCTTCCCGCGCAGCGATCGTGTTGACGGGCGCGGGCTTGCAGGGCTAAATTGTTTGCATACAAATAATGTAGCGGCGCGTTTCCGGCGCCAGGGGTGCGAGCATGAGCTCCGACGCGACGACATTGGCCGTTGACGACAAGATTCGCTGCGATGCCTGCCCGGTGATGTGCTTCATCAAACCCGGAGCGGTCGGCGCCTGCGATCGCTACGGCAATGTCGACGGCACGTTGGTGCGGGTCGATCCGCATGTCGTGCTCGACCGCAGGATCGGCCAGGGCGGCGACGTCGTGTCTTTCGCGGGCGAGCGCGAATGGAGCGGCGACATCCTCAACCCGCAGGGCACCTTCGTCACCGCCATCGGCGCTGGCACGACCTATCCCGACTACAAGCCGGCGCCCTTCATCGTCTCTTCCGAGGTCGACGGCGTCGATATGGTCACGGTCGTGACCGAGGGAATCTTCAGCTATTGCGGCGTGAAGATCAAAATCGACACCGACCGCTTCCTCGGCCCGGAAACCGCGACGGTGCGGGTCGAGGGCGAGGCCGTCGGCCATGTCACGACGGGCGAGTACGGCTCGCAGATGCTCTCGCTCGGCGGCGTGCACCACCTCACCGGCGGCTCCAAGAAGGAGGGCCGCGTCACCTGCGACACGCTGCTGTCGCTCTGCAACGGCAAGCCGGTGGAGATGGCGATCGACGGCGGCGAGACGGTCGTCGTCCAGGCCGGCAAGGCCCCGATCGTCAACGGCGTGGCCGAGAGCCGGATGCGGGTCGGCTGCGGCTCGGCCACCATCGGCATCTTCGCCAAGCAATGGCATGGCAAGGTCGACGAGGTCGTCGTCGTCGACGACCACATCACGGGCGTGCTCTCCGAGCATCAGGCCGGCAAGCTGCTGGGCATGGAGCCGACCGGGATCAAGCTCAAGGGGCGGCGCTCGACGCCCGGCCGCTATTTCCAGGTCGCCGAACCGGGCACCGGCTGGGGCGGCACCAATATCAGCGACCCGCTCGCCATCCTCGGCCCCTTCGATCCGAAGACCGCCCGTCCGGGCCTGCGCCTGCTGATGGTCTCGACCACGGGCGAGCACGCCGCCTATTACGAGCTGGACGACAATCTGCGGCCGGTCGAGATGGACATCCCGGTGCCGCTGCGCGAGCCGGTCGAGCGCATCGCGGAGAATTGCGAACCCGCCTTGTCGACCGTGCTGTTCATCGGCGGCGCCGGCGGCTCGCTGCGGGCGGGCGTGACCGAGAACCCGGTCCGGCTGACGCGCTCGGTCAAGGATTCGCTGACCTATGTCACCTGCGGCGGCGCGCCGGTCTATATCTGGCCGGGCGGCGGCATTACTTTCATGGTGGATGTCACGCGCCTGCCCGAGAATGCCTTCGGCTATGTGCCAACACCGGCGCTGGTCGCACCGCTGGAGTTCACGATGAAGCTTTCGGACTATCGCGAGCTCGGCGGCCATATGGACCATGTCCAGCCGCTGAGCGAGCTCAAGCGCGGCGGGCGCCTCCAGCTGCCGCAGCACCAGGACAATCCCTGGCCGTTCGCACCGCATTCCACGCGGCACTCGCACGGGTAGCGCGATGTTCGAGCGGCCCTCAGCGCGCTTCCTGCCGGACGGCAAGCGCCTGCTGCTCCAGCAGGGGCCGATCGATCTGGTCATTCAGGCGGAGGGCAGCGCCGACGCCGTGCGGATGGCCCATGAGGCCGCTCTGCATCGTTTCGATGGGCTTCTGGCGGAACTCTGCGGCGAGCTCACTCTGCTGCGCATGCCCGTGACGGAGGCAAGCCCCACGCCGGAGGGCGTGGTCGCGCAGCGCATGCACGCGGCCGTGGCTCCGTTCGCCGGAGCCGGCTTCATCACGCCGATGGCCGCCGTGGCCGGGTCCGTCGCCGAGGAGATTCTCGGCGCCATGCTCGCGGCCGCGCCGCTGACTCGCACCTTCGTCAACAATGGCGGCGACATCGCGCTGCATCTGGCGCAAGGCGAGCATTTCCGCATCGGTCTCGTCGACCGGCCCGACCGGCCGAACCTGTTCGGAACCACGACGATCTCGGCCGCCGACGGCATCGGCGGCGTCGCGACCAGCGGTTATCCCGGCCGCAGCTTCTCGCGCGGCATCGCCGAAGCGGTGACGGTGCTGGCGCCCACCGCCGCCATGGCCGATGCGGCGGCGACCGTCATCGCCAATGCCGTCGATCTTCCGGGCCATCCGGCCGTCGTCCGGGTTCCGGCCGACACGATCCAGTCGGACAGCGACCTCGGCGACATTCCCGTGACGCGCCATGTCGGCCGGCTCACCGAAGCGGAGATCGCGGAAGCGCTCGCCGCCGGGCTGGACCAGGCCGCCGGATTGCAGGCGCGCCGGCTCATCCGCTCCTGCGCCATCCATCTCCAGGGCAGGACCCGCACGCTCGCTTTGCCCACCTTGGCCGATATCACCCGGAGGAAACTGGCCCATGCCTGAGATCGCCATTCGCAAGCTCGCCGTTGTCGTCGAGACGATCTTCCATGAGGGCGGCCCTGCCCCGGCCACGCCGCTGCGACGCGGCGCGGCGCTCGCCGTCATCGCCAACCCCTTCGCCGGGCGTTACGTCGCGGATATCCAGGGTTTCATGGATGATCTCAAGCCGTTCGGCCTCTCGCTGGCGAAGCAGCTTCTCGAAGCGCTCGGCGGCGATCCGAAGGCGATCGAGGGTTACGGCAAGGGCGCCATCGTCGGCGCGGCCGGCGAGCTGGAGCACGGCGCGCTCTGGCACGTGCCGGGCGGCTATGCGATGCGCGAGATCCTCGGCGACGCCAAGGCGATCGTCGCCTCGACCAAGAAGGTCGGCGGGCCCGGCACGCGCCTCGACATCCCCGTCACCCATATCAATGCTTCCTATGTCCGCAGCCATTTCGACGCCTTCGAGGTCGGGCTGACCGACGCGCCGAAGGCGGATGAAATGCTGCTCGCGCTGGTGATGACGACGGGCGCGCGCATCCATGCCCGCGTCGGCGGCCTGAAAGCTTCCGAGATCAAGGGGGAGGACGGCCTGCGATGAGCGCCAGAATCCGCAAGCTCGTCACCATCCTCGACGAGACCCGCTCGGAGATGGGCCGCCCGGTGGAACCGGCCGTGCGCCGGGCCGCCGCCGTCGCGGTGATCGCCAACCCCTTCGCCGGACGCTACGAGGCGGACCTCGCGCCGCTGATCGAGATCGGCGAGGAATTGGGCGATTTGCTCGGCCGCCATGCGCTGGCGGCGCTCGGCATTCCGGGCGAGCAGGTCGAAGGCTACGGCAAGGCCGCCGCCGTCGGCGAGGATGGCGAGCTGGAGCACGCCGCCGCGATCCTGCATCCCAAGCTCGGCGCGCCGCTGCGCAAGCTCCTCGGCAAGGCCCCTGCCCTGATCCCGTCCAGCAAGAAGCGCGGCTCGCTCGGCGTGGTGCTGGACGTGCCGCTCGGCCACAAGGCGGCGGCCTATGTCCGCAGCCATTTCGACGGCATGGAGGTGCGCATTCCCGACGCGCCGCGCGCCAACGAGATCATGGTCGCGATCGTGCTGACCAGCGCCGGGCGCCCGCTCCCGCGCGTCGGCGGCCTGAAGACCGACGAGATCAAGGGCGAGGACGGGCTGCGCTGAGGCGGTACACCTATCTCCCTCTCCCCTTGCGGGAGAGGGCTGGGGTAAAGGGCGCGGTCCCCTAAGGGGCCTTGCGTGCCCTTGCGATAGCCGCTTCCACCCCGTTCCAAGCCGGCTTCTCCGGCGCGAAACGGCTGCGCAGATAGCTCGCGAGTTCAGCGACCTGCCCATCGTCGAGCGCGTTTCCGAAGGCTGGCATCTGGCCCATGCCGTGACTTCCGCCCTGCAGCAGCAGGTTGACGAGATTGGCCGGCGTCGCGGCGTGAAGCTTCGAGCTCAACCCCAGCGCCGGCCCCTGATTGGCCAGCGGCGCGATCCGCCCGGTTTCATGACAGGCGGCGCAGGCCCCCTCATAGAGTCGCGCGGCCCGCGACGTGCCGGGATTGGCGGCCGATGCCGTCGCCTTCAGGATCGCCTCGGTGCGCGCCGCGATCTCGGGCTCCGGAGGCGAGGCGCCGAGCGAGGCGAGATAGATGGCCATGGCGCGGATATCGGCGTCCGGCAACTCCTTGAGTTCCGCGATGACGGGCGCCATCGGACCGGATGCCGTGCCGTGGTTCGCGGCATGACCGCTGCGCAGATAGGTGTAGAAATCCGCCTCGCTCCACGGGATCGGAGAATGCGAGGCGCCCGTCAGCGCCGGCGCCTCCCAGCCCTCGGCCTCACCACCGGCGAGATAGGCCATGCCGCCCTTCTCGGCGCCGAGCGCGTTGCGCGGCGAATGGCAGGCGCCGCAATGGCCGAGCCCGTCGACGAGATAGCGCCCCCGGTTCCATTCGGCCGTGCGGGCCGGTTCCGGCTTCGCTTCCTTGCCCCGGTTGAACAGCAGGTTCCAGCCGGCCATCAGCGGGCGCAGGTTGAAGGGAAAGATGAGCCGGCTCGGTTCATTCACCCGCATGACCGGCGTCTGGGACATCAGGAAGGCATAGAGCGCCTGCAGATCGGCATCGCTCGTCTTCGCGAAATTCGCATAGGGAAAGGCGGGATAGAGATGGCGCCCGCCGCGATGGATGCCGGCGCGCATCGCCCGCTCGAAGGCGGGATAGGACCAGTTGCCGATGCCTGTCTCGGGATCGGGCGTGATGTTGGTGCTCGTCACCGTGCCGAAGGGCGTCTCCAGCGCGAGCCCGCCGGCATAGGGCACGCCGTCCCTGCCCGTATGGCAGACGGCGCAGGCTCCGAGCGCGGCGAGCTGGCGCCCCTTCTCGATGGTGGCTGCGGACCATGTCGCGGGGTCCGGCCGGGCAATGGGTGCGATCTCCGGCGCGAGCGGCAGCGAGACAGCCGCAAACGTCGCGGCGGCAGCAGCCATGCCGCCGATTCTGGCCCAGAAGCCGAGGCCGCGTCGGCCTCCCCGGGCGGGCGGCGGGGCCAGTGCCGGGCGCCCGTTCAGCCCGGCCAGCACACGCTCGGGCGTCAGCGGCAATTCGCGGAAGCGCACTCCCGTCGCATCATAGACCGCGTTGACGATGGCCGCCGCACTCGGCACCGAGGCGGATTCGCCGGCACCGAGCGGCGGCTCCTGCTGCCGATCCATCAGCATCACATCGATGGCCGGCAGCTCCGGGAAGCTCAGCACCGGATAGGCGCCCCAGTCGCGCGCGGCGACGGCCGTGGTCTCCGAGAAGGTCACCTCCTCGCGCAGCACACGACTGGTCGATTGCAGGACATTGCCGTGGATCTGGTGCTGCACGCCAGCCGGGTTGACCATCATCCCGGTATCCTGGCCGACCACGACGCGGCTGACCGTCACCTCCCCGGTCGCGCGATTGACCGCGACATCCGCGACCCAGGCCGACCAGGCGGCCCCCACGCCCGGCCAGTTGCCATGGACATAGCGGGCCTGGGCGAAGCCGCGCCCGTGCAGGACATCGCCCTCGGCCCGCAGGCGCGGCCCGACATGCGGCTCCCAGCCGGCGCGGGCGGCCGTCGCCTCGACCAGCTCGGCGGCACGCGCATCGGTGATGTGGCGCAGGCGGAACTCGACCGGATCGACGCCCGCCTCATGCGCCAGCTCGTCGATATAGCTTTCATGCGCGAAGACGTTGGGCATAGCCGAGACGCCGCGCAGCCAGGAGGCACGCACGATCGGCGGCATGTCATAGGCCGTGATCCGCATGTTCTCATAGGCATAGGAGGGGATCGCGGTGCGGTCGCCCATCTTCAGCGTCGCCGGCGTGTTGGGGATGCGCCCGGTCAGCAGCAGCGCCAGCGTCGGCGCCGCATTGGAGGGGTAGCGCGTATGGAAATCATAGGCCGCGAGCGAACCGCCCGGCCCGAGCCCGCCGGCGATGTCGATGAGCTGAGCCGCGCCCTTCGGCTCCCAGAGATGCTCCTGCTCACGGGTGAGCTGCACCCGTACCGGCGCGCCCACGGCCCGCGACAGCAGAACCGCATCGGCCGCCACGTCGTCGGCGCAGTTGCGGCCATAGCAGCCCGCCGCCTCGTGGCGAACGATCTCGATCCGCTCCGCCGGCAGGCCGGTCAGCAAGGCGATGTCGGCCCGCAGCGGATAGGGATTCTGACTGCCGGCCCAAACGGTGATGCCGTCTTCCCGCACATCGGCGACGGCGCAGGACGGCCCGATCGAGCCATGCATCTGATAGGGCCAGACATAGGTCCGGTCGAGCCGCTTCTCGAGGGTCAGCAACGCCGCCTCGACATCGCCTTCGTCGACCAGCTTGCGGGGCGTCGCCGGATGCGCGCGGAGCGCATTCTCGACATCGCGCAGATCGGCCGGCGCCGGCCAGTACTTCCAATGCGTCCTGAGGGCCTGCGCCGCTGCCGCCGCCTGCTCCTCACGCTCGGCGACGATGCCGATGAAATCGCCCTCGACCACCACGGCGCGAATGCCGGGGATATCGGCGATGGATTCGTGCTCGACCGCTTCGAGGCTGTGCCCGACGAAATCCCCGCCATCGAGGCCGGCATAGGGCGGGCGCACGACCCGGCCATGCAGCATGCCCGGCACGCGTACGTCATGCACATAGGTGAAACGCCCGGTGAGCTTGGCCGGAATATCGACCCGCTCGACCGGCTTGCCGACGATGGCGTGGCGCTCGACCGGCTTGAAGGCCGCGCTTTCGGCCAGCGGCAGCAGGATGCGCCGGTTGCCGAGCAGCGCGTCGAGACTAAGCGAAGAGCCCGCCTCGCCGCGCCGGACAAGAGTGCCGGCACGGATTCCGATCTCCTCTTCCGGGCAATCGAGGGCAGCAGCCGCGAGCGACACGAGCTGCCGGCGGATCTGCACTGCCGCGATCCGCATCGGGATCGAGGTGACCTGGATCGTTTCGCTCGCGATCGTCGCGCCCTGGTCGGGCGTCTCGGCCGTATCGCCCAGCACCATCTCGACCGCATCGAAGGGAAAATCGAGCTCCTCGGCCACGATCTGCGCCAAAGCCGTGCTGATGCCGGTGCCGAGATCGACATGGCCACAGAAGGCGAACACCCGCCCTTCCCCGGTCACGCAGACATGCAGGTCCAGCCCCTCCTCGGGCCCCGCATCCGAGGGGGCGTCCTTGCGCGGCGAGACGACGGCGATCACGCCGCCACGCTTCAAGAGCTCCCGCCGGGAGGGTGGAGGCGCCCTGCCCGTCACTGCCCGGCCCCATCGGGTCGCCAGCCGCGTTCGGCAGCGAGCATCACCGCCCGCACGATCTCGACATGCGTTCCGCAGCGGCAGAGATTGTAGCGCAGGGCCTCGCGCACCTCCGTCTCGCTCGGCGCAGGCTTCACGTCGAGGAAGGCCTTGGCGGTCATCACCATGCCGTTGATGCAATAGCCGCATTGGGCGGCCTGGGCGTCGATGAAGGCCTGCTGGATCGGATGCGGGGCTTCCGGCGTGCCAAGCCCTTCCAGCGTGACGATGGCGCGGCCGGCGGCGAGGCGAACCGGATAGACGCAGCTTCTGGCCGCGACCCCGTCGAGCAGAACAGTGCAGGCACCGCATTCACCGAGGCCGCAACCGAATTTCGGGCCGTTGAGCGCAAGGTCGTTGCGCAGGAAGAAGAGCAGCGGCGTGTCGGGCTCGCCTTCGACGCGATGCTCGGCGCCGTTGACGGTCAAGGTGAAGGCGCGCGCGACAGGCCTCATCCCACCCTATCCGCGCCTGGAGAATGCAAGTCCCGCGACACCCACCTGCCCCGAAAGTCATTCGTATACGAACGAGACAACAACGATTCCGGATCGGCCGCAATCGTTATATCGTTGAAAACCTCATCGGCCGATGGGCGGCGTGACCAAGCCGAGGCCGTTCAGTGCCCCTGGACCGAGGGCACCTTCTCGGCCGGCGGCGTGTTGCGGCTGCGGCCGGAGCGGACGAGGCCGTCGATCACCACCATGCCGATGCCCGGCAGGTCGCCAAGCTGGATGCTGTCGAGGAAGCTCTTGCCCGCGGAGTGCTGGGCCTTGTCCATGAAGACGAAGTCGGCGGAGCGCCCGACCTCGATCAGACCGCAATCGAGATTGCGCATCCGCGCCGTGTTGCCGGTGGCGAAGCAGAAGGCGATCTCGGCCGGCACCTCTCCCAGCGAGGAGAGCAGCGAGACCATGCGGGCGATGCCGAGCGGCTGGACGCCGGAGCCCGCCGGCCCGTCCGTGCCAAGGATGACGCGGTTGAGTTCGCCCATCTCGCGGGCGACGCGCAGCGTGTAGAGAGCGGCGCGCTCATTGCCGTTATGGACGAGTTCGAGGCCGCGCTTGCAGCCCTCGCAGATGCAGCGGATCTCCGCGTCCGGCAGGGCAGTATGGCCGCCATTGATGTGGCCGACAACGTCGGTATCGGCTTCCAGCACCACGTCGGCGCCGATCAGCCCCGAGCCCGGGATCGAAGGGCCGCCCGTATGGATTGTCGACTGGATGCCATATTTGCGCGCCCAGGCGACCATCTGCTTCGCCGTGGCGCCATCCTTGACGCCACCGAGCCCGACCTCACCGAGCAGCCTGACACCGGCATCAGCCAGATCCTTGAAGTCCTGCTCGACCATGCCGGGCTCGATCACCGGCGCGCCGGCATGGATCTTCACGCCGCCCGGCCGGAAGGCGTCGAAGCAGCGCTGCGCATAGATCGCCATCGCCTTGACCCCGACGACATCCCTCGGCCGCCCCGGCGTATGGACCTCGCCGGCGGAGATCATCGTGGTGACGCCGCCATGCATGGTCGAATCGATCCAGCCGAGCTGGTTCTGGCGCGGCGTCCAGTCGCCCGCGACCGGGTGGACATGGCTGTCGATCATCCCCGGCAGGAGCACCGTGCCGTTGGCATCGATGACGGTGTCGGCCTTGTCGGTGTCCAGATCCTTGGCCCGACCGACCGCCGCGACCTTGCCGCCGATGGCAATGAGCGTATCCGCTTCGAGAATGGGATTGCCGATATCGCCGCTGAGCATGAGGCCGATATTCCGGACCACGAGCTTGTGGTCGGGGGTGATTGTCGCCGTCGATTGTTCAGCCATCGGCCCGCCTCGGTTTGATCGTTTCCACGTTATGCGCCGCCAATTGACAAAGCCATATCGGCGAGTCATATCGTTTGTACACGAACGAATTTGTCGGACCCTTTTCGTCCTGTCAAGCAGGAGGGAGAGCCTCATGGCCTACGCGGTCACGGAAGCCTGCATTCGCTGCAAATACACCGACTGTGTCGCGGTCTGCCCGGTCGACTGCTTCTACGAAGGCGAGACGATGCTCGTCATCAATCCCGACGAATGCATCGATTGCGGCGTCTGCGAGCCCGAATGCCCGGCCGAGGCGATCATCCCCGATACGGCCGAGGGTTCCGCCCGCTGGGTCGCCCTCAACGGCCGGCTTGCCGCGCAATGGCCCGGCATCACCGACAAGCGCGACGCGCCCGCCGATGCCGAGGATTGGAAGGGCGTCCCGGACAAGCTGCAATTCCTGCCCGAGGCCCTCGACGCATAGGATTTACTTTGCCGGCAATTCTTCTGTCGGAAACGGAGATCCGGCAGCAACTTAACCCTCGAATCCCACGACCCGCCGGTGAAGGCACCCGCCAGCCCGCCGCCGGACTTTCAAGGACGATGCGATGAGCCATTTCTACGAGGAACAGGTCCTGAGCGTGCATCACTGG
>NZ_JBFUPU010000010.1:0-178371 GCF_041360765.1 Allobosea sp. RCC_152_1
GCGCAGAAGAGGCGCCGCTCAGCGGCGGCGCCGTCTCGATGGGCGGTTTATAGGCGGGACCCCCGAGACATGTCAACACGCTCGATGAACTTTTTTTGACGGACCTGTTCGATTTCCTCGGAACGCCCCCTGCCGGCCCTGCGCATCTTTTTTATTTGGTACGCGCGCGTTGTGCGTGAGCGCATTGCGCGCGCGAAGACCTCTGGTTTCGCAAAACAGCCGCATTCCGCCGGCACAGGGGCGGACGGCAGGGCGGATTGATTCCGGCTGCCGACACGGGCATGTTCTCGGGACACCTTCGTTCAGAGCGCGCTCAAGACCGCCTCGCTCCGGCGGGGTTCGCGATCAAGGTCAAGACAGCACACGATGAACGCCCATCCCGAGTTCGCCCAACCGGTCGAGCCGCTTGCCCCCGAGGCAGCGGCTTTGCTGGTCGATCTCGGGATCGAGCCGCCCATTCTCCCGGTCGATTCGCGCCAGCAGCCGCTCGACCGGCGTGGCGTCTCGCTGCGCTGGCTTTTCGCCTGCGCGCTCGTCGGCTCCTGCGGCGCGGCGCTGCTCGGCGCGGCGATCCTGGTCGCAATGCGCGGCGACACCAGCTATCCCGAGCAGCCCGAGATGGTCGCGGTCCGTGCCTCCTCGGCGGCGGGGGACGGCGGCGGCGCCCGCAAGGCCGACAAGCTCGTCGCCGATCAGCCGGTTCTCGCGGCGCGCCACACGATGCGCGCGCCGATGTCGCAACGTGTCGGAGACCGCGAGGTCATCCGCGTCAGGCCCTTCGTGCGGCTCGCCACCAACCTGTCGCTGACCACCGGCGTCTATGCCACCAACATCCCGCCCTTCAACCCGTTGCGGCTCTTCGCCGAGGGCGGCCAGCCGGACGAGCGCTATGCCGAGCCGGCCCAGGACACCGCCGACGCCGACGTCACCATCGTCAAGCGTGACCTCGCCGACATCGTCATTCCGCCGGGCAAGCCGCAGCTCGGCGACAGCGAGGTCGTGTCGCAGATCGAGGAGGAGCGCGCCAACGTCGCCTCCGGCCGCCAGCGCGCCCTGCCGATCCCGCCGCAGCTCATGCTGAGCCGCACCTTGACCGGGGCGGCCCCCGTCAATGGCGACATCCTCGGCTATGCGCCCGCGACCGATACGCGCTTTTCGGGCATCGAGGTCCGCGTCGTTCCCGAGAACGTCACCAATGCGCCCAAGACCCCGATCCCGGCCTCGCGCGAGCCGGAGGTCGAGGACAAGCTGGTGATGGCCAAGCGCGGCGAGAATTTCGAGCAGGTGATGCGCGGCGCCGGCGCCCAGCCGGAGCAGATCCGGACCATGATCACCGCCTTCGGCGGCAAGGTGAAGACCGCGCCCCTGCCCGACGGGCAGGTCCTCCAGGTGCTCTATGCGCCGGGACCGGGCGCGGGCGACGCGCGCCAGATCATGCGCGTCTCGCTGCTCACCAACGGCCAGCCGGACGGCATCATCGCGATGAACGACAAGGGCGCCTTCGTTGCCGTCAACATCCCGGAGGCGGCCACGCCCCAGCGCGGCGAGCGGCGCAATGTCGAGAGCGAGGAGGAAGACGAGGATTCCGGCGGCGCCCGGCTCTATGAGAGCCTCTACGAGACGGCGGCCCGCCACGACCTGCCCCGGCCGCTCGTCGACGATCTCGTGCGCATCTTCTCCTATGATCTCGATTTCCAGCAGCGCATCCATGGCGGCGACAATCTGGAAGTGATCTACACCGAGGAAGAGGAAGGCGAGCGGTCCGAGATCCTCTCCGCCAGCCTCACCGTCAACGGCGAGACCCGCCGCGTCTATCGCTACCAGTCGCCGGAAGACGGGCTGATCGATTATTTCGACGATGACGGCAAATCGCTGAAGAAGTTCCTGCTGCGCAAGCCGGTCGCGGAAGGCGAGCTGCGCTCCGGCTTCGGCATGCGCTACCACCCGATCATGCGCTATTCGAAGATGCATACCGGCATCGACTGGGCCAACCGCATCGGCACGCCGATCCTCGCCGCCGGCAACGGCACGGTGCTCAAGGCCGGCTGGTCCTCGGGCTATGGCAAGCACACCGAGATCCAGCACGCCAACGGCTATGTCACGACCTATTCGCACCAGTCGAACTTCGCCCCCGGCATCGTGCCGGGGGCCAAGGTCCGCCAGGGCCAGGTCATCGGCTACATCGGCACCACCGGCCTCTCCACCGGCCCGCATCTGCATTACGAGGTGCTGGTCAACGGCAATTTCGTGAACCCGCTCAAGATCCGCGTGCCGCGCGGGCGCGAGCTGCAGGGCCCGACGCTGGCCGAGTTCAAGCGCCAGCGCGACGAGGTCCGCGGATTGATCGAGAAGGCGGGGGGCACCGTCGCACAGTTGCGCTGAACGCATGGCGCGCCGGCAAAACGCGGCGCGCTCTGCTTTCGCCAGTTGACATGAGCCGATAAAGGCGACACCGCGAAACGGCTTCCTGTCCTCGCGGCGTGACCCTGACCCATGCTCGCTTCCCTGCTTGTCGTCCTGCCCGTCTTCGGGCTGATCGGACTGGGCTATTTCGCCCGGTGGACGAAGCTCCTGCGCGAGACGACCGGCGAGGGCCTCTCCGACTTCGTCTTCGTCCTCGCCGTGCCCTGCCTGCTCTTCCGCACCTTGGCCAAGGCGGATATCCCGGCGACCCAGCCCTGGGGCTACTGGATCGCCTATTTCGCCGGGCTCGCCGTGGTCTGGGCGCTGGCGATGCTGATCGCCAGCCGCTTCTTCGCCCGGAAAGGGCCTGAGCTGGTCGTGTCCGGCTTCGCCGCCGCGCAGTCGAACACGGTCTTCGTCGGCGTCCCGATGATCCTGAAGGCCTATGGCGATGCCGGCGCCGTGCCGCTCGGCCTGCTTCTGGCCGTCCATCTGCCGGTGACGATGACGGTCGCGACCCTGCTGGCCGAAGGACGCACGGCCTCGATTCCGCTCCTGATCAAGCGCCTCTTCACCCATCCGATCATCATCGGCATCATCCTCGGCTCGATCGTGCGGCCCTTCGTGGCGCAGATACCGGAGCCCTTCTGGACGCTGGTCGATCTGCTGGCCGGTGCGGCCGTGCCCTGCGCGCTGATCAGCCTCGGCATCGCCATGCGCCGCTATGGGCTGGAATCGGGCCTCGCTTTGCCGACCGTGCTCAGCGGCCTCAAGCTCGGCCTCCACCCGCTGCTGGTCTACTGGCTCGCGACCCGGATCTTCGAGATGCCGGCGCACTGGTCCGGCGTCGCCGTGCTCTTTGCCGCCTGCCCCTGCGGGATCAACGCCTATCTCTTCGCCGAGCGCTATCGGCAGGGCGTGGCCGACGCCTCGAGCGCGATCACCCTGTCCACCTTGCTGTCGCTCTTCAGCACGGCCGCCTGGCTGACGTTTCTCGGCGTCGGGTAGCCCCACGCGGCGAGCCCGCCCGCATTCCGACCTTCAGGCAAAACCCAGCCGCTGCCTGATCGCGGCGGCGGTGACGCCTTGCGCCCGCAACTCCGCCAGGCTTTCGGAGGCGCGACTCTTGGCGAGCTTGCGGCCGTCCGCGTCGATCAGCAATGCGTGGAAATGATAGAGCGGCGTCGGCAGGCCGAGCAGGCGCTGCAGCACGACATGAACGTCTGTCGCAGCCTCGAGATCCCGGCCGCGCACGACATGGCTGACGCCCTGCAAGGCGTCATCGGTGACGACCGCGAGATGATAGCTCGTCGGCACGTCCTTGCGCGCGAGCACGACATCGCCCCAGCGAGCGGGCTGCGCCGGCACGAAGCAGCGGCGGCCTGCCTCATCGAACAGCTCGTAGCCCAGGCCATCCCCGGCTTGTGACAAGGCTCGCGCCATGTCGAGGCGTAGCACATGCGGCTCGCCGGCAGCGATCCGATGCTCCGCTTCCGCCTTGTCGAGCCCCTTGCAAAAACCGGGATAGAGCGGCGCGCCGTCCGGATCGACCGGCCAGGATTTCCCGTTTTCGGCCTCGCACGCAGCGACCGCCGCCTTGATCTCCTGCCGCGAGCAGAAACAGGGGTAGACCAGTCCACGTGCCTGCAACGACGCGAGCGCCCGTCCGTAATCGCCGAAATGCTCCGATTGTCGGCGGACCGATGGCTCGAAGCGGATGCCGAGCCAATCGAGATCCTCGAGGATGCCATCGACATAGTCCGGCCGGCAGCGGCCGAGATCGATATCCTCGATCCGCAGCAGGAGCCGCCCGTCGAAGCGCCGCGCCAGCGCTTCGTTGGTCAGGGCCGACAGGGCATGGCCGAGATGCAAGCGCCCGTTCGGGCTCGGCGCGAAGCGGAAGACCGGCTGGCAGGGAGGCTTGCGGCAATCGGGTGGATATGCGGCCATCGGTTCGATCTTGAGATATGTGGTTCTAGAGCATTTTCGAGCGAAGTGGACACCGGTTCGCGTGAAGAAAATGCGATAAAACAAAGAGATGGAGCATTCCCGCGATTCGGAGAAACGCGGGAATGCTCCAGAAGCGCCATCCGCCGGGGCCAAGTCGCTGCTGACGGGAAGCGTCCTGCCTGCCAGCCATCCTGACGCCCATGACCGAACGAATCACCTGCAACGCCGATCTCGAAGAAGGCATGGCCGCGCTCGCCGCGCGGCATCCGCATTGGCGCGCCATCATCGACCGCACCGGCCTGCCGCCGCTCCGGCTGCGCGAGGGCGGCCTCATTGGGCTTGCTGGCATCATCGTCTCCCAGCAATTGTCCGTGGCGAGCGCGCGGGCGGTCTGGAACCGCTTCGAGAGCGTCTTCGTGCCGCTGACGCCCGAGCGCCTGCTGGCCGCGACCGATGACGACATGCGCCTCTCGGGGCTGTCCCGGCCGAAGCAGCGCACGCTGCTGGCGCTGGCGGCGGCGCTCGCCGAAAAGCGTCTCACCTTCGAGGCGCTCGAAGGCATGAGCCCCGAGGAGGTCCATGCCGAGATGACCGCGATCTCCGGCATCGGCCCCTGGACGGCGGATGTCTATCTGCTGTTCTGCCTCGGCCATCGCGACGGCTTCGCCGCCGGCGACCTCGCGATCCAGGAGGCGGCCCGCCATGCCTTCGCCCTCACGGCCAGGCCGAAACCTGCCGAGCTCGCGGCGATGGCGGAGGCCTGGCGGCCCTGGCGCGGCGTCGCCGCGCGCCTGCTCTGGGCCTATTACGCCGTGCTGAAGCGGCGCGAAGGCATCAACGCTTAGGTATGCTGCTTTTCCACGAGAACACGGATCATCCCGGACGCAGCGAAGCGGAGATCCGGGATGACCGCGTAGTTCCAAGTCCCGAAAATCAGCCGCGGGCGATTTTCAACGCCGTCTGCGCACCGGCGCGCAGCATCCCGCTGTCGCTCATCACCGTGACCATGCGCGCGCCCATGGCGAGGCCGGCCTTGGCGCGCTCCGCGGTCCCGGCATAGAGCGCCACCGGCTTGTTCACCGCCGAGGCCCGGGCCACGACATGCTTCAGCGCCTCGTCCACCTCGCGCGCGGCCGCATCGACCTTCGCACCGCCGAACAGGGCGATCGAAAGGTCCGAGGGGCCCACGAAGAGCGCATCGATCCCCTCCAACGCCAGGATGTCGTCGACGATCGCCATCGCCTCGCGCGTCTCGATCATGGCGAAGGTCATGGAGAAGCCGTTGGCCTGCCTGAGATAGCTGTTCTGGTCGAGGCCGGAGGCGCCAAGCCCGCCATAGCTGCCCCAGCTGCGCTCGCCGAGCGGCGGATATTTGGAGTAGGCGGCGAAGCGGCGCGCATCCTCCATGGTGTTGATCATCGGCGCGATCACCCCGGAGACGCCGGAATCGAACAGCTTCGAGACGTTCTGGAACTCGCCGACCGGGATGCGGGCGATCGCCGGCTTGCCGGCCGCATTGATCAGCGGGATCGCGCGGATGACCTCGCCGAGCGTGATCGGCCCATGCTGCATGTCGAGCGTGACCGCATCGAAATCCTCCTGCGCGAGAATGGCGGAGACCGACGGGTCGGGCAGGCCGCACCAGGCCGAGACGACGGTCCCGCCTTTCGCGAAGCGATCGGCGAGGGAGGACAGGACGGTGGGCTTGGCCATGATGGGGTGATCCGCTTGGAAGCCCGCTCTCGACGAATGGCGGGCGTCTGCAAGGTGGACCGGCGGCGCCCCAAAAAGCAAACGGGCGCCCATGCGCCCGTTTCAATCTCGCCTTGCGTAAACCGGGAGGCGGCCCGGGCATCAGCCCAAAAAGCGGTTGCAAGCTTTTAAAGGGCACTAACGCCCGGCCTGAATCTCTTCCGCCGCCTGGATCAGCAGCTCGGCCATCACCCGGCGGATCTCCGTCTCCGGCACCGCGACATCGCCCAGCGTGAAATCGTTCTTCACCTTGCGCAGCACGTCCTCCTCGCCGGCCTCCTCGAAATCGGCCACGACGACCGCCTTGGCATAGGCGTCCGCCTCGGCGCCGCTCTTGCCCAGCTTCTCCGCCGCCCAGAGTCCGAGCAGCTTGTTGCGCCGTGCGGTAGCCTTGAAGCGCAGCTCCTCGTCATGGGCGAACTTGTTCTCGAAGGCGTCCTTGCGCTGGTCGAAGGTCGTCATGCGGCGTCGGGCTCCTGTGCGGGGCTTGAGATGGCGTCGTCGTCCCTCATATAGGGCGGCGCCCCGGCAAGAGCCAGTCTCGGCCGCGGGCGAGGACGCTTTTAAGGGCTTTCAGCCATCCGGCAGCGGGGCCGGAGGCGATTTGTTGCGTTTGCGGGCGAGACACTCCATATAGCAGGCGCATGGCGCCCTTCGGCGCGAAGCGAGAAACCGGCTCGACGCCGGTCCGCGATCCCCGACGGATCGCCTGGACCGGGGCGAACCGGCCGACACGATCAGGGGCCAAGATCCCGCCGCGACAGTCATCGCGTCCAGTGAAGGGCCGACCTTTGGATTTCCTCAAGCCACGGTACATCCCCATGAATCGCCGCCGTCGCATCTACGAAGGCAAGGCGAAGGTCCTCTATGAGGGGCCGGAGCCCGGTACGCTGATCCAACATTTCAAGGACGACGCCACCGCCTTCAATGCGAAGAAACACGAGGTGATCGACGGCAAGGGCGTGCTCAACAACCGCATCTCCGAGCACATCTTCTCGAACCTCAACGACATCGGCGTTCCCACGCATTTCATCCGCCGGCTGAACATGCGCGAGCAGCTCATCCGCGAGGTCGAGATCATCCCGCTCGAGATCTGCGTGCGCAATGTCGCCGCCGGCTCGCTCTCGACCCGCCTCGGCCTCGAGGAAGGCACGCAGCTCCCGCGCTCGATCATCGAGTTCTATTACAAGAACGACGCGCTGAACGATCCGATGGTCTCGGAAGAGCACATCACCGCCTTCGGCTGGGCGACGCCGCAGGAGATCGACGACATCATGGCGCTCGCCATCCGCGTCAACGACTTCCTCTCCGGCCTCTTCCTCGGCGCCGGCATCCGCCTCGTCGACTTCAAGATGGAGACGGGCCGCCTCTGGGAAGGCGAGATGATGCGCATCGTCGTCGCCGACGAGATCAGCCCCGATTCCTGCCGGCTCTGGGACATCAAGTCGAAGGACAAGATGGACAAGGATCGCTTCCGCCGCGACATGGGCGGCCTGATCGAGGCCTATTCGGAAGTCGCCCGGCGCCTCGGCATTCTCGGCGAGAACGAAAACCCCGGCCAGAGCGGCCCGCGCCTCGTGCAGTGAGCGCCGTCACCCGGCCACAATCGCAATCGAAGCGGGAGCGCATGCGCTCCCGTTTTCATGTCGCGCCCCTGTTCCTCGTGGCGAGCCTCCTGCTCGGCGGCTGCGCCGACCAGTACGGCGCCGGCATCGCCGAATTGCCGGCATCGGCCGGCTGGCACCGTCTGCCGATCGGCTCCTGGGTGCTGAATGACGGGCTCGAAGCCCGCGCGATGGTGTTCTGCCCGCGCGACGCCTGCCCCCGCCAGGGCTTTGCCGCCGTCGTTTCCTTCGAGGGCGCCGAGGCCCGCCGCATGGAGCAGGCGCTCTCGGAAAATCCGGCCGAACTCGCCCGCTCCTTCGCGCGGCTCAAGGCGGAGAAGGCGGCTGCCAAGGCAGCCGAACAGCGCAAATCCGGCAAGAAGCCTCAAAAGCCGGCACCGGAACGCAGCGTGACCGACTATGCGCGCTTCGATACCGCCGATGCCAAGGGCGTCCTCGTCACGATCCGCGCCAAGGATGTGCCCTCCCGGCAAGGCGTCACGGCAATCCTCTACGCCCGCGAGAACGACCGCCTCGTCGTCGCGCTCGCAGTCAGCGACGAGGCCGAGGCGGCCAAGCGCGAGGCGCAAGCCGCCTGGCACAGCCGCTGATTCACGTGAAACCGCCGGAAACGGCTGAGCCCTCCCCGATTCGCACAGAACCAGCAAGCTGAGCATGCCCTGATCGCAAAAGTGGTTTCCACTTTTGCGGAACATGCTCTAAGGCACCCGCAAACAGCCCGCGCTCGGAGAATGCCATGAAAGCCCGCGTCACCGTCACCCTGAAGACCGGCGTGCTCGATCCGCAGGGCAAGGCGATCGAGGGCGCGCTGAAGTCGCTCGGCATCGACGGCGTCGGTTCGGTGCGTCAGGGCAAGGTCTTCGACATCGAGCTTGCGACCGCAGACAAGGCCGCCGCCGAGGCGGCGCTGAAGGCCGCCTGCGAAAAGCTCCTCGCCAACACCGTGATCGAGAACTACCGCGTCGAGATCGGAGCCTGACCGATGAAAGCGGCCGTCATCACCTTTCCGGGCTCCAACCGTGACGGCGACGTCGCCAAGGCGCTGAAGCAGGCCGGTGCCACCGTCAGCCATGTCTGGCATGCCGATACCGAACTGCCTGGTGGGACCGATCTCGTCGTGCTGCCGGGCGGCTTCTCCTATGGCGACTATCTGCGCACCGGCGCCATCGCCGGCCGCGCCCATATCATGGACGCCACCCGCGCCCATGCTGCGCGCGGCGGCTATGTGCTGGGCATCTGCAACGGCTTCCAGATCGCCTGCGAGGCGGGGCTGCTGCCCGGCATCCTCGTGCGCAACGCCCATCTGAAATTCGTCTGCAAGCGCCAGCACCTCACGGTCGAGCGCAACGACACGCCCTATACCCGCGCCTACGCCAAGGGCCAGGCCATCGACGTCTGCATCGCCCATGGCGAGGGCAACTACATCGCCGACCCCGAGACGCTGGCCCGCCTCGAAGGCGAGGGCCTCATTGCCTTCCGCTATGCCGATGCGCAGGGCCAGGTCACGGCTGAGGCGAACCCGAACGGCTCGCTCAACAACATCGCCGGCATCTATTCGCAGGGCTTCAACGTGCTCGGCCTGATGCCGCACCCGGAAAACCTGATCGATTCGCTGGTCGGGGGCACCGACGGGCGCGGCCTGTTCGAGAGCCTCGTCGCGGCCAAGGCCGCCTGAAACCAGCGCCACAAGCCGTCATTCTCGGGCGAAGCGAAGCGCAGACCCGAGAATCTCACGACAAGAAGGCGCCGGTTGAAGAGATGCTCGGGCCAAGCCCGAGCATGACGGCTGTTCGTCAGCTTCCCTTCAGCGCGCGCTGGAGCAGCCTCGCCGCCGCCGCCTGATCCAGCGGGCCGACATGCTTGTCGAGGATGCGCCCGTCCGGGCCGATCAGGAAAGTCTCCGGCACGCCGTAGACGCCCCATTCGATCGCGGCGCGGCCGCCCTTGTCGGCGCCCACCGCCGAGAAGGGGTTGCCGAGCGCGCCAAGGAAGCGGCGGGCATTCTCGGCCTCGTCCTTGTAGTTCATCCCGACCAGCGCGACCTTGCCCTGCTTCACCGCATCCGTCTGCGACAGGCCGACGAGCACGGGATGCTCGACCTTGCAGGGCGCGCACCAGCTCGCGAAGACGTTGACCAGCGTCGCCCGGCCCTGACCCAGATCGGCATTGCCGAAAGCCGGGACCGGCTGGCCGCCCCGCGCCAGACCCTCGACCGGCGTCAGCGCGATCGCCGGCGCGGTCTTGCCGATCAGCGCCGAGGGCACGCGGCTCGCATCGCCGGAGAACAGCCCGATCCCGAAGATGATGGCGAGGCCGCCGAACAGGATCAGCGGCACCAGGAACAGGAGCGGCGAACGGCGCCGCGGCGCGGCCTCGCCTTCCATCGTCGTCTTCGCCTGCTGTTCGGTGCCCGCCGAACTCATGCCGCCTCTCCACCCTGGCGGCGGCGCCCGGCGCCGCGCTGCTCCAGCGCGGCGAGAGCCCGCTTCTGCGCACGGTGATCGCGGATGATCGAGAGCGTCAGCCCGGTGAGGACGACGGCGACCGCCGCATAGGCGGCGAGGATGAAGCCGGCATGCGGCCCGAGGCTCGTGGCCAGCGCGGTCATGCCGGCGCTCCCTGCGCCGACAGCCGGTCGAGCCGCTCGGCCTCGAGGATCGTCAGGGTGCGCACGCGCCGGCGCATGATCTCGGCGCGCATCGCCAGCATGTGCAGCGTCAGCGCGAAGAGCGTGAAACCCAAGGCCAGGATCAGCAGCGGCCAGAGCATGGAGCCATCGATGGTCGAGCCGCCCATGCGGAAGACCGAGGCCGGCTGGTGCAGCGTATTCCACCAGTCGACCGAGAACTTGATGATCGGCACGTTGACGAAGCCGATCAGCGTCAGGATCGCGACCGCCCGCCCCGCCCGCGAGGGGTCGTCGAGCACGCGCCAGAGCGCGATGATCCCGAGATAGACCAGGAACAGGATCAGGACCGAGGTCAGCCTGGCATCCCAGACCCAGTAGGTGCCCCACATCGGCTTGCCCCAGAGCGCCCCGGTGACCAGGCAGATCAGCGCGAAGCAGGCGCCGATCGGCGCCGCCGCCTTCTGCGCGACATCGGCGAGCGGGTGGCGCCAGACCAGCGTGCCCAGCGCCGAGACAGCCATCATCGCGTAGAACATCATGGCGAGCCAGGCCGCCGGCACGTGCACGAACATGATGCGGATGGTCTCGCCCTGCTGGTAATCGGGCGGCGCCACGAACCAGGCGAGATAGAAGCCGACGACCAGCAGCAGCGCCGACACGCCCGCGAGCCACGGCAGCAGCGCGGAAGACAAGCGCATGAAGCGCGTCGGGTTGGCGAGGTCGATCAGGCTGGCCATGTCATCTGCAAACGGTGCCATCGGGCACGGGCGCCGCAGCAATAGCAATCCCGGCCCCGTCACGGCAATGCGCCGCAGCCTCGCTGCGACATCACGAAGCTGCTGGCGCACGAATCAGGCAGTCCCGAGGCAAGCCCTTCGAAGGCTTGATCTTTTCCGATTTTGGCTCGAAAGGCGCCGTTGCGTCAACCGCGTGCGCCACGGTATCACATTGAATATATTACAGATTCAGAACTCTCCGCTTGCGGGGCGAGCGCTCGCATTCTACCGTCGGGAACCGATGGGGGGACCACCATGGAAATGCGTTTGTCCGACGCGGTCCAGCGCGAGGTCGAGCTTGCGATTCGCTCGAAAGCGAGCCAGTCGCTCGTCGTAGACGTCTACGCGACGGCCGAGGAAATCCAGCGCGAACACGATGTCGGCGGCATCGGCCTCGATGCCATCGCCGACACGGTCGCGCGGCTTGCGGCGCAATGCGGCTGCGCCGTGGAGCTCGACCACCACGGCCGCGGCGCCGCTCACTCCGGCTGACGCAGCGCGGCTGCCGCCGCCAGCGTCCCGACCACGATCGCCGCCAGCGACAGCGCGACCAGGATCACGAACGGCGTGCGGAACGGCACCGTTCCGCCGAGCGCCGCATTCGCGGCCGAGACCCCGAAGATCAGCACGGGAATCGTCAGCGGCGCCACCAGCACCGGCACGATCAGCCCCCCGCGCCTGAGGCTCGCCGCCAGTGCCGCGCCGGCCGCGCCGATGAAGCTGAGCGCCGGCGTGCCGACCAGCAGCGTGGCGAAGAGCGGCAGTACCGCCTCGCCCGGCAGCGCAACGAGGAGCCCGAGCAGCGGTGAGACGAGCGCCAGCGGCAGGCCCGTGGTCAGCCAATGCGCCAGCCCCTTGGCCAGAACCGCCCCTTCCAACGGCAGCGCAGAGGCCCGCATCAGCTCGAGCGAGCCGTCCTCCTCGTCGCTCTGGAACAGCCGGTCGAGCCCGATCAGCACGGAAAGCAGCGCCCCGAGCCACAGGATCGCCGGGCCGATCCGCGACAGCAGGTTGAGGTCCGGCCCGAGCGCGAAGGGAACCAGCACCACAAGCGTCAGGAAGAAGACGAGCGCGAGCTCGCCGCCGCCGCCGGCACGCGCCGCCAGCGCCAGATCGCGTTTCAGGATGGCGATGAAGGCGCGTCTCACGGCCCGATCCTGAGTTCGCGCGCCGCGTCCAGCCCGAGCGGCCCATGCGTCGCGGCGAGAATCGCGCCGCCCATCAGCAGATGCGCACGCATCAGCCCGGTGAGCATCGCCTGCGAGGCGGTATCGAGCGCCGCCATCGGCTCGTCGAGCAGCCAATAGGGGCGCCGCGACACCAGAAGCCGCGCCAGCGCCACCCGGCGCCGCTGGCCGGCGGAGAGGTAGCCGACCGGCAGCGTGGCGACATGGGCGAGCCCGACAGCCTCCAGCGCCGCCTCGGGCGACAGGGCCGGGCTGCCCAGCAGATCCTGCGCGAAGGCGAGATTCTCCCGCGCCGTCAGCGCCGTCTTCAGCCCGTCGCGGTGGCCGACGAGGTGGCTGAGCTCGGGAAGTTCCGCCTCATCCGCCCCCTCGATGCGGATGCTGCCGCCATCGGGCCGCAACCGTCCGCACAGCATGGTGATGAGGCTCGACTTGCCGGCGCCGTTGCGGCCGGTCAGCGCCAGCGCCTCGCCATTGCCGAGCGACAGGCTCACGCCATCGAAAATCAGCCTGCCGCCGCGGCGACAGGCGAGATTCTCGACGCGGAGGCGCGAATCCTGGAACGGAGTTTGCGTCAAGGCAGCAATGCCGCCGATGCATTCGACCACATTTCGTTCATGTAGCGCGCTTCTTGGAATTGCTCTATAGAACCCGCGGCTACGCCGCACGCCGATCCGGCGCGGGGCCCGGGCACTCCCGGGGCGGCGCGCGCGCCACGCGCATTAGGCCTTCGAACGGCAGCGTCCGCAAGGGCAGAAACCCTTGGAGACTTGCCGGTCGCGACCGCAACCCCTTGATCAGGATATTGCCCGCATGGCTTCGCTCGATTCATTCAAGGCCCGCAAGACACTCGATGTCGGCGGCAAGAGCTACACCTATTATTCCCTGCCCGACGCCGAGAAGAACGGCCTGCCCGGCATCTCGAAGCTGCCCTTCTCGATGAAGGTGCTGCTCGAGAACCTGCTGCGCAACGAGGACGGCCGCTCGGTGACGAAGGCCGATATCGAGAACTTCGTCGGCTGGCTCGACGACAAGGGCAAGGCCGGCAAGGAGATCGGCTTCCGCCCGGCCCGCGTGCTGATGCAGGACTTCACCGGCGTGCCGGCGGTGGTCGACCTCGCCGCGATGCGCGACGGCGTCAAGGCGCTCGGCGGCGACGCCCAGAAGATCAACCCGCTCGTTCCCGTCGATCTCGTCATCGACCACTCGGTGATCGTCGACGAGTTCGGCACGCCCAAGGCGCTCGCCCAGAACGTCGAGCTCGAATACGAGCGCAATGCGGAGCGCTACAAGTTCCTCAAATGGGGCCAGGGCGCCTTCGACAATTTCCGCGTCGTCCCGCCCGGCACCGGCATCTGCCACCAGGTCAATCTCGAATACCTCGCCCAGACCGTCTGGACCCGTAGCGAGACCATCGACGGCACCGAGGTCGAGGTCGCCTATCCCGACACCGTCGTCGGCACCGATTCGCACACCACCATGGTCAACGGCCTCGCCGTGCTCGGCTGGGGTGTCGGCGGCATCGAGGCGGAGGCCGCCATGCTCGGCCAGCCGCAGTCGATGCTGCTGCCGGAGGTCATTGGCTTCAAGCTGACCGGCGCGCTCAAGGAAGGCATCACCGCGACCGATCTCGTGCTCACCGTCACCCAGATGCTGCGCAAGAAGGGCGTCGTCGGCAAATTCGTCGAGTTCTTCGGCCCCGGCCTCTACAATCTGACCCTGGCCGACCGCGCGACCATCGCGAACATGGGCCCGGAATACGGCGCGACCTGCGGCTTCTTCCCGGTCGATGCCGAGACGCTGGACTATCTCACCACCACCGGCCGCAAGGCGGAGCGCATCGCGCTGGTCGATGCCTACAGCAAGGCTCAAGGGCTCTTCGCCACCCGCGAGACGGCCGATCCGGTCTTCACCGACACGCTGGAGCTCGATCTCTCGACGGTCCAGCCCTCGATGGCCGGCCCGAAGCGCCCCGAGGGCCGCGTCGACCTCTCCGCCGTCAAGGCCGGCTTCGCCGCCGCCATGGAGAGCGACTACAAGAAGGGCGGCGAGCTTTCGCGCCGCGTTGAGGTCGAGGGCGAGGATTTCGATCTCGGCCATGGCGACGTCGTCATCGCCGCCATCACCTCCTGCACCAACACCTCGAACCCCTCGGTGCTGATGGCGGCCGGCCTGCTCGCCCGCAATGCGGTCGCCAAGGGCCTCAAGGTCAAGCCCTGGGTGAAGACCTCGCTGGCGCCCGGCTCGCAGGTCGTCGCCGAATATCTGGCCAAGTCCGGCCTGCAGACCGACCTCGACAAGCTCGGCTTCAACCTGGTCGGCTTCGGCTGCACCACCTGCATCGGCAATTCCGGCCCGCTGCCGGCGCCGATCTCGAAGACGATCAACGACAAGGGCCTGATCGCCGGCGCCGTCATCTCCGGCAACCGCAACTTCGAAGGCCGCGTCTCGCCGGACGTGCAGGCGAACTACCTGGCGTCGCCGCCGCTGGTCGTCGCCTATGCGCTGGCCGGCTCGGTCCAGATGGACCTGACCACGCAGCCGCTCGGCCAGGGCTCTGACGGCAAGGACGTCTATCTCAAGGACATCTGGCCCTCCAACAAGGAGATCCAGAGCTTCATCCAGCAGAACGTCACCCGCGCGATCTTCGAGGCGAAGTACGCCGACGTCTTCAAGGGCGACGCGCACTGGCAGGCGGTCGACGCCCCGCAGAGCGAGACCTATGCCTGGGACGACGATTCGACCTATGTGCAGAACCCGCCCTATTTCCAGGGCATGCACCAGAAGCCGGACGCGATCGGCGACATCAAGGGCGCCCGCATCCTCGGCCTCTTCGGCGACAAGATCACCACCGACCACATCTCTCCGGCCGGTTCGATCAAGGCGGCCTCCCCGGCCGGCGCCTATCTGACCGAGCATGGCGTCGCGGTCGCCGACTTCAACCAGTACGGCACGCGCCGCGGCAACCATGAGGTGATGATGCGGGGCACCTTCGCCAATATCCGCATCCGCAACCACATGCTCGGCCCGAACGGGCGCGAGGGCGGCTACACCATCCACTACCCGTCGAAGGAAGAGCTGCCGATCTACGACGCCGCGATGAAGTACAAGCAGGAGAAGGTGCCGCTGGTGATCTTCGCCGGCGTCGAGTACGGCAACGGCTCCTCGCGCGACTGGGCGGCGAAGGGCACCAACCTCCTCGGCGTCAAGGCGGTGATCGCCCAGAGCTTCGAGCGCATCCACCGCTCGAACCTCGTCGGCATGGGTGTCGTGCCCTTCACCCTGCAGGAGGGCACGAGCTGGGCCTCGCTCGACCTGAAGGGCGACGAGATGGTCACCATCCACGGGCTGGCCAACGTCAAGCCGCGCCAGATGATGGAAGCCGAGATCACCTATGCCGACGGCACGGTGAAGAAGGTGCCGATCCTCTGCCGCATCGATACGCTGGACGAGATCGACTACTTCAAGAACGCCGGCATCCTGCAATACGTGCTGCGCGGGCTCGCCGCGTAAGCATCCTGGCAGCGAAGGTCGTGTTTCCGGCACGGCCTTCGGTGACCAAAACGTCACAACGCGGCCGGCGCAAGCCGGCCGCGCTCGTATCGGGACCCATCCCAGTTGTCCTCGCGCCCGGCGCGGTGTAAGGGGGCCGGTCAGTCATCCTCGGCGGAGACTTGGGGCAGGCGCAGGGATCATCCCGCGCTCGGACGTCGTCCGCCGACATCCTTTCAAGACGGGAGCACCCGCATGTCCGCCACGTTCGAGACGGTCGCCGGCATCATTTCGGAAACCTGCGATATTCCGCGTGAGAAGATCACGCCGCAGAGCCATGCCATCGACGATCTCGGCATCGACTCGCTCGCCTTCCTCGACATCGCCTTCGCGATCGACAAGGCCTTCGGCATCAAGCTGCCGCTCGAGCAGTGGACGCAGGAGGTCAATGAGGGCAAGGCCCCGGCAGAGCAGTATTTCGTGCTCGAGAACCTCTGCAAGCGCATCGACGACCTCGTCGCCGCCAAGAAGGCGTAACGCCTGCGCGGGGGCTGCCGGACTTGAGCCGGCGCCCCGCTCCCGATAGAGCATAGGCCGCTGAACGGATCAGACCGATCCGCACGGCGGCCGCGCGCCGTTCTGGCGTGCCCAGCTGGTCAAGGATCGCATGCGCCTCGAATATTTCGACATGATCGACAGGGTCGTTTCCTTCGATCCGTCGCTGCAGCGCATCGTCACGCGCTCCACCGTCCCGGCCGCAAGCCCGGTCTTCGAGGGCCATTTCCCCGGCCACCCGCTCGTTCCTGGCGTGCTGCTGACCGAGACCATGGCCCAGGCCTCGGGCTATCTGCTGCTCGGCCTCAACGGTCTCAGCCAGATGCCCTTCCTGATGACCGTGGACAAGGCGCGCTTCCGCAGCTTCGTCGAGCCCAACGCCGAGCTGGAAGCCAGCGCCGAGCTCGTGATCGAGGGTTCCGGCTATGCCGCGACGAAGGCGAAGCTGACGAGCAACGGCAAGCCGATCTGCGATGCGGAGCTGCGCTTCCGCCTGATGCCCTTCCCCGCCGATATGCGCGCCCTCATGCAGAGCCGCATCGAAGCCATCGGCCTGAAGCCGGAGCCTGCTCCATGAGCGATATGACGATGAACCGCCGGGACGTGGTCATCACCGGCATCGGCATCGCCTCCAGCCTCGGCGAAGGCGTCGAGGTCCATGCCGCGGCACTCGCCGCAGGCGGCCCGCCGACCGTCGACACCGAGAGCTTCAAGCCCTATCCGGTCCATCCGCTCCTCGCGCTGGAGCTCGACCGGCAGATCCCGAAGAAATCCGACCAGCGCCAGATGGAGCCCTGGCAGCGCCTCGGCGTGTACGCCGCCGGCCTCGCCCTCGATTCCGCCGGGATCAAGGAGGATGCCGAGGCCAAGAGCGCGCTGCAGGTCATCGTCGCCGCCGGCGGCGGCGAGCGCGACCATGCGGTGGATTCCGCCATCCTCACGGGATTGCGCGGCGCCAACGAGCCCGGCACCTATCTCAACGAGCACCTGATGGGTGATCTGCGCCCCACGCTCTTCCTCGCCCAGCTCTCCAACCTGCTCGCCGGCAACATCGCCATCGTCCATGGCGTCACCGGTCCCTCGCGCACCTTCATGGGCGAGGAGCAGGCCGGCGTCGACGCCATCCGCACCGCCCACGCCCGCATCGCCTCGGGCCAGTCCGACCTGATGCTGGTCGGCGGCGCCTATAATGCCGAGCGCCGCGACATGCTGCTGCTCTTCGAGCTCGGCGGCTATCTGCGCCAGGGCAGCTTCGCCCCCGTCTTCGCGCGCGAGGAGGCTCCGGGCCTGATCACCGGCAGCGCCGGCGCCTTCCTCGTCCTCGAATCGGCCGAGCGGGCCGCCGCACGCGGCGCCAGGGTCTACGCCAAGCTCAGCCATGCCGGCGCGACGCGCAGCCGCCGTGCGCCCGGCACGGTCGAATCGGCCCTGGCCGGACTCGTCGGTGGCTTCGGCCCGCTCGGCGCCGATGCGCTCGCCATTTCGGCAGCGACAGGCTGCGCCGGCATCACGGCCGAAGAAGCCAACGCGCTCGCGAAGGCCGCGCCATCGGCGAAGCGGATCGCGGCGGGCGATCTCGTCGGCCATGGCGTCGAGGCCGCGTTTCCGGTCTCCGTCGCCCTCGCAGCCATCGCCTTGTCGGCTGGGCAGGCGAAGGAGGCGGTCGTCACCGGCGCCGGCCATTGGCGCGGCGAAGGCGCCGCGCATCTGGTTCAAGCGTGAGAGGTTGAAGCCATGACCACGCATCGTGATGCCAAGGGCCGCCCGATCGTCGCCGTCACCGGGCTCGGCGTCGTCACCTCGCTCGGCCAGGGCAAGGAAACGAACTGGAAGGCGCTGACGGCCGGCCAATCCGGCATCCACCGCATCGAGCGCTTCCCGACCGAGGGCTTGCGCACCACGATCGGTGGCACCGTCGATTTCCTGTTCGACGAGCCCTTCACCGCCCCCCAGCTCTCCGAGAAGCTGGCGACGCTGGCGGCGGAAGAAGCCGTCACCCAGAGCGGGCTCGGCACCTCCGGCGATTTTCCGGGCGAGCTCTTCATGGCCGTCCCGCCGGTCGAGATGGAATGGCCGCAGAAGCAGGAGATGGCTCAGGCCATCGAAGGCGACGTCGATTACGACGGGCTGCTGCGCGCGGCCGAGACCGGCAAGTTCCGCGCGATGCACGAGCTTTTCGTCTTCGGCGGCGTCGCCGATCATATTGCCGACCGCTTCGGGACCAAGGGCTCGCCGATCTCCCTCTCGACCGCCTGCTCGTCGGGCGCGACCGCGATCCAGATGGGCGTCGAGGCGATCCGCCGCGGCGACACTGAGGCCGCGCTCTGCATCGGCACCGACGGCTCGATCCATGCCGAGGCGCTGATCCGCTTCTCGCTGCTCTCCGCCCTCTCGACCCAGAACGATCCGCCGGAAGGCGCGGCCAAGCCCTTCTCGAAGAACCGGGACGGCTTCGTCATGGGCGAGGGCGCCGGTGCGCTGGTGCTGGAGGATTACGACCACGCGCTGGCGCGCGGCGCGACCATCCTCGGCATCGTCGCCGGCTGCGGCGAGCGCGGCGACGGCTTCCACCGCACCCGCTCGAGCCCGGACGGCAAGCCGGCGATCCTCGCCATGCAGGACGCGCTGGCCGATGCCGGGCTGACGCCCGACGACGTCGACTACATCAACGCCCACGGCACCTCGACGCCGGAGAACGACAAGATGGAGGCGATGAGCTGCGCCGCCGTCTTCGGCGAGCGCATGGCGAGCCTGCCGATCTCCTCGAACAAGTCGATGATCGGCCATACGCTGACGGCGGCCGGCGCCGTCGAGGCGGTGATCTCGTTCCTGACCATCGCCAACGGCAAGATTCCGCCGACGATCAACTATGCCAATCCGGACCCGGCGATCACGCTCGATGTCGTGCCGAACACCGCTCGCGACGCGAAGGTGCGCACCATCATCTCCAATTCCTTCGGCTTCGGCGGCCAGAACACCTGCCTCGTGCTGACGGCGCCTCCGGAGGCCGCATGACCAAGATTCTGGTAACGGGCGGCGCCAAGGGTGTCGGCGCCGCGATCGTGCGCGCCCTCGTCGCGGCCGGTCACGATGTCGATTTCACCTTCCGCTCCTCCGCCGATCAGGCGAAGGCGTTGGCCGGGGAGATCGCCACCGCCCATCCCGGCCGGGCGGTCAGCGCCCTGTCGCTCGACCTCTCCGACAAGGCCGAGCTCGACGCCTTCTGCGAGGAGCGCGAGGGCGAGAGCTATTTCGGCCTCGTCCACAATGCCGGCCAGCCCTATGATTCGCTGGCCGCGATGATCGTGCAGGACAAGGCGGAAGCCGCGATGCAGGTCAATTTCTGGGCCTTCACCCGCCTCGCCAAGAGCCTGATGCGCAACATGATCCGCGCCAAGGCCGGCCGCATCGTCGCCATCGGCTCGGTCGCGGCGCTGCGCGGTAATCCCGGGAACGCCGCCTATGCCGCCTCCAAGGGCGCCTTGATCTCCTATGCCAAGACGCTCGCCGTCGAGACCGGCAAGCGCGGCGTCACGGTCAACGTGATCGCGCCGGGCTTCGTCGACACCGACATGATGGCGCCCTACGCCGCCTATCGCGAAAAGATGCAGGGGCAGATCCCGGCCGGACGCTTCGCCAAGCCCGAGGAGGTCGCCGGCCTCGCCGCCTTCCTGATGAGCGAGCCCGCCGCCTATATCAGCGGCACCGTGCTGCCGATCGACGGCGGGTTGACCGCCCAGCTCGGCGTTCACCGCTGATATCGACCGACAGGGCTGTTCATGTTAAGGTTCATCCTGAACCGGAGTGAACCGACATGACGGCAGCCTTCACCATCCGCCTCGACGACGAGATGCTGGCCAAGCTCGACGCGCTGGCCGCCGACACCGACCGCTCACGCAACTGGATCGCGGCGAAGGCGATCGAGGACTATGTCGCGCTGAACGCCTGGCAGATCGCGAGGATCAAGGAGGGGATCGCCGAAGCCGATCGCGGCGAGTTCGCGACGGACGAAGAGGTCGAGGCCGTGTTCCGCAAGTACAAGGCCGTGGCGGAGTGAGGCTCGTCTGGACGAAACGCTCACTGCGCGAGCTCGACCAGATCTTTGCCTTCATCGCGAAGGACAGCCGCTCCGCCGCTGCAGCACTGGTTGATCTCGTTGAGCAGCGCTCCGCAATGCTGACCAGCCATCCAGAGATCGGGCGGCCGGGACGGAGCGATGGAACCCGCGAACTCATCGTGACTGGCACGCCCTATATCCTCCCCTACCGCGTCAGCGACGGCCGCGTCGAAATCCTCGCGGTCCTCCACACCTCCCGGCAATGGCCGGACCAGATCTGAAAGACGTCGAATCCTCATGCGCTCCCTCCAGCTCCATGGCGACCGCGATCTCCGTCTCGAGGAGATCGAGCCGCCGCCGCCGCCCGCTCCCGGCGAGGTGCAGATCCGCATCAAGGCGGTGGGCTTGAACTATCTCGACCTCTGGGGCTTCCGCGGCATGGCCTTCGCCAAGCGCAAGATGCCGCAGGCGGCGGGCGTCGAGGCCGCCGGTGAGATCGTCTGCGTCGGCGAGGGCGTGACCGGCTTCGCGCCCGGCGATGTCGTCACCGCCTATGGCGCCGACACCTGCGGCCAGTGCAAGGCCTGCCGCGAGGGCCGCGACAATCTCTGCGAGAACGTCGCCGGCATCATGGGCTTCCATATCGACGGCTTCGCCCGCGAAGTGCTGAACCGCCCGGCCCGCCTCACCATCAAGGCGCCGAAGGGCGTCTCCTTCGAGGACGCCGCCTGCGCGCCGATCGGCTTCGGCACGGTCCAGCATATGCTGTTCGACAATGCGAAGCTCGAGCCCGGCGAGTCGGTCCTCGTCCATGCCGGCGGCTCCGGCATCGGCACCGCCGCGATCCTGATGGCGAAGGCGATCGGCTGCACGGTCTACACCACGGTCGGCGACGACGAGAAGGGCGCCAAGGCCAAGGCGCTCGGTGCCGATCACGTCATCAACTACCGCGAGGATCGCTTCGAGGGCGTCGTCCGCAAGCTCACCGGCCGCAAGGGCGTCGATGTCGTCTTCGAGCACGTTGGAGCCGACACCTGGAACGGCTCGCTGCTCTGCCTGAAGCGCGGCGGCCGGCTCGTCACCTGCGGCGCGACCTCCGGCCCCTCGGCGACGATCAACCTGATGCAGCTCTTCCAGCAGCAATACCGCATCACCGGCTCCTTCGGCTGCCGCATCGAGAACATCGCGCAATCGCTGGAGAAGATGGCGGGCGGCATGAAACCGGTGATCGACTCGGTCTTCCCGCTCGCCGAATTCGAGAAAGGCCTCGACCGGATCGAAGGGCGCAAGGTCTTCGGCAAGGTCGTCATCGCCTTCTGAGCAGGGCTCCCGGCCCCGCCGGAGACTTGACGCCGGCGCATTCCTGCCCCAGATCGCGCCTTCAAGGCCCGGTCTTGCTCTCGGCACGGGCGGGATAGGGCTGGCAGGACATTGAGACGGATCAAGGCTTTCGCCGCGCGAATCGGCGCGGCGGTGATGATCGGCGTGATCCGCACGCTGTTTGCGGGCTTGCGCCTGCTGGGGCCGGAGCGCTCCAGCGACCTCGGCGGCTGGCTGCTCAGGACCGCGAGCCCGCTCATCCCGGTCAACCGGGTCGCGCTCGCCAATATCCGCGCCGCCTTCCCGGAAAAGGACGAGGCCGAAATCAGGCGCATCGCCCGCGCCGCCTGGGAGAATCTCGGCCGCACCGCCGCCGAATACGCGCATCTCAAGACGCTGTTCGATTACGACTACCATAACCCCGACCCCAACTCGCGCGTCGAGGTCGTCGGCATCGAACATTTCATCGCGCTCAAGGACGACGAGAAGCCAGGCCTGATCTTCTCGGCCCATCTCGCCAACTGGGAACTGCCGGCGATCTGCGCGGCGGCCTATGATCTCGAAACCACCGCCGTCTTCCGCGCGCCCAACGATCCCGCGATCGCAGCCGTGGTCCACGAGATCCGTTCCGGCGCCATGGGTGGGCTCGCGGCGGCGAAGCAGGGCGCGGCCTTCGCCATGCAGGGCGTGCTGGAGAAGGGCGGCCATCTGGGCATGCTGATCGACCAGCATTTCACCCGCGGCGTCGTGGTGCCGTTCTTCGGCCGCCCGGCCCTGACCAACCCGATCATGGGCAAATTCGCCAAGCGCTTCGAATGTCCGGTGCATGGCGTGCGCGTCATCCGCCTGCCGAAGCAGCGCTTCCGCCTGGAGCTGACGCCGCCTCTCGACCTGCCGCGCGATGCGCAGGGCGAGATCGACGTCCAGGGCGCCATGGCGATGATGACGGCGGTGGTCGAAGGCTGGGTGCGCGAAAATCCCGAGCAGTGGCTCTGGATGCACCGCCGCTGGCGGCCCAACATGATTTCGGCCGCGGCGCTGGCGGAATTCGATCACACCCGCGCGACGACGCCTGTTTTCAAGGCAACGTGATTTCCAAATGAAGGCGAATGAGGGCTTTGGTAACCTCGTCAAAAGAAGTTGTCCGCAGAGTTCGATGATGTCCCCCGGCAAGCGCCTCATTGCTGTGACGATTGCGGCCCTCGCCATGGGCATCGCGACCGTTGACGCGCAGGCGCCCGGCAAGCAGCCGAAGGCGCTGCTTGAGCTGTTCACCAGCCAGGGCTGCTCCTCCTGCCCGCCGGCCGATGCGCTGGTGATCGAGCTCGCGAAGGACCCCGACCTCATCGCCCTGACGCTGCCGGTGACCTATTGGGATTATCTCGGCTGGAAGGACACGCTGGGGAAGGACTCCTTCGCCAAGCGCCAGAAATTCTATGCCAAGGCCCGTGGCGACGGGCAGGTCTATACTCCGCAGGTCGTCGTCAACGGCTCCGGCCATCTGGTCGGCTCCGACAAGGACGAGATCCAGAAGACGATCCGCCAGCTCGCCCCCTCCGGCTTCCCGGTCCGGATCGGGCTCGAGGAGAAGAGCGGCAATCTCGAGATCAAGCTCACGCCCTCGGGCCTGGCGAGCGAGCGAGCAGCCGGCGTCTGGGTCCTGCCGACGACGCGCCTGGCCTCGGTGCCGGTGACGCGCGGCGAGAACCAGGGCAAGACCCTGTCCTATGCGAATGTGGTACGCGGCATGGTCCGCGTCGGCGACTGGGACGGCAAGGAAACCACCATCACGGCCCCGCTGAGCGCCACCCAGGCGCCGGAGGCGGACGGCTACGTCGTCATCGTCCAGACCGACCAGCCGGGAAAATACGGCATGATGCCGGGGCCGATCCTCGGCGCCGCGCGCGGCAAGACGGCGCCCTGAGCCAGCATCCCGGCTCGGCAGGAGCGCAGCCTCAGAGCAGGATCACCTTGTTCGGCAATTCGTCGACGTCGCCGGGAACCGGTGGGACGTGCTGCGCCAGCACCGCGCCGACCGCATCCACTGCCGCGATGAGGCCTTCTGTCAGCCGGTCATCGCGCGCCGCTGCGAGCAGGGGCTCGATGATGCCGTCCCAGGTCTTTTCATCGACCCGCCCGTCGATGCCGGTATCGACCAGAATTTCGGCGTAGCGCTCCTGCAGCGCCACATAGAGCAGCACGCCGGTGCGCCCCTTCGTCCGCGTCAGCCCCCGCGCCGTGAACTCGCGCAGCGCCGCGTCATGGGCCCGGCGCCGCTTGATGAAGCCCGGCACGAAGCGCCCGCCGCGACCGTACCAGAGCAGCGCGCCGAGCAGGGTGAGGGCACAGAAGAGCTGGATCATGAAGATGCGCTGCGCGCTCATCGCCGTCAGCGAGATCAGCGGCCAGGGCACCAGCAGCGCGAGCGCCAGCGCCATCACCACCGGAACGTTGCGATAGCTCGACGCGGCCCGGTCGATGACGACGACGATCTCGCCGGCCGTGTTCAGCTCGGCGCGGCGCACCGCCTCGGCGATCGCATCCCTGTCGAAGGTATCCATCACCAGCTCCCCGAAGCGCCGCCGCCACCTGACGAGCCCCCGCCGCCCGAGAAGCCGCCTCCGCCGGAAAAGCCACCGCCCGAACTCCAGCCCCCGCCGCCGCTCCAGCCCGAGCCGGATCCCCAGCCCGAATTGCCCGGCGGCAGCACGATCCAGCGGCCGTCGCGTGTCCGGTATCGGCGCGCGCCGCCACTCTGCTGGCTCAGGCCCCGCAGGAAGGCGACGATGAACAGGAAGATCAGGACCATCGCGACGACGACGGCGATGTCCTCCTGAATCGTGCTCTCGTCAGAGCGAACCTCGGCGCGGCGCTGCCATTCCTCGGCGTCGCCCGCCAGGATGGTCAGGATGGCGTCGGTCCCGGCCTCGATGCCCCCGGCGAAATCGCCCGTCTTGAATTTAGGCGCGATCGCCGTGGTGATGATCACCTTGGAGAGCGCGTCGGTCAGCGCGCCTTCGAGCCCATAGCCGACCTCGATGCGGACCTTGCGCTCGTTCGGCGCCACGATCAGCAGCACGCCGTTGTTCTTCGCCTTCTGGCCGAGCTGCCAGTGCCGGTAGAGCCCGTTGGCGAAATCCTCGATCTCCAGCCCCTGCAGCGAAGGCACGGTCGCGACCACGACCTGGTCCGACGTCTTGTCCTCATGCGCCTTGAGCTTGTCCTCGATGCGCTGGCGCGCCTCCGGGGCGATGATGTTGGCGCCATCGACGACGCGGCCCGTGAGTGCCGGATAGGTCGGATCGGCGGCGAATGACGGCAGAGCGCAGAGGCAAAGGATCAGCGCGACGGCAGCGCGAAACCCCGTCATCCTCGGACGAAGCGAAGCGTAGATCCAAGAATCTCGTTTGGGAGATGCTCGGGTCGAGCCCGAGCATGACGCCACGCTCTGCCGCACGGGACCGTTGACCTCAGAACTTCACCGCCGGCGGCCGCTCGGCACCGGCCGTGGCGGTGAAGGTTTCCATCGGCTTGGCGCCCCAGAACAGCTTGGCCCAGATCACGCCCGGGAAGGTGCGGATCTCGGTGTTGAAGTCCTGCACGGCCTGGATGTAGTCGCGCCGCGCCACGGCGACACGATTCTCCGTCCCCTCGAGCTGCGACTGCAGCGCCAGGAAGTTCTGGTTCGACTTCAGGTCCGGGTAGCGCTCCACCGTGACGAGCAGCCGCCCCAGCGCGCCGGTGAGCTGGTTCTGCGCGTCCTGGTATTCCTTGAACTTGGCCGGGTCGCTGATGGTCGAGGCATCGACCTTGACCTGCGTCGCCTTGGCGCGGGCCTCGATCACGGCCGTCAGCACCTCGCGCTCCTGCGCGGCGTAACCCTTCACCGTCTCGACGAGATTGGGAATCAGGTCGGCGCGGCGCTGATACTGGTTCTGCACCTCCGACCAGGCGGCCTTCGCCTTCTCTTCCAGCGTCGGCACGTTGTTGTAGCCGCAGCCGGCGAGCGCGATGCCGAGAAGGCCGAGCGCGAACCAGGCCAGCGGACGGCGAAGCTGGGCGGAGAACGTCATGCCGAAAACCCCTTTTGGCAGCGTTGCAATGGTGTCGATTCGGACCTTACCTGTCGCGCCGCTCCGGTCAAAGCTGCCAGGGCGCGGCGAATGGCCTATGGTGGGCCGAACCCCGCCGGAGGCTTGCATGCGCTTCGCCCGACTGACCGTCTTGCCAGCCGCGCTTTTCGCCGCGCAGATCGCGATCGCGCAGCCTCTCGCCCCCGCGCCGGAGGCGGGAACCGGCCGGATCGCCAGGGTCGAGACGACCGCGCGGCAGTTCATGGCGGCCGCGGCCAATCCGCTCGCGGCTTCGGCCGGGCGCGACATCCTGCGCGCCGGCGGCAGCGCCACCGACGCCGCCATCGCCATCCAGCTCGTGCTCAATCTGGTCGAGCCGCAGAGCTCAGGCATCGGCGGCGGCGCGTTCTTCGTTCATTGGGGCGAGTTCGACCGCAAGGTGACGACGCTCGACGGCCGCGAGACGGCGCCCGCCGCCGCAAAGCCCGACCGCTTCATGAAGGACGGCAAGCCGATGCCGTTTCGGGAGGCCGTGATCGGCGGCCGCTCGGTCGGCGTGCCCGGCACGCTCAGGCTGCTGGAGGAGGCGCATCGGCGCTGGGGCAAATTGCCCTGGGCCGATCTGGTCGCTCCCGCACTCAAGCTCGCGGAGGAGGGCTTTGCGATATCGCCGCGCCTCAACGGCCTCCTCGCCGGCGACAAGGATCTCCCCAAAAATCCGCGCGCCGCCGCGTATTTCTACGAGACGGACGGACAGCCCAAAGCCGTCGGCACGATCCTGAAGAACCCGGCCTTCGCCGAAACATTGCGCGCTATCGCGGCACAAGGCGCGGATGCGCTCTACAAGGGCCCGATCGCCGAGGACATCGTCGCCACCATAGCGGAGCATCCGGGCAATCCCGGCGACATGACGCTTGCGGATCTCACGGCCTACAAGGTCGAGGAGCGCGAGCCGGTCTGCGGTGCCTACCGCGTCTGGCGGCTCTGCGGCATGGGGCCGCCGAGCTCGGGCGCCGTCGCCGTCCAGCAGATCCTCGGCATGCTCGAGCGCGTCGATCTCAGGCGGATGGGGCCGGGCCCCGAGGCCGCCCATTGGCTGAGCGAGGCCGGCCGGCTCGCCTTCGCCGATCGCAACCTCTATCTCGCCGACCCCGCTTTTCTCGCCGTGCCGGTGCGCGGCCTGATCGACCGCGACTATATCCGCTCGCGCGCTGCCCTGATCAGCCCGGAGCGTTCCATGGGCCGGGCGCAGGCTGGCGATCCGCCGCATCGGCGCGCCGGCTTGCTCGCCCCCTCCGAGGGCATCGAGCATGGCACCAGCCATATCTCGGTGGTGGATGCGGACGGCAACGCCGTCGCGATGACGACGACCATCGAGGGCGGCTTCGGCTCGCATCTGATGACGAAGGCCGGCTTCCTGCTCAACAACGAACTGACCGATTTCAACTTCGCGCCGGAAGAGGACGGCAAGCCGGTCGCCAACCGGGTCGAGCCCGGCAAGCGCCCACGCTCCTCCATGGCGCCCACCCTGGTCTTCGACGCCTTCGGCCGGCTTTACGCGGTCGCGGGTTCTCCCGGCGGCAGCCAGATCATCGAATTCGTCGCCAAGACGTTGGTCGCCTTGCTCGACTGGCGCATGGACCCTCAAGCTGCCGCCGATTTCGGCAATTTCGGCAGCCGCAACGGCCCGACCGAGCTGGAGGCGGGCACCGAGGCGGAAGCCTGGAAGGCGGCTCTGGAAGCGAAAGGCCACAAGGTCCAGCTCATGGAGATGACCTCCGGCACGCAGGTGATCGTCAAGACGCCGGAAGGGTTCGTCGGCGGTGCCGACGGCCGGCGCGAGGGCGTGGCGATCGGAGACTGAGCGGGTTCATCACGCTGTCATATTCTCGGCGCGTCCCTCCCCAGCCAACCAGGGACCGCCACCATGCGCCATTTCGCACTCGCCCTTCTGACTGCCGCCACGCTCGCCTTCTCGCCGGCCCAGGCCGAGGACGCCGCGCCGTTCACATCCGCCAAATCCGTCGATCTCCAGCTGTTCCTCAAGCCGCCGCCGGCCGATGATTCCGTGCAGACCAAGGCCGAGCTCGGCGAGGTGCTGACGCTGCAGGTCACCCGCACGCCGGAGATGGAGGCCAAGGCCAAGGCCGACGCCGAGGAGAATGTCTGGCGCTTCGCCGATGTGATGGGCCCCGCCTTCAAGCCGGAAGCGCTGCCGGTCTTCTCGGCCTTCTTCGATCGCGTCGTCGCGACCGAAGGCGCCGTCGTCGATCCGGCCAAGGACTCATGGAAGCGCCCGCGCCCGCATCAACTCAGCCCGCTGGTCAAGCCGGTGGTGAAGATCTCGAACTCCGGCGCCTATCCGTCCGGTCACACCACGGTCGGCACGCTGATGGGCATCGTCCTGTCGAACATGGTGCCGGAGAAGCGCGTGGAGATCATGAACCGCGCCTGGTTCTATGGCGAGAACCGCATCATCGGCGGCATCCACTACCGCTCGGACATCGAGGCCGGTCGCATCGCCGGTTCGGTCATCGCGGCGCGGATCATGGAACAGCAGGACTTCCAGACCGAATTCGCCGCCGCCAAGGCCGAGCTGCGCAAGGCCCTCGGCCTCTGACGATTACCGAGATATGGGGTCGGCGGGGCGCCTGTCGCCGCCGGCCTCGCGCCCGGCGATCAGCCAGTAGATGAAGCCCGTCGCTGCACCGACCAGGAAGAGCCCGGAGATGATCTGCAGCTCGGCCGGGCTCGGCGTGCGCGAAAGCCTCAGCATGGCCAACGGCAAGAGCGCCGCGAGCAGGCCGGTGAGCCCGCTCTGAACCAGCAGGCTGCGCAATCCGAACAGCTCCGAACCGACCGCCACCAGCACGACCGGCGCGACGATGATCGCAAGGCCCAGCCGCGCGATCAGGGCAAACGCCGCCTGCGCCGCCGGCGTCGGATCGACGCCGCTTTCCGCCAGGCCGAACAGGATGTCGAGCAGGCGTTCGATGCCGCCGCCGATCAGCAGCGCCACGGCCGGCGATGCGACGCTGGCCGCCGTCAGGAAGAACAGCCCCGCCCCCATGGCGACGAGGCAGGCGAAGGGGATCAGCAGCAGCCAGCGCAGCATCAAGCCGGCCTATTCCGCAGCCACGGCCGGCGCGGCGGCGTTGGCCTCGTCCTGCTCCAGCATCAGCCGGGCGCGCGCGGAGAGCTTCTCGGTCTCGCTCTTGAGCTGGCCGCAGGCGGCGAGGATGTCGCGCCCGCGCGGCGTGCGCACCGGCGAGGCGTAGCCGGCGCGGAAGACGATCTCCGAAAAGCGCTCGATCCGGTCCCAGTCCGAGCATTCGTATTTGGTGCCGGGCCAGGGATTGAACGGGATCAGGTTGATCTTGGCCGGGATGCCCTTGAGCAGCCGCACCAGTTCGCGCGCCTCGGCATCGGAATCGTTCACGCCCTTGAGCATGACGTATTCGAAGGTGATCCGCTTCGCGTTCGACAGGCCGGGATAGTTCCGGCAGGCCTCGAGCAGATCCTTGATCGGGTATTTCTTGTTGAGCGGCACCAGCTCGTTGCGCAATTCGTCGCGCACCGCATGCAGCGAGATCGCCAGCATCGTGCCCATCTCGTCGCCGAGCGGCCCGATCTGCGGCACCACGCCCGAGGTCGAGACGGTGATGCGCCGGCGCCCGAGCGAAAGCCCCTGATCGTCCGAGATCACGTCGATGGCGTCGCGCACCCCGTCGAAATTATAGAGCGGCTCGCCCATGCCCATGAAGACGATGTTGGAGATGAAGCGCCCGCCATCGTTCGGCACGAAGGCGCCCTCCGGCGGCTTGCGATTCGGGAAATCGCCGAGCCGGTCGCGCGCCACCATGAGCTGCGCCACGATCTCCTCGGTCGTCAGATTGCGCACCAGGCGCTGCGTGCCGGTATGGCAGAAGGTGCAGGTCAGCGTGCAGCCGACCTGGCTGGAGACGCAGAGCGTGCCGCGGTCGACCTCGGGAATGTAGACGCATTCGATCTCGGCGCCGCGGTCGCGCGGGCCGGTGGAGGGCATGCGCAGCAGCCATTTGCGGGTGCCGTCGGTCGAGACCTGCTCGGCGGTGACCTCCGGCAGATCGAGCGAGAAGTGCTGGGCGAGTTCGGCCCGCAGCCCCTTGCCGATCGTCGTCATCGCGTCGAAATCGCGCACGCCGTAATGGTAGATCCAGTTCCAGAGCTGGCCGACGCGCATGCGCCGCTCCTTCTCGGGAACGCCGATCTCGGACAGCGCCTCGGCCAGGCCGGCGCGTGTGCGCCCCACCAGCGAGGGGCGCCGCAAAACAGGTTCGGCCGCCGGGGCGGCAGTTTCAAGAACGGACACGGTCATCGGAGCTCTGTCGTCGCCCATGAGTGAAGGCGCGGAATTTCGCCGCTCCCTAGCACAGATGCGCGAAAAGCGGAAATCTCCCGCCGCGCGCCTTACTTGCAGGCGTCCTCGGCCCGCTTCACCGCCTGGGACATGCCCGAGAGCGAGTACTTGTCGGCGGTGGGATTGCCACGCTTGGACGTAGCCTTGATCTCGAGGCCCGCGCCACGGCGCAGCGCATCGAGCATCCGCGGCTCCTCCGCCGGATTTTTCAGCCACATGTTCTTGCCCTTGGCCACCAGGGCGAAACGCTCATTGCCGATGATCGCCTGATGCTCGACGCCTTCCTTGACGTCGAAATTCATGACGAAGCTGATCTCGTTGCGCACGCCCTCGGCCGGGCGGCTGGAGACGAAGAGGAGCCCCTCGACATCCTTGAGATTGGCCGGCATGCGGCTCTCGGCCTTGGAGAGGGCGTAGCAGACCTTGGTGCGGCCCTGCTGCGAGGAGAAGGCCTGCCATTTTCCGGCGGTTTCGAGCAGCATGGCCTGGCCCTGGCCGGCACTGGCCGGAGCGGCCGCGGCCGCCGCCGCGGCAGGCTTCGGAGTGGCCGGCTTCGGCTTGGCCGGCTGGGCCAGCACTGACCCGGCCATCAGCGTCATGCTTCCGACGAGCGGAAGCATGATTGCGAGACGAAGACGGCCACGAGCGCCGGAGGAAGGGAGCAAGCTGATCATGGACCGCCATCAGTCACTAAAATTCTTAATACCGCGTTTACCACCTGTTGATCAGGCGGCCTCGCGGTCGCTGGCGGCATAGAGTGTCACGATCCTGGCGAAAATGCGAATGGACCGGAGGCGCCGATCTGTTCCGCCGGGCAGCACGCCATGGCACCATCGCGCCTCCCGAAGGACGGCGACGGACAGACGATGAAAGCCCTGCTCTGCGAACATCACGGCCCGGCCGAGGAACTGGCGATCCGCGACCTGCCGGAGCCGATACCCGCTCCCGGAGAGGTCGTCGTCGCCGTCACGGCGGCGGCGCTGAACTTCTTCGACACGCTGATCATCCAGAACCGCTACCAGACCAAGCCGGCCCTGCCCTTCTCCCCCTCGGCGGAATGCGCCGGCACCATCGCCGCCATCGGCGAGGGCGTCACCGGCTGGCAGATCGGCGAGCGCGTCGCGGCCTGGCTGGGCCATGGCGCGGCACGTGAGAAGGTCGCGGTGTCGGCCGAAGCGCTGATTCGCGTACCGGAGAAGCTCTCCGACGCACAGGCCGCCGGCCTCTTCGTCACCTATGGCACGGCGATGCACGGGCTGATCCAGCGCGCCGGGCTGAAGGCAGGCGAGACACTGGCGATCCTCGGCGCCTCCGGCGGCGCCGGCCTCGCCGCCGTCGAGATCGGGGCGCTGCTCGGCGCCCATGTCATCGCCTGCGCCTCATCGGCCGACAAGCTCGCGCTCGCCCGCGAACACGGCGCGCAGGAAGAGATCGACTACGGCACGAACGACATCCGCGCCGCCCTGAAACGGGTGACGGCGGGACGCGGCGTCGACGTGCTCTACGACACGGTCGGCGGCGATCTGGCCGAGCCGGCGTTGCGGTCAATGGCCTGGGAGGGTCGCTATCTCGTCGTCGGCTTCGCCGGCGGCACGATTCCCAAGATCCCGCTCAACCTGCTGCTGCTGAAGGGCTGCGACCTGCGCGGCGTCTTCTGGGGCGAATTCGTCACCCGCGAACCGGCCGCGCATCGCCGCAACATGGAGCGCCTGCTGGACTGGGCGGCAGGCGGCCATATCCGCGCCCATGTCCATGCCGCGATTCCCGTCGAGCGCTGGACGGAAGCCTATGCGCTGATCGGCAACCGCCAGGCCAAGGGCAAGGTCGTGCTAACGTTCTGAAGCGCTCAGAGATCAGCCATCGCCGTTTTCGCCCTCTCGCGATGCTCGGGCTTGATCGAGCCCGCCACGGCCGCGATGGCCGCCGCGATCACCGCCGCATCGTCGGTGAAGCCGATCAGCGGCATGAAGTCGGGAATCGCATCCAGCGGCAGCACGAAATAGCCGAGCGCTGCGAGCAGCGTCAGCTTGACGCGCCGCGGCGTCTGCGGATCGCGCGTGCAGAACCACGCCGCCAGCAGATCCTCGGTGAACGGAATACGCTTCGCGACGCGCTTGAGGCGGGCCATGAAATCGGCGCCGAACCTCGCTTCGTCACGCAGGCTCTTGCGGATCGCCTCCATCTCCTCGCGGCTGAAGCTTGCGCTGAACCCCTCGCTCATCCCTGTCTTTCTCCTTGGCGTCGGATGACGCCGATGATCGCGCGCTCCCAACCGGCGCGCCATGTCGAAAGATGGCCCCGTCGCAATCCTGCACAAGAGGCCTGCCGGAAAACCCGCTTGGAACAGGAGGAAACGCCCTCTAAACCGGCTCCAGAACCAGGATTGACGGGAAACGCGCCATGAAACTCGATTCCTCCCTCGCCGCCATCGTCACCGGCGGCGCCTCCGGCCTCGGCGAGGCGACCGCGCGCATGCTGGCGGGCCAGGGCGTCAAGGTCGCGCTGCTCGACCTCAACGCCGAGCGCGGCGAGGCGGTCGCTAAGGAGATCGGCGGGGTCTTCTGCCCCTGCGACGTCACCAGCGAGGCTTCGGTCGACGAGGCGCTGGCCAAGGCCCGCGCCGCCCATGGCGTCGCCCGCATCATCGTCAACTGCGCCGGCATCGCGCCCGGCCGCCGCGTCGTCTCAAAGAAGCGCGACACCGGCGAGCTCGTCGCCCACGACACCGCGACCTTCGAGAAGGCGGTCGCGATCAACCTCGTCGGCACCTTCCGGGTCATCGCCAAATCCGCCGCGGCGCTGGCCGCGCTCGAGCCGATCACGGCCGATGGCGGACGCGGCGTCATCATCTGCACGGCCTCCGTCGCGGCGGAGGATGGCCAGATCGGCCAGGCCGCCTACGCCGCCTCGAAGGCCGGCGTCGCAGGCATGACGCTGCCGATCGCGCGCGATCTCGCCTCGGTCGGCATCCGCATCGTCACCATCATGCCCGGCCTGTTCGAGACGCCGATGTTCGCGGGGCTCCCCGAGGAGGCCAAGGCCTCGCTCGCCGTTTCGGTGCCGCATCCCTCGCGCCTCGGCAAGCCGGAGGAATACGCCGCGCTCGCCCGCAGCATCGTCGAGAACGACATGCTGAACGGCACCGCGATCCGCCTCGACGGCGCGATCCGGCTCGCGCCGAAATAGGCCTCAAACGATGCGGTAGACCTCGCCGGCGCTGCGGTCCCGGTAGAGGTCCACCCGCTCGCCGTTCCAGTGATAGTCGAGATGCCGGCCCTGCACCGGATGGCTCGCGCCATCGGGATAGAACAGACCGGCGCATTCGCCGCCCGGACAGCGCACGCTCGAATAGACCACCCCTTCCGAGCCGGCATCCCTCAGGCGCTCGCCGAGCAACTGGCTCTGCGCATAATCGGCCGGATCGAGCAGCGCCGCCGCCGCCTCGCCCAGCCCGCGCAGATCATGCAATCCGGCATCGATATCGAGCACGATCTCGCGGAACTGCGAGGTCCAGCCCGGCGGCTGCGCTGTCGCCAGCATGAAGCGGGCGTGATGATGCACCGTTTCCAGCAAAGCGACCTCGAAGCGGTCGCCGGCATAGAGCACGCCGAAGCCGCCAGCGCTGAAGCGGCTCGGCCGGTCCGGGCTGACATGGGTGAAGGGCGCCATCAGCCAGCTCGCCCCCGGCCCGGAGATGCGCCGTTCGGGCGGCACGAGATCGAGATTGCCGATCGTCTCCATCAGGCGCGGATTGGTCTTCTGCTCGGCCGCGATCAGCAGCGGCCAGTCGGCGGGATCGGCGATATCCTCGAACAGGTCGATCGGCGGGAAGATGCTGCGGATGATCCGGACCGCACCGCGCCATTCAACCTGCGCGACCGGCAGATCAGCCGGATCGATCACCAGCCGCCCCGCTCGGCATCGAGCAGGCGGCGCACCCGCATCAGGTCGGTCAGTTCTCCGCCCAGCATGATGTCGAGCGCCGATTTTCCGCCGAAATCGCGGTTGGGGCGCTTGATCCAGTCATAGCCGCGCTGCGGCTCGGCGAAGATCAGCCGGAGCGCCTTGTGGATGCCCATCAGGTTCGAGAGCCGCGCCTTGCCATCACGCGAGATGCGGCCCACGCCGCCGGCTTTCCAGCGGGCATAGGTCCGCACCGGCAGGTCGATCAGAACGGCCGCCTCGTCGTCGGTGATCCGCCAGAGCCGGAACAGGTTGACGGCGGCGCGGAACATCGCGCCCGCCTCGTCATCGCTGATCGGGTCAGGAACGAAATCGCGCTGGGCGGTCTCGATGCGCAGCAGGGCGCTCATGGCATCTCTCTCCATTTGGCATAAAATGGAGAGAATTTTGCCAAATGGCAAGTACCTCTCAAAAACGCCGCCGTCATCCCGGACAAGCCGCGAAGCGGCGCCGATCTGGGATCCATGCCTGAACCGTTCCGGAATCGATCCCGGGTCTGCGCTTCGCTCCGCCCGGGATGACTCGCGTGAGAGCAAGCGAAATCCGGCCTATTCCTCGGTCTTCGCCGGCTTGATCTCGTGCTTCAGGATCAAGGGCGTCTGCGCCAGCGCGAAGATCATGGTCAGCGGCATCACGCCCCAGACCTTGAAGGCGACCCAGAAATCCTGGGTCTGCGTGCGCCAGACCGCCTCGTTCAGCGCGGCCAGCACGAAGAAGAACAGGCCCCAGCGGAAGGTCAGCTTGCGCCAGCCCTCCGCGTCGAGCTGCAACACCGTCTCCAGCACCAGCGACAGGAGCGACTTGCCGAAAAAGAGGCCGCCGAGCAGCACGCAGCCGAACAGCGCGTTCACGATGGTCGGCTTGACCTTGATGAAGAAGGCGTCGTCCAGCGCCAGCGTCAGCCCGCCGAAGACGGTGACGACGATCGCGTTCACGATCGCCATGCGCGGCAGATAGCCCATCAGCACCCGCGACAGCACCAGCGCCACCAGCGACGCGACGATGAAGATGCCGGTCGCAACGAAGATGCGCCGGTCCTCGGCGACATGGAACAGCCGGTCGCCATAGGAATTCGCGAAGAAGAAGATCGCGAGCGGCCCGAACTCCAGCGCGAGCTTCAGAAGCGGGCTGACCGGCCTGCCCTTGGCCTCCACCGGAATCGGCCGGGTGGTTTCGCTTGCGCCATCGCTCACGCCGCTTCTCCCAATCCCGCCACGGCGCGGGCGAAATCGCGCGCCGAAAACGGCTCCAGATCCTCGACGCCTTCGCCGACGCCGATGAAATGCACCGGCAGGCCGAACTGCGCCGCCAACGCCACCAGGATGCCGCCGCGCGCCGTACCGTCGAGCTTGGTCATGACGAGGCCGGTCACGCCGGCCGTCTCGCGGAAAGCTTCCACCTGCGAAATCGCGTTCTGGCCGACCGTGGCGTCGAGCACGAGCAGTGCCGCATGCGGCGCGTTCGCATCCTGCTTGCGGATGACGCGCACGACCTTGGCGAGCTCGTCCATCAGCCCCTGCTTGTTCTGCAATCGCCCGGCGGTGTCGACGAGGAGCACATCGGTGCCGTTGGCTTTCGCCTTCTGCAGCGCCTCGAAGGCGAGGCCCGACGCATCCGCCCCCTGCTGGCCGAACACGACCTCGGCCCCGGTGCGTTCACCCCAGACGCGCAATTGCTCGATCGCCGCCGCGCGGAAGGTATCGCCGGCCGCCAGCATCACGGATTTGCCTTCAGTGCGGAATTTCGCCGCGAGCTTGCCGATCGTGGTGGTCTTGCCCGAGCCATTCACGCCGACCATCAAGATCACGAACGGCTTTTTCGTGGCGTCGACCGCCAGCGGATGAGCGACCGGCATCAGGATCGCCTCGACCTCGCGCGCCAGGATCGCCTTCACCTCAGCCGGATCGATCTGCTTGTCGTAACGGCCTTCGCCGACGGCCTTCGCGATCCGCCCCGAGGTGGCGAGGCCGAGATCGGCCTGGATCAGGATGTCCTCGAGATCCTCCAACGTGCCGGCATCGAGCTTGCGCTTGGTGAAGAGGTCGGTGATCCCCGTCGTCAACGCCGAGGAGGTGCGCGACAGCCCCTCCGTCAGCCGCCGCCACCAGCTCCGCTTTGGTGGCGGCACCGGGATGGGAGCAGGTTCGGGAGCGGCAACGGACTCGGACGGCGGAACAGCGATAGCGACGGGTTCCGGCTCCGGCTCGACAGGCGTAACCTCCTCAACCGGAACAGGTGGTGCGGGGGCCAGCGCATCGGCGACAAGCGCTTCCGCCTCGACAGCCGTCGTGGGAGCAGCCTCTTCGACGTCCGGCTTCGATTCCTCGACCGGCTCAACAACCCGCTCGATCACCGGCTCGGGGGCCGGCACCGGCGCGGCCTGCTCTTCCTCGCGTCCGAACAGCCTCGAAAAGAAGCCGCGTTTCTTGGGCTCAGTCTCGCTCATCGCCATCCTGTCTACGGTTCGGCGGGCATCTTCAGTTGCGCCGCCGGGCCGGCTTAGCTAGCGCAATGCCATGGCGCAGCCGCTTCAACCAGAAAATTCGCAAGCCTCGGGCCAGGTCGACGCCGAGCTACCCGTGCCGCTGCTCTATCGCGACGCCATGATGCTCGTCATCGACAAGCCTGCCGGGCTGCCTTCGCATCGCGGCCCGCAAGCGAAGCGCCGCATCATACCCGTGCTGACCGATTATCTCGACCAGCTCCGCTTCGGCCTGCCGCGCAAACCGGAAGCGGCGCACCGGCTCGACAAGGACACCTCCGGCTGCCTCGTCCTCGGCCGCCATCCCCGCGCCATGGCCGAGCTCAACCAGATGTTTCGCGACGGCCGGATCGACAAGACCTATTGGGCGATCGTGCAGGGCGAGCCCGCGCAGGACGAGGGCTTGATCGATCTGCCGCTCGCCCGTCGCTCGCCTGAACGCGGCTGGTGGATGAAGGTCGATCCCGCCGGCCTGCCCTCGCAGACGCGCTATCGCGTGCTCGGGCGTGGGCAAGGCGAAGGCGGTCCGCTGGCCTGGCTCGCCATGGAGCCGCTGACCGGACGCACCCATCAGTTGCGCGTCCACTGCCAGGCTTCCGGCTGGCCGATGCTCGGCGATGAAATCTACGGCAGCGCGCCGCGCGAGGGCGGACCCGGCCTTCAGCTCCACGCCCGCGCGATCACCGTGCCGCTCTACCGCAAGCGCGAGCCCATCCATGTCGAGGCGCCGCCACCGCCGCATATGCTGGCGGCGCTGAAGGCTTGCGGTTGGAGTGGCTGAGCCCGCTCAATTCCCCAGGGCGTCGATGGCCCGCGCCAGCTTGACGTCGAGCTCGGTCAGACCGCCGGCATCATGGGTCGCGAGCGTCACATCCACCGTCCGGTAGACATTCGACCATTCGGGATGGTGATTCGCCGCCTCGGCCAGCAGCGCCACCCGCGTCATCCAGCCGAAGGCCTCGCTGAAATCGCGAAAGACGAAGCGCTTGCTGATCGCCTCGCGTCCCTGCGCCAGCTTCCAGCCGGTCAGGGTCGCCAGCGCCTCCGCCTGAGCCTCGGGACTCAGTCGTTTCGGTCTCGTCATCGCCGCTGGACCTCCCTCGGCAGGCGATTGGGATAGGACGGGCCGAGCGGATAGGCGGCCTCCAGCACATAGGGCCCGCCACCGGTCGAATCGCGCGACGACATCAGCGCCACGCGGCGCGCAGTGAAGTTGATCGGCCTGATGATCGGATGCAGGCTGAGATAATGCGCGAGCTCGACCGGCGAGGTATCGCGCAGCCGGGCCAGCGTGACATGCGGCACGAATTTGCGCCCTTCGGCCGGCATGCCGAGCCGGCGCATCTGCCGCTCGACATCGCCCTGGAGCTCGGTCAACGCCTTGGTCGGCACCACCCGGGCGAAGACCGCCCGCGGCTTGTCGCCGCCGAAAGAGCCGAGCGCATCGAGCGTCACCTCGAAGGGATAGGCGCCGAGATCGGGCAGCATATGGTCGACATCATTCGCCATGCGCCGGTCGACATCGCCGAGGAAACGCAGCGTGACATGGTAGTCGGGCGGCTCGATCCAGCGCGCGCCCGACAGGCCGCCGCGATGCAGCGTCAGCTCGGATGCGACATCGGCGGGGATTTCCAGAGCGATGAACAGCCTCGGCATGAGTCGATTCCTGCCAAGCGATTGTGACTCTGGCGAGACGGTAGGCGGGAAGCCGGCTCAAGGGAACCGGTTTTCACCTGCATCGCGCAAGCCGTTCCCGCGCACCGTCATTCGGGACAAGCCGCGTCAGCGGCGCCGATCCGGAATCCATCGGAGGGTGTCACGCCCTACGATGGATTCCGGGTCTAGGCTTCGCTTCGCCCGGAATGACGCGATATTTTGAAAATCAGGGGCAGGGATTGCCGACGAGCTGGTGGATCGCGTCGATCTTCTCTTCGATCTCGGGCGTCAGCTTGACGTCGATCGAGGCGATGTCGGTCCTGAGCTGCTCCATCGAGGTCGCGCCGATGATGTTTGCCGTCACGAAATCGCGCGAATTGACGAAGGCGAGCGCCATCTGCGCCGGGTCGAGCCCGGCCTCGCGCGCCAGCGCGATGTAGCGCTTGATCGCATCCTCGGCGCCCGCGCCCTCATAGCGCTGGCCGCGGTTGAACAGCGTCGTGCGCGCCCCGGCCGGGCGGGCGCCATCGAGATATTTGCCGGTGAGGTAGCCCTGCGCCAGCGGCGAATAGGCGAGCAGCCCGACATCCTCGCGGATCGCGACCTCGGCCAGCGCCGTCTCGAAGGTGCGGTTCAGGAGGCTGTAGGCGTTCTGGATCGACTGGACGCGCGGCGTGCCGCGAACCTCCGAATCGGCGACGAAGCGCATGGTGCCCCAGGCGCTCTCGTTGGAGAGGCCGAGATGGCGGATCTTCCCAGCCTTCACCACCTCGGCGAAGGCGTCGAGCTGCTCGGGAATCGAGGTCTCGTCGGCCGGCTTCTCATAGGCCGCATGCGAGAAGCGCGTCGGGTTCGAGCCCCAGGGCATCGGCCGCTCGGGAAAATGGATCTGGTAGAGGTCGATATAATCGGTCTGCAGCCGCGCGAGGCTCTTGTCGACCGCCTCCATGATCTGCTTGCGGGTGACGCGTGTCGGGCTCTGGTCGTCGCGGAACCAGCTATTGCCGCCGCGCCCGCAGATCTTCGAGGCCAGGATGATCTTGTCGCGGTTCCCGCGCGCCTTGAACCAGCTGCCGATGATCCGCTCGGTCGAGCCCTGCGTTTCCGGTTTCGGCGGGATCGAATAGAGCTCGGCGGTATCGAAGAAATTGACGCCCTGCTCGACAGCGTAGTCCATCTGGGCGTGGCCTTCGGCCTCCGTATTCTGCTCCCCCCAGGTCATGGTTCCCAGGCAGATCACCGAGACCTTGAGATCGGTGCGTCCGAGGCGGCGGTAGTCCATGGCAAAGCAACTCCGGAAACGGTGCCGGCGGGCGGCGTGGAAAAGGCTTGGGGATTCGTCCCGCTGGAACCGGGAACGGATCAGGATCTGGCCGGCAGCGTCGCGATGAAGCGCTCGACCGTCGGCAGGATGTTGCGGACGATGACCTTGACGCCCTCGACCGTGGGATGGAGCCCGTCCGCCTGGTTCAGCGCGCGGTCGCCCGCGATGCCCTCCAGGAAGAAGGGGTAAAGCACCAGAGCGTGCTTTTCCGCAAGCTCCGGATAGATCGCATCGAAGCGCTTGGCATAATCCGTGCCGAGATTGCGCGGCGCATACATGCCGGCGAGCATCACGGGGATGCCACGCTCTTTCAAACGCGCGATCATCGCCTCCAGCGCTTGCCGCGTCTGGGCCGGATCGACACCGCGCAGGGCATCGTTGGCGCCAAGTTCGAGGATGACGCCATCGGTCCCATCGGGCACCGACCAGTCGAGCCGCTCCAACCCGCCCTGCGTCGTGTCGCCGGAAACGCCGGCATTCACGATTTCGACAGCGATGCTCTTCTGGCGCAGCGCTTGCTCCAGAACGGCAGGGAAGGCGGCGCTGCCCGGCAGGTTGTAGCCGGCCGAGAGCGAATCGCCGAACGCAACGAGCTTGAGCGTCTTTCCGGCCGGAGGAACCGGGGTCGCGGTCTGGGCGAAGGCCATCGGAGCAGCCACCATCAAGGTGAGGGCGATCAGCGTGAAAATCGCCGCAAACGATTGGACAACTAGGAAACCGCGCCCATATCGGCGCAAGCCCCGCCTCGGCGCCTCACGGCTCCGCAGGGGCCGCGACGAGGTCCCGGCCGGGACGGCGATGGAAGCGTAAGTCAGGATCATGGCGTGATGAGCGAAAAGGCCGCCCCGGCGATCGAGTTGCAGGATGTGCATTTAAGTTTGGGGCGTGGAGCCGCTCGCGTCCATATCCTGAAAGGCGTCTCGGTGTCGCTGCCCGATGGCGAGGCGTCCGGCCTCGTCGGCCCTTCCGGCTCCGGCAAGTCGACCCTGCTGATGACCATGGCCGGGCTGGAGCGCCCCGATTCCGGCATCGTCAAGGTCGCCGGGCAGGATCTCGGCCAGCTCGACGAGGACGGGCTCGCGGTCTTCCGCGGCCGGCGTATCGGCATCGTCTTCCAGTCCTTCCATCTCGTGCCGACCATGACGGCGCGTGAGAACGTGGCGCTGCCGCTCGAGCTTGCCGGCACCCCCGACGCCTTCGCCCGCGCCGAGGCCGAACTCCGCAATGTCGGCCTCGGCCACCGCATGGACCATTATCCGGCGCAGCTTTCCGGTGGCGAGCAGCAGCGCGTCGCCATCGCGCGGGCCGTCGCGCCCGATCCGGCAATCCTCGTCGCCGACGAACCGACCGGCAATCTGGACGAGGCGACCGGCCGCTCCATCGTCGACCTGATCTTCGCCTTGAAGCGCGAGCGCGGCGCCACCCTCGTGCTCGTCACCCATGACCTCTCGCTCGCGGCGCTTTGCGACCACACCGTCCGCCTGCGCTCCGGCGTGATCGAGCAAGAAGACGCGATGGCGGACATCTGACGATGCACGCGCCCGTCAAGCCGCTCGGCGGCCCGCCCGCCCGCTCCTCCCTCGGCTTCGGCCTGTCGCTGCGCCTGGCCCTGCGCGATCTGCGCGCCGGCCTGCGCGGCTTCGGCGTCTTCATCGCCTGCCTGGCGCTGGGCGTCATGACCATCGCCGCCGTCGCCTCCGCCTCGCGCGGCCTCACCGAGGGGCTGGCGCGCGAAGGCCGGCGCATCCTCGGCGGCGACGCCTCCTTCAGCCTGATCCAGCGCGAGGCGACACCGCAGGAGCTCACCTTCCTGACGGCTCGCGGCACGGTCTCGACCATCGCCACGATGCGCGCCATGGCCAATGCCGGCGAGAAGGGCGCGGCCCTTGTCGAGATCAAGGCCGTCGATGCCGGTTATCCCAGCATCGGCACGGTCGAGACCGACCCTCGGCAGCCGATCGCCGGCCTGCTCGGCGAGCGCGACGGCACCTATGGCGCAGTCGCCGACCCCATCCTGTTCGGCCGGCTCGACCTCAAACCCGGCGACACCGTCACGGTCGGCGGCGCGAAGATCCAGCTCCGCGCCAATCTCGTCTCCGAGCCCGACAAGATCGCCGCCGGAGTCGGCTTCGGCCCGCGCCTCCTCATCTCGCAGGACGCGCTGCGCGCCACCGGCCTGATCCAGCCCGGCAGCCTGATCCGCTGGACCTACCGCCTCCAACTGCCGCAGGCTGCGTCTGGTGACGCCGATCTCGACAGGCTGATCGCGGATGCCGGCACGCAGCAGCGCGACGCCGGCTGGGAAATCCGCTCCCGCGCCAATGCCGCGCCAAGCTTCCAGCGCAACCTCGAACGCTTCACCCAGTTCCTGACGCTGGTCGGCCTCACTGCCCTGCTGGTCGGCGGCGTCGGCGTCGCCAATGCGGTGCGCCGCTTCGTCGAGGCCAAGAAGCTCGACTTCGCCACCATGAAAGCCGTCGGCGCCACCGGCGGACGCGTCGTCGCGATCCATCTGACCGAGGTGATGCTCGTCGCCGCCATCGGCACCGCGATCGGCCTCGTGCTCGGCGCTGCCGCCCCCTTCGCGCTCGGCGCCCTGCTGCAAAGCATCCTGCCCGTGCCCTTCGAGCCGACGCTGGCGCCTGGAGAGCTCGCCATCGCCGCGCTTTACGGCCTGCTGACGGCCCTGGTCTTCGCCATCATCCCGCTCGGCCGCGCCCATGACGTGCCGGTTTCGGCCCTGTTCCGCGACCAGGTCGAGCCCGATCCGCGTCGTCCGCGCGCGATCTACCTTGTTCTCTGCCTGCTAGCGCTGGCCGGATTGGTCGGCGTCGCGCTCGGCTTTGCCTATGACCGGCGCATCGCGCTGATCTATATCGGCGTCATGTTCGGCGTCTTCGTGCTCTTGCGCGGAGTCTCGGTCGGACTGATGGCGCTCGCCCGCCGCCTGCCCCGCCCGCGCAGCCCGTCGCTCAGGATGGCGCTCGCCAACAGCCATCGCCCGGGCGCCCTGACCCCGTCGCTGGTGCTTTCGCTGGGCTTGGGCGTCGCCCTGCTCTCCGCGCTCGCCTTCATCGATGTCAGCCTAACGCGCCAGCTCACCGGCGCGCTGCCGGCCAAGGCGCCGAGCTTCTTCTTCCTCGACATCCCCAGCCGAGATTCCGCTCGCTTCGACGCTTTCCTCGCGCAGGAAAGACCGGGCGCGGCCGTCGAGCGCGTGCCGATGATGCGCGGGCGCATCCTGGCGGTGAACGACACCCGCGCCGAGGACGTCAAGGCGAGCGAGCAATCCGCCTGGGTGCTCGATGGCGACCGCGGCATTACCTATGCGGCAAACCTGCCCGAGGGCTCGAAGATCGCAGCGGGAGAATGGTGGCCGGCCGACTACAAGGGCGAGCCGCTGGTGTCCTTCGACGCGCAGAACGCCGCCGGCATCGGCCTCAAGATCGGTGACCGGCTCACCGTCAACGTGCTCGGGCGCAGCATCACTGCCCGCGTCGCCAATTTCCGCAGCATCGACTGGCGTTCCTTCGGCATCAATTTCGTCATGGTGTTCTCGCCCAACACCTTCGCGGGCGCCCCGCATACCGATCTCGCCACCATCACCGCGGCCCCGAATGGCAACGGCTCCGGCGACCCCGCTCTGATGCGCCGGCTCGCAACCGAGTTCCCGGCCGTCACCGCCGTGCGGGTCAAGGATGCGCTGGAGGCGGTCAACACCATCGTCGAACAGCTCGCCACCGCGATCCGCGGCGCCTCGGGCCTCGCCATCGCCGCCAGCCTGCTGGTTCTGGGTGGCGCGCTGGCGGCCGGACAGAGGGCGCGGCTCTATGACGCGATGATCCTGAAGACCCTCGGCGCGACCCGTCGCTTTATACTTTCGTCGTACGCCCTTGAATACGCCGCCATCGGACTGGTCGCGGCGCTGTTCGGCGTTGTCGCGGGTACTGCGGCCGGCTGGGGTGTCGTCACGCAAGTGATGCGCATCGAATTCGTCAGTGATCCGACCGGTGCTTTACTGGCTGCGACTGCCGCCATCGTGGTTACCGTCCTGTTCGGGCTCGTCGGTACGATAAAAATACTGTCGAAAGCGCCGGCTTCTCATCTCAGGAATTTATGATGACTGACCGAAGCATCACCGGGATAGACATTAAAATCCTGTAATTCTGCATGCGGCGCCGGCCGAACTTCTATGCTCGCACCGGCCTTAACCATGGCCGGCTCTTGTAAGGAAGGCGAAACCCCCTCATATTCCCTCCATCGCGATGATTGTGCGCGAGGACGGGTGGCATTGCGTGCCTTCCGTCGTCCGAAACTACGTCAGGGGAAACTCGCTCGATGAGCAACTTCGACCGCAATGCTCCAGTCTGGGGTGCCGGCCGCGCACAGCAGACCAGCGCCGTCGAGATGGATCAGGGCCTGCGCTCGTTCATGCTCGGCGTCTACAACAACATGGTGATCGGTCTGGCGATCTCGGCGCTGTTCGCGCTGGGCGTCAACAAGATGGCCGTCACCGACCAGGCCAACGCCGTCGCGCGTATCGGCAACACCTATCTCACCTCCTTCGGCCAGCTGATGTACGGCACGCCGCTGATGTGGGTGTTCGCGCTCGCGCCGCTGGCCTTCATCTTCTTCTTCTCGTTCCGGATTGACCGGATGTCGGCCTCCTCGGCCCGTTCCATGTTCTTCGCCTTCGCGGCGGTCATGGGCGTCTCGATGTCGACGCTGCTGATCCGCTACACCGGCGCCTCGGTGGTGCAGGTGTTCTTCATCACGGCGGCGGCCTTCGGTGGCCTCAGCCTCTACGGCTACACCACCAGCAAGTCGCTGTCGGGCATGGGCTCGTTCCTGGTCATGGGCCTGATCGGCCTGATCCTGGCCTCGCTGGTGAATATCTTCCTCGCCTCGAGCGGGCTCGGCTTCGTGATCTCGCTGGTCGGCGTCGGCATCTTCGCCGGCCTCACCGCCTGGGACACCCAGCGTCTGAAGGAGATGTACCTCTCCTCGGACATGAACCCCGAGGAAGCCGCGAAGCTTTCGGTCAACGGCGCGCTGTCGCTGTACCTGAACTTCGTCAACATGTTCCAGTTCCTGCTCTCGCTGCTCGGCAACCGCGAGTAAGCGAGCGAGACGGACCTGCTCCTTCCACGGAGCCGACATGCCCCGGCCGCAAGGCCGGGGCATTTGTTTTGGCACGGCCGTTGCTCAATCTGCAGGCATGACACTGCCTTCGATCCGCCCGGCCGCCCCTGCCGACATTCCCGCTATCGCGGCGATCTATGCCCATGCGGTGTGCAACGGCACCGCCTCCTGGGAGCTCGACCCGCCGGGCGAGGCCGAGATGCTGCGCCGCCTCGAAGCGACCCTGGCCGGCGGTTACCCCTATCTCGCCGCCGAGCGCGATGGCTCCCTGCTCGGCTATGCCTATGCCGGGGCCTACCGCCCCCGCCCGGCCTATCGCGCCACTGTCGAGAACTCGATCTACCTCGCGCCCGCCGCGCAGGGGCTCGGGATCGGCAGCCTGCTGCTCGATGCGCTGATCGCGGAGTGCACGAAGCGCGGCTTCCGCCAGATGATCGCCGTCATCGGCGACGGCACCGGCGCCTCGATCGGCTCGCGGCGCCTGCATGAGAAGGCGGGTTTCCGGCTGATCGGGGTCGCCGAGAAGGTCGGCTTCAAGCATGGCCGCTGGCTCGACCAGATGCTGATGCAGAAGGAGCTCGGCGAGGCCGACCGCTCGCCGCCGGGCTTCTGATCTCAGTTCACGATGCTGAGCTGCCTGTCGAGCACCCTGAGCACGCGCGACAATTCCGAGCCGCGCTTCAGGATCAGCCCCGTCGCCGCCACCACCGAATAGGCTCCCTGCCGGCGCGCCAGCGCCGGGTCCTTCACGATGCGGTAGAGCGGCATTTCGGAGGAGCGGCGGAAGACCGAGAACTGCGCCTTGTCTTTCAGGAAATCGATGGCGTAGTCGCGCCACTCACCGGCCGCGACCATGCGGCCATAGAGATTGAGCAGTTCGGAAAGCTCGCGTCGATCGAAGGTGACGGTGGTGGGCCGTGCCGGCGCCGGAAAAGTCACGACGGCGTCGGCCGGCCGCGATTGTGGCGTTTCGCTTTCGCTCATGGCGCCTCCCCGCTCCGGTGGATGAAACGCGAACTCGACATGCCGCGATGATGCGCCCGCGATAGCGAGCTGGCAAGGGACACCGCACCGGCAGCGGAGATCGCGTGCCGCCGCTCCTCGCGGCTTCGTCAGCAATGCCGCAATTTCGCCGTCAACGCGCCAACGACCCGCCAAGTTGCGCCGCTCAATTACGGTCGTTGCCTCGACGGCCCGGTTCTGCTGAGCCCCGGCTTGTCAGCCCCCAGCCCCCCGGAGTTCTGGTGGAGCCGGGCCATCGGGTCGAGGCCAACTAGCGGCTGGCATTGCGCCGGCCGTTTTCTTTTTGGGCCTCAGCGCGCCTGCCGGTGATAGTCCGCATTCGGGCGCATATCGACCGCCGAGGCCATTCGGTTCGACATGTTGTAGAAGGCCGCCACCGCGCCGATGTCCCAGATGTCGCGCTCGCTGAAGCCGGCTTCGCGCAGCACTGCGCGATCCTCCTCGCCGATCAGATGTGGCGTCTCGGTCAGCTTCACCGCGAAATCCAGCATGGCGCGATGGCGCCTGGAAAGCGCGGCCGCGCGGTAGTTCATCACCATCAGCTCGCCGAGCACGGGATCGCCCGAGAGCTGGCGCACCGCGGCGCCATGGGCGGTGAGGCAGTAATAGCAGCGGTTCACGCTCGACACCGCCACCGCGATCATCTCGCGCTCCAGCTTCGAGAGCCCCGAGGGGGCCAGCATCAGGTCGTTGTAGAAGGCGGCGAAGGCCGAGAGCTTGGCGTCGTCATGGGCATAGGACGCCAGCACATTCGGCACGAAGCCGAGCTTTTCCTGGCATTTCTCGAAATAAGCTTGATTCTCCGCCGAAAGCGCGCCCGGATCGAGAGCGAGCGCCATCACGGCCGGCGGAGCATCCTGCTTCGCAGGTTCCTCTCCGACCTTTGGTTTGTCATGCTTCGTCGCCATGGTGCGTCCTGTCTTGGTCCGGAACAGCAATTTTGCCGCTTTGTTGGGCAAGGCAAAGTTGAAAGGCCGTGCAGCCTATGTCATCGCTGCGGCAAAACAACGGGGGTTGAGCATGGGCAAGCGGGTCACGAATGCCACGGCCGCGGCGGTTGCCGCCATTGAAGCTGCTGCCGCCGGGCTGAAATCGCCCATGCCCGCCGAATTTCCAAGGCTGCTCTACGGTCGCTCCGTCGCCGAGGATCTCGAAATCCTGCCGCCGGAGCTGCTCGCCCGCGCGGCAGCGGCTGCCTATGAGCACCTCACCGAGCCGCGCGAGCCCGAGACAATCAATCTGCGCTTCCGCGACGACGAGTTCGAGGCGGATGGGCGCAAGCACCAGATCACGATCCTCGAGGTCGTCAACGACAACAAGCCGTTCCTGCTCGATTCGACGCTGGCGGAATTGCAGGACCAGGGCTACGAGCCGCGCCTCGTCGCCCACCCGATCCTGGCCGTGGCCCGCGACGCCAAGGGCCGATTCGTCTCGCTCGCCGGCGAGGCGGCAGGCAGGGCGCCGGAAGGCACCCGTCGCGAGAGCCTGATCCATATCCATCTCGATCGAATCGATTCGGCGGAGGCGCGCCAGCGTCTCGAGCATGGGCTCGGCCAAGTCTATGCCGATGTCGGCCTCGCGGTCGACGACTGGGCGGCGATGCGCGGGCGCATCACCGAGGTCATCCAGGCCTATCGCGCCAATCCGCCGCCGCTGCCCGAGGACGAAATCGCCGAGGCGCTGCAATTCCTCGAATGGATCGCCGGCGACAATTTCACCCTGCTCGGCGCGCGGGCCTATCGTTTCCCCGGCGGCGACGTCGCCGCCGACCCGATCGAGGGCTCCGGCCTCGGCATCCTGCGCGACCCCGCCGTCAAGGTGCTGCGCCGCGGCCGCGAGCTGGTGACGACCACGCCCGAGATCCGCGCCTTCCTGGCCCGGCCGCAGGCGCTCATCATCACCAAGGCCAACGTCAAGAGCCGCGTCCACCGGCGCGTCCATCTCGACTATGTCGGGGTCAAGCTTTTCACGCCGGAAGGGCGGCTCGATGGCGAATTGCGCATCGTAGGCCTGCTGACCTCGAACGCCTATACCGGTTCGGCCCGCGCCATCCCCTATCTGCGCCTCAAAGTCGCCCGCGTCGCCAAGAATATCGGCTTCGACCCGGCGAGCTATTCCGGCCGCGCCCTGCTGAACGTGCTCGATGCCTATCCGCGCGACGAGCTCTTCCAGATCGACGTGCCGACGCTGGAGCAGTTCGCGCTCGACATCCTGCAGCTCACCGAGCGGCCGCGCATCCGGGCGCTCGCCCGTGTCGATGAGTTCGACCGCTTCGTCTCGATCCTCGTCTTCATCCCGAAGGACCGCTACGACACCAATGTCCGCCTGCGCGTCGGCGAATTCCTCGCCCGCATCTATAACGGGCGGATCTCGGCTGCCTATCCCGCCTATCCGGAAGGGCCGCTCTCGCGCACCCATTACATCATCGGCCGCGACGAGGGGAAAACGCCCCGGATCGACCGCGCCACGCTCGAAGCCGGCATCGGCGCGATCGTCCGCACCTGGAGCGACGGGCTGAAGGACGTCCTCGACCAGGAGAAGGCCGGGCCCGCCGCCCGCGCGCTCGCCGAGCGCTACGCCGCCGCCTTCGGCGCCGCCTATCGCGAGCGCTTCTCCGCCACGGATGCACTGATCGACATCGAGATGCTGCAGCAGCTCTCGGCCGAGCGTCCTCGCGCCGTCAACCTCTACCGCCGCGAGGGTGACGCCGCGACGCGCGCCAATCTCAAGGTATTCTCGCGCGGGGGCGCGATCTCGCTCTCGGCTCGCGTCCCGCTGCTGGAGAATATGGGCTTCCGCGTCGTCAACGAGCGGACCTACAACGTCTTGCCGCAGGGCAATGGCGGCGCGGGCGAGGATGTCCGCGTCTGGCTCCACGACATGACGCTGGAGCGCGCCGACGACGGCGAGATCGACATCGAGCATCTCGACCCGACCATCGAAGCCGCGCTGATGGCGCAGTTCCGTGGGCTGGCCGAATCGGACCGCTTCGACCAGCTCGTGCTCGCCGCCGGCCTCGGCTGGCGGGAAGCCGCGCTGCTGCGCGCCTTCGGGCGCTATCTCCGGCAGGTCGGCGCGCCCTATGCGCAGGGCTACATCGCCGACGCGCTGACGCGCCACCCCGGCATCGCCGCCGATCTCGTCGGCTATTTCACCGCCAAGTTCGATCCGCGCATCAAGCCGGAGGAGCGCGAGCAGCGCATGGCGCAGAAGCGCGCCGAAATCGAGGGCGCGCTCGACGCCGTCACCAGCCTCGACGAGGACCGCATCCTGCGCCGTCTGGTCAATCTGGTCGATGCCGCACTGCGCACCAACTTCTTCCAGATCGGTCCGGACGGCCAGCCGCGCGGCACCATCACCTTCAAATTCGACTGCGCTCAGGTCGACGGCCTGCCGCTGCCGCGCCCGCTCTACGAGATCTTCGTCTATTCGCCGCGCGTCGAGGGCATTCATCTGCGCTTCGGCAAGGTCGCGCGCGGCGGCCTGCGCTGGTCCGACCGCCCGCAGGATTTCCGCACCGAGGTGCTCGGCCTGGTCAAGGCGCAGCAGGTCAAGAACGCGGTGATCGTTCCAGTCGGCGCCAAGGGCGGCTTCGTGCCGAAGCAGCTTCCGCCGGCATCCGACCGCGCCGCCTGGCTCGCCGAGGGCACCGAGAGCTACCGCATCTTCGTCCGCAACCTGCTCGAATTGACCGACAATCTCGACGGCGAGACCATCGTGCCGCCGCCGGACACAGTGCGCCATGATGGCGACGACCCCTATCTCGTCGTCGCTGCCGACAAGGGCACGGCGACCTTCTCCGACACCGCCAACGCGATCTCGCTGGAGAAGCATCACTGGCTCGGCGACGCCTTCGCCTCCGGCGGCTCTCAAGGGTACGACCACAAGGGCATGGGCATCACGGCGCGCGGCGCCTGGGAGGCGGTGAAGCGCCATTTCCGCGAGGTCGATGTCGACATCCAGACCACGCCCTTCACCGTCGCCGGCGTCGGCGACATGTCGGGCGACGTCTTCGGCAACGGCATGCTGCTCTCCCCCGAGATCAAGCTCGTCGCTGCCTTCGACCACCGCGACATCTTCCTCGATCCCGATCCCGATCCGGCCACCTCGCTGGCCGAGCGCCAGCGCCTCTTCGCCCTGCCGCGCTCGTCCTGGCAGGACTACGACAAGAGCCTGATCTCGAAGGGCGGCGGCATCTTCTCGCGCCAGGCCAAGAGCATCCCGCTGTCGGCCGAGATCCGGGCGCTGCTCGACCTCGACAAAAAGGAGGTCTCGCCGCCCGAGCTGATGACCGCGATCCTGAAAAGCCGCGTCGACCTGCTCTGGTTCGGCGGCATCGGCACCTATATCCGCGCCACGGACGAGAGTGACGCCCAGGTCGGCGACCGCGCCAACGACGCGATCCGCATCGCCGGCAACGATCTCCGGGCCCGCGTCATCGGCGAGGGCGCCAATCTCGGCGTGACCCAGCGCGGCCGCATCGAGGCGGCGCGCAAGGGCGTCAAGCTCAACACCGACGCCATCGATAACTCCGCCGGCGTCAACACCTCGGACGTCGAGGTCAACATCAAGATCGCGCTCGCCAACCCGGTGAAGGACGGCCGCCTCAAGGAGGAAAAGCGCAACGAATTGCTCGCAGCGATGACCGACGAGGTCGGGCTGCTCGTCCTGCGCAACAACTATCTGCAGACGCTGGCACTCTCGCTCACCGAGGCCAAGGGCGTGGCTGCGACGCCCGGCCTGCGCTTCCTGATGCAGACGCTGGAGCAGGACGGCCGGCTCGACCGCGGCGTCGAGTTCCTGCCGAGCGACGCCCAGCTCGTCGAGCGCGAGAAGCGCGGCGAGGGGCTGACGCGGCCGGAACTCTCCGTGCTGCTGGCCTATGCCAAGCTCGCGCTGCACGACGCGCTGCTCGAATCGAGCGTGCCTGATGACCCCTATCTCGCCACCGAACTGGTCCGCTATTTCCCGAAGGCGCTGCGCGACGCCTATCCGGACGAGATCGCCGGCCACAGGCTGCGCCGCGAGATCGTCGCGACCCAGCTCGCCAACGCCATCGTCAATCGCGGCGGGCCGGCGCTGGTCCCGATCCTGGCGGCGCTGACCCGTTCGGAGGTGCCGGCCATCGCCGCCGCCTACGCGATCGCGCGCGATTCGTTCGATCTCATCGGCCTCAACGGCGAGATCGACACGCTCGATGCGAAGATTCCCGGCAAGACCCAGCTCGGCCTCTATGCCGCCGCGCAGGAGCTCGTCATCGACCGCATGGGCTGGTTCCTGCGGCGCGGCGCGGCCAAGCCCGGCACGATCGAGCAGACCATCGCGCATTACGCCAGGGGTGTTACCGATCTCTCGGCCGAGCTCGATGCGCTGCTGCCGGAAGCCGCCGCCCAGGCGCGGCTCGCCCGCATCGCCGTCCTCTCCTCCGAGGGCGTGCCCGAGGCGCTCGCCACCCGCGTCGCCAGCCTGCCCTCGCTCGCCCAGGCGACGGATATCGTCGACATCGCCGAGCGCAGCAAGCGCAAGATCGGCGATGTCGCCCGCATCCATTTCGGCGTCGATGCCTTCTTCGGCCTCTCGAATCTCGAGGCGGCCGCGGCGGCGGTGCCGGCGACGGACGACTATGAGCGTCTCGCCCGCGAACGGGCCGTGGAGACGCTCGACGACGCCCATGCGCAGATGACGCAGGAGATCGCCTCCTCGGATGGCGGCAAGGGCTCGCTCGAAAGCTGGCTCGCCGAGCGCGGCCAGGATGTCGAGCGCACCCGCAGCACGATCAACGCCATCGCCACCTCGGGCCTCACCCTGCCGAAGCTGATGGTCGCGGCCGGGATGCTGGCCGATCTGCCGCGCAAGAGCTAAGGAAACCGCATGACCAACGAAACCGACACGACCACCCGCGTCGATCCCAAGCTGCTCGAGATCCTGGTCTGCCCGCTGACCAAGAGCACGCTGGAATACGACGCGGCGAGGCAGGAACTGATCAGCCGCGCCGCGAAGCTCGCCTACCCGATCCGCGACGGCATCCCGATCATGCTGCCGGAAGAGGCCCGACCGCTGGAGGATTGAAGCTGTGTCGCTAGCTCCTCTCCCTTGTGTTAAGATGTACACACGACAACACAGGAGTAGGAACGATGGCCGCGACGGAAACGATGACGATTCGGGTTTCGGCCGAGACGAAGCGCAAGCTGGAGCGAATCGCGACCGACACCCGGCGCAGCAAATCCTTCCTCGCGGGCGAGGCGGTGTCAGCCTATGTCGACCGCGAGCTTGAGATCATCGAGGGGATCAAACGGGGCTTGGGCGACGTCGAGGCCGGACGGGTCGTCGCGCACGACCAGGTCACCGCCGACGCTCGCCAAATCGTCGCGGATGCGAGGCTGAGGAAGGCCGGCCGAGGATGAGGCCCGTCATCTGGTCGGACGATGCCAGACGCGACTACCTCGATATCCTTCGATACATCGCCGAAGACAACCCCGACGCGGCTGAGCGGGTCGTCGATGCAATCGAGCAGGCCGGGAACGAGCTCGGTGATTTCGCGACCGGACGGCCGGGACGCGTGAGTGGCGTCTACGAGAAACTGGTTCCCCGCCTGCCCTACATCCTGGCCTATGCGCTCGCGCTCCAGGGCGGACGCGAGGTCGTCGCGATCCTGCGCGTCATCCACACCGCACGCGACTGGCCCGAGGAGGGCTGGCCAGGCTGAGCGGGCGCGCTCAGAGCGTCTCGCCCCGCAACAGCCGCGGCGGCGCTCCGGCGACACCGGCGGCCTCGCGGATGAAGAAGCGCTTCAGCCCCGGCAGCCGATCGACCAGCCCGAGCCCGAGATCGCGCGCCAGCCGCAGCGGCGTCGCATCGTTCGAGAACAGCCGGTTGAGCCCGTCCGTCACTGCGCCCATCGCGACCGTGTCGAAGCGGCGCGCCTTCTCGTAATCCTCGAGCACGTCGAGCGCGCCGGCATCGAGCCCGAGGCGCGCGGCATCGACGATGACCTCCGCCAGCGCCGCGACATCCTTCAGCCCGAGATTGAGCCCCTGTCCCGCGATCGGGTGGATGAGATGGGCGGCATCGCCCAGCAGCGCGAACCGCCGGTCGACGAAGCGCCGCGCCACGCCGAAGCCGAGCGGATGAGCGCTCACCGGGCTCTCCAGCGTGATCTCGCCGAGCTCGAGCCCGAAGCGCATCTCGATCTCGGCCAACATGTCCTGCGCATCGAGCGACAGCAGCGGCGCGACGTTCCCGGTCCTTTCCGTCCAGACGATCGAGGAGCGGTGGCCGAGCCTGCCGCCATCCGTGAGCGGTAGGATGGCGAAGGGCCCCGAAGGCAGGAAGTGCTCGACCGCCCTGCCGTGATGCGGCCGCTCATGGCCGATCGTCGCGACGATGCCGGATTGCGGATAATTCCAGCCGACCCAGCCGATCCCGGCCTGCTCGCGCAGCCGCGAGCGGGCGCCATCGGCCGCGACCAGCAGCGCCGCCTTGTCCTCAGCACCATCGGCGAAGGTGATCGCGACAGCCTCGTCCTCGACGGCGAAACCGCGCACGCCGACCGGCCTCAGATCGACCCCGGCCCGCTCGCAGGCGGCCTTCAGCTCCGCCACCAGCGCGGCATTCTCGACCATATGAGCGAAAGGCTGGCCGGGCTCGACCTCGCCGTCGAAGGTGAGGAAGACGGGCCGGACGGCATCGTTCGTCCGGCTGTCCGAGATCACCATCTCCATCATCGCCTGGGCATGGCCGGAGACCGCTTCCCAGACACCGAGCGTCTCCAGCATCGAGCGGGCGCCGGCCGCCACCGCATAGGCGCGATTGTCTGGCTTGGGAGCGGCGTTCACCCCCGGATCGGCCAGCACCACCGCGAAGCCCGCTCCGAGCGCCTGCTTCAAGGCGAGCGCGAGACTCAATCCGGCGATGCCGCCACCGGCGATGACGATGCGCATGCTTGCGTCCGGCACGACGGCCATTCTGCTTCTCCCTGGATCGCCGCGCATCCTGACGGACGCGATAACCGTGATCTATCCATTTGTTATCGCATCGGTTTCTTCCGAAAAGCGGATTCCACTTTTCGGCCCGATGCCACAGCGGCCCGCTTGACGAGGCAAGCCGCCTCGGTGCTGATGCGGGTAAACCCGGCTGTTCCTCTGCGGGCCGCCGACGCCAACGTCAACCCGACCGCGATACGGCCTCATGTCACAGCAGATCAGCGCTTCCCTGACGGCGATCCTCGACCTCGAGCAGCTCGAAAGCAATCTGTTCCGCGGTCGCAGCCCGAAGTCGACTTGGCCGCGCGTCTTCGGCGGCCAGGTGATCGCGCAGTCGCTCTATGCCGCCTGCAAGACCGTGGAAGACCGCCAACCGCATTCGCTGCACGCTTATTTTCTGCTGCCCGGCGATCCCGAAATGCCGATCGTCTATGAAGTCGACCGCCTGCGCGACGGCCGCTCCTTCACGACGCGGCGCGTGCTCGCCATCCAGAAGGGCGAGGCGATCTTCGCCATGTCGGCCTCCTTCCAGGTCGACGAGCCCGGCTACGAGCATCAGATGCCGATGCCGGACGTCCCGATGCCCGAGGACTTGCCGGATCGCGAGGAGATGGCGAAGACCGTGCTGCCGCATATGCCGGATGCGGTGCAGGCCTATTACCAGCGCAAGCGGCCGATCGAGATCCGCCCCGTCGAGCTCGAGCGCTACCGCACCGGCGGCAAGATGGAGCCGAAGTTCAACGTTTGGATCCGGGCGATGGAGACCCTGCCCGACGAGCCAGCCCTGCATCGCAGCGTTCTCGCCTACGCCTCGGACCTCATGCTGCTCGATTCCAGCCTCATCGCGCATGGCACGACCGTTTTCGACCAGAAGATCCAGGGCGCGAGCCTCGACCACGCTCTCTGGTTCCACCGCCCCTTCCGCGCCGATGAGTGGCTGCTCTATGCACAGGACAGCCCCTCGACCTCGGGCGCGCGCGGCTTCTCGCGCGGCCTCGTCTTCGACCGCGAGGGGCGGCTGGTGGCCTCCGTGGCGCAGGAAGGCCTGATCCGCCCACGGCCGGATCGCGCCTGACGCCTTTTCAGGCAATTGCATAACAAGAAAGCAAACGCCTATCGAATAGGCATACCGGATTCGATTTTCGGCTGATCTGCGCCCGATTCCCCCGCCCGGAGGCTGACGCCGGCCCGCGGAGCGCTTTGGCACGTCCCTTGAATTATGCGCTGCGTCGCACTGCGCATCGCAGGGCGGGCGAGGCGCAACGAGTTCGCCGGGGCTGACGACCAGGCGGCGTAAAGGGGAAACCCAGCAGATGAAAATCGTGATGGCGATCATCAAGCCGTTCAAGCTGGAGGAGGTGCGCGACGGGCTCACCGCCATCGGCGTGCACGGCCTGACAGTGACTGAAGTGAAGGGCTATGGCCGGCAGAAGGGTCATACCGAGATCTACCGCGGCGCCGAATACGCCGTGAGCTTCCTGCCCAAGATCAAGATCGAGGTGGCTGTCGCCGACGAGCTCGTCGGCAAGGTGATCGAGGCGATCACCGCCGCCGCCCGTACCGGCCAGATCGGTGACGGCAAGATCTTCGTCTCCTCGATCGAGAAGGCGGTGCGCATCCGCACCGGCGAGACCGACGGCGACGCCCTCTGAGCCCCCGACCCTTCAGGAGTTTCAAGCAATGAATTTCAGGACTTCCCTGCGGGCCGGGCTGACCGGCCTCACGCTCGCCGCGCTCTGCGCCGGCGCGGCCCTGGCCCAGACGGCGGCTCCCGAGGCGCCGGCGGCCGCCGCCGCGGCCGTGCCCAACAAGGGCGACACCGCCTGGATGCTGGTGTCCTCGCTCCTCGTCCTCTTCATGACGCTGCCGGGGCTGGCGCTGTTCTATGGCGGCCTCTCTCGGACCAAGAACATGCTCTCGGTGATGACGCAGATCACGGCGATCGCCGCGATCATGTGCATCGTCTGGGTGATCTACGGCTACAGCCTCGCCTTCACCTCGGGCGGCTCGCTGACGAGCTTCATCGGCTCCTTCTCCAAGGCCTTCCTCGCCGGCGTGACGCCGGATTCCACCTCCGACACCTTCACCAAGGGCGTCGTGATCCCTGAATACGTCTTCATCTGCTTCCAGATGACCTTCGCGATGATCACGCCCGCCCTGATCGTCGGCGGGTTGGTCGAGCGCATGAAGTTCTCCGCGATGATCCTCTTCGTCATCCTCTGGGGCACCTTCGTCTACTTCCCGATGGCCCATATGGTCTGGTTCTCGGAGGGTTACCTCTTCACCCTCGGCGCACTCGACTTCGCCGGCGGCACGGTCGTCCACATCAATGCCGGTATCGCGGCGCTGGTGGGCGCGCTCCTGGTCGGCAAGCGCATCGGCTACGGCAAGGAGCTGATGTCGCCGCACTCGCTGACGATGACCTTCATCGGCACCGCAGTCCTGTGGGTCGGCTGGTTCGGCTTCAATGCCGGCTCCAATCTCGAGGCCACCGGCGGCGCCGCGCTCGCCATGATCAACACCTTCACGGCCACGGCCGGAGCGGGCCTCGGCTGGCTCTTCATCGAGTGGATCGTCAAGGGCAAGCCCTCGCTGCTCGGCATGCTCTCGGGCATCGTCGCCGGCCTCGTCGCCGTCACCCCGGCCGCCGGCCTCATCGGGCCGATGGGCGCGATCGTGCTCGGCGCCGTCGCGGGCATCGTCTGCTTCTTCTTCTGCACCACGGTGAAGAACGCGCTCGGCTATGACGACTCGCTCGATGTCTTCGGCGTCCACGGCGTCGGCGGCATCATCGGCTCGATCGGCACCGGCATCTTCGTCGCCCCGGCACTCGGCGGCGTCGGCGTCGCCGACTACGCCATGGGCGCGCAGGTCTGGAAGCAGTTCGTCGCGGTCGCCGTCGCCGTCGTCTGGTGCGGCGTCGGCTCCTTCATCCTCTACAAGATCGTCGATGTCGTCGTCGGCCTGCGCGTCACGCCCGATCAGGAGCGCGAGGGCCTCGACATCGCCGAGCACGGCGAGCGCGCCTACAACATGTGATCATCGCTCAGCGATTCACGTGAAACCGACCCCGGCGGGAAACCGCCGGGGTTTTTTCATGTCTGTGCACTGCCGCAAGATCGACGTGCTTCAAGGTTAAGCGGGCCTTAACCACAGCTTCCTAACGTGGAGCATATGGCCGGCATGATGCGGCCCAAAGCCCGGAATACGACTCGAAGCCGCATGCGCACCATCCGCCGCTCCCGATCGCTTATGGACCGCCTGCCCGATCCGGTGCGGGAGTTCCTGTCGCGCCGCGCCGCCGAGCTGACCGGGCTGGGGCTGCTCGCGCTGATGGCGGTCGTCGCCTTGGCCCTCGCGAGCTGGTCGGCCAACGATCCGAGCCTCAACAACGCCACCAATGGCGCGGTCCGCAACTGGCTCGGCCGTCCGGGCGCCATGATCGCCGACCTGCTGATGCAGCTCGTCGGGCTCGGCGTCATCGCCCTGCTCTTCCCGCCAATGATCTGGGCATTGCGGCTGGTCCGCTTCCACCTCTTCGACCGCGGCGCGCTCAAGCTCGGCCTCTGGGTCGTTGGCGTCGCCGCCGCTGCCGCCGTCGCCAGCGCCCTGCCGGCGACGCCGCGCTGGCCGCTGCCGACCGGCATGGGCGGCGTCATCGGCGACGGGCTGCTCTTCGGCACCCGCAACATCGCCGGCATCGCCGGGGGCGCCGTCGCGAGCCTCGTCGGCTTCCTTTATGCCGGCATCGCCATTCTCGCTGTCACCGCCGCCGCCGGCTTCGGCTTCGTCCATGACGAGGATCCGGCCCTTGACGACGAGGCCGATGACGGCCTCTCCGATGGCGAGGAGCGCGGCGACGAGGAGCCCGGCATCGCCGTCATCCTGATCGGCTGGCTCGCCCATGGCGCGATGGCGCTGCGCGCGGCGATTCTGCGCCGCCTGCCCCACCCGCCCGAGCCCGCCGTCGACACCGGCCCCGCGCCGCAGGCCGGTGCAGGCCGCGTCCGCCGCGAGCCGCAATTCGGCGCCGGTCCCGCGCCGCGTCAGCCCCTGCCGAATTTCGATCCGGCCCCGCTGCCGGGCACGCGCGCGGCGGCCTCCCATGACATCGACGACGATCCGCCCTTCGACATCGACGATGCACAGGACCTGCGCGACCTCAACGCTCCGCGCGTCGCCGCCCCCGCTCCCGCGCCCAAGCCGGGCAAGCGCATGCAGCGCGAGGCGCAGCCCTCCTTCCTCGAGCGCGATTCCTTCGAGTTGCCGCCGCTGACCTATCTGGCCGAGCCGAAGAAATCCCTCGCCAACACTGTCTCGACGGACGCGCTGGAACAGAACGCGACCCTGCTCGAAGGCGTGCTGGAGGATTTCGGCGTGCGCGGCGAGATCACGCAGGTCCGCCCCGGCCCTGTGGTGACGCTTTACGAGCTTGAGCCTGCGCCTGGCACGAAGTCGTCGCGGGTGATTTCGCTGGCGGACGACATCGCGCGTTCGATGAGCGCGGTCTCGGCGCGCGTGGCGGTGGTGCAGGGCAAGAACGCCATCGGCATCGAACTGCCCAACGCCAAGCGCGAGACCGTCTTCCTGCGCGAGCTTCTGGCCAGCCAGGATTTCGAAGCGACCAAGCACAAGCTCGCGCTCTGCCTCGGCAAGACCATCGGCGGCGAGCCGGTGATCGCCGATCTCGCCCGCATGCCCCACCTGCTCGTCGCCGGCACCACCGGCTCGGGCAAGTCGGTCGCGATCAACACCATGATCCTGTCGATCCTCTACCGGCTGAAGCCGGAGGAATGCCGCCTGATCATGGTCGATCCCAAGATGCTCGAGCTCTCCGTCTATGACGGCATCCCGCATCTGCTCACCCCGGTCGTCACCGACCCCAAGAAGGCGGTCGTCGCCCTCAAATGGGCGGTGCGCGAGATGGAGGAGCGCTACAAGAAGATGTCGAAGCTCTCGGTGCGCAACATCGACGGCTTCAATGCCAGGGTCGGCGAGGCCAAGGCGGCCGGCGAGGTCATCACCCGCACCGTCCAGACCGGCTTCGACAAGCATTCCGGCGAGGCGATCTACGAGGAGGAGGTCATGGACCTCGAGCCTCTGCCCTATATCGTCGTCATCGTCGACGAGATGGCCGATCTGATGATGGTCGCCGGCAAGGAGATCGAGGGCACGATCCAGCGCCTCGCCCAGATGGCCCGCGCCGCCGGCATCCATGTCGTGCTCGCGACACAGCGCCCCTCGGTCGACGTCATCACCGGCACGATCAAGGCGAATTTCCCGACCCGGATCTCCTTCCAGGTCACCAGCAAGATCGACTCGCGCACGATCCTGGGCGAGATGGGCGCCGAGCAGCTTCTGGGCCAGGGCGACATGCTCTACATGGCCGGCGGCGGGCGCATCACCCGCGTCCACGGCCCCTTCGTCTCGGACAACGAGGTCGAGAAGGTCGTCGCCCATCTCAAGACCCAAGGCCGGCCGCAATATCTCGACGCCGTCACCTCCGAGGAGGAGGAAGCGGCCGAGGACGAGGACGGCGCCGTCTTCGACAAGACCGGCATGGGTTCGCTCGACTCCGACGACCCCTACGAGCAGGCGGTGGCGGTCGTGCTGCGCGACAAGAAGGCCTCGACCTCCTACATCCAGCGCCGCCTCCAGATCGGCTACAACCGCGCCGCATCCATCATGGAGCGCATGGAGAACGAGGGCATCGTCGGACCCGCCAATCACGCCGGGAAACGCGAGATCCTCGTCGAGACGCAGGGCCACGGCGAGGACGAATAGCCGCATCATTCGGTCGGAGGACTTGCACGGGCAGGCGCCGGTCCTCAAATAGCCATCACGATGCTGCAACCTCGGCGGCATGGAGAGCGTTGAGGCCCCGAAGACACGAGCGCTCCGCAACAACCGGAGCCACGACGTATCTCGTCCGGCATGAGGATCGCCGTGGCACAGGGAATGGAGCAGACTTGCTCATGAGAGTGATCCCGATTCTTCGGGTTTCGGTTCTGACGGCGGCGTTTGGCTACGGCCTGGCGGCAGCGCCGCTCGGGGCACAACCCCTGCAGTTGCAGCCGCCTGCCGCGGCCAAGCCCGCGCTCGCCAGACCGGCCGCGCCGCGCGCGATCCCGCTCCCGCCGGTCCGCCCGGCCAATCTCGGCCTGCCGCGCACGGCGATGAACGATGCGCCGGCTGCGCAGGCGGCGGGTTCCCCACAGGCTGCACCTGTCGCGCAGACGGCGAAGCCCGAAGCGTCCAAGACGACGCCGGCCAAGACCAAGCTCGCCGCGCCCGCGACGCGCGAGGAAGCGATCGAGCGGCTCAATACCTATCTCAACAGCTTCACGACGCTGCAGGGCAACTTCATCCAGTTCAATCCCAACGGGAAGCGGCTCGAGGGTCGGATCTACATCCAGCGCCCGGGCAAGATGCGTTTCGAATACGAGCCGCCCGCGACCACCGAGGTTATCGCCGACGGCACCTCCGTGGCCGTACGCGACAAGCGCCTCGGCACGCAGGACGTCTATTCGATCGGCCAGACGCCGCTGAAATTCCTCGTGCGCGAGAAGATGGATCTCAACCGCGAAGGCACCATCACCGGTGCCAGCGTCGACGGCGATATCCTCTCCGTCCGGATCGAGGATCGCTCGACGCTCGGCGGAACCTCGAAGATCACGCTGAAGTTCGACCTCGTCGCCAACGAGCTCAGGCAATGGGTGGTCGTCGATCCGCAGGGTTATGAAACGGCCGTGTCGCTCTACAATCTCAGCCTGCAGCGCCAGACCGACCCGAAGAACTTCGTGATCGATCACCAGCGCACGCTGTGATCGCCGGCCAAGGCTAGTTCGGCGCGGATAGTCGGGCGCCGAAACGGCTTGCCTTTTGGCACGCAACGACCCAGTTTCCGGCCACCTCTCCTTGCCGGAATCTCCGCGTGCAACTGACTGTCACGAGCTGGAACATCAATTCCGTCCGCCTGCGTATCGGGATGGTCGGCGAGTTTCTCACCCGCTACGCACCCGACATCCTCTGCCTGCAGGAAACCAAGACGCCGGACGAGCAATTCCCGGCCAAGGCCTTCCACCAGCTCGGCTATGTCCATCAGGCCTTCATCGGCCAGAAGGGCTATAACGGCGTCGCCATCGTCTCGAAGCTGCCCTTCAGCGAGAAGGAAGCGATGTCGATGTGCGGCCGCAACGATGCCCGGCACATGACGGTGACGCTCGACAAGGCGGCGGGCGCGGCGGCCGGCATCGCCATCCATAATTTCTACATCCCGGCCGGCGGCGACATTCCCGATCCGGCCAAGAACGACAAATTCGCCCACAAGCTCGCCTTCCTCGACGAGATCGGCGCCTGGGGCGTGACGAAGAAGCCGACGGACCGGCCCGCGATCCTGCTCGGCGACCTCAATATCGCGCCCTATGAGCACGATGTCTGGAGCCACAAGCAGCTCCTCGACGTGGTCAGCCACACACCGATCGAGACGACCACGCTGGAAAAGCTGCGCTCCGAGCTCGGCTGGACCGACGCCGCCCGCACGCTGCGCCCCGAGCCGGAAAAACTCTATTCCTGGTGGAGCTATCGCGCGCAGGATTGGGAGGCCTCCAATCGCGGCCGCCGGCTCGACCATATCTGGCTTTCCGACGCGCTGAAGCCGACGCTGCGCGACCTCTCCTTCCTGCGCGAGGCACGCGGCTGGGAGCGTCCCTCCGACCACGTCCCCGTCACGGTGACGCTGGAGCTTTGAGGCCCGGCGCCGGCGCCTTCAGAGACGGACCGGCCCATGCCCCGGCTGCGCTTCGGCCATGCCAGGCCCCTCCGCCCGGCCATTTCATGATCGTGCTATAGCGCGCGGCAACATCGGCACGGCCCGTTCACCGGAAGGCCAGATCATTGCAGCGCGCGCTCTCGACTTCGCTCTCGCCGCGGGATGCGCTGCTGACCCTGGCCGTGATGGTGGTCTGGGGCACGAATTTCGTCGTCATCCACATCGGCGTCGAACATTTCCCGCCGCTGTTCTTCGCCTGCCTGCGCTTCGCCTTCACGCTGCTGCCGGCGGTGTTCTTCCTCAAGCGGCCGGCCGTGCCCTGGGGTAATCTTGCCGCCTACGGCCTGCTGATCGGGGCCGGCCAGTTCGGCCTGCTCTACATCGCGATCAAGGGCTTCATCACGCCGGGCCTGGCCTCGCTGGTGGTGCAGTCGCAGGTCTTCTTCACGATCCTGCTGGCCGCGGCGATCACGCGCGAACGCGTCCAGCCCTTCCAGTTCGTCGGCCTCGTCCTGGCCTGCATCGGCATCGCCGTGATCCTCTGGCACACCGACGGCACCACGACGCCGCTGGGCGTCGTCCTGATCCTTGGCGCCGCGCTCTGCTGGTCCGGTGGCAATATCGTGGTTCGCGGAGCACCCGGCATCGACATGCTCGCTTATGTCGTCTGGACGAGCCTGTTCGCGGTGCCGCCGCTTTTCGTGCTGTCGTGGTTCGTCGAGGGCTGGCCAGCCATTCGCGACAGCCTGACCGCCGCGCCACCCAGCGCCTGGGCGGCCGCGATCTGGCAGGCCGTCGGCAATGTGATGTTCGGCTATGCCGTCTGGGGCTGGCTGCTCTCGCGCTATACCGCCGCCACCGTGGCGCCGACCGCAATGCTGGTCCCGGTCTTCGGCATGGGCGCCGCCGCCATCTGGCTGGGCGAACCCTTGCCGGGCTGGAAGTTCCTGGCCGGCGGGCTCGTGCTGGCGGGCCTGTGCATCAACATCCTCTGGCCGAAATTCGCCGCGATCCGCGCCGCAAGACATCCGCCGGCCGCCTGATTCGGCGCGGCAAACTTATTTCCGGTCGATCGCGCCGAGCGCAGCCCGCACGGAGACGAGCTCTTCCACGAAACCGCGCAAACGATCCCCGATCGCCTGGGCGATCGCTTCGGCCGAATCCGGCGATTCGCCGAGCACACGCCGCATCACGCTGCGTGGCAACCGCATGATCTGCGTCGGCTCGCGCGCGATCGCCGTGACCTGCCGCGGCACCGAAGTGAACAGCGCGAGCTCGCCGATCATCGCGCCAGGCCCGGCGATCTCGCTTGCGGGCTGGCCATCATCCTGCGCCGTCAGCGCCACCGCGCCCGAGACGACCAGGAAAGCGCCGTCCGAAGGCTCGCCGGCACGGAACAGCACATCGCCGGCGCGCAGGATGCGGCTCTCCGCCGCGAAGGCGAGCAGCCTCAACGCATCGCGTTCCATCAGGCTCAGCAGCGGCTGCCGGGCCAGCAGGGCCATGTCGTCGTCGAGGGCCATCCGTCAGGGATTCAGCCGGTAGCCGCCGGCATCGGTCACGAGCAGGCGGGCATTGCCGGGATCGGGCTCGATCTTCTGGCGCAGCCGGTAAATGTGGGTTTCGAGCGTATGCGTCGTCACCTGGCTGTTATAGCCCCAGACCTCCTGCAGCAGCACCTCGCGCGCGATCGGCTTGCGCCCCGCGCGGTAGAGGAAGCGCAGGATCGCGGTTTCCTTCTCGGTCAGCTTGGTCTTCGAGCCTTTCTCGCTGACGAGCAGCTTGGAGCCGGGGTGGAACGTGTAAGGGCCAACCTGAAAGATCGCGTCCTCGCTCGCCTCATACTGACGCAAATGCGCCCGGATGCGCGCCAGCAGCACGGCGAATTTGAACGGCTTGACCACATAGTCGTTGGCGCCGGCCTCGAGCCCCAGCACCGTGTCGGCATCCGAGCTCTGCGCCGTCAGCATCACCACCGGGCTCTTGAAGCCGTTCTTGCGCATCACCTTGACGGCCTCGCGGCCGTCCATATCCGGCAGGCCGACATCCATCACCACGAGGTCGATCCGCTCGTTCTGTGCGGCCTTCACCGCAGCCGTGGCGTTGCCCGCGGTCGTCAGCCGGAACTCGTCATAAAGAGCCAATTGCTCTGCCAGGGCATCGCGCAGGGTCTGGTCGTCATCGACCAGGAGAATATGATGGACGACGGACATGGGCTGTTCGCTCGGACGCAATGAGTAGGGCAACATGAGCCCGCTGAGTCGTCATCGCAAGTCACGCATTCTGGAATCCCCGTGAGAAACCGTGAAATCGCCCTCGCGCGCCCCGGCTTTCGCCCGCGCAACCTCACCTCACTGCGGGTCTTCGCCTCGGTACGTGACCGCCGCAAGGGCTTCCTCATCGCGGGCGGCGCGGTCTTTCCCTGCGCGCTCGGCCGCTCCGGCATCCGCACGATCAAGCGCGAGGGCGACGGCGGCACGCCGCGGACGCATTTGCCGCTGCGCAGCGTGTTCTACCGGGCCGACCGCCTCGCCCGGCCTCGCAGCCTGCTGCCGCTGAAACAGATCGGCCCGCGCGACGCCTGGTGCGACGACCAGACCGACCGCCGCTACAACCGCCTGATCGACCGCCCGCCGGGTGAGGCCGAGGAGCGGCTGCAGCGTGAGGACCATCTCTACGACGTCATCGTCGAGCTCGGCTGGAACGACCGGCCGGTGATTCGCGGGCGCGGCAGTGCGATCTTCTGGCATCTGGCGCGACCGGGCTTCACGCCGACTGCCGGCTGCGTCGCCGTCGAGGGGCACGTCTTCGCCAAGGTGCTGCCGCGGCTCGCGCGCCATTGCCGGATTCTGGTCAGGTGAGCTAGGACTGGCGCCGAGCACCGTCTCGATCATCCTCTTCGGAACCGATCGGCGCGTGCAGGCACTGTCCTGCATCGCTGTATCGCTCCCAGCCTTGAGACTCTGCGATGATTGATTCGGTTTCCTCCTTCCGCTTCGGGCGGATCGCCGCCACGTTGCCCGTCGCCGATATGGCCCGCGCCTGCGATTTCTACATCGAGGCGCTTGGCTTCCGGAAAGCCTTCCAGAACGGCGATCCCGTCGGCTTCATGATCCTGAAGCGCGACGCCGCCGAATTGCACCTGACACTCCAGCCCGGGCACAAGCCGGCGCCCTTCAACGTCGCGCATATGCTGGTCGAAGATATCGACGCGGTGCACGCCCTCGTCCGCGAACGCGGCCTGCGCATCGTCAAGGGCCTGCACGACAAGGATTACGGCCTGCGCGCCTTCGTCTTCGAGGACCCGGACGGCAACCGCATCGATGTCGGGGAGCCGTTGACATAAGGCGCAGAGACGCAACCTGCCCCTCTCCCCTTGCGGGAGAGGGTCGGGGTGAGGAGTCGCGCCAATCAATGGCGTTCAAACCGCAGGCGATTCCCGCCAGAGAGACCCCCTCATCCGTCTCGGCTTCATCGAGCGCCTTCTCCCGCAAGGGGAGAAGGCGAGTCTCACCCCCGCGCGCCGAAAATGGCGCTGCCGATGCGCACATGCGTCGCACCGAGCTGGATCGCCGCCTCGTAATCGGCGCTCATGCCCATGGACAGGCCCTTGAGCCCGTTGCGCGCCGCGATCTTGGCGAGCAGCGCGAAGTGCGGCGAGGGCGGCTCCGCTTCCGGCGGGATGCACATCAGACCCTCGATCGCGAGGCCGTGGACATCGCGACAGCGCGCGAGGAAGGCGTCCGTCTCGCCCGGCGCGATGCCGCCCTTCTGCGGCTCCTCGCCGGTATTGACCTGCACGAAGAGCCGCGGCGCCCGGCCGGACCTGGCGATCTCGCGCGCCAGCTCTTTCGCCAGGCTCTCGCGGTCGAGCGAATGGATCGCGTCGAAGAGTTCCACAGCCTCGCGGGCCTTGTTCGATTGCAGCGGGCCGATCATGTGGAGTTCGGCATCGGGAAAGCGCGCCTTCAGCGCCGGCCACTTGGCCTTGGCCTCCTGGACGTAATTCTCGCCGAAGACGCGCTGCCCCGCTTCGAGCACCTCGGCGATCTGCTCCGCCGGCTTCGTCTTCGACACAGCGATGAGCGTCACGCTCTGCGGCTTGCGTCCGAAATCACGCGCCGCACGCGCGACCGAGGCGCGAATCGCCTCCAGACGCGTAACCGTATCGCTCATATCGCAGCCTCTCATGCCGAGCGCGCCGTTGACCGCGTGCGCGCAATGGTGTCCTAGAACAGGATGTGGAAAACCTCACCCGGTTTTTCGCAATAGACCCCTGCGCCGGCCGCGTCCCGACCGGCAAATCCCGCAAGAATGCTTGCTGACGTGATTGCTCGCTGACATGGCCGTCGAACGCTACAACCCGAAAGAATCCGAGCCGAAATGGCGCGCCGTCTGGGATGAGCGCAAGCTCTTCGAGACGAGGAACGACGACACACGGCCGAGCTACTATGTCCTCGAGATGTTCCCCTATCCGTCGGGGCGCATCCATATGGGCCATGTCCGCAACTATGCGATGGGCGACGTCGTTGCGCGCTACAAGCGGGCCAAGGGCTTCGCGGTGCTGCATCCGATGGGCTGGGACGCCTTCGGCCTGCCGGCCGAGAACGCAGCCAAGCAGAAGAAGGTCCACCCGCGCGAATGGACCTACGCCAATATCGCGGCGATGCGCAGCCAGCTCAAATCGATGGGCCTCTCCCTGGATTGGAGCCGCGAGCTCGCGACCTGCGACCCCAGCTATTATCGCCACCAGCAGAAGATGTTCCTGGACTTCCTGAAGGCCGGGCTGGTCGACCGCAAGACGGCCAAGGTCAACTGGGACCCGGTGGACGAGACCGTTCTGGCGAACGAGCAGGTCATCGACGGCCGTGGCTGGCGCTCCGGCGCCCCGGTCGAGATTCGCGAGCTGACCCAGTGGTTCTTCAAGATCACGGAATACGGCCAGGAGCTGAACGACGCGCTCGACGGCTTGACCCGCTGGCCCGACAAGGTCCGGCTGATGCAGAAGAACTGGATCGGCCGTTCCGAGGGCCTGCTGGTTCGTTTCGCTCTCGAATCGAATGCGGCGAAGCAGGATGAGGTCGAGGTCTATACGACCCGCCCGGACACGCTGTTCGGCGCGAAATTCGTCGCCGTCGCCCCGGATCACCCAATCGCCAAGGCGATTGCCGCCGGTAACCCGGAACTGCAGGCCTTCATCGAGGAGTGCAAGCGCACCGGCACGGCGCAGGAGGCGATCGACAAGGCCGAGAAGCTCGGCTTCGACACGGGCCTGCGCGCCGTTCATCCGCTCGATCCGAACTGGACGCTGCCGGTCTATGTCGCGAACTTCGTCCTGATGGAGTACGGCACCGGCGCCATCTTCGGCTGCCCGGCTCATGACCAGCGCGACCTCGACTTCGTCAACAAATATGGCCTGGGCAATATTCCAGTCGTGGCGCCGGAAGGCACCGATCCCGCCGGCTTCGTGATCACCGACATCGCCTATGACGGTGATGGCCGCATGATCAATTCGCGCTTCCTCGACGGCAAGACCATTGCCGAGGCGAAGGAAGAGGTTGCCCGCCGTCTCGAGAGCGAGATCCGCGGCAATCGCCCCGTCGGCCAGCGCAAGGTCAATTTCCGCCTGCGCGACTGGGGCATCTCGCGCCAGCGCTATTGGGGCTGCCCGATCCCGATCATCCATTGTTCCGACTGCGGAACGATTCCCGTGCCGGATGCCGACCTGCCGGTGAAGCTGCCCGACGACGTCTCCTTCGACAAACCGGGCAACCCGCTCGATCATCACCCGAGCTGGAAGCACGTCGCCTGCCCGCAATGCGGCAAGCCGGCGCGCCGCGAGACGGACACGATGGACACCTTCGTCGATTCGTCCTGGTATTTCGCCCGCTTCACGGATCCTTGGCGCACCGACAGCCCGACCGACCGCAAGGCGGTCGACCGCTTCCTGCCGGTCGACCAATATATCGGCGGCGTCGAGCACGCGATCCTGCACCTGCTCTATTCACGCTTCTTCACCCGCGCCATGAAGAAGACCGGCCATGCCGGGCTGGATGAGCCCTTCGCCGGCATGTTCACGCAAGGCATGGTCGTGCACGAGACCTATCGCGCCGCGAATGGCGACTGGGTCGAACCCGGCAATGTCCGCATCGAGGTCTCCGGCACTGACCGGCGCGGCTTCGACGTCGAGACCGGTGCGCCGATCGAGATCGGCCCGATCGAGAAGATGTCGAAGTCCAAGAAGAACGTGGTGGACCCCGACGACATCATCGCCTCCTACGGCGCCGACACGGCTCGCTGGTTCATGCTCTCCGACTCGCCGCCGGATCGCGACGTGATCTGGACTGATGAGGGCGTGCAGGGCGCCGCCCGCTTCGTCCAGCGCCTCTGGCGCCTGATCGGCGAAATCGCCGAGCGGACCCACGGCAAGGCCGGGAAACCGGCTCAGATCGGTGACGTGGCGCTGGCGCTGCGCAAGGCGAGCCATCGCGCGCTCGATGCCGTCGGCGCCGATATCGAGCGCCTCGCCTTCAACCGCTGCATCGCCCATATCTACACGCTGACCAACGCCATCGGCAAAGCGCTCGATGCGGCGGCCGAAAAGCCTGAGCTCGGCGCGGATATGGCCTATGCGCTCCTTGAGGCCGCCACGATCATCACCCAGCTTGTCGCGCCGATGATGCCTCATCTGGCCGAGGAATGCTGGCACGCGCTCGGCCAGTCCGGCCTCGTCGGCGAGGCATCCTGGCCCGAGGCCGAGGCTGCCTTGCTGAAGGACGACAGCATCACGCTGCCCGTCCAGCTCAACGGCAAGAAGCGGGCGGAGGTGACTGTTCCAGCCGATGCCGATACCATGGCGGTGGAAGCTGCTGTTCATGCCAACGAGGCGGTTCAGCGGGCCCTCGAAGGCCGTTCCATCCGCAAGATCATCGTGGTTCCCGGGAGAATCGTGAATGTCGTCGTCTGAGACTGCGGCGCGAATCATCAAGCCGAGCCGCCGCGGCCTGGCTCTGGCCGCAGTGCTGGGCATGGCCGCGCTCGCCGGGGGCTGCTTCCAGCCGCTCTATTCGGAGTATACCGCAAGCACGGTCGGCGGCAGCGTCAAGGGCGCGCTGCGCAGCATCGAGTTTGCCGAGCTCAAGGGCCTGATCGGGCATTATCTGCGCAACGAACTGGTCTTCGAGTTCGACGGCGGCAATGAGCCGGATGCGCAGAAGACACTGAAATTCGACTCCGCCCTGGCCGAGTCGGTCGAGGTCGTCACCGTCGATTACGCCAACGGCCGCGCTGATTCGGCTGTGCTCGTCGCCACCGCGACCTGGAAGGTGACGCGGATCGGCACGGGCGAGGTCGTCTCCTCCGGCACCAACTCCGTGCGCGAGCCCTATGAGCGTTCCTCGCAGCGCTTCGCCACGGTCCGCGCCGCCCGCGACGCCCAGATTCGCGCCGCCAAGAACCTCGCCGGGCTGATTCGCGGGCAGATCTCGGCCGATCTCACCTCCTGATCCGCCATGGTCGCGATCAAGGCGCATGAAGCCGACCGAACGCTTGCGCGCCTCGACCCCGCCTGGCGGTTGATCCTGTTCTACGGCCCGGATGCCGGCCTCGTTTCCGAGCGCGCCGGCCATCTCGCCCGCAAAAGCGTCGACGACCCCAACGACGCCTTCCAGCTCATCCGCATGGATGGCGACGCCGTCGCGGCCGACCCGCTGAAACTCGTCGACGAGGCCAACACGATCGGCCTGTTCGGTGGCCGCCGCGCCATCCGCGTCTCGTCGACGTCGAAGCCGCTTCTTGCAGCCGTCGAGCCGCTGCTGGCCACGCCTTCGCAGGACGCGCTCGTCATCATCGAGGCCGGCGACCTGCAGCGCTCCAACCCCTTGCGCACTGCCTGCGAGAAGGCCAAAAGCGCGCTCGCAGTGCCCTGCTACGGCGACGCAGCCCGCGATCTGGGCTCGATCATCGACGAGATGATTCGCACCGCCGGCAAGAACATCGACCGCGGCAGCCGCGACCACCTCGCCGGCCTGCTCGGCGGTGACCGCCAGACGTCGCGGCGCGAGATCGAGAAGCTCCTGCTCTATGTCGGCAACGATCCCTCCGTCACGGAGGCCCATATCGACGCCATCGTCGGCGACACCGCCCAGCGCGAGCAAGCCATGCTGGTCGACGCCGTCTTCGCCGGGAAGCTGCCGGTGCTCGATCTGGCGCAGGCCAAGCTTTTCAGCGAGGGGCTCGATCCCGGCGTGATGCTCGGCGCCGTGCTGCGGCAGGCCCTGGCTCTGCTCAAGGCCCGGCAGAGCGTCGATGCCGGACGCGGCGTCAAGGATGTGGTCGGCACCATGCGGCTACCCTATCCGCGCATCGCCACCACCGAGGCCGCGCTCAACGCCTGGACCAGCGCCAGATTGACCGAGGCTGTTGCCCTGCTCGGCAACGCGGTCCTTGCGACCCGCCAGAACAGCGAAACGGGCCGCGCGACCGCGACCCGTGCATTGTGGACACTCGCCCGCCTCGGCCGCAATGGCCGGGCCGATTGATCAGGCCTTCAGCCGGCGGCAGAGCGCGTCGAGCTGCTCCAGCGTCCTGTAGGCGATCTTGACCTCGCCCGCGCCGCTGGGGCGATGGCTGATGACGACGGAAAGGCCGAGGGCCTCCTCCAGCGCCTTTTCCAGGGCGCGCGTATCCGGATCCTTCTCGGGCTTCGGCTTTGCGGCAACCGCGCTCTTGGTCTCGCCGCGCGCCTCATCCTGGGCGATGCGTTCGATATCGCGGACGCTAAGCCCCTGTTCGACAATCCGTTTCGCCATCAGTTCCGGGTCCGAAACAGATAGCAGCGCACGGGCATGGCCGGCCGAGACGGCGCCTCCGCTGACCAAGGCGCGCACCGGCTCCGGCAGCTTCGACAGCCGCAGCGTATTGGCGACATGGCTGCGGCTCTTGCCGATGACCCGCGCCAGATCGTTCTGGGTATAACTGAATTCGGCGATCAGGCGCTCATAGCCCGCCGCCTCTTCCATCGGGTTGAGGTCGGAGCGCTGCACGTTCTCGACGATGGCGATCTCGAGCGCCTCACGATCATCGGCTTCGACCAGGATCACCGGCACATCGTGTAGCTCGGCCCGCTGCGCCGCCCGCCAACGCCGTTCTCCGGCGATGATCTCATAGGCATCGAGCATCCCCGGGATCGAACGCACGATGATCGGCTGCAGGATACCGCGCTCGCGGACCGAAGCCGTGAGATCGTCGAGCTCCTCTTCCGCGAAGTTGCGGCGTGGATTGCGCGCGCTCGGCCGCAGGAACTCGACCGGCACGCGGCGCTGGCCACGGGCCCGCTCGATCGCGCCGATTTCCTCGCCGACATCGCCGATCAGCGCCGCCAAGCCGCGGCCAAGGCGGGAACGCCCCTGTTCTTCGGCCATCGCCATTCCTGTCAACCTCTGCGTTCTTGACTGTTAGGCCGCGGCGCGCAGGGTGCGCTCGCGCTTGATCACTTCCGAAGCCAGGCGCAGATAGGCCTGCGACCCCGAGCAGCGCAGATCGTAGAGCAGCGCCGGCTTGCCATAGGACGGCGCCTCCGAAATCCTCACATTGCGCGGAATCACGGTCTCATAGACCTTGTCGCCGAGGAAGCTCCTCACATCGGCCATGACCTGTCCGGACAGGTTGTTGCGCGGATCGAACATCGTCAGCACCACGCCCTGGATGATCAGCCGCGGATTGAGCCCGGCCTTGACCTGCTCCACCGTCTTCAGGAGCTGACTGAGGCCTTCGAGCGCGAAGAACTCACATTGCAGCGGCACCAGCACCGCATCGGCCGCAGTCATCGCATTGATCGTGATCAGGCTAAGCGAAGGCGGGCAATCGATCAGGACATAGGTCAGGTCCTGACAGCGCTGATCATAGACCAGCTCGTCGATCGCCTTCTTGAGGCGATGCGCGCGGTCCTTGGCCGAGGCGATCTCGAGCTCGACGCCGAGGAGGTCGAGCGTCGAGGGTGCCAGCGACAGCCCCGGCACCGCCGTCGGCTGCAAGGCCTGCCCGAGGCCGACATCCCCGCAGAGCACGTCATAGGTCGAGGATTTGCGGCTGCGCCGGTCGACGCCAAGACCCGTAGAGGCATTGCCCTGCGGGTCGAGGTCGACGATCAGCACCTTCTCCCCGATGGCTGCCAGCGCCGTGCCCAGATTGATCGCGGTCGTCGTCTTGCCGACGCCACCCTTCTGGTTTGCGAGCGCGATCACGCGCGGACGGCGCTGCGGGATCACGGATATGACGTCTGTCATGGATCGGCTCGTCTCTCGGCCGAGCGAATCATCAGGATTCGCGCAGCGTCGTCGGTCACGGAAGAAACGGTTGTTGCTTGAATCTTCCAATATCTGGCCGAGTCGGTCAATTCCGTATCTAGATGTTGTCCCTTGGGAAAGAGACCGAGCGCACCGGTTCTCAACAGCTCTTCGCACCAGTCGAGCAGTTGAACAAGCGGCGCGAGCGCGCGAGCCGTCACGACATCGACCTTGCCGGCGAAGCCGCCGACCGCATCCTCGATCCGCGCATTGTGAACTTTGACCCGTGCCCCGGTGACCCGCGCCGCATGACGCAGGAAGGCGCATTTGCGGGCATTGCTTTCGACGAGGTCGATCTGGCCGATGCCACGTTCGGCCAGGCAAATGCCGATGACGAGGCCCGGAAAGCCACCGCCCGAGCCGAGATCGAGCCAATGCTCCCGCTCGGAGGCCAGATTGAAGAGCTGGAGCGAGTCGGCGATGTGCCGTGTCCAGACGTCCCCCAGAGTGGCCGAGGAGACCAGATTCTTGGCGGCCTGCCAGCGCTCCAGCTCCGCCACCAGCGCGGCGAGGCGCTCCTCTGTTTCACGTGAAACAGGCGTCAAGCGCAAAGCGCGCTGCCTGTCGCTCTTATCAACAGTCACGATAGGCCTGTGGATAAATTCGCCGCGCGGCTTTTGCGGGCATGCGCCGCCAGCAAGGTCAGGGCCGCCGGCGTCATGCCCTCGATTTTTCCGGCCTGTGCCAAATCGGCGGGCCGCACCGCAGCGAGCTTCGCCTTGAGCTCGTTCGACAGGCCCGAAATCGTATCGAGATCGAGATCCGTCGGGACTTTCAGTGCCTGGTCGCGGCGATAGGCCTGGATCTCCGCCGCCTGCCGATCGAGATAGACCGCATAGACGGCATCGGCCGTCACGCGGTCAGTCACGGACGCGGAATGGGCCTGAAGCTGCGGCCAGATCGCGGCCAGCTGCTCAAAGGTAACGTCCGGATAGGACAGGATCTGATAGGCGCTGCGCCGCAAGCCGTCGCGGTTGAGCTGTATCCCCCCGATCTGCGCCTGCTGCGGCGTGAGCTGCAGCCCCTGAAGTTCAGAACGCAGAGCTTCGATCGCGCCGTTGCGTGCCTCGAAAGCCGCCAGCCTGGCCGAACCGACGATGCCGAGCTCCGTCCCGAGCATCGTCAAGCGCTCATCCGCATTGTCTACCCGCAGCGACAGGCGGAATTCCGCGCGCGAAGTGAACATTCGATACGGTTCCGTAACGCCATGCGTCACCAGATCATCCACCAGAACGCCGATATAGGATTGCGCCCGGTCGAAGACTGCCGGCTCCCGCCCGCTCGCGCGGCGTGCCGCATTCAGGCCAGCCAGCAATCCCTGGGCCCCGGCCTCCTCATACCCCGTCGTACCGTTGATTTGCCCGGCCAGGAAGAGCCCGCCAATGGCGCGTGTCTCCAGGGTGTTGTTCAATGCGCGCGGATCGATGAAATCATACTCGATCGCGTAGCCCGGCCGCAGCATCGCTGCTCGTTCCAGACCCGGAATGGTCTTGAGCAGGTCGCGCTGAACATCCTCCGGCAACGAGGTCGAGATACCGTTGGGATAGACGGTGTCGTCGTCGAGACCTTCCGGCTCGAGAAAGATCTGATGGCCGTCGCGGTCGCCGAAGCGGCCGACCTTGTCCTCGATCGAGGGACAATAGCGCGGACCGCGCCCCTCGATCTGCCCCGAGAACATCGGCGCGCGATGGAGATTGGCGCGGATCAGGTCGTGACCGGCCATGGTCGTGCGGGTGATGCCGCATGAAATCTGCGGATTGGTGATCTTCTCGGTCAGCGCCGAGAACGGCTCGGGCAATTCGTCGCCGGGCTGCATCTCCAGCGCCGCCCAGTCGATCGTGCGACCATCGAGGCGGGGAGGGGTGCCGGTCTTGAGCCGGCCCAGCGGAAAGCCATGGCGCTCCAGCGTCGCGGAGAGGCCGAGTGACGGCGCCTCCCCGACGCGCCCCGCCGGAATCTTGGTTTCCCCGATATGAATCAGACCGCGCAAAAACGTCCCGGTCGTCAACACGACCGTTCCGGCAGCGAATCGACGTCCATCGGCGAGCAGAACTGCCGAGACACGCCCGTTCTGAACCTCGATATCGAACGCGTCACCGGCAATGACATCGAGATTCGGCTGCTCCGCCAGCAGATCCTGCACCGCCAATCGGTAGAGCTTGCGGTCGGCCTGAGCCCGGGGACCGCGTACCGCCGGCCCCTTGCGGCGGTTAAGCATGCGGAACTGGATACCGCCGCGATCGGCAGCGCGCCCCATGATGCCGTCGAGCGCGTCGATCTCGCGCACGAGATGCCCTTTGCCGAGCCCGCCGATCGCCGGGTTGCAGGACATCACGCCGATCGTTTCGGGCTTGTGCGTCACCAGCGCGGTCCGCGCGCCGAACCGCGCCGCGGCCGCAGCGGCTTCCGTCCCGGCATGGCCGCCGCCGACGACGATGACATCGTAGGTTTGCGCGAGGGATGACATGGGTTTTCGCTAGCGAAGCAAAGGGTACCGGTCAATCGCCGATTGTACCACCGGACCCAGGACGGCCCTCACTTGCCGATGCAGAACCCGGCAAAGAGATGATCCAGCACATCCTCGACGCCAATGCGTCCCACCAGCCGCTCCAGCGCCATCACCGCAAGGCGGATATCCTCGGCCAGCAATTCGCTCGGTGCACCCACGGATTTGGTCGCGCGCTCCAGCGCGGCGATGGCGTCGGCGACTGCGATGCGGTGGCGCTCCCGCGTCAACAACGCGGGCTCACCTTGCCCGAGCCCGCGCAGATACTCCCCGATGGCCGCAAGAAGCTCCGGCAGCCCTTCGCCATTCTTCACCGAAATGGCGCGCTCGCCAGGCAGAACGGTTCCGCCAAGATCGGCCTTCGTCGCGACAGGGATCTGCGGAACCTCTTCCGCCGTCCGGTACGGCTCCGAATCGATCCCGCGCAGGCTGAGGACGAGGTCGGCGCGCTCCAGCAGCGCGCGAGCGCGCCTGACACCCTCCACCTCGATCGGATCGAGGCTCTCCCGCAGACCGGCCGTGTCGATCAGGATGACCGGCAAGCCATCGAGGTCGAGCCTGACCTCGAGCGCATCCCGCGTCGTTCCGGCAACGGGCGAGACGATGGCCACATCGCGACGCGCCAGCGCATTCAGCAGGCTCGACTTGCCGGCATTGGGTGGGCCCGCCAGGACGACGACGAAGCCTTCGCGCACGCGCTCGCCCATCGCGAAACTGCCGAGTGCCCTGCGCAGTGATCCCAGGACGCTAGCTGCGATCCGCATGGCCTCGTCATGCAGGGGCCCCTCGACATCGCCTTCATCGGAGAAGTCGATCTCGGCGGCTAGGAGCGTCATGGCTTCCAGCAGTTGCGTGTGCCATTGCCCCGCCAGAACGCCGAGCGCGCCGTCCATCTGGCGCAAGGCCTGCCGCCGCTGCCATTCCGTTTCCGAATCGATCAGATCGGCGAGACCCTCCACCGCCGCCAGATCGAGCTTGCCGGCCTCGAAGGCGCGACGGGTGAATTCGCCGGCTTCCGCCAGCCGCAAACCCGGTAGTGCCGTGAGATGTCGCAGTAGTGCCGCAAGCACCGCACGCGAGCCATGTATATGAAATTCAACGATATCTTCGCCGGTAAAGCTGGTAGGGCCAGGGAAGAACAGAACGAGTCCCCGGTCGATCACCTGGCCCTCGGCATCGCGCAGAACCCGCAAGGTCGCCAGCCTCGGCTGCGGTATGATTCCGGCCGTCGTTTCGAGAGCGAATCGAACACGTGGCCCCGATACGCGCAGCACGGCGACACCGGCCCGACCGGGTGCCGAGGACAGCGCGACAATGGTAGATTGCGGGTCGTGACCGCTCATGGCGCCCACCCCGCGCCAGGAAGGACTGCCGCATGAACCGCCTCTCCGGCGCTGCCAGCCCCTATCTGCTCCAGCATCGCGACAACCCCGTCGAGTGGTGGGAATGGAGCCCGGAGGCCTTCGCCGAAGCCCGGCGCAGCAACCGCCCCGTGCTGCTCTCGATCGGCTATGCCGCCTGCCATTGGTGCCATGTCATGGCGCATGAGAGCTTCGAGAATGCGGCGACCGCCGCCGTCATGAACGAGCTCTTCGTGAACATCAAGGTCGATCGCGAGGAGCGCCCGGACATCGACCATGTCTACATGACCGCGCTGCACAGCCTCGGCGAACACGGCGGCTGGCCACTGACCATGTTCCTGACGCCGGATGGCGACGCCTTTTGGGGGGGCACCTATTTCCCGCCGGAGCCCCGCCACGGCCGGCCGTCCTTCACGGCCGTGCTGCGACAGCTTTCCGCAATCTTCCAGCGCGAGCCGGAGCGAATCGCGAGCAATGCCGCGGCGATCCGTGAAGCGTTGCAGCGGGCCGAAACCGTGACGCTCGCCGCTATCGGGGAGCCGGATCTCGACCATCTCGCCGCGCAGATCGCGAGCGCTTTCGACCCGATCGATGGCGGCTTCAAGGGTGCGCCGAAATTCCCGAATGCCGGACTGGTCGAATCACTCTGGCGCGCGGGAACCCGGCAGCCGGCTTCCGAAGCCGCCTTGCAGGCGGGCGTTCTGACGCTGGATCGGATGGCCCGTGGCGGCATCCGCGATCATCTCGGCGGTGGCTTCGCCCGCTATGCCGTCGATGGGCGCTGGCTCGTGCCCCATTTCGAGAAGATGCTCTACGACAACGCGCAGCTCCTGCCGCTCTATGCCCTCGAGGCGAAGCGCAGCGGAAGCACGCTGGCGCGGGATGCGGCGGCCGGAATCGTCAACTGGCTCGAGCGCGAGATGCTTCTGCCGGAAGGCGCCTTCGCCGCCAGCCTCGATGCCGATTCCGAAGGCGTCGAAGGCAAGTTCTATGTCTGGTCCCTGGCCGAGATCACCGCGCTTCTCGGGCCGGACGATGCCGCGTTGTTCGCCCGGCATTACAATGTCACCGCCCATGGCAATTGGGAGGAAACCAACATCCTCAACCGGCTCGATACGCCGGACCCTGATGCCAAAACCGCGCTACGCCTCACCGCAATGAAGGAGCGGCTGCTCGCGGAGCGGGCTCTGCGCATACCTCCGGCGCGGGACGACAAGATCCTCGCCGATTGGAACGGGTTGATGATCGCCGCGCTCGCCCGCGCTTCCGGCTTGCTGGATCAGCCGCATTGGCTTGACCTCGCCAGAAGCGCTTACCGTTTCGTGGCCGAATCGATGGCGGATGGCGATGGCCTCGCCCATTCCTACCGCCTCGGACGGCTGATCAGGCCCGGCTTCGCCCTGGATCACGCCGCCATGATCGATGCAGCCCTTGCTTTGCACGATTCGATGCTGGAGCAGCACTACCTCGAAGACGCGCGGCGCTGGTCACGGCATCTCGATCGGCACTACCGGGATGCAGACACCGGCCTCCTCGGAATGACTCGGCCTGAATCGGGAGAGCTGCCAGTCCTACCGAGGCCGACTCACGACGACGCGGTACCCAATGCGCTCGGTGTCCATGCCGCCAATCTCGTGCGGCTCGCGGCCAAGACCGGCGCTCCGACGGACAGGGAGCAAGCCCAGGCCTTGATGAAAGCGGCCTTGCAGGCCGCCGGCCGCGCACCGATGGCTCATGGCTCGGTCCTCAACGCCTACGACCTAGCGCGCAACGGCGTCGAGATCGTCCTCGCCGGGCCCGACCGCGCAGCCTTCCATGCCGCGGCGCGCAGCCTGCCCTACACGACGACGATCCTGGTCGATTGCCCGGATGGCGAGGCCTTGCTGCCGGATCATCCGGCTTCCGCCATGCTGCGACAGGCCGGGCGTGGCGCTGCCTTCATCTGTTTCGAGGGCCGTTGCCTGCCGCCCGTCACGGATCCGAATCGATTGGCCGAAGCCATCGCCGCCGGCCGATAGCTCCTGCGGAGTCCAATGGCGGCCAAACGAAAACGCCGCCGCTCCTCGCAGAGCGGCGGCGTCGGATCGAACGGGTCTGAGTGGCCGGAACCAGCCGGTCAGGTGTTCATGGAATCGAAGAATTCCGAGTTCTGCTTGGTCTGGCGCAGCTTGTCCAACAGGAACTCGATCGCGTCCTGCGGGCCCATCGGGTTGAGGATGCGGCGCAGCACATAGGTCTTCTGCAGGTCCGAACGCGGCGTGATGAGCTCTTCCTTGCGGGTGCCGGACTTGATGATGTCGATCGCCGGGAAGATGCGCTTGTCGGCCACCTTGCGGTCGAGAATGATTTCCGAGTTGCCGGTGCCCTTGAACTCTTCGAAGATCACCTCGTCCATGCGCGATCCCGTATCGATCAGCGCGGTGGCCACGATGGTCAGCGAGCCGCCTTCCTCGATGTTGCGGGCCGCGCCGAAGAAGCGCTTCGGGCGCTGCAGCGCATTGGCGTCGACACCGCCGGTCAGCACCTTGCCGGAGGACGGAACGACGGTGTTGTAGGCGCGGCCGAGACGCGTGATCGAATCCAGCAGGATCACCACGTCACGGCCATGCTCGACCAGGCGCTTGGCCTTCTCGATCACCATTTCCGCAACCTGGACGTGGCGCGACGCCGGCTCGTCGAAGGTCGAGGACACGACCTCGCCCTTCACCGAACGCTGCATGTCCGTGACCTCCTCCGGCCGCTCGTCGATCAGCAGCACGATCAGATAGCACTCGGGATGATTGGTCGTGATCGACTGCGCGATGTTCTGCAGCAGCACGGTCTTGCCGGTGCGCGGCGGCGCCACGATCAGGGCGCGCTGGCCCTTGCCGATCGGCGCCACGATGTCGATGACGCGCGGCGAGAAATCCTTCTTGGTCGGATCCTGCACCTCGAGCTTGAGCCGCTGATCCGGATAGAGCGGCGTCAGGTTGTCGAAGTGGATCTTGTGCTTGATCTTCTCCGGGTCTTCGAAATTGACCGTATTCACCTTGAGCAGGGCGAAATAGCGTTCGCCATCCTTCGGCCCGCGGATCGGCCCCTCGACCGTATCGCCGGTGCGCAGGCCGAACTTCCGAATCTGCGAAGGCGAGACATAGATGTCGTCCGGGCCGGGCAGGTAGTTCGAATCGGGCGAACGCAGGAAGCCGAAGCCGTCCTGCAACACCTCGACGACGCCCTCGCCCAGGATTTCCGTCTCACGCGCGGCGAGCTGCTTGAGGATGGCGAACATCAGCTCCTGCTTGCGCATGGTGCTGGCGTTCTCGACCTCCACCTCCTCGGCAAAGGTCAGCAGTTCGGTCGGAGACTTGCTCTTGAGCTCTTGGAGCTTGATTTCCCGCATGGGGCACCCGGATCTAACGCCCCGCTAAGGCGGGGTGGGGATGGTACTGGAGTGATCGACTTGGGTTCGAACCGAACCTGCGCGGGGGGATTGTGCGCCATGAGCTGCTGCGGGGCAGCGGGCTCACGTACAGTCGACAACAGGGAGGACGCTGGAGAAGCGTGGCATTCTGATAACGGGAAATGTCGCTGGGCTCAAGCGGGAAACGACGGCTCCCGTCAGAACGGCTTCACGATGACGAGAATGACGATGAAGACCATGAGCAACGCCGGCACTTCGTTGAGAATGCGATAGTAGCGCGCCGACTTGGTGTTTCGGTCCGCAGCGAAGTCCTTCACCCGCCGGGACAGGACGCCATGGATCCCGGAGAGAAGGATGACGAGCAGGAACTTGGCGTGGAGCCAGCCGCCTTTGAAGGCGAAAGCGTACCAGGCGAGGTAGAGCCCGAGCACCCAGGTCGCGATCATCGCCGGATTGATGATGCCCTTGAGCAGCCGTCGCTCCATGACCTTGAAGGTCTCGGACTGGATCGAGCCGATCTGCGCTTCGGCGTGATAGACCATCAATCGCGGCAGATAGAGCATTCCGGCCATCCAGGAGATGACCGCCATGACGTGGAAAGCCTTGATCCATTCATACATGGCTTGAGCCTTTCAGCCGCGCACTGCCCTGAGCAGACGTTCGACATGGGAAATCGGCGTGTCCGGCAGGATGCCGTGGCCGAGATTGAACACGAAGGGAGCCGAACCGAAAGCGGCCAGGATCGCCTCCGTCTCCCGCTCTAGCTCTGGCCCGCCAGCGCGAAGGATCTGCGGATCGAGGTGCCCCTGCACCGGCACGAGCGACTGGATCTCGTCACGCACGAAATCCCGGTCGATCGCGCTTTCGAGGCCGACGGCATCGACGCCGGTTCCCCGGACATAATCCGGAATCAGCCGGCCGGCCCCTCGGGGGAAACCGATAATGCGGACCTGCGAATGCACCGCCCGAACCCCGTCGACGATCCGTTTCGTCGGCGCGACGCACCAGCGCTGGAAATCCTCGGGAGCGAGCACGCCGGCCCAGCTATCGAAAATCTGCACCGCGTCGACCCCGGCGGCGATCTGGGCGTTGAGATAGGTGATCGATGCCGCGACAATCCGGTCGATGATCTCCTGGAACAACGCCGGGTTCCTGCCAAAGAGCGCGCGCGCCGGCCCCTGGTCCGGCGTACCGCGGCCGGCGACCATATAGGTCGCCACCGTCCAGGGCGCGCCACAGAAGCCGATGAAGCCGGTCTGCCTGGGCAGGGTACCGCGGACGCGCTGCACGGTCTCGATGATCGGCGTGAGCTTGCCGTCATCCGCCAACTCATCGATGGCTGCGAGCCTCTCCTGCGTATCGACGGGTTCGAGACGCGGCCCCTCGCCCTCCGCGAACCAGAGCTTCTGGCCCAGCGCCTGAGGCACCACGAGAATGTCGGAAAAGAGGATGGCCGCGTCGAAACCAAATCGGCGAATCGGCTGGAGCGTCACCTCGGCGGCCAGCTCAGGATTGTAGCACAGCGACAGGAAGCTGCCGGCACGCGCCCGAACCTCGCGGTACTCCGGCAGAAAACGCCCGGCTTGCCGCATCAACCAGATTGGCGGCTTCGACAGAACCTCGCCTGAAAGTGCCCGCAGGATAGCAGGTGTCTCGGTCGTCACAGAGCCTGCCGGGCGATCCATCTCACATCCTCTATTAAAGCAAAGAGATTCTTAGAAAGACTCTTTTTCTTTGACTCTTGGGCAGGGGAGATAGCCCGCCGCAATTCTGTCCACAACCGTTCCACAGGCGGTGGGACAGCAGGTCGCGGTCGGTTCACTCGGACCAAAGCCGTTAAGGCTTTCTTAACGAATGGAATCCGGCGGTTCACTCCGACCCGTCGGAATGATTCACGTGAAACACTTTCTTTACCATGCACAGCCGCCGGCCTGTTGATCGTTGGGCCGAGTTGTACAGGGGCAGCGCCCGGGCCCGTCGCTTGCGAGTCTTATCCACATCACTCCCGATGCCATGGGATAACCCATCGGCTCTCCGGATCGGCGAGGCCGATTTGCCAAAGCCGTATCTCGCGTTAGAGGTGAAACGAGCTTCACCGCGAGGGCTGCCGTGGTTCGCAATTACTTCCACCTTCATCTCGTCTCCGACGCGACCGGCGAGACGCTGATCGCGGTCAGCCGCGCCGCGGCCGCGCAATATGAAACCGTCTCGGCGATCGAGCATGTCTATCCGCTGGTGCGTTCAGAAGCGCAGCTCGCCCGCGTCCTTGCCGAGATCGAATCCTCGCCCGGCGTGGTGCTCTACACCCTGGTCGAGCCGGAGTGGCAGGAGAAGCTGGAGAATTTCTGCCGGGAGCTCGGCTGTCCCTGCCTGTCGGTTCTCCAGCCGGTGCTGTCCTTGTTCCAGTCCTATCTGGGCCAGACCTCGGCGACGAAACCGGGCGCGCAACACGTGCTCAACACCGAATATTTCCGCCGCATCGACGCGATGAACTACACGCTGTTGCACGATGACGGCCAGATGGGCGGGGACCTCGAGAGCGCCGACGTGATCCTTGTCGGCATCAGCCGCACCTCGAAGACGCCCACGAGCATCTACCTCGCCAATCGCGGCATCAAGACCGCGAACATCCCCCTCGTGCCGAACGTGCCCCTGCCGGTCGAGCTGGACGGGGCGCGGAAACCCTTGATCGTCGGGCTCGTCGCGAGCCCCGACCGCATCGTGCAGATCCGGCAGAACCGCCTGCTCTCGCTGCGCGCCGATGACGAGACGCCCTATGTCGACCCGGCGGCGGTTGCCGACGAGGTCGCCCAGTCGCGCCGCCTCTGCGCCCGCAAGGGCTGGCCGGTGATCGACGTGACGCGCCGCTCGATCGAGGAGACGGCCGCCTCGATCCTCGATCTGCTGCGCGACCACCGTATGAAGTTCATCGCGACATGACGCGGCTGTGGCTATCGCCGGCGCCACTTATCCTCGCCTCGGGCAGCGTCACCCGCCGCGACATGCTGGTCGCCGCCGGGCTTCCGGTCGAGACCGTCAAGCCGGGTATCGACGAGCGTGCCGTCGAAAAACCGCTGGCCGCGCAAGGGGTGACGGCGGACCGGATTGCCGCGGCTCTGGCGGAAGCCAAGGCGCTCTCCGTCTCGCAGGAACGGACCGGCCGGATCGTGCTCGCCGCCGACCAGACCCTGACCTGCGAGGGCGTGGCCTTCCACAAACCGGAGGACGCGACGTCGGGAAGCAGCCAGATCGCGTCTCTCGCAGGGCGGAGGCATGAGCTGCATTCCGCCTTCGCGCTGGCGCGGGACGGGGAGGTCCTGGCGCGTGGCTGCGAAACTGCACGGCTGACGATGCGGCCGTTGGATTCCGCTTTCATCGCTCGCTATGTCGAAGCCGCCGGCCCGGCCATCCTCTCCAGCGTCGGCGGCTATCAGCTCGAAGGGCTCGGCGCGCAGCTCTTCGAGCGGATCGAGGGCGATCACTTCACTATCCTCGGCTTGCCGCTGCTGCCCGTCCTCTCGGCCCTGCGCGATCTCGGCCATCTCGCCCGCTAACTGGATTTTGCGATGTCTCCTCAGTGCTTCGTCATCGGCCACCCCATCGCGCATTCGCGCTCGCCGCTGATCCATCGCGAATGGCTCAGGCAATACGGGATCGCCGGCTCCTATGAACGCATCGACGTGGCGCCGGTCGATCTGCCGGCCTTCGTCGCGAGGCTGCGAGACGGCGAGTTCGCCGGCGGCAATGTCACGGCACCGCTCAAGGAAGCGATGATGGCGCTGGTCGACGAGGTCAGCGAGGCTGGCCGGGTGGTTGGAGCCGTCAACACGCTCTGGCGCGATGGCGGCCGGATCATCGCGGATAACACCGACGTGTCCGGCTTCCTCGCTCATCTCGACGCGACCGTCCCCCATTGGGAGAGCCGGGTGAACACGATCCTCGTTCTCGGTGCCGGCGGCGCTGCGCGTGGCGTCGCCTTCGGTCTCCAGTCGCGCGGGATCGGCCGCATCCTGATCGCCAATCGAAGCCGCGCCCGCGCCGACGAGCTCGCCGCAGCTTTCGGAGCGCCGCTGGAGGTGATCGATTGGGAGCGTCGGAGCGAGGCCGTCGGGCAGGTCGATCTCATCGTCAACACGACGCCGCTTGGCCTGCAGGGCAAGCCGCCGCTGGAGATGGACCTCTCGGCTCTGCGGCCGGGCACCATCGTCGACGACATCAACTACGTCCCGCTGAAGACGGCGCTGCTCGCCGAGGCGGAACGGCGCGGCGGTGTCATCGTCGACGGCCTCGGCATGTTGCTGCACCAGGCGACCCCGGGCTTCGCCCGCTGGTTCGGCGTCTCGCCGCAGGTGACGCCGACACTACGCGGCCTGATCGAAGCCGATATCCTGAAGGCCTGATTCGCGGGACGTGGACATGACCTTCGTACTGGGGCTGACGGGCTCGATCGGAATGGGCAAATCGACGACCGCCGGGCTCTTCGTGAAGCAGGGCGTGCCACTGCATGATGCCGATGCCGCTGTGCACCGCCTGCATCGCGGCCGGGCCGTGGCGCCGATCGCGGCAGCCTTTCCCGGCACGGTCGTCGATGGCGTGGTCGATCGCGCCAGGCTCGGGGCGGCGGTACTGGGCAAGCCCGAGGCGCTCAAGCAGCTCGAAGCGATCATCCATCCGCTCGTGCGCGAGGAGGAGGAGGCGTTCCTTGCACGGTGTCGTGCAGAGGGCGCCGGCCTCGCGGTCATCGATGTGCCGCTCCTGCTCGAGACGGGCGGCGAGGGGCGCTGTGACGCCGTGCTCGTTGTGACCGCCCCGGCCGAGGTTCAGCGCGAGCGCGTGCTGTCGCGCCCCGGCATGACGGCGGAGAAGTTCGCCGCGATCCTGTCACGCCAGATGCCGGATGCGGAGAAGCGTCGCCATGCCCATTTCCTTGTGGACACCTCGCGCGGTCTGATGGCGGCCGAACGGCAAGTCCGCTCTATCCTGACGGCATTGGCCGCGCGCCCCGGACGTAGGGGCGGCCCAGAGCTCCGGAACAAGGTCCCGACCGATGCGTGAGATCGTCCTGGACACCGAAACCACCGGCGTCGAGCCCCATAACGGCGACCGCATCGTCGAGATCGGCTGCGTCGAGCTGATCAACCACTGCCCGAGCGGGCGCAACTACCACGTCTACATCAATCCCGAACGCTCGATGCCGGTCGAGGCCTTCAACGTCCACGGGCTCTCGGAGCAGTTCCTCTCCGACAAGCAGGTCTTCGCCGAGATCGCCCAGGAGTTCCTGGACTTCATCGCCGATGCCCGGTTGGTGATCCATAACGCCGCCTTCGACGTCGGCTTCATCAACATGGAGTTCAAGCGCCTCGGCCTGCCGCCGATCGAGCCGGCCCGCGTGGTCGATTCGCTGTCGATGGCGCGCCGCAAGCATCCCGGCGCCTCCAACAGCCTCGACGCGCTCTGCTCGCGCTATGGCATCGACAACAGCCGCCGCACCAAGCACGGCGCGTTGCTCGACTCCGAGATCCTGGCCGAGGTCTATATCGAGCTGATCGGCGGCAAGCAGGCCTCGCTCGGCCTCGGTGTCGAGGCGGCGGCGGGGCGGCCGGGCCTCGCCGCGCCCGTGCTGGAGAAGCCGCAGCGCCAGCGCCCGCTGGCACCGCGCCTCGACGAGGCCGCCATCAAGGCGCATGAGGCCTTCATCCTCAGCTCGCTGAAGGCCCCGCTCTGGAAGGGCTATCTCGGCATCACCGACGAGGCGGCTCAGTAAGCCTTGGGCGTCATTCTCGGGCGGAGCGAAGCGCAGACCCGAGAATCTCGAGACCAGAAAGCTCCGGGACTCCGTCGGCAAGAGATGCTCGGGTCAAGCCCGAGCATGACGCCTGGCTACGAGATGGGAGCCTACGAAGCCCGCCGGCGCGACAGCATGTTGAGCGCCTCGACCAGCGCCGAGAAGGCCATCGCCGCGTAGACATAGCCCTTCGGCACATGGACGCCGAAACCCTCCGCGATCAGCATGCCGCCGATCATCAGCAGGAAGCCGAGCGCCAGCATCACGATGGTCGGGTTCTTCTCGATGAACCGCGCCAACGGATCGGCGGCGAGCAGCATCGTCAGCACCGCGACGATCACCGCGATCACCATCACCGGGACATGCTCGGTCATGCCGACCGCGGTGATGATCGAATCGATCGAGAAGACGAGGTCGAGCAGCAGGATCTGGACGATCACCCCGCCGAAGGTGACGCCGGCCGCGCGGCCGCCATCGAACATGTCCGGGCCCGGATCGGGATCGACCTTGTGATGGATCTCCTTCGTCGCCTTCCAGACCAGGAAGAGGCCACCGGCGATCAGGATGAGGTCGCGCCATGAGAAGGGCTGGCCGAGGACCGTGAAGAGCGGGGCGGTGAGCTTGACGATGATCGCGACCGTGCTGAGCAGTGCGAGCCGCAGGACGAGCGCAAGCCCGATGCCGATCTTGCGGCCTTTCGAGCGCTGATGCTCCGGCAGCTTGTTGGTCAGGATCGAGATGAAGATCAGGTTGTCGATGCCGAGCACGACCTCCATGGCGATCAATGCTCCGAGCGCGGCCCAAACGGCGGGGTCGGAAGCAAGCGTCATAAGGGCGTCCATCGGGTCTCCATCGGATAAGGAAAAGGCGGGCGTCCCGATTGGGGCGTCCGCCAGATGCGCATCCGACATGGCGAGGGGCCAGACCCTTCGCAAGGGCAACAATCATCCGCAACAAACGAAAAAGGGCCCGCGAGGGGCCCTTTCTGTTGGCGTGGGAAGTACCGGCGCTCAGGAATTGGCGGCGCTGGGCTGACCCTGAACCTGCTGCTGATAGAGCGCCGCGAAATCGATCGGCGGCACATAGAAGGCCGGGAAGCCGCCATTCTGCACCGCTTCGGCGATGATCTGGCGCGCGAAGGGGAAGAGCAGGCGCGCGCAGTCGATCACCAGCACGGGGTGGATGTGCTCCTCGGGGATGTTCTGCAGCCGGAAGACGCCGGCATAGCTCAGGTCGAAGGCGAACAGCGTCTCGCCGTTGAGCTCGGCCTTGCCCTCGAGCTTCAGCACGGTCTCGTAATCGATCCCGCCGATATTGCTCGTGCCGACATTGACCTGCAGCGACATCTGCGGGCCCGCCTGGGCGTCCTGCTGGGCGAGCGCGCGCGGCGCCTTCGGGTTCTCGAAGGAGAAATCCTTGGTGTACTGGATCAGGGCATTGAGGCTCGGAGCCGTATCAGCGGCGCCGGCGCCGTTGCCGTTGGGAAGTTCGTTGGCCATCGGTCCCATCTTGTTCTGGCAGGCTGTCTCGGGAAATCCCGCGCCTCCTTGGGCATTCGAGATTGCGCTCCGCCTCCGGGGCGACGCGCGCGTCGGCTATCATGGACACGAGAACGGCACAAGAAGTCGCCTTCACAAGCCGGGGGGTGGATGTTACGAGCCTGTCTCACCATATCACTGTGGTGACGGCCCGCCGCCGGCGATCTGGCAGCGGTTAGAACCATGACAATACGGGGAGCCGCGGGTCAGCCTTCAATGCAAAATTCCTTCGACATAACGACTCTGGTCTTCTTGGCTCTGGCCGTTTTCGTCGCCTGGAAGCTGCGCTCTGTCCTCGGTCAGAAGACCGGCAACGAGCAGCCGCCGAAGGATCCCTTCATTCGTCGCGAGGCGCCGCCGGTGCGGCCGGACCAGGCGCAATCGTCCGACAAGCGCGACAATGTCATCCGTCTGCCCGGCGCGGCCAACGACCCCGCCGCGGTTCCGGTCCCGGCGGCCGAGCGCTGGAAGGATATCGCCCCGCCGGATTCGCCGATCGGCCAGGGCATCGACGCGATCATCCGGCAAGAGCCGGATTTCGATCCGCGCGCCTTCGTCGAAGGTGCCAAATCCGCCTATGAGACCATCGTCACGGCCTTCGCCCGCGGCGATCGCAAGATGCTGAAGGGCTTGCTGGCGAAGGAGGTCTATGACGGCTTCGAGCAGGCCATCACCGAGCGCGAGAAGCGCAACGAGAAAGCGGAATCCAACTTCGTCTCGATCGACAAGGCCGATCTGACCGCGGTCGAGGTCAAGGGCAAGGCGGCCCAGGTGACGATCGCCTTCGTCTCGCAGCTCATCAGCGCGACGCGCGACGCGCAAGGCGCCGTCGTCGACGGCAGCGCCGATCAGGTTTCGGAGGTCAACGACATCTGGACCTTCTCGCGCCAGCTCGGCAGCAGGGACCCCAACTGGCTTCTCGTCGCCACCGAAGCCGGCGCGTGATCCGTGGCGCCGCGGCCGCGCTCGCGCTGCTGGCGGCCTCTTCTTTTCCTGTCATGACGGCTCTGGCTTCGCCTTTTCCTCTTCCGGGCGGCGCCCGCGCCGAACCGCTGTCGCCGGGCGAGATCGCCGGCTGGCGGCAGGACGATCAGGCCAGGGCTTTTGCCATCTTCGCACAGGGCTGCATGGCGGACCCGCCATTGCGCCAGGCGGTGCCCTTGCCGGATGGGCTGGATGCCGCTTGCGAGAAGGCGAAGGCGCTGGCTGCGGCCGGTCCCGTCAGCGCCGAGCAGGCGCGCGATTTCTTCGAGCGCAATTTCAGCTTCTGGCGCATCCGCCCGGCCGATGCGGAAACCGGCTTCATGACCGGGTATTTCGAGCCGGAATTCGAGGGCGCGCTGACGCGTTCCGACGCGTTCCCGACCCCGCTCTATGACCGCCCGAAGGATCTGGTGACGCGCCAGCCCGGCGACGACTGGCCCGGCCTCGACAAGGCTCTCTCGGCCGCCCGCCGCACCGGTGACGGCCTGGAGCCCTTCCCCGACCGCACCGCGATCGAGACCGGCGCACTCGACGGGCAAGGACTCGAAATCCTCTGGCTGCGCGATCCCGTCGATCGCTTCGTGCTGCAGGTCCAGGGCTCCGGCCGGGTGCGCCTGCCCGACGGCTCGGTGACGCGGCTCACCTATTCCGGTCGCAACGGCCTGCCCTATACCTCGCTCGGTCGCGTGCTCAGCCAGCGCGAGAATATCCCGCCAGAGCAGATGACCATGGACCGTCTCGTCGCCCGGCTGAAGGCCGATGCCGGTTTCGCGCGCGACCTCATCCGCCTCAACCGCTCCTTCGTCTTCTTCACCCGCCGCGACGACCTGCCGGCCGGGGCCGGGCCCGTCGGTGGCGCCGGGCTGCCGCTGACGCCGCTGCGCAGCATCGCCATCGATCGCAATATCTGGCCCTATGGCCTGCCGGTCTGGATCGATGCGACCATTCCCGATGGCGAGGGAGGCGACGCGCATCTCGCCCGGCTGGTGGTCGCGCAGGACACCGGCTCCGCCATCCTCGGTGCGGCCCGCATGGACCTCTTCGTCGGTTCCGGCGCTGCCGCCGGACACCGCGCCGGGCTGATCCGGCATCCCGTTTCCTTCACTGTGCTCTGGCCGCGCTGAGATGCGGTCGCGCCGGGGCAAGACGCTGACGGAGGCCGATATCGCGCTCTGGCGACAGGTGGCGCGCTCGGTCAAACCGCTGCCGGGTCGTGCGCCCGTGGAGCCCGAGTCCGCTCCGCCGCCCGCAGCGCCCGCGCCGACGGAGACCTCCGTTCTTGTCGTTGCAAGCATGTCCACGGCGAAGACGGCCCCGCCGGCCGCTCCGCCGCTCGCGCCGATCGAGCGCCGCCTGCGCACGCAGCTTCGGCGCGGCCAGCAAACTGTCGAGGCCTCGATCGATCTGCACGGCATGCGCCAGGGCGAGGCGCATCTGGCGCTCTGCGCCTTCCTGCGGCGCGAACAGGCGCGCGGCACGCGCATCTGCCTCGTCGTGACCGGCAAAGGCGGCCCGGCTCCGGCCTTGTTCGGTGACGAGCGCGGCGTCCTGCGTCGGATGGTGCCGCATTGGTTACGGCTCGCGGAGCTGCGCCCGCTGGTGCTGGGCTTCGAGGAGGCCGAGCAGCGCCATGGCGGCTCGGGCGCGCTCTATGTACGCCTGCGGCGGCTCAGGGAGTTCGGGCCGTGACGCCCTTCGGCCGGCGCGTGCGCGAGCTGCGGCAGCAGCGCGGCCTCACGCTGGCCCAGATGGCCGAGGGGCTCGGCGTGACGCCGGCCTATCTCTCGGCGCTGGAACACGGCAAGCGCGGCCGGCCGACCTTCACCCTGATCCAGGGCGCCATCCACCTCCTCGGCATCATCTGGGACGAGGCGGACGAGCTCGTGCGCCTCGCCGACCTCTCTCATCCGCGCGTCACCGTCGACACGGCGGGGCTCGATGCGGAAGCGACGCTCTTCGCCAATCGTCTCGCCCGCGAGATCGGCGGGCTCGATGCCGAGGATCTGCGCCGCATGGCCGGCATCCTCGACGAGGTCGCAGCGCGGCGCGATGCGGGCCATTGAAGCTCTCCCGGATGTCCCCGGCTTGACCCGCTGCCGGGCTGATGCGACACGGCGCCACCAACCTTTCGGCCTTTCCGGCCGACCCTAACCCGGACCCGACCGCTCATGACCAGCACCCGCACGGACGTCCTCGCCCTCGGCAACGCCATCGTCGATGTCCTCGCCTCGGCCGAGGAGGATTTCCTGATCGCGCAGAAGCTGACCAAGGGCGCGATGATGCTGATCGACGAGCCGCGCGCGGAATCGCTCTATGCGGCAATGGGTCCGGCGCGCGTCATCTCCGGCGGTTCGGCGGCGAACACCATTGCGGGCCTCGCTTCCTTCGGCGGCAAGGGCGCCTTCATCGGCAAGGTCAAGGCCGATGAGCTCGGCAAGCTCTACCGGCACGACCTGACTTCGCTCGGCGTCGCCTTCGGCACCGCCGACGCGGCGGACGGCCCCGCCACGGCCCGCTCCTTCATCATCGTGACGCCGGATGGCGAGCGCACGATGAACACCTATCTCGGCGCCTGCCAGGGTCTCTCGGTCGCCGATGTCGATGCAGCCGCCGTGGAGAGCGCCGACATCGTTTATCTCGAAGGCTATCTCTGGGATCCGCCGGCGGCGAAGGAGGCCTTCCGCAAGGCCTCGGAGATCGCGCATAAGGGTGACGGGCGCGTCGCCATCACCCTCTCCGATTCCTTCTGCGTCGACCGCTATCGCGACGAGTTCCTCGGCCTCGTCCGCAACCGCATGGTCGATCTCGTCTTCGCAAATGAGCACGAGCTGAAGAGCCTCTACCAGACCGCGGATTTCGACACGGCCCTGTCCTGGCTGCGTTCCGAGAACATTCTCGCCGTCGTGACCCGCTCGGAGAAGGGTGCGCTGGCGGTGACGCCGGACGGCATCGTCGAGGAGCCGGTCTTCCCGGTCGAGCGCGTTGTCGATGCGACCGGTGCCGGTGATCTCTTCGCCGCCGGCTTCCTCTATGGCCTGACCTCGAATCGTGAGACGCGCGATTGCCTGCGCCTCGGCGCGCTGGCCGCGGCCGAGATCATCTCGCATGTCGGCGCCCGGCCGGATGTCAGCCTGAAGACGCTGGCCGGGAACGAAGGGCTGCTGTGAGTTCTCCTTCTCCCCTCGGGGGAGAAGGTGTCTGCGGAGCAGACGGATGAGGGAAGGGTCGCGTCAGCGGCCCTTTCTTGTTTTCGGCAGGTGCGCCCTCATCCCTCAGCGCCGCACGCTGCCACCTGTTCCCCCGGAGGGGAGAAGGAAGCGCGGCCTCTTCAATACAGCGTCGCCTTGACCCGCGCCGGCAGCGCCGCGTCATAGGCCGCGCCGTCGAAGGTTTCGACCGCGGCATTGCGCGCGGTGATGTCGCGCAGGATCGTGCCGGGCGAGGGCAGGGTCCGCTTGTCGACCTGCCGCTCCGGGTTCCAGAGCTCGGCCCGCACCACCGCGCGCGAGCATTGGAAGTAGACCGCCTCGACGTGGACGATCATCACGCTCGCAGGCAGCTTTCCGGCCATCTCGAAGCGAGCGCACAACCCAGGATCGCAGGATAGCTCGGCGCGTCCGTTCACGCGCAATGTCTCCCCATAACCGGGGATCAGGAAGAGCATTCCGATTCGATCGTCGGACAGGATATTCTTCAATGAATCCAGCCGGTTATTGCCTTTTCGGTCGGGAATCAGGAGCGTTTTCGCGTCCCGGACCGTGACAAAGCCCGGCAGATCCCCGCGCGGCGAACAATCCAGGCCCTCCGGACCGACCGTCGCGAGCACGAAAAACGGCGAGGCGGCGATCAGCGCTGCATAATTCTCGTCGACATGATCGATCTCCTTGAATCCCGAAGCCGGCGCGACGGGAGCGGGATAGGCGCGGGCGAGATCGTCGAGCGAAGCGATGCGGTGGTCGGACATGCCGGTCTCCATGGAACGGCATATGTCTAGACTATTAAAGGTGACACCGCCACCGTCATTCCGGGCAAGCGAAGCGCAGATCCGGAATCCATCATAAGGTACCGCACCACTCTACGGTGGATTCCGGATCGTCGCCGCTTCGTGGGTTGTCCGGAATGACGGCGCACCGAAAAGCAAAACGCCCCGCATCCTGCGATGCGGGGCGTCTCGTTTCACGTGAATCGCGTGATGGGTCGGCTTACTCGGCCGCGCCCTGCTTCTCGCGGGACTTCTCGGCCTCGCGCTGCGCCTTGAGCTTCTCCGTGAGGTCCTCGCCAGTCGCCTGGTCGACGACCTTCATCGAGAGGCGGATCTTGCCGCGCTCGTCCTGGCCGAGGAACTTGACCTTGACCTTGTCGCCTTCCTTGACGACGTCCGAGACCTTCTGAACGCGCTGCGGAGCCAGCTCCGAGATGTGGACGAGGCCGTCCTTGGCGCCGAAGAAGTTCACGAAGGCGCCGAACTCCATGATCTTGACGACGGTGCCGTCATAGATCACGCCGACTTCGGCTTCCGAGACGATCGACTTGATCCACTTGATCGCCGCTTCGATCGACTTGCCGTCGGCCGAGGCGATCTTGATGGTGCCGTCGTCCTCGATGTTGACCTTGGCACCGGTCTTTTCGACGATCTCGCGGATGACCTTGCCGCCGGAGCCGATGACTTCGCGGATCTTGTCGACCGGGATCTTCATCGTCTCGATGCGCGGCGCGAACTCGCCGAGCTGGCTGCGCGAAGCCGAGAGCGCCTTGTTCATCTCGCCGAGGATGTGGTCGCGACCGCCCTTGGCCTGGTCGAGGGCGACCTTCATGATCTCCTCGGTGATGCCGGCGATCTTGATGTCCATCTGCAGCGAGGTGATGCCGTCCGCAGTGCCGGCCACCTTGAAGTCCATGTCGCCGAGATGGTCCTCGTCACCGAGGATGTCGGAGAGCACGGCGAAGCGCTCGCCCTCGAGGATGAGGCCCATGGCGATGCCCGCAACCGGCGCCTTCAGCGGCACGCCGGCATCCATCAGCGCCAGCGAGGTGCCGCAGACGGTGGCCATCGAGGAGGAGCCGTTCGACTCGGTGATCTCCGAGACGACGCGGATCGTGTAGGGGAACTCGCTCTTGGCGGGCAGCATCGGGCGGATGGCGCGCCAGGCGAGCTTGCCATGGCCGATTTCGCGGCGGCCGGGCGAGCCCATCCGGCCGGTCTCGCCGACGGAGTAGGGAGGGAAGTTGTAGTGCAGCAGGAAGGTTTCCTTGTAGGTGCCTTCCAGCGAGTCGATGAACTGCTCGTCATCGCCGGTGCCGAGCGTGGTCACGACCAGCGCCTGCGTCTCGCCGCGGGTGAACAGGGCCGAGCCGTGGGTGCGCGGCAGCATGCCGGCCTCGGCCACGATCTTGCGCACGGTCTTCAGGTCGCGGCCGTCGATGCGGGTGCCGTCGTCGAGGATGGTCCAGCGCACCACCTTGGCCTGGGCTTCCTTGAACTGGCCGTTGACCTGCTCCTTGGTGAAGGTGGTCTTGCCGTCCGGCTCGGCCGAGATCAGCGAGGCGACCTTGGCCTTGGCGGCGTCCAGCGCCTTGTAGCGCTCGGCCTTGGTGGTGATCTTGTAGGCGGCGCGCAGATCGGCGTCGACGAGCTTGAGGACGGCGTCCAGAACCACGGAGTTGTCGGCCGGGGTATAGTCGCGCGGCTCCTTGGCGGCCTTCTCGGCCAGGCGGATGATGGCGTCGATCACCGGCTGGAAATGCTTGTGGCCGAACATCACGGCGCCGAGCATCACGTCCTCGGGAAGCTCCTTGGCTTCCGACTCGACCATCAGCACGGCGTCCTGGGTGCCGGCGACGACGAGGTCGAGAACCGAGTCCTTCATCTCCTCGATGGTCGGGTTCAGCTTGTAGGCGCCGTCGATATAGCCGACGCGGGCACCGCCGATCGGGCCCATGAAGGGCACGCCGGAGAGCGTCAGAGCGGCGGAGGTCGCGACCATCGCCAGAATGTCGGGATCGTTCTCCAGATCATGCTGGAGCACGGTGACGACGACCTGCGTGTCGTTCTTGTAGCCTTCGACGAAGAGCGGGCGGATCGGGCGGTCGATCAGGCGGGAGACCAGCGTCTCCTTCTCGCTCGGACGGCCTTCGCGCTTGAAATAGCCGCCGGGAATGCGGCCGGCCGCGAAGGTCTTTTCCTGGTAGTTGACGGTCAGCGGGAAGAAGTCGAAGCCGGGCTTCGGCTCCTTGGCCGAGACGACGGTCGCGAGCACGACGGTCTCGCCATAGGTGGCCATCACGGCGCCGTCCGCCTGGCGGGCGACCTTGCCGGTCTCGAGGACGAGCTTGCGGCCGCCCCAGATCAGTTCTTCGGTTTGGATGTCGAACATGTGTTTTGTCTTTCGGTCGGGTTCGACCCGTCCGGTGCCTTCAGGCCCATGGGCAAGACGGCGGAACGCTCGGGTGGGAAAGGTTGTGCGCCCGAGCGCTCGGCGATCCTGCCATGGACGTCTGCGGCGCCCGGCGGGTCACGCGGGAAAGCCGCCCCATGCGGCCGCCGCGGCAGGCAGGCGCGCCGCCCCTGGCGGCCTCGCCCGAAAAGGAGCCGCCCGGAGCGCGATGCACCGGGCGGAAACGGTTTTCAGCCTTCGATCAGCGGCGGATGCCGAGCCGTTCGATCAGCGTCTTGTAGCGGCCTTCGTCCTTGCCCTTGAGATAGTCGAGCAGCGAACGACGCTGCGAGACCAGCTTGAGCAGGCCACGGCGCGAGTGGTTGTCCTTCGCGTGCGACTTGAAGTGGCCGGTCAGGTTGTTGATGCGCTCGGTCAGGATCGCGACCTGGACTTCCGGCGAGCCGGTGTCGTTCGGCTTGGTGGCGTATTCCTGAAGCAGCGCGGTCTTGCGCTCGGCAGTGATCGACATCGGGATATCCTCGTGTTCGGGTTGATCTGGCGGGCCAGGCCGGGATGTCGTCCAGCGAGGTCCGAAGCCCGCGAGCACCTCATCGTGGAAGCGTCGCGCAGCCGGCCTTTTCGGTCCGGATGGGGGGCATATACACGAAATCGGCGGAAACGCCAGCGCCTCGCGGAACACGACCGTCGGACCCAGGTTTCGCCACGGCACCCGCAGGAGATCGGGATGGAGCTGACGAACCCGACAAGCCGCTCTGGCTGCCGATGCGGCGCTTCGTCGTCGTTCGCCCGCTCAGCCTCCTGCGCGCGCCGAACGGCGTCGCGGGCTCGTGCTCACGGGAGGTTGAGCGGGAGCGGGACCCGGCCGCTTGCCGAGGGCGTCAGCCCGCGATCATAGCGCTGCTGCGCCTCCTCGATCTCGCCGATATGGGTTTCGGCCCAGAGCGTGAGCTGATGCACCGTCTGTGATAAGGTGCGGCCGAGTTCGGTCAGCGAGTACTCGACCGTGACCGGCACGGTCGCGAAGACCTCGCGCCGGACCAGCCCGTCGCGTTCGAGGCTCTTCAGCGTCTGCGACAGCATCTTCTGCGAGATGTTCTCGATCCGGCGTCTCAGCTCGTTGAAGCGCAGCGTGCCGTCGTCGAGCGCGATCAGGATCAATACTGCCCAGGTATCGCCGATGCGGTCGAGCACACGGCGCGTCGGGCAGAGGGCCTGGAAAGGGTCGGGACGTCTGAGCATGGCGGTTTCCGGCAGGTGACCATGTCGCGCGAAAGTGCCTTCTTTACGGAACGTCGCGGCGTGATCAGATAGGTTCCATTGGAATGCAGGTATCCAGAAGATACCGAAAAAAGGAACCCATGTCATGAAAATCGCATTGATCGGCGCCAGCGGATTCATCGGCTCGCGCCTGCTCGCCGAGCTCACCTCCCGCGGCCACAACGTGACCGCCATCGTCCGCAATCCTGAGAAGGTTGCGGCCAAGCCGGGCGTCACCGCCGTCAAGGGCGACGTCTTCGACAAGGATGGGCTCGCGAAGCTTCTCGCCGGCCATGATGCGGTGATCAGCGCCGTTCACTTCTCCGCCAGCGATCCGCAGACCCTGCTTGCGGCGGTGAAGCAGTCGGGCGTGAAGCGCTATCTCGTAGTCGGCGGCGCCGGCAGCCTCGAGGTGGCGCCGGGCGTCAAACTCTTCGACACGCCGGATTTCCCGGCCGCCTATCTCGACGAAGCCCGGAAGGGCGGCGCGTTCCTCGATCTCCTGAAGCCGGAGCAGGGCCTGGACTGGACCTTCCTGTCGCCCTCGGCCCTGATCCAGCCCGGCGAGCGCACGGGGAAGTTCCGTCTGGGAACGGACCAGCTCCTGGTCGATGCCGAGGGCAACAGCGCGATCTCGGCCGAGGATTATGCCGTGGCGCTGGTCGACGAATTGGAAAAGCCGGCTCATAGCCGTCGCCGCTTCACCGTCGGCTACTGAGCGATTCTCCGCACTGTTCCGAAAATGAAAAGGCCGCGCCCTCTTTCCAAGGCGCGGCCTTTTTAACCTGTCCGGCGTTGCCTCAAGCCTTGTGGAAGCGCTTCTCGCCGATGCTGAGCGTACCGCGCTTGAGCTTGCCGAGGGCGACCCAGCCGGATTCGCCTTCGAAATAGAGCTTCGAGCGATCGACGGCGTAGCGTCCGCTATGCCGGGCCCCGAGCTCGGGCTTCTGCTTGTGGAACTGCCCGTCCGGCCTCAGATCGATCAGGATGGCGCCGTCTTCCGTCTTCCAGGTGCCGATGGCGGCCTGCTCGAAGGGGGACGGGGCGTCGGTCTCGTGGAAATCGATCTCGAGCGGGCGAATGTCTCGGCTGCGCGGCGCAATGCCGGTGGCGAGCTGGCCGAGAGCCTGAAGAACCTGGCTGAGCTGCATCGGTCCGGTCTCCCTGAAAATGAGAAAACCCTGCGCCCGCTCTGGTGAGCGGAACAGGGATTCGACGACGAGCACGCGCTGGCGAAACCTGCGATGTCGAAGCCGTATGAAGAATGATTGTCGAAGGTGGCGCCTGCTGGGCATGATTGCGGCGGCACAAAGCTTAGATAGGCGCGAAGCGCCTCATTGCAAGAGCCGCGGTCGTCCGCGACCGGGCTCGGTCGATCCAAGCCATTGATGCCTAAAGGAAACGGCGCCTTTCGGCGCCGTTAGGATCTGTGGCGATGCTGGGTTCGCGGCGCGCGGGCTCCCTCAGAACTCTTCCCATCCGGTGTCGATGGCGCGTCCATTGGCGACCTTGCGGGGGGCTGGGGCGGTCCGGGACTGGACGAAGGCGGCCTCGGCGAGCTGGCGCAGCCGCGCCGGCTCGGGCGCGGTGGTGGCGGCAGCCGGAGTGGGCCGGGCCGGGACGGCAGGGGCCGCCTTCGCCGGGCGGGCGGGAGCCGCCGCATGGGCTTGCGGATAGGCGGACTGCCCAGCCGCCTCGCGGCCGGTGCGGAAGGTCGCGACGAGGTCGTTGAGCTGGCCGATGCGGCCCGACAGCGAGCCGGCCGAGGCCGCGCTCTGCTCGGCCAGCGCCGCATTCGCCTGCGTCATCTCGTCGAGATGCGCCACCGCCTGGCTCATCTCGTCGATGCCATTGGCCTGCTCGCCCGCCGCCGCCGAGATGTCGGCGATGGTGGCGGCGACCTTGCGCGAGGCTTCGAGGATGCGCGCCAGCTGGTCGCCGGCCTGGCGCACCAGCTTCACCCCAGCGCCGACCTCGTCATTGGAGGAGGAGATCAGCCCGGAGATGTCCTTGGCCGCCTCGCCCGAGCGCTGCGCCAGGGTGCGCACTTCCGAGGCGACGACGGCAAAGCCCTTGCCGGCCTCGCCGGCACGCGCCGCCTCGACCGCGGCGTTGAGCGCCAGCAGGTTGGTCTGGAAGGCGATGTCGTCGATGACGCGGATGATGTCGGAGATCTTCTGCGAGGCGCTCTCGATGCGGGCCATGGCCTCGACCGCCTGGCCGGCGATGGCGCCGCCCGACTGGGCGGCCTGCATCGCCTCGTCGGCGATGCGGGCGGCATCCTTCGAGGCCTGGGCCGAGGCCTTCACGGACGCGGCGAGCTCCTCGGTGGTGGCGGCGGTCTCCTCCAGCGAGGAGGCCTGTTCCTCGGTGCGCTTGGAGAGATCGTCGGCACCCATGTTGATCTCGCGGGCGGCGAGCCCGACATCGGCCGAGGTCGTCTGGATCGTCGCGACCGTGGCCGAGAGGCGCTCGACCGTCTCGTTGATCGCGCCCTTGAGATCGGCGAAGCGGCCGCGATAGCCGCCCTCGACCTGCCGCGTCAGGTCGCCGCCGGCCACCGCCTGCAGAACCCCAGCGAACTCCGTCGTCGCTCCGTCGACCACGCTGTTGATCTCGTTGATGCCGGCGACCAGCCGCTGCATCTGCTCGTCGGCATCGTCGATCTGGAGGCGGGCCGAGAAATCGCCGGCCGCCGCCGCCGCGACCACCTCGCCGACATCCGACACCACCGCCTCCATCGACTGCGCCCGCGCCAGCCGCGCGGCGGCGGCGGCACGCTCCTGCTCCTGCAGCAGCGCGACCTGCTCGGTGCTCTGGCGCAGCACGGACACCGCGCGGGCCATGGCGCCGATCTCGTCGGGGCGGCCGGTGTGAGGGACGTCGACATCGGTGCCGCCGGCCGTGAGCGTTTCCATGACCTTGCTGAGGTCGAGGATCGGACGGGTGATCGAACGCTGGGCGAAGACCAGCGCGAAGCCGATGGAGACCACCAGCGTCGCCAGCAGCATCAGCGGCAAGAGCCATTGGATCTGGCGGGTGAAGGCCGTCGCCTCGTCGCCGACGACAATGCCGGCCTGTTCGACGCGCTGGCTGAAGCTGATCAGCAGATCGTTCAAGGCCTTGCGATTGGCGCGATTGGCTTCGTTGTTGCCCTGGGCATTGGCGGCCTCCGCCGAAACCTGGCGTCCGAGCCGGGCGGTTTCGGTGCGGAAGGCGATGAACTCCTCGACGGATTTGGCGATTTGCGCGACCGTGCCCCGCTCTTCGGCCGGCGCGACCTTCTCCAGATCGGCGACGAATTTGCGCAGCGTCGGGATGCGGTCGTCGATCCCCTTGGCGTAGGTATCGGCCTCCTGCGGGGTCTTCGACATGTAGATGCCGCGCGACTCCATCACCACCGCGGTGACGACGCCGTTGATCCGCTGCGTCAGCAGCGCGACATTGCCCTGGATTTCGGCACGCGTATTGAGGTCATCCGCCTTGTGCAGACCGTAGAGACTGATGATCGCAGAGAAAATGGCCCCGCCCACAACGATAGCGAGCATGGCGAGAATTTTCAGGCGGATTGATTTCATGATGATGGCCCCGGGGCAGCTTCCCGAACGAGGAAACCGCTTCAACAAGCCGACCATCCGTCGCCAACGATAAAAAACTGATTAAGAGATTGATGCACTGCTGACCTAGAATATTGACGCGATTATCCCTGAATGCCGAAGAGTCATCCTGCTGGGAATAGGAAATTCGTACAGAGATCGGCAGGTTTACACTTGAACTATTCGACAGGCCGCGACCTTCGGGGAATCGCGGACCCTTCGGTCTCGACGCTCGCCGCCTGACCTCGTTGGCACACGGGCTCTGCGCCCTGCCGAAAAGCGCCCCCTCTTGATAGTGTGGCTCTGCCTGAACATGTTGCGTCTTCCGCAGTCCCATGTCCGGTCACAGTTCCTCATGTCCGAATCCAGCAATGCTCCCGTCATGCACGCCACCACCATCCTGATGGTGCGCAAGGGCGGCCGCGTCGTCATCGGCGGCGATGGCCAGGTCTCGCTCGGCCAGACCATCATGAAGGGCAATGCGAAGAAAGTTCGCCGTCTCGCCAAGGGCCAGGTGATCGCCGGCTTCGCCGGCGCCACCGCCGATGCCTTCACCCTGTTCGAGCGGCTGGAGAGCAAGCTCGAGCAATATCCGACGCAATTGCTGCGCGCCTGCGTCGAGCTCGCCAAGGATTGGCGTACCGACCGCTATCTGCGCCGGCTCGAGGCGATGCTGCTTGTCGCCGACAAGGAGGTCTCGCTGCTGATCTCCGGCACGGGCGACGTGCTCGAGCCCGAGGCGAGCGAGCACGGCGCGGTGATGGCGATCGGCTCCGGCGGCAACTATGCGCTTTCGGCCGCGCGCGCCCTGATCGATATCGAGCCCGATGCCGAGACGATCGTGCGCAAGGCGATGAAGATCGCCGGCGACATCTGCGTCTACACCAACCATTCCCTCGTCATCGAGACGCTCGAAGCAGCCTGATATGCGCCGATAACGCGCATCTCGGGTCAATTCATCCGGATACAACACCGCAATGACCAGCTTTTCCCCCCGTGAGATCGTCTCCGAGCTCGATCGTTTCATCGTCGGCCAGAAGGATGCCAAGCGCGCCGTCGCGATTGCGCTGCGCAACCGCTGGCGCCGCCAGCAGCTCGAAGGGCCGCTGCGCGAGGAGGTCTCGCCGAAGAACATCCTGATGATCGGGCCGACCGGCTGCGGCAAGACCGAGATCGCCCGCCGCCTCGCCAAGCTCGCCAATGCGCCCTTCCTCAAGGTCGAGGCAACCAAGTTCACCGAGGTCGGCTATGTCGGCCGCGACGTCGAATCGATCGTGCGCGACCTGCTCGAGATCGCGATCGCGCTGGTGCGCGAGAGCCGGCGAAAGGATGTCCAGGCCAAGGCCCATGTCGCGGCGGAGGAACGCGTGCTCGACGCGCTCGTCGGGGCGACCTCCAGCCAGGCGACGCGCGATTCCTTCCGCCGCAAGCTGCGCGACAACGAGCTCGACGACAAGGAGATCGAGGTCGAGGTCGCGGCGGGCGCCGGTTCCGCCACGCCGATGTTCGAATTGCCGGGCATGCCCGGCGCCTCGATCGGCGCGATCAATCTCTCCGACATGTTCGGCAAGGCTTTCGGCCAGAAGGGCAAGCCCCGGCGCATGCTGGTCAAGGATGCCTATGGCCCGCTGCTGGCCGAGGAGAGCGACAAGCTGATCGACCAGGAGGCCATCGTCCAGGCCGCGATCCGCGAAGTCGAGAACAACGGCATCGTCTTCCTCGACGAGATCGACAAGATCTGCGCCCGCGAGGGCAAGGGCGGCGCCGATGTCTCGCGCGAGGGCGTGCAGCGCGACCTGCTGCCGCTGATCGAGGGCACGACCGTCGCGACCAAGCACGGCGCGGTGAAGAGCGACCACATCCTCTTCATTGCCTCCGGCGCCTTCCATGTCTCGCGCCCCTCCGATCTGCTGCCGGAGCTGCAGGGGCGCCTGCCGATCCGCGTCGAGCTCAACCCGCTCGACGTCGAGGATTTCAAGCGCATCCTGACCGAGACCGAGGCGAGCCTGATCAAGCAATCGGTGGCGCTGATGGCGACCGAGGAGGTCGCGATCGAGTTCACGCCGGATGCGATCGACGCCATCGCCCGCATCGCCGTCGATGTGAATTCCACGGTCGAGAACATCGGCGCCCGCCGGCTCCAGACCGTGATCGAGCGCATCCTCGACGAGATCTCCTTCACCGCCCCGGACCGCTCGGGCGAGGCGGTGACGATCGACGCGGCCTATGTCGAGGCGCGCATTGGGGATCTCGCGAAGAATGCCGATCTGAGCCGGTTCATTCTCTGATGGCGGATTCGGGGGCGCCGGCGTCGAAACCGCCCTCCCGCCTCGCCCGCGATTCGGCCGTCGTCGGCGCGGCGACCGTCGCATCGCGCCTGCTCGGCTTCGCCCGCGACGTGCTGATCGCGCGCCTGCTCGGCGGCGGACCGGTGGCGGATGCCTATCTGGCGGCGCTGCGCCTGCCCAATCTGGTCCGCCGCGTGCTCGGCGAAGGCGGGCTCAACGCGCCCTTCGTGCCGCTTTATCTCGGTATCGCGCGCGAGCGCGGCCCGCAGGAGGCGCGCCGCTTCGCGTCGGAGGCCACCGGCAATCTCGCTTTCCTGCTCCTGGTTCTGGTCGCGGTGGGAGAGCTCTTCGCGCCCTGGCTGGTGCTCGGTCTCGCCGGCGGCTTTGCCGAGGAGCCGGCGACGCTGGCCTTTGCCGCCTATTACACCCGGCTGATGCTACCCTTTCTGCTGCTGACCACGTTGGCGGCGCTGCTGGCGGCGCTGCTCAACGCCGAAAAGCGTTTCACCGTCGCGGCACTGGCACCGGCGCTGATGAACGCGATTCTGCTTGGGTTGCTGCTGGTGCTGCATGTCTACGGCACGGCGCCGGAGCGCGCGGCGCAGTGGCTCGCCATCGGCGTCAGCCTCACCGGTCTGGCGCATCTGGCCATGATCCTGCTCGCGTCGCGCGGGCTTGGCCTGCCGCGCCCGGCGCTGCGCTGGTCCTCGGATATGACGCGCCTCCTGCGCACCGGCGGCGCGACCCTGCTTGCGGCCTCGGCGGCACAGCTCGTGCTGCTGGTCGCGACGCAGATCGCCTCGATCGAGCCCGGCGCCGTCGCAGCGCTCTACTATGCCGATCGCGTCTTCCAGCTGCCGCTCGGCTTCGTCGGCGTGGCGATGGGGACGGTCGTCCTCTCCGACATGGCGGATGCCGCCGGGCGGGACGGGCCGGATGCCATGCTGGGACGGTCCCTGGCGCTGGGCCTGGCGCTGGCGCTGCCGGCCGGTGCCGCGCTGGTCGCGCTGGCCGATCCGATCGTCTCGGTGCTATTCGAGCATGGCCGCTTCGAGGCCGCCGACCGCGCACGGACGGCCGGCGCGCTTGCCGCCTTCGGCTATGGCCTGCCCTTCGCCATCGCGGCGAAGGTCTTCGGCCAGGTCTATTTCGCCCGTCGCCGGCCGCGTCTGCCGCTGCTGTCGGGCTGCCTTGCGGTGCTGGTGGCGGCGCTCGTCGGCCTCGGGCTGGCCGATGGCGACAACGCGGCTCGGATGGCGGCTTTCGCCGCGACGCTCGCCTTCGCCGTGCAGGCCGTGATGCTGGGCGCCACGCTGATCCGGGACGGCATCTGGCGGCCGAGCGCGAGCAATCTGCGGCCCATCGCCGCCAGCCTCGCCGCGAGCGCGATCATGCTGGGAGCCCTGCCGCTGCTGCTGAAGGCGCTGGCGGCGCCGCTCGCCCTCGATCAGCCCGTCCTGTACCGCGCCGGGGCGCTGGTGCTGCTCTGCCTCGGCGGGGTCGTCGTCTATGGCGCGGTCGGCGGGCTGCTGGGTGCCTTCGGCGCTCTCCCCTTGCGCAAGCGGCGGGCTTGAGCCAGAAGCGCCGCTTCCTCCCTCCATCGTGACGACGGAGTGCCCCATGTCGGGTTTTCACCAGCGCGTATTCTCAGGCATGCAGCCGACCTCGACGCTGCATCTCGGCAATTATCTCGGCGCGCTGACCAACTGGGTGGCGATGCAGGAGACGCATGAGTGCATCTATTGCGTCGTCGACATGCACGCGATCACGATGTGGCAGGACCCCGCCGACCTGAAGCGCGCCATCCGCGAGGTCACGGCCGCCTATATCGCAGCCGGCGTCGATCCGCAGAAGAGCGTCATCTTCAACCAGAGCCAGGTCTCGGGCCATGCCGAGCTCGCCTGGATCTGCAACTGCATCGCGCGGCTGGGCTGGATGAACCGCATGACCCAGTTCAAGGAGAAGGCGGGCAAGGACCGCGAGAACGCCTCGCTGGGCCTCTACGCTTATCCGAGCCTGATGGCGGCCGACATCCTGCTCTACAAGGCGACGCATGTGCCTGTCGGCGAGGACCAGAAGCAGCATCTGGAGCTCACCCGCGACATTGCCCAGAAGTTCAACAACGACTTCGCCCCGCAGATCGCGGAACTCGGCCTCGCTACCGGCGATCTCGGCTTCTTCCCGCTGCCCGAGCCAATGATCATGGGCCCGGCGCAGCGGGTGATGAGCCTGCGCGACGGCACCAAGAAGATGTCGAAATCGGACGCTTCCGACTATTCGCGCATCAACCTGACGGATGATGCCGACGCCATCGCCCAGAAGATCCGCAAGGCCAAGACTGACCCCGAGCCGCTTCCCTCCGAGGAGAAGGGGCTGGAGGGTCGCGCGGAAGCCGAGAACCTCGTCGGCATCTATGCCGGCCTCTCGGGCGTGGCGAAGGGCGAGGTGCTGAGAGAGTTCGGCGGCAGTCAGTTCTCCGGCTTCAAGGCGGCGTTGGTCGACCTCGCGGTCGAGAAGCTCAGCCCGATCGCCGGCGAGATGCGCCGCCTGCTCGCGGATCCCAGGCATATCGACGCCATCCTCGGTGAGGGCGCGAAGCGGGCCGACGCCATCGCGGCGCCGATCCTGCGCGAGGTCAAGGACATCATCGGCTTCGTCCGGAGCTGAGCGCCGTCTGGAAAGCCCGGTTCCGGGCGAGGGGCTTGCGCCGGGCTGCCGGCGCGGGCCACCATGCCGCCTCCTGAGGCGGCGACAGGGATATCCATGGTCAAGAGACGCCGGTCCTACGAGACGGGCCATCGCCCGAAATTCCTCGCCGTGGTCGACGACACCGAGGAATGCGCCAAGGCGCTGCGTTTCGCGGCGCGCCGCTGCGCCCGCGTCGGCGCGTCCATCGTTCTGCTCGGCGTCGCCACGCCGCCCGAGCACGAGACCTGGCTCGGTGTCGGCGAGGCGATGCAGGCGGAGGCCGAGGCCGAGGCCGAGAAGCGTCTCGATACGGCTGCAGCCGCCGTGCGCGCGCTCGCCGGCCTGGAGCCCGAGAAGGTCGTGCGCACCGGCGACAAGGCCGATGAGCTCGTCAAGCTGATCGAGGAGGATGAGGACATCTCCCTTCTCGTGCTGGCTGCCGGCACCGGCCGCGAGGGGCCCGGACCGCTCGTCAGCGCGCTCGCCGGCAAGTCCTCCGCGAGCTTTCCGATCCCCGTCGCCATCGTCCCCGGCCATCTGGAGGACGAGGAGATCGACGCGTTGGCGTGAACCGACGTCGGCATCGACCGTCCCGGCTGGAATGATTCCATCCATCGGCCTATATCGGAGCCAGGAACGGCGACCTTGAATCGCCGGTACCGGAGGTATCCATGTTCATCCAGACCGAAGCGACGCCGAATCCGGCGACCCTTAAATTCCTGCCCGGCCGCATCGTCATGGGCGCCGGCACGCTCGATATGCGCGAACCCGCCGAGGCCGAGCGCTCGCCGCTGGCGCAGCGCCTGTTCGGCGTGTCCGGCGTGTCGGGTGTGTTCCTCGGCTCCGATTTCATCACCGTCACCAAATCGGACGGCGAGTGGCCGCATCTGAAGCCCGCGATTCTCGGCGCCATCATGGAGCATTTCATGTCGGGCGCCCCGGTGCTGTCGGAGGGCTCGGCCGCCGATGTGATCGAGGAGGGCGAGTTTTTCGCCGAAGAAGACGCGCAGACGGTCGAGACGATCAAGGACTTGCTCGAGACGCGCATCCGCCCGGCGGTGGCCGGCGATGGCGGCGACATCACCTTCCGCGGCTATCGCGACGGCACGGTCTATCTCGTCATGAAGGGCGCCTGCTCCGGCTGCCCCTCATCGACCGCGACGCTGAAGCACGGCATCCAGAACCTGCTGCACCACTTCCTGCCGGAAGTGCGCGGGGTCGAGGCGGTTTGATATCGGAGCGCAAGGCGTGGTCGTGCGAAGCCTGGTCGTGAACGAAGAAGCGCGGGATCGCCTCCCCGGATCGAGGCCCTGATGCGCATCCTCGCGATCGACACGGCGCTCGGCGCCTGCTCGGCTTGCGTGCTCGACGCCGGTGAGGCGCAGCCGCTGGCCAGCGAGCAGCTCGCCATGGATCGTGGCCATGCCGAGGCGCTGATGCCGCTGGTCGAGCGGGTGATGAACGCGGTCGAAGGGGGCTTCTCTTCGCTCGACCGTGTCGCCGTCACCGTTGGCCCCGGCAGCTATACCGGCCTGAGGGTCGGCGTCAGCGCCGCGCGTGCCATCGCCTTCGCGGCCGGCATCCCGTCGGTGGGCGTCACCACCGTCGCGGCCTGCGCGGCGCCATTGATCGGCCGCGAGCCCGGCCGCGTCATCGCCGCCGCGCTCGATGCCAGGCACGGGCAGGTCTGGTTTCAGGCGCTGAGCGCGGAAGGCAAGCCGCTGGTCTCGCTGCGGCAGGTCAGCTATCGCGATGCGGCGCGCGCCATCGGCGCCGGCCCGGTCAGCCTGGTCGGTTCCTCGGCGCTGGCGGTGGCGAACGAGGCCTGGGCGATCGGCCTCGATGCCGTCGTGGTCGACAGCGCCAGGGCGCCCGATATCGCCTGGGTGGCGCGGCTCGGCCTGATCGCCGATCCCGAGACGGCTCCGCCGCGCCCGCTCTATCTCAAGGCGCCGGAAACGACCCCGCAGGACAAGGCTCGGCTGCCGCGCCGGTGAGGCCATTCGCCAGATCGGGGTTGACCTTGGGGCAGGCTGTGCGAACAAGCGGCATGGATTGGTTGCGCAGGCTCCTTCATCCCGGTTCGGCTCCCGCGCGGACGGGGCGCCTCGATGTCGCCCATGCGCGGCAGGTCGCGTCGCTGCATCATCTGGGCGGCTTCGCACGCGGCTGGGAGCCTTCCGAATGCGCCGCGCTGATTGCCGATTCGGGTGTCGTGGCCGATGGCGTCTTCAGCGGCGGCGGCCATAGCCCGGATGGTTTCGTGATGTCGCGCAAGGCGGCGGACGAGGCCGAGATCCTCAGCATCGTCGTTTCTCCGGCACGGCGCCGGGACGGGCTCGGTCGCACCCTGCTCGCCGTCCATCTCGCCCATCTGGCGAGCGAGGGCATCACGCAGGTCTTCCTCGAGGTCGAGGAGGGCAACGAGCCGGCGGAGCGGCTCTATCGCCATTTCGGCTTCCGCGAGGTCGGCCGCCGCAAGGGCTACTACCCCAAGCCCGACGGCTCGCGCGCCACCGCGATCGCGATGCGGCTCGATCTCGCGTGACATCCGCCCGCAATCGGGCGATGAGAAGCCCTTGCATCCCATCAGGACCGACCCGACGCCGATGACCGGAACCGCTCGCGCATGAACGGACTATCCGCAGGCGCCCTGCTTCGCCTTGCGCTGCTCGGGCTCGGCACGCTCGCCTTGGTGCCGTTGCAGCTCGTCGTCCTCCGCGCATGGCCGGCGCGGGCCGGCGTCCTGCCGCTGCGCTTCCATCGGCTCGTCTGCTTCTGCCTCGGCGTGCGCCGCCGGGTCAGGGGCACGCCGCCATCGCCCGGAGCGGGCGCGCTGATCGTCGCCAACCATGTTTCCTGGCTCGATATCTGCGTGCTCGGGGCCGAGCAGAAACTCGCCTTCGTCGCCAAGAGCGAGGTCGCGAGCTGGCCCGTCATCGGCTTCCTGGCGAAGCTCCAGCACACGGTCTTCATCGACCGCCAGCGCCGCAGCGCCACGGCCGGCGTCGCCGCGGCGATGGGCGCGCGCATCGCGGCGGGGGAGGACATCGTCCTCTTCGCCGAGGGCACGACCGGGGACGGAACGCGCATCCTGCCTTTCCGCTCCTCGCTGCTCGGCGCCGCCCATCAGGCGATGGGCGACACGGAAAGCGACGTGACGGTCTATCCGCTGGCCGTCACCTATACCGGCCGGCAGGGCCTGCCCGGCGGGCGCATCGAGCGCGGCGCGCTCGCCTGGTATGGCGATACCGAGCTCGTGCCGCATCTCAGGCATGTGCTCGCCTGCGGAAAGGTCGATGTCGAACTGGTCTGGGGCGCGCCGATCGTGATGGGCCGGGCGACCTCGCGCAAGGAGGCGACGCGGCTGGCGGAGGCGACGGTGCGCGCCGCCCGGCGCGAAGCCGTGACCGGCCGTCCCGCCGGGTAAGGAAGCGCTGGCCCGCTGCTTGCTTTCCGTCCGTTGCGGCATGGCGGTGATTTTCAAGCCGCGCGAACCGGAGTAAGGAGACGGTTTGGAGATCCCGACCGCGACGATGAAGAAAGTCCACATCAAGTCCTTCGGCTGCCAGATGAACGTCTATGACGGGCAGCGCATGGCCGATATCCTGGGCGAGCAGGGCTATGAGGAGACGGCGACGCCGGAAGGCGCGGATCTGATCCTGCTCAACACCTGCCATATCCGCGACCGTGCCGTGCAGAAGGTCTATACCGAGCTCGGCAAGCTGCGCGATATCAAGACTGCCCAGAAGGCAGAGGGCCAGGAGACGAAGATCGTCGTCGCCGGCTGTGTCGCCCAGGCCGAGGGTGGCGAGATCCAGCGCCGCCAGCCGGCGGTCGACCTCGTCGTCGGCCCGCAGGCCTATCACCGCCTGCCCGAGCTTCTGGCCGAGGCGGCGGACAAGCGCGTCGTCGATACCGATCTCCCCATCGAGGACAAGTTCGGCTTCCTGCCGGCGCCCAGGCCCCAGGTCATTCGCGCGCGCGGCGTCTCCGCTTTCGTCACGGTGCAGGAGGGCTGCGACAAGTTCTGCGCCTTCTGCGTCGTGCCCTATACGCGCGGCGCCGAGTTCTCGCGGCCGGTTGCGCAGGTGGTGGCGGAGGTCGAGCGGCTGGCGGAAGCCGGCGTGCGCGACGTCACTTTGATCGGCCAGAACGTCAACGCCTATCACGGTGAAGGCCCGGACGGCGCCGTCTGGGGCCTCGCGCGGTTGATGCATCGCGTCGCCGAGGTGCCGGGCATCGCCCGCATCCGCTATACCACCAGCCACCCCCGGGACATGGACGACGATCTCATCGCCGCCCATCGCGACCTGCCCCAGGTGATGCCTTTCCTGCACCTGCCGGTGCAGGCGGGCTCGGACCGCATCCTCGCGGCGATGAACCGCAAGCACACCGGCGACGAGTATCGCCGCCTGATCGAGCGCATCCGCACGGCACGCCCGGACATCGCGCTCTCCTCCGACTTCATCGTCGGCTTTCCCGGTGAGACCGATGCCGATTTCGAGGACACGATCCGCCTCGTCGACGAGATCGGCTTTGCCTCGAGCTATTCCTTCAAATATTCGTCGCGTCCCGGCACGCCTGCCGCCGATCTCGACGGGCAGATTCCGCGCGCCGTCATGGACGAGCGGCTCTATCGATTGCAGGAACGCATCGAGCATCATCGCCAGGCCTTCAACGCCGCGATGGTCGGACGGGCTGTGGATGTGTTGCTGGAACGCGCCGGGCGCCACCCGGGACAGCTTGCCGGCAAGTCGCCCTATCTGCAGGCTGTGCAGATCGACAGCGAGACGAATCAGATCGGGGATATCGTGCGGGTGGTGATCGAGCGCACCAGCACCAATTCGCTCTTCGGCCGCAAATTTGAGGCCGGGGCAGGTTCGCGAAAGGAAATGGCCGCTTGAGCGCGCGCCCTCTCGCCCCCATCTGCGGGTTGAGCACACCCTGTCATCAGGCTGAAATTGTTGCGTTCGGATATGCTGTGAGACGACCGGGCCGGTCGTTCCTGTCCGGCCGGAATAACCGTCAGGGAGATGACGCATTTGGCACAGGCTGATTCGATGACGCCGAAACCCGACCGGACCCCGCGGCGCGAGATCGCGCCGGCGCGCGGGGAGAGCCTCGCCCGCGAGGGCCTGCCGGCGACCGAGGTGACGTTGAGTTTCGAAGACAATCGCCTCGCCAGCCTGGTCTTCGGCCAGTACGACCAGAACCTCGCTCATCTCGAGCGGCGGCTCGGCGTCGTCGTCAATCCCAATGGCAACCATGTCACGGCGAAGGGACCGCGCGAGACGGCCGAGCAGGCTGTCCGCGTGCTGAAGACGCTCTATGCCCGCGCCAAGGCCGGCGCGGCGGTGACGCTCGGCGATGTCGACGGTGCGATCGAGGAGAGCAACGTCCAGCGCTCGCTCTTCCCGACGGCGGACACCGGCAAGGCCTCCTTCGACGCGATCGTCACGCGCAAGCGCGGTCCCGTCAGGGCTCGCAACGCGGCGCAGGACGCCTATCTGCGCCAGCTCAAGCGCCATGAGCTCGTTCTCGCCGAGGGGCCGGCCGGCACCGGCAAGACCTGGCTCGCGGTCGGGCATGCCGTCTCGCTGATCGAGCAGGGCGTGGTCGAACGGATGATCCTGTCGCGCCCGGCCGTCGAGGCGGGTGAACGCCTCGGCTTCCTGCCCGGCGACATGCGCGAGAAGGTCGATCCCTATCTGCGGCCGATCTACGACGCGCTCAACGACTTCATGGAGGCGCGCCATGTCGAACGCGGTCTGCAGACCGGCATGATCGAGATCGCGCCGCTCGCCTTCATGCGCGGCCGGACCCTGACCAATGCCGTCGTGCTGCTCGACGAGGCGCAGAACGCCACCTCGATGCAGATGAAGATGTTCCTCACCCGCCTGGGCGAGGGCTCGCGCATGATCATCACCGGCGATCCCTCGCAGATCGACCTGCCGCCCGGCCAGCGCTCCGGCCTCGTCGAGGCGGCGAAGCTGCTCAAGGACGTCGAAGGCATCGGCTATGCCCGCTTCGAGGAGGGCGATGTCGTCCGCCACGATCTGGTGCGCCGCATCGTGATGGCCTATGAGGCGTCGGCGAGGCGCGAACGCGAGGAGCGCGAGGAGGCGATGCGCAATTCCGCAGCGGCTCCCGAGGCGCATCGCGAGGGCGACAGTGAGGGATTGAAGCGGATGTTGGCGCGGGAGCGGCCGCGATGAAGGATCGACCTCGCGCGCGGCGTTCGGCGCCGCCCGCGGAGAGCCTTCCGGCTCTGGTTCTCGATATCCGTGCCGAGTCGCGCCGCTGGCGCGAGCTGGGTAATCTCGCAGCCTTGCGCGCCATCGCCGGTGAGGCGCTTCGTGCGGGGCTGGCCGTTGCGCCGCGCCGGCCCCTGGACGGGGCCGAGCTCAGCCTGCTCCTGACCGATGACCGGCGCATCCGCCTCGTCAACCGCGACTGGCGCGGCTTTGACAAGGCGACCAACGTGCTCTCCTTCCCGGCCGCGCCGCCGGAGCGCATCGCGACCAGCCCGCTGCTCGGCGACATCGTCGTCGCCTACGAGACCGTGGCGCGCGAGGCCGAAGCCGAGGGCAAGAGCTTTCCCGACCATTTCCGCCATCTCGTCATCCACGGGCTGCTGCACCTGCTCGGCGAGGATCACGAGGCCGAGGCTGAGGCGCGCCGCATGGAAGCGCTCGAGGTCGAGGCGCTCGCGCGTCTCGGCATTGCCGACCCTTACGCCGATGCCGAGCTCGTGACCGAGCCGGCCCCGTCTTTCTCAGAACATTCACGGCCATGAGCGACGACAGTCGACAATCCCAGAACGAAACCGCCGGCCGGGGCCTCGGCCACTGGCTCGGCCAGTTCCTCGACCGGCTCGGATTGCGCGGCGGCGGCACGGCGCGGGAGGAGATCGTCGAGGCGCTGGCTGAGGCGAATGGCGAATTGGCCGACCTCTCGGCGCAGGAGCGCGCCATGCTCACCAATGTGCTGGGCCTGCGCGAGCGCCGCGTCAGCGATGTCATGATACCCCGGGCGGACATCGTCGCGGTGCCGGCGGATGTCACGCTCGACCAGCTCCTCGCCCATTTCCGCACGGCCGGCCATTCGCGCCTGCCGGTCTTCGACGATTCGCTCGATGATCCCCGCGGCATGGTCCATATCCGCGACTTCCTCGAATACATCGCCGAGAAGGCCCATCCCGCGGGCATGGCCGGCGCCGATGCCGATGAGGCGGGGACGGCTCCGCACGATCTGGCGGCGGTCGATCTGTCCACCCCGCTCGCGGCCACGAAGCTGCTGCGCCCCGTCCTCTACGTTCCGCCCTCGATGCCGGCAGTGGACCTGCTCGTCCGCATGCAGGCGACCCGCACCCATATCGCCCTCGTCATCGACGAATATGGCGGCACGGACGGGCTCGTCTCGATCGAGGACCTGATCGAGATCGTCGTCGGCGATATCGAGGACGAGCACGACATGGAGGAGGCGCCGATCACGCCGGCCGGCGACGACTGCTTCACGGCCGATGCACGCGCCACCCTCGACGAACTCAAGCAGGCGACCGGGGTCGATCTCTCCGGCAACGAGGTCGCCGACGACATCGACACGCTGGGCGGGCTGATCGTCACGCTCGCCGGCCGCGTTCCGGCGCAGGGCGAGATCGTCGACGGACCCGAGGGCCTGTCCTTCGAGGTCCTCGATTCCGATCAGCGCCGCGTGAAGCGCCTGACCATCCGTCGCCGCGACCGGACGGCGCCTGAAGAAGCGGCGATGGAGCCCGGCTGATGCCGATCACTGGGGTCGCGGAGGCCGTCATCCTGGCCTGGGGATGGCGCAGGCGGCTCATCGCCTTTGCCGCTGGCGCCAGCGGCGCGCTCGCCTTGCCGCCGCTGGATCTGTGGCCGCTCGTCGTCCTGCCGATGACCTTTGCCATCTGGCTGATGGACGGCGCGGTCGGGACGACGCGCTGGCAACGCTTCCGCTCCGCCTTCGTGGCTGGCTGGTGGTGGGGCTTCGGCTTCTTCATCGCCGGGCTCTGGTGGCTCGGCGCGGCCTTTCTGGTCGAGGCCGACAAGTTTGCCTGGGCGATGCCGCTCGGCGTCGTCGCGCTGCCGGCTTTCCTCGCGGTATTTCCGGCTTTCGCCTTCGGTGCGGCGCGGCTGTTCTGGCCGAAGGGCGCGGGCCGCATCCTTGTCCTCGCCGCAATGCTGGGGATCAGCGAGTGGCTGCGTGGCCATGTGCTGACCGGCTTCCCCTGGAACGTCTACGGCATGATGCTGGCCGGCGAGATCCATCTCGCGCAGGTCGCTTCGCTCTTCGGGCTCTATGGGCTCACGCTCTTCGCCGTGGCAATCGGCGCGGCACCCGCGACGCTCAGCACCGCGGCGGGCCCGTCCGGGCGCTGGGCGCCGTCGCTATTGGCGTTGGCCGCTCTCGCGGCCTTCTTCGCCTATGGCGTCTGGCGCGTGCCGTCCGGCCCCTCGCCGCTGGTCGCCGGCGTCAAATTGCGGCTGATGCAGCCGAACCTGCCGCAGGACGCCAAGTTCAACGGCAATAACGGCGCGGCGATCCTCGACCACTATCTCGAGCTCAGCGACCGGGCGACGAGTCCGCAGACGCCGGGCCTCCAGAACGTCACCCATGTGATCTGGCCCGAATCCGCCTTCCCCTTCCTGCTCGGGCGCACCCCGCAAGCGCTCGCGCGCATCGCGGCCGCCCTGCCGCCGGACGTGACCCTGATCACCGGCGCGGCAAGGGCCGGCGAGATCCTGCCGGGCGAGGGCCGGCCGCCGATCTACAACTCCATTCAGGTTGTGAACGACGAGGGCGCCATCGTCGCGAGCTACGACAAGGTCCATCTCGTACCCTTCGGCGAATATCTGCCGCCGATCCTCGGCACGCTGATCCGCGCCGTCGGCCTGTCGCAGTTCGTCTCGGTTCCCGGAGGATTTTCGGCGGGAAGCACGCATTTGCCCCTGGCGATCAAGGGGCTGCCGACCGCGGCGCCATTGATCTGCTACGAGGCCGTCTTTCCCGGCGCGGTTGTGCCGCGGGGGCCGCGCCCGGCCTTTTTCCTGAACCTCACCAATGATGGCTGGTTCGGCCAGACCAGCGGTCCCTATCAGCACTTCGCCCAGGCGCGGCTGCGCAGCATCGAGGAAGGCCTGCCGCTCGTCCGCGTCGCCAACACCGGCATTTCCGGTGTCGTCGACGCCTATGGCCGCGTCGTCGCCAGCCTGCCGCTCGGCAGCGAAGGCGTGCTGGATGCTGGCCTGCCGCGCTCGGGCGCCCCGACATTCTATGCGCGATGGGGCGATCTGGTCTTCGCCGGACTCTTGGCCCTTTTCCTCGCTCTGGCCCGGATTTTGCGGGTCTGAGGGCCTAACATTAACTTTTTCGAGACCAGTGGACCGGATCGCTGGCTTGTAATACATCACGACCTCCGCGCCGACCAGGATTGCGGCTCCTGGCCAAGACAATGATGCTAGGACAGGTTGAATGATGATCAAGAAGGTACCCAATCCGATCGACCGCCATGTAGGCAGCCGAGTTCGGATGAGACGCATGCTTGCCGGGATCAGCCAGGAGAGGCTGGGCGAGGCCTTGGGGCTGACGTTCCAGCAGGTCCAGAAATACGAGAAGGGCTCGAATCGCATCAGCGCGAGCCGCCTGCAGCAGATCGCCAAGATGCTCGATGTGCCGGTAGCCTTCTTCTTCGACGGAGCGCCGAGCGGCGATATGCCGGCCGGCGGTTTTTCCGATTCCGCGGCGACGACCTATATTTCGGATTTCCTGTCGACCAGCGAAGGCGTGCAGCTCACCAAGGCCTTCACCCGCATTAAGAATAGTCGGGTCCGCCGCCGTGTCATCGATCTGGTCGAGGCCTTGGCCGAGGAAGACAGCGAAAAGGCTTAGTTTTCGCTTCGTTTTGTTCGACTTGTCGAACGATCTTCCCGATAAACGAATTATAGCGCTTGACGGCGAACGCGTCCGGCTGCATTGACGGGGCGTTTTCCATGCTGGCGCATGCCGCGCCAGGCGCTTTCATCGTGCCCAGATTCAAGGGAAGCCGCGACCGTGTCACGCCAGAATTACCTGTTCACCAGCGAATCGGTCTCGGAAGGCCACCCCGACAAGGTCTGCGACCGCATCTCGGACGAGATCGTCGATCTGTTCTTCAAGGAGGCGGTGAAGGCCGGCTATGAGCCGTCCAAGGTCCGCGTCGCGGCCGAGACGCTGGCGACGACGAACCGTGTCGTCATCGCCGGCGAGGTCCGCACCCATCTCGACGAGAAGCAGATCAAGTCGAAGGTGAAGTCGGCGGCCCGCAAGGCGATCCGCAACATCGGCTACGAGCAGGCCGGCTTCCACTGGAAGACCTGCAAGATCGACGTGCTGCTGCACCCGCAATCGGCCGACATCGCCCAGGGCGTTGACGAGTCCGGCAACAAGGATGTCGGTGCCGGCGACCAGGGCATCATGTTCGGCTATGCCAGCCGCGAGACGCCCGAACTGCTGCCCGCCCCGATCTACTACGCCCACAAGATCCTGGAGACGCTGACGCTCGCCCGCAAGAAGGGCGAGGGCGACGCCGCCAAGCTCGGCCCCGACGCCAAGAGCCAGGTCACCGTCAAGTACGAGAACGGCAAGCCGGTCGGCGTCACCCAGATCGTGCTCTCGACCCAGCATCTCGACGAAAGCCTGTCCTCGGCCGATGTCCGCAAGATCGTCGAGCCCTATATCCGTCAGGCGCTGCCGGATGGCTGGATCTCGAAGGACACGGTCTGGCACATCAACCCGACCGGCAAGTTCGTCATCGGCGGCCCGGACGGCGACGCCGGCCTGACCGGCCGCAAGATCATCGTCGACACCTATGGCGGCGCGGCTCCCCATGGCGGCGGCGCCTTCTCGGGCAAGGACCCGACCAAGGTCGACCGCTCGGCGGCCTATGCGGCGCGCTATCTCGCCAAGAACGTCGTCGCGGCCAAGCTGGCCGACCGCGCCACGATCCAGCTCTCCTACGCCATCGGCGTCGCCAAGCCGCTGTCGATCTATGTCGACCTGCACGGCACCGGCAAGGTCGACGAAGCCAAGCTCGAGGACGTGCTCGGCAAGCTGGTCGACCTGTCGCCGAACGGCATCCGCAACCATCTCGGCCTCAACAAGCCGATCTATGCCAAGACCTCGGCCTATGGCCATTTCGGCCGCAAGGCCGGCCGCGACGGCAGCTTCTCCTGGGAGAAGACCGATCTCGTCGACGCGCTGAAGAAGGCCGTCGCCTGAGATTGACCCCCGGGTCAGGAATGGAAAGGCCGGGGTTCACCCGGCCTTTTTTCTTTGACTTGACGGATAAGGTCGCTGAAACACCCCCGTCATCCCGGGCCCGACCCGGGCTCCATCGTAAGGCTCCGCAGCTCTGTGACGGATTCCGGATCTCCGCTTCGCTGCGTCCGGAATGACGGCTCCATCGGACAAAGCGATACGAAGACGATCATGACCTACGACTCCGATCATGACGAACGCGCCTTCTACGGCCGCCGCAAGGGCAAGGCCTTGCGCGACGGCCAGAGCTTGCTGATCGAAGAGACGTTGCCGCGTCTGCGCCTGCCGGAGGGTGAGATCGCCGACCTCAAGGCGCTGTTCCCGCAGCCCGTCGAGGCGGTGCGGCTCGAGATCGGCTTTGGCGGGGGCGAGCATCTGCTGATGCGGATGCGCGAGAGCCCGCAGATCGGTTTCATCGGCGTCGAGCCCTTCATCAACGGCATGGCCAAGTTCCTGGCGGTCGCCGAGCGCGAGGGCCTGACCAATATCCGCGTCTGGGACGACGATGCCGCGTTGCTGCTGCCGCGCTTCCCGGCCGGTAGCCTCGACGCCATAGACCTGCTCTATCCCGATCCCTGGCCGAAGCGCCGCCAGCGCAAGCGCCGCTTCGTCTCGGAGCACACGCTTGGCTTGTTCGCTCGCGCACTCAGGCCGGGCGGTCGTTTCCGCTTCGCCAGCGATATAGACGACTATGTCGGCTGGACGCTGACGCGCCTGCTCGCCTCGCCGGATTTCGACTGGACGGACGAGCGCGCCGAGGATTGGCGCCGGCCTTATCCCGGCTGGATCCGCACGCGCTACGAGGCGAAGGCGGTCAGGGAAGGCCGCGTGTCCAGCTATCTCACGGCCTTGCGTCGCGCATCCTGAGGAAGCCGAGCACGCGCTGGGCCGTGCTCTGGGCGAGGTTGCGGAAGCTGTCGCGGGCCCGCTCGATGGCGGCTTCCGACTTGCCGAGGTCCTTGCGCAGCGAGATCAGCGCCGCCGTCGTCTCCCAGGACCAGCCGAGCCCGCGTGCGACGAGCAGCACGGCCTCGCGGTCGGAGCCGAGGATGATCTGCTCGGCCGCCGGCAGGCTGAGCTGCGCCAGGACGGCGAGCGCGCAGGTCGCATGTTCGGTCGCCCCGCTCTGGGCCAGGGCGCGCACCTTGGCCTCGTCGAGCTGGCCGGCCTCGTTCAGCTCCTTGATCTCCGTCAGGGCGGCGCTGATCGGGCCGAGCTCGCTAGGCATCTGACCGTCGGCGGCGAGCGCTTCGGCGCCCCGCTCCACGGCGTCGTCGATCTCGTCGACCAGCGCCAGGGCGAGGCTCTCGTTGAGGCGCTTGCGGGCGGAGTTCTTGGCCGCCCGGATCAGTTGCTCGGACAATTCGGTGGGGATGTCGCGGCGCATGCCCAGCGTCGCCTGCAAGGCGTCGTCCTGCACCGCCCGCATCACCAGCACGCCCATGCCGTGCCGCGAGAAGCGCGCTGTCTGGTTGGAGGCGACGGCATGCGTCACCACGCGGCCGCCGCGCAGGATCAGGAAATCGGTGACGGGCTCGCCGAGATTGGGCCGTTCGGTGATGGCGAGCATATGGTCCCGGCCCTTCGCCGCCGAGATCGCGACCAGATCCTGGTCGCTGAGCCGCGGCGATTGAATGAGGACCGGGCGCGCGACGGCGATTTCGTCGAGGGCGAGCTGGTGAATGACGCCGTTCGGCGCGTTCGGGATCGATGCCAGCCGCTCCGCCAGCTCGATGCGGGCATGGAGCTCGATGACGCGCGACAACCGCCCGATCACCACGTCGAAGACGCCGACCTGCTCTTCGTCCATGTGGATGGCGGTGGCGAGGAACAGATCCGTCAACCGGGCGAGGATCTCGGCACGCTCGTGGCCGGAGCCACGCTGTATCGTCGATTCCAGGTCTCGCAGCATCGTGCCGACCGCACTCATCCCGTGTCCTCGCGCAGGGTTTCACCGTGAAGGTGACACGCAAGGATGACCAACGGGTTAGCAGGAAAGGGCAAATCTCGGCCCTTCTGGCGCGGCGGTGGCCACGCTTGCATCTTGCCGCAAGGCGGACTACATAGCGGCCAACAGCTCTGGTATCGGTTAACGCCGGTGATCAAGAGCGGGCCGGCCGGCCCGCTCTTTTTTATTGGCCGCGACCCGCCAGGCAGACGGGACGGCCCGGGGCATGAACGAACCGACAAGCGAACCGACAGCATCATCCGCTCAGGAGCCGCGCCTCGTCGTCGAGAGCGGCGTGGCGGCGCGCGTTGCCATGATCATCGAGCCGGCGATCGTCGATCTCGGTTACCGGCTGGTGCGTGTGCGCGTGACCGCGCAGAATGGCTGCACCGTCCAGATCATGGCCGAGCGGCCGGATGGCTCGATGACGGTCGAGGGCTGCGAGGAAATCAGCCAGGCCGTCTCGCCGGTGCTGGATGTCGACGATCCCATCCAGGCGGCGTATTATCTCGAGGTCTCCTCGCCGGGGATCGACCGCCCGCTGGTGCGCGCGAGCGATTTCGAGCGCTGGGCCGGGCACCTCGCCAAGATCGACACGAGCGAGCTGGTCGCCAACCGCAAGCGTTTCCGCGGCATCCTGCGCGGGGTTTCCGGTACGGATGCGCTGCTGGCCCGCGACGATGCCAGGAGCGACGAGGAGCGCGACGTCGCCATCCCGATGCGATTGATCGCGGATGCGCGTCTCGTGCTGACCGACGCTTTGGTCACCGAGTCGCTGCGTCGCGGCAAATCGGGCCTGCCGCCCGAGATGCCGGCACCCGACGAAGTCGCCGGCCCGAAGAAGGGCCATGGAAAATCGCTCGGCCCGCGTCCGGGCAAGAAGCGCGGACCGGCTCCGCACGAAACAGATACGGAAGAGGAGTGAGCGCCATGGTGGTCGCCGCCAACAGGCTCGAATGGCTGCAGATCGCGGATGCGGTCGCCCGCGAGAAATCGATCGACCGGCAGATCGTGCTCGACGCGATGGAGGACGCGATCGCCCGTGCGGCCCGCTCGCGCTACGGCGCCGAGACCGACGTCCATGCCGAGATCAACACCAAGACCGGCGAACTGCGCCTCGCCCGCCACCTCCAGGTCGTCGAGACCGTCGAGAACCCGGCGATCGAGATCACCGTCGACGAGGCCAAGCGCCATAACCCGGCCGCCCAGGTCGGCGACGTCATCGCCGATCCGCTGCCGCCCTTCGATTTCGGCCGCATCGCCGCCCAGTCGGCCAAGCAGGTTATCGTCCAGAAGGTCCGCGAGGCCGAGCGCGACCGCCAGTACGACGAGTACAAGGATCGCATCGGCGAGATCGTCAACGGCGCGGTCAAGCGCGTCGAATACGGCAACGTCTTCGTCGACCTCGGCCGCGGCGAGGCGATCATCCGCCGTGACGAGATGATCCCGCGCGAGACCTTCAAGGTCGGCGACCGTGCCCGCGCCTATGTCTACGACGTGCGCCGCGAGCCGCGTGGCCCGCAGATCTTCCTGTCGCGCACCCATCCGCAGTTCATGGCCAAGCTCTTCGGCCAGGAAGTGCCGGAGATCTATGACGGCATCGTCGAGGTCAAGGCCGTCGCCCGCGATCCGGGCTCGCGCGCCAAGATCGCCGTGATCAGCCGCGATTCCTCGATCGACCCGGTCGGCGCCTGCGTCGGTATGCGCGGCTCGCGTGTCCAGGCCGTCGTCGGCGAACTCCAGGGCGAGAAGATCGACATCATCCCGTGGTCGCCTGATGTCGCGACCTTCGTCGTCAACGCGCTGCAGCCGGCGGAAGTCGCCAAGGTCGTGCTCGACGAGGAAGCCGACAAGATCGAGGTGGTGGTGCCCGACGAGCAGCTCTCGCTCGCCATCGGTCGCCGCGGCCAGAACGTCCGCCTCGCCTCGCAGCTCACCGGCTGGGACATCGACATCCTCACTGAAGCCGAGGAGTCGGAGCGTCGCCAGAAGGAATTCGTGCAGCGCACCGAGATCTTCATGAACGCGCTGAACGTCGACGAGACGGTCGGCCAGCTCCTGGCGTCCGAAGGCTTCCGCAATGTCGAGGAGCTCGCCTATGTCGAGCTCTCCGAGCTCGCCTCGATCGAGGGCTTCGACGAGGACACCGCCTCCGAGATTCAGAACCGGGCTTTGGAGCACCTCGCCGCCGTCGAGGCTGAATTCGACGAGAAGCGCCGTGCGCTTGGCGTCGAGGACGCCTTGCGCGAGGTCGAGGGCATCACCACCTCCATGATGGTGGCGCTCGGCGAGAACGACGTGAAGACCGTCGAGGATCTCGCCGGCTGCGCCACGGACGACCTCACCGGCTGGACCGAGCGCAAGGACGGTGAATCGACCCGTCATGCCGGCTATCTCGACGGCTTCGATCTCTCTCGCCAGGATGCGGAAGCCATCATCATGGCCGCACGCGTTCATGCGGGTTGGGTCGAGGCTCCGGCGGAGGAGCCCGAGGCAGAAGCCGACGAGGCCGCCGAAGCCTGAGCGGAGCGCCCGCGATGAAGGCGGCGACGCTGAAGGAAGGATCGGAGCGCAGTTGCGTCCTCACCCGTGCGGTGAAGGCCCCCGACGATCTGATCCGCTTCGTCGCCGGCCCTGACGGGACGCTGGTGCCGGATTTGCGGCGCAAGCTGCCCGGGCGCGGTGTCTGGGCGAGCCTCAGTCGCAAGGCCGTGACCGAGGCGATCCGGCGCAAGGCGTTCGAGCGCTCGTTGAAGACGAAGGTCGCGGTTCCCGCCGACCTTCCGGAGATGATCGACGCGCTGATGCTGCGGGACGTGCAGCAGGCGTTGTCGATGGCGAACAAGGCGGGCCTCGTCGTCGCCGGCTTCGGCAAGGTCGAGGCTCTGGTCGAAACCGGCCGCTGCCTCGCCGTCATCGCGGCGAGCGATGGCGCCGAGGATGGCAAGCGCAAGATCGGCCAGGCCATCCGGCGGGCCGAGGCGGCCCGCGAGAGCGAGGGCCTCAAGGTCCGCAGATTGCCCGTCGTCACGATTTTCGCGGCGGCGGATTTGGAATTGGCGTTGGGGCGGGCACATGTGATACATGCCGCGCTTGCTCCGGGTCCGGCGGCGGAGGGTGTCCTCTCCCGCTGGCGTCGGCTCGTCCGGTACCGGACGGACGATACCGCCGCATCCGACCAGAATGAACCCGAAGACACGACCGAACCGGCAGGACCGAACGCGGAATGACCGATAGCAAGACCCCGGGCGACAAGACTCTCAGCGTCAACCCGCCCAAGACCCTGTCGTTGAAGCGACCTGTCGAGCAGAGCACTGTTCGGCAGAGCTTCTCGCATGGGCGCACGAAGCAGGTGGTCGTGGAGGTCAAGCGCCGCGTCCCGGGGCACGAGGTCAAGGAGCCCGTCCCGCCGCGTCCGCCGCAGCCGGCGCCGGCCCAGTCCGCCCCGCGCCCCGCTCCTCAGGCGCCCGCGCCGCAGCGTCCGGCCGGCAGCATGCTGCTGCGCACCCTCTCCGATGAGGAGAAGGACGCCCGCCAGCGCGCTCTGGCCGAGGCCCGCAGCTCCGAGGCAGAGGCGCGCCGCGCCGCCGAGGACGAGGCCCGCCAGCGCGCCCAGGCCGCCGAGCGCGAACGCCAGGAGCGCGAGGCCGCCCTGGCTCGCCAGCGCCAGGAAGAGGAGCGCCGCCGTCACGAGGACGAGCAGAAGCGCCGCGCCGAGACCGTCGTGCGCCAGCGCGACGAGCAGGTCGCCCGCCCGGCTTCGCCGCCACCCGCGCAGCAGCCGCGTGAGTCCGCCCCGTCGCCGGACCAGGCTCCGGCGCCCCAGCCGACCCAGTATTATGGCCGCCCGGCCCCGTCCGGTCCGCGCGAGTTCACGCCGCGTCCGCCGATGCGCGACACCGGCGCGCGCCCGCCGCGGCTGGATTCGCGTCCGCCGCGTTCCGATGCGCCCCGTGCGCCGCGCATGGATGCTTCGGCTCCGGCCGAGCCCGCGGTCGCCCGCCCCGTGCGCCAGGCTCCCTCGGCCAACACCACGCGCAATCGCTCTGATGATGTCGACGTCAAGGCCGCGTTCCGCCGTCCCGGCCTGGGTGCGGGGCCTGGCCGCGGTCCCGCTCCGGCGGCGCCCAAGACGCCCAAGGTCAGCAATGACCGGCCCCGTGGCCGCCTGACACTGTCGACCGCCACCGGGAGCGAGGACGAGCGGACACGCTCGGTCGCCTCGTTCCGTCGCCGCGTGCAGCGCATGACCGGCCACCGCGCCTCCGACGCTCAGAAAGAGCGCGTGATGCGCGAGGTGATCATCCCCGAGACGATCACCATCCAGGAACTCGCGAACCGCATGACGGAACGCGGCGTCGACGTCATCCGCCTGCTGATGAAGCAGGGCGCGATGCACAAGATCACCGACGTGATCGACGCCGACACCGCTCAGCTCATCGCCGAGGAGATGGGCCACACGGTCAAGCGCGTCGCCGAATCCGACGTCGAGGAAGGCCTGTTCGATACGCCGGACACCGACGAGGCCCTGGAGGCCCGCCCGGCTGTCGTGACGATCATGGGCCATGTCGACCACGGCAAGACCTCGCTGCTCGACGCGATCCGCAAGACCAAGGTCGTCACCGGCGAGGCCGGCGGCATCACCCAGCATATCGGCGCCTATCAGGTGACGACGCCGCTGGGCAGCCAGGTGACCTTCATCGACACCCCCGGCCACGCCGCCTTCACGGCGATGCGCGCCCGCGGCGCCAAGGTGACGGATATCGTCGTGCTGGTCGTCGCGGCCGATGACGGCGTCATGCCGCAGACGGCCGAGGCCATCCATCACGCCAAGGCGGCCGGCGTGCCGCTGATTGTGGCGATCAACAAGGTCGACAAGGCCGACGCCAACCCCGATCGTGTCCGGGCCGAATTGCTGCAATACGAGATCCAGGTCGAGACGCTCGGCGGCGAGACGCTTGAGGTCGAGGTTTCCGCCAAGACCGGCCACAACCTCGACAAGCTGCTCGAGGCGATCGCGCTGCAGGCCGAGGTGCTCGATCTCAAGGCCAATCCCGACCGCGCTGCAGAAGGCACGGTCATCGAGGCCAAGCTCGACCGCGGCCGCGGCCCGGTCGCGACCGTCCTCGTTCAGCGCGGCACGCTGCGCACCGGCGACATCATCGTGGCGGGTGCCGAATGGGGCCGCGTCCGTGCGCTCATCGCCGACACCGGCGCGCAGGTGAAGGAGGCGCCGCCCTCCATGCCGGTCGAGGTTCTCGGCTTCAACGGCACGCCCGAGGCCGGCGACCGCGTCGCGGTGGTCGAGTCGGAAGCGCGTGCCCGCGAGGTCACCGAGTACCGGGAGCGGCAGCGTCGCGATCGTCTCGCTGCCCGTGGCGCTGCCTCCGGCGCCGGTCGCTCGCTCGCCGACATGATGCGCGATCTGAAGGAAGGCGCCGGCCGCAAGGAGTTCCCGCTCGTCGTCAAGGGCGACGTGCAGGGCTCGGTCGAGGCCATCGTCGGAGCGCTCGAGAAGGTCGGCAACGACGAGGTGCGGGCTCGCGTCCTGTCCTCGGGCGTCGGCGCCATCACCGAGTCGGACGTCACGCTCGCCCAGGCTTCGGGCGCGGTCGTGGTCGGCTTCAACGTCCGCGCGCATAAGGAAGCGCGCGAGGCGGCGGAGCGGGCCGGCGTCGAGATCCGCTATTACAACATCATCTATAACCTCATGGATGACGTGAAGGATGCGATGTCGGGCCTGCTGGCGCCGACCCTGCGCGAGACCATGCTCGGCAATGCGACGATCCTCGAGATCTTCAACGTCTCGAAGGTCGGCAAGATCGCCGGCTGCCGCGTCACCGACGGCACGATCGAGCGCGGCGCCAATGTCCGCCTGATCCGCGACAACGTCGTGGTCCACGAGGGCAAGCTCGCCCAGCTCAAGCGCTTCAAGGACGACGCCAAGGAAGTCGTGGCCGGCCAGGAATGCGGCATGTCCTTCGAGAACTACCAGGACATGCGCCCTGGCGACGTGATCGAGTGCTACCGCGTCGAGGAAATCAAGCGCACCCTCTGAGGCGGCGCTTCCTGAAACAGCGCGTCATGGCCGGGCTTGGTCCGGCCATCTCGTGACGAGAAGAGCGCGTCCAGCGCCTCATCTTTGAAGAGACGGTCGGGTGAGACCCGGCTGTGACGTTTGATCCGGTCCGATCCCGGAGAACGAGAACCATGGCCAAACCTGCAAAACCCTCCGGTCCGTCGCAGCGGCAACTGCGCGTCGGCGAACTTATTCGCCATGCGCTGGCTGAGATGCTCGCGCGTGGCGACATCCATGACGATGTACTGGCGAAACACGTCATCACCGTTCCCGAAGTCCGTCTCTCGCCGGATCTCAAGCTCGCCACGGCCTACATCATGCCGCTCGGCGGGCAGGATGTTAAGCCGGTGCTCAAGGCACTCGAAGCCAATAAGCGTTATATGCGCGGCGAGATCGCCCATCGCGTGAACCTGAAATACGCGCCGGATATCCGCTTCCGCGCCGATGAGAGCTTCGCCGAGGCCGAGCGCATCGACGCGCTGCTCGATACCGAGCAGGTGCGCCGCGACACGCTGGTGGAGCGCCTGAAGATCGACCAGGACCACGAAGACCAAGCCCCCGAAAACGACCGCCGTGACGATGACCGCTGAGAACCCATCCGAGATCGCCCCGGGCCAGGACGCCGCCCCGGCGCCGCGCCCGAAGAAGCGCGACGTCCATGGCTGGGTCGTCCTCGACAAGCCGGTCGGCATGACCTCGACCCATGCGGTCAGCGTCGTGAAGCGCGCCTTTTCGGCGAAGAAGGCCGGCCATGCCGGCACGCTCGATCCGCTCGCCTCGGGCCTGCTGCCGATCGCGCTGGGCGAGGCGACGAAGACGGTCCCCTTCGTGATGGATGGCCGCAAGGCCTATCAGTTCACCGTCGCCTGGGGCACGCAGACCAATACCGACGATACCGAGGGCAGCGTCATCGCCACCTCGGACAAGCGGCCGGACGAAGCCGCCATCGTGGCCTTGCTGCCGCGCTTCACCGGCACGATCATGCAGACGCCGCCGAAATTCTCGGCGATCAAGATCGCGGGCGAGCGCGCCTACGACCTCGCCCGCGACGGCGAGGATGTCGAGTTGCAGGCCCGCCCGGTCGAGATCGACGCGCTCTCCATCGTCAGCCATGACGGCGCGACCACCACCTTCGAGGCCGAATGCGGCAAGGGCACCTATGTCCGCGCCATCGCTCGCGATCTCGGGCTCGCGCTGGGTTGCCTCGGCCATGTCGCGCATCTGCGCCGCACCCGCGTCGGCCCCTTCGCCGTGGCGGACGCAGCCGCCGTTGAGACCCTGCGCGAGAGCCCGGAGGGCGCAGCCGCGGCGCTGAAGCCGGTCAAGGCCGCGCTGACGCTCATTCCCGAGGTCGTGATCCATCGCGACGCCGCGACCCGCCTCAAGCGCGGCCAGAGCGCCCTGCTGCGTGGCGCCGGAGCGCCGATCGCGGCCGAGGCGGCCTATGCGACCTGCGCCGGCACGCTGATCGCGACCGGCTCGATCGACAACGGCGAGTTCGTCCCCCACCGCGTCTTCAATCTCTGAAGGCGGATGGGCGAAAGCCGCAGGAAGCAACGGTTCGGGGGCCTTGCCCAGGATGGCAGGCTCCTGTTCTGGCGCATCGGCTGCGTTTTCGGGGTCGTTGCCGTCATTCTCGCGACGGCCTGCTATTTCACCTACAGCCATAACCAGAAGCTGCTGGCGCGTGCCGAGCGCGCCTCAGGAACCGTAGTCGAACTCCGGCACGGCGGTGGGAACTCGACCTACCGCCCGGTCGTGAGCTTTCAGACGGCGCAGGGACAGGCCGTCACCTTCGTGACCTCATGGGGCACGAGCCCACCGGCCTATCGCAGGGGCGATCAGGTGATCGTGCTTTACGACGCAGCAACGCCGGACAAGGCCGAGATCGAGGGTTTTCTGTCCCTGTGGCTGGGAACCCTGATCCTTGCTGGCCTCGCCACGGTCTTCGGGTTGCTCTCGGCGACCCTGATGATCGTGGCCAAGCGCGGCTGACCGGCCTCAAGCCGCGCGCTTCAGCCCATCCCGCGCCCAGATCGCACCGAGCGCCGCCACCAGCGCATCGATATCGGCGTCGGAATGGAAGGGCGAGGGCGTGATCCTGAGCCGCTCCGTGCCGCGCGGCACGGTCGGATAGTTGATCGGCTGGACATAGATGTCGAAGCGCGCCAGCAATTCGTCGCTGATCGCCTTGCAAGCCTTCGCCTCGCCGACCATCACCGGGACGATATGGCTGGGGTTCTCCAGATGCGGAATGCCGGCCGCGTCGAGCTTGCGCCGCAGTGCCTGCACCCGGTCCTGCTGGCGCTCGCGCTCGGCCGGGCTCTCCTTGAGATGCGCGATCGCGGCGATCGCGCCGGCCGCCACCGCCGGCGGCAGCGAGCTCGAGAAGATGAAGCCGGAGGCGAAGCTGCGGATGAAGTCGCACAGCGCCGCCGAGCCTGCGACATAGCCGCCGATCACGCCATAGGCTTTCGCCAGCGTGCCCTGGATCAGGGTGAGCCGGCCGGTCAGCCCCTCGCGCTCCGAGACGCCGCCGCCGCGCGGCCCGTAGAGCCCGACAGCATGGACCTCGTCGCAATAGGTCATGGCGCCGAACTCCTCGGCGATGTCGCAGAATTCCGCGATCGGCGCGATGTCGCCATCCATCGAATAGACCGACTCGAAGGCGATCAGCTTCGGCCTGCTCGGATCGAGCGCGGCGAGCTTGCGGCGCAGATCGGCCGGGTCGTTATGGGCGAAGATGTGCTTCTCGACGCGCGAATGCCGGATGCCCTCGATCATCGAGGCATGGTTCAGCGCGTCGGTCAGGACGATGCAGCCGGGGATGCGCGCGGCCAGCGTCGAGAGCGCGGCCCAGTTCGCCATGTAGCCGGAATTGAAGATCAGCGCCGCTTCCTTGCCGTGGAGATCGGCGAGCTCGCGCTCCAGCAGGACATGGTAGTGGTTGGTGCCGCCGATATTGCGCGTGCCGCCGGCGCCGGCGCCCGAACCGTCGAGCGCCTGATGCATCGCGGCGAGCACCTTCGGATGCTGACCCATGCCGAGATAGTCGTTCGAGCACCAGACGGTGACGTCGCGCGGGCCGCTCTCGCCGTGATAGGTCGCGGTCGGAAAACGTCCGACCTGACGCTCCAGATCGGCGAAGACCCGGTAGCGGCCCTCGCGTCGCAGCCCGTCGAGCTCGCTGCGGAAGAAACTCTCGAAATCCATGGCCAGCCTCCTGCGGCGCGCCTCTCCTAGGCCTTTTGGGGTCGCGGCGGAATGGCGCGCGGTGTCGCGGCTGGAACCCTTCTATTTCGAACGTTCGGCCAGTTCCAGCAGCGTTTCGAGCAGGACCTTGATGGCGGTGCCGGCATCGGCCTCGGTCATGTTCTCGCGCGGCGAGTGGCTGATGCCCTTCTCATTGCGCACGAACAGCATGGCGACCGGAGCGATCGCCGCCATCGCCATCGCGTCATGTCCTGCGCCGGAGGGCAGTCGCCGGGCGGAGAGGTTGCTGCCGGCCCGCGCCATGCCGGCGGCGAAAGCGTCCTGCAGCTGCGGGTCCATCGGGACGGCCGCGGCTTTCGCATAGGGCACGATCTCCAGCCCGACGCCGCGCCGCGCCGCGATGGCGCCGAAGCGGTTGCGGATCGCCGCCTCCATCGCGGCCAGCGTCTCGTTCCGGGGCGCACGGTAGTCGATGGTGAATTCGGCGGCGCCGGGCACGACATTGGTCGCGCCGGGCTCGGGGCTGAGCACGCCGACCGTGCCGACGGCGAGCTCATGCGCCGCGGCGATCTCTTCCAGCGCCAGCGCCATTTCGGCGGCGGCGGTCAGCGCGTCCTTGCGCAGGGCCATCGGCACGGTGCCGGCATGCCCTGCCTCGCCGGTGACGCGCACGCGCGCCCGGCTCTGGGCGTTGATGGCGGTGACGATGCCGACGGGCTCGTTCTCGGCCTCCAGCACCGGCCCCTGCTCGATATGCACTTCGAGATAGGCCCGGATCGAGCCGGGCTTGCGGGTGAGCGAAGCGATGCCGGCCGGATTGCCGCCGAAGGCGACGAGCGCGTCGGCGAGCTTCACGCCCTCGCTGTCGCGCGCCTCGAGCCAGGCCGGGTCGTAATGGCCGGCCAGCGCCTCGGAGGTGGAGAGATGCGTCGGAAAGCGGACATTCTCCTCATCGCCGAAGGCGACGACCTCGATCGGGAAGGGCAGGCCGATCCCGGCATCGCGCAGCGCCTGCGCCGCGAGGATGCCGGCGACGACGCCGAGATTGCCGTCGAAGCGCCCGCCATCCTTCACCGTATCGATATGGGAGCCGATCAGCACGGCGGGCGCGCCCGGCACAGTGCCCTCGCGCCGGCCCTGCACCGAGCCGGCCGCGTCGATGAAGGCGGAAAGCCCCGCCACCTCCATCGCACCCTTGACCCATTCGGCCGCCTGCCTGTGCGCCGGCGAGAGATAGAGCCGCGTCAGCTTGCCCGGCTCGTCGGAGAAGCGGTTCAGGCCGGAAAGCGCGGCGAAGGCACGGGCGCCGAGGACGGCGGCGGAGGGAAGCGTCTGCGTCATGGGCGCCAGGTCATAAGTCCGTCGATCGTGAGCCCAGACCCTAGAGCAGGAGGCCGGGAAGCGGGAACCGCTTTTTGGCAAAGCTGCTTCTCCGATCCGGCGTCTCGGTGCTGGGCTGCGTCATCAAGCTGGGTCGTGCGGTCTTGAGACGAAAACTACGCCGTCATTCCGGGCTTGATGATGGATTCCGGATCGGCGCCGCTAACGCGGCTTGTCCGAAATGACGGCGTTTTTCGATGGGGAATCGTGAATCCTAATACGTCGCCCGTCCGCCGGAGAGGTCGAAGACGCCGGCCGTGGTGAAGCTGTTCTCGGCCGAGGCGAGGAAGGCGACCATGGAGGCGACCTCCTCCGGCAGCAGGAAGCGTCCGCGCGGAATCTTCGCGAGCATGTAGCCGATATGCTCGTCGCTCATCTGGTCGAAGATGCGGGTGCGCGCCGCCGCAGGCGTGATGCAGTTCACGGCGATGTCCTTGTCGGCGAGTTCCTTGCCGAGCGACTTGGTCAGCGCGATCACCGCCGCCTTCGATGCCGAATAGGCCGAGGCGTTGGGGTTGCCTTCCTTGCCTGCGATCGAAGCGACGAGGACGATGCGCCCGTAATTGCGCTTGATCATGCCCGGGATCACGGAACGGCAGCAATGCAGCGTGCCGTCGAGGTTGAGCCGCATCACCCGCGCCCAGTCCTCGAGCGGATAATCCCAGGTCTTGTGGTTCGGCCCGGCGATCCCGGCGCTGGTGACGAGGATGTCGACGCTGCCATGTCTGGCTTCGAGCGCATCGCTTGCGGCCTGGACGGCGTCGGCGTCGGTGACATCGACCGCGCTGCCCGTCGCGCCATGGCCGATTTCGGCAGCGGTCTTCGCGGCGAGGCCGCCATCGACATCCCAGATTGCCACAGTCGCACCGCTTGCCGCGAAGCGTTCGGCCACGGCGCGGCCGATCCCCTGCGCGCCTCCCGTCACGATGGCGACGCGCTTCCTTAAATCGATTTGGTTCATTCGCTCAGCCTCCCCGGATTCGTTGCCAGCCAGCCTAGCGAGCGAGGGAGCGGCGAGCCAGAGCCAAGCTGCAGGCTTGCAGCCGTCGCGTGGCCGCTATGCAATCTGTTAATCACTCACCTCGTTTTGCCGCAGTTGAAACCGCCCGTCCGACGTTCCGAAACGGTACGACAGGGGTCTGTTCGTCCCACCCTGCAACAGATGCGGCCGGCGCCGACGCAACGGAAGCGACGGTCTTGTAGGCTTTCGTTTCGGTTCGGAACAAGTCATTGGTTTTGCTGCGGGATCGCCGTTAGTTCTTTCTCCTGGATTGCGTGAAGGCGGCGTTCACCTTTCGCTTGACTTCGCCTTGACCTGAGTGCTGGTTCCGCCTTCACATCCCGTCATCATGAGCCTGCCTCAGTTCTCAGGATCGAAAACGACCGTGCCTGCAGCGCTTTCTATGCCCCTCGCGAACGAGGCCGAGCCCCGCCGGCGCCAAGGCTATGGCAAGCGCGATATCGGCGGCATCGGCATCGCCGTGGTGACCCGCGATACCGCGATCGCCGAGCTGCGCGAGGCCATCGTCGAAGGCGGCCATGTCAAGCTCGCCTTCTGCAACGCCAATCTCGTCAATGTCGCAGCCGGCGACCTGGCTCTGCAGCGTAGCCTTTCGACCTTTCTCGTCCTCGCGGACGGCATCGGCGTCGATCTCGGGAGCTCGCTGCTCTACGGCAAGCCTTTCCCGGCCAATCTGAACGGCACGGATTTCCTCCCGGCCTTCTTCGGTGCGCAGTTGCGGCCGCTTCGCGTGTCCTTGCTCGGCGGCCGCCCCGGCGTGGCCGACCGCGCGGTCGAGAATCTGGCCCGGCGCTATCCGCAGCATCGCTTCAAGGTGGTCTCGCATGGCTACTACGCCCCGGAGGAGGAAGCGCGGCTGCTCGACGGGCTCAAGGCCGAGCGGCCCGATCTGCTGCTGGTCGCGATGGGCAACCCGATGCAGGAGCGTTTCATCGCCGAGAAGCTGAGCACCCAGCATTGCGCGGTCGCCGCCGGCGTGGGGGCTCTGTTCGATTTCTTCGCCGGCGAGGTGCAGCGTGCCCCGGAGGCGATCCGCAAGGCGCGCCTCGAATGGATCTATCGGCTCTGGCTCGAGCCGAGCCGGCTCTGGCGCCGCTATGTGCTCGGCAATCCGGCCTTCCTGATGCGGGTGGCGCGGCAATATCTCGCTAGCGGCCGGCAGGCCGGCTGACGCCCGTGACCTTCAGCTATGCCCTGGCGACGCCGAGCTACAGGGGCGACGTCGATCGTTGCCGCCTGCTCTGCGCCAGCATCGATCGCTTCGTCACCGGCCATGGCGTGCACTATCTCCTGGTCGAGGATCGCGACGTTCCGCTGTTTCGCGACCTCGAAGGGCCGAAACGGCGCATCCTCCCTGAATCGCAGCTCCTGCCGTCCTGGCTGAAGCCCAGGCCGGATCCGTTGAGCCTCGGCCGGCGTCGGGTCTGGACCGGCATGCGCGCGTTGGCGCGGGGCCTCCCGCCGCTGCGCGGCTGGCACGCCCAGCAACTGCGCAAATTCGCGGTCGCCACGGTCGCCGGGGAGGACGTCATCCTCTTCGCCGATTCCGACATGCTGTTCCTGCGGCCCTTCGATCTCGCGGATCTGGAGCGGGACGGCGCCGTCAGGCTCTATCGCAAGCCGGAGGCGATCGCGGCCGACATGGCGCGCCATCGGCCGTGGTGCGAGAACGCCTCGTCCCTGCTCGGGCTCGGCGCGCCGTCCTATCCGGGGCCGGACTACATCAACAACATGGTGAGCTGGCGCCGCGACCACGTGCTCGGGCTGCTCGCGCATATCGAGACGGTGAGCGGCCGCGACTGGGTCTCCGCCATCGCGCGGGACCGGCAATTCTCCGAATACATGATCTACGGCTACTACGTCGAACGCGTCCTCGGGCTCGAGGCCGCGCGGCACTGGCCCGATCCACGCGAGCTCTGCAAGGTCTACTGGTTCCCCGAGGATGTCGCCGGTCTCGACCTGCTGAAGACCTTCGAGGAGGTGCTGGAGCCCTGGCAGGTCGCGGTCGGCGTGCAGTCCTTCATCGGCCAGCCGCTCGACAAAGTCCGGGCGCTGTTCGAGAGACAGGCCTCGGCCTGACCCTCAGCGCTGTTTGTAGCCGCCGCGCGCCAGCAGCCGGTAGGTGAAGCTCGCGGAGACCAGATAGACCAGCCCGAAGACGAGGTTCATCCAGCTCGCCCAGGCCTCGCCTGCGGCGAAGCGGGTCATCACCAGCGAGATCAGCCCTGCCTTCAGCGCCGTCAGCAGGCACAGCAGCACGATCCGCGAACCGGTGCGCTCGCGCGCATAGAGCAGTTCGGCATGGTATTCGACGAGGTTGCGGAAGGCCGGCACCAGCAGCATCGGCGCGAAGAGATAGGCGGCTTCCGAGACATTGCGGCCGAGCAGCCCCGGAAAAGGCTTCAGCGCGATGATGACGGCGACGAGGCCGGCGGTCGAGACCAGCGCGATGCCGATCTCGAAGGCGGCGAGGCGCCGCCCCCCGCCGAGCCCGCGATCCTGCATGATCTTCTGCACCAGCATCTGGTTGAAGCTGCGCACCGGCATGGCGGTGAGGTCGATCACCCTGAGCGCGATGGCATAGAGGCCTGCGGTCCGCTCGCCCGCCAGGCCGAGCACCAGCAGCTTGTCCAGCTCCGACTGGACGTAAAAGACGATATCGGCCGCACCGGCGAAGACGGCATCCGCCATGCGCCGCGGATAGAGCGCCCGCACGAAGCGCCAGCGCGCCGGCGGCAGGAAGGCGGCGAGCGCGACGACGAGGCTCAGGAAGGTTGCGGCGAGATAGGCGCCGGCCCAGATCTCGAGGCTGCGATGGCCGAAGGCGATGAAGAGCAGCGCGGCCAGCGTCCGCAGCGACGAGCCGATGATCACGAGCAGCGCCGCCTGCCGGAAGCGCCTGAGCCCGTTATTGACGATGGCGACGACCTCGACCGGCCGCCAGCACAGCACCTCCGCCACGATGATCAGGGCGAAGGGCAGCGCTGCCAGCCGCTCGGCGAAGAGCAGCCAGTAGGCGCCGGCCGAGATGGCGGCGATCAGCGGCAGCGAGGCGAGGCTCAAGCCCGCGAAGCCCGCCAGATAGGCGCCGAGCAGGCGCGGCTTGACGGTCGCCACCCGATAGAGCGGCGAGACGAAACCGAAGGCGAGCAGGCGCGAGAGGATGAGCCCGGTCGAGGAGGCCGTGGCGAAAAGGCCGAACTCGCCCAAGGTCAACGTATTCGCAACGATAAGGAAGTAGACAAGGGAGATGACGAGCCGGCCGGCCGAGCCGCTCAGGATGGTGAGATAGGAGAGGGTGGTGGCACGGCTCGGTAACATGGACGGTACTCGGGGACGCTGGCCCGGCCCATGCCTGCCATCGCGCGGATGATGGAATTCACTTAGCCGAGAGGCGTTGAGCGACCCTAAACGAAACGGAAGCGCACCAACTTCATGCAGGAAGCCGAACCGGACCGGGACGACCTCGCGCTCACGCGCCGCGCTGCGCTGCGTGCGGGAGCCGTTTCCGCGGCCGTCGCCATGCTCGGCTCCGCCCCGGGGCAGGCGGCCGCGCGCCCGATTGCCATGGGTTCGGCCGCGGAGATCGGCGCTTTCCGGAGCGATCCGCGCTATCGCGAGGCGCTGAAGCGCTATTGCGACGTCGTCGTGCCCATGAACGACCTGAAATGGGAGGCGCTGCGCCATGACCGCGCGCGCTTCGATTTTTCTGGTGCCGACGAGCTCGTCGCCTTCGCCGAGGCCAACCGCAAGGCGCTGCGCGGCCACACGCTGCTCTGGGGCGAGGCCCTGCCCCCCTGGGTCAAGGAGATGAAGACCCGCGCCGAGGCCGAGCGCGAGCTCGTCAACCACATCGAGGTGGTGGTCGATCGCTACAAGGGCCGCATCGCCACCTGGGACGTGGTGAACGAGGTCATCAAATACGACCCCACCTCCGGCGGCCCCTGGCGCGACACGATCTGGCAGCGCCTGCTCGGGCCGGAACATGTCGAGATCGCCTTCCGCACGGCCGCCCGCACCGATCCGAAGGCGCGCCTCGTGCTCAACGATTTCCATTTCGAGGAGCCGGACCCCGGCGCCGCCGCGCGCCGCAAGGTCGCGCTCGACATCTGCCGGCGCCTCAAGGACAAGGGCATCCCGATCCATGGCGTCGGCATGCAGGCGCATCTCTATGCCGAGAAGCAGATCGATACCGACGGGTTGCAGCGCTTCATGCGCGATCTCGACGAGCTCGGCCTCGATGTCGAGATCACCGAACTCGACGTGATCGATTGGAAGATGCCGGCCGATGCCGCGCTCCGCGACAAGCATTCCGCCGCGCTGGTCTCGACCTTCCTGAATGCCGTCGTTTCCGCGAAGCGGCCGAAGGCGATCGTCACCTGGGGTTTGAGCGACCGCTATTCCTGGGTGGGCGAGACCTTCCCGCGCAAGGACGACGCCAAGGCGAGGCCCCTGCCGCTCGATGCGGATTACCGGCCGAAGCCGATGATGGCAGTGCTCGAGCGCTATCGGCGCGGCACGGGGTGAGTTCGGAAAGTGAAGCGTAGCGTCATGTTCACCACCGAAACGGCCGACAAGGATCGACTGGAAGGGGCCGATCGCGGCGCTCCGCCGGAAACGGCGCGCCCGGTCGAGATCGGCCGCCTCGCCGATCCGCTCTGGATCGTGGCGACGCTCTGGCGCCGCAAGGGGCTGATCCTGCTCTGCGCGCTCGTCGGCTTCGGCCTCGCCGTCCTGGCGAGCCTGCTGATCGCGCCGAAATACACCTCGACGGCGCAGCTCTTCATCGACCCGCGCGATCTGCGCGTGCTCCAGAACGACGTCTCCCCGAACACCGTCGGCAGCGACCCGACCTCGATTCTCAGCTATCTCGAAAGCCAGGCACGCGTCATCGCGTCGGACAGCATCAAGTCGCGGGTGATCGAGAAGCTCGGGCTCGACAAGGATCCCGATTATGGCGGACCGGCCCGTGGTGGCCTCCTCTCCGGCCTGTTCGGCCCCGACAAGGCGACGACCGATCGCAACGCCATGCTCTATGCGCTGGCCGCGCTCGACAAGAGCGTCGCCGTGCGTCGCGGCGAGCGCACCTTCGTCATCGACATCTCCGCCACGGCCGGCGACCCGGACAAGGCCGCGCAGATCGCCAATGCCCTCGCCGAAGCCTATCTGGAGGACCAGGCGCAGGTCCGCGTCGATGCAGCCCGGCGCGCCACGTCTGCCCTGACCGCGCGGCTCGAGGAATTGCGCGGCCGCCTGCGCATCGCCGAGGACAAGGCCGAGGCCTACAAGGAAGCCCACAACATCGTCGGGCTCGGCAGCAACAAGTCGCTCAGCGAGGAACAGCTCTCGCTCAACGCCACCCAGCTCGTCGCCGCCCGCCAGCGCACCACCGAGGCCAAGGCGAAATACGACCAGATCGCCGCGACCCGCGCCTCCAACGTCGAGGCCGGCGCGATCCCGGAGGCCGTCGCCTCCAACACGATGACGGCGCTGCGCGCCCAGCTTGGCGCGGCACTCAGCAAGGAGGCCGATCTCGTCGCCTCGCTCGGCGCGCGCCATCCGGCCCTGACGGCCGCCCGCGCCCAGGTGACCGATTCCCGCCGCCAGATCGCCGACGAGCTCAGCCGCATCGCCCGCGCTGCCAAGGCGGAATACGACCGCGCCGCCGAGGCCGAGCGCCAGCTCTCGCGCCGCGTCGACCAGCTCACCACGGCGCAATACGCCGCCGGCCGCGCCTCGGTCGAATTGCGCGAGCTCGAACGCGAGGTTGAATCCTCCCGCGCGATCTACGACGCCTTCCTGAAGCGAGCCCGCGAAACCGGGGAGCTCGGCGGCATCGACACGACCAATGCCCGCGTCATCAGCCCGGCCATGCCGCCGCTGGAGAAGAGCGGCGTCAGCCGCCGCAGCATTGCGCTGCTCGGCGCTTTCGGCGGCGGCGGCGCGGGAGCGTTGCTGGCGCTGGCTCTCGCATTGTTCGCGGTGCCCCGCCCGGTGCCGGAGGAGAAGGCCCCGTCGGCCCGCAGATCCCTCTGGCGGCGCAAGCCGCGCCCGGTCGAGTCTGAAGCCGAGGAACCGGCACCGCCTCCGCCGGCCCGACCGGCACCGCCGTCCGAAGCCGTGATTCTGACGCCTCCTCCGCCTCCGCAGCCGCAGCCGGTCGCGCCACCCGTGCCCGAGCAGCCCGAACCCGTTCCGCCGCCGGTGAGCCCCGCCGCTGTCCAGACGCCTCCCCCGGCCGGCGACAAGGCGGGCTGGCGCCGCCTCATCGCGATTCCGGGCGGTCAGCCGGACCGGAAGCCGGAAAAGCCGTCGCCGCCGCTGGTCCTGACGCCGCTCGGCAAGATTCCGGCGGTGCGTAACCGGCGCTGGCGCCGCGAACTCGAGGCCGCGCGCTCGGTCTTCCAGGCCAAGGCGCATCTCGTCGATGTCATCGACAAGCCGCAGGCGAGCTTTGCCATGGCCGTCGCCGCTGTCAGGGCCGAACTGGTTCATGGCGCCGGCGACAATCCGCGCCGGCGTATCCTGGTGCTCGGCCTGCAGCCGCAGGTGGGCGCGACGACGCTCGCCCTCAATCTCGCGCTCGATGCCGCTCTGGCCGGCCAGCCGGCGCTGCTCGTCGATGCCGCCGACGGCGCTCTCGCCCTGACGCGGATCTTCGCGCCCGATGCGTCGGCCGGTCTGGAAGAGGTGATCGGCGGCAGCCGCACGCTTGCCCGCGCGATCCTGAAGGATGAAGGCAGCGATCTCGCCTTCCTGCCGCGCTCGAACCGGCCGGGCCTGCCCGCGACGGGCTCGCTGGAAAACGGCCTATTCGGCGCAGCGCAGCGTTTCGGACCGGTCATCGTCGATGCCACGGCCGGCAGCGCGCTGGCGCGGCGCTTTGCCGAGGTCGTGGACGACATCCTCGTGGTCTCACGCCAGGCCAAGCTGTCGGATGCCGATATCGAGCGCCTGAAGACGCAGCTCGGCGTCAACGCCAACAAGCTGCGCGGCCTCGTCGTGAACGAGAGCTGAGGCGGCGCCTGCTGGCGGTCCGGACTCCCCAAGCCCTCATCCTAGACTCCTCCTAAGAGCGTGCTGATTTTGTACGGAACCACGCGGTCATCCCGGGCTTGACCCGGGATCCATGCCGGAACGTACCCGACAAGGTTCAGGCATGGATCCCGGCTCTCCGCTTCGCTGCGGCCGGGATGACCCGCATTTTCTTGAAAACGCGGCTGATTCCAAGGAAACGCGCCTTCGGCATTCCTCAGGATGAGGGCTTGACCCCGCTCGACCGACCTCAGTTCTTCTCCGGCTTGCGATACTGCTCGTTGGCGACGCCGAATTCCGACATCAGCCGGCCGAGCGCGACCTGGGTGTGGTAGAGCCCGATCGTTCCCGAGCGGCTCTTCAAGCCGAGCGCGATGCCGCGCGGTACGGAAGCGGCGAGCAGCGCGAGCGATTTCGCCAGCACCTTGAGCCGGCCCGCGGCGCCCGGATTCTGCCGCCGCGCGATCGTGGCCGAGATCGCGCCGTTGCGCAGGCCGCGCGCGGCGATCCAGCCGAATTCGGTGCGGCGCTGCGGCATTGTCTCGCGCTGCGCCGCCTCCTGCACCCACCAGAAGCGGAATCCGGCGGCCCTGGCGCGGGTGAAGAAATCCGTGTCGCCGCCGCCGGTGAAGTCGAAGCTCTCGTCGAGGAAGGGGAAACCCAGCCGTTCCAGCACGTCGCGCCGGATCAGGTAGTTCGCGCTCGAATAGAGCATCGGCACCGGGCCGGAGGCCGCATAATGCGAGCGGAAGACCGGATGCGCCGCGAGCCAGGCCCGCGAGCGGTCGGCGAAGACCGGTGTCACCGAGCCGCCGAAGAGCTCGGCCGGGGCGGTCGCCGCCGCCTTGAGGAAGGCGTCGAGCCAGCCGGGCTCGGCCTCCTCGTCGTCGTCGATCCCCAGCACCTGCTGCAGGGCCGGAAAGCGTGTCAGCGCGCAGCGCCAGGCGGCGTTATAGGCCTTGCAGTTGCCCTGGCGCGGCTCGACGATGACGAGGCCCTTGAACAGCCCGGCTTCGAGCAGGGTCTTCGCGCGCTGCGCGCCGGCCTGTTCCTGGCCCTCGTTCTCGACGACGATCACCGCGAAATCATGCCCGCCGGTTTGCGCCGCCAGCGAGCGCAATGTCGCCTCCAGCATGTCGGGGCGCCTGAAGGTCGGCACGCAGACGACGCTCGCAACGCCGGCCAGCATCTCGGGCGGCGATTGCGCCACCACGCCGAAGCTCTCGGGCGTCGCGAAGCGCAGCGGCGAGGCATCGCCTCGCGCGCCGGCATCGGTCTGTTTCGTCGATTCAGCCGCAACCATGGCGAACCTCATAGATCCGGCCGGCTTAAAGTTCGGTGTTCGCAAAGCGCGATCCACCGGCCTTTTCCGGCAAAGCCTCGTTGAGCATAGCAGACGGGGCGGCTTGACCTGCCGCGGCAATCGGCCGACTGAAAGACATCTTGCCGCGGACCCGCTTTCCTTGCGCCTCGCCTTTCTGACTTCGCTCATTCCGGTTGCCCGGCCGGATACGGGTTTCGAGATCGCCAATGCCGCGATCCTCTCGGCGCTGCGCGCCGCCGGCCATGAGGTGACGGCCATCGGCTTCATGCGCCATGGCGAAACGCCGGCCGATCCCGAGCAGGCCGTTGTCGTGGCCGAGATCGACATCGAGAATGCGGTCGCCTCGACGGGGCGGCAACTGCGCTGGATCGCGGCCGCTTTCCGCTTCGGCCTGCCGGTCGCCTGCGCCAAGCTGAGGCTCGCGGGCGCCGGCCGGCTGGTCGAGGCCGTGCGGGCGCAGGGACCCTTCGATGCGCTCATCCTCAACTCGGTGATGCTGCCCGGCGCTTTCCCGGAACTGCTGGAGATCGCGCCCTGCGTGCTGGTCGAGCACAATATCGAGCACGCCTCGGCGCGGCAGAATGCCGAAAATGCCGGCAATGTCCTGCTCCGCCGGCTCTTCGCCCGCGAGGCTCGGTTGCTCGAGGCCATCGAACGCCGGCTCTGGCGACAGTCGCGCTTCGTCTGGACCCTTGCCGAGGAGGATCGGCGGGCGATGGGCGCCGAAGCCCGGGACAAGTCCGCCGTGCTGCCTCTGGTTTCCGGCACGGCGCCGCCCGCGATCGTGGCGGGGCCGGACGCGCCCGCGAGCTTCGACATCGGGCTGATCGGCACCTGGACCTGGCTGCCGAACCGGGTCGGCCTCGAATGGTTCCTGCAGGAGGTCTGCCCGCTGCTGCCGGACGATCTGCGGATCGCGGTCGCCGGCCGCGTCCCCTCCGAGCTGCGCATGCCGCTCAATGTCACGCTGGTCGGCCGCGTCCCGGCCGCCGACGCGTTCCTGCGCTCCTGCCGCATCGTGGCGCTGTCGAGCCGGGCCGGCACGGGGGTGCAGCTCAAGACCATCGAGGCGATGCAGCTCGGCCTGCCGGCCGTCGCCACCACCTTGTCCTGTCGCGGCTTCACTGAATTGCCGGCTAACTTCACGCTCGCCGACGGCGCGCCGGACTTCGCCCGCGCGCTCGCGGAGCGGCTGGCCGTGATCAGGGCCGGCGACGCGCAGCGCATCGATGGCGAGGCTTTCCTGACGCGCCAGCGGGCGGCGCTCGCCGCCGGCCTCGCACAGGGCCTCGCCGCGGCGGCGCGCTGAGGCCCATCCGCCGATTTGCCTCCTGCGGCCGTCCGGGGCTATGAATCGGCGCACGCCTGCCAGCGTGCGCGGACCATCGCCCAGCCCGAGGCCGGCCCATGCGCATCGAAAACGATCCCAAGCTCGACTTCCGCGACGTGCTGATCCGCCCCAAGCGCTCGACGCTGGGCAGCCGCGCCCATGTCGACGTCGAACGCAGCTTCCGCTTCCCGCACACAGGCGCGGAATGGAAGGGCTTCCCGCTGATCGCGGCCAATATGGACGTGGTCGGCACCATGGCAATGGCGCGGGCGCTGCGGAAGCACGGTGCCATGGTCGCCCTGCACAAGCACTACGACGCCGAGGCCCTGATCGCCTTCTTCCGCGAGCCGGAATCGGCCAACGCCTTCTATTCGCTCGGCACCACCGAGGCCGATCACGACAAGCTCAAGGCCGTCCACGCCCAGTCGCCGATCTCCAAGATCTGCCTGGACGTCGCCAATGGCTACACCGAGAAATTCGTCGATACGGTCAAGGCGACGCGTGCCGCCTTTCCCGACGCGGCGATCATGGCCGGCAACGTCGTCACCGGCGACATGACCGAGGCGCTGATCCTGGCCGGCGCCGACATCGTCAAGGTCGGCATCGGGCCGGGCTCGGTCTGCACTACGCGCAAGATGACCGGCGTCGGCTATCCGCAGCTTTCGGCCATCATCGAATGCGCCGATGCGGCCCATGGGCTGAAAGGCCTGGTCTGCGGCGATGGCGGCCTGACCGTGCCGGGCGATGTCGCCAAGGCTTATGGCGGCGGCGCCGATTTCGTGATGATGGGCGGCATGCTCGCCGGCCATGACGAATGCGAGGGCGAGATCCGCTACGAGGAGCGTGACGGCGAGAAGGTGCCGGTCGCGATGGTCTTCTACGGCATGTCCTCCGACACGGCGATGCACAAATATTCCGGCGGCGTCGCCAAATACCGGGCGTCCGAGGGCAAGACCGTCGAGGTGCCCTATCGCGGCCCGGTCGAGGGCACGATGCAGGAGATCATGGGCGGGGTGCGCTCGGCGATGACCTATATCGGGGCGGTCTATCTGAAGGAGATGTCGAAGCGCACCACCTTCATCATGGTCGGCGCCCAGCTCAACACGGTGTTCGGCAACTGACTGACGCCTCCCGGCAGGAATGCTCACTTCGTCGGGTACCGCTTGCGGTCCATCTGTTGCATAGTCCCGGCCTCAATGCAGAAAGCCGCTCACGGCTTCGGGGAGACGATATGACGATCAGGATTTTGGGTGCGGCTGCCTTTCTCGCCGCCGGGGTTTCGCTGGCGAGCGCTCAGCAGCTGGCGCCGAGCCCCACACTCGATGCCGTGAAGGCGCGCGGCAATCTCGAATGCGGCGTGCATCTCGGCCTGCCGGGCTTCTCCTTCGCCAATGACAAGGGCGAGTGGACCGGCCTCGACGTGGATTATTGCCGCTCGCTCGCGGCCGCCATCCTGGGCGACGCGACCAAGGTCAAGTTCACGCCGACCTCGGTGCAGCAGCGCTGGCCGATCCTGCAATCGGGCCAGGTCGACGTGCTCGCGCGCAACTCGACCATCACCTTCTCGCGCAACGCCACGCTCGGCCTCAACTTCCAGGGCATCAATTTCTACGAAGGCCAGACCTTCATCGTCCGCAAATCGGCGAATGTGAAGGAGGCCGAGGGCCTCGACGGCGCCTCGGTCTGCGTCGCCGCCGGCTCGACCGAGGAGAAGAACGCCGCCGACTGGTTCCGCGAGCGCAATCTCAAGGTCACCATCACCAATTTCCAGAAGAACGACGACGCCATCGCGGCCTATGACGCCGGGCGCTGCGACGCCTACACCGCCGGCGTCGGCGCGCTCGCCGGCCAGCGCATCAAGCTCAAGGTCCCCGACGATCACATCATCCTGACCAAGCCGATTTCGAACGACCCGCAGGGGCCGGTGACGCGCTGGGGCGACGAGCGCTGGCAGCTCATCGTGCGCTGGGTGCTGAACGGCACCATCGCGGCCGAGGCGCTCGGCGTCACCTCCAAGAACGTCGACGAGATGAAGGCGAGCTCGAAGAATTCCGAAGTCCGCCGCCTGCTCGGCGCCGAGGGTGGCTTCGGCGAGATGATGGGGCTCCCGAACGACTGGATGTATAACGCCATCAAGCAGGTCGGGAATTACGGCGAGAGCTATGAGCGCACCGTCGGCATGGGATCGCCGCTGAAGCTCGAGCGCGGCCAGAACCAGCTCTGGACCAAGGGCGGCCTGCTGTTCACCCCGCCCTTCCAGTGAGAGCGGTCTGAAGAACGTCATGGCCGGGCCTTGACCCGACCATCTCGGAAACCAGCCTGAGCGTCACGAGATTCCCGGGTCTGCGCTTCGCACCGCCCGGGAATGACGCCCGCGACTCCTGATCGAGGCCGGCGTGAGCAGCTTCCTCTCCTTCATCAACGACAAGCGCGTCCGCGACTGGCTCTATCAGATCGCCGTTGTGGTCCTGCTCGTGGGCCTGACGATCTTCTTCGTGCGCAACGCCTCGGAGAACATGGTCAAGGCCGGCATCGCCTCGGGCTTCGGCTTCCTCTGGCGCACCTCCGGCATCGAGGTGCCCTTCGTCCTCACCGGCTACACCCAGGCCGACAACATCCTCGGCCTGTTCTGGGTCGGCGTTGCCAACACCATGCTGGTGACGGTGATCGCCATCATTCTCGCCACCGCGCTCGGCTTCGTCGTCGGCATCGCCCGGCTCTCCTCGCACTGGCTGCTCTCGACCATCGCCGGCGCCTATATCGAGTTCGTCCGCAACATCCCGCTGCTGTTCTTCGTGCTGTTCTGGTATTTCGGCGTCATCGCCGCCCTGCCGGCGCCGCGCCAGAGCATCGGACTGTTCGGGGTCGCCTTCCTCAACAATCGCGGCCTGACGATTCCCCTGCCGGACGGCATGGACAACCTGCGCATCGCCGGCCTGATCATCCTCGCCTGCGTCCTGGCTTACGCCGCTTTCCATGTCTGGGCTCGCAAGCGACAGGAGCGGACCGGGCTCCACGCGCCGACGCTGCGCGTCGGGCTCGTCCTGCTGCTCGCGGTGCCGGTGCTGGCCTTGACCTGGGCCGTGCTGGCGACGCGCTGGGACGTGCCGGTGCTGCGCGGCTTCAATTATCGCGGTGGCTTCGCAGTCATCCCTGAATTCGTCGCGCTGCTGGCGGCGCTCGTCACCTACACGGCGGGTTTCATCGCCGAGATCGTGCGCGGCGGCATCCAGTCGGTCTCGCATGGCCAGACCGAGGCGGGTTCGGCGCTCGGCCTGCGCTCCGGCCAGATCCTGCGGCTCGTCACCATCCCGCAGGCGCTGCGGGTGATGATCCCGCCCTTGACCAACCAGTATCTCAACGTGCTGAAGAACTCCTCCTTCGGCGCGGCCATCGCCTACCCCGATCTGGTCAGCCTGTTCATGGGCTCGGCGCTGAACAACACCGGCCAGGCGATCGAGATCATCGCGATGACGCTTGCGGTCTATCTCGTCATCGGGCTTGCGGTTTCGGCGATCATGAACTGGTACAACGCCCGCATCGCTCTGGTGACGCGATGAGCGGCCTGGCTTCCCCCCGGAGCGCCTCGTCGCTCTCGCTCTGGCGCGAGCGCCTATTCGGCACGCCCTTCACCGCCTTCGTCACGGTGGTGCTGGCGCTTGCCATCGCCTGGGTCGCGGTGCCGCTGATCCGCTGGGCGCTGATCGATGCGAGCTGGCGCGGCACGACCCGCGCCGACTGTACCGCAGGCGGGGCCTGCTGGGTCTTCATCCGCGCCCGCTTCGGCCAGTTCATGTATGGGCTCTATCCCGCCGACCAGCGCTGGCGCGTCGATATCGCCGGCATCGCCTTCGTGCTCGGCGTCGCGGCGGTCGTCTTCGCGCCGCAGCGGCTCAAGCTGAAGCTCGGCGTCGCCATGCTCGTCCTGCTGCCGCCGCTCGGCATCTGGCTGCTCTCCGGCGGCTTCGGCCTGCGCCATGTCGAGACGCGCGACTGGGGCGGGCTGATGCTCACCCTGTTCATCTCGGTCTATGCGAGCCTGATCGCGATCCCGCTCGGCATCCTCTTCGCGCTCGGGCGGCAATCGGGGCTGCGCGTCATCCGGTTGATCAGCATCATCTTCATCGAGTTCTGGCGCGGCGTGCCGATCATCGCGGTGATCTTCCTGGCTTCGCTGCTGCTGCCGCTGATCATGCCGGGCGGCATCGACATCGACCGGCTGGCGCGCGCCGTGATCGGGCTCGGCTTCGTCATCGCCGCCTATATGGCCGAGGCCGTGCGTGGTGGCCTGCAGGCGCTGCCCAAGGGCCAGCGCGAAGCCGCGACGGCGCTCGGACTGACCTATTGGAAGGCGACGGGGCTGATCGTCCTGCCGCAGGCGCTGCGCATCTCGCTGCCGGCGATGACCAACGAGTTCATCGCGCTGATCAAGAACACGACGCTGGTGCTGGTCGTCTCGATCCTCGACCTGCTCGGCATCGCCCAGGCCTCGCTCGCCGATCCCAACTGGGTCGGCATGAACATGGAGGCCTATGCCTTCTCGGGCGCGATCTACTGGCTGATCTGCTTCGCTCTCTCGCGCTGGAGCCGCTCGCTGGAGAAGCGGCGCAGGTTGTGAGGATGCCGCTTGCCGTCATGCTCGGGCGGAGCGAAGCGCAGACCCGGGAATCTCGTTCGGGAGAAGGCTCTGGCGCCTCCTCGTCATGAGATGCTCGGGTCAAGCCCGAGCATGACGCAAGCTTTCGACCAGCCAACAAAAAACCGGCCTTTCGGCCGGTTTTCTGATTTCAAAGCCATCGGCCTGATCAGGCTCGCACCTTGCTCCGGTCGCGCCGGCGGTCGGCAGCGGGCTGGTAGGCGATGCGGGCGTGGTGGCTGCAATAGGGCATACCGGTCTGCGAGCGCGCGCCGCAGAAGCGGAATTCCGGCGTCGTCGGGTCGCCCATCGGCCAGCGGCACATATATTCGCGCAGCTCCATGATGGTGACCCGCTCCGAGAACGGGATCACCACGTCCTCGGACGGCCGCGGCGCCTGCTCGGCCTCGATATCGGCTTCAGGCTGCGTCGCGAAATGCGGAGCGAGCGCATGGGTGCCGCGGGTGGCGCCGGCGGCGTTGTTCATCGGATGGCTCGGCGCCCGTGCCGGGGCCTTGCGCGGGGCGGCATTGCGCGGCGTGGCCGGCGCAGCGGCGCTCTTGGCACGGCCCGACAGGCCGAGCCGGTGCACCTTGCCGATCACCGCGTTGCGCGTGACGTTTCCGAGCTCGGCGGCGATCTGGCTTGCGCTCAGACCGTCGCTCCAGAGCTTCTTGAGCAGTTCGACCCGCTCGTCGGTCCATGCTCCGGCTTCGTTCATCCGCATCACCTGTCTTGTCCGGCCGGCCCCTCGCGGTGCCGCCCTTAAGGGTGCTTCGTGGCGGAATCCGGAACCGGCGGCTTCTGTCGCTGAGACAAAAACCGTTGCTTCCGCAACAGACGGGACTGGGGACGCCGCACGAAATGTCGTATCTGACGAATGAGACCATACAAGGGGCGGTGACTCGCGGACAAGAGTCGCCGAATCCGAATTGGGCTTTTCCCCAGGCGATTCGCGATTGGCGGGTCAAGCGAATCTTTTCGGCAACACTGCCGTCACGGCAGAGCCGGCAAGGGAATCGGCGGCATGGAATTGACAGTGCCGGCTGCCTTAAGCATATTTATCCACAAGGTGACGCCGCCCGCTCGGGCGGCGCTTATGTTTTGCGGATCAAGGCCCCGAACGATGCGGATGACGGCGCGACGAGAGGTCAGGAACTGGCTGCGACGATAACGTCGTCGCCGGGTCGCAACTTGGCCGCATGCTGCGGCATCTCACCCGGATCGCGTTCTCGACCCCAGCGCCAATCCGTTCTCATCCGTCCCCCTCGCGAGGATTTTGCCTCATGGCTCCCGCCCCCGTTTCCGCCAGCCAGTCCGTGCTCGTGCCGACCTATGCCCGCGCTCCCGTCGCCTTCGAGCGCGGTGAGGGGCCCTGGGCGATCACCGCCGACGGCACGCGCTATCTCGATTTCGGCGCCGGCATCGCCGTCAATGCGCTCGGCCACGCCCATCCGCATCTGGTCAAGACGCTGACCGAGCAGGCCGGCAAGATCTGGCACACCTCGAACCTCTATGCGGCGCCGGAAGGCGAGCGCCTCGCCCGCCGGCTCTGCGAGGCAACCTTCGCCGAGCGGGTGTTCTTCACCAATTCGGGGGCCGAGGCCAATGAGTGCGCCATCAAGATGGCGCGGAAATACCATGCCGCGAAGGGCCATCCCGAGCGCTACCACATCGTCACCTTCGAGGGCGCCTTCCATGGCCGGACGCTGGCGACCATCGCCGCCGGCGGCCAGCAGAAATACATCGACGGCTTCGGCCCCAAGGTCGACGGCTTCGACCAGGTGCCCTTCGACGACGAGAAGGCGCTGCGCGCCGCGATCACGCCCGAGACCGCCGCGCTGATGATCGAGCCGATCCAGGGCGAAGGCGGCTTGCGCTCGGTGCCCTCGCGCTTCCTCAAGCTGCTGCGCCAGATCTGCGACGAACAGGGCCTGTTGCTGATCTTCGACGAGATCCAGACTGGCGTCGGCCGCACCGGCAAGTTCTTCGCCCATGAGCACTACGGCGTGACGCCGGACATCATGTCGATCGCCAAGGGCATCGGCGGCGGCTTCCCGATGGGCGCCTGCCTCGCGACCGAGGAAGCGGCCTCGGGCATGACGCTGGGCACGCACGGCACCACCTTCGGCGGCAACCCGCTCGCCATGGCGGTCGGCAATGCCGTGCTCGACGTGGTGCTGGCGCCGGGCTTCATCGAGAATGTCGGCCAGATCGCGCTTCGGCTGAAGCAGTCGCTGGCGGAGCTCAAGGACAGGCACCCCGACATCATCGCCGAGATACGCGGCGAGGGGCTGATGCTCGGCCTCAAGCTCCACACGCTCAACACCGACTTCGTCAACGAGGCCCGTGCCCAGGGTCTCCTTGTCGTCGGCGCCGGTGACAATGTCGTGCGCCTGCTGCCGCCGCTGATCATCACCGAGGCGGATGTCGCTGAGGCGGTCTCGCGGCTCGACAAGGCGGCGAGCGCCGTCGAGGCGACGCTGAAGCGCCCTGCGGCAGAGTAAGTTCAACCGATCCCATCCAGCGAAGCGAAGGAAGCGCCCGTGACGCGCCATTTCCTCGACCTTTCCGATTTCTCCGGCAGCGAGCTGCGCTCGATCCTGCGCGCCGGCGAGGAGATCAAGGCGCGACGCCGCACCCCTGCCGCCGCGGGGGACCGCCTGCTCGAAGGCAAGGTCATCGCCATGATCTTCGAGCAGCCCTCCCTACGGACCCGCGTCTCCTTCGATGTCGGCATCCGGGAACTCGGCGGCTCGCCGATGATGGTGACCGGCCGGGAGATCGAACTCGGTGAGCGCGAGACCATCGCCGACACCGCCCGCGTGCTGTCGCGCTATGTCGATGCGATCATGATCCGCATGCTCGACCATGATGCCGTGGTCGAGATGGCGAAATACGCCTCGGTCCCGGTTATCAACGGCCTGACCAAGCGCCAGCATCCCTGCCAGGTCATGGCCGATGTCATGACCTTCGAGGAGCGCAAGGGCTCGATCAAGGGCAAGCGCATCGCCTGGACCGGCGACACCAACAACGTGCTGACCTCCTGGATCCATGCCGCCGGCCGGCTCGATTTCGAGCTCGCCATCGCCACGCCCGAGGAGCTGGCGCCCCCACCGGCCCTGGTCGCCTGGGCGAAGAAGCAGGGTGCGAAGCTCTCGCTGACCACCCATCCCGAGGCGGCGGTCGAGGGCGCCGATTGCGTCATTACCGATTGCTGGGTCTCGATGGGCGACGAGGAAGGCACCCGCCACAACCTTCTGCGGCCCTACCAGGTCGATGAAAGGCTGATGGAGCGCGCCGAGAAGGAGGCGATCTTCATGCATTGCCTGCCGGCCTCGCGCGGCGAGGAGGTCACCGACCAGATCATGGACGGCCCGCAATCGGCCGTCTTCGACGAGGCCGAGAACCGGCTGCATGCGCAGAAAGGCATCCTCGCCTGGTGCTTCGGCGGGGTCGCGGCCTGATGGCCGCCGACGTCACGGCCGGGTTCGACGACAGCGTCCTGCCCTTCGCCGTCCCCGATCTCGACGTGCGCGGCCGCGTCGTGCGGCTGGGCGCGTCGATCGACACCGTCCTCGCGCGCCACGATTATCCCGAGCCCGTCTCCCGCGTGCTCGGCGAGGCGGCGGCGCTCACCGTGCTGCTGGGCACGGCGCTGAAGTTCGAGGGGCGCTTCCAGCTCCAGACCAAGAGCGATGGCGCCATCCCGATGATGGTGGTCGACTTCACCGCCCCTGACAATTTCCGCGCCGTCGCCCATATCGACGAGGCGAAGCTCGTCGAGGCGGTCGCGCTGGACAAGCTCTCGACCGGCGATCTGCTCGGCGAAGGTCATCTTGCGATGACCATCGACCAGGGCTCGGCGACGACGCGTTATCAGGGCATCGTGCCCCTGACGCGGCAGAGCCTGGAAGAGGCGGCGCACCAGTACTTCCGCCAGTCCGAGCAGATCCCGACGCGGGTTCGGCTCGCCGTCGGCACCGTCACGACCGGAGGGCGGCCGCATTGGCGCGCCGGCGGCATCCTCGTCCAGTTCATGCCGCATTCGCCCGAACGCCTGCGCGCGGCCGACATCCATCCCGGCGACGTGCCCGAGGGCCACGAGATCCTGGCCGGCAACGACCCCGACGGCGTCAGTGACGATGCCTGGATGGAGGCGCGCTCGCTGGTCGAGACGGTCGAGGACCATGAACTGCTGGACCCAACGCTGGCGAGCGAGCGCTTGCTCTATCGCCTGTTCCATGAGCGCGGCGCCCGCGTCTTCGAGCCGGTTGTCGTGCACGAGGCCTGCCGCTGCTCGCGCGAGCGCGTGCTCTCGATGCTGCGCGGCTTCTCGCCCGAGGATCGCCGCGCCATGATCGCCGATGACGGCAAGCTCGGCGTCACCTGCGAGTTCTGCTCGCGGCGTTATTCCTTCGAGCCGTCGGAGGTCGAGCAGGGGGTGACGTCGGGACTTTGAAGGCCGTCGTCATTCCCGGGCGACGCGAGGCGGCGGCCCGGGAATCTCTTGCCGAATGAGACGGCAAAGCCCTCGCGTCACGAGATGCTCGGGGCAAGCCCGAGCATGGTGCCCGCGATTACCCCGCTTTGCACTCCGCTATCAGCTTGCGCATGAAGGCCTCGCCGGCCTGGAGCTGCTCCAGCGTGATGTACTCGTCCGGCTGATGCGCCTGGTCGATCGAGCCGGGACCGCAGACCACGGTCGGCAGGCCAGCGCGCTGGAAATGCCCCGCTTCGGTCGCATAGGCGACGGCGATGGTGTGGTTGCGGCCGGAGAGGCGCATGGCGAGCCGCTCCGCTTCCGAGCCGGGATCGGGCGCGAGGCCCGGCACATCCGAGGTCATCACCGTCTCGATGGTCGAGGACGGCGCCGTCTTCCGCATCCGCGCCAGCACCGTTTCCGACAGGCGGCCGAAGCGCGCCGGTCCGGCCTCCGGGTCGGAGCCCGGCAGGGTGCGGATTTCCCAGGACAGCTCCGCCTTGTCGGCAAGGATGTTGCGGGCGATGCCGCCATGGAACTTGCCGACATGGACGGTGTCATAGGGCGGGTCGAAGCGGCCGCTCCCGTCGGGCCGCTCCTTGGCCTCCTCCTGCATCCGGTCGAGCTCGGCTGCCAGCAGGGCGCCGGCGTGGACGGCGCTGGCGCCGAGCTGCGGCTTGGAGGAATGCGCCGCGAAGCCTGCGATCGACGTCAGGAAGGTGCGGATGCCCTTATGCGCGTCGGCGATGTCGAGCGATGTCGGCTCGCCGACGATGACCGCGAGCGGCCGGGGCAGCGTCCTGCCCATCGCGGCGATGCCGTCGATGACGCCGAGGCAGGTCACCTCCTCGTCATAGGAGAAGAACAGGTGGATCGGCGTCCTGAGCCCGGCCGCCAGAAAATCCGGCACCAGTGCCAGCGCGAGCGCGACGAAACCCTTCATGTCGACGGCGCCGCGCCCATAGGCGCGCCCGCCCTCCACATGCAGCGTGAAGGGATCGCGGCTCCAGGCCTGCCCCTCGACCGGCACGACATCGGTATGGCCCGAGAGTACGATGCCGCCCCGGTCCTGCGGCCCGAGCGTGGCGAAGAGCGCCGCCTTGTCGCCGGCGGCGTTGGGGAAGCGTGTGGAGGCGACGCCCCAGCCGGCGAGATAGTCCTCGACGAAATCGATCAGCGGCAGATTGGATTTATGGCTCACCGTATCGAAGGCGACGAGGCGGGCGAGCATCTCGAGCGGCGTGTAGCGCTGCCCGGCGGGCGGATGGGCGGTCAATGCAGAACCTTCTTCACATGGGGGGAATCGAGCGGAAACAGCGGCACCTCGACATCGAAGATCTCGCCGTTCTCGCCGAGCATGGCGTAGAAACCGTGCATCGAGCCATCCGGCGTCGCCAAGGGGCAGCCCGAGGTATAGCTGAAGCTTTCGCCCGGCCGCAGCACCGGCTGCCGGCCGACGACGCCGTCGCCGCGCACCTCATGGACTTCGCCATGCCCGTCGGTGATGAGCCAGTGGCGCGTCAGCAACTGCACGGTCTGCGTCGAGAGATTGGCGATCTCGATCGAATAGGCCCAGAAATAGCGGCCTTGCGGCGGCGATGATTCCGCTTCCATGAATTTCGGCACCGCGGTCACACACACGCCATGCGTCTGCGCCTGATACATTGCCAGGACTCCGAACCAAAATGACACCGAACTTCAAAGACGCCGGACTTCGAGAACGCCGCGCCTCCAGGGCCGCGGGCCTAGCTGTCGCCGTGCTGTTATGAACCGGCTGGCGGCAGCGTCAATGCCGCCGGCATGCATGCAGGCGTGGACAACACGGCGAAAGCCGCGCATTCGGCTTGGCCTGCGCCCGCGCCTTCGCTAGCCCTAACCGATTATCCTCGCGGACCTCGCATGCTGCCCTTCAAGCCCGGAATCCAGCCCGACAGCTCCATCCGCGCCTTCATCGAGCAGGGCGTGATCCGGCTCGCCCATCCGCCGGCCGAAGGGCAGGTGCAGCCGGCAAGCCTCGACCTGCGCCTGGGCGAGCGCGCCTATCGCGTGCGCGCCAGCTTCCTGCCCGGCCCGGACCGCACGGTGCGCGGCCGCATCGACGAGCTCTCCCTGCACGAGATCGACCTGACGCGCGGCGCCGTGCTGGAGACCGACTGTGTCTACATCGCCGAGCTGATGGAAGGCCTGCGGCTGCCGAAGGGCCTGCGCGCCGCGGCCAACCCCAAGAGCTCGACCGGCCGGCTCGACGTCTTCACCCGCGTCATCACCGACCGGGCCCGCGAGTTCGACCTCGTCGAGGACGGCTATGAGGGCCCGCTCTTCATCGAGATCTCGCCGCGCACCTTCCCGGTGCTGGTGCGCTCGGGCTCGCGGCTCTCGCAGATCCGCTTCCGGACTGGCGAGGCCCGCCTCGACGACCGGGCGCTGCAGGAGGTCCATGCCCGCGAGACGCTGGTCAGCGCCGCCGAGCCGTCCTTCCAGGGCGGCGTCGCCGTCAGTGTCGACCTCTCCGGCTTCGATGGCCTGCTCGGCTATCGCGGCAAGCACTACACCGCGTTGATCGATGTCGACCGGGTAGGGGCTTATCGCGCCGCCGATTTCTGGGAGCCGATCCCCGATGACGGTTCGCGCAGCCTGATCCTCGATCCCGGCCAGTTCTATATCCTCGCCTCGAAGGAGGCGGTGCATGTCCCACCTGATTACGCGGCCGAGATGACCCCCTTCGACGCGCTGGTGGGCGAGTTTCGCGTCCACTATGCGGGCTTCTTCGACCCCGGCTTCGGCCACAGCGCCGCTGGCGGCCAAGGCGCGCGAGCCGTGCTCGAGGTGCGTTCCCGCGACGTGCCTTTCATCATCGAGGACGGCCAGATCGTCGGCCGGCTGGTCTACGAGACGATGGCGGCCCGACCGGCCGCGCTTTACGGCGCCGGGTTGAGCTCGAACTATCAGGGCCAGGCCCTCAAGCTCTCGAAGCATTTCAAGGGCTGAGCTTCTCCCGGAAATTCCCGGATGACACCTGCTCGCGGAGCCGCTATGAAACTGCGCCTGCCACGGCGCTGCTTTGCAGTCCGGGCGGCATGCGGGCGTAGTTCAGTGGTAGAACGTCAGCTTCCCAAGCTGAATGTCGTCGGTTCGATCCCGATCGCCCGCTCCAAATTTCCTTGAAGCTTCAGCATGTTGTGGCGGCCTGCCGTGAGACCTGCGCTTGCCGGCGTGGCCTTCGCCCTTAGCCCGGGTTGAAGACCGACCAGCCGGTAGCCTCGGCGAGCCGCTCCAGCGCGAGCGTTCCCAGCATGGAATTGCCGTTGGCGTTGAGGCCCGGCGACCAGGCCGCGATCGCGGCCTTGCCCGGAGCGATGGCGAGGATGCCGCCGCCGACGCCGGATTTTCCGGGCAATCCGACGCGAAAGGCGAAATCGCCCGAGGCGTCGTAATGGCCGCAGGTCAGCATCAGCGCGTTGATGCGCCGTGCCCGTTGGGCCGAGACGACCCGCGGCCCGCCCGGCAGATGCAGCCCGCCATGCATCAGGAAGCGCCCGGCCATGGCGAGCTGCCGGCAGCTCATGGCGATGGCGCATTGGTGGAAATAGACGCCGAGCGTCAGCTCCGGCGCATGGTGGATGTTGCCGAACGCCTTCATGTAGTTGGCGAGCGCGATGTTGCGGAAGCCGGTCGCCTGTTCGGCCCGCGCCACCGCCTCGTCGATGATGATGCCGTCGTCATCGGCAAGATAGCGCGTGAAGCGCAGCAATTCGCCGATCGCCTCGCGCGGTGCGTGCCCGGCGAGATTGATGTCGGAGACCACCAGCGCGCCGGCATTGATGAAGGGGTTGCGCGGGATGCCCTGCTCGCGCTCGAGCTGCACGATCGAGTTGAACGGCGTGCCCGAGGGTTCGCGCCCGACACGGCGCCAGAGCGTGTCGCCGACCTTGCCCAGCGCCTGTGTCAGCGCGAACACCTTGGAGATGCTCTGGATCGAGAAGGGCTCCTCGCTTTCGCCGGCGCTGTGGACGGCACCCTCGGCGGTCACGACGCAGAGTCCGAACTGGCGGGGATCGACGCGGGCGAGCGGCGGGATATAGCTCGCGACCTCGCCTCGGTCGCTTGCGTCGCGCATCTCCGTCGCGATGTCCTGCACCAGGCGCGCGAGATCGGCCAAGCTTCCCCTCCTGCCCTTCTGTCGCAATGAGGCAAGCCCGATGCACGCGCTCAGGTCAAGCGAGGCGGGGGCGATGCCGCCTCTTCGCCCTTGGAGCCGGATGATGCCATCTGAAATCTGAATCCGTCTCTCGCCGAGGAGTCGCAGCAGGATTCCTGCGAAAAACCGGTTCTCCCTTAGTGCAGGAGAGGGCGGTTGCCGGCGCCCTGCCCGTCGATGACGGCGCGCTGGCTGGCGATGACGCAAAGCGATTTTCCGCGCGACTTCGCCTGGTAGAGCGCTGCGTCGGCCGCCACCATCAGGGCGTTCATGTCGGTTCCGTGCTCAGGGGCCAGCGCAATGCCGACCGAGGCGCCGATATGCAGCCGGTGGCCGCTGTCGAGCTCGTAGGGCTCGGAGATCTCCGCAACGAGGCGCTCGCCGATGCGCTGCAGCTGCACCCGCTCGGTCTGCTCGGACAGGACGACGAATTCGTCGCCGCCGATCCGCGCGGCAAGGTCGGAGCTGCGCACGAGGCCGCGCAATCGCTCGGCGACGAGCTGCAGCAGCGCGTCGCCGGCCGGGTGGCCGTGGGTATCGTTCACGGATTTGAAGCCGTCGAGATCGAGATAGATCAACGCCAGGCCGTGCGGGGCGGAGGCACTGCCGAAGCGGGTCTCGAAGGCACGTGTCAGCCCGGCCCGGTTCGACAGGCCGGTCAGCATGTCGTGACGGGCGTGGAAGGCGTTCTCGCGCTCGGCCCGCATCGTCGAGATCAGCATCCCGTTCAGCTTGTAGGCCGCGACCGTCATGCTGAAGAGATAGAGCGGGATCTGCATGAAGGTGATGAGCATGATCGGCTCGCCGGCGAACAGCGTCGCGAAGCAGCATGGTCCCAGCGTCAGCCCGATCATCACGCCCGCCATGCGCGGCGCTCCGAAATTCCGGAAGCAGATGCCGCCGACCATGGCGGCTGCCGACAGGCAGGCGAGGGTGGCGACGACCCAGTCGCCGCTCGTCAGGCTCAGAAAGGTGCCGGCGCCGATGCCGGCCGCCCAGGCCACGCCGAGCAGGAGATAGGTATCTGTCCAGGTTGGCTCACCGCGTTCCGCCCTGCGGCGGGCGTTGATGAGCACGAAGAGCCGGGCGAGGCAGCACAGCACCTCGAAGACGCACCAGAGCTGGAACGGCAGAGTCGGGATGCGCCAGGCGATCAGGAAGGAAACAGCGAGCGAGTTGATGACGCCGCCGGCGAAGATCGGCAGCGTGCCGAACAGGCTGGCGATCAGCGCGGCCCTGATCTCGGCGGGAACGTCCGGGCCGGCATCGGCGAGCCAGCGCGTCACGCGCCAGCGCGGCAGAGTGTAACGCAGGGCTGCACCGCTCATGGGGCCGGTCGAAGTCCTCGCTGCGAACAGGTCCGATGCGGTGCCTGCTCCAACAGGCTGTCTAACGTCGAGCGGTTACGATTCGGTTCGGCTGGCCCGCATTATTTGCATGGCCCGCAACCGGATCGGACGGGGCTCAGCTCGCTTCGCGGTAGACCCAGACCCGCGCCGGCGGAATGTTGCGCAGGACCCAATCGGAGACGAAGGCCTTCAGGCCGGAGCCCTTGCGCGGGATCGGCGAGATCACCGAATAGGTGAACTGGATGAAGGGCGCGCCTTCGACCATCAACGGGAACGCCTCCTTCGCCAGCGCCGTCCGGCTCGGGGGCGGGCGGTTGAACAGGGGCAGGCTCGAAACCAGGGCGGCGGCCTTCTCGGTCAGGTGCCCCGCCAGCGTCGTCGAGAGGGCGTAGGCATCGCCCTGGACGACGGTGGCCCGCGGGAAGCGCTTGCGCAGCAATTCGCAGAATTCGGGGCTGTATTCCACGAGGATGAGACGCTCCTCGTCGACGCCGCGCTCGATCAGGGCTTCGGTCACGGGACCGGTACCAGGGCCGATCTCGATGACGGGGCCGGGCTGCTCCGGATCGACATAGGACGCCATGCGCCGCGCCAGGGCCGGGCTCGACGGGGTTACCGAGCCGGTCCGCAGCGGATCGTCGATCCAGGATTTGATGAAGCGCGCCTCGTCGCCCAGCTTCTCCGCGGCCACGCTGACGCGGCTCTTGAGCTTTTCCGCCTTGTTGCGGACCTCGCCTTCGACCTTGTAGCGGACGGCCGCGACCTTGAGCCTGGCCTCGGCCACGCAATCGACCAGATCGGCCGCGGTGACGCGCACCTCGCCTTCGAGCCGGCTGGCGACGCGCGACTGGCCGAGCCGGGCCGCGATCGAGCCCGCGCGCGGCGGACGATGTCTGATCGTCGAAGACATGATACCCCTTGCGCGCCCCGAACTTCGCCTTCAAGCGCTGCGGAACGTTACCCACCCGGCATATGGGGTCAAGTCCGGCCTCTCGCCAAGCCCCATCTCGGCCGTTGGCCATGAAATGGCGTCAGATCAGCGGCCGCGGCGCTTTGCTTTGCTCGTAGACAGCGGCCATGCGGGCGGTAAGGCGCGGATTCAGCAGGGTCAGCCGTCCGCCGGAAATGGTGAACAGCCCCGCCTTGCGCAGTTTCGACCAGGTCTTGCTGGTATGGACGAGGGAAAGGCCGAGCGCATCGGCAAGCTGTTGCTGCGACAGGGGAAAGTCGAAGCTGCCGTCGCTGACCAGCCCGAGCGCATCGGCGCGGCGATAGAGCGTGATGACGAGGGCTGCGATACGCTCGCTGGCATTGCGCTGGCCCACCGAGGTCAGGTTGTCGTCGATCATGGACTCCTCGCGGGAGCCCAGCCAGGCGAGCTCATAGGCGAGATTGGGCATCCGCACGAACAGGTCCCAGATCCGTTTGCGCGGGAAAACGCAGAGTTCGACATCGGTGAGCGCCTCGATGCCGTGCTGGGCCGCGGCGAGCAGGGAGGCCTGCAGGCCGACGATGTCGCCGGGCAGGAGAAAGTTGAGGATCTGGCGGCGCCCGTCCGGCAGGGATTTGTAGCGGAAGGCCCAGCCCGAGAAGAGCGTGTAGAGCTCGGCGCTTTCCTGGTCCGGGCTAATGATGTCGCTCCCCGCCTTCAGGCTGCGGTGATCGGTCTTCATCGCCTGGATGAAACGGATCTCGTCATCGGTCTTGTCCTCGAAGGCGGGCTTCATGCGCAAAGGACAGGCAAGGCAGGGCGTGCCGATGCGGCCCGGCCTCGAATTGAGGTTCATCATTGAATCTGTTCCCCCCTCGCGGCGGAAGATTGCGCCGGCGGCCGAATAACGCCGGGAAGCCGTTCGGCGTTCCACGAGGGCCGGTTTCGACCAGCTTTTGCCTTCGTCGTCCCGTCCCGGGGAACCGGAAACCGTCCGGCTGCGTTTCTATCTCGTAACAGCCGGCCCATCCGGGCTGGCGCAGGCGTTGGGAGACGAAGATGCTGAACGACAGCCTGGCCCCCGCCAAGCGCGCCTTGTTCTTTTTCGGCTGCATGGCGGCCGTGGTGACCGGCCTGAGCTTCGGCGCCGGCTTGCAGATGCCGACCGACCAGAGTTCGACCACCGTCGCCGCCTTGCGGGGTCATGCGCAGCCGGGTGAAGCCCGCTTCGCCGCCGTCGATCGGGCGGACCGCAGCGAGAACGCCGCCCGCCGCAGCATCCCGGCGCCGTCGAAGCAGGCGATGGCGGATGGCGTCCGCGCCCTGATCCTGCGCTAGAGCATTTCCGCGCTTCTCCGATCTCCTTGTTTTATCGCATTTTCTTCACGCAAACCGCTGTCCACTTCGCTCGAAAATGCTCCAGGAGCAGCGGAACCAATCACGCTTTTCCGCGTTGAGCCCGCAGCGCATCCTCGCGCCGCACTTCAAAGCCGCCCTGGGGCGGCTTGTTTTTTGCGGGTGAAGGGCGCCGACAGGGGAACCGATGCATCTGCGTGTCCGCCATGCCACGACCTACCGCTATGCCGAGCCGGTCAGCTTCGGCCCGCATCGGCTGATGCTCAGGCCGCGCGACAGCTTTGATCTGCGGCTGGTCGATACTGCCCTGGCGATCTCGCCTCCTGCGATGCTGCGCTGGATGCACGATGCCTATGGCAACCCGGTCGCCGTCGCGACATTCGCGGAACCCCACGACACGCTCGAGATCGTCAGCGAATTGATGCTCGAGCGCTTCGGTTCGGCGCTGCCGCGCAGCAGGCTCGCACCGGGCGCGGCCTTGACCGGTGTCGTCTACAGCGACGGCGAACGCATGGTCCTGCAGCCCTATCTCCACCTCGCCGCGGCCGATCCCGACGGCGTGATCGAGCGCTGGCTCGCCGATTTCCGTGCCGGGTTCGGCCCGGGCTCGGGCCATCTCCTGCGCGATCTCGCCCATGCGATCCATGCCGGGCTGAGCTACGCCGTCCGCTACGACGAGGGTACCCAGCATCCGGCCGACACGCTGCTGCTCGGCAGCGGCTCCTGCCGCGACTACGCCTGGCTGTTCATCGAGCTGGCGCGCCGCATGGGTTTCGCGGCGCGCTTCGTCACCGGTTATATCCAGGATCAGACGCCGGACGCGGCCGGGCTCATCTCGCCCGTCGGCCTGACGCATGCCTGGGCGGATGTCTTCATCCCCGGCGATGGCTGGGTCGAGTTCGATCCGACCAATGATCTCGTCGCCGATCGGCAGCTTCTGCGCATCGCGGTGGCGCGTGTCCCCGAGGACGCATCGCCGATCGCCGGCAGCTTCACGGGGCCGCCGGGCGCCTTCCTGGGGTTGAGCGTCGGTGTCCTGATCGAACCGGTTGAGGCTCCGCCGGAAAAGCCCTGCTGACCGACGCGCTGGAGACCCGCCCGCGCAGCGGTCTCAGCCTTTATGGCTGACGCGCCAACGCCCGAGATTGCGCCCCTCCGGCGGTCCGGACTGAACCGCCTCGATCTGCGCGAGCAGGCCGGCGAACAGGCGCGGTGGCTCCTGATGCACGATCTCCCGGTCGGCCTCGATCGCGACCTCGATCGTCGTGTCGTCGAGATCGTGGACCGTCAGCGTGATCCGCACCCCGGGCGTGCTGCGCAGCACGCGTGAGGCGACGTCGGCGACGAGAAAGCCGAGAGGGATGATGCGATCGACCGACAAGGTCGCGGCTGTCTCGATCCGGCCCGAGATCCACTGATCGCGCCGGCGGATCAGGTTCGAGATCATCGTGACGACGTCCTCGAGGAACAGGTCGACCCGGACCGGTTGCATCTCGCCATCCGCGAGGGTGAAGCGATAGGCTGCGGACAGGACGTGGACGCGGCATTCCGCGTCGGCCAAGGCGAGCCTGGCCTCGTCGCGATAGTCGCGCTTGGTCAGCCCGATATAGCTCTGCACCACCTGGAGGCTGTTCTTCACCCGGTGATGCAGTTCGCGCACCAGGAAGCGGTTGTCGTCGAGGGCGGTCTGCAGGCGCCGCTGCCGCACCTCCTGCTCGTCCACCATCATGTTGAAGGCTTCGGCGACGCTGCGGATGTCGCTCGGCATGTCGTCGGCGACGGCCGCACGCGCCGCCCGTCGCGCGGTCGCACGGGAGCGGGCCGCCGCCTCGATGCTGCGCAGCCAGCGCACGCAGTGCCGGTCGATGGCGCGCAGATAGACGATGCACAGCAAGGTCAATGTCAGCAACGGCGCGAGCAGGAGCACCGCGAACTGGATGCGCGCGGCCTGCTCGCGCGAATCGTCGAAGGAGGCGACGACGTAGAAATCGGGTTCGGCGACCATGCGCGCGACATAGACGCGTTCGTCGCCCTGGCGGCTCGGCGCGCGCCAGCGCTCCAGCTCCTGCGGGAGACGGGCATCGCGCGGCAGCCAGCCCAGAGCCTCGCCGTCGCCGCGGCTGGCGACCACGCCGCTGCCTTGCGAGACGAGCGCGACATCCATGTCCGTGCCGCCCTCGCCGAGGTCGAAGACGTTCTCCAGCACCTCGGGCTCGATCAGCAGCAGAGCCTCGCGCAGACCCGCTCCGGATGCCGTCGGATTTTCGGTATGCACGGTGAGATAGCGCCGGTTGCCGATCGTGGCCTGGTCGTAATGCGACTTGCCGAGATCGATGCCGCTCCAGGGCGCCACGGCGGGAAGGTCGCGCAGGCGCGTCGCCGTTCGATCCAGCGTTTGCGCATCGATACCGGCATCGAGCGCTGCGGTGCAAAGCTGCCCGTCGGCGCCGCGCACCAGCACGGCGGAGAAGCCGCGGACCTGGGCGAGCATCTTGAGGCCGGCCTCCCTGCAAAGCTCGGGCGAAAGCCCGGCTTCGGCCGTGGCCGTGCCGAAGGACAGGAGCGAGCGCAGGGCGCCGCGATACCAGATCCGCGTGCGAATGGCGAACTCGTCGGCCGCCCGGATCTGCGCGGTCTCGATCGCGCCGGTGATGGTGCGATAGGCCGTGGCCGCGGCCAGGGCGGTCACGCAGCCGATCGGAAGCGCGATCGCGATCAGCAGCGCCAGCAAGCGCCCCCGGACAGTGCTGAATCGCGTCAGGCGCATTCAGGAGCCGACTGGTTCGGAGCCCGCCCTTTGCATGGCGGCAGCGCTGGTCCGATCCGGTCCGAGATCGTCGACGCTGCCAATGGAGAGGAGTTCGGCGAGCTTGGTGCGGGCACGATTGACGCGGCTCTTGATGGTTCCGATCGCGACGCCGCAGATCTCCGCCGCCTCCTCATAGGAGAGCCCGGTCGCGCCGACCATGATCAGCACCTCGCGCTGCTCCTCGGGCAACTTGGCCAGCGCCTTGCGGAAGTCGGCGAGATCGAGATGGCTTTCCTGGTTGCCATGCGTCGCCAGACGCTCGGCATAGGTTCCTTCGCTGTCCTGCACCTCGCGGCCGCGCTTGCGGTAGAGCGAATAATAGGTGTTGCGCAGGATGGTGAAGAGCCAGGCGCGCAGGCTCGTTCCCGGCTCGAACTTCTCCGAATTGCCCCAGGCCTTGAGCAGCGTGTCCTGAACGAGATCGTCGGCGAGCTGCATTGAGCCGGAGAGAGAGGCGGCGAAGGCGCGGAGATTCGGAATCTCCTTGATCAGGCCGTCCTTGAACTCATTGGCCTTGAAGTCGCTCGCCTTGCAGTCATTGGCACTCATGGGACGACGCTCCGCCTGCGCGCTGCTCCGTCGCCTCCAGCTGCGCCAGCAGCACGAGAAACTTGTCGGGTATCGGCGCGTTCACGATGTCGTCGTAATGCGCTTTCAGCGAGCGGCCGATGGATTCCTGGACCCTGGGATCGAGAACCATGTCGAGATCGTCGTTGTCGCCTCCGGGATCAGGCATTGCAGCATCCAGATTCGTCATATCAGCCCTCGCGCCGAGACCAGGCCTGCTTTTCCAGCAGGTCCCGCATGTAACTTCCGATCATGGCGGAACCAGCCTCGGGCGGCGACGGCGACACCAATGCGCCCTAATAACAGCCTCCCTCTTGAAAGGTTCCCACTTTCCAAAAAAATAAATTGCTTGTCTCCTGCGGTACCTAAGTCATTATCCGCGCACAATAAAAAGGACGGTTTGATGACGATAGCCAAGGAAATTGCGCCTTATCTTCCTTACCTGCGCCGCTTCGCTCGCGCGTTGAGCGGCACGCAGACCAGCGGCGACGCGCATGTCGTCGCCATGCTGGAAGCGCTCATCGCCGACCCCTCCAGCTTTCCCCGTGACCTGGACCCGCGCATCGGGCTCTACCGGACCTTCCTCAAGCTCTGGTCCTCGGTCGGAATCGACACGCGCGAGACGGTTGTCGAGCTCGGTAATTCGCCGGCCGAGCGCAATCTCGAGGCACTGACGCCGCGTCCGCGCCAGGCCTTCCTGCTACGGACCGTGGAGGGCTTCTCGATCGAGGAGGTTGCCGCGATCATGGAAATCTCGTCCCCGGACGCCGCCGCGCTGGTTCAGATCGCGGGCCAGGAAATCGCCGAGCAGGTCGCGACCGATGTCCTGATCATCGAGGACGAGCCGATCATCGCGCTCGACATCGAGACGATGGTCGAGGAGCTCGGCCACAGCGTCACCGGCATTGCGCGCACCCAGCGCGAGGCGATCGCTCTGGTCGCCAAGAAGCGCCCCGGGCTCGTGCTCGCCGATATTCAGCTGGCCGATGGCAGCTCCGGTCTCGACGCCGTTAACGAGATCTTGACCTCGATTGACGTGCCGGTGATCTTTATCACCGCCTATCCGGAGCGGCTTTTGACGGGCGACAGGCCGGAGCCGGCCTTCCTCATCACCAAGCCGTTCCAGCCCGAGGCGGTGAAGGCTGCGATCAGCCAGGCGCTGTTCTTCGATCGCCGGGCCGGCCGGAAGGCGGCGTGAAGGATCTGTGAAGGATAATTGGGCTCGCCTTCGCTGCGGGCCTTGCTTTTGGCGCACGCTGCGGAACAAGCCTCGTCACGCTGCGTTCGCGACTTGATGTCGGGTTGGTTTGCAGTTGGGGAGGGTGTGGGCCATGGCAACGACCTTCGTGGTTGCAGCAGGGGGCGCGGCGACGGTTGCGGCTGCGTTGTTTTCCGGAACGGTGCAGCCTGGAGCGATCAGCAACGAGATTCTCTCGCTGGCGCTCGCGGCATTGACCAGCATTGCGGTGGCCAGCGCTTCGGCCCTCGACGGCTGATCTGGCCCGCTCGCAGCCTCGCTGTGGCATTGGCTCTCTGTTGCGGCTTGCCGCTTCTTTCCGACGTCCCTGCCGCCGCGCAGGCGTCGCGGAAGGACGGCGGGGCGTTTTCGCGCACGCTTCCGCCGGTCCGGCCGGCCGAGCTTGGCCCTTCCACTGAACAGCAGACGATGCGGCCTGCCGCAGCTCCGGGGGGCGCTGCCGCGCAGCCTCTCGCCAGCGAGCGGCCGGAAGCGCTACCCCCGGGCGGGGAAACGTCCTGCCTGGCGGCTCTCAAGGCAATCCCGGGCAACAGCGTCGAGGCCGCCGATCCGAAGCTCGCGCAGGGCGATCCCGCCTGCCGCGTCGACGAGCCCGTCATCGTGAAGGCACTTGCCCTCCGCGCAACCGGGACGGCGGGCGCGGGCACCGTCACCTTCGCGCCGCCGGTGACGCTGAGCTGCGTCATGGCGAAGACCGTCGCAGGCTGGCTCGACGACAGCGTCCGGCCGCTGGCACGGGGACATTTCGACAGCGATCTCACCGAATTGCGCGTCGGCGGCGGGCATGAATGCCGGCGACGCAACCGCGCCTCGGCCGGGCCCGTCAGCGAGCATGCCACGGGCAAGGCGCTCGACATCTTCGCGTTCCACCTCGGCGAGGGGAAAGCCGCGACGCAGGTTTCGGTGGAGAAGCCGGCCGGCCTGGCTCAGAACCGGTTCCTGACGGCCGTGCGCCAATCGGCCTGCGGCGCGTTCATGACGGCGCTGGGGCCCGGCTCGGATGCCGCCCACGCCAATCATCTGCACATCGACATTCAGGAGCGCCGCACGCATGCCTCGCGCTTCTGCCAATAGGTTCGCGGTCGTTTTGCGCTCAGAAGATCAGCTTGAAGCGGCGGGCGGCGAGCTCACTGGCCGGGTCGGCCTCAGGCTCCGAGCCGTCGACCAGCCTCAGCGCGGCGCGGCGGGCGGCCATCACCTGAAGGGCCGCCTCGCATGCGAGCCCGTCGGCGAGCAGATCCTCGAGCTCCCAGAACGGCGGCACGAGCAGATCCGGTCCGGCGGTCGGCTCCGGGGGTGTCGGGGTTTTCCCACTCAGGCGACTCACGGACATCGACATTCCCATGCCAGGATGAAGCCGCAACGCAACAGGCTCTCGGTGGTTCCATTATGCCGGAACTGTGGGCATCTTGAGGCGTTTCGTTGGGTCACCCGGAGCCGGACCCGATCGTGTCGAAATCGACCCGAACAGTGCATCCGTCTTCGCATATTGATAGGGAATGCATGATCACCCAGATTGCAGTGCGATCCGGGCGGTGAGTCCTCTGGCGGGAGCTTTCAAGATGAGCATTCGGCACTACACGTCATGCTTCGGCGCCGCGGCCGCGCTCGCCTGCCTGTTCGGCCCGGTCCCGGCGCGGGCGCAGTCGGGGCCTCCGACCGGGCGGCTGTCCTGTACGGTCGGGGCGAGCTTCGGGGCCGCCGTGAAGACGCAAAAGCCGCTCGAATGCCGTTTCAGGCCGAGGCGAGGGCCGATGCAGTACTATACCGGCATCGTCCGCCAGTTCGGCCTCGATCTCGGCTCGATCCGCCCCACGACGATGTCCTGGCATGTCTACGGCCCTTATGCGCGCGCTCCGCTCGGCGCGCTGAACGGCCGCTACACGGCGCAGACGGCCGCCGCCGCGCCCGCAAGCGGTGCCGCCTCATCGCCCTTGATCGGCGGCGAGGATGACAAGGTCAGCTTGCAGCCGCGTGCGATTCAGACGACGCGCGGCTTCAATGCCGCCGGTGGCGTCACGCAATTCGAGTTGACGCTCGCGAGCTCCGGTACCGGGCGCCGGCGCTGATCGCGTGGGAGGGGGCGCTTACCCTTTGCTAACCGTGATCCGGCAGAATTGAGTCAAACCGGATGTAATCCTGGCGGCGGCGCGTTGGAGGCAGGAACATCGTGACCCCTGTTACGTTGGGGGGTAACAGGTTGAAGTGAGTGAGAAAGCCGTTCCAATGGCTGCTGTTCGCGTTCTGATTGTCGAAGACGACCCGTTCATCGCCATGGACATCGAAATGGCGGTGGCGGAGCAGCTCGGCGAGGCGGCCGAGCTCATCGTCGTCGAATCCGTCGCTCAGGCCCGGCGGGCTGCAGCCGGGCAGCTCTCCTGCGCCCTGCTCGACATCGACGTCGTCGACGGCAAGACCTTCGAAGTCGCGGACACGCTGCGCAAGACCGGCATTCCCTTCGCCTTCGTGTCCGGCTCGGCGCCGCAGGAGGTGCCCAAGCCGCTGCGGCAGGCCCGCTTCCTGCGCAAGCCCTTCTCGACGCGGGAGGTCGTGGCTTTCGTCATGGCGGCGATCGGGGGCATCGTTCCCGAAAGCATCGCCTGATCCGCCTGCCCCCAGAGGTCAGGCGCCGTCGCGCTTCGGGAAAATCACGGTGACACGAGTTCCCGGGCGGTCGGCGCCGGGGTGAAGCGGCAGCGTCGTCATCGTCGCCCGCATGCTGCGCAGCAGGCTCGCGATCACGGTCTGGCCGAGCCCCTTGCTGTGGTTCTCCGCCGGCATGCCGATGCCGTCATCCTCGATGGATAGCGACAGGGCCGGCTCGCCGTCCTGCTCGGCGCGTTCGAGGCGGATCGCGATCCGTCCGGCCATATTGTCCGGAAAGGCATGCTTGATCGCATTGGTGACGAGCTCGTTGACGATGACGACGTAGGACACCGCGTCGCGGCCGGGCAGCCGAATCGAATCCATGTCGAGCTCGATCGTGATCGGCCGCCCTTCCGCCGATTTGGCGATCTCGGCGAGCAGGTCCTCCATATAGGGACGCGCCTCGATGGCATCGGTCTCAATGTCCAAGCGCAGCCGCCTTTGCCCGGCGGCGATCGCCTGGATGCGGGACTGCGCCTGCCCCAGCGCCGCCTTGACCGCAGGCTCGCGCGTCTGCCGGCTTTGCACGTTCAGCAATGCGGAGACCATGGCGAGGTTGTTGCCGACGCGGTGATTGACGTCACGCAGCAGCGCCTCGATGCGCAGGCGCTCGCCTTCGAGCTCACGGGTCCGATCGTTGACCATCTGCTCGAGCTCGGCATTGCTGACCGCCAGCTCCGTGCTGCGACGCTGGCGCCTGCGCAGGAGTTGCCAGGCGGCGAAGGCCAGCCCGGCAAGGGCGACGACGATGCCGGTGCTTCCCCAAAGGCGTCGCCGTTCCTCGCTGCGGTAGAGCGAGCGCAGGCGGATGTTCTCCGTCTGCTGGATTTCCTGGACCGCGTCGCGCAGCTTGTCCATCGTGGCGATGCCGGGCCCGTCGCGCATCATGGCGACGGCCTCCTCGCGGCGCCCGTTGCGCGTGAGTTCGATCGTCCTGTTCAGCTCGGTGAGCTTGAGCCGCATGGTCTCGCGCAGGCTGGCCACGCGCTGCTTCTGGGCAGGGTCGGCATCGACCAGCGCCTCGAGCACGTCGAGCTCCGGACCGGCCGTCGCACTGCCTTCGGTGAAGGGTTCGAGATAGGCGGCCTGACCGGTCAGCAGATAGCCGCGCTGGCCGGTCTCGGCATCGCGGAGCCGGCCGAGGAAGCGTTCCGCCCGTTCCCGGATCTCGATCGCGTGCGAAACCTGGTCCGCGGCGTGGCGCGCCTGCAGATTGATCCAGGCCGCCAGAACGATCGCGATGGCGACGACGCCGATCGCGCCGATCGTGATCGTTGCTGAGCGCAGCCGCGCGCCGAGCAGGGGAAAGGCGGGGAGCGGCAAGCGGTTCCGGGGCCTCACGAGATCAGACATGCCTGTCCTGTTACAGGACGCATACCCGTATCCCTATGTAAAAAGACAGCCTCCGTCCACCCGCGCCGGGTGAGGCGCTTCAGGCCTCATCCGTGTCCTCGCCGTCACCGCCCGAAAAAAGCTGCCGGCCGAGGACGGTGCCCAGCACCGCGATTCCGGCCAGGGCCGCGATGCGCCATCCGGTCCGCGAGGTCAGCATCTTGGCGGCCAGCGGAGCGGCGGCGAAGGCCGCGGTGGCGGCGATCGGGCGCTGCGGGCGCGGGCGGTTCCTGACGAAGAGCGCGATGCCGAAGGCGATCAGTGCCGAGATCGCGAGGCCGCCCGCGATCCACAGGCTTGCCGCGACCGCGCCATAGCGCTCCGTCAGAACGATGTGCAGCGCATTGAGCGCATAGCCTCCGGCGCAGAGCAGCAGCAGGGCCGCGAAGGCGAACAGGCCGAAGACCGTGGCGTTGCGTTTCACCGTTCCGGAGACTTCCGAAGCGATGAAGGAACCGAGCCCCCCGAACATCGGCTATCGCGCCGAAAGGTAGCCGACGAAGAGGCCGACGGCGGCCGCCAGCCCGAGCGCCCGCAGGGGCCGCTCGCGAATCTCGTCCTCGACCAGCTTCTGCAATTCTGTCGCCTGTTCCTTGGCGACGTCGACCATCCGGTCGGTATCGACGCCGACGGAGCGCAGCCGGTCGCTGACGGTTGCGGCGATATCCTCGGCGCTGCGGGTCAGGGTCTCCTCGAGCGCGCTCGCCTGACGCTTGGCACGGGCACCGGCGCGGCGCGCTTTCTGCGCGACATCCTCGGTGCCGGCTTCGATCCCGGCCTTGGCGTCCTTGACGGCCGCGGCCGCCGAACGTTTCGGAGATGTCGTTCTTGCCATGACGCTGGTTTCCTGTCGCTCGATGCCGTGAAGACCAATGGTGTCCGGACTGGACGTTGGCCGCAAGAGACCCGCCTGATGCGGGTCTCTCTCATGGCGCCAACGCGGGCGGACCTGCTTCTGTTCCGCAGCCGGCGACGGGGCGAGGCTTCAGTGCGCCTCGTCCCAGTTGCCGGCGGCGCGGGCCTCGACGGCGAGCGGCACCCTGAGCTGCACGGCCGGATGCGGCGCCTCGATCATCACCCTCTCGATCACCGGCAGCGTCTTCTCGACCTCCTCGTCGGGAACCTCGAAGACGAGCTCGTCATGGACCTGCAACAGCATGCGGGCATTGAGCCGCTGGGCGGCGAGCGCCGCGTCCATGCGGATCATCGCCCGGCGGATGATGTCTGCGGCCGAGCCCTGGATCGGGGCGTTGATCGCCTGGCGCTCGACGAAGGCGCGCTCGGACGGGTTCTTCGAGGCCACCGCCGGGAAATGGCAGACGCGGCCGAAGATCGTGGTGACCTGGCCATGGGCGCGCACATGGGTCTTGGTCTGGTCCATGTAGTCGCGGATGCCGGGGAAGCGCTCGAAATACTTGCGGATATAGGCGCTGGCCTCCTCGCGGCCGATGCCGAGCTGGTTGGCCAGCCCGAAGGCCGAGATGCCGTAGATGATGCCGAAATTGATCGCCTTGGCGCGGCGGCGCACCTCGCTCGGCATGCCCTGGACGGGAACGCCGAACATCTCTGAGGCCGTCATCGCATGGATGTCGATGCCATCCGCGAAAGCCTGCCGAAGTTGCGGGATCTCGGCGATATGGGCGAGCAGGCGCAGTTCGATCTGGCTGTAATCGGCCGAGACCAGCTTGAAGCCCTTTTCCGGAATAAAGGCCGTCCTGATCTTGCGCCCGGCCTCGGTGCGGATCGGGATGTTCTGCAGGTTGGGCTCGGACGAAGAGAGCCGGCCCGTGGTGGTGGCCGCCAGCGCATAGGAGGTGTGGACCCGGTTGGTCTGCGGGTTCACATAGGCGGGCAGCGAGTCGGTATAGGTCGATTTCAGCTTGGCGAGCTGGCGCCACTCCAGAATCTTGGAAGGCAGCGGATGGCCCTGCTCCGCGAGGTCTTCGAGCACGCCGGCGCCCGTCGCCCATTGGCCGGTCGCGGTCTTCTTGGCGCCTGCCAGCCCCATCTTGCCGAACAGGATGTCGCCGAGCTGCTTCGGGCTGCCGATGGTGAACTTCTCGCCGGCGAGCTCGTAGATCTCGTCCTCCAGCCGCGCCAGCCCCTGCGCGAAATCGCCGGAGAGGCGGGAGAGGATCTGCCGGTCGATGGCGATGCCGCGCGTCTCCATCGCGGCGAGCACGGCGACCATCGGCCGTTCCAGAACCTCATAGACGGCGGTCTTCTTCTCGGCGGCAAGCCGTGGCTTCAGCGCGAGCCAGAGCCTGAGCGTGACGTCGGCATCCTCGGCGGCGTAGTCGGTCGCCTTGTCGAGCGGCACCTTGTCGAAGGTGATCTGCGACTTGCCGCTGCCGGCGACCTGCGCATACGGAATCGTCTCATGGCCGAGATGGAGCTCGGAGAGCCGGTCCATGCCGTGGCTGTTGCTGCCGGCATCGAGCGCATAGGAGATCAGCATCGTGTCCTCGATCGCGGACACGGTGAGGCCGTGGCGTTCCAGAACCAGCAGGTCGTATTTGAGGTTCTGGCCGATCTTGAGCACGCTTTTGTCGGCCAGCAGGGGCTTCAGCGCCGCCACGGCCTGCGCCAGCGGAATCTGCTCGGGCAGCAGACCTTCATCGAAGAGCCCGCCATCGCCGGCACGATGCTGCAGCGGGATATAGCAGGCGCGGCCGGGCGCGACCGCGAGCGAGATGCCGACGAGATCGGCCTGCATCGCATCGAGCGAGTTCGTCTCGGTGTCGAGAGCGACATGGCCGGCCTCATAAGCCCAGCCGATCCAGCGTTCGAGATCGGCGAGTGTGCGCACGCATTCATATGTGGAGCGGTCGATCTTGCCCGCGATCGCCTCGTTCTTGCGAGATGCAGCGAGATCGGCGGGCTTCATCCAGCCGGCTTCGCCGCCGGTCGCTTCGGGCAGAGTGGCCGAGGCTGACGGGGCGGCCGGCGTCACGTCGGAAACCGCGTCCTCGATGACATCGGCGCCGGCATAGAGCGCCTTGAGCTCGGCCGCGCGCGAACCGCCGGGAGCGAGCGCCGGATCGGCATCGACGGCGCCGACATCCGCCTCATAGGCCTCGGCGACGCGCTTGGTGATGGTGGTGAATTCCATCGCCTTGAGGAAGGCGATGAGCTTGGCCGGGTCCGGCTGATCGAGCGTCAGGGTCTCCAGCGGCGTCTCGACCTTCACGTCGTCCACGAGCGTGACGAGCTTGTGCGAGATCCGGACCTTCTCGACGACCTCGGGATTGGTCAGCGTCTCCCGGCGCTTCGGCTGCTTGATCTCGCCGGCGCGCGCCAGCAGGGTTTCGAGATCGCCATATTCGCCGATAAGCTGGGCCGCCGTCTTGATGCCGATGCCGGGCGCGCCCGGCACGTTGTCGGTGGCATCGCCCGCGAGCGCCTGCACATCGGTGACCTTGTCGGGCGTGACGCCGAAATACTCGACCACCTCCGGCTCGCCGATGCGACGCTCGGCGCGGAAGCCCGCGCCCTTCTTCTGGTCGCCCGAGGCGGGGTCGTACATGGCGACACCCGGCCGCACGAGCTGCATCAGGTCCTTGTCGGCGGAGACGATCAGCACATCGGCGCCGGCCTCGCGCGCCTGCTTCGCATAGGTCGCGATCAGGTCGTCGGCCTCGTAGACATCCTGCTCGACCGGGATCAGTCCGAAGGCGCGCACCGCCTCGCGCATCAGCGGGAACTGGGGAATGAGATCGGCCGGCGGCTCTGAGCGGTTGCCCTTGTATGCCGGGTAGATCGCCTTGCGGAACGAGTTCTCCGACTTGTCGAAGACGATGGCGAGATGGGTCGGCCTGACGCCGAGCACGCCCTCGCGCACGAACTGAAACAGCTTGGTGGCGAAGAGCCGGACCGCTCCGGACGGCAAGCCGTCAGAACGGGCATTGTATTTCCGGTCCTGGTTGATCGACTGGAAATAGGCCCGGAAAATGAAGTTCGAGCCGTCGACCAGGAAGAGGTGGTCGCCGGGCTTCAGGGCGGGGGCGGTCGTGGCTTTATCGCTCATGGCGCGGACCATAAGCGGGCGCGCGCGGGCGGTCCATGGCGATGGCGCGACGGGATGCACGAAGCTGTCAGGAATGGCGCCGCCTTCTCCCCTGCGGGAGAAGGCGGCGCGGCGAAGCCGAGACGGATGAGGGCGCGCACCGGCTTGAATCGCTAGCGATCAGCGTCGCGAGATCCCTCACCCTCACCCTCTCCCCGCAAGGGGAGAGGGGACGGTTCCTGCCTACTTCACGATCTCATCGATCTCCGCCAGCTCTCCCGCCGTCAGGGCCCAGTCGGCCGCCTTCACATTGGCCGCGATCTGCTCCGGCTTGGTCGCGCCGGCGATGACGCTGGAGACGACCGGTTGCGCTGCCAGCCAGGAGAAGGCGAGCTCGACGAGGCTGTGGCCGCGCGGCTCGGCGAAGGCGGTCAGCCCCTCGATCTTCAGCCAGTTCTCCTCGCTGAAGATCTGGCCGGCACGCTCCGGCAGCTTGGTCAGCCGCGCGCCTTCCGGCATCGCCGCGCCGCGCTTGTACTTGCCGGTGAGCGCGCCGTTGGCGAGCGGGAAATAGGGCAGCAGACCCATGCCGTAATGGGCGATGGCCGGGATCAGATCCTTCTCGGCGCCGCGCTTCAGCAGGCTGTATTCGTCCTGCGCCGAGGCGAAGCCGGTGAGGCCGAGATCGCGCGCCGTCCATTGCGCATCGGCCACCTGCCAGGCGACCATGTTGGAGCAGCCGATATAGCGGACCTTGCCCTGGGTCACGAGGTCTTCCAGCACGCGCAGCGTCTCGTCGATCGGCGTCAGCGGGTCGGGCTTGTGGAACTGGTAGAGATCGATCCAGTCGGTCTTCAGCCGCTGCAGCGACTCTTCGACGGCGGTCATGATGTAGCGGCGAGAGCCGCCCTCGCCGCCATGGAACATCTTCATGCCGAATTTGGAGGCGAGCACGATGTCCTTGCGGCGCGCGCCCAGCACCTGGCCGAGCGCGGTCTCCGAACCGCCCTTCTCGCCATAGATGTCGGCGGTGTCGAACAGCGTGATGCCGTGCTCGATGGCGGCGTCGACGACCTTGCGCGTCGCCTCGAGATCGATGCGGCCGCCGAAATTGTTGCAGCCGAGGCCGACGAGCGAGACGCGCAGGCCCGAGCGGCCGAGATTGCGGAACTGCATGGCGATGGTCCTTCCCCTTTCGCATCGGACCGAAAAGCGGGCTCCACTTTTCGGAAAAATCCGATGCGATAACACCGTGATAGATCACCGTGACCGCGTCCGGTCGGACGCGCGATGATCTGGAGGCGGGCAGAGGACCAGAGCGCGTGCGCGAGGGCAATCGCCCGGTGCGTCATCCTCGGGCTGCGCTGAGCGCAGACCCGGCTTCAGATCAAAAAAATGCCCGGGTCAGGACCCGGGCATTGCCGATCAGGCCACTTCGGCCTTCATCTTCTGCGAGCGCTTGCGCTCGTTGGGGTCGAGGATGGCCTTGCGCAGGCGGATCGACTTCGGCGTGACCTCGACGAGCTCGTCGTCGTCGATCCAGGCCAGCGAGCGCTCCAGCGTCATGCGGATCGGCGGCGTCAGGCGCACGGCCTCATCCTTCGACGTCGTGCGGATGTTGGTGAGCTTCTTGCCCTTGAGCACGTTCACCTCGAGGTCGTTCTCGCGGGTGTGCTCGCCGACGATCATGCCCTGATAGACCTTCCAGCCGGGCTCGATCATCATCGGGCCGCGATCCTCGAGGTTCCACAGCGCATAGGCCACGGCCTCGCCGGTCTCCATCGCGATCAGCACGCCGTTGCGGCGTCCGCCGATCTCGCCCTTGTAGGGGAGATAGTCATGGAACAGGCGGTTCATGATCGCCGTGCCACGCGTGTCGGTCAGGAGTTCGCCCTGATAGCCGATCAGGCCGCGCGTCGGGGCATGGAACATCAGGCGCAGGCGATTGCCGCCGGAGGGACGCATCTCCAGCATGTCGGCCTTGCGCTCCGACATCTTCTGCACGACGACGCCGGAATGCTCCTCGTCGACGTCGATGATGACCTCCTCGATCGGCTCCAGGAGCTGGCCGCTCTCGTCGCGCTTGAGCACCACGCGGGGACGCGAAACGCCGAGCTCGAAGCCCTCGCGGCGCATCGTCTCGATTAGGATCGCGAGCTGGAGTTCACCGCGGCCGGAGACGATGTAGCTGTCCTTGTCGGAGGCTTCCTCGATCTTCAGCGCGACATTGCCCTCGGCCTCCTTGAGCAGGCGGTCGCGGATGACGCGGGTGGTGACCTTGTCGCCCTCGGTGCCGGCGAGCGGCGAGTCGTTGACCATGAAGGTCATCGACACCGTCGGCGGGTCGATCGGCTGGGCTTCGATCGGCTCGGTGACGGAGGGGTCGCAGAAGGTGTCGGCGACCGAGCCCTTCACCAGGCCCGCGATCGAGACGATGTCGCCCGGAATCGCTTCCTCGATCGGCGTGCGCTCGAGGCCGCGGAAGGCGAGGATCTTGGTGATGCGGCCGGTCTCGACGGTGGAGCCGTCGCCCGAGAGCACCTTGATCTGCTGGTTCGGCTTGGCCGTGCCGGAGACGACGCGGCCGGTGATGATGCGGCCGAGATAGGGGTTGGCCTCCAGCAGCGTGCCGATCATGCGGAACGGGCCTTCCTCGACGCGCGGCTCGGGCACATGCGAGAGGATCAGGTCGTACATCGGGGCCAGGCCCTGGTCCTGCGGGCCGGCCGGATCATGCGCCATCCAGCCCTGCTTGCCCGAACCGTAGAGGATCGGGAAGTCGAGCTGCTCGTCGGTCGCGTCGAGCGCGGCGAAGAGATCGAACACCTCATTGATGACTTCGGTGGTGCGGGCGTCGGGCTTGTCGACCTTGTTGATCGCCACGATGGGCTTGAGGCCGAGCTTCAGCGCCTTGGAGACCACGAACTTGGTCTGCGGCATCGGGCCCTCGGCCGCGTCGACCAGCACGATGGCCGAATCGACCATGTTCAGGATGCGCTCGACCTCGCCGCCGAAATCGGCGTGGCCGGGGGTGTCGACGATGTTGATGCGCGTATCCTTCCAGACGACCGAGGTCGCCTTGGCCAGGATGGTGATGCCGCGCTCCTTCTCGAGGTCGTTGGAATCCATCACGCGCTCGATGACGCGCTGGTTGTCGCGGTAGGTGCCGGACTGCTGCAGCAGCTTGTCGACGAGCGTGGTCTTGCCATGGTCGACGTGCGCGATGATGGCGATGTTGCGCATGGACATGCGGATAGGGCCTTGCTTTCAAGGCCACGAGCCGGTCAGGTTCAAAGCCCTGCCGGCGCAGCCCGTTTCACGTGAATCTGGAATTCGTTGCGCTGCACATAAACGTTGGCGGCCGTTTCGGCAACCGCAGCCGGTGCCGAAAGGTGAACGGGCTCAACCTTCGGCCAGCGCCCGCTGCCGTTCGGCGACGGCCCGGCCGACCTGATCGATGGCGAGGCGGTAGGCCGCGAGCGCGGCCGCATCGAGATCGCCCTTGGCATAATCGGCGAGCACGCGGGTCAGGACCATGTCCGCCTCGCGGCCGAGCCGGGCCAGTTCCGCCTCGTCCTCGCAGGAGCGGATGGTGCCGAGCAGCTCCAGCAATGTGTCGAGGCCGGCCATGGCGCGGCGGCGGCGGGTGGCGCCCTCGCGGCCGAGAATCGTGGCCGCGCCGGTGCCGAGCGCCGACAGCGCCATCGCGCCGATATAGAACCAGTCGCCATAGCGGTCGAAGAAGCTCTCCTGCTCGCCATCGATATAGGCGGCGGCGCCGGTATGGACCGGCAGGGGCGCATCCTTGTCGGTCGAGGGCGTCTCCAGCGCCTGGATCGCGGGCAGCTCGCTCGCCAGCGTGAGCCTGAGCGCGAGGATGTCCTTGGTCAGGTTGCCGACGAGCGTGTCGTCGAGGCTCTGGGCGGCGACGAGGCGCGAGGTGATCGCAATGGTCTGCAGGCTTTCGGCCGGGCGCGGCGGGTCGCCGCCCAGCGCGCCGCGCACGATCTCGCCGGTCTCGATCGCGCGGTAATGGGCCGCGAGCGCATCGGCCTCGCGGATCGGGATCAGCACCGGGTCCTCGCCCCAGGCCTCGCGCAGCCGGCGCAAACCGTCATTGTTGGTGTGGGAGCCGACTGCATTGATCGAGAAGAAGGCGTCGATGCGCCTGTCCTTCGCCGCGGTGACGATCTCGTCCTGCGTCAGCCCGACGATCTCGACCTCTTCCGGCCTCACCTCATACTGCCCCAGCACCCGCTTCAGCAGCACGATATTGCCGGCCGGATTGCGTCCGACACCGATCCTGCGGCCGCGCAGATCGGCGATGCGGCCGATCGCGGTCTCCTTCGTCGTGATGATGAAAGGAAAGGTCCGACGGGTGATGAGCACGGTGTCGGCCGTCGAGGGCATGGCGATATCGGCCCGAAGCAAGGCGAGGTCGGCTTCGCCGGCATCGATCCGCTTCGCGCTGTCCTCGGCCCCCTCGGTCAGGAGGAGGCGGATGCGGACATCGGCCTTGTCCCGGTTGAGCCCCTGCACGAAGGCGGCGGCCATGCGCGCATCCTCCGAGCCGAGCGGCCCCACTGCGAGGCGCAGCGTGCGCGGCTGGTTATAGATATAGAGGGCTGCGGCGGTGACGCCGAGGATGGCGAGCAGGGCCGCCGCAATGGTCAATACGCTCCACCGCATCGCGAAACCGGCTACGCCCCTTGTCTTCGCCCCGTCACAGCATCGCTTCCTTCGCCACCATGTCGCAAGTGTGGCATGGAATCGGCCCACTGCGCAGATGACGCGACTATGCTAGATGCCCGTCCGGCAATCGAAGCCCTCGGCGTGAAGGCTTTCAAACCGGCGCTAAGACGGAACGATGGTAAACGCAACCTTAACGATCAAGATCTGCGGCCTCTCGACTCCCGAGACGCTGGACGCGGCGCTCAGCGGCGGCGCCGACATGATCGGCTTCGTCTTCCATCCGAAGAGCCCGCGCTTCGTCACGCCGGAACGCGCTGCGGAACTCGCCGCACAGGCGCGCGGCAAGGCGGAAATCGTCGCGCTGATCGTCGATTGGGACGAAAAGCGCGCGGCCGATCTGGTGGAGTTGCTGAAGCCGGACCGGCTGCAATTGCATGGCTCGGAATCGCCGGAGCTTGCCGCGGCCATCGCCTCGGCGAGCGGTAGGCCGGTGATGAAGGCGCTCGGCGTCGCGACGGCCGCCGATCTGGATCGCGTCCCGCCCTATGCGGCCGTGGTCGATCGCATCCTGCTCGATGCCAAGCCGCCGAAGGACGCCGCCTTCCCCGGCGGGCATGGCCGCGCCTTCGACTGGACATTGCTGACCGGCCTCGACCCTGCGCTGCGCTTCATGCTATCGGGCGGGCTCGATCCGGCGAATGTCGCGGAGGCGATCCGGGTGGCCCGGCCGGCCGGCGTTGACGTATCGAGCGGCGTCGAGCGCGCGCCGGGCGTCAAGGATCCGGCCCGGATCGCGGAATTCATCGCATCGGCCCGCAAGGCCGCGGCGGCAATGCAGGAAGGTTTGACGGCATGAACGCCCCCTCCAGCCCGAACAGCTACCGCAACGGCCCGGATGAGAACGGCCGCTTCGGGATGTTCGGCGGCCGCTTCGTCGCCGAGACGCTGATGCCGCTGATCCTCGAGCTGGAGGAAGCCTACAACGCCGCCAAGGCCGACCCGGCCTATCACGCCGAGATGGCCTATGGGCTGAAGCACTATGTCGGCCGGCCCTCGCCGCTCTATTTCGCCGAGCGCCTGACCGAGCATTTCGATGGCGCCAAGATCTATCTGAAGCGCGAGGAGCTGAACCATACCGGCTCCCACAAGGTGAACAACGTGCTCGGCCAGATCCTGCTGGCGCGGCGCATGGGCAAGAAGCGCATCATCGCCGAGACCGGCGCCGGCCAGCACGGCGTCGCGACCGCGACGCTCTGCGCCCGCTACGGGCTCGAATGCATCGTCTATATGGGCGCGGTCGACGTCGCCCGTCAGGCGCCGAACGTCTTCCGCATGCAGATGCTCGGTGCCACCGTCGTGCCGGTCGAATCCGGCACGAAGACGCTGAAGGACGCCATGAACGAGGCGCTGCGCGACTGGGTGACCAATGTCGCGACGACCTTCTACTGCATCGGCACGGTTGCCGGGCCCCATCCCTATCCGGCGATGGTGCGCGATTTCCAGTCGATCATCGGCAAGGAGACCCGCGAGCAGATGCAGGAAGCCGAAGGCCGCCTGCCGGATTCGCTGGTCGCCTGCATCGGCGGCGGCTCGAACGCGATGGGGCTGTTCCACCCCTTCCTCGACGATTCCAGCGTCGAGATCTACGGCGTCGAGGCGGCCGGGCACGGCATTCCGAGCGGCCTGCATGCCGCCTCGCTGACCGGCGGGCGCCCCGGCGTGCTGCACGGCAACCGCACCTTCCTGCTGATGGACGACGACGGGCAGATCAAGGACGCGCATTCGATCTCGGCCGGGCTCGACTATCCCGGCATCGGGCCGGAGCATTCCTGGCTGCACGATGTCGGCCGGGTGAAATACCTCTCGGCCACCGACGAAGAGGCACTGGAAGCCTTCCAGCTTCTGTCGCGGCTGGAAGGCATCATTCCCGCGCTCGAAAGCGCGCATGCGCTGGCGCGCGTCGCTGAACTCGCCCCGCAGAAGCCGAAGGACCATCTGATGGTGGTCAGCCTCTCCGGCCGCGGCGACAAGGACATCCCGCAGGTCGCGGAGATCCTGGCGGGGCGCTGACGGCACGCCCGTCGGCCCGGAAATTCCGAAAGTCGTACGACTTCGCGACTCGACTCGCGCGCCTGAAACCGCAACCATAGGTTTGCCGGGCGTGCTGGGCGCCCGGCTGGCGTGGTGTCGGACGGGATTGGACCGTGGGGGGCGACGGTCGGGGCGATGTTGTCGATCCGCAGGGGCGCGGCTTCGCCGATTTGCCCGTCGAGATCGCTTTTCTCCCCCGCCACGGCGTCGCGCCGGCCGGCCTTGCCCTTGCCGCGCGTCGCGCGCGGCGCTACGGCACCGACGCGGTGCGCGAGGTTTTCGCGCTCGGGTTGATCGATCAGGAGAGCTATTACCGGGCGCTCGCTGCCGAGCTCGGCCTGCCTTTCCATACCGACGCCTTCGATCTCCCGTCCGGTGGCCGGCATGAGGCGATCCTGCGCGGCGGCATCGCTCCTTTGGCGGGGCAGGTGAACCCGCGCTTGCGCTTCCTGCTCGCGCCCGAAGGCGCCGCCCTGCGCCATATGATCTCGGCCGGGGCGCGCCACCGCGGCGATGTCGCGGTCACCACGCCCCGTCGCTTCGCGGACCGCCTGCGGGAGGCCAATGGCGAAGGGCTGGCCCGATCTGCTGCCGGGCTCGACGAGCCGGGCCTTGCGCGTGACAGCGCCCGCACCGGCGCCAGCCGCGGCCAGGTCGCCGCGACCGGCATCGGCCTCGCGACGGCAACGCTCGGGGGCATCTTCGCGCCGCTGGAGAGCTTCTTCGCGCTTGCCCTGCTGCTCGGGCCGCTGTTTCTGGGGCTCATTCTGCTCAGGCTTGCGGCCTCGATCGAGCGCACCTCCCCCGATCTCTGGCGCACCCAGCGCTGGCGCCTCGATGACAGCCGTTTGCCGGTCTACACCGTCGCCGTGCCGATGTACCGGGAGGAGGCAGTGCTGCGGCAGATGCTCCGGGCGCTGTCGGAGCTGGACTACCCACCGGCCAAGCTGGACATTCGCCTGCTGGTCGAAGCTGAAGATACCGGCATGCGGGCGGCGCTCGCGCCGATGTCCCTGCCGGCGCATGTCACCGTCACGATCGTGCCGCCCGGCCAGCCCCGGACGAAGCCGCGGGCGCTGAACCTCGCTTTGCTCGAGGCGCGCGGGAGCCTCTTCACCATCTTCGACGCCGAGGACATTCCCGATCCCCAGCAATTGCGGCTGGCGGCAGCGCGCTTCCATCGCGCTTCCGACGATCTCGCCTGCCTCCAGGCACGGCTGGTGATCGACCATGCCGAGGAGGGCCTGCTGCCGGCCTTGTTCGCGTTGGAATATGCAGGGCTTTTCGAGGTGCTCAATCCCGGGCTGCTGCGCGCCCGGTTGCCGATCATGCTGGGCGGCACCTCCAATCATTTCCGGACTGATGTGCTTCGGGCGCTGGGCGGCTGGGACGCCTGGAACGTCACCGAGGATGCCGATCTCGCGGTTCGGCTGGCCAGGGCCGGCTACCGTATCGGCGATCTGCCGTCGGATACGCGCGAGGAGGCCCCGGTCACGGTCAAGGCCTGGCTTAGCCAGCGTTCACGCTGGATCAAGGGCTACATGCAGACGGCGGTGACGCATTCGCGCGCGCCGTTGAAACTGCTGCGCGAGGCCGGCTTCGCTGCGACCTTCGCCTTCGCCTCGCTGGCGCTGGGCACGATCGTGACGGCGCTCGGCTATCCCGTTTTCGCGGTCGCGACGCTCATCGCCTATTGGGAGGGCTCGCTCTTCGACCCGGCGAGCGCGCTGACCACCGTGACATCGGCCTTCGCGCTGTCGATCTGGCTCTTCGGCACGCTCTCGCTGTTCCTGCCACCGGCCATCGGCGCGCTGCGCCGGCGCGACCCGAGCCTGTTATGGCTGCTGCCGTTGCTGCCGCTCTATTACGGGCTGGTCTCGGTCGCGGCCTGGATGGCCTTTTACGAATACTTCGCCCGGCGCTTCGCCTGGAACAAGACGGAGCACGGGCTGGCGCGCCGGCGGACGCCGCCGGCCGAGGCCGTCAGCTCTGGCGAAGCCACTCCGCCGCCGCCTGCGCCGGTGCCTGTTCGATATTGAAGGCGCCGACGAAGCCGCCATCCTTGCCCATCAGATAGACCAGCGCGGTATGGTCCATCGTGTAGTCGCCATCCTTGAGCGGCGTCTTCTTCGCATAAGCGCGATAAGCCTTGATCGTCGCGTCGATTGCTGCGCGATCGCCGGTCAGGCCGATGATGCGCGGATCGAAGGAACTGAGATAGCTCTTCATCACCTCCGGCGTGTCGCGCTCGGGATCGACGGTCACGAACAGCGCCTTCAGGTTCTTGGCCTTGTCGCTTTCGCCGGCGGCGCGCAGCGCTTCGGAGATCTCGAAGAGCTTGGTCGGGCAGACATCAGGGCAATGGGTGAAGCCGAAGAAGACCAGGAAGGGCGAGCCGCGCAGATCCGTATCGGAGAGCGGCTTGCCGTCCTGCGTGGTCAGGGTGAAGGGGCCGCCGACGCTGGCCGTCCCGCTCCCCGTCGTCCGGCTGCCGGGGGAGAAGGTGAGGATCGCCGCTGCGGCGAGCGCGAGCGCGCCGGCGAGGAAGACGACGAGGGGCAGGATGAGGCGGCGATTCACGGTGATGTCCCGAAGAGAAGCTGGAGACCGCTAGAAGCAGGCGACGATGGCGGCGATCAGACCGTCGGTGAACAGTCGGCTGCCCTCGCGCCACCACAGCAGCAGGCCGGTCAGAACAAGAGTGAGAGCCCCGCCGGCGAGCAGCAGGATGCCAGCCCGGCCGGGCGGGCCGCTTTCGACACCGGGTTGTTGCTCCGTCTGGGCCATGACCGGACCATAACGCCGAAGCCGGAGCGCCGAAAGCGCTCCGGTGACGCAGGTCGTTGCATGTGCGGTAACATAAATCTCTGACTCTCGCTGCAGAGATTTCCTCGAAATATCAATGGGGCCTCGGTCCACGTTTTCGAGGATTATGGACTCGCGTAACGCAAATCCGAGACTCGGACGAGGCCGTTTCGCGAAAGCCTGACTCGCCGCAAAATGCTCCCAAATTTTGCTCTGCTGAGCTCTTCTGGCGCCGCCATTTGGCGTCTGAGATGCCCGATTGCCCGTGTTCAGGTTCGTGCGGCGTCGAAAAAGCCGGTACCTATTGAACCAACCTGCATAAAAGCTTGACCCAAGATCGCCAGCAAATCGGGAAACCTAGACTCGCCGCGTCGAAGTGACGCCAAAAGCGGTTTCTCTGGCGCAGCCCAAACAGCGCCTTACCTGCTTGGCTCTACGAACAGAGCTCCGTCATCGTCACCACCAACCTCGCCTTCGGCGAATGGCCCTCCGTCTTCGGCGACGCCAAGATGACCACCGCGCTCCTCGACCGGCTGACCCATCACTGCGACATCGTCGAGACCGGCAACGAGAGCTGACGCTTCAAGAACAGGCTCTGAGCGACCAACGCGCCGACGACCCGGAGCTGGCGCGGCTGCGCAACCCAAACCAGCTCCGCCGCGCCGCCGCCTCACCGTCTCAACCCTTCAAGGGGTCAAGATTGGACGCCGATTGGAGTGCGCCCCTGCGGGTAGACAGGATCAGGCTGCGGTTTTGATCGTGAGCCGGGCGTGTTGATCCTCGAACTGC
>NZ_JBFUPU010000011.1:0-174052 GCF_041360765.1 Allobosea sp. RCC_152_1
AAAGGACGCCACCATCGCCAAGATCCTGGCGAAGGAGGGCGACTCGCTCGCTGTCGATGCCGTGATCATGGAATTCGCCTGAGAGGGCCGGTCATGCTGAAGATCTGGGGGCGTTTGAGCTCGATCAATGTCCAGAAGGTCGTCTGGGCGGCCGGGGAGGTCGGGCAGGCTTTCGAGCGCGTCGATGTCGGCGGTCCGTTCGGAGGGCTCGATACGCCGGAATTTCGCGCGATGAACCCGAACAGGCAGATTCCCGTGCTGGAGGATGGCGCCTTTCGTCTGTGGGAGTCGAACAGCATCGTGCGCTATCTGGCGGCACGCTATGGCGCCTCCACCTTGTGGGAGGAGGAGCCGGCGCGGCGGGCCGAAGCCGAACGCTGGATGGACTGGATGCTCTCCGAGTTGCAGCCGGCGCTGGCGCCGGTGCTTTGGGGCGTGGTGCGCAAGGTGCCGGGCTATACCGAGCCCAAGGTGATTACCGAGGGCATGAAGCGGGCCGAGGCGCTGATGGCGATCATCGAGGACCAGTTGGCGGAGCGGCCCTTCCTGGCAGGGGAGCGCATCGGTGTGGCGGACATCACTGTCGGCTGTGGCGCACATCGCTGGCTCAACATGCCGGTCGAGCGCGTGGAGCGGCCGGCAGTGCGGCGCTGGTACGAGACGATTTTCGCGCGACCGGCGGCCAAGGCCGCGTTGCCGTTGCCGATTGCGTGAGGACGCGCCTGGCGGCTTGATCGCAAGGCGGCGGCTGGCATGATGCGGGGATGATCCGTTCCTTCGCCGCGCTTTGCATCCTGACTTCCCTCTCCGTGCCGGCGCTGGCGCAGGATTCGACGCCGGCACCGGCCGCTCCGGCGGATCGGACCCAGCTCGCCGCATGCCTGCGGGACAATGGCGCATCGCCGGCAGCCTGCATCGGCGCTGTCGCGGTGCCTTGCGTCCGTGCCGCCAGCAGCGACCCACGTGGGGCGGAGGCCGGATGCGCTCGTCGCGAGGAGGTGGCCTGGCGCGAGCGGCTGGGCCTCGCTTTGCAGATGGCTTCGCGTCCGCTCGATGCCGGCCAACGCAGCCGGCTCGCGGCGCTGCAACTGACCTGGGAAAGCTATGTCGCGCAGAAATGCGCGCTCTACGGCGCTGGCCAGCGCGACGGCCTCCAGCCCGGCCGGCAGGCCGGCTGCGAATTGCGTGAGGTGGCCGAGCGCGCGATCGAGGTGGCGAAGTCGCTGCCTCGGACGCCGTCGCGGCGCCCGCAGAGTCCCCCGCAGATCATTCGCTGAAGAGAGCGGCTTTAGAAAGCTGTCAGCATTCGGCGGCTATAGCGGGTGCGCGATCTTCCTCTCGATCCGGGCCAGCGATGTTCTTCGTCCTTTCCAAGATTGTCTGGTTCCTGTTCTCGCCGGTCAATTTCGTCATCCTGCTGGCCGGACTTGCGGCGCTCCTCGCTTTCACCCGCTTCGCGCGGCCCGCGCGCTGGCTCGGGCTGTTTGCGGTGATCATGCTCGGGCTGATGGCGTTCAGCCCGCTGCCGCGTGCGGTCATCCGCCCGCTGGAGGACCGGTTTCCGCAGCAGGACGCGGCGAAGGGGCCGGTGACCGGCATCGTCGTGCTCGGCGGGGCGATCGGGTTGGCGCGCGGCGACGTCGTGCTCAATGCCTCGGCCTCGCGGATGACGAAGGCGGTGGAGCTGGCGCGCCTGCACCCGCAGGCCAAGATCGTCTTCGCGGGCGGCGCCGCCAATCTGATCTCGGAGGCGACGGTGACCGAGGCCGATGGCGCCAAGCGTTTGATGGAGGGGCTCGGACTGGAACCGGGCCGGCTCATCCTGGAGGACAAGTCGCGCAACACCCTCGAAAACGCGGTCTTCACGCGCCGCCTCGTCGATCCCAAGCCCGGCGAGCGCTGGCTGCTGGTGACCTCGGCCTGGCACATGCCGCGCGCAATGGGCGTCTTCCGCAAGGCAGGCTTCGCGGTCGAGGCCTTCCCGGTCGACTACTGGTCGCGCGGCAAGCCGGATGATTTCACCCAGCCCTATAGCCGCGCGCCGCGCGCGCTCGAGATCGCCGATAATGGCTTCAAGGAATGGGTTGGCCTCGTCGCCTATCGTCTCGCCGGTTATACGGACACGCTGTTTCCCGGCCCCTGAATCGTCAGGGCGTGTCGGGCAAGGAAAGCCGGTAGACGCCGCGGAAATCGTCGGGGTCGACCGGGCGGCCCTTACGCGTGATGACGAGCCGGCCTTCCTTCATCAGCTTCACCGCGGCGCGGCGCAGAGGCTGCATCAGCGGGCTCCAGCCATCGGGATGGTCGCCGCCGATCGCGCGGGCGACATCCATCGGCGCGAGCGTGCGGCCGGGCTCCTGCCGCGCCAGCAGATCGAGGATCGTCGTTTCGAGCGTCGCCTGGTCGGCCATCAAGGATCCTCGGGGTAGCGGAAGACGCGGGCGGCGTCGGAAGCGTATTGGCGCCGGTACATTGCCACCAGTACGGAGCCGGTGAAGATGAGGAAGGTGATCGGCCCGAGGAACCAGCCGAGATAGGCCAGCGCGAAGAAGAAGGCGCGTTGGCCGCGATTGAAATGACGCCCGGCCGCGACGTTCATCTCGATCGTCTCGTGCACGGCGTTGCGGGCCTCCTTCTCGTCGTGATTGCGCGCGGAGGGCAGCGCGCCGACAAGGATCACGCAATAGTTGAACAGCCGATAGGCCCAGGCGAACTTGAAGAAGGCGTAGCCGAAGATGATGGCGAGCCCGATCACCTTCAGCTCCCAGGCCGCACGCTGGGTCATCGGGACGAAGGGCAGGTCGCCGAAGATCGCGACCACACGGTCGGTCGATTGCAGCAAGGCGAGCGTGCCGCCGATCGCGATCAGCGAGGTCGAGGCGAAGAAGGCCGTGCCGTTCTGCAGGCCGTTCATGACCTGGGTGTCGACGATCCGGTTGTCGCGCATCATCGCCTCGCGCACCCAGCGGGCGCGGCGCTGGTTCATGCGCATGTTCAGGCTCTTGGGCGCATGCGGGCCGAGCTCGACGGCATAATGGTAGCCGATCCAGGACGCGGCGTAGAAGGCCAGCGCAAACAGGTCGAAGGGGGTGAAACCGAACATGGCGCCGCTCTGCCATTTCTCTTGCTGCCGAGGCAAGCAGCTTGCTTCGCGGCGCCGGTGGCAGCAAGAGAGGGCGATGTCATTGACGCTACGCGGGCTGTCGTCACGCCGCGCCCGCAGACCCCAAGAGACGAGGCCATGCCGCAGGTGATCACGAAGGGCTACAAGGCGCTGCTCGCCGAGGCCGGGCAGGCGGTCGAGACGCTCTCCGTCGAAGAGGCGCGGGCGCTGCACGGCCGGGACGATGTCGTCTTCGTCGACCTGCGCGATCCGCGCGAGCTCGAGCGGGAAGGGCGTATGCCCGGAGCCTTCCACTGCCCGCGCGGCATGCTGGAATTCTGGATCGATCCGGAAAGCCCCTATGCCAAGCCGGTGTTCCAGGAGGACAAGCGCTTCGTCTTCTTCTGCGCCGGCGGCTGGCGCTCGGCGCTCGCGGCGAGGACGGCGCAGGAGATGGGGCTGAAGCCGGTCGCGCATATCGATGGCGGTTTCGGGGCCTGGAAGAAGGCCGGCGCAGCGGTCGAAGCCGCCCCAGCGGCCAGGGCTTGAGACCGACGCCTTGTCCCATATCGTCATCGTCCTGCTGGTTGCCGCCTTCATCTTCCGCAAGCCGCTCGGGCGACTGCTCGCCCGGCAGTTTCCGAATCGCGCCAAGCGCCAGCAGGTGCTGGCCACGATCATCGCCGCCTTCGTGCTGGTGATCGCGCTGCGAGTGCTGGCGCTGTTCTGGTAGCGGTCTATCCCGATTTGAAATGGGGGAGGGCGACCTGTGCGACCGGCGCATGGGAGGGTGGCTTGCGTTCTGCCCGCGGATCAGGCATTTTGATTCTCCGGCTCCAACACGAACAAGGGAGGACTGAATGAAATTCATGATCATCGTCGCTCCCGAGCGACCAAACCGGCACTAGGTCGGTCTCGCACGAGGCCCGCCTGCCGCGGCCTCCCAGAGCCTTTTTCAAACCTTTTCCCTTTTTCTGGAGACTGGCGTCCCGTCGTCGTCTCCACCTTGATTCGGAGTCGGCTGCCGTCCTGGCGCCGAATGACGCTATGTCTCTCGATACTCAAACCGGGCGGCGGGAGCCGTTCCGGGCCGTTCTCGGCTTCACTTTCAGTCATTGGGCACGCCTGCCCGGCCAGGTCGCTTGGGTTGCGGGCGTCACCATCGTGTCCACGCTCGCGGAGCTGTTCACGCCGGTCTATGCCGGTCGGCTCGTCGATGCGGTCGCCAGCGGCGTCGGCAGCGCGGATGCGGCGCTATGGGCGCTGGGCGCGATGATGGTGCTCGCCGCGATCACGGTGCTCGGGCGGCATTTCGCCTTCACCGGGATCACGGTCATGACCCTGCGCACGATGAGCAACGTGGCGCAGGAAGCGTTCGCGCGGCTGCAGCGCTTCTCCACCGACTGGCATGCGAACAACTTCGCCGGCTCGACGGTGCGCAAGATCACGCGTGGCATGTGGGCGCTCGACCTGATGACCGACACGATTCTGATCGCGTTGCTGCCCTCGCTCGTCATTCTGCTCGGCATGACGGCGCTGCTGGCCTGGCATTGGCCGGTGATGGGGCTCGTCGTGGCGGCGGGGGCGCTCGCCTATATCGGGCTGACGCTGGTGCTGTCGCTACGCTTCGTCGCGCCGGCGGCGCGGCTCGGCAACGCCTGGGACACCCGTCTCGGCGGCTCCCTGGCCGATGCCATCACCTGCAACCCGGTGGTGAAGGCCTATGGCGCGGAGACGCGTGAGGATCTGCGGCTCGCGACCGTCGTGGCGAAGTGGAGCCTGAGGACGCGGCGCGCCTGGCTGCGTGGCACCTGGGCCGGCACCGGCCAGCTCGTCGTGTTGCTCTTCCTGCGGGCGGCGGTGATCGGCCTCGTGATCTGGCTGTGGCTGAACGGGCAGGCGAGCACGGGCGATGTCGCCTTCGTTCTCACGGCCTATGCGGTGGTGCACGGCTATCTGCGCGATGTCGGCCAGCACATCCACAACCTGCAGCGCTCGGTCAACGACATGGAGGAGCTGGTCTGGATGCACGACCTTCCCTATGGCGTGCCGGACCGGAAGGGGGCGGTGGCGATGGGGGTGACGGCGGGCGAGATCGCCTTCGAGGACGTGACCTTCCACTATGGCGGCCATCACCACCCGCTCTATCGCGACTTCTCGCTGACCATCCGTGGCGGCGAGAAGGTCGGCCTCGTCGGCCGCTCGGGCTCCGGCAAGACGACCTTCGTCAAGCTGGTGCAGCGGCTCTACGATGTCACGGCGGGCCGCATCGCGATCGACGGGCAGGACATCGCGAGCGTCACGCAGGAGAGCCTGCGCCGGCAGATCGCGATCGTTCAGCAGGAGCCGGTGCTGTTCCATCGCTCATTGGCCGAGAACATCGCCTATGGCCGGCCCGGCGCCTCGCAGGCCCAGATCGAGCAGGCGGCGAAGCTCGCCAACGCGCATGACTTCATCATGCGCCTGCCCAAGGGCTACGCCACGCTGGTCGGCGAGCGTGGCATCAAGCTCTCGGGCGGCGAGCGCCAGCGCGTCGCGCTGGCCCGCGCCTTCCTGGCCGATGCGCCGATCCTGATCCTGGACGAGGCGACCTCGAGCCTCGATTCGGAATCGGAGGCGCTGATCCAGCAGGCGATCGAGCGCCTGATGGAGGGCCGCACCACGATCGTGATCGCGCACCGTCTTTCGACGGTCAGGGCGATGGACCGCATCCTGGTCTTCGATCGCGGCCAGGTGGTCGAGGAGGGGCCGCACGAGGCCCTGCTGACCCGCGAGGACGGCGCCTATCGCGCGCTGTTCGAGAAGCAGGTCAGCGAACTGGCCAAGGGGCTGGCGGCGTAAGCCGTCAGCCTGCTCCGAGACCGAAAGGGCCGCGCGAGCGGCCCTTTCGTTTTGCCGACGGGCTTATCTGGGGTCTCGCGCGATGCTGTGCGGGGAGCTGCAGGCGGGTGCCGAGCTTCGATCGGGCTAGGGTGCCAGAGTCTTCCGCAACGTTGCGACATCCTTCGCCTCGACGGGCGCTGCAGCATTGCCCCAGCTGTTTCGGACATAGGTGAGAACCGCCGCAATCTCCTGGTCGCCGAGATTCCAGGCGAAGGAGGGCATCGCGGGACCTGTCGGAACGGCCTCTGTGGCGCCGGCCCGGCTTCCCGCGAGCACGACGCGTATGAGCGAGGTCGGATCGCCCGCATTGACGAGCGGCGCCTCTGCCAGACGCGGAAAGAGCTTCGGCACGCCGGCTCCGTTCGACAGATGGCAGCCCATGCAGCGGTCTGCGAAGATTGCCTGCCCGGCTGTCATCAGCTTGTCGCCGGCGGGCAGCGGTGAAGGCGCCTTCGCCTCGCCATTGCGGCCAGCCTTGAGATAGACCGCCACGGCCTTCAGATCCGCGTCCGTCCAGTGCTGCGACGATTTCTCGACCAGCTCGGCCATGGGGCCCGACGCGATGTCGAAGCGGTTGGCGCCCGTCTTCAGATACTGGACGATTTCGTCCTCGCTCCAGGCGCCGATGCCCTTATGCGGGTCGGCGGTGATGTTGGGCGCGAACCAGCCCTGCAGCGTCGCGCCTTCGAGGAACTGGCTGTTCTTGTCGCCGCCGATCAGGTTCTTGGGCGTATGGCAGGTGCCGCAATGGCCCAGCCCCTCGACGATATAGGCGCCCCGGTTCCAGTCGGGCGATTTCGCCGGATCGGGCTTGAACTCGCCTTGGGTGAAGTTGAGCAGGTTCCAGCCGATCAGGCTGGCGCGGATGTTGAACGGAAACGGCAACTGGTTCGGCTCGATCTTGTTCTTCACCGGCTCCAGCGTCTGCAGATAGGCCCAGATCGCCGCGTTATCCTGCGCGGTCACCTTGGTGTAGGCGGTGAAGGGCATCGCGCCATAAAGATGATAGCCGCCCTTGCCGATGCCCTTCGACATCACGCTCTGGAAGTCCTGGAGCGACATGCTCCCGACCCCGGTCCCGGGATCGGGCGTGATGTTGGGGGCGACGAGATTGCCGAAGGGCGTCTGCAGCACCACCCCGCCGGCGAAAGGCGGCAAGCCCGGTGCGGTATGGCAAGCCGCGCAGTCTCCCAGGACTGCGAGGTAGCGCCCTTTCTCGACCTGCGAGAAGGCGGCGTCACCGGTGACCTGCGCGCCGACCGGAATGGCGGCGGTCATGAAGGCGGCGAAGGCGGCCCTGCCGAGCCGTTTGGAAAGGAGCATCCTCATGCGCTCACCAACGGGCCGGGGTTCTTGAGATAGAGCCGGCGGATGGCGTCGGCCGCCTTGAAGGCGAGGGCGCCGACGGTTCCCGTCGGGTTGTAGCCGGGGTTCTGCGGGAAGGCCGAGGCGCCGACCACGAAGAGATTGGGCACATCCCAGCTCTGCAGGTATTTGTTGACCGCGCTCGTCTTGGGATCCGCGCCCATGACGAAGCCGCCGACCACATGCGAGGATTGGTAGGGGCCGGTGTTCCAGTGCCCGGTCATCGGATGGGGCACGAACTGGCGCGGGTTCATCGCCTTGGCGATGCCGGCGACCTTGTCGGTGCAGTATTGCGACATCTTCAGGTCGTTCTGCGTGAAATCGAAGGTGATGCGCAGCAGCGGCCGCCCGAGCCGGTCGGTATAGGTCGGGTCGAGCGAGAGATAGTTGGTGCGCGTCGCATAGCTCGACGCCTCGCAGCCGATCGACATGGAGCTGAGGTAGTTCTTGACGGTCTGGCGCTTCCACTCCGAACCCCAGAGCGGTGTGCCGGGCGGTGTCGGCCGGTAGCCGATCGGGGCCGCGCCGATCGGCGTGACGCGGATGCTGCCGCCGCCGAAGAAGCCCAGGCCGGAATGGTCGAAATTGTCGTTGTTGAAATCGTCGATCCCCATGCCGAGCGCGCCGGCGCCGATGAAGGGGTTGAAGTTCTTGTCGTCGAAGAAGAGCTGGACGTTGTTGGCGGTCTGATAGGCGTAGTTGCGCCCTGTCGTGCCCGTCTGGGTCTCGGGGTCATAGGGCGTGCCCACGCCCGAGAGCAGCATCAGCCGCACATTCTCGAAGGTGAAGGCGGTGACGATGACGAGGTCGGCCGGCTGCTCCCATTCCTTGCCGGAGGTGTCGATATAGACGACGCCGGTGGCGCGCTTGCCGGTGGCGTCGAGCGTGACCCTCAGCACCTCGGAATTGGTCTGTGCCCGGAAATTGGATTTTCGCACCAGCACGGGCAGGACGGTCGTGATCGCGCTCGCCTTGGAGTAGTTGGCGCAGCCGTAATTGGTGCAGAAGCCGCAGAAGGTGCAGGGCCCCATCGTGACACCGAGCGGGTTCGTATAGGCCTCGGAGATCAGCGCCGAGGGAACCGGGAAGGGCTTGTAGCCGAGCTCCTTGGCGGCCTGCGCGAACAGGGTCGGCCCATAGGGCTGGCGCATCGGGCCGGTCGGGTATTCTTCCGAGCGTGGCCCCTCGAACGGGTTGCCGCCCTCGCGGATCTGGCCCTTGAGGTTGCCGGCCCGGCCGGAGAGCCCGGCAAGCCGGTCGAACGCCGTGTAGAACGGCTCCATCTCGCTCCAATCCGTGCCCCAGTCCTGCAAGGTGAGCTCGGCCGGGATGGCGCCTGCGCCATATTTCTCGGTGAGATGGGATTTGAGCCGGAACTCCTCCGGCTGGAAGCGGAAGGTGATGCCGGCCCAGTGGTTGCCGGCGCCGCCCGTGCCGTTGCCGGGATGGAACGAGCCCCAGCTGCGCATCGGCAGCGCCGTCTGGGACGGGTTGTTGCGCGCGGTGACGGTGTTCTGCGCGGTCTGGAGCATCAGCTCCTGGCGCTGGCTGTAGCGCAGCTCATCCGGGGCGGAGGCGATGTTGAAGTCGCGCGCCGTCTCGCGCCAGGGGCCTCGCTCGAAGGCGACGACCGAGAGCCCCTGTTCCGTCAGTTCATTGGCGATGATCGATCCCGCCCAGCCGAGGCCGACCACCACCACATCCGTCGCGGGCAGTTTCGTGGCCATGGCTCAATCCTTCACGCGCCATTCGGACCGCCCGGCGATGCTGAGCGGGGGCAAATCGAGCTTCTGGTTATGCTTGTCGATGTAGTAGCGGTAATCGTAGCGCGCGCCGGGAAAGCCGAGCATCCGCCACGACACCATCTCCCTGTTGCCGCCATAGATCGGGTCGGCGAAAAAGCCTTCCATGGTGTTCTGCAGGAGGAGCGCGAAGAAGGCCTTGCCATCGACATCCTTCAGCGTGATCGCGCCGGTCTGAAGCTGGGTCAGGACCTGGTCGCGCTGCTCGGGCGGCAGATCGGCGAAAGCCTTCTGATAGGTTTCGCGGCAATGCGCCTGAAGGCCCGCGAGCCCCAGCCGGTAGCGCTGACGCGGGTCGAGCGGGAACTGGTCGCCCTGTTCGGGCGTGCCGGGTTGGAACGGCCCCTTCATGTAGAGCCGCTCGGAGGAGCCATAGCTGCCGGCGAGCTGCCGGTCGATGAACTCGACGCAACCGGCATCCTTGCCGCTGATGCTCAATTCGTCAGCCGGGATCAGGCGCTCGGTGATCGCGCCGACCATGCGGACTTCATCGGGCGTCAGGAAATACCAGGTGCCTGAGCCCAGCGTCTGCGGCGGGCTTGCGTCGAAGGGCTTCCAGGGTGGGCTGCCCGCGATCGTCTCGCCAAGGCCTCGCCCGGTCGAGCCGAGAAACAGGGCGATCGCCGTCGAGGAGAGGAACTGCCGGCGGTTGGGCCGCGTGGTTTTGGTGGAGAGCATCGCCTACCAACCGTTCTCTTGCGGGCTCAGCTTTCATAGCGAGCCGCCCAGCCAACCTATACTGCGACAAATTCGAATAAGAGCCCCGTTTACAGCATCAGCCATGCGCTGGCCGCATGACGCCGGCCTCAACCTCTTCGCGGAGATCGGCCGTGTGAGCGCCTGCCTACGCACTGCAATGGCCAATATCGTCGATCCGCAACGCCCGCCGGCGCTTATGTCGTCCGACCGCCGGGGCAGCAACCCGCTTGAAAGATACGGATTCCAACAGCGACGCTGATCGAGCGCTGCGAGCCAGTCCGGAATTCGGCAGTTGCCTGCCGTGTCCGTCTCCGCCGCAACATGGTTCGAGGATGATCGGCACGGGATCAGGCGGTTAAGCCTTTGAGATCGTGACACGAACCTTCAAGCAAAGGAGCATTTGCCACCGTCGGTTCACGTAAAACTATTCCAGATCGTCATAACAACGCATTCCAAATGCATTGGCCAGCGATGGTTCGGCCATGCCATCCTCCGGTCGCATGGGGAGCGTCGGGGCGCTCCTTTGCAGCGGAGCCCGATGTGCCTGACGACGAGAGCGCTCTCTATCCCGTGGTCGAACCTTACCGCTCGCTGCGTCTCCCGGTCGGTGACGGCCACGAGCTTCAGGTCGAACTGAGCGGCAATCCCGATGGCATTCCCGTCGTCTTCCTGCATGGCGGCCCCGGCGCGGGCACCAAGCCGGCCCAGCGCCGGACCTTCGATCCGGCGGCCTTCCACCTCGTGACCTTCGACCAGCGCGGGGCAGGGCGCTCCAGCCCCGCCGCCGAACTCGCGGGCAATACCACGCAGGCACTGATCGCCGATCTCGAACGAATCCGGGAGCATCTCGGCATCGAGCGCTGGCTCGTCACGGGCGGATCCTGGGGCAGTTGCCTCGGTCTCGCCTATGGACAGGCCCACCCGGAGCGCTGCCTCGGCTTCCGCCTGCACGGCATCTTCATGGCGGAGCGTACCGAGATCGACTGGTGGTTCCACGGCTCGCGCACGATCTTCCCGGACCATTGGGAGACCTTCGCCACTTTCGTGCCGGAAGCGGAGCGCGGCGACCTGCTCGCCGCCTATTATCGCCGGTTGACCGGGTCCGACCCTGAGCAGCAGCTGGCGGCTGCGATCAGCCTCAGGACATTCTCGGGGAAGACGCAGACCTTCCTGCCCGATGCCGAGCATGTCGCGGCGCTGACCGAGCCGGATGCTGCGCTCGCGCTCGCCCGCATCTTCACGCATTACTGCGTCAACGGCGCCTTCCTCGAACCCAGCCAGCTGCTGCGCGACGTCTCGCGCATCCGGCATCTGCCGGCTGAGATCGTGCAGGGGCGCTACGACATCGTGACGCCGATGTGCACGGCCTGGCGCCTGAAGACGGCCTGGCCCGAGGCGCGCTTCACCATCGTGACCGAGGCCAATCACGCGGCGACGCCGAGCGCCCCGGCCCTGTCGCTGGCGCTGCGCGACGCGACCGATCGCCTGCGCGACTCCATGCCGGCCCTCGCGGCCTGAAGGAAAGACCATGTACGAAGCCGCCAGCCAGATCCGCCTGGGTATCGAGCCTTATCTCGAAATCCGCAGCGCCAAGAGCCCGGCCGTCGCGCCGGATGGCGAGCTACTCGCCTATCTCAGCGACGAGAGCGGCACGCACCAGATCTGGCTCCGGCCGCTGGCCGGCGGGGCGCCCTGGCGCCTGACCGACATGCCGGAGCCGGTCGGTTCGATCGCCTTCAACCCGAAGAGCCGCGACCTGCTCTTCACGATGGATTGCGGCGGCGACGAGCGCCACCAGCTCTGGCTCATACCGGACGCCTCCGGCGTGCCGCAGTCGCTGACCGACGATCCGACGGTGGTGCATGTCTGGGGTTGCTGGGCGCCGGACGGGCAGAGCATCGCCTTCGCCTCGAACGCGCGCGACCGCGAGCATATGGACATCTATGTGATGGACATGGCGACGCGGGCGGCGCGGCGTGTCTTCGAGGGCAGCGGCTATCGCGAGGCCGTCGCCTTCTTCCCGGATGGGCGCTCGCTTCTGGTGGCCGACGCCACCCATGCGATGAACGATCAGGACCTTTACCGGCTCGATCTCGAAAGCGGGGCGCGCGAGGCGTTGTTGCCGCATGAGGGCCGCGCCCGCTATGCCGCCAACCGGATGAAGAAGGACGGCAGCGGCTTCTTCACCATCACCGACCAGGGCCGCGAGTTTCTCAGCGTCGGCTTCCGGTCGATGGCCGATGGTTCGCTGCACTGGATCGTCGAACGCGACGGGCAGGATATCGAGGCGGTGGCGCTGGCGCCGGACCAGAACCGCCTCGCCTATGTCGCGAATGATCGCGGCTGGAACCGCATCTTCGTGCGCGAGATCGCCGGTGGAGCCGAGTTCGAGGTCGAGGGTTTCCCTCCCGGCTCGATCGGCTCCGTCACCTGGCTGCCGGATGGTTCGGGGCTCGTCTTCCCGCTGGATGGATCGACCTCGTCGTCGGATATCTGGCGTTTCGATAGTGCGACCCAGCAGGTCGAGCGCCTGACGGATGCCTCGAAGGCCGGGCTCGATCCCGCTGTTTTCGTCGAGCCGACCGTTGCGAGCACGAAAAGCTTCGACGGGCTCGACGTGCCGTTCTTCGTCTACCGGCCGCGCGGCAAGGCGCCCGAGGGCGGCTATCCTGCCGTCGTCGTGGTCCATGGCGGGCCGGAGGCGCAGTGGACCCCGATCTTCCGGGCCGACCTGCAGTTCTTCCTGAGCCAGGGCATCATGGTGATCGCGCCGAACGTGCGCGGCTCGACCGGCTATGGCCGCAGCTATCACCATCTCGACGACAAGCATCTGCGCATGGACAGCGTCGCCGATCTCAAGGCGGTTCGGCTGTGGCTGCGCGAGCAACCGGATGTGAACGATGACCGCGTCGCGGTCTATGGTCGCTCCTATGGCGGCTTCATGGTGCTGGCGGCGCTGACCGAGCAGCCCGAACTCTGGAAGGTCGGCATCGAGTTCTACGGCATCGCCAATTTCCTGACGCTGCTGCAGACGACCGGGCCGTGGCGGCGCTATCTGCGCGCGGTGGAATATGGCGATCCGGTCGCCGACCGCGAGAGCCTGATCCGCTTCTCGCCGATCCATAAGCTCGACCGCATCCGGGCGCCGCTCTTCATCGCGCAGGGGTTCGACGATCCGCGCGTGCCGCCGGGCGAGAGCGAGATGGTCTATTCGGTGCTGCGCGGCCTTGGCCGGCCGGTCGAGTATGTCCGCATCCCGCATGAGGGCCATGGCTTCGCCCGGATCGAGAACCGGCGCACCGTCTTCGGCGGGGTGGCCCGTTTCCTGCGAGAGCATCTCTGAGCGCCCCCGGCATCTGAAAGGACGCAAGCCATGCAGAATTCCGAAATCATCTGGGAGCTGGTCGATGCCAAGCGGCAGCCTTTCGAGGCACTGAGCGACCGCGTCTGGGGCATGCCCGAGATCGCCTATACCGAGTACCGCTCGGTCGGCGAGCATATCGCGATGCTCAAGGAGCAGGGCTTCCGCATCACCGAGAACGTCGCGGGCATTCCGACCGCGGTGATGGGCGAGGCGGGCGAGGGCGGCCCGGTGATCGCGATCCTCGGTGAATACGACGCGCTGCCGGGCCTGAGCCAGGAGGCTGGTATCGCCGAGCCGAAGCCGGTCGAGGCCGGCGGGCACGGCCATGGCTGCGGCCACAACATGCTGGGCTCGGCTGCGCTGCTGGCGGCGACCGCGGTGAAGGACTGGCTCGCCAAGACCGGCCGCTCGGGGCGCGTGCGCTATTTCGGCTGCCCGGCGGAAGAGGGCGGCGCGGCCAAGGCCTTCATGGTGCGGGCCGGCGCCTTCGACGATGTCGATGTCGCAATCAGCTGGCACCCGGCCTCGATGACCAAGGTCGACGATGCCTTGTCGCTCGCCAACACCCGGATGGATTTCCAGTTCACCGGCCGCGCCTCGCATGCTGCGGCTGCGCCCCATCTCGGCCGCTCGGCGCTCGATGCGGTGGAACTGATGAATGTCGGCGTCAACTACATGCGCGAGCATATGCCGTCCGATGCGCGCATCCACTATGCCTATCTCGATGCCGGCGGCATTGCGCCCAATGTCGTGCAGGCCTCGGCCAAGGTGCGCTACGCCATCCGGGCCCGCGACCTCGCCGGCATGCTGGAGCTCAACGAGCGCGTGAAGAAGATCGCCGAGGGTGCGGCCTTGATGACCGAGACCACGGTCTCGATCTCGATCATGAGCGCGGTCTCCAACATGCTCGGCAATACGCCGCTGGAAGATGCGATGTTCAAGAACATCGACCGGCTCGGCCCCGTGCCCTTCGACGCGGCGGACAAGGCCTATGCGGCCAAGATCCAGGCGACGCTCGGCCCGGCCGACATCCTCAACGATTATCGCAAGACCGGGATCGCGCCGCGCGAGAACACGCCGCTCTGCGATTTCGTCGTGCCGCAAGGCACGCGCGGCGTGCCGATGATCGGCTCGACCGATGTCGCCGATGTCAGCTGGAAGGTGCCGACCATCCAGGCGCGGGTTGCGACCCATGCCATCGGCACGCCCGGCCATTCCTGGCAGATCACGGCGCAGGGCAAGGCGCCGGCGGCGCACAAGGGCATGGTCCATGCCGCCAAGATCATGGCGGCGACCGCGGTCGACGTGATCAGCGACGAGACGCTGCTGGCGCGCGCCAAGAAGGACCATCAGGAGCGGGTGACGCGGACGCCCTATGTCTGCCCGATCCCGGCCGATGTGAAGCCGCCGATCAAGCCGCGGCCTGCTGCTGCCGCCTGAGTCGGCGCGACCTCGGGAGCAACCGCAAGGCTGCTCCCGGACGACATATGCGTTTCCAATCAAACAATAATCAAAGAGCGGGATCGAGATCATGACCAACCGAAACGACGAGATCGTAATCAAGCGACGCCTCGCCGGACGCAAGCTGCTTTCCGCCGCGGCAGTCGCCGCCCTTTGCGCCGGCGCGGGAATGGCCGTTGCTGCGACGCCGAAGAACGCGCTGGTGATGGCGTGGAACGTCGACGCGATCAGCACATTCGACCCCGCCCAGGTCGGTGAGGTCGTCACCAACGAGATCCTGCAGAACACCTGCGATACGCTGGCCGATTTCGACCCGGCCGACGAGCGCAAGGTCGTGCCGAGCTTCGCCGAGCGCTGGGACGTCTCGCCGGACCGCAAGGAGATCACCTTCCATCTGCAGAAGGGCGCGAAATTCCCCTCCGGCAATCCCGTCACGGCCGAGGATGTCGCCTGGTCGCTGCACCGCGTCGTCAAGCTCAATTTCGGCAACGCGGCGACGCTGACCGAGTTCGGCTTCACCAGGGACAATGTCGAGCAGACCATCGTCGCGGGCCCGAACGACACGCTCGTCTTCAAGCTCGACAAGCCCTATCCGACGACGCTCGTGCTGCAGTCGATCGCGGCCAACCGGGTGTCCATGGTGATGGACAAGAAGACCCTGATGGCGAACGAACAGGGCGGCGATCTCGGCAACAAATATCTGGCGACGCGCACGGCCTGCGTCGGCCCCTACAAGCTGACGCGCTGGAATGCCGGCGAGTCGATCGTGCTCGAAGCCAATGATGGCTATTGGGGCAAGGCGCCTGCACTCAAGCGCGTGCTGATCCGCCATGTCGCGGAGCCCGGCACCCAGCGCCTGCTGCTGAGCCAGGGCGATGTCGATGTGGCGCGCGACCTGACCCCGGAGGACCTGCGGGATCTCGAGTCCTCCAAGGACATCACGATCAACAAGGTCCTGCGGCCACAGCTCTTCTATTGGGGCTTCAACGTCGCCGACGGCCCGTTCTCCAAGGAGAAGGTGCGCCTCGCGATGCGCTACCTGATCGACTATGACGGCCTCGGCAAGACGGTGATGACCCATCTCGGCGTGCCGCGCGCCAGCTTCGCCCAGCTCGGCGCCGTCGGTGCGCTCGACGCGAAGGAAGGCCAGCCCTTCAAGCTCGACCTCGACAAGGCCAAGCAGCTCCTGGCGGAGGCGGGCTATCCCAACGGCTTCGAGGCGACGATGATCTTCGGCACGCTGCCGCATTCGAACCCGATCGCCCAGAGTGTGCAGCAGAATGCGGCCAAGGTCGGCGTCAAGCTCTCGCTCGAACGCATGGCCAATGCCCAGCTCTTCAGCAAGGTGCGCGGGCGCGAATACCAGTCGGCGATGCTGGCCTGGCAGACCAACGTGCCGGATGCGCATGGCAACGCCTCGCGCCTCGTCTTCAACCCCGACAACCGGCTCGAAGCGAAGCAGACCCAGTATCCGAGCTGGCGCTCGGCCTATCAGGATCTCGAGCTCAACAAGAAGGTCGACGAGGCGCTGCTCGAGCCCGATCCGGCCAGGCGCGACGCGCTTTATGCGGCGCTCCAGAAGGACGTCATGGCCAAGGGCCCGATGGCCTTCATGTTCCAGATGAACAACGTCGCCGGCGTGCGCAAGGACCTGAAGTCGTGGACCTGGAACGGCTTCCGGACCTATTACGAGCTGGCGACCAAGTAAGGCCGCCGCGATGTCCCGGACCGCCATAGCGGCGTCCGGCCCGGGCACCGAACCAGGGCGGATTCTTCCGTCCTGGCTCAAGGTATCGGGCCGGATCCTCGCATCCTTCGCCGTCACCTTGCTCGGGCTGGCAGCGCTGACCTTCTTCATCGGCCGTCTGCTGCCACTCGATCCCGTCGTCGCCGTGCTCGGCGACAACGTGACCCAGGAAGCCTATCAGGCGATGTACAAGCAGCTCGGTCTCGACCAGCCGCTCTATGTCCAATTCGGCCGCTATATCTGGGGTGTGCTGCATCTCGATTTCGGGATGGCGCTGACCACCGGCAAGCCGGTGATGGCCGATATCGCCCGCGTCTTCCCGGCGACGATCGAGCTCGCCAGCGTCGCGATCGTCATCGGAACCAGCCTGGGCATCCCGCTCGGTGTGCTCTCGGCGATGTATCGCGGTTCCCTTGTCGACCAGATCGTCCGGGTCGTCGGCCTGATCGGCTATTCCGCGCCGAATTTCTGGCTCGGCCTGATGGGGCTGGTGCTGTTCTACGCGACGCTGGGCTGGGTCGGCGGCCCCGGTCGCATCGACTTCACCTACGAGTTCGACCTCGAGCCCGTCACCGGCTTCCTGCTGATCGACAGTCTTCTCGCCGGCAACTGGGAGATGTTCGGCAATGCGGTGTCGCACATCATCCTGCCGGCCTCGATCCTGGCCTTCAGCTCGCTCGCCTATATCAGCCGGATGACCCGCAGCTTTATGATGGAGCAGCTCAGCCAGGAATATGTGGTGACGGCGCGGGTGAAGGGCCTGTCCTGGGCGCGCACCGTCTGGGGCCATGCCTTCCGCAACATCGCCGTGCAGGTGGTGACGGTGGTGGCGCTGTCCTACGCCTTCCTGCTCGAAGGCGCGGTCTTGACCGAGACGGTCTTCGCCTGGCCGGGCTTCGGCCGCTACCTGACCAATGCGCTGCTCGCCGGCGACATGAACGCCGTCGTCGGCTGCACGCTGCTGGTCGGCGTCATCTTCGTCACGCTCAACCTGTTGTGCGACCTGCTCTACCGGGTCTTCGACCCGCGGACCCGCTGAGGCATGGCCATGACACCACAATCCATCGACCAGGCCGGCGGGCGGGGCCTCAAGGCCTGGCTCGCGGCGCCCGTTCCGTCCTCGCCCTTCCAGGCGCGGATGCAGCAATTGTCGCTGAAATGGTGGCGGCTCAGGGCCAATCCTGCCGCCATGTTCGGCCTCGCCGTCATCGTTCTGATCGTGCTGGTGGCGCTGTTCGCGCCCCTCGTCGCGACCCACGACATCTACGCGCAGGACCTGACCAAGCGCCTGCAACGGCCTTCGGCTGCGCATTGGTTCGGCACCGACGAGCTCGGCCGCGACATCTTCAGCCGGTTGGTCTTCGGCGCCCGGATCACGCTCTACATCGCCCTGCTGACGGCTGTGATCGCCGCGCCGCTCGGGCTGATCGTCGGCACGACCTCCGGCTATCTCGGCGGCTGGGTCGATACCGTGCTGATGCGCATCGTCGACATCTTCCTGGCCTTCCCGAGCCTGGTGCTGGCGCTCGCCTTCGTCGCGGCGCTCGGGCCCGGCATCGACCATGCGATCATTGCGATCGCGCTCGCCGCCTGGCCGCCGATCGCGCGGCTGGCGCGGGCCGAAACGCTGTCGATCCGCAAGTCCGACTACATCGCGGCGGTCCGCCTGCAGGGCGCGTCGCCGCTGCGGATCATCCTCGGCCATGTCGTGCCGATGTGCATCCCCTCCGTCGTGGTGCGCATCACCCTGAGCATGGCGTCGATCATCCTGACGGCGGCCGGCCTCGGCTTCCTCGGCCTGGGCGCGCAGCCGCCGAGCCCGGAATGGGGCGCGATGCTGGCCTCGGGCCGCGAGTTCATCCTGACCAATGGCTGGATCGCCGGCATTCCCGGCCTCGCCATCCTCGTCACCAGCCTGGCCTTCAACCTGTTCGGCGACGGCCTGCGCGACATCCTGGACCCGCGTCATGGATAAGCCGCTGCTCGAGGTCGAGGACCTCTCCGTCACCTTCAAGGGCGCGCATCGCTCGGTGCAGGCGGTGCGCGGCATCTCCTTCAGTGTCGGCCGCGAGAAGGTCGGCATCGTCGGCGAATCCGGCTCCGGCAAGTCGCTGACGGGGCGCACGATCCTGAAGCTGACGCCGAAGGCGGCGACCATCTCCGCCAGGAAGCTCTCCTTCGACGGGATCGACCTCATCGCCGCCAGCGAGCGCCAGATGCGGACCATCCGCGGCAACCGCATCTCGATGATCCTGCAGGACCCGAAATTCTCACTCAATCCGCTGATGCGGGTCGGCGAGCAGATCACCGAGGCCTACCGCTTGCACCACAAGGTCGGCGGCAAGGAGGCTGAGGCGCGGGCGCTCGCCATGCTGGAGGCGGTGAAGATCCGCGACCCCGCGCGCGTCTTCAAGCTCTTCCCGCACGAGGTCTCGGGCGGCATGGGCCAGCGCATCATGATCGCGATGATGCTGATCCCGGAGCCTGACCTGATCATCGCGGACGAGCCGACCTCGGCGCTCGACGTCACCATCCGGCGGCAGGTGCTGAGCATCCTCGACGAGCTGGTGACGCGGCGCGGCGCCGGGCTGATCTTCATCAGCCACGACCTCAATCTGGTGGCGGATTTCTGCGACCGCGTGCTGGTGATGTATGCCGGCCGGATCATGGAGGACATCCCGGCGCGGGAGCTCCGCAATGCCCGCCATCCCTATACCCGTGCGCTGCTCGACAGCCTGCCGCGGCTCGACCGGCAGGCCGACATGCTGCAGGTGCCGAGCCGCGACCCGGCCTGGCTGGATGGGCCGACCTTGCAGAGCGGGAGCCGGGCATGAGCGCTGTCGATCCCGCTTCGGCGGTGAGCCGCCCGGCCGCGCTGACGGTCAGCCATCTCTCGGTCGTCTTCGGCCGTGGCAGCTCGATGCTGAAGGCGGTGGACGACGTCTCCTTCACGCTCGGCCATGGCGAAGCCTTCGGGCTGATCGGCGAATCCGGCTGCGGCAAGTCGACCGTGCTGCGCGCGCTTGCCGGGCTCAACAGCGAGTATGGCGGCACGATCAGCTTCCAGGATCGCGAGGTGCCGCATAAGCGCGACAAGGCTTTCTTCCGGCGCGTGCAGATGGTGTTCCAGGACCCCTATTCCTCGCTGCATCCACGCAAGATGGTGCAGAACGTGCTGGCCGAGCCGCTGAAGATCCACGGCTTCGACCGGCCGCAGGAGCGCATCGACGAAATCCTGACCGCCGTCGGCCTCGGGCCGTCCTTCCGCTATCGCTTCCCGCACGAGCTCTCGGGTGGGCAGCGCCAGCGCGTCGCGATCGCCCGCGCGCTCATCATCGAGCCTGAGCTGCTGCTGCTGGACGAGCCGACCTCGGCGCTGGACGTCTCCGTGCAGGCGGAAATCCTCAACCTGCTCAAGCAGCTCCGCCGTGACCGCGACCTGACCTATCTGATGGTCAGCCACGATCTCGCGGTGGTGACGCATCTCTGCGAGCGCGTCGCGATGATGAGCGAGGGCCGCATTCTCGAGGAGATGAGCGCCGCCGACGTCAGGGCGGGCCGGGCGCATGAGCCCTATACGCGCGAGTTCCTCGAGGCGAGCGTCGGTTATCGCCCGATCGCGTGAGCGGCCGGGCTGCGGAGGATCAGATGATGGACGAGACAGTGATGAGGGGCGAAGCCCTGGGTGCGGAGCATTGGCCGGCGAAGGGCTGGGAGAGCGTCTCGCCGGAGGCGGCAGGCTGGTCGCGCGAGGGGCTCGACCGGGCCTGGCGCTTCGCCGATACCATCTCGACGGCGACGCTGATGATCGTGCAGGGCGGGCGCGTGGTGGCGAGCCGCGGCGATCTCGCCCATCGCTACCAGTGCCATTCCGTCCGCAAGAGCTTCCTCAGCGCCCTGATCGGCATCCATGAAGAAGAAGGCCGGATCGACCTGTCGCGCACGCTCGCCGATCTCGGCATCGACGACAAGGAAGGCCTCAGCGAGCGCGAGAAGGCGGCGACGATCTATGATCTGCTGACGGCGCGCTCAGGCATCTTCCACCCCGCCGGCTATGAATCGCCCTGGATGAAGTCGATCAAGCCGGCCCGCCATTCGCAGCCGCCGGGTGCCTTCTGGCTGTACAACAACTGGGATTTCAACGCGCTCGGCACGATCTTCACGGCGCTGACCGGCGCCGGCATCCATGACGATTTCCTGGCGCGGATCGGCCGCCCGCTCGGCATGGAGGATTTCCGCCTCGACAGCGAGCGGCGCGACGGCTGGCTGGAGCCTGACGATTGCTCGGTTCATCCCGCCTATCCGTTCCGGATGTCGACGCGCGACCTCGCCCGTTTCGGCCTGATGTTCCTGCGGCAGGGCCGCTGGCAAGATGAGCAGGTCGTGCCGGCCAACTGGGTCGCGACCAGCGTGCTGCCGCTCTCCGATGCCGGGCCGCGCGGCGGCTATGGCTATATGTGGTGGACCGAGCGCTCCGGCACGGGCTTCCCCGGAGTCGTGCTGCCGGCCGGCAGCTACAGCGCCCAGGGCGTCGGCGGGCAGACCTGCCTCGTCATTCCGTCGCTCGACCTCGTCATCGTCCACCGCGTCAACACCGATATCAAGGGCACGGAGGTGAGCCGTTTCGCCTTCGGCCGCCTGCTGCGCCTGATCCTCGAAGCGCGCCGGCAGAGTTGAGCAGCGTTTGCCATCGCAAGACCGACCGGGAGTGATCATGCCGAGCGCCATCGAACGTATCGCGGAGTGGAGCCGCTCCGCGCCAGCCTTCTCGCCACTGGCCCGATTGCGAGCGCATCACGCCATCACCGATACCGTGGGCTGCATGCTGGCCGGGGTTGGCGATCAGGCGACGCAGGCCGTGCGTCAGGCCTTCGCTTCCGGGATCGGCCCGCGGGGCGCTGCGGCGGTTGCGGGCGGTGGCAGGGCGACCGAGGCGATCGCCGCGCTGGTCAACGGAACGGCGGCGCATGCGCTCGATTATGACGATAATTTCAGGCCGGGCATCACCCATGCCTCGGCGGTGCTGGTGCCGGCGCTGCTCGCGGTGGCGCAGGGGCGCGGGGCGAGCGGGCGGGCCTTCGTCGACGCCTATCTCGTCGGGCTAGAGGCGCAGGCCGCCGTCGGGCGCGGCATCAACCCGGCGCATTACACCATCGGCTGGCACGCGACCTCGACGGTCGGCGCGATCGGGACGGCGGCGGGCACGGCCTGGCTGATGGGGCTCGACGGGGCGGGCATCGCCCGCGCGATGAGCGTTGCCGCCAGCATGGCAGCCGGCCCGAAGGGCCAGTTCGGCACGCCGGCCAAGCCGCTGCATGCCGGGCTCGCGGCGCGCAATGCCGTCGATGCGGCTGCGCTCGCGGCAGCGGGGATGACCGGGCGCCTCGACATCCTGGAATGCCCGATGGGCATTGCCGAATTGTTCGGCGACGACAGCGCCGCCGGTTGGGAGCGGATGGTGCTGGCAGCGCCGCACGTGATCGAGAGTGACGGGCTGACCCCGAAGCGCCATCCCTGCTGCGGCTCGACGCATCTTGCGGTCGATGCGATCCTCGACCTCAAGGCGGAGCATGGTTTCGCAGCCGACGATGTCGCGGGGGTCGACACGCTGGTCGGCATCGCCAATGCGCGCAATCTCGCTTATCCCGATCCGCAGGACGAGATGCAGGGCCGCTTCTCGATGCATTATTGCGTCGCGCTCGCGCTCTTGCAGGACCGGCTTTCGTTGGCCGATTTCACGCCGGAAGCGGTCGCGCGTCGGGAGGTCCGGCGGCTGTTGCCGCTGACGGTGATGCGGTCCTACGACAAGAGCGAGGAGGTGGCGGGGCGCCAGCCGCATCGCGTCACCATCAGCCTCAAGGACGGGCGCGTGCTCAAGGCCGATCGGCTGGAGGCCAAGGGCTCGATCGCCGATCCGTTCGACGATGCCGACCGGGAAGCGAAGTTCCGGGATTGTTGCGCCGGGATGCCGGGCGCCGCCGCGCTTTACGCCCGGCTCGCCGATATCGACGCCATGGCCGATCTCGACAGCTTGCTGTCGGAACCCGCGGAAGCCGGGCGCGCATAGCCGCGTCGACTGACGGCAGGGCAGGGCGGGTCGTCCGGGCGTGCTGGCTGGCCGTCATCCGCGATGGCGGCCCAGAACTGCTCGACGGGAAGGCGGCTCCGCTGCCTTGCCCGATAGAGCCGGATTTCGGCCGAGATATACCATGAGGGGTCGGCCGCCGGCACGAGCTGGCCGCTGCGCAATTCCTCGACGACAAGGCTCTCGGGCACCCAGGCGACGCCATGTCCGGCCAGGACCATGGCCTTGAGGCCAACCGACATCGGATTCTCGTAGACGGTGACCAGCGGTGTCGGCCGCTCGGCGAAGAGCAAGGCAAGCCGGCGCGCGAAGAAGGAGGCGTTGCCATAGCTCAGCAGGCGCACCGGCGCACCGCCGCAGCGGAAGGCGTGGAGCGGCTCGCCGGCGCTGTCGGGGATCGAGACGGGGATCGCTCTTTCGGCGCCGAGGTGGCGGTAGACGAAGTGTTCGGCGTCCAGTTCGGGCGGCACGGCCGGATGCGCATAGGTCAGCAGGAAATCGCATTCGCCATGATTGAGCAGTGCGACATTGCCGTCGAAGGATGAGCGTTGATCGCAGAATCGCGTCTTCAGCGGACCGAGCTTGTCTTCGATGCGGCGCATCAGGCTGGGGAAATAGGTCAGGGACAGGGTGTTGAGCGTGGCGAAGGTCAGCGTCTCCGACTCGTCTTCGTGCTGCTGGCGGACCTCCCGACGCGCGTCCTGCACCTGCCTGAGGATGTCCTGGGCACGCGGGAGGAAGGTCCGGCCGGCTTCGGTGAGGCGGATCGGATAACTGCTGCGGTCGAACAGCGGCAGGCCGAGCCATTCCTCCAGCTGTTTGACCCGGCGGCTCAGGGCGGATTGCGTGATGTTCCGCTCAACGGCGGAGCGCGAGAAGCTCAGCGTCGTCGACAGGCTCAGGATGTCTTCCAGCCACTTCAACTCCATTGCCATGTCCTCCGCCGCAGCGGGCAGGATGGCATGGCTGCTCCAGCCACACCAGAAGTGGACAAGGCAAGGGAAGGGAGCATTGACGACGAACTCGCCCTGCCGTTGGGCTTCGATGCGTCCGCTCGCGGCCATGCTCCCTCTATGGGCGGGAGCTGCCGTTTGAGCGGCTGCGCAACCCCAGGCTAACTGCCTGATCCCGGCTGAATGTCGGGATTCTTCATGCCCCGAACCGCATCTCCGGCAGGCCGCGAATGCCAAGATCGTGGATCGCGAAGAGGCTGCCGCGCAGCACGCCGTCTCCGGGGAAGCGCGGTAGCGGGGGCTTCGCCATCGAGGTCACGAAGAGGATGTCGAGCTTCGGGCCGCCGAACATCACGCTCGTCACCTTCTTGACCGGCATGTCGATGATGCGGTCGACGCTGCCGTCCGGCGCGTAGCGCACCAGCCGCCCGTCATAGACCAGCGCGTTCCAGAGATAGCCCTCGGCATCGACGGTCGAGCCGTCCGCCGCGCCACCTTTCGAGGTATCCACCTTGGCGAAGACCCGCCGGTTGGTGGCGGCGCCGCTGTCGAGGTCGTAGTCATAGGCCCAGATCTCGCCGGACCAGGTATCCTGGAAATAGAAGGTCTTGCCGTCCGGGCTCCAGCACGGACCGTTCGAGCAGACGATGCCGGTGTCGAGCTTCGTCACCTTGAAGTCGGTCGAGAGGCTGTAGAGCGCGCCGTTGGCGCCTTCCTCCTGCGTGTCCATCGAGCCGGCGACGAAGCGGCCGCGCTTGTCGACCTTGCCGTCGTTCAGGCGGTTGGCGGGCTGATCAGGCTCCGGATCATGGACGAGCGTGACCTCGCCGGATTTGAAATCCAGCGCATGGAAGCCGCGCTGCAGCGAGACGATCGCGCCTTGCCCATCCTTGCGCAGCGCCATCGAGCCGATCTTCTGCGGCACGTCCCAGGCCCGGACCTCACGCCCATCCACGGTCGCGCGGAAGACCCGGCCGTCGAAGGAATCGATCCAGTAGAGCCGCTCCTGCTCCACGTCCCAGAGCGGGCCTTCGCCGAGCGTCGTCTTGACGTCGACCAGCACCTCGATGCGCATGTTCGTCTCCTGCTCCGTGATGGTTCAGAACGCGACCTTGTCGCCGCCCTTGAGCGACAGCATTTCGCGGGCCTCGTCCGGCGTGGCGATCTCCAGCCCCAACCCTTCCAGGATCAGCCGCACGCGGCGAACCTGATCGGCATTCGTCTCGGCGAGGCGCCCCGGCCCGAGCCAGAGGCTGTCCTCCAGCCCGACGCGAACATGCCCGCCCTGGGCCGCGGCGATGGCGGCGACATTCATCTGATTGCGACCCGCCCCGAGCACGGACCAGCGATACTGGTCTCCGAAGAGCCGGTCGGCCGTGCGCTTCATATGAGCGATGTCGTCGGGGTGGTTGCCGATGCCGCCCTGCAGCCCGAACACCGTCTGGATGAAGAGCGGCCCCTGCACCAGCCCGCGGTCGAGGAAGTATTTGAGATTGTAGAGATGGGCGGTGTCGTAGCACTCGAACTCGAAGCGCGTGCCGCTGCCGGCGCAGGTCGTCAGGATGTGCTCGATCTGCCCGAAGGTGTTGCGGAAAATGATCTCCTTGTTGGCGAGATAGGTCCGCTCCCAGTCGTGCTTCAGGTCCTTGAAGCGGTCGAGCATGCCGAAGAGGCCGAAATTCATCGAGCCGAGATTGAGCGAGGCCAGCTCCGGCTTGAAGGTTGCGGCCGGCTTCACGCGCTCCTCGATCGTCATGGTCGGGGCGCCGCCGGTGGTGATGTTGACGACGCAATCGCTGCGCTGGCGGATGATCGGCAGGAAGCGGGCGAAGGCCTCTGGCGTCTGGTCCGGCGCGCCGGTCTGCGGATCGCGGGCGTGAAGATGGACGATCGCAGCGCCGGCTTCAGCCGCGCCGATCGCCGCGTCCGCGATCTCCTCCGGCGTCACCGGCAGGTAGGGCGACATCGAGGGCGTATGGATCGCGCCGGTGACGGCGCAGGAGATGATGACCTTGCGGGCTTTCGCCATGATGGACTCCTATTCTCCGATGTCGCGCGCGGCGGCGCGCTTATGGGCGGCGAGCGCCATCAGGCGCCGGTCTCGCCAGATCTGGCGCTGGGCGAGGTCGTCGCGGGAGAGGCGCGCAGCGCGCTGGCCTTCGACCTCGTCCATCAGCGGCCCGCTCCAGTCGGCGCGGCGGCCGGCGAGCTCGGCGGCGATGCCGCTATAGATGTGCTGGTAGCGCTGGGCGTAGTCACGCACGCCGCCGGGCGCATTCAGGTCGATCGTCTCGAACGGGCCGATGAAGGACCAGCGCAGCGCGAGCCCCTCGCGGATGCCGATATCGACATCCTCGACATCGGCGATGCCGTCGGCGACGAGCCGGAACGCCTCGTCGAGCAGCGCGCCCTGCATCCGGTTCATGATGAAGCCGTCGATCTCGCGCTTCATCACCAGCGGCTGCTGTCCGCAGCCGCGCATGAAGGCGGCGGCCTTATCGACCGTTTCCGGTGCCGTCCAGGGCGAGGGGCAGACCTCGACCGCCGGCACGAGATAGGGCGGGTTGATCGGGTGGCAGACGAGGCAGCGGCCGCGGCCCGCGACATGGTCCATGAAGCGCGAGGGCAGGATCGCCGAAGTCGAGCTGGCGATCACGGCGTGCGATGGCGCCAGCCGGTCGAGATCGGTAAAGACCGCACGCTTGCTCTCGACGATCTCCGCCGTGCTTTCCTGCACATGGTCGGTGCCGGCGAGCGCCTCGTCGAGGGCGTCCACGGGTTGCAGCCGCGCCAGCACCTCGGCCGGCTCCTGGCCGTCGAGCAGGCCGTTGGCCGCGAGCTCGGGCAGGACGGACGCCGCGAATTCGAGCGCGGCACGCGGCGCCTTCGGATCGCGATCCCAGAGCCGGACCTCATGCCCGGCGCGGGCGAAACTGATCGCCCAGGAGCGGCCGATCAGGCCGGAGCCGACGATGGTCGTTCTCATAGCGACTCCAGATTGCCGTCGACGGGAAAAGACTGGCCGGAGAGGTTGTTGCCGGCCGGCGTCAGCAGGAAGAGCGTCATCGCCGCGACGTCCTCGGCGTCGGTCATGCGGCGCAGCGAGATGCGCTGGAGGTACTGCTCGCGCATCTCCGCGAACGATACGCCGACCTGCTCGGCGCGGGCCTGGATGACGCCGTCCATGCGCGGCCCCTTGATGATGCCGGGCAGGATGGCGTTGACGCGGATATTGGCCGGGCCCAGTTCCTTCGCGAGCGACTGCGTCAGGCCGATGATGCCCCATTTCGCGGCGGAGTAGGGGGTGCGGAAGGCGTAGCCGAAGCGCCCGGCGGAGGACGACATGTTGACGATGGCGCCGCCACCCGCCGCCTTCAGCATCGGCACGGCAAGCCGCGTGCAGAGAAACTGGCCGGTCAGGCAGATGTCGATGGTGCGGCGCCACTCGCCCGGGTCGATCTCGTCGACGCCGCCGGTCGGCCCGGCAATGCCGGCGTTGTTGATCAGCGCGTCGAGCCCGCCGAGCGTGGCCTGAGCCTCGTCGAACAGCCGCGCCACGTCGTCGTCATCCGCGACATTGCAGGTCGTCGCGCCGTGGCCGGGATGGGCGGCGCGGAAATCGGCGAGATGCCTCTCATCGATGTCGCAGATATGGACGCGTGCGCCGTTCTCGATCAGCAGATCGGCGATGGCACGGCCGATGCCGGAGGCGCCGGCCGTGACGACGACGCGAAGGCCGGGCTTCAGGGCGAGTGCTGGCATCGTCTTGCGTCTCCTCAATGCGCGCGTTCGCGCAGCGCCACGACGGCGCCGAGCACCACGACGCCATAGAGGATGGCGCGCGTGGCATAGGGCAGGGTGGTTCCGGCGAGCAGGGTCTGGAGCGCGGTCAGCAGCAGCACGCCGCCGAGCATGCCGAGATAGGAACCGCGCCCACCGGTGATGAGCGCGCCGCCGACCACGACGACCGCGATCGAGGGCAGCAGGTAGTCGTCGCCCATGCCCAGGCTCGCCTGACCGGAGAAACCCGCGAGCATGATGCCGACCAGCGCGGCGCAGGCGCCCGAAAGCATGTAGACCTTGACCAGCGTCGCCTTGACCGGAACGCCGGAAAGCTCCGCCGGGCGCTCGCCATTGCCGATGGCGTAGATCCGCCGGCCGAAGACGGTGCGTCCGAGCAGGATCGAGGCGCCGGCAGCGAAAAGCACCACGAGCGGCACGACCGGCGTCACGCCGAAGATTTTCGCGGTCATGAACCAGCGCAAGGCGGGCGAGGCGAAGCCGTTTGGCGTCCCGCCGGAATAGACCAGCGCCGCTCCTTGCAGGATGCCGTTCATTGCCAGCGTCATCACGATCGGCGAGAGGCCGAGCGCGACGATGCCGAGCCCGTTGACGAGGCCGATCAGCGCGCCGAGCGCGAGCACGGCGGGCACGGCATAGACCAGCGCGGCATCCGAGCCCGAGAGCAGGCCGGCGCAGAGAATGCCGGAGAGGCCGATGGTCCAGGGCAGCGACAGGTCGAGCCCGCCGGTCAGGATCACCGCGCCCTGTCCGAGCGCGAGGACGGCGAGAAAGCAGCCGAGCACGATCAGCGAGTCGTAATAGGGCCAGGAGACAATCGTGTTGCCGAGCACGAACTGCGTCACCACGAGGACCGCGACAAAGCACAGATAGGCCGGCACCGCGTTGCGCAGCGCTTCGGCATGGCGGCGCCACCAGGCTGGGTGCTCGATCGCCGGATCGTGCATCGGCAGGGCGATGCGGGCAGGGGGCAGATCGAGCTGGCGCGGCAGGCGCCCGGCCCGGCGGGCGGCACCGCGGGCAAAACCCTGGCGCAGCGTGCGGGCCAGCACGGAATCGCGCGCCAGGGAGGAGGCGAGGACTGCCAGCACGAGGATCAAGCCCTCGACCACCGAGGAGTAGAAGGCGGGCACGTCGAGCACGAGCAGGATGTTGACGACGAGCATCAGCACATAGGCGCCGAAGATCGTGCCGACGATGCCGCCGCGCCCACCGCCCAGCACGGTGCCACCCAGCACCACGGCCGCGAACATCTGAAGCAGCATCGGATTGCCGACGAGCGGATCGCCCGAGCCGGTTTGGGCCGTAATGAAGACGCCCGCCAGACCATAGAGCCCGCCCGCCAGCACATAGGCGAAGAACTCGTGCAGCCGGACGCTGAGCCCTGCGGCGCGGGCGGCCTCCCGGTCGGAGCCCAGGGCCGGCAGGGCCTTGCCGAAGAGCGTGTTCTTCAAGGCAAGCCACAGGCCGATGAGAGCCGCCAGCAGCAGCACCGGCATCGGCAGCACGCCGGGGATGGCGTCGCCGGTCAGGGCCTGCGCGAAGCTGCCGGGAATCTGCCCGCCGGGCTTGTCCATCACGAGGAGGGTGACGCCTTGCAGGATGAACATGGTGGCGAGCGTCACCACGATGGGCTGGAGCCTCAAGCCCGCGATGAACAGGCCGTTGAAGGCGCCGGTCGCCGCGCCGACACCGATGCCGGCGAGCGTCCACAGCAGCATCGAATCGGGGCTGTCCTGCATCTGCCCGGCGAGCGTGACGTTGACGAGCGAGATGACGGCAGCGGCCGACAGGTCGAAGCCGCCGGTCAGCACCACGATGGTTTGGCCGCTCGCTGCGATGGCGAGCGTCGCGCCGCCGGCAGCCAGCGTGCCGAGCTCGTAATAGCCGAGCGTGCCGCCGCTGAGCCAGCGCACGAGTCCGAGGCAGAGCAGGAAGACGCCGATCGCGATCAGCGGTCCGCGCAGGCGGTCGGGCCAGCCGCGGACGAGGGAGGCGCCTGCGGCCTGCGGCGCCGTGGCAGCGATCGCGCTCATGAGAGGGCCTCCAGCGTCGAAACCTGTTGCGCGGCAAGTGCGCCGGCTTCGCTCCCGAGCATGGCGCGCAGGATCGCATCCTCCGTGATCGCGTCGCCTTCCAGCCGCGCCGCTGCCTTGCCCCGGTAGAGCACGATCACGCGGTCGCAGAGATGGTCGAGTTCGGCCGTCTCGGTCGAGTGGAACAGGATCGAGCCGCCCGCAGCCGCGAATTCGCGCATCAGCGCATAGATCTCGTTCTTGGTGCCGACATCGATGCCGCGCGTCGGGTCGAACAGCAGCAGGATGCGGCTTTCGGCGAAGAGCCATTTCGCCACGGCGATCTTCTGCTGGTTGCCGCCGGAGAAGGCCTTCACCGGCGTCCAGAGCGCGCGCATCTGTACGTTGAGGCGAGCCATGACGCGGGCAACCACCGTTTCCTCGCGCTTTCGGTCGACGAAGCCGAAGCGGCTGTAGCGCTCGATTGCCGGCAAGGAGATGTTGCGCCGGCCGTCGAGCTTGAGGAAGAGCGCCTCCGTCTTGCGGTCCTCCGGCACGAGGCCGATCCCGATCCGCGCATCGAGAGCATCGCGCGGCGAGGTCAGGCTGACCGGACGGCCGTCGATGCGGATTTCGCCGCGGCTCTCGGCCGTGCCGAAGAGGGCCGAGAACAATTCCAGCTGGCCCATGCCCTGGAGGCCGGCGACGCCGAGGATCTCGCCGCGTCGCAGCCCGAAGGACAATCCGTCGAGGCGGTTGCCGACCGAAAGCTCGGTGGCCGCCAGCACGGGTTCCTCGGAGAGCCTGCTGCGCGGCGGGCGCGGTGGAAAGGAATGGCCGCCGCTGCCGCCGGCGATGAGCCCGATCAGCTCCTCGTCCCCGACATCGGATAGCGGGCGCGTCGCGATATGCTTGCCTCCGCGCAGGACGGTGACGCGGTCGCAGAAGGCGCGGACCTCACGCATGCGGTGCGAGATGAAGACGGTGGTGACGCCTTGAGCCTTGCCCCTGGCGATGATCGTGCCGAGCCAGTCGATATCGCTGCCCGACAATGTCGAGGTCGGCTCGTCGAGCAGCAGGATGCGGGGGCTGCGGAACAGTGCGCGCGCGATCTCGATCTTCTGTCGCTCGTTGAGATCGAGGTCGCGGATCTCCGAGCGAGGGTCGATGGCGCTGAGGCCGAGAGCATCAAGATGTTCCTCGACCGTGCGGCGCGCCTCCGCCCGCCGGATCAGGCCGAGCGGCCCGCGCGGCGGGGTCGGCAGCAGCATGTTGTCGAGTACGCTGAGATCGCGGACGAGGCTGAGTTCCTGGAAGGCGGTGCGGATGCCGCAGCGGTGCGAGGCGGCCGGCGAATGCAAATCCGCGCGCTCGCCGAAGATGTCGAACCCGCCCGTGGTGGGTCGCACCAGCCCGGAGAGCAGCTTGACCAGCGTCGACTTGCCGGCGCCGTTCTCGCCGAGCAGCGCATGGGTGTCGCCGGCCATGATGTCGAAGCCGACATCGTTGACGGCGATAGTCGCGCCATAAACCTTGCGGATGTCGCGGGCGGCGATCGCGACAGGTGCGCCGTCAGGGGAAATCTTGCGCTGAAGCACGGGCGGCCGTCCTTCCTGCGTTGGCGGTAGCGGGATGCCGGGCGACGTGGCGCCGCCGGGCGCTGGAGCACCGGACCGAAAAGTGGGATCCACTTTTCGGAAAAGTCCGATGCTGAACGAGCAGGACTGTCATGCCGCGCCCGACCCGGGCGCGGCGATCCTGCGATCAGTTCTCGGGCTGGCCGACGAGGGCAGCGTTGAGACCGATCTCGGGCGTCTCGCTCGAGAAGATCGAGGCGAACCAGCCGGGATTGGTCACGATCGAGGGCTTGAAGGCGTTGCAGCCCGCCTTCATCTCGTCCCAGGTGCCTTCCTGGCAGAGCTTGATCGTCTCGTTGGTGACGACCGGTAGCGGCAGGACGGTCTTCTTCGGCACGTCCTTGCCTTCCAGCTTGGCCACGGCGAGCTTCAGCGCCAGCGCGCCGGAATAGGGCGGCGAGGCGTAGGAGATGCGCGGCGCGGCCATCGGCTTGTAGGTGCCGTTGGCGCCTTCGACCTCGGTGCCGGTGGGCAGCATCTGCACACGCCCGCCATTGGAGCCTTCGCCTGCACAGGGCTTCAGCTTGTCCTCAGGGATGCCGGCCTCGATCTGCATCGTATTGGCGGTGTAGCAGCCGACCTGCATCCAGAGACCGTCGATCTGGTCCCATTTGCGGGTGGCCAGGATCTTCGACAGCTCCGTGCGCGCGACCGCCTGGCTCCACATGCCGACCGCCTCGTTGACGATCTTGATGTCGGGATGCTTGGCGAAGACCTCTTTTGCCGCCTTGGTGCGCAGCGTGTCGACCGAAGTGCCGGGCACGCCGGTGATCGAGACGATGTTGCCCTTGCCGTTCAGCTTCTTGACCAGCCATTCGGCGGTGACGCGCCCGGCCTCTTCCTGATCGATCGCGACATTGTAGGCGCAGGGCTCGGTGATCTCGCCGTCATAGGCAATGACGGTCACGCCCTTCTCGCAGGCGTTCTTCACCGCGGCGTTGAGCGCCGTCGGCGAGATCGGGAAGACGATGATCGCCTTGGCCCCGGCCTGGACCATGGCGTTGATCTGCTGGATCTGGCGCTGGGCGTTGGGGCCGGCGACCTGGACCTGCAGGTCGACCTTGTCGGCCATCGTCTTGGACGCGGCCATGGCCTTGATCATGTTGGCGGCCTCACCCTGCCAATCATTGCCGATATAGCTCATCGACAGGAAAATCTTGTGCTTGGCCTGGGCCTGCGCGGCGGAGACTCCGGCTGCGGACAAGGCCAGCGCGGCGGCAGCAGCCATCAAGTGCTTCTTTTTCATCATGAGCGTCCTCCCCGACGCGGTGGCGTTCAATCGTCAGGGCGCCTTGACCGGTGCCTCGTTTCTTTTGATCAAAGATCACAAATCATATATCAATGCAATGCGGATTTGATGTCGAGCCCGCGACCGCTATGGTCGCCCCGACGAACACCTTGGATTTCAAGACGATGAGCCTCGTGCGCCCTCAGGAGCTGCCTTACTCACCCATCTCCCGCGCGACGATCCAGGAGCATGTCTATGGCCGGATCCGGGAGATGATCCTGAACGGCGACATCGAGCCGGGCCGTACGGTGACGGTGAGCAGCCTGTCCGAGGCCTTTGGCGTCAGCGCCATGCCGGTGCGGGAGGCGCTGCACCGGCTCGTCGCCGAAAAGGCCCTGACCGTGGTGGCTGGCCGCTCCGTCGGCATCCCGCCGCTCAGCGCCGAACGACTCGACGACCTCAGGCGCGTCCGCTGCGAGATCGAGGGCATGGCCACGGAGTGGGCCGCTGCGGCGATCACGCCGGCGCAATTGCGCCATCTCGAAGAGCTGATTGCGATCATGGACGCCGCGAAGGCCGAGAAGGACCGCGCCCGCTATGTGCCGGCCAATCGGGACTTCCACTTCACCATCTACAAGGCCGCCGCCTCGCCGGCCCTGATGGCCATCATCGAGTCGCTCTGGCTGCAGATCGGGCCCTACATCAACCTGCTCAAAGAGACCGACAACTGGACGAGCGCCAATCGCGACCACAAGGCGATCCATGCGGCGTTGCTGGGCAAAGATGCTGCGGCGGCCAGACGATCCCTCCAAGCCGACATCGAGCAAGCGGCGAAAAGCCTGGCCGGGCTTCTCGATATCTGAGCCGCGGGCGGCTCTCCTCGTTACGGCTGACCCATCCGAGATACGTAGGCGGCTCCTTGCAGACGCGCTGCGCGCAGTAGGGCGCGTTCGTCCACATGCGGCATCGGGATTGCGCAACGTTTGCGGGGAGGGCCCAGCCGCCAGTGGCCTCTCGCTCGTCGCCCGGAAGCAGGGTTGCCTTTTGTCTCGCCTGACGTCCGGCCCCGAGCCGAGCAGGGCGTCGGCCTGTCTGCCCCACGCCTGCCACCACCTGCATGGCGTTTCCATTCCGAGAGCCGGTATGGCGATATTGACAAGATCGCCAGCGCACAGCAGCATCGTTACATAAAGTAAAAATAAACTCGGGAGGATGCATGCGGGAGCCGCGAAGCCGGCGAGAAACGCGATCGGCTGTCCTGCGCTATCTCTGGTGCTCTGGCGGCTCGTTTCGCCCCGCATTGGCCGATCATGTCGGGCTGACCGATGCGAGCATCTCGCGCATCGTCGCCGAGCTGAAATCCGAGCGGCTGATCGACGAGTCGAAGCGCACCGCGCCTTACCAGGGCGGTCCAAGCTCCTTTCTTACATTAAGTAACGATCTCTATGTCGGCACGATCGAGTTCTCCGGCAGCCGTGTCCATATTGGCGTCGGGTCGCTGACCGGCGAGATCCGCTTTTCCGAATGGCTGGATTTGCCGGACGGCGCAGAGCCGGAAACGGTGAGGTCGACCTACCGCCGTGCTCTTCATCAGCTCACCGATCATCTGCACCGGGCGGGCATCAGGCTTTGCCAGCTCGCGGTGTCGATCCCGGGCTATCATGAGGATCTGCGCGCAAATCCGATCATCGCGCTCGACCCCGCCGAGCTCCTGAGGGAGATCCAGGCCGCACTGCCTTCGGTGCCGCTGCTCGCGGCGAATTCGATCGTGACCCGCGCCGTCGCCCACCGCCTGAAGCTCGGTGTCGATCTTGCCGGCGGCCCCTATTTCTACACCTTCGTCGGCCATGGCGTGGCCGCCGCCCTGGTCGATGACTTCGCTTCGAGCGGGGAGGTGGCTGCCTGCGAGATCGGCCATATGGTGCTCGATCCCCGCGGGCCCCGCTGCCGCTGCGGCCATTCCGGCTGTCTCGAGGCCTATGTGTCCACGGCCGCCGTCGCGCCGGCCATCGGTCTGCGTGAGCAAGACCTGCTGGCGATGGATGAATGGCAGGCCGGCCGGCTCAAACTGTCGGCGCGCGCGCAGGCCGACCTCGCGGCGCGTTTGGCGCGCCTCGGACACGCCATCGGCAATGCGCTCAACCTGACGCCGATCCGACGGGTGGTGGTGGCCGGCTGGCCGGCGGAGCTGGGCGAAAAGATGCATGCCAGCGTGCTCGGCGGCATCGAGGCCAGCCTGTTCGGCGGAGCCGCAGCCGTGAACCTCACCTTCGCGAATGCGGAATTGGGGCGGGAGCCGGCCGCCGGGCTGGCGCTCGCCACCCACGCCTATCTGCAACGGGGCGCGATGCGACCCGCGGAAGCGGCCGAGAACAGGGCCGCGCATAACTTCATCAAACGATAAGGGGGAGGACATGAGTCTGAAAACAGTGACGGCCGCGCTTTTCGCCGGTGCCATGCTCGTCTTGACGGGGCCGGCCATCGCCGAGAGCGTTCTCAAGGTCAAACCGTCCGGGGACGTGAAGCTGCTGGATCCGCTCCTCGGCTCGGATTCCATGGCCCGCAATTTCGGCTACATGGTCTACGACACGCTGTTCGCGGTGGACGACAAGCTGGCGATCAAGCCGCAAATGGTCGAAAGCTGGGACATCTCGGCCGATGGCAAGGTGTGGACCTTCGTCCTGCGCGATGGCCTCGCCTTCAGCGACGGCCAGCCCGTGACGGCTGACGACGTGATCGCCTCGCTGAAGCGCTGGAGCGTCAATGACAGCATGGGGCAGCAGCTCAACCAGCGTGGTGCGAGCTGGCAGGCGGTCGATGCGAAGACCGTCCGCCTGACGCTGACCTCGCCCTGGGGGATGGTGCTGGATGCCCTCGGCAAGCCAGGCGCGCCCGTGCCGTTCATCATGCCGGCCCGCGTCGCTTCGGCGACGCCACCCAATCAGGCGGTGACAGATCACACCGGCTCCGGCCCATTCGTTTTCAAGAAGGACGAATGGCTGGCCGGCGCCCGGCTGGTGTTCACCAGGAACGCGGGATACAAGCCCCGCCCGGAGGCGCCGGCCGGCCTCTCCGGCGGCAAGGTGGTCAAGGTCGATCGTGTCGAATGGCAGATCATCCCGGACCAGCAGACCGCGATCAACGCCCTGATCAAGGGTGAACTCGATATCAGCGAGGAGATTCCCGGCGATCTCATTCCGCTCGCCAAGGCGTCGAAGGACATCGCTCTCGAGCGCCAGGACGATATCGGCGTCGCCCAGCAGATCCGTATCAACTCGACCCAGCCGCCATTCGACAATCCGAAGCTGCGGCAGGCCCTGCTCCATGCCGTCGACGGTGCGGAGTTCCTCTCCGCGGTGATCGACGATCCGAGCCTCGGCAAGCCCTGCCGCTCCTTCTACGTCTGCTCGTCTCCCTATTTCACCGAGGCCGGCTTTCCAGCGGTCAATCTCGACAAGGCCAAGGCCCTCCTGAAGGAAGCCGGCTATGACGGCACTCCGGTGGTGCTGCTCGACGCCACCGAGAATGCCAATATCCACGCTTTCACCATGGTGGCCGAAGCCTTGCTGAAGAGCATCGGCTTCAAGACCGATGTGCAGGCGATGGATTGGGCGACGGTCGTCGCCCGCCGGGCCAGCAAGGAGCCGGTCGGCAAGGGCGGCTGGTCGATCTTCATCTCGGGGCCGGGCGGGCTCGACATGATGGAGCCGGTCAGCCATCTCGGCCTTCGCTCGAACTGCGAGAAGGCCTGGTTCGGCTGGCCCTGCGATGCCGATATCGAACAGATGCGTGCCGCTTTTTCCGACCTTTCGGACGGCGCGCAGCGCAAGGCGCTGGCGGAGAAGATCCAGCTGCGCGCGGCTCAGACCGTTCCCTATGTCCCGATTGGCGTCCAATATCAGATCCGTGCCTATCGCACTGATCTGACCGGGCTCCTGACCCCGCCGGCGCCGGTCTACTGGAACATCGCCCGCAAATAGCCCTCCGACGATCGGCCCTGCCGCAATTCCCGGAGTGCCTGCTGCCTCGCATCGCCGGCAGCGGGCACTCCGGTGAAGGCCCGGCATAACCCACGGCCGCAGCCGCACCGCGACACATCCCAACCCATGTCACTCGATCCATCCGCAAGCGCGCTCTCCGGCGAAGCTCTCATCGTCGATACGCCCTTCGGCCGGCTGCGCGGCCTGCTCTCCGGCGGGATCCGGTCATTCAAGGGTGTGCCCTATGCCGCCGCGCCGATCGGTTCCTTGCGCTTCCGTCCGCCGCAGCCGCTTGCGCCCTGGACCGGCCTGCGCGAGGCACTGACCTTCGCGCCGGCAGCGCCGCAGCCAGCCGATCCGGGCTTCTATCCCGGCGATCCCGACGCCATGCCCGCCGTGCCGACGAGCGAGGATTGTCTCTATCTCAACATCTGGTCGCCGGCCGAGGCGGGGCCGCATCCGGTGCTGGTCTGGCTGCATGGCGGCGGCCAGTCTGTCGGGGGGACGAGCCGGCCCGTCTATGACGGAGCGGTCTTTGCCCGAGCCGGCATCACGTGCGTCACGATCGGCCATCGGCTCGGCCTGCTCGGCTTTCTCGAAGGTGGGCGGATCTTCGGCGAGGAATTCCGCGGCAGCGGCAACAATGCCTTGCGGGACATCGTCGCGGCGCTCGTCTGGATCCGGCAGGCCATCGGCGCCTTTGGCGGGGATCCCGGCCGCGTCACGGTCGGAGGCGAGTCGGCCGGGGCCAAGAACGTCGCGGCCCTTCTGGCTGCGCCCTCGGCGGCCGGCCTGTTCCATGCGGCGTTTTCGAGCTCCGGCGGCGGCGACACGGTCCATAGCCGGGAGACGGCGGATGCCGTGGCCGACAGGGTGCTGGCCCTCGCCGGCGGTTGCCTCCGCGACCTCCAGGACATTCCGGCCGCCGGCCTCATTGCCCTGCAAGAGCGATTGAGCAGAAACGAGACCCGGCGCCAGCCCTTTCGCCCCGTAGCCGACGGGACATTCCTGCCCCGGTCGCCGCGGCGGCTCTTGCCCCGCCACCCCGTGCCGCTTCTGATCGGGACGGCGCGCGACGAGGCCGCGCCCTTCCTGGGCGAAGCGACGCATGGAGACGGTCATTCGGCGGAGGACTGGGATGGCCGGCTGCTGGCGCATCTGGGGCCCGAGATCATGGCGGAAGCCGAGAGGCGTGCCTTGCGGATGTGGCCCGGCATGCCAGCAAGCGCGCGGCACCTGAAGCTGCTGACGGCGGAAGAATACGAATTGCCATCGATCCGGCTGGCCGATGCGCATCATGCGGCCGGGCGGCCGACCTGGGTCTATCGCAACGACAGGCCGCTCGCGGCCGGGCCCTTCGCCGGCCAGGCACCCCATGTCGCCGATCTCAGCCTCATCTGGAATCAGCCGGGACCTTACGGCACTGCGGCGGGGCCCGGCGATGGTGGCATGCACGAAATGGTCACGGCTTTCATCCATGCCGGCGGCGTCGCCGCCTGGCCGCCATACGACTTGGGACAGCGGGCGACGCTGGTTTTCGACGTCGACGGCGCCGAACTCCGGACCGATCCGTCCAAGGATGTTCGCCTTGTCTTCGAAGGCCTGTTCGATCGCTAGCGCGATGGATCGCGGCGCGGACCCCGCGATAGCGGGTGCCGGGCACCGCACCCAAGGCAAGAGGCAAACCCGGCTCACATTGCGTTTTGCCGCAGCGCATCGAACGCAACGCCAAGATGGTCCAGGAAGGCCGCACTTGCCGGTGGCAATGTCCGGCCTCTGCGCTTGATCACCGAGATGCTGCGCGCCAGCCGCGGATCGTCGATCGGCGCCGAACGAAGCATCGGCAGCGCTTTGATCTCCATTGCGGTCTCGGGCAGGATCGCGATCCCCATTCCAGCACGGACCATGCCGACGGCCGTGGACATGTAGGTCGCCTCCGCGGCAACCTCCGCCACCAGCCCCTCAGCCGCGACGGCGGCATCGACCACCGCCCGCACACTGGTCGCCCGCGACATCAGGACGAGCGGGTGGCGTGCCACCGCTGCAAGTGAAGGCGAGGTGCCGTCGTCCAGTGTGTGACCCGATGGGAATACGGCATGCATCCGATCGACGCTGCTCAGCATCAGCTCCAGCTCCGCATCCTCGAACGGTCCGCCGGTGATGCCGAGATCGACCTCCTCGGCAAGCGTCAGCGCCGTGACGCCGCTGGCGACGACGTCACGCAGCGCAAAGCCGATCTCGGGATGCTGCGCGCGGAAGCGTGCGATCACATCTGGCAGCAGGCTCGAGGCGAAGGAGGGCAGGACCGCGATGCGAACCATCCCTCCGGCCATGCGCGCGAGCTGCCGGGTTTTGTCGAGCAGCGCCTCGAGTTCGCGCAGGACGCGCTGCAGTTCCGGCAAGAGCTCGCGGCCCAGGCGCGTCAGCGCGACATTGCGCGTGTTCCGGTCGAAGAGCCGCAGGCCGAGCGCTTCCTCCAGCGCCCGGACCTGAACGGTCAGGGCGGGCTGAGAGAGATTGAGCGCCGCCGCGGCGCGGGTGAAGCTGCCATGCTCCGCCACCGCAATGAACGCCCGTAGCTGCCGAACATCGAAATTCATACTGAAACGCTATTACTGAGATAGAATAATTTCAATTGTGCTATGAATTTACGGCGGCATTCTCTGGCAACTGGAGGATGCATGCGACAGGTAAGAATAGGGGCCGGCGCGGGCTATTCGGGCGACAGGATCGAGCCTGCGGTCGAACTCGCGGAGCGCGGCCGGCTCGACTACCTCGTCTTTGAATGTCTGGCGGAGCGCACCATCGCGCTGGCGCAGCAGGCACGGCGGCGTGATCCAGGGCTCGGCTACGATCCGCTGCTGGCGGCACGCATGCGCGCGGTGCTTCCGGCCTGTCGCCGCGCCGGCACTGCCATCATCACCAATATGGGGGCGGCCAACCCGCTGGCGGCGGCCGAGCTTGTCCGTGCGACCGCGCGCGACCTCGGCTTGCGCGGCTACAAGGTGGCGGCCGTGACGGGCGACGACGTCGCGGCTTCGGTCGGCGATGGTCATGGCCGTATATTGGAAGATGGGCGGCCCGCTGCTGCGCTGGGGGCGAGCCTGATCTCGGCCAATGCCTATCTGGGGGCCGAGCCGATCGTACAGGCGCTCGCCGCCGGCGCCGATCTCGTGATCACCGGACGTGCCGCCGATCCTTCGCTTTTCCTCGGGCCGCTGGTGCATGAATTCGGCTGGTCGTTCGAGGATTGGCCGCGGCTCGGCCAGGCGACGCTGATCGGCCATGTGCTGGAATGCGCCGGGCAGGTCACCGGCGGCTATTTCGCGGATCCCGGCTTCAAGACGGTGCCGGGGCTGGCGCGGCTCGGCTTTCCCCTCGCCGAGGTCGGCGAGGACGGCTCGGCCATCATCACCAAGGTCGAGGGCTCGGGCGGCTGCGTGACATCCGCCACCTGCAAGGAGCAGATTCTCTACGAGATTCATGACCCGGCGGCGTATTTCACCCCCGACGTCGTCGCGGACTTCTCGCAGGTTCGTGTCGAACAGGTCGGGCAAGACCGGGTCCGCATCTCCGGAGCGAGCGGCCGCGCGCGGCCCGAAGCGTTGAAGGTCTCGCTCGGCGTCGCAGAAGGCTTCGTGGGCGAAGGTCAGATTTCCTATGCCGGCAGCGGCGCGCGAGACCGCGCGGAACTGGCGGCCGCGATCGTGCGCGAGCGGCTGGAGTTGACGGGGCTCACGGCGCAGGAGTTGCGCTTCGATCTGATCGGCATTGATGCGCTCCACGGCCTCGGACTGCCGGCCGGCGGCGGCGAGCGGGCGGAGCCCTACGAGGTGCGGCTGCGCGTGGTCGGGCGCACGTCCACGATGGATGAAGCGGTGCGCGTCGGCAGCGAGGTGGAGACCCTCTACACCAACGGGCCGGCGGGCGGCGGTGGCGTCACCAAACAGGTCCGCGAGGTTCTCGGAGTGCTCTCGACGCTGCTGCCGCGCGAGCGGGTCCAGCCCTCGATCCATATGTTGGAGAGCTGAAATGAAGCTGCGCGCCATCGCCCATGCTCGCGCCGGCGACAAGGGTGACACCTCCAGCATCTCGCTGATCGCCTATGAGGAGGCGGATTATCCGCGCCTGGTGCGGCACGTCACGGCGGAGCGGGTGGCGACGCATTTCGCTGGCCTCCTTCGCGGCAGCGTCAGCCGCTACGAGATCGCGTCGCTGGGGGCGCTCAACTTCGTGCTTCGGCAGGCGCTGGGCGGTGGGGTGACGCGCTCGCTCGCCCTCGACACCCACGGCAAGTCCCTGAGCTCCGCCCTGCTGGACATCGAAATTCCGGACGACTGATCCCAATCGAACGGCGCAGCAAGACGCCGCCCCGACATGACCGACAAAAGCGGAGGAAAATCCATGAGAACATCGATTTTGCGCATGATCGCCGCAGGTGCGCTGGCCATCGGCCTCACCGGCACCGCGAGTGCCCAGGAATTCCCGTCGAGATCCCTCAAATTCGTCGTGCCCTTCGCGGCCGGCAGCGCGACCGACGCGGTGGCCCGCATCCTCGGCGAGCATGTCTCGAAGAACCTCGGGAAACCGGTGGTTATCGAGAATCTGGCCGGGGCGAGCGGTGTCATCGCCGCGCAGAACGTCGCCCGCGCCGAGCCCGACGGCCACACGGTGCTGATCACCACCAACACCACGCATGGCGCCAATCAGAGCCTGCTCAAGCATGTGCCCTATGACGCCATCAACAGCTTCGAGGCCGTCGGCAAGCTCGGCACGATCACGCTCGCGCTCGCGACCAACCCCGCCGTGCCGGCCAAAACCGTCCAGGAGTTCGTCGCCTATGCCAAGGCCAATCCAGGCAAGCTGACCTTCGGTGCCGGGTCGAGCTCGTCGCGCATCGCCGGCGAGATGCTGAAGTCCCTGGCCGGCCTCGACATCACCTATGTGCCCTATCGCAGCAATCCGCAGGCGATCACCGATCTGCTCGGCGGGCAGATCAACATCGTTTTCGCCGACATCTCGACGACTTTGCCTCAGATCAAAGCGGGCGCGGTCAACGGCCTCGCCGTCTCGACCGCCAGGCGCAGCGTGCTGGCGCCCGATCTGCCGACCATGGCCGAGGGCGGCGTCAAGGGGTACGACCTCGCGGCCTGGTTCGCGGCCTTTGTCCCGGCCAGGACGCCGCGCTCCACCGTCGACAAATTGAATCAGGCGCTGACTGCCGCCGTCAACGATCCGGCGACAAAGGAGCGTTTGCTCGCGGCCGGCGTCGAGCCTGAGACCAGCACGCCAGACGAGCTCAAGGCCTTCGTCGGGACCGAGATCGCCAAATGGGCCGAGATCGTGAAGGCCGCCGGCATCCAGCCGGAATAGAGCCCAACGCAGGCGGCACCTTGCGCCGTCGGCACCCATGTCGAGGAAGTCCCGATGAATGCCGAGCCGGTCGTCGACCACCTCCTGCAGCGCCATGACGCCGTGCTTGACAGGCTGACAGCCTTCCTCAGGCTGCCGAGCGTCAGCACCGATCCTGCTTATGCCGAGGGCATGGCCGCCACCCGCGCCTTTCTGCTCGACTGGTTGGCGGAGATCGGGCTGTCGGATGTGCAACTGCTCGATGGCGGCGGACATCCGGCGGTCTATGGCGCCTGGCTCGGGGCGCCGGGCGCGCCGACCATCATCGTCTACGGCCATTACGACGTGCAGCCGCCCGATCCGCTCGCCCTGTGGCGGACGCCGCCCTTCGAGCCGACGATCCAGGGCGGGCGCCTGCATGCGCGCGGCGCTTCCGACGTCAAGGGCTCGACCACGATCGCGATCGAGACCGTCGCCGGCTTCCTCGCCGTGCACGGAGGCTGCCCCGTCAACATCAAGCTCTTCCTGGAGGGCGAGGAGGAGACCGGCAGCCCAAGCCTCCGCGAAATCGTGCACCGCTACGGGACGCTGCTGCAGGCCGATGCGATGATCTCGGCCGATGGCGGGCGTGCGAGCCCGACGGAACCGACGATCAATGTCGGGGCGCGTGGCCTGGCCAAGCTCGAACTCATCGTGCGCAGCGCGGAGAAGGAGATGCATTCCGGCCGCTATGGCGGAGCCGTGCGCAACGCGCTGCACGAACTCGCCGCGATCATCGCCTCGCTGCACGACGCCAACGGGGCGATCGCCGTCCCCGCCTTGATGGAGGCGCTGCCGCCACCGAGTGCGCAGGACCGCCGCGATGCCGCGGCGTTGCCGTTCGACGAGGCCGCTTTCGTCGCCGATGTCGGCGGGATCGCGGCGGGCGAGCCCGGCTACAGCCTGCGCGAGCGCTTGACGCTGCGCCCGGCGATCGACGTCAACGGCATGTGGGGCGGCTATACCGGCGCCGGCAGCAAGACGGTCATCCCCGATGAAGCGCGCGCCAAGGTCACGATCAGGCTGGCACCCGGACAGGATCCCGAACAGGCCATTCAGGCGCTGCAGGATCATATCCGCTCGGTCGCTCGCCCCGGCGTGCGCATCGCATTCGCCGGCATCGGCGGTGGCTCGCCGGCTTCGACGCTGGCGGGCCACCACCCGCTGGTCCAGGCGGCGACGCGGGTGCTGCAACGGGTCTGGCAACGCGACCCCGTCCATGTGCGTCTCGGCGCGACAGTCCCGATCACCGCGATCTTCAAGGAGCTGCTCGGCATGGACACGCTGATGTTCGGCCTGAACCTGCCAGACGAGGATGTTCACGCACCCAACGAGTTCTTCCATCTCGATTCAATCGCGCTCGGCCTGCGCAGCTGGCCGCTTCTGCTGCAGGAGCTCGCGACATTCGCACCGGCGGAGTTTCGCGCCAAAGGATGAATGGATGGGTGCCCGACTACAAAGGGTTCTAGGTCTGTCGGCACCACATCCAACGCCTGGCCGAGGCCGCGCGAGGGAAAGCGAATTGCGGAGTTTTTCCTACAATCGCGGCAGCACGGCGCGGCGATTTTCGATCAGAAAGCGATTCAAGCCGGCGATGTAAGTCTCTGGCAGGGCGAAATGTTTCGCCCCAGCGATGACCGCTTCCATGTAGCCCGGCTTCGGCTTTCCCGGATCGCCCGAACGGCCGATATAGATCAGCGCGCGCTTGGCGCCGCCGGGCACGATCACCGGCTGATTGATCTTCACATAGAGACCGCTGGCGATGTCCTCGAACTTGTCGAGCGCGCGGATGTCACTGAGCGAGCAATCCCACAGCACGCCATGGACCTCCTCGCGCGGATCGCGGATCGCCGAGGCATAGCCGTCGCGGGTGACGATGAAGCGGTGGCGGGGCAAGCGGGCCGGGCCGAGCGGCCGGGCGTTCGGGCAGCGCCGCGCCATCCCGTCCGGGTCCATGTTGAGGCCGTAGGCGAAGTAGAGGGGCATGAAGCCCTCTAGCCTCACTTCGTCTTGTTGAACAGCTCCCGGCCGATCAGCATCCGCCTGATCTCGCTCGTCCCGGCGCCGATCTCGTAGAGCTTGGCGTCGCGCAGCAGGCGGCCGGTCGGGTAGTCGTTGATGTAGCCATTGCCGCCGAGGAGCTGGATCGCGTCGAGCGCGACCTGCGTCGCCTTCTCGGCCGCGAGCAGAATGGCGCCGGCGGCGTCCTCGCGGGTGGTCTCGCCGCGGTCGCAGGCCTTGGCCACGGCATAGACATAGGCGCGGCAGGAATTCAGCGCGACATACATGTCGGCGACCTTGCCCTGGACAAGCTGGAACTCGCCGATCGACTGGCCGAACTGCTTGCGCTCATGGACATAGGGCATGACCACGTCGAGCGCCGCCTGCATGATGCCGAGCGGGCCGGCCGCCAGCACGACGCGCTCGTAGTCGAGGCCGGACATCAGCACGTTGACGCCGCGCCCGACCTGGCCCAGCACGTTTTCTTCGGGCACCTCGCAATCCTGGAAGACGAGTTCGCAAGTGTCGGAGCCGCGCATGCCGAGCTTGTCGAGCTTCTGGTGGGTCGAGAAACCCTTCATGCCCTTCTCGATCAGGAAGGCGGTGATGCCGCGCGGGCCGGCTTCCGGATCGGTCTTGGCGTAGACGACCAGCGTCTCGGCGATCGGACCGTTGGTGATCCACATCTTGTTGCCGTTGAGGACATAAGCGTCGCCCTTCCTGTCGGCGCGGGTGCGCATCGAGACGACGTCCGAGCCAGAGCCGGGCTCCGACATGGCGAGCGCGCCGACATGTTCGCCGGAGATCAGCTTCGGCAGATATTTCCGCTTCTGCGCCTCGTTGCCGTTGCGGCTGATCTGGTTGACGCAGAGATTCGAGTGGGCGCCGTAGGAGAGGCCGACCGAGGCCGAGGCGCGGCTGACTTCCTCGACCGCGATGCAGTGCTCGAGATAGCCAAGGCCTGAGCCGCCATGCTCCTCATCGACCGTCATGCCGTGCAGGCCGAGCGCGCCCATTTCCGGCCATAGATCGCGCGGGAACTGATTGGTCCTGTCGATCTCCTCGGCGCGCGGTGCGATCTTCTCCTGCGCAAAGGCGTGGACCGTGTCGCGGATCGCATCGGCGGTCTCTCCGAGGTCGAAATTGAACGGGCGCGGCGCGTTGGCGAGCATGGCGGAACCTCCCGGGTCAGACGGTGTTGCGCAGCCTGCACGGGGCCGCTTTGCGGTGAGCTTACAGATCGGAAATGCCGGTGTCAGGCTGAGCAGATCAGAGGGCGGTCTGCGAGGATTCGCACCGGTCGAAACCGCCCGAAAAGGCTGCCCCCTATGCAGCGCCCGGGCTTTACCCGCACTGCCGGTCATCGTAGCCGGCACGCTGGACCATGCCTGCCCGGAGTTTCCCAATGCCCCAACCATCGACTGCCTCGCCTATTTCCAATGGGGCTCTCGTCCTGCGGTATATCGCCTTCCTCGTTGCCGGGGTGATCATCCTCAATGTGGTGGTCATTGCCCTGGAGGACTATTTCAAGGCGGCTCCGGGCAGCATGGGCGCCCTTGGCCTGATCATGGTCTGGAGCGCGGCTTCCTGGATCGGGCAAATTTGGTTCAAGCGTGAGCAGGCCCGTCCGCCGTCTGGCCGGGCCTGGCCCGTCGCGCTTCTGTGCGCGCTTGCGACCTTTGTGGTGCAGGGTGTTTTTGTGCTCGTCATCGCGGGCTTCATGCCCGGCGGCGTCGCGAGCATCGGGGGATACCGCAGCAGCGATCAAGTGATCATTGCTGCGGCGTTTTTTGGGATTTTGGTGCTAGAGTTCCTGGTCATCCGCCTCGCGATCGGCTGGGGCGCGAAGGCCGAGGAAAAGCGGGCACAGCGGCAGGCTGCCAAGGGCAAAGCCTAGACCGGCCTGCGCTCTGACGGAGGCAAGGCGGCGACCTGGCCCTTTGTCTCCGCCCGAGGCTTTCGCTTTCGGTCACCCGAGAAGCGGGGCGACCTGCAGGGAAACGAGCGCCTCGCGGCTTCGGTCATCGATCTGTCGACATCGTCGCTGCCCGCTTGAGGTGGCGCTTTGCGGTTGCGCTGCCGCAGGCAATCGAGAGCTATTGCATATCCTATCCAAGAGGATAGGATAGAGCACATGAGCCACGCCATGGATTCCGACATCATCAACCGCCTGCGCCGCGCGCAGGGCCATCTCGGCACGGTCGTGGGGATGGTCGAGGCGGGCAGGGCGGTTCCTGACGTGGTGCAGCAGCTCCAAGCCGTCGAGAAGGCGCTGGAGAAGGTCAAGTCACTGCTGATCTTCGATCATATCGAGCATCACCTGTTCGACCACGCTCAGGTCGCGACGCCTGAGGCGCGCAAGTCGCTCGACGAGCTCAAGGCCCTCACCAAATATCTCTGACCGTCCGGAGCGAACCGATGCCGGCTGCGAACAGCTTTCCCGCCCAGCACCAGCACGTCTTCCTTGGCAGCGAGCATGAGCGCCACGAGCGGCGGACCTGGTTCGTCGTCGGCCTGACGACCGTGATGATGGTGGCGGAGATCGTCGCCGGCACGGTCTTCGGCTCGATGGCGCTCGTGGCCGATGGCTGGCACATGTCGACCCATGCGGCGGCGCTCGGCATCGCGGCCTTCGCCTATCGCTTCGCGCGGCAGCATGCACATGATCGCCGCTTCAGCTTCGGGACGGGCAAGCTCGGCGATCTCGCCGCCTTCGCCAGCGCCCTGCTGCTGATGTTCATCGCGCTCGCGGTCGCCGGGGAATCGGCACTGCGGCTCTACGCGCCGGTTGCGATCGATTTCACCCAGGCGACCGCGATCGCGGCGCTTGGGCTCGCGGTCAATCTGGCAAGCGCCTGGCTGCTCAGGGACGGGCACGACCATCACCATGGCGACACCGGGCATCACGGCCACGGGCACCACCACCATGATCACGACGATCACCACCACGGCCATCATTCCCATGGCGGCCATGGCGCCGATACCAATCTGCGCGCGGCCTACATGCATGTCATCGCGGATGCCTTCACCTCTGTCCTGGCGATCGCGGCGCTGCTCGGCGGGCGGTATTATGGCTGGGTCTGGCTCGATCCGCTGATCGGGATCGTCGGCGCCGGCGTGATCGCGCATTGGTCCGTCGGGCTGCTGCGTCGTTCCGGGGCCGTGCTGCTCGACACGGTGCCGGATGAGGCGCTGGCGAAGCGCATCGGCCAGCGGCTCGCCGCCGAGGGCGCGGAGGTCGCCGACCTACATCTCTGGCAGGTCGGGCCCGGGCATCGCAGCGCCATCGTCTCGGTCGTGACCGGCCAGCCGAAATCACCCTCGGCCTACAAGGCGCTGCTTGCCGACCTGCCGACGTTGTCGCATGTCACTGTCGAGGTGAATACGCGACCAGCCGCCATGTGAAGCCTTTGCGCGGCAGCGCGGCTTAGTCGCCGATCACGCCGCGGCGCCGCAGCAGGATGAGCGTCAGCAGCGCCGCGAGCATGCAGGCCAGCGACACATAGATCGCGCCGGCCTCGGACTCGACCCAGGGCAGCCCCTTCACATTGATGCCGAACAGGCCGGTGATGAAGGTCGCCGGCAGGAAGAGCGCGGTCAGGATCGACAAGACGTAGAGCTGCCGGTTGGTGCGGTTTGCCGAGCGGGCGGCGATCTCGTCCTGCAGCAGGCGGGCGCGATCTTGCACCGACTGGACGTCGTGATGCAGCGTGTCGACCCGTTGCAGCAGGCGCGCTGCGGTCGCCTTGACGGCATCGGGGGCGCTGCGGCCGGATTGCGTCTCGGCGAAGCGCCGGAACAGGACATGGAGGCCGCTGAGCTGCCGGTGCAGCCGCACGGCGGTGCGGCGGATCGCGCCGACGCGCTGCGGCCCGTCATGCAGCCGGTCCAGCAGGATCTGGTCCTCGACGCTGTCGGTTTCGTCGACGAGGCGCACGACGCTGTCGGTGATGTCGTCGATGATGTATTCGATGATCTGCTCGAAAAGCGCGCTCGGGCTCTCCGCCGGCTCGCCGCGATTCAGCGCCTCCGCCGTCATCCGGATCGAGTGCAGTGCCTCGCGCCGGCCGGTGAGCAGGAAGCTGTCGCCGATGACCCAGCGCAGCGCGCCGACGCTGTCCGACTTGTCGGCGATGCTGCGGATGAGGTCATGCGAGACGCCCCAGGCAAGCTGGGCCGAATGGTCGAGCCGCTGATGCGTTTCCTGCGAGAGGAGGGTTTCCCGCGCCGCGTCCGGCAGCTCCTGCTCGCCGATCCAGCTCTGTGCGCGGGTATGCACGAGGTCGAGATGCAGCCAGACGAAGCCTTCATCCGGGGCGAGGTCGGGCAGGGTGTCGCGCGCGATCAGGCTGGGCCGGCCCTCGGTATCGAAGCGATAGGCCCAGATGACGCCGGTTTGGGATTGCAGATCGGTCGGCATCGTCGTTCGTCTCGATCACGGGTGGCGCTTGTGCGCGCGGCACAGGGCTCCGCCGATATGACAGGAACGTGACGGCCGGCGCCGCTTCAGTTGCGCCGGACGGAACCCGTCGTGCCGACGTCGCGACTATCCGCCGTGCGCGAGGGAATGCGGCCGGGCGGGGCGAATTTCAGCGTGGCGCCGCCAGCCGCCCTGGGTGCGCGCAGCCCTGCCGGCGTCGGGGGCGGCGTGCGTGCCGCGACCTTCGGCTCGCCGCCATGCCATTTGCGCAGGCCGATGTCGAAGCGCCCCTGCCGCCAGGCCTCGAATTCGCGCTCGCTGCCGAAGAAGGCGTTGCGGTCGACATCGCCGGCGATGCCGGGCACGCGGCCGGTGGTGGTGAACTGCCAGAATTCCCAGCGGTCGCGGGCATAGCGCTTCGCCAGCGGCGCGGCGGTCGAGCGCAGCCAGTAGGGATGGTCGTTGAACGCGCCTTCGAGCACGTCCTCGTGAAAATTGATGTCGGTGTAGATGATCGGCTTCTTGCCGGTGTGCTCACGCAGCCCCTTGAGCATGATCTCGATCTTCGCGAGCGCATCCTCGCGCGAGACCCTGCGGGCGCATTGCGAGCCGTTCTGCCATTCGACGTCGAGCACCGGGGGCAATGCGTCGGGGTCGCGCGGAATGTGCTTCTTGATCCAGCGCACCTGTTCGGCGGCCGGGCGACACCACCAGACGAAGTGATAGGCGCTGCGCGGGACACCGTGCTTCTTCGCCTCGGCCCAGTTGCGGCGGAAATTGGGGTCGAGATGGTCGCCGCCTTCCGTCGCCTTGATGAAGGCGAAGCGCGTGCCGGCGCCCTTGACCTTCTCCCAGTCGATCTCGCCCTGCCAGCGCGAGACGTCGATGCCCTGGATGACCTTGCGGCGGGCATCGCGCACGCCGTGATGCGGTGCGCTGTCGCCCTTCTTCGGATAGAGCGCGAAGACGGGCTCGGCCAGACAGGTGAGGGCCGTCAGAAAGGCGAAGGCTCCGAGATAGATCCTGCCGTGGGTCAGCTTGCGCGCCGGCATGTGTTTCTCCTGCATCACAGGTCCAGATGCGGAGAGCGTGGTTAAGCGGCGGTTAGAATTGCCCGGCAATCGCAGGATGTTTTTCAGCTTTGGTTAACCGGCGGGATTCGCGCGGCGTGACAGGGCTGCTGCGTGCTGTTTTTGGGGGAAAAGGCGCGTCATCGCGGGTCAAGCCGGAATGACGGTGCGCCTCTGACGGCGTCCAGCAGCCTCAGTCCGAAATGCTCTGGTCGCCCAGAGGCTGGAAGGCCGAGGCCATCGGCGGTACGCCGCCAGGAATGCGCGCCATCGGCACGTCCTCCGGGTCCTCGTTCGGAAGCGGGGCGGGAGCGGGAGAGAACGGGCCGGGTGCCACGGGCATCGGGGTTGGCGCCGCGGGATGATCCGGCCCGGGACTCGGCTGCGGCGGCACAGGCTTGCGCTTCTCCCAGCGGCGGGTGGCGATGTCGTATTCGCCTTGCAGCCAGCCGATGAACTGCCCTTCGTTGCCAAAGAAGGCGTTGCGGTCGACATCGCCGCGAATGCCCGGGACCTTGGCCGTGGTGGTGAACTGCCAGATCGCCCAGGGACGGTTCTGGTAACGGGTCTCGGGTTTCGCCGCCGTCGAGCGGATCCAGTAGGGGTAGTCGTTGAACTGGCCTTCCAGCACCTCCTTGTGGAAGGTGATGTCGGTGTAGATCACCGGCTTCTTGCCGGTGAGCTGCTCGAGCTCGGTGAGCATGAGCTGGATCTTCTCCAGCGCCAGCTCGCGGCTGACCTTCTGCGGGCAGGTCTTGGAATGGCCGTTCCATTCGACGTCGAGCACCGGCGGCAAGGCGTCGGGATCGTTCGGGATCTGCTGCTTGAACCAGAGCGCCTGCTCATGGGCCGGGCGGCACCAATAGACGAAATGATAGGCGCCGCGGGCGATGCCGGCGCGGCGCGCGCCGTCCCAGTTGCGCTGGAAGGCCGGGTCGATGTGGTCGCCGCCCTCTGTCGCCTTCATGTAGACGAAGCGGATGCCGGAGGCGCGCACCGCAGACCAGTCGATGTCACCCTGCCAGCGCGACACGTCGATGCCGTGGATCGGGTAGCTGTGAGCCTCGACGACGCCGGCATGCGGGCGCCGGTCACCGGCGGTGTCGAGCGCCACGCAGCCGCCAAGGACCGCAACGGCGGCGGCAGCCAGAAGAGGCAGGATGCGGATGCGTGACATGCGGGGAGCGGTATTCTCGGGGATCAGACGAGACACGTTGATGACCGATTTACGTTACCAAAGTTCTGACGCCTGTCAGCCTGGAACGGTGCAGCCTGGGACGAATCGAGCATGAGGCCGGAAACGCGAACGGCGACCCGAGGGGGTCGCCGTTCGCTGGACTTATCGTCCGAATTTGGTGCGGTCGAGAGGACTCGAACCTCCACGGGTCTCCCCGCTACCACCTCAAGGTAGTGCGTCTACCAGTTCCGCCACGACCGCAGCTCTGTTCCAGTTGCGGGCGGTGCAACCAGGGAGCGGCGCCGATCTAGCAAATCGAATCCGCCGCCACAAGAGCATCACTGTGGAAAAGCGACGCGCGCCGCATTTTCCTGAAAAAAGAGGGATCAGGCCGCCTCGGCGACGCTCTGGAGTGTGTAGACGGTGGGGCGCTTCAGCATCTGGGTGATCTCGACGGAGATGCGCGCGCCGCTGACCACGACGATTCCCTTGGCGAAGGGGTGGTTGTTGGCGAGAATCTGGACCTCGTCCATCTCGCTGGCGTTGAGCTCGATGATCGCGCCGCGGCCGAGTCGCAGCAGCTTGTAGATCGGCATCTGGGTCTGCCCCAGCACGACGGTAAGCTCGACAGGAACGAGATCGAGATCGGTCTTCAAGTCCTGCCTCCGGAACCCTACTTCAGAATTGGACCAGCGAAACTTGCCTGCCGGCGGCTTTTGGGCGCAAGAGGCTCGGTCATGGTCGGCCGGCAGAAACCGGCCCGTAAACTTTGGACGAAACATGGTTAAGCCATGGTGAATATGCGGGATGCGCTGGCGGTTTCCTTCCTGCCGGAAGCGGGCGCCGAGCCGGTGGAATGGGTCGTGGCCGAAGGGCTGACGGGCTATGACGAGGCGGTCGCCGAGATGGAGGCGCGCGCGGCGCTGATCGCCGACGGGCAGGCGCGCGAGCGCGTCTGGCTGGTCGAGCATCCACCGCTTTACACCGCCGGCACCTCGGCGCGCGACGAGGACCTGATCGCGCCGGAGCGATTCCCGGTGTTCCGCTCGGGGCGGGGCGGGCAGTTCACCTATCACGGCCCCGGCCAGCGCGTGGCCTATGTCATGCTCGACCTGAAGCGTCGCCAGCCGGATCTGCGTCGCTTCGTCGCTGCGCTGGAGGGCTGGCTGATCGGCGCGCTCGACGATGTCAACATTCGTGGCGAACGGCGCGAGGATCGTGTCGGCGTCTGGGTGCGCCGGCCGGAACGGGGCGAGGGCGTCGAGGACAAGATCGCCGCCATCGGCATCCGCGTGCGCCGCTGGGTCTCGTTCCACGGCATCTCGTTCAATGTCGATCCCGATCTCTCCCATTTCGACGGCATCGTGCCTTGCGGCGTCAGCCGGCACGGCGTGACCTCGCTGGTCGATCTCGGCTTGCCGGTGACGATGCCTGAGGTCGATTCGGTGCTGCGCGAAGCCTTCGAGCGGGTCTTCGGCCCAACCGTCTCGGCCTGATTTACCTTTCGTTAGCCATGCAAACCCATGCTCGGCCCGGTCAGAGCCTGGCCGCGATGCGCCTGCATGGGCGCGTTGGCGGCCCGGCTTTCGGTGATGCATCGGGCTGCTGAGACAGGCGGATTTCGCTTTTCGGCCTGATGCCTCGAGCAAAAGGGGACGAATTATGCGAGCCATTCTTCTCGCAAGCTGCCTTGCGACGCTGCTCGCGGGCTGCAACACCACCGACCAGCGCATCGCCGGCGCGGCCGCGGGAGCGGGGGCGGGCGCGCTTGTCGGCGGGCCGATCGGGGCCGTGGCGGGCGGAGCCATCGGCGCGGTCGCGGCGCCCAGCGTGACCGGGTCGATCAACCAGGCGAGCGAGTAAGATCATCCTTCGGCGCGGATTTGCATGGTCGCGTCCGTGCGTCCGCGCCGGTTGGCGTTTGCCCGGCGCCGCGCCATAACGCTCCCGATAAGGCTGAAGTCTCGAGGGAGCGCGCCCGTGCCGGTCATCGAAAGCAAGGTCGACCTGAATGCCGCCGAGACGCGGGCCAATGCGGAGGCCTGGGCCGGGCTGCGCGGCGAATTGCAGGAGCGCCGCGCTACCGCCGCGCTCGGCGGCAATGCGCGGTCCCGCGAGCGCCACACGGCGCGCGGCAAGCTGCTGCCTCGCGAGCGCGTGCTGCGGCTGACCGATCCGGGTTCGCCCTTCCTCGAGATCGGTTCGCTCGCCGCCTTCGGCATGTATGAGGGCGATGTCCATGCCGCCGGCATGATCGCGGGAATCGGGCGTGTCGCCGGCCGCGAATGCATGATCGTCTGCAACGATGCGACGATCAAAGGCGGCACCTACTATCCGCTAACGGTCAAGAAGCATCTGCGCGCCCAGGAGATCGCGCGCGAGAATCGCTTGCCCTGCATCTATCTCGTCGACTCCGGCGGCGCGAACCTGCCGCACCAGACCGAGGTCTTTCCGGATCGCGAGCATTTCGGCCGCATCTTCTACAATCAGGCGACGCTTTCGGCCGAAGGTATCCCCCAGGTCGCGGTGGTGATGGGTTCCTGCACCGCCGGCGGCGCCTATGTGCCGGCGATGTCGGACGAGACGATCATCGTCAGGAAGCAGGGCACTATTTTCCTGGGCGGTCCGCCGCTGGTGAAGGCCGCGACCGGCGAGGTCGTCTCGGCCGAGGATCTCGGCGGCGCCGATGTCCATGCAAGACTCTCGGGCGTCGCCGATCACTATGCCGGCGACGACACCCATGCGCTCGCCATCGCCCGGCGGATCGCCGGCAACCTCAACAGCGTGAAGCGGCCGGACATCGACATCGCCGAGCCGGTCGAGCCCCTCTATGATCCGGCCGAGCTCGAAGCCGTGGTGCCGACCGATCTCAAGAAGCAATACGACATCCGCGAGGTGATCGCGCGCCTCGTCGACGGCTCGGAATTCGACGAGTTCAAGAAGCTCTATGGCACGACGCTGGTGACGGGCTTCGCCCGTATCCACGGCATCCCGGTCGGAATCATCGCCAATAACGGCATCCTGTTCTCGGAAAGCGCGCTGAAGGGCGCGCATTTCATCGAACTGTGCTGCCAGCGGCGGATCCCGCTGCTCTTCCTGCAGAATATCACCGGCTTCATGGTCGGGCGCGATGTTGAGACGCGCGGCATCGCCAAGGACGGAGCGAAGCTCGTCACGGCGGTGGCCTCGGCGCGCGTGCCGAAGGTCACCGTGCTGGTCGGCGGCTCCTTCGGCGCCGGCAATTACGGCATGTGCGGGCGGGCCTATTCGCCGCGCTTCCTCTTCACCTGGCCGAATTCGCGGATTTCGGTGATGGGCGGCGAGCAGGCCGCGAGCGTGCTCGCCACCGTCCGCCGCGACAATATCGAGGCCGAGGGCAAGATCTGGTCGGCGGCCGAGGAAGAGGCTTTCAAGGCGCCGATCCGCAGCAATTACGAGGAAGAAGGCTCGCCCTACTTCGCCACGGCGCGGCTATGGGATGACGGCATCATCCTGCCCTCGGAGACGCGCCGGGTGCTGGCGCTGGCCTTCTCGGCGACGCTCAACGCCGAGATTCCCGAGACGAGATTCGGCGTGTTCCGGATGTGAGGGCGGCTTTCCTCACGCCACTGTGACCGCAGCCGTGCTGACGCCTCTTGGCAAGCCGTCCCGCGTCGCGGCAGGCTCCCGCCACAACAACGGGAGATGCACATGACGGCGCCGGCGCAGACCGCAGCAGAAAGCACGCTCGAGCAACTGGACGGGCTGGTCAGGGAGCCGTTCTCCCGTCGCGGCTTCGTCATGACCGGGTTGATCAGCGGCTTCACCCTCGCCACCACCGTCGTCCACGGCCAGACGATCTCGACCGACAGCAAGGGCCTCGTCGCCGGAGAGGTGAAGATCCCGACGGCCGATGGCGATCTGCCGGGCTATCGCGCCATGCCGGAAGGGGCGGGGCCGTTTCCGATCGTCCTCGTGATCGAGGAGATCTTCGGCGTCCACGAATACATCAAGGACATCTGCCGGCGCTTCGCCAAGCTGGGCTACTGCGCCGTGGCGCCCGAGCTCTATGCCCGGCTCGGCGATCTCTCCAAGATGACCGATGTGCAGGCGATCGTGCGGGACGTGATCTCGAAGGCGCCGGACGCGACCGTGCTCTCCGACCTCGACGCCACGGCGAAATGGGCTGCGGCCGCTTCGAAAGGCGATGCGGCAAGGCTCGGCGTCACCGGCTTCTGCCGGGGCGGGCGGGCCGTCTGGCTCTATGCCGCCCATAACCCGCAGGTGAAGGCGGCCGTCGCCTGGTACGGGCCGCTCGGCGGCAGCCGCACCGACATCCAGCCGAAGACGGCGGCCGATGTCGTCGGCGATCTCAAGGCGCCCGTCCTCGGCCTGTATGGCGGGGCGGATACGGGCATTCCGGTCGCGGATGTCGAGAAGCAGCGCGATGCCGCGAAGGCCGCCGGCAAGACCGTGGAGATCGTGATCTTCCCGGACACGCCGCATGGTTTCCACGCCGATTACCGGCCGAGCTATCGCAAGGCGCAGGCCGAGGATGGCTGGGCGCGGGCGCTCGCCTGGTTCAAGCGCTACGGCGTCGCCTGAGGCGCGCGCTCCTCGGCCGGCGCCGGCAAGGGTTGCGCCGGCCGTTCTTCCTTGTCGCGCGCCTACGCTTATGCTTTGGGAACGAAACGATTGAATTCCCAAAAGCGCGAGGAAACGCATGGCTCAGCACGACAAGGTCGCGATCATCACCGGTGCCGGCTCGGGCGTGGGGCGGGCCGTCGCCATCGCCTTCCTGAAGGATGGCTACCGCACCGTTCTGGCCGGGCGCCGGGCGGATGCGCTGGAGGAGACGATCGCGCTCTCCGGCGTCGACAAGGGCAGGGGCCTCGCCGTGCCGACTGACGTCACCGACAAGGCCTCGGTCGAGAACCTGTTCGCCAGGACAAAGGCGGCTTTCGGCCGGGTCGACGTGCTGTTCAACAATGCCGGCGTCAATGCGCCGGGCGGCGTGCTGCTGGAGGACCTTTCGCTGGAGGATTGGCAGAAGGTGGTCGACACCAATCTGACCGGTCCGTTCCTGTGCACGCAGGCCGCCTTCAAGGCGATGAAGGCACAGGAGCCGCGCGGCGGGCGCATCATCAATAACGGCTCGATCTCGGCGCAGGTGCCGCGGCCGAATTCGGCGGCTTATACCGCGACGAAGCATGCGATCTCGGGCCTGACCAAGACCGCCTCGCTCGACGGGCGCAAATACGACATCGCCGTCGGCCAGGTCGATATTGGCAATGCGCTGACCGACATGGCGCAGAAGATGACGACCGGCGTGCCGCAGGCCGACGGCTCGATCAAGGTCGAGCCGGTGATGGATGTCGCGCATGTCGCCTCGACCGTGCTGCACATGGCCGGGCTGCCGCTCGACGCCAACATCCTCTTCGTCACGGTGATGGCGACCAAGGCTCCGCTCGTCGGGCGGGGGTGAGGCGTTCCTTCCCGTTGGCCGTCCCGCTTGCTTGTCATCCCGGGCGGAGCGAAGCGTAGACCCGGGATCCATGCCTGAACCTGATCGGTTCGCGTTCCGGCATGGATCCCGGATCGGCGCCGCTAAAGCCGCTTGTCCAGGATGACGAGGTGAGGATGGTCGCTGGGGCGCAAGACATGGATGGTCTGGAGAGGCCCGCCCATGGCGAGGGAGGCGGAACTGCGGCTCCCGATCCCGCCATCGCCCGCGCCTACACCCTCACCATCTGGGGCATCGCGCTCGGCATCTTCGTCCAGGCGGCGGCGACGGTCGCCTGGGCGCATGCCATCGGCAATGCCCAGCTTTTCAAGGACGGCGTCGATTGGGTCTATGACGTCGCGCTCTACGGCATCGCCGCCATCGTCTTCGGCCGCGACGACCGGGCCGAACGCCTGGCTGCGATTGCGATCGGCGCGGTGATGGCCGTCGCCGGGCTGCACACGCTCTACGACCTCCACGACAAGATTCTGAATCCCAGGCCTATCGAGATCTGGACGCTCGGCTTCGCCGCGGTGAGCGCCATCGTGATCGCGCTCCTCGTGATTGCCGTGCTCTGGCGCTTCCGCCGCGAGGATAATCCGGTGATCAAGGCAACCTGGCTGTCGAGCCGCAACGATGCGATCTCGACCACGGGTTTCGCTCTGGTCGGGCTCGCCGCCCGTGCCCTGCCGGTGGTGCGCTGGCCGGAATATCTGTTCGACCTTGTCGTCGCCGGGATCTGCTTCCAGGCGACATGGGCGATCTGGCGCTCGTTGCGGCGGAGCGCGGATTCGGAAGCGGCCCAAACCGGTTTGCGCAACAAGGCGCAGACAGATGGGGCAGGCGGGCTATAAAGGCGAAAAGCCTTTCAAGGATGTTGCCGAGGACGCTTCCATGACGATCGCTGCCAAGCTGCCCTCGATCCTGATCGCCAATCGCGGCGAGATCGCCTGCCGCGTCATCCGCACCGCGAAGCGGCTGGGGCTTCGCACCATCGCCGTCTATTCGGATGCCGATGCCGAGGCGCTCTTCGTGCAGATGGCCGACGAAGCCTATCATATCGGCCCCGCGCCGGCCCGAGAGAGCTATCTCGACGCCGCGAAGATTCTGGCCGTGGCAAAGGCGGCGGGCGCGGCCTGCATCCATCCGGGCTACGGTTTCCTCTCCGAGAATGCCGAATTCGCCGATGCCTGCGCCGCGGCGGGCATCGTCTTCGTCGGGCCGCCGGCCTCGGCGATCCGGGCGATGGGGCTGAAGGACGCCGCCAAGGCTCTGGTCGAGAAGGCCGCTGTGCCGGTGGTGCCGGGCTATCACGGCGCCGAGCAAGGCGCCGATTTCCTCCGCGGGGAGGCGCGGCGCATCGGCTACCCCGTGCTCATCAAGGCGGTCGCCGGCGGCGGCGGTAAGGGCATGAAGAAGGTCGATCGGCCCGAGGATTTCGACGACGCGCTGACCAGCGCCCAGCGCGAGGGCGCAAGCGCCTTCGGCGACGCCCGTGTGCTGGTCGAGAAATACGTTCTCTCGCCGCGCCATGTCGAAATCCAGGTCTTCGGCGACAGCCACGGCAATGTCGTCCATCTCTATGAACGCGACTGCTCCTTGCAGCGGCGTCATCAGAAGGTGATCGAGGAAGCACCGGCGCCCGGCATGACACGGGAGGTGCGCGCCGCCATGGGCAAGGCCGCGACGGAAGCCGCCAGGGCCGTCGGCTATGTCGGGGCCGGGACGGTCGAGTTCATCGCCGATGGGCGCGAGGGCCTGCAGGCCGACCGCTTCTACTTCATGGAGATGAATACGCGCCTCCAGGTCGAGCATCCGGTGACGGAGGCGATCACCGGACTCGATCTCGTCGAATTGCAGCTCAAGGTCGCGGCCGGCGAGCCGCTCGGCTTCACGCAGGACGACGTCGAGGCGAAGGGCCATGCCGTCGAGGCGCGGCTCTATGCCGAGGATCCGGAGAAGGGCTTCCTGCCCTCCACCGGCAAGCTCTGGGCGCTGAGCTTTCCGCATGGCGAAGGCATCCGCATCGATACCGGCGTCGAGGCCGGCGATACGGTGACGCCGTTCTACGACCCGATGATCGCCAAGGTCATCGCCCATGGCGCGACGCGCGACGAGGCGCTCGACCGGTTGGGCGCGGCGCTGGGCGAGACGGTCGTCGCCGGTCCGCGCAGCAATCTCGCCTTCCTGAAGAAGCTGACGGAGGCGGAGGGGTTCCGGAAGGGGCCGTTCGATACCGGCTTCATCGACCGCAACATCCAGGCGCTCGGCGCCGAGCCGCAGCCGCTCGATGCCGCGGCGGTCGCGGCCGTCGCCCTGCAGCTCGAGGAAGAGCGGCAGGTCGCCGGCATCGTCGAGGCGGCCGGGCGAGCCGAGGGCGAGACGCGCTCGCCCTGGCTGGTGACGGATGCCTTCTCGCTGATGCCGCGCCAGCCGCTTGGCCTGCCGCTCACGGTCGATGGCGAGCGCGTCGACGCGCGCATCGAGTGGCGGGGCGAGGATGCCCGCGTCAGCCTGCCGGGCCATGAGATCGGCGAGGGCGAGCACGAGGTCTCGCTGGCCGAGGGCGAGGGCGGTGTCTGGTACGCGCTGCATCGCGGCCGGCAGACGGCCGTTTCGCTGTTCGATCCCTTTACGGTCGATCTCGATGGGGCTGCCGGTTCCGGCGGCGTGGTCAAGGCGCCGATGCATGGCAAGCTCGTCGCGCTCTTCGTGGCGCCGGGCGAGGCGGTGGTGAAGGGCCAGCGCCTCGCCATCGTCGAGGCGATGAAGATGGAGCATGTGCTGACCGCTCCGCGCGACGGCACGGTGAGCGAGGTCGTCGGCGAGCCGGGAGCGCAGGTGGCCGAGGGCGCGAAGGTGGTGGTGATCGGCGAATAGTCGAGTCGTTGGAGGTGCTTGTGGGCGATCGCTGAGGTTTCGATTCAGTGCGTCATGGTCGGGCTTGTCCCGACCATCCACGTCTTAGTCGATGCCATGCGGTGTTCAAGACGTGGATGCTCGCCACAAGGGCGAGCATGACGGCGCGCTATTCGCCGAGCGCTGCTGCTGCCTTTCCCAGTATCGTCAGATTGACCTCCGCCAGCGGATCGTCGTCGCCCATGAACCAGGCGGCCGAGAGCCCGCACCAGGCGACGATCCAGCGCAGCAGCCGGCGCCGCTCCAGCCCCGATTTCGCCAGCACGATTTCCAGACGGCGCTCGAAACGGCCGGGCAGGATCGCGACCGGTGGTTCGGGATCGCCGAGATCGGGATCGCAGAACAGGATCGTGTATTCGAAGGCGCGGTCGCCGATGACGCCCTTCGGATCGATGGCGAGCCAGCCGCGCTCTTCGAAATCGAGGACGTTGTCGTGGTGGCAATCGGCATGGAGCGGGAGGATGTCCTGCTGAGCCGGCAGCAATTCGCTCGCGATAGCGGCCGATCGCGCCAGCAAGCCGCCGCGCTCGGCCGCCATCGGGAACAGGTCCTTGAACCAGATTTCGAGCGGGATCAGCCCGATAGGGAAAGGGCCGCGTGGCTTCTGCAGCGCCGCGACGGCGTCGCAGAGGATCGCCGTCGCGGCATCGTCCTCGCCGTTGCGGGCCATGGCGGAGAGCGAGCGTCGGCCAGTGGCGCGCTCGATCAGCATGGCAGCGCCTTCGTCGGCGTGCGCGAGCAGGCGGGCGGCACCATCGCCGTCCCAGTACTGGAGCGGGCGATAGCCGAGGCGCTCGTCCTCGACCCCAGGCAGCTTCAGCATCGCCGGCGCGCCATCCTGCCGGACCGGCAGCAGGCGGCTGGCATGGGTCCTGATCGGCTCGCCGTCCGGGACCAGCCGCCAATGCGTCAGCCAGGGCTCGAAGGGCGCAAGAAGGGGCGAGGGAGACGTGTCGTTCATCCGCGGCCGATCATCGGGTACTGCTCGGCCTCGTAGATCTGGCCGGAGACCGGCGCGCTGTCCTCGGAGAGCCAGAAGGCGGTGTGGGCGGCGATCTCGTCCGGCTGCATGATGCGGCCGGTCGGCGCCTCGCGCAGCGAGAGATGGTTCTGCCAGCCGGGCTTGCGCCCCTCGCGCTGCTGGGTGGCGTCCTCATTGGCGGTGAAGGTCCAGCCGACATTGAGCTGGTTGGCGCGGATGCGCTCGGGGCCGAGCGTGTTGCCGAGATTGCGCGTCATCGTCATCAGCGCGCCCTTCGACATCGAATAGACGGTGAGGTTGGACAGGCCGCAATAGGCGTTGATCGAGCCGACCGTGACGATGGCGCCTGGCGATTTCTGGGCGCGGAAGGCGCGGATCGCGGCCTCGGCGCAGAGCAGCGGCGCGCGGGTGTTGATCGCGAACATATGGTCGAAGAAGGCGGCGGTGGTCTCGCCGAGAATGCCGCGCGGATAGATGCCGGCATTGTTGACGAGGCCGTCGATGCGGCCGAAGGCGGCGATGGTGGCGTCGACGATGGCCTGCGCGGTCTCGGGTTCGGCGAGATCGCCCGTCGTGCCGCTCGCGGCGTCGCCGAGCTGCGCCACGGCAGCATCGACCTCCGCCTTGTCGCGACCGTGGATGAGGACCTTCGCGCCCTCCGCGACGAGGCGTTCCGCCATCGCATAGCCGATACCGGTCGAGGAGCCGGTGACGAGGATGGCCTTGCCTGCAAGTCCGCGCATGATGAAACGTCCGTAGCCAGTTGCGGGAGGGGAAAATGACGGTGAAGCGTATCGTGGCGAATATGCTAACGGCCGAACCGGGCCTCGCGAAGCCCTTCTACGGCAGCATTTTCGACATGCACCCCGTCATGGATCACGGCTGGATCCAGACCTATGCGGCGGAGGGAGACCCCGCCGGACCGCAGCTCAGCTTTGCCAGCGAAGGCGGCTCGGGCACGCCAGTACCCGATCTTTCGATCGAGGTCGACGATCTCGAGGCGGTCTTGCGAAAGGTTCGGGCCGCGGGCCTCCCGATCGAATACGGGCCGGTTGAGGAACCCTGGGGCGTGCGGCGCTTTTTCCTCCGCGATCCCTTCGGGCGGCTGGTCAACGTGCTCGCGCATGGCCGTTGAGGAGCGTCTGTGGAGAAGCATGCGGGAGGCTGGCCCGGCGGCGCGGAGGAGCCTATTTTACCGGCCATGTCCCTTCATCTGCTCAAGCTCTGCGTCGGCGCCGAATCGATCAGCGATCTTGAGGATTGGATCGCCGAACGCCAGGCGCAGCGGCGTGCCCGCGGCGAGCCGCTTGAGCAGTTGCACACCACGCGCATGGTCCCCAAGAAGATCGAGGAGATCCTCGACGGCGGCTCGCTCTACTGGGTGATCAAGGGACAGATCTCGGCGCGGCAGCGTCTCACCGACATCCGCCCCTTCACCGATGGCGAGGGCATCGGCCGCTGCCATCTGGTCATGGAGCCGGTGGTGGTGCCGGTCGAGCCGCGCCCGTTCCGGCCCTTCCAGGGCTGGCGCTATCTGCAGGCGAAGGACGCGCCGCGCGACCTCTCCGAGCACGGCGGCGATCTCGGCGAGATGCCGGAGGAATTGCGGCGGGAGCTGGCGGGGCTCGGGCTGCTGTAGAGTGAGGGCGGGTCGTGCTGCGCCTCAGCCTGGCTCGGTCGTTCCATTGATCGTTCCGGTTTCAGCCGGCGCGGCAATGTCCTCGGTGTAGCGGACGAGCAGCTCCGTGCTGCGCGTCAGGAAGTCGGTCACGGCGCGCAGCGTCTCATCGTCATAGCTCGACCAGAGCGCGTGCATGGCGACCCGGCGCGGCTCAAAGGCTGCTTCGATCGGCGCCGTCGCGGCCCGCACGACGCTGATCAGCATGCGCCTCCGGTCGGTCTCGTCCCGGCGGCGGGTGACGTAACCGCGCGCCGCCAGCCGGTCGACCAGCGCCGTCACCGAGCCCGAGGTCAGGCCGGTGGCCGTGGCGAGCTCGCCGGCCGTGACGGTCTCGCGCAGGAAGATGAGGTCGAGAACCTCCAGATCGGTCGGATGCAGCCCGAAACGCCTCGCCATGGCGGCGCTGCTGAGCACGCCCTGCGCGCCCATCCGCCTCACCGCGAGGCCAAGCTGGCGCAGGAGTGCGTCGTTGTCGCGATCGGACATGGCGATCAGAGGCCAGCGCTCTGGGCGGCTGCCCGGAATGCGGCGAGCAAGGCGGCCAGCGTCGCGAGATCGAGCAGCATTCTGAAGCGGCTGCGCCTGGTCCAGCGAAGCGCGGCCTCAGGCGCGATGCTGTCGGCCTCGGCTCGCTCGAAGGCGAGGGCCTTCGGGATGAAGTCGCATGCCGACCAGATGCGCATCGCCGCATGGGTCGCGACGGCAACCAGCAGCCACTGCCGAACGCCGGATGCCGTCCAGGCCGCGACCAGCGCCGCAACGAGCAGAAACTCGAAGACGATATGCTGCGGGATCCAGAAGCGCTTGCGGGATACTCCGCCATGCTTCGGCTGGACCAGGGACGGCCGGTTCGGCCAGGCCGGATCGATCACGATGAACTCGTATAGCCCGCCGCCGATCCCCGTGGCGGCGGCGAGGATCGCCATTCCGATGATCAGCTCCACTGCCGTTGCCCCGTCCTGCGCCGCTTACCAAGGGCGTTCGGAGCGAGCTTACTTCCATTTATCTTGATCATCAAGATAAATTGGCCGACGCGCTTTGGCACTGTCGCAGGCATGCGACTTCCGCCCGATGCGAGACGGGCCGCAGTTCATCAGGAAACGGTGCAGACGCGGCAAAGGCGGACGAGCCGGCCGGCGCAGATCGCTGCGAGCGCTTACACCGCGATATTGTCGATCAGCCGCGTGCCGCCAATGCGGGCGGCCAGGATCAGACGGATGGGGCCGTCCGTGCGCGCAGTGACCGGCGCCAGCGTCTCGGCATGGCGGGCTTCCAGATAGTCGAGCTCGAAGCCGGCGGTGATGATGGCGTTCTGCGCCTCCGTCACCGCCTGGAAGAGCAGGTCGTCGTTGCGGATGCGCGCGGCGAGTCCCTGCATGACGCGATGAAGCGTGGGGGCGAGCGCCCGATGCTCGGCCGAGAGGTAGCGGTTGCGCGAGGACATGGCGAGGCCGTCCGCCTCGCGGATCGTCGCCAGCGGCACGATCTGGATGCCGAGGTCGAGATCTCCAGCCATGCGGGTGACGACCTTGAGCTGCTGGTAGTCCTTCTCGCCGAAGACGGCGCAGTCGGCGCGCGACTGGGTGAAGAGCTTGCAGCAGACCGTTGCCACGCCTTCGAAATGCGTCGGCCGGAAGCGATCCTCCAGCCCGACCGCGGCGGGGCCGAGCAGCAGCACGCGGGTCGCGAAGCCGGCCGGATACATCTCCTCGACCGAGGGGAAGAACACCGCGTCGGCCCCGGCGGCGACGAGCTTGGCGCAATCGTCGTCGAAAGTGCGCGGATATTTCTTGAAGTCCTCGTGCGGGGCGAACTGCGTCGGGTTGACGAAGATCGAGACGATGACCCGTTTCGCATGGCGCTGGCCTTCGCTCACCAGGGCGATATGGCCCTCGTGCAGGGCGCCCATGGTGGGAACCAGAGCGACCTTTTCGCCTGCCGCATGCCAGCCGGCGACGGCTTCCCGCATCGCGGCGACCGTCTCGAAAACCGTGATCCCAGCCACTCTCGCGTCCTCCGTTTGGCGGACGGGTAGCAAATGCGGCCGCTGTGGCCAATATCAGGATGGGAAGTGATTCAGAAAGGTCGCCGTCGCGTCATGAGCGAGAAGAATGACCGTGCCGTTGGCAAGGCCGCCGGGACGGCGGCGGCCAGCCGGTCGCAGCCGGGCGAGATCGACCGTTTTCTCGGCGCGGCGCAGCGTCTGGCGCCGCTCGCGGCGGGAACGGCGGGCCGCCTCGTCTTCGCGCTCGACGCGACGATGAGCCGGCAGCCGAGCTGGGATCTCGCCTGCTCATTGCAGGGCCGGATGTTCGAGGTGGCGGCCGAGAGCGGCGGCCTTGCTGTCCAGCTCGTCTATTTCCGCGGGCTCGGCGAGTGCCGGGCTTCCGGCTGGGTCGGCGAGCCAGAGCGGCTGAAGGGATTGATGGGCCGCATCGCCTGCGAGGGTGGGCAGACGCAGATTGCGCGCGTGCTGAGGCATGTGCGCGACGAGGCGCGCAGCGTGCCGATCCGGGCCTTCGTCTTCGTCGGCGATGCGATGGAGGAGGATGCCGATGCGCTCGCGGCGTTGGCCGGCGAGCTCGGCCTGCGCGGTATCCGCGGCTTTGTGTTCCAGGAGGGTTCCGAGCCGGCGGCGAGCCGTGCCTTCGCCGGCATCGCGAGGTTGACCGGCGGCGCCCATGCGCGCTTCGACGTCAATGCGCCGGCCTCGCTGCTGGAGCTCCTGCGCGGCGCGGCGGCCTATGCCGCGGGCGGGCGCGAGGCGATGCTGCGTCTCGCCGGCGCGAGCCCGGCGGTCAAAGGATTGATCGCGGCGATGGAAGGAGGGCGCGGGTGAGCCTGCTCTACGGCGTCGCCGTTCTCATTCTCGTCTGGTGGCTGGTGAAATTGTTCGCCGGCGCCAATCCGAAGATCGTCGCCAAGCTTGCCAAGACCGTGGGCGGGGTCGCTGCGCTGGGTGTCGCCGCCCTGCTGATGGTGCGCGGACGGCTGGACATGGCCGTCTTTCTCGGCGGCATCGGCGCCTGGCTGCTCGGCTGGAGCGCCACCGGGCCGGGCGGCATCCGCTTTCCCTGGGCCGATCGCGCCGGGCCGGCGCCGGGCGCGACCTCGCAGGTGCAGTCGGTCCTGCTTGCGATGGAACTCGATCACGACAGCGGCGCGATGCGGGGCCGGGTCAAGAGCGGAGCTTATGCCGGGCGCGATCTCGACAGCCTGGGCCAGGCGGATCTCGGCGCTCTGATGCGCGATTGCCTGGCGCGAGATCCTGACGGGGCTCGCCTGCTAGAGGCATATCTCGACCGCCGGTCGCCCGGCTGGCGTGAAGACGCTGATCGTGACGGTGACGCGGGGCAGCGCGGCGCGGCGGGCACGGGCACGATGTCGCAGCAGGAGGCCTACGAGATCCTGGGGCTTCAGCAGGGGGCGGGCGAGGAGGCGGTCCGTGAGGCCCACCGATCCCTGATGAAGCGGATTCATCCGGATGCCGGGGGTACGAGCGGCCTTGCCGCTCGCGTCAACCAGGCCAAGGACATCCTTCTGAAGCGGGGATAGCGACGGGCTTCCGGAGTAGGTCTGCGACATGGCGTGAACTCCTTTCCCGGTCCGGTCAGCTACGGGTGGCGAAGCAGGAGAAGCCGCCACGCTTCAGCCTGTTGCAGGCGTTCTGCGCGTCCTTCGAGTCGTCGAAGCCGGCGAAGCGGGCACGGAAGAGGGTGGAGCCGCCCTTCTCGACCTTCTCGGTGAAGCCGGAGGCGCTGGCGAGCGAGCCGGCCGCCTTGGCGCGGGCCCGGGCCAGGATCTCTTCGGCCTTGCCCTTGTCGTCGGTGGCGCCGAGCTGGATCACCCATTTGCCGGAGGCGACCACCGCGGCCTGATGCGACATGGCGGGGGCAGGCTCGGGAGCCTGTGCCTTGGCGGGAACGGCGTCCGACTTGCGGGCGATGGTGGCGGCCGGGGCCTCGACCTTGTTCTCCGCGACCTTGACGGGCTCGGCGGCCGGCTCGGCCAGTCGCGCGATCGAGGAGGTGGTGTCGACATTCGCCGGCGGGCGCAGGACCTTGGCATCGGCCGGCTGGGCGCCGATGGACCAGCGCATCGCCGAAGGCGTGGTGGTCGCGGTGACCGGACGCATGCCGGAGATCTGCAGCGGCTGGCCGGCGGCAATCGGACGCGGCGGCGCGATCGGCGTCTGGGTCGGCATCGGCGCATAGGAGCGGGCGGCCACCGGCAGCGGCTGGGGCTGCGGCGCGGCGACGTTCTCCGGACGCGGCACCGGGATCGGCGCAGGCTCGGCGAGGGCGGCGACGCGCGGGCGCTCTTCCGGCCGGACGCGCTCCTCGGGACGCGGGCGTTCTTCCTGGCGCGGGCGTTCCTCGCGCTCAGGCGCCTCGGCGACCATCACCGAGGAGCGCCCGCTGGTCGAGGCGCGCGGCAGATTGGCGAGGACGAGGTCGGTCATGATCTTGTCGCGGGAGGCGCCGGAGCGCCCGCCGAGCACGACGGAGACGATCTGGTGACCGTCCGCCTTGGCCGAGGTCATCAGGTTGAAGCCGGAGGCGCGGGTGTAGCCGGTCTTGATGCCATCGACGCCCTCGACCTTGCCGAGCAGGCGGTTATGGCCGCGGATGGTGCGGCTGCCATACTGGAAGGCGCGGGTCTGGAAGAGCGCGAAATAGCGCGGGAAGCGCTCCTGGATGGCGCGGGCCAGGATGGTGAGGTCGCGCGCGGTCGTCAGGTTCGGCGGAGAATGCGGCAGGCCGTGCGGATTGTAGAAGCGGCTCGAGCTCATGCCGAGCGAGCGCGCCTTGCGCGTCATCATCTCGGCGAAGGCATCCTCGGAGCCGGCGATATTCTCGGCGACGACGACGGAGGAATCATTGGCCGAAAGCGTGATCATGCTGCGGATCGCGTCTCCGACCGAGAGGGTGGAGCCGGCGCGCAGGCCGAGCTTGGTCGGCGGCTGCGAGGCCGCATAGGACGAGACCTTGAGCTCGGAATCCATGTCGAAGCGGCCGCGTTCCATCTGCTCGAACAACAGATAGAGCGTCATGACCTTGGTGAGCGAGGCGGGGATGCGGGCCGCGTCTTCATTGACGGCGTGCAGCGTGCGCCCGCTCTTCACGTCGACGACCATCGCGGCATAGGGCGGGGTGTAGCCACCGCCGCCCGCAGCATGATGGCGACGCTTGCGCGCCTCGGCGGGGGAAGCGGCCATCGTAGCCGCAATGGCGACAACTCCGATCAGCCCGGCGACGACCCGCAGACGCGGACGCCGCAACCCAACGCAACCAAACACCATGAAACGCCCCGAACTCGATACTCAAAAGTCCGACCTCCGCGCGCTGGTTGACGTGGCGCGAAGGACACAGAGGGAGAGGTTAGGCGGACGCGGTTACGGAGCCGTTAAAACTTGAATGGTTGCGATCGGAACGATATGCGTTTGGTGCATTGCAGCGTTCGCTTGACATTCATGTTGCGCTGCACAATATAGCGGCAGTCCCCGGTGGTGATCTCTTCATCCGACCTTGGGGCGACACGTCAGGGCGAGACAACGCCCGTCACCAGAGGCCGCACCCAAGGTGCCAGGAGACCAGCCATGATCCAGCAATTCGAGACCATCCAGAAGGCTTCCAAAGAGAACGTCGATGCCGCTCTGAAGGCTTTCGGCGCCACCTCCAAGGGCGTTCAGACGATCGCCGTCGAGGCGACCGACTATGCCAAGAAGTCCTTCGAGGCCAGCACCGCGACGCTCGAGAAGCTCGCCGGCGTGAAGACCTTCGACAAGGCTCTCGAGATCCAGGCCGACTACGTCAAGACCTCGTTCGAGGGCGCTGTCGCCCAGCTCACCAAGATGGGCGAGCTCTACACCGCTCTCGCCAAGGACGCCTACAAGCCGTTCGAAGGTATCGTCTCGAAGGCTGTCCCGGCCGCCGCCGGCAAGTGATTTGCGGCAAGTGATCCTGTGGCGCGGTTGATCCGCGTTGCCGGTGCTGCCTAGAGTTCAGTTGCGTTTGAGAGCCCCGGCCCGCAAGGCCGGGGTTTTTCGTTGCGCCGGCTGCCGCTTATCCGGTGCGGGCCGGAAGCCGTCTGGCCTGAAGGCCGGTCTTGGATGGCTCGAAACCCGCTGCCTCGAAAAGCGCCAGCGTGGAAGGCTTCTTCGAGCCGGTCATGAGCATCGGCTTGTCGCAGCCGCCTGCCCAGGCGGATCGAGCGCGGCCTTCAGGATCTCAGGTCAGTAGAAGGTGGAGCGTGGCGGAGATCGCCGCCAGATGGCCCGGCTGGCAAGCGCGCCTGCCTATCAAAAAAAAGAGCGACGGTTGCCCGTCGCTCTCGGAATTACCACCAGCCGGGAGGCGGGGGCGGAGCATAATAGCGCGGAGGCGGCGGGCCCCAGCCCGGGCGGGGACCGTAGCCATAACCGCGCGGTGGGCCATAGCCACGCGGCGGGCCGTAGCCGCGACCGTAGCGCTGCTGGCGCATCGTCTCTTCCATGATCATGTGCCGCCGCTCGGCTGCCGCCGACCAGGAATATTCGGCCGGCGCCTTGTCGAGGCGCGCGGCCAGTTCCCTTGGCAGGGCCTCGGTGGCCATGGCCGGCGCGGCGAGCGCGCTCCCGACCGCAATCGTCGCAAAAATCAACAGCTTGCGCATGGCAAACTCCTTTCAATACCCATCAAAACACACAGAAGTTCAACGGAACATGAACCGGTCCGAGCGCTGCCGTTCATCCGGCCCTGCTCACGCAGGCAGCACCGTCACGGGGGTGCCGAGCGATACGCGCGCGTAGAGATGCGCGATATCCTGATTGATCATGCGGATGCAGCCCGACGAGACATTGGTGCCGACCGTGTAGGGCTCGAATGTGCCGTGAATACGGTAGCCGAGGTCCCGTCCTTCGCCGAAGAGGTACATCGTTCGGGCGCCGAGTGGGCTTTTCGAGCCGCCGCGCACGCCAAGGCCGCGCGGCGTCTGCTCGAGCTGGGACCTGATCTCGGGATCGCGCGCGATCATCTCCGGCGGCGGGACCCAGTCGGCCCAGTCCCGCTTCATGTTGATCCGGGCGGCGCCCGACCAGCCGAAGCCTTCGCGCCCCACGCCGACACCGTATTGCGTCGCGACGCGCGGTGACTCGACGAAATAGAGATGGTAGCCGGCGGGATCGACGACGATCGAGCCGGGCTTGTCGTCGCGCGGAAACGCCACGGTCTGCCGGAGGAAGCGGGGATCGATGCGCTGATAGTCGATGGCCGAAATCGGAAAGCGCTCGCCGGGATAATCGGCATAGACCTCGGCATAGTTGGGCCGTGCCAAGGTGCGCGTGACGAGGCCCTGCGGGCTCTGGGCGATCGCGCCTGAGCCGATCTCCGGCAGCGCGACGATGCTTCTCGACCCGCAGCCGGCCAAGCCTGCCGCCGCGACGGACAGGGCAGGAAACGTAAACGAGCGGCGCGTCAGCATGGGGTATCTCTCAGGCAGGTCTGAGGAGATACATCGGCTTGGATGGTTACTGTTGGGTGAACCTTGCCGCGGGCGTTCGTTCTTTAGCCGGCGCCCGAGTCTGACGCATGACCGTTTCCTCCTTTGAACCGATTGAAAACGCGGCCGGTTGGGCGCATCTCTAGGGACGCGCGCCGCCATCGCGGCGTCCGGAGATCTCGGTTCCCGCCATGCTCGACAAATCCGCGCCGCCCCGCACGCTGAAGCTCAACGCCGCCGACAATGTCGTCGTCGCCGTCGATCCGGTCGATCTAGGCGTGACCGCGGCCGGCGTGGAGGCGCTGAAGCGCATTCCGCGCGGGCACAAGATGGCGATCGTGCCGATCGCCAAGGATCAACCGATCCGCAAATTCGGCCAGATCATCGGCTTCGCGACGGATGACATCGTGCCGGGCGATTGGGTGCACGAGCACAATACCGGTTTCCACGCCTTCGAGCGCGACTATGCCTATGCGGCCGAGGCCAAGCCCGAATTCGTGCTGCCGGTCGAGCAGCAGGCGACCTTCGAGGGCTTCCGCCGCGCCAACGGCAAGGCCGGCACGCGCAACTACGTGGGCATCCTGACCTCGGTGAACTGCTCGGCCTCGGCCGCGCGCTTCATGGCCGAGGAGGTGAAGCGCTCCGGCCTGCTCGCCGATTATCCCAATGTCGACGGCGTGATCGCGCTGACCCACGGCACCGGCTGCGGCATCGACTATAATGGCGAGAGCTTCGAGGTGCTGAAGCGCACCACCTGGGGCTATGCCTGCAACCCCAACATGGCGGCGGTGCTGGTCGTCGGCCTCGGCTGCGAGGGCTTCCAGATCAGCAGGATGAAGGAAGCCTACGGTGTTACCGAAAGCGACGTCTTCCGCACGCTGACGATCCAGGAGACGGGCGGGACCAAGAAGGCCGTCGCCGCCGGCATCGATGCGCTGAAGGTGATGTTGCCGATCGCCAACCGGGCGGTGCGCGAGACGGTCTCGGCTTCCGAACTGATGCTGGCTTTGCAATGCGGCGGCTCTGACGGCTATTCGGGCATCACCGCCAATCCGGCGCTGGGTGCGGCCGTCGACATCCTGGTCGAGCATGGCGGCACGGCGATCCTCTCCGAGACGCCCGAGATCTACGGCGCCGAGCATCTCCTGACGCGCCGCGCCGCGACGCGCGAGGTCGGCGAGAAGCTTGTCGGCATCATCAAGTGGTGGGAGGACTATACCGAACGCGCCCGGATGAGCATGAACAACAACCCTTCGCCGGGGAACAAGGCGGGGGGCTTGACCACCATTCTGGAGAAGTCGCTCGGTGCGGCGGCCAAGGGCGGCACCAAGACGCTCTCGGCGGTGTATCACTATGCCGAGCCGGTGAGGGCGAAGGGCTTCGTCTATATGGACACGCCCGGCTACGACCCCGTCGCGGCGACGGGGCAGGTGGCCGGCGGCGCCAACATCCTCGCCTTCACCACGGGGCGCGGCTCGGCCTATGGCTGCAAGCCGACGCCTTCGGTGAAGCTCGCCACCAATACGCCGATCTACGAGAAGATGATCGACGACATGGACATCAATTGCGGCGATGTGCTCGACGGCGTCAGCCTCGAGCAGAAGGGCCGCGAGATCTTCGAGAAGCTGCTGAAGGTCGCGTCGGGCGAGAAGACCAAGTCTGAGCTGCTCGGCTATGGCGACGCGGAATACGTGCCGTGGCAGATCGGCGCGACGATGTAGTTTTTCGTCTCGCCGATTGAACCCGGCGAGAGGCCGAAGCGATCAAGGAACAGGCCGGCGCTGCTCGAGAGCGGCGCCGGCCTGTTCTCGCATCGGCCTGGATTCCCATGAAGAATCTTTTTCTCGTGACCGCCCCGCGCATCCTGCTTGGGCTGATTTTCCTCATCAGCGCCGTCGACGGTTTCTGGTGGCTCGCTACGGGCATGAACCTGATCCATCCGCCGACCAGCGCGCGGGGTGCCGCCTTCGAGGCGGCCTTGCAGGATTCCGGCTTCTTCTGGCCCTTCGTGAAGGCGATCAACCTGACCGGGGGCCTGAGCCTGATCTCCAACGTCGTGCCGGCCTTCGGGCTCGCGCTGATCGCGCCGGTGATGGCGGTAATCGTGCTCTTCCACGCCACGATCAACCCGCAGGGTCTGCCGGTGGCAGCGGTCCTCGTCGTCCTGGGGCTGCCGCTGGTCTGGGCCTACCGGGACCGTTATGCGGAGATGTTTCGGTAGGCCTTTAGGCCTTGGAACTATCGTGTCATTCCGGGCGGAGCGAAGCGGAGGCCCGGAATCCATCATGGAGCGCAGCGCCCTTCGATGGATCCCGGACCAGCGCCGCTACCGCGGCTTGTCCGGGATGACGGCGTTCAGATCAGGTTAGAACGAAAAGCCCCTGAGCCGCTCGCCCAGCAATCCGATCCGGTCGGCGGCGACATTGGCGATGGCGATGCGCAGATGGTTTTCCTGTCCGGGGCCGAAATAGGGGCCGGGCAGGGCGAGCACGCCGCGCTCCTGCGCCAGCCGGCGCACGATTTCGGCCGCCTTCGCGCCCGCGAAGGGGTGCGCGACATAGGCGAAATAGGCACCGGCCGAGAGCACGCGCCAGCCGTTCAGCGGCGCCATCGTCTCACGGAAGAGGCCGGCACGGGTGTTGATCTCGGCGCGGTTGCGCTCGCGCCAGTCGCGGATGCCGTCGATGCCCCAGGTCACGGCGGCCTGACCGGCCCGGACGGGGCTGATCTGCACGCAGTCGAGCACCTTGCCGATCTGGGCGAGGACTTGTTCGCCGGCCGTGATCGCGCCGAGGCGCCAGCCCGGAACGGCATAGGCCTTCGAGAAGCTGTAGAGGCCGATCACGGAATCCTGCCAGTCGCTTGCGCAGAAAACCTCATGCGGCCTGGCAAGCCCCTCGGGCAGGAAGTCGCGATAGGTTTCGTCGAGCACGAGCCAGAGGCCGCGCCTTGCGCAGAGCGCGGCGAAGGCGGCGATGGTCTGCGGCGGATAGACGGCGCCGGTCGGGTTGTTCGGCGTCACCAGCACAATGGCGCGGGTGCGTTCGTCGATCAGCGCCTCGGCAGTGGCGACATCCGGCACGAAGCCGGATTCGGGCGTGCAGGGCAGCGGGCGTGCCTCGACGCCGAGCATGGTCAGCGTCATCTCGTGATTGAAATACCAGGGCGTCGGCAGCAGCACGTTGTCGCCGGCCCGGGCCAGCGCCATCATCGTCACGACATAGGCCTGGTTGCAGCCCGACGTGATCGCGATCTCCGCCGGCGTGAAGGGCGCGCCATAGATGCCCGCGATCTCGGCGGCATAGGCCTCACGCAAAGCGGCATCGCCGGTGATGCCGCCATAGCGGGCGCTGCCGGGCTCCGCCGCCGCTTCCGCCAGCTTCCGCAGCAGCGCTTCCGGCGGGGCCGAGCCGGGCACGGCCTGCGACAGGTCGATCAGCGGGCCATGGCGGCCGTCATAGGACCTGGCCCAGCCCTGCGCCTCCGGAATCGGCGGAGTGCCGGTATCGATCAGGTCGGGATTCAGCGCGGCGGGGGAGAGTGTCGGCATGATCAGTCTGGTTTGCTGCGGCGCCGGCCTTGCGTCAATCGCCTTGGAAGCGTCGCAGCGGCGTTCCATATCTGGAGGTGTTCCATTTCCATAAAACCGGGCGAGCCGATGCAGGACGAGACAGAGGATGCGATCGCCGAGCTGCACGCGATGCTGGATCGCGCGAACCGGATCGTCAGCTTTACCGGCGCGGGCATCTCGACCGAATCGGGCGTGCCGGATTTCCGCTCGCCGGGCTCGCCCTGGATGGTCAACAAGCCGATCCCGTTCGAGGCCTTCGTGACGAGCCGCGAGGCGCGCAGGGAGGCCTGGCGGCGCAAATTCACGATGGACGACCATTACCGCGACGCGCAGCCCAATATCGGCCATCGCGCTTTGGCGCGACTCGTGGCGGATGGGCGCTCGCCCGCCATCGTGACGCAGAACATCGACGGGCTGCACCAGGCTTCCGGCGTGCCGGAGGAGCAGGTGATCGAACTTCACGGCAACGGCACCTATGCGACCTGCCTCGATTGCGGCTGGCGGCATGAGCTCGCCGCGATCCGGCCGGCCTTCGAGGCGACGGGCGAGCCGCCGTCCTGTTTGATGTGCACCGGGCCGGTGAAATCCGCGACGATCTCCTTCGGGCAGGCGATGCCGCAGGAGGCGATGATGCGGGCGCAAGGACTGGCGCTGGAATGCGACCTCTTCCTCGTCGTCGGCTCGTCGCTCGTGGTCTTTCCGGCGGCGACGTTGCCCGTCATCGCCAAACGGCAGGGGGCGAGGCTCGTCATCCTCAACCGCGAGCCGACGGAGCTCGACGCGATCGCCGATCTCGTGATCCGGGCCGAAAGCGGCAAGGCCCTGGCGCCGCTCCTGTCCTGAGCGACAGGCCTGCGCCGATCCGAGACAAGGCACCGACTCGCTCACGGCTCCAGCTTTCCCGATCGAAAAAGTGAACTTTCCGCTGGAGATTATGTGGACGAGATCTTCGGGGGTGTTCCCCGAATCCGCAGCAGTGCTATCGTAATGTCACGAATCAAGACGTTCTGCGTGGGGTGAGCGGCAAATGTCCGACGAATTCGGTGAGAGCGGGCGACCACCGATGGGTCCCATCCAGTCACTCAACCGTGTCGTGCGCCTCGATGGGCCAAGCCCTCACGCTTCGGAGGTCCCGGTCGAGACCAGCGGCTACGTCAAATGGTTCGACGTGTCGAAGGGCTACGGCTTCGTCGTTCCCGAGACCGGCGGGGCGGATGTGCTGCTCCATGTCACGACCCTGAAACGCGACGGATTCAATGCGATAGCGGAAGGTGCTCGCATCGTGCTCGAGGCGGTCGAGAAGCCGCGGGGGCGTCAGGCGGTCCGCGTTCTCTCGATCGATACGACAGTGGCGCGGCATCCCTCGGAGATGCCGCTCGCCCGCACCAACGTCACCGTGGCGCCGACGAGCGGCCTGGAGCCGATGGTGGTGAAGTGGTTCAACCGGCTGCGCGGCTTCGGCTTCGTCTCGAAGGGCGAAGGGGCGCCGGACGTGTTCGTGCATATGGAGACGCTGCGCCGCTACGGGCTCGTCGAGCTCGTTCCGGGACAGACCGTGCTGGTGCGCTACGGACCGGGGCCGAAGGGGCTCATGGCTGCGGAGATCCGGCTCGAGCCGGGCGGCGCCGCCGCATCGCACTGAGGGCCTTCGACAAACCCCATCGAAACCCCTCTGGGGTTGTTGGGAGCTCTAAATTGAGAATCCGGTAAGCACGCCGGCAAGGTTATCGTCCCTTGCCGGTTTTTTATCGCGCCGGCACCCGCCTGGCGCGAATTCCGGCTGCGGTTTTTACGCTTCGTCAATCGGCCGGGCTAAGATGGAGGTCTTGCCGGAGACCTAGCGCCATCGTCCTTCTCGTCAGCGATCGTGATCAGCAGCGTCAGTCGCTGCAACGCGCGCTCTCGGTCTGGGGAGCGTGCAGGGCCTTCGACCTCGCCGAGATCGACGAGATCCGCAAGGCCGCTGGTCGTTTGCTCATCGTGGATCTCGATCTCTCCCGGCCCGCGACGATCGTCTCGGCGAGCGCGGCGCTCGCGACTCACCGACAGTCCGGCGCCCCCTTCCTCTTCCTCCTGCGGGACATGTCGCCGCGCAGCCAGATGCAGGCGAACGCTCTCGGGGCCCAGGCGATCCTGCCGGCCGAAACGCCGCCGTCGGCGCTGCTCGACAAGGTCGGGGCCATGCTCGGCTTGCTGCGGGGCAGTGGGCCGGAAACGGTTCTGCAGCGGCGATTCGTCAGGGCTTCCGCCGCATTCGCCGGCCTGCTCGAAGCCGCCGGCTCCGACGGGCCGCTGCCCGTGCAGGCGATCAACGACAGTGTCGAGGCGATCAACCGGGCGGCCGATGACGGCAATCTCGATGCCTGGCTGGATATGGTCTGGCAGCATGACGACGCCACCTACCAGCACTGCCTTCTGGTCTCTGGACTGGTCGCCGCCTTCGCCCGCAAGCTCGGCTTCGGCGAGAGCGACCGGCAATTGATGACGACGGCCGCCGTGCTGCATGATGTCGGCAAGGCGCGAATCCCGCTCGATATCCTGCGCAAGCCAGGACGCCTGACGCCGACAGAGCGTGCCGTCATCTGCCAGCACCCGCAGATCGGGCACGACATGCTGGTCGCGCAGGGCGGTTTCGCGCCGGCGGTGCTCGCCGCCGTGCTGTCGCATCACGAGATGCTCGACGGCTCCGGCTACCCGCATGGCATCGGCGCCGACAGAATTCCCGATCCGGTCCGGATGATCACGATCTGCGACATCTATGCCGCGCTGATCGAACGTCGTTCCTACAAGGCGCCCATGTCGCCGGAGGAAGCCTTCGCCACGCTGATCGGCATGGGCGACAAGCTCGACCGGGACCTCTTGCGCGCCTTCGGCAATGTGGTCCTGAGCAGCTCCGTGGCGCGGCTCGGCAAGATGATGGCGCGGCCTGCGGCCAGCGCTGCGGCCGAGGACGCGGCCTGAACCGGCTCAGACCGCGAAGGACGTGCCGCAGCCGCAGGAGCTGGTCGCGTTCGGATTGGTGATCCGGAAGGACTGGCCGATCAGGTCGTCGACGAAGTCGATGGTGCAGCCTTCGAGCAGGTCGAGCGAGGTTTCGTCGATCACCACGGTCGCGCCATCGCGCTCGATGACGAGATCGTCGGGCGCCTTCTTCTCCTCGATATCGAAGACATATTGGAAGCCGGAGCAGCCGCCGCCGGCGACGCTGACGCGCAGCATCGCGCCCGGCGGCTCCTTTGCCATCACCGAGAGAATCCGTTTCGCGGCGTTTGCCGTCACCGCGATGCCGCGCGGGTTGACCGCAAGATCGGTCGACATGGGCAGATGTTCCTTGCACCCTGGTTGTCCGTAAAGGTAATGGCCCGGCAGCGCCTCTACAAGCACGGGGCGGCGACGAGGCTGCCATGCCGCATCCGCACATCCCGACATCGGTCTTCTCAGCGGGCGCTGAGCCCGGTGAGCGCTGGCGCGCTCCTTATGCGTGCCGCTCCAGCATGAGCCGCGGCCGGCTCGTCGGTGAGCCCGCCTCGGCGACGCGGGGCGAATTCCAGCGCGATCGCGACCGCATCATCCATTCGACCGCCTTCCGGCGGCTCAAGCACAAGACGCAGGTCTTCGTCTCGCATGAGGGCGACCATTACCGCACGCGGCTGACCCACACGATCGAGGTGGCGCAGATCGCCCGGGCGCTGGCGCGTGCGCTTGGTCTCGACGAGGATCTGGCCGAGGCGCTGGCGCTGGCCCATGACCTCGGCCACACGCCCTTCGGCCATACCGGCGAGGATGCGCTCGACGAATGCATGGCGGGGTTCGGCGGTTTCGACCACAACGCCCAGACGCTGAGGATCGTGACCCGGCTCGAGCAACGCTATGCCGATTTCGACGGGCTCAACCTGAGCTGGGAGACGCTGGAAGGGCTGGTCAAGCACAACGGCCCGCTGCTCGACGCCGAAGGGAAGCCGACGGCGCGCTACGCCAAAACCGGCATTCCGGCGGCGATCGTCGAATACCAGCATCGGCAGGATCTCTGGCTAGACAGCTATGCGTCGGCCGAAGCGCAGGCCGCCGCGCTCGCCGACGACATCGCCTACAACGCCCACGACATCGACGATGGCTTGCGGGCCGGGCTGTTCGGCCATGCCGCCCTGCGCTCGGTGCCGTTCCTGGCCGGGCTGCTCGACGAGATCGAGCGGCTGCATCCGGGGCTCGAAAAAGCGCGCCTGACCAATGAGCTCGTCAGGCGCGTCATCACCCGCTTCGTCGAGGATGTGATCGCAGAATCGCAGCGGCGGCTCGAGGCGCTCGCGCCCACTGAGGCCGATGCGATCAGGCGGGCAGGGCAGCCGGTCGTCGCCTTCTCGGCGGCGATCGAGGCGGCCGACCGGGACATCAAGGGCTTTCTCTATCCCAATATGTACCGTCATCCGCGCATCGCGCCGATCCGCGCCCAGGCCGCGCAGGTGGTGCGGGAGCTGTTTGCGCGCTTCAGCGCCGATCCCTTGGCGATGCCGCAGGAGTGGGCGGCGGGTTGCGACGGGCTCGACGAGCATCGCCGCATGCGCCGCATCGCCGACTACATCGCCGGCATGACCGACTGGTACGCGCTCGACGAGCATCGCCGCCTGTTTGACGTCACCCCCTCGCTGCGATAGGGCCGGGCGGCCGTACAAAAATGTTCGAGCTTGGTGAGCCCTCATCCTGAGGAGCGGCCGAAGGCCGCGTCTCGAAGGATGCTCCAGCGGTTTCCGGAGCCTCCTGGATCATCCTTCGAGACGCGCTTCGCAGAAACGCTTCTCAGGATGAGGGCTCGGAAGTTTCCTGCCGACAAGATGACCACGATGAACCTGTTCGAGACCTATTCCGCTCGCCTTCACGCCGCGCTCTGGGCGCTTGCTGAGCGAAGCGCGCTTCCCGCCGGGCTCAATCTCGGGCGTGTCGTGGTCGAGCCGACCAAGGACCCGGCGCATGGCGACCTCGCCACCAACGCCGCGATGGTGCTCGCCAAGGAGGCCGGCACCAATCCGCGCGCGCTGGCCGCGTTGCTGGTCGAGGAGTTGTCGCGCGATCCCGAGATCGCCAAGGCCGAGATCGCCGGGCCGGGCTTCATCAATCTGACGCTGCAGCCGGCGGTGTTCACTGCGATCCTGAAATCCGCGATCGAGACGGGGCTCGACTATGGCCGCGGCAGGGGCAAGCCTGCGCCGAAGATCAATGTCGAATACGTCTCGGCCAATCCGACCGGGCCGATGCATGTCGGCCATGGCCGCGGCGCGGTGTTCGGCGACGCGCTCGCCCGCCTGCTCGCCTTCGCCGGCCATGACGTGACGCGCGAATACTACATCAACGATGCCGGCGCGCAGGTCGACGTGCTCGCCCGCTCGGCCTTCCTGCGTTATCGCGAGGCGCTGGGCGAGGATATCGGGGCGATTCCCGAGGGGCTCTATCCGGGCGACTACCTCAAATCGGTCGGCGAGACGCTGGCGAAGCAGTACGGTCCGGCGCTGAAGGACAAATCCGAGAGCGAGTGGCTGCCGCTCGTCCGGCAGGCCGCCATCGACGGCATGATGGCGATGATCCGCGACGATCTCGCCGCGCTCGGCGTCGTCCACGACGTCTTCTTCTCGGAGCGCTCGCTGCAGGCCGTCGACGGCAACAAGGATGCCGTCGCTGAGACGATCGAGGATCTGCGCGCGCGCGACCTGGTCTATGAAGGCCGCCTGCCGCCGCCCAAGGGCCAGAAGGACGAGGACTGGGAGGATCGCGAGCAGACGCTGTTCCGCGCCACGCAGTTCGGCGACGATGTCGACCGGCCGCTGCTCAAGTCGGACGGCAGCTATACCTATTTCGCCAACGACATCGCCTATCACCGCTCGAAGTTCACGCGCGGCTTTGCCGAGATGATCGACGTCTGGGGCGCCGACCATGGCGGCTACGTCAAGCGGATGCAGGCCGCGGTGAAGGCCGTGACCAACGGGGAGGGCTCGCTCGACGTCAAGCTCTGCCAGCTCGTCAGGCTGCTGCGCAATGGCGAGCAGGTGCGCATGTCGAAGCGCTCCGGCGACTTCGTCACGCTGCGCGAGGTCATCGACGAGGTCGGCCGCGACGCGGTGCGCTTCATGATGATCTTCCGCAAGAACGACGCGACACTGGACTTCGATCTTGCGAAAGTGGTCGAGCAGTCGAAGGACAATCCCGTCTTCTATGTCCAGTATGCCCATGCGCGCTGCGCCTCGATCTTCCGGCAGGCCCGCGAGGCGTTCCCCGATCTCGACCTGTCCCCCGCTGCATTGTCGCAGGCGGATCTGTCGATTCTGGTGGATGAGGCCGAGGTCGGCATCGTGAAGATGATCGCCGCCTATCCGCGGATCATCGAAGGCGCGGCCACGGCCCACGAGCCGCATCGCGTGGCATTCTTCGTGCATGAACTGGCGAGCGCGTTCCATTCTCTCTGGAACAAGGGCAAAGACTCGCCGCAATTACGGTTCGTTAATCAAACTGATCGAAAGTCGACCTTGGCGAGATTGGCGTTCGTACATGCGGTGCGCAGCGTCCTTGCTTCCGGTCTGGCTGTCGCCGGAGTTGCGGCGCCGGAAGAGATGCGCTGACGGGGCACTATTCCGGCGGCGCGCACAAGGTCAGGTTGACCGCACAGAGTTCCCGGTTCTTCCATAGGGGGAAGCGGCTTGTGCTGGAATGGATCGTACCATGAGTGAGCCAGCTAGGAATCGTTTCGCGCTCGATCTCGAGGATCTCGAGCGCCAGCTTCGGGGGGCAGGGCAGGCGCAGCGCCCCGCGCACTCGCCCGATCCGCTGGCGGAGCTGACCCGTATCGTCAGTCAGGACGATCCGCTCAAGGACATCTTCACCGAGCGCAGGCAGCAGCCTGCTGCGCCGGCGACGCGCCAGGAGCCCAGCTTCGCTGTGGTGCCGCAGCAGCCCGTCTATGTGCCGCCGCGTGCGGCGCAGGCTCCTTTGCCCGTCGCCGAGCCGCCGGCCGAGATGCGCGGCGCCCTCGACGAGTTCGAGGCCCTGTTGCGCCGGACCGAGCCCGAGCGCAAGCCCGCGGCCGCGCCGGTTCAGCCCCGGCAACACTATCAATACGACGACGAGCCCGCGGAGCAGGATTACGCTCATCCCGAGCCGGCCGCCTATTCCCGGCCGGTGCCGGCCCAAGGGGCGCCAGCCGCGCGCGACCTTGACGAGGAGCAGGGCTTCTACCGGGCCCCGGTCTATCAGCAGGAACCCGCCTATGACGCCGAGGCTTCGGACCAGGGCTTCGATGCGCGGCAGCAGACCTACCATCCTCAATATGCCGAAGACGACCTGCCCGATCTCGAGCCCCGGCGCTCTCGCAAGGGCCTCTGGGCGGCGGCTGCGGTGATCGCCATTGGCGTCATCGGCGTCGGCGGAACCATGCTGCTGCGCGGCGGCTCGTCTTCGAAGAGCGGCGCGCCGCCGGTGATCGCGGCCGATAGCGGCCCGGTCAAGGTCGAGCCCGCCAATCCGGGCGGCCGGGAAATTCCGAACCAGAACAAGCAGATCTACGAGCGCTCCGCCGAAGACCCGCAGGGCAAGACCAAGCTCGTCGACAGCCAGGAGCAGCCGGTCGACATCCAGCAAGCGGCCCGCTCGATGCCCTCGCGGGTGGTTCTGCCCGGACCGGGCACCGCTTCGAGCGAAACCGTCACCGCTCCGGCGCCCAGCGGCGCCGAGCGCAGCATCGTGATGCCCGAGCCCGCCTTGACCCCGATGCCGCCGGTGCCGGGCCTCGGCGAGCCGCGCAAGGTCCGCACCGTCTCGATCCGTCCCGACGGCTCGCCGGCGCAGGCGGCCGCTGCCGACGCCAATGGCAACCGCCCGATCGCGACCGGCTCGGCGCCGAGCCGCTCGATCGCGGGCAGCCCGGCCAGTGCGAATCTGCCGATCGCGGCCGCCGTGCCGCCGCCGGCTGCGCCGAAGCCGCAGGAGCGCGCGACGACACCGCCGGCCGCGACCACGCCCGCCGCTCCGACCCGCCTCGCCAGCGCAGCGCCTGCCGCTCCGACCCGCCTCGCCAGCGCAGCGCCTGCCGCTCCGACGCCGGCTCCCGCCAACGCCGCGATCCGCGCCGGAACCGGCGATTTCGTGGTCCAGCTCGGGGCGCCGGGCAGTGAGCAGGAGGCGCGGGCGACCTTCGCGGCGCTGCAGCGCAAATATCCGCAGCAGCTCGGCGGTCAGTCGCCGATCGTCCGCAAGACGGAGCTCGCTGGCGGCAAGACGGTCTATCGCCTGCGCGTCGGGCCTTATTCCCGCGATGACGCCACCTCGATGTGCTCGGCGCTTCAGGCCGCGGGCGGTCAGTGCTTCATCGCCAAGAACTGAGACAGCCTCGTTTCGTCATGAAAGGGCAGCGCCTTCGGGCGCTGCCCTTTTGTTTGGCCGTCTCGCTGCGTCCATGCTCCGGCCGCCTGCGCTTTTTGTGCGAGCAGGCATGGCGCCGGGCATACTTGTCGCGCCCGAAGGCGCATGCGACTTAGCTGACAACAATCAACGATGCGTCGGAAGGCCGCGTGCCGCCGGCGTGACGCAAAGCACCAGCTGGAGGATACCCATGGATCGTCGCAACTTCGTCAAGGTCGCCGGTGTGGGCGCTGCCGGCAGCGCCGCCATCGCGGCGCCGGCGCTCGCGCAGTCTCAGCCCAAGATCAGCTGGCGGTTGACCTCGAGCTATCCCAAGAGCCTCGACACGCTCTATGGAATCTCGACCCATGTCGCCAAGCGCGTGGCGGAGGCGACCGACAACAATTTCCAGATCCAGGTCTTCGCGCCGGGCGAGATCGTGCCGGCGCTGCAGGCGCTCGACGCGGTGCAGAACGGCACGGTCGAATGCAGCCACACGCTGTCGAGCTTCTATATCGGCAAGGATCCGGCCTTCGCCTTCGAGACCTCGCTGCCCTTCGGCTTCAACACCCGCCAGCAGAACGCCTGGCTCTATCAGGGCGGCGGGCTCGAGCTTTGCCGCGCCTTCATGAAGACCTATAACTGCTACACGATCCCCTCGGGAAACACCGGCGCCCAGATGGGCGGCTGGTTCCGCAAGGAGATCAAGACGCTCGAGGATCTGAAGGGGCTGAAGTTCCGCATCGCCGGGCTCGGCGGGCGGATCATGGCGCGGCTCGGCGTGGTGCCGCAGACCATCGGCGGGGCCGACATCTATCCGGCGCTGGAGCGCGGCACGCTCGATGCGGTCGAGTTCTCCGGGCCGTTCGACGACGAGAAGCTCGGCTTCGTCCGGGTGGCGAAATATTATTACTATCCCGGTTTCTGGGAGGGCAACGCCAACGTCAGCTTCATCGCCAACCTCGATAAGTGGAACGCGCTGCCGGCGTCCTACAAGGCGATTCTCGAGGCGGCCTGCGCCGAGGCCAACGCGCTCTGCGTCGCCAAATACGATCACGGCAACCCGGATGCGCTGGTGCGGCTGGTCGGCACCGGGGCCGAGCTGCGCGCCTTCCCGCAGGAGGTGATGGCGGCCGCCTATAAGGAGGCCTTCGCCATGTATGCGGAGCTCGCCGCCAGCAACCCGCAGTTCAAGACCTTCTACGATTCCTTCCTGCCCTATTGGAAGAAGGAGCAGCTCTGGTTCCGCATCGCGGAGCTGCCCTTCGACGCCTTCAACGCGCAGAACTTCCAACAGATCAAGTGAGGCGGTCGGCACTCCGCCGTTCCCTCCCCGCCGCAAGCGGGGGGAGGGGACGCGTGGTGCTTGACCGCGCCCGCGCCAGTTTCTAACCCGGTGCCATGACCTCGCGCGCCTTCATCGCCGGCTGCCTCGGCACGAGCCTCACGCCCGACGAGCGCGCCTTCTTCCGTGATGCCCGTCCCTGGGGCTTCATCCTGTTCCGGCGCAACACGCAGTCGCCCGAGCAGGTCGCGGCCTTGACGGCCGAGATGCGCGAGACCGTCGGCTGGCAGGCGCCGATCCTGATCGATCAGGAAGGCGGCCGCGTGCAGCGCATGGGGCCGCCGAACTGGCCGAAATACGCGTCGGCGCGGGCCTTCCTGACCATCAACGATGCGGTGCGCCAGCGCGAGATCGTGCGGCTTTCGGCACGGCTGATGGCGCATGACCTGAAAAGCGTCGGCATCGATGTCGACTGCCTTCCGGTGCTCGACGTGCCGGTCGCCGGCAGCCACGACGTCATCGGCGACCGCGCCTATGCCTATGAGCCGGACCAGGTGGCGCGCCTCGGCCGGGCGGCGGCGGAAGGGCTTCTCGCCGGCGGCGTGCTGCCGGTCGTCAAGCACATGCCCGGCCATGGCCGGGCGCGGGCGGATAGCCACCACGACCTGCCGGTGGTGGATGCGACGCTCGACGAACTCAGGGCGCATGATTTCCGGCCGTTCCGCCATCTCGCCGACATGCCGCTGGCGATGACGGCGCATGTGGTCTTCACTGCGCTCGATCCGAAGCACCCGGCCACCGTGTCGCGGAAGATCGTGCGCGGGATCATGCGCGAGGAGATCGGCTTCGACGGGCTGATCATGACCGACGACATCTCGATGAAGGCACTCTCCGGCACGTTCGAGGCGAAGGCCCGGGCCGCCATCCGCGCCGGGGTCGACGTCGTGCTGCATTGCCACGGCATCATGGAGGAGATGGTCGCCATCGCCGGGGTGGTGCCGGAGATGACCGGCGCGCGCGCGCGTCGGGCTGCCGTTGCGCTCGGCCGCATCCGCCACGAGCCAGAGCCTCTCGATGTCACCGCCGCGCGCGCCGAGGTTGCCGGCGCCCTTGCGCTGGACGGCTGAAAAGCCGAATCTGTCCCACGGGGTTGATCACATCTTCCCGCATGCCATCCCGGATATTCGCTTCGCTGCGTCCGGGGTGACGGCGAGAGATGGGCAAGGCGGGTGAGGGCAGGCCAGCATGACGGCCGATTTGCCATTCGCGGAAGATCGCGCGCGGCGCGAGGACGAGCCTGCGCTCGTCGTCGATGTCGACGGCTATGAAGGGCCGCTCGACCTGCTGCTCGATCTCGCGCGCCGCCAGAAGGTCGACCTGCACCGCATCTCCATCCTGGCGCTGGCCGAGCAGTATCTCGTCTTTGTCGAGCAGGTGCGGGCGCTGAGGCTGGAACTGGCGGCCGATTATCTCGTGATGGCGGCCTGGCTCGCCTATCTCAAGTCGCGCCTGCTGCTGCCCGAGCCGCCGAGGGGCGAGGAGCCGAGCGCGGCCGATCTCGCCACGGCGCTCGCCTTGCGCCTGCGCCGGCTGGAGGCGATCCGGGCGGCGGCGAACAAGCTCTCGGCGCGCGAGCGGCTGGGGCAGGATGTCTTCGCGCGCGGCGCCCCGGAGGAGATCGTCGCCGGTGCCCGGCCGGTCTGGGAGGCGGAGCTCTACGATCTGCTCGCCGCCTATGCGCATCAGCGGCAGAAGCGGGTGCAGGGGCATATCTCGGTCGGCCATCGCGTCGTCTGGTCGCTGGTCGAGGCGCGCGAGGCGCTGCAAAAGCTCGTCGGCGAAGCGGGGGACTGGACCGATATCGACCCCTATCTGACGCGCTACATGCAGGCGCATGGGCTGCCGGTGGGTGAGATGAGGGCGACTGTCAGGGCGTCAGCACTCTCAGCCATGCTGGAGATGGTGCGGGAAGGCATGCTCGACATCCGGCAGGACGACGCCTTCGCGCCCATCCATGTCCGCCGCCGCTCGGCGCGGCCACCGGCCTTGCCCTTCGTCGGACAGGACGCCTCATGACGGCGGCGATGGCCGAGACGCGCGACGAGGAGGATGGCGGCGGGGCGGAAGCCTTCGCGCAGGCGCTGCGCATCGTCGAGGCGTTGCTCTTCGCCTCCGCGGCGCCGCTGTCGGAGGAGGAGCTCGGCCGCTCGGTGCCGGCGGGAATCGATATCGGGCAGGTCCTGGCCCGTCTTGTCGCGTTCTACGCGGCGCGCGGCGTCAATCTGCGGCAGGTCGCCGGAGGCTGGGCTTTCAGGACGGCGTCCGATCTCGGCTATCTGCTCGCCGCCGAGGCCGAGCCGCCACGCAAGCTGTCGCGAGCGGCCCTCGAAGTGCTGGCGATCATCGCCTACCACCAGCCGGTGACGCGCGCCGAGATCGAGGAGATCCGCGGCGTCGCCACCGCCAAGGGCACGCTCGACATCCTGCTCGAGGCTGGCTGGGTGCGATTGCGCGGGCGGCGGCGCTCGCCGGGCCGGCCGGTGACCTATGGCACGACACGCGGCTTTCTCGATCATTTCGGGCTCGACCGCATCGACGACCTGCCGGGGCTCGACGAATTGAAGGGGGCGGGCTTCATCGAGGGCCGGCTGACGCGCGACCTCACCGTGCCGGTTCCCGACGACGATCCGGGCCTGCGCGACGACGAGGATCCACTCGGCGATCTGTTCAGCCCGCTTGACGACGGCGAGGGCGGCCCGCAGGGGTAAAAGCGGTCACCGCGATATCGCGCCAGTTCCCCCGGCGTCATCCCGGACAAGCCGCGAAGCGGCGCCGGTCCGGGATCCATGTCTGAACGTTCCTCGGGAGCGCTCCGGCATGGATCCCGGGCCTCCCTTCGGTCGCCCGGATGACGGCGCAAATTTGGATAGGTGGAGCAGGGACTTGGCGCGGAGCGAGACCAAAGCAGGATGGCTCGGCTGGGGCCGGCGCGGCACGGCCGGCGCGGCGATTCCCATGGCGCTCGGCTTCGAGAACGTGACCCAGCGCTTCGGCGCGGTGACGGCGCTGTCGGACGTCTCCCTCTCGGTTCGACCCGGTGAAATCGTCGCCCTGCTCGGCCAGTCGGGCTGCGGCAAGACGACGCTGCTGAGGCTCGCGGCCGGAGTCGAGCGGCCGAGCGCGGGGCGGGTGCTGCTGGAAGGGCGCGATGTTTCGTCGCCCGCCGCCTTCGTCGAGCCGGAACATCGCGGCATCGGCTTCGTCTTTCAGGATTATGCGCTGTTTCCGCATTTGAGCGTGCGGGAGAACGTTCGCTTCGGACTGCGCGACCGGTCGGGAAGCGCCGCCGACGCCACGGCGCTGCGGGCGCTGGCGCGCGTCGGGCTCGAGCATCTGGCCGGCTCCTATCCGCACATGCTCTCGGGCGGCGAGCAGCAGCGTGTCGCGCTGGCGCGCGCCATTGCGCCACGCCCCGGCGTCCTGCTGATGGACGAGCCCTTCTCCAACCTCGACCGGCGGCTGCGCGACGTGGTGCGCGACGAGACCGCCGCGCTGCTGGAGGAGACGGGAGCGACCTCGATCATCGTCACGCACGACCCCGAGGACGCGATGCGCATCGCCGACCGCATCGTGCTGATGCGCGCCGGGCGCATCGCCCAGATCGGCACCGCGGAGGAGCTCTACCGCAAGCCCGCCAGCCTCTTTGCCGCCCGATTTTTCTGCGATTTTACCGAGATCGAGGGCCGGGTCTCGGGCGGAACGGTCGAGACGCCGTTCGGGCGCTTCGCGGCGCAGGGCGTGGCGGAAGGCAGCGACGCGATCGTCTGCATCCGGCCGCATCGGGTGCGGATCGTGCCGAAGGGGTACTATCTCAAGGGGCGGCTGGTCGCGCGGCGCTTTCTCGGCGAGGTCGATCATGTGCTCGTGGCCGTCGATGGCTTCGACCGGCCGCTCGCCGCGCGCATGGCGCTGTCGGACGAGGTCGGCGTGGGCGACGAGGTCGGCGTCGACATTCCGTCGGACGAAGTCCTTGTGTTTCCCGCGGCGGATCAATAGGTTCCGCCGCCGAGCGAACGACCGGGCCAGAATTGGTCGGGGACAGGCCCCGGTCGGGGCAATTTCGGAGGAGTTTCGCCATGGGTGGCGTGAGCATTTGGCACTGGATCGTCGTCGGCGTCATCGTGATGCTTCTGTTCGGACGCGGGAAGGTGTCCGAGCTGATGGGAGATGTCGCCAAGGGCATCAAATCGTTCAAGAAGGGCATGGCGGAAGATGACGAGCCGACGCCGACCGCCACCACTGTCGACCCCAAGGTGATCGACCAGACGCAGGCCAGCAACGCGGCGGCTCAGGCGCAGGCCAAGGCCGACCACAAGGCCTGACGCGGCGCGCGCCCCGAGGGCGTGGTGTTGGTGATGCGCGCGGCCCGACCGTTCGACCCTGTGGTCGAACGGCGAGCGCGCCGATAGGAAGAGCCGTCGATGTTCGACATCGCCTGGAGCGAAATGGTGCTGATCGGGGCGGTCGCGCTCGTCGTGATCGGTCCAAAGGATCTGCCGAAAGTCCTGCGCACGGTCGGCCAGACGATCGGCAAGGTCCGGCGCATGGCGGCCGAATTCCAGGGCCAGTTCAACGAGGCCATGCGCGAGGCCGAGCTCGCCGACCTGAAGAAGCAGGTCGAGGATGTCGGCGGCAGCGTGTCGAGCTCGCTCAACACCCATACGGACTACAAGCCGATCGAGGAGCCGAAGGATTTTTCGGCTTCCGGAACGGCCGGCGATGTGGCCAAGCCCGATACGGCCGCGCTGAAGGAGGCGGAAGCCAAGCTCGCCGCGATGCCGGCTCCCGAGCTGCCTCCGATGGAGATTGCCGCCGAGACGCCGGCCGCCAAGCCGAAGCGCGTCCGCAAGGCCAAGCCGGAAGAAAAGCCCGAAGAGGTTGCGCCTGTCGCCGCCGCTCCGGCAGCGGAAGCCGTCGAGCCCGCCGCGAAGACGAATGGCGCTGAGCCCAAGCCGGCCCGCGCGCGGCGCGTCAAGCCGATCGCGGCCGTGGCGCCGGCAGAGCTGGACACGCCCTTGCCGGAAGCGACCGCGGCGGAGCCGGCCAAGCCTGCCCGCAAGCGTAAGACGAAGACGGCGAAGGGCGAGGAGACTTCCGCATGAGCGTCGCCAATCCTCGCGAGGGCGAAGACGAGATCGAGGCCTCGCGCGCGCCGCTCCTCGACCATCTGATCGAATTGCGCTCGCGGCTGATCAAGTCGCTGATCGCCTTCCTGATCATGTTCTTCATCTGCTTCGGCTTCTCGACGCAGATCTACAACATCCTGGTGAAGCCCTATGTCTGGGCGGCGGGGAGCGCGGCCAACGCGCAGCTCATCTATACCGGCCCGCTCGAATTGCTCTTCACCCATATCAAGGTGGCGGCCTTCGGCGCCGGCTTCTTCGCCTTCCCGGTGATCGCGACGCAGATCTACAAATTCGTCGCGCCCGGCCTCTACAAGAATGAGAAGGCCGCCTTCGCGCCCTATCTCGTGGCGACGCCGGTGTTCTTCACGCTCGGCGCGCTGCTGGTCTTCTTCTTCGCCATGCCGGTGCTGATGAAGTTCTCGCTCGGCATGCAGCAGGCGGCGACCGAGACGCAGGCCGGCATCGCGCTCCTGCCGAAGGTCAGCGAATATCTCTCGCTGATCATGACGCTGATCTTCGCCTTCGGCATCGCCTTCCAGTTGCCGGTGATCCTGACGCTGCTCGGCCAGGCGGGGATCATCGATTCGCAGTTCCTCAAGGACAAGCGGCGCTACGCCATCGTCTTCGTGTTCATCGTCGCGGCGGTTCTGACGCCGCCGGACGTGATCTCGCAGCTCATGCTCGCCGTGCCGATGCTGCTGCTCTACGAGCTTTCGATCTTCTCGGTGCGCCGCGTGGAGAAGAAGGGCGAGGCCGCGAAGGCAGCCGAGGACGCGGAGTAGGGTGCTGTCGTCATGCTCGCCCTTGTGGCAAGCATCCGCGTCTTGAACGCCGCTGCTTCCGAACGAAGACGTGGATGGTCGGGACAAGCCCGACCATGACGTGATCGGGGCGCCGAATGCCGATGTCGGTGGTTCCCTCGCGCGCGATCCCGGTCTAGAGCATCCAACGCTGCATTCCGCAGCGATGGCATGGCCGGACGACGATGTACGACATCAGATGGATTCGCGAGAACGCCGCGGCGTTCGACAAGGGGCTTGAACGCAGAGGCCTGGCGCCGCTGTCGTCCTCGCTGCTCGAACTCGACGATGTCCGCCGCTCGTCGATCGCCAAAGCGCAGGCCACGCAGGAGCGCCGCAATGCGCTCTCCAAGGAAATCGGCAAGGCGATGGGCGCGAAGGATGTCGCGCTCGCCGACAAGCTGAAGGCCGAGGTCGCCGCGCTTAAAGAAGAGCAGCCGGCGCTGGAGGCGCAGGAGAAGGCCGCCAAGGAGGCTCTCGACGAGAAGCTCGCGGCGATCCCGAACACGCCCTTCGACGACGTGCCCGGTGGCGCGGACGAGCACGGCAATGTCGTGCTGCATGTCCATGGCGTGAAACCGGAGGAGCGCGGGCTTCTCAAGGGCGTGAACGATCCCAAGCAGCATTTCGAGCTGGGCGAGGCGCTCGGCCAGATGGATTTCGAGAAGGCGGCCAAGCTCTCGGGCGCGCGCTTCGTCGTGCTGGAGAAGCAGATCGCGCGGCTGTCGCGGGCGATCGGGCAGTTCATGCTCGACATGCACACGGAGGAGCACGGTTATACGGAGGTCAATCCGCCGCTGCTGGTCCGCGACGATGCGATGTTCGGGACGGCGCAGTTGCCGAAGTTCCGTGAGGATCAGTTCCGCGCTGGGGAGGAGCATTGGCTGATCCCCACCGCCGAGGTGCCGCTGACCAATCTGGCAAGGGAATCAATCCTTTCCGAAGAGGAGCTGCCGCTTCGATTCACCGCACTGACACCTTGTTTCCGGTCGGAGGCAGGCTCCGCTGGGCGTGATACGCGCGGCATGCTGCGCCAGCACCAGTTCGAGAAAGTCGAGCTGGTCTCGATCACGGCGCCCGAAAAATCGCGCGAGGAGCATGAGCGCATGCTCGCCTGCGCCGAGGCCGTGCTGAAGAAACTCGACCTGCATTATCGCGTGATGACCTTGTGCACCGGCGATATGGGCTTCGCCTCGCAGAAGACCTACGACATCGAGGTCTGGCTGCCGGGGCAGAAGACCTATCGCGAGATCTCGTCCTGCTCGGTCTGCGGCGATTTCCAGGCGCGGCGCATGAATGCGCGCTACAAGACCAAGGACGGCAAGGGCCCGTTCTTCGTGCACACCCTCAACGGCTCGGGCACGGCGGTCGGCCGCGCGCTGATCGCGGTGATGGAGAACTACCAGAATTCCGACGGCTCGATCACCGTGCCGGACGTGCTGGTGCCCTATATGCGCGGCGTGACGCGGATCGAGAAGGCAGCCTGAGATGCGAATCCTCGTCACCAACGATGACGGCATCCATGCCGAGGGGCTGGAAGTGCTGGAGCGTATCGCGCATCAGCTCTCCGACGATGTCTGGGTCGTGGCGCCGGAGAGCGACCAGTCCGGCGTCGCCCATTCGCTGTCGCTGTCGAATCCGCTGAGGCTCCGTCAGATCAGCGAGAAGCGCTTCGCCGTGGCGGGCACGCCGACCGACTGCGTCATCATGGCGGTGCGCTCGGTCATGGCCGAGGTGCGGCCCGACCTCGTGCTCTCGGGCGTCAATCGCGGCTCGAACGTCGCCGAGGACGTCACCTATTCCGGCACCATCGCCGCGGCGATGGAGGGCACGCTGCTCGGCATCCCCTCGATCGCGATCAGCCAGGCCTATACGCCGGGCGACCGCAACAATATCCGCTGGGACTGCGCCGAACATCATGCGCCGGGCATCATCCGCCGCCTGCTGGAGGAGGGGATTCCCGAGGGCGTGCTGTTCAACCTCAACTTCCCCAATGCGGGGCCCGGCGATGTGCAGGGCGTCTCCGTCACGGTGCAGGGCCGGCGCGACCAGGAACTGGTCAAGCTCGAGCCCCGCAAGGACGGGCGCGGCAATCCCTATTACTGGATCGCCTTCCAGCGCAGTCGCAAAGAGCCGGCCAACGGCACCGACCTGCGCGCCATGGCCGAGAACCGCATCTCGGTGACGCCGCTGGAACTCGACCTGACCCATGAGCCGACGCTGACGCGCTTCGCGCAGGTCTTCGCCTGAGGCGATTCGGGAAGGCTGAGGGGAGGGGCAGAGATGGGGGAGGAGGTGCCGGCCAGCGAGGGCGAGCGCACCGTCGCCTTTCTCCTGTCGCTCAGGGCGCGGGGTGTGCGCGATCTTGCGCTGCTGCGGGCGATGGAGCGCGTGCCGCGCGACCGCTTCGCGCCGGCCCGCTTCGCCGATCTCGCGCGGCAGGACGTCTCGGTGCCGCTGCCTTGCGGCCAGACGATGACGGCGCCGCATACGGTCGCCAATCTGATCGGCGCGCTCGACCTGCAGGCAGGCGCGCGCGTGCTCGAGGTCGGAACCGGCTCGGGCTATGTCACGGCGCTTCTCGCCGCTCTTGGCGGCGAGGTCGTCTCGCTCGAGCGCTATCGCTCGCTGGCGCTGGCTGCGCATGAGCGCGTCTCCGGCAGCGGCTTCGGCAAGGTGGTGGATCTGCGCCACGCCGACGGCTTCCAGCCTGATCGCACGCTGGGCCAGTTCGACCGCATCCTCGTCAATGGCGTGACGCATTCCGTTCCGGAGGCCTTGCTGATGCGGCTTTCGCCCGGCGGCCGGCTGGTCGGGGCGCTCCGCGTCGAAGGCGTGGCGCGGCGCGTGGTGGTGACCCGCCTCAGTGACGGCCAGTTCGATTATGCGACGGGGCCGATCCTGCGGCTGCCGCCGCTGATTCCGGGCCGCTCGCAGGCCCTTTGACGGCTTTCCCGCCGGATCGGACAAACGCGCTGCACGTCGCGGCCACGCCGGCAAAAAATCGAAAAAGGTGAATCGGGACTCGCGAGAGAAACGCTTTCGTAACCTGAACGGGACTTTAATGGCCTTCATCGAGTTGCGTCGTTCGCGAGTACTCTGTCCATGCGTAGCCAAGCCGGAACGGTCAAATCCCGTCTCCTTTGCCGTCTTTCGACGGTCTGTCTGCTTGCCCTCGGTGTCAGCGCCTGCTCGTCGGATACGATGCGCTTCACCGAGACTCCCTTCGACAATCCGTTCAGGACGGCGCAAGCCGCGCCTGTGCGCGACCCGGTGACCACTGGTTCGATCGGCTCCAGCTCCGGCGCTTTGCAGCCGGTGCCGTCTTCTCCGGTCGTGCGCTCGCAGTCGCTGCCGCCGCCGCAGGCCTCCGCCGCAATGCGGCCGGCGCCGGTCGCCCCGGTCGCGGCCGCCCCGTCGGCGCAGCCTGTCGGGGGCAGCGCCGCTGGCTGGACCGCGCAGGGCGGCACGCCGATCGTGCTCGCCCAGGGCGAAACGCTGGACATGATCTCTTCCCGCTACGGCGTGCCGCGCGCGGCGCTGATCTCGGCGAACGGGCTGAGCAATGCCAATGTGGCGCCGGGCACCCGCCTGACGATCCCGATCTACAATGCCAGTGGAGCGGCTACGGCCGCGGCCGAGCCGGTTCGGCGTGCGGCTTCCCCCGCGCCCGAGTCGCGCGGCTTCGTTCAGGGAGCGGCGCCGGTGCGCCAGGCTGCGACCGAGGTCCGCTCGCAGGCTCGTAGCGCCGCCGAGGTCAAGCCGGTCGCCGAAGCCAGGACTGCGGCTGCTTCCAAGGCGGAGGCCGATGCGCAGGCGATGAAGGAATCGCGTGCCCGCTTCGCTGCCGAGGCCAAGGCCAAGGCGGAGGCCCGCAAGGCCGCCGTCGCCGAGGCCAAGCCTGCGGCAGCCCCGGCGCAGCTCCGCCAGCCCAAGGTTGCGACTCCGGCGGTCGAGTCGACGAAGCCCGTCGCCGTCGCCAGCGCTCCGGCGACCGAGAAGCTTGCACCGGCCGCGAAGGCCGAGCCCGCTCCCGAGCCCAAGACGACCGCCAGCCTGCCGAAGCAGGAAGCGGCGACGTCGAGCGCCGACAAGGCCGATTTCCGTTGGCCGGCCCGGGGCCGCGTCATCTCGGGTTTCAGCGGCAAGGGTGGCAATGAGGGCATCAACATCGCGGTGCCGGACGGCACCCCGGTCAAGGCCGCCGAGGAGGGCACCGTCGCCTATGCCGGCAGCGAGCTGAAGGGCTATGGCAACCTGGTCCTGATCCGTCACCCCAATGGCTATGTCTCGGCCTATGCCCATAATGGCGAGCTCAAGGTGAAGCGCGGCGATACGGTCAAGCGTGGCCAGGTCGTCGCCAGCTCCGGCCAGACCGGCAACGTCTCGTCGCCGCAGCTGCACTTCGAGCTGCGCAAGGGTTCGACCCCGGTCGATCCGACGCCTTATCTGAACAACTGATCGAAGCTGCCCAAATCCGGCTTCAGCCTTCGATCGGTACCCGCGAGACCCCGCCGATCGAATACGGAACGGGGCGCCTCCAGAAGAGGCGCCCCGTTTTGTTTGCTTTTCGGGATACCGTCCTGCTCGACCCTGTGGCGAGCATCCAGATCCTGAGCAGTGCGCTGCGTCGATGAAGGCGTGGATGGTCGGGACAGGCCCGACCATGACCTTCGCGCTTTACCCCTCCAGCTTCTTTCCGAGCCGGCCGGCAAGATCCTGGATGTATTGCCAGGCGGTGCGGCCGGAGCGGGAGCCGCGCGTCGTCGCCCATTCGAGCGCGTCGCGGCGCAACTCCTCCGGGGCGACGGTGAGCCCGAAATGGGCGACATAGCCGTCGATCATCGCGAGATATTCGTCCTGGCTGCATTTGTGGAAGCCGAGCCAGAGGCCGAAGCGGTCGGAGAGCGAGACCTTCTCCTCGATCGCCTCGCCGGGATTGATCGAGGTCGCGCGCTCATTGTCCATCATGTCGCGCGGCAGCAGGTGGCGGCGATTCGAGGTCGCGTAGAACACGACGTTCTCGGGCCGCCCCTCGACGCCGCCATCGAGCGCAGCCTTGAGCGATTTGTAGGAGGTGTCGTCGCCGTCGAAGGACAGATCGTCGCAGAAGACGATGGCGCGGTGCGGATCGCTGCGGAGCTGGCTCATCAAGGCGGGCAGGCTCTCGATGTCCTCGCGGTGGATCTCGATCAGCTTCAGCGGCCGTTCGCCCTTGGCGAGGTGCTGGTTGGTGTCGGCATGGACCGCCTTGACCAGCGAGGACTTGCCCATGCCGCGCGCGCCCCAGAGCAGGACGTTGTTGGCGGGCAGGCCGCGGGCGAAACGCTCGGTGTTCTCGGCCAGCGTGTCGCGGACGCGATCGACGCCGCGCAGCAGGGACAGGGCGACGCGGTTGACCTTCGGCACCGGCACGAGCTCCGAGCCCGCCGCGTGCCAGACGAAGGCGTCCGCCGCCGCAAGGTCGATCGGCTTGCGCGGGAGGGGGGCGATGCGCTCCAGCGCGGAAGCGATCCGCAGCAGGGTCGCGAGCGTCTCGGTGGCGGTCTGGTCGATGGTCTTCTCGGTGGTCTTGTCGGTCATCTGGCATGCGCCTTCATGGTTTGGCTGACAACCGTACCGTACCGTCCGGTACGGTTGCGTGCCTAGCTAAACCGCGTTGTGCGATCTTGCGCAAGGGCATTGCGCGAATGGCGGCAAGCCCATAGGTGAGGAGCGCGCTTGCGCGAGTGGGCGTGTCCGATTGATTTCACGGCATTGCTGGCTATAGTCCGCGCGATTTTCCGGCCGGGCGATGCTTTTGTCGTGTCTTTTCGCGGCGTGTCTTGCGGCTTGGCGGCTCGTTGCCGTCGCACCAGAGGAGTGTTTTTGTGATCACCCCCGCTTTTGCCCAGTCGCTTGGAGCCGGCGGCGGCTCCGACATGCTGATTCAGCTGGTGCCGTTCCTTCTGATCTTCGTCATCATGTGGTTCCTGATCATCCGGCCGCAGCAGCGCCGGGCCAAGGCGCATCAGGAGATGATCAAGAACGTGCGTCGCGGCGATACGATCGTCACCTCCGGCGGGCTCGTCGCGAAGGTGTCGAAGGTCGTCGACGACGGCGAGGTCGAGGCCGAGATCGCCGAAGGCGTGCGGGTGCGCATCGTGCGCGGCATGATCCAGGACGTCCGCTCGAAGAGCGAGCCGGTCAAGAACTGAGGCGACGTCGCCCAAGACGACGACTGGCCTCCTCGTGAGGCCAGCCCCCACAACAAGGCTGTTCACGCAGATGCTTCGTCTCCAGGCCCGCAAGGTCATTCTCGTCCTGCTCGTGCTGTTCTTCGGCTGCGGGCTCGCCGTGCCGAACCTGTTCTCGCCGGAGACGCGCAAGTCGATCGAGGAGAATGCCCCCTCCTGGATTCCGCGCTTCCTGCTGCCGACCCATGCGGTGGTGCTCGGCCTCGACCTGCAGGGCGGCTCGCACGTCCTGCTCGAGATCGACCGCGCCGATCTGATCCGCAGCCAGGTAACGCAGTTGCGCGACGATACGCGCCGCATCCTGCGCGAGGAGCGCATCAGCCTCCAGGGCGGCATCCAGACGACGACGCGCGGCGTGCAGATGCGCATCCCCGATGCGGCCGAGCGCGCGCGTGTGCTGCCCAAGCTGCAAGAGCTTTCGCAGCCGGTCGGCACGCTCGGCGCCTTCGGCCCGTCCGGCAACCAGTCGATCGCGATCACCGAGCAGCCCGACGGACTGATCCAGCTCACCGTGACGGAAGCCGGCTCGAACGAGCGCATCCGCCGCGCCGTCGAGCAGGCGATGGAAGTGCTGCGCCGGCGCGTCGACGCGCTCGGCACGACCGAGCCGAACATCCAGCGCCAGGGCCTCGACCGCATCCTCGTCCAGGTGCCCGGCCTGCAGGATTCGCAGCGGCTGAAGGAAATCCTCGGCGACACCGCCAAGCTGGAGTTCCGCCTGCTGGGCGATGCCAACAGCACCGATGTCGACATGCTGCCCTCGCAGGATTCCGGCGGCCAGCCCGTGCCGGTGCTGCGCCAGCCCGTCGTCGACGGCGCCGATCTCGTCGATGCGCAGCCCTCCTTCGATTCGCGCACCGGCCAGCCGATCGTGAATTTCCGCTTCAACATCCGCGGCGCGCAGCGCTTCGGCCAGATCACCACCGAAAATCTCGGCCGCCCGCTCGCCATCGTGCTCGACAACAAGGTGATCTCGTCGCCGGTCATTCAGTCGCCGATCACCGGCGGCTCGGGTCAGATCTCCGGCAACTTCACCGTCCAGCAGGTCAACAACCTGGCGATCCTGCTGCGCGCCGGCGCGCTGCCGGCCAAGATGACCATCGTCGAGGAGCGCACGGTCGGTCCGGGCCTCGGCGCCGACTCGATCCATGCCGGCAAGCTCGCGACGCTGATCGCCGGCGTTCTCGTCGTGCTCTACATGCTCGGGACCTACGGCATCTTCGGGCTGATCGCGAGCGTCGCACTCTTCGTCCATGTCTGCCTGATCTTCGGCCTGATGTCGCTGATCGGGGCGACGATGACGCTGCCCGGCATCGCCGGCATCGTGCTCACCATCGGCACGGCCGTCGATTCGAACGTGCTGATCTATGAACGCATGCGGGAGGAGGAGCATCAGGGCCGCAGCCTCGTCTCGGCGCTCGAGGCCGGCTTCCAGCGCGCCTTCGCGACGATCATCGACTCGAACGTCACCATGCTGATCGCGGCCGTGGCGCTGTTCTCGCTCGGCTCCGGCCCGGTGCGCGGCTTCGCCGTGGTGTTCATCCTCGGCATCCTCACCACCGTCATCACGGCGGTGACGCTGACTCGGATGCTGATCGCCGTCTGGTATCGCTGGGCCAAGCCCAAGCACCTCCCGTTCTGACGCAGCCCAAGCTCCAGGAGATTGGCCATGCGCCTGCTTCGTATCGTTCCCGACAATACCCGCTTCAAATTCGTCTGGTTCCGCCGGTTCAGCTATCCGATCTCGGCCGCCTATTCGATTCTGGTGCTGGCGCTCTTCCTGACGGTCGGCCTGAATTTCGGCATCGACTTCAAGGGCGGCACCTTGATCGAGATGCAGGCCAAGAGCGGCAAGATCGAGATCGCGCAAGTGCGTCAGACCGCCAATGCCCTCGGCTTCGGCGAGGCGGAGGTGCAGGAGTTCGGCGACGGCACCGAATTGTCGATGCGCTTTCCGCTCCAGGCGGGCGGCGAGGCGGCGCAGCAGGGCGTGGTGACGAAGGCGCGCGACGCTTTCGCCTCGACCTATGAGTTCCGCCGCGTCGAGACGGTCGGGCCGCGTGTCTCGGGCGAGCTGGTTCAGGCCGGCGCGCTCGGCGTCGTGCTCGCGATCATGGGCGTGCTGATCTATCTCTGGTTCCGCTTCGAGATGCCGCTCGCCATTGGCGCGATCCTCGGCACGCTGCACGACATCGTGCTGACGATGGGCTTCTTCCTGATCACGCAGCTCGAATTCAACCTGACCTCGATTGCGGCGATCCTGACCATCGTCGGCTATTCGCTGAACGAGACGGTCGTGGTGTTCGACCGCACGCGCGAATTGCTGCGCCGCTACAAGACGATGCCGATCCCGGAGCTGCTCGACCTTTCGGTCAACTCGACCCTGTCGCGCACCGCGATGACGGCGACGACGACCTTCCTGTCGCTGCTCGCGCTCGTCATCTTCGGCGGCTCGGCGATCGAGGGCTTCGCGCTCGTCATGCTGTTCGGCGTCGTGGTCTGCACCTATTCGGCGATGTTCGTCTCGACGCCGGTGCTGCTCTACATGGACGTTCGCGGCCAGGGCCAGCGCGAGGAAGCCCGCGAGAAGACGCTCGCCGGCGCCAAGCCCGAGGCCGGCTGAGACCGGCGGCCATGGCACGCTTCGAGGGCTTCGTGCCGGGGCGCTGGGCGCTCGATGCGATCGGAGCCGGTGGCTTCCGTTTCGCCGAGATGAGCCACAAGGGCTCGATCATCGCGACGCCGGCCGGGATACGGCTCTGGCCGGTGACGCAATTCTCCGAGGTCACGCTCGACAGCCTCCAGCCGATACTCGATGAGGCCGGGGCGATCGACTTCCTGATCATCGGCACCGGGCCGGACATCGCCTTCATTCCGCCGGCCTTGCGCGAGCCGCTGAAGCAGGCCGGCATCACCGTGGAAGGCATGGCGACCGGCGCCGCCGCGCGGACCTATAATGTCCTCGTCGCCGAGGATCGCCGCGTTGCTGCGGCGCTGATCGCGATCCCCTGAGATCGCGGCACGGGCCGCATCCGGCTGCGGCGTTTTGGCAGCCATGAATCGTGGGCGTAGCCCCCGCGGGGGCATTGGCCTAGACTGAGGACGAAAGCGAGGCCGGGCATGGCGGGCCGAGACGGTACGACACCGCAGGTTCAGACAGATCAGCGCGACGATAGGGTGCCTGCGCGCCTGCCGGAGGCCTATGCGCATTGCGCGGCGCTGATCCGGGAGCAGGATCAGGATCGCTATATCGCGACGCTCTACGCGCCTGAGGCGCGCCGCCACGGGCTCTTCGCGCTCTATGCCTTCAGCCAGGAGATCGCGCGGGTGAGGGCGCTCGTCAGCGAGCCGCTGCCGGGCGAGGTCAGGATGCAATGGTGGCGCGACCTGCTCGAAGGCCAGCCGAATGGCGAGGTGCAGGGCCACCCTGTCGCTGCGGCGCTGCTCGACACGGTGAAGCGCTATCGCCTGCCGATCGCGCCGCTGACCGGGCTGATCGATGCCCGCACCTTCGATCTCTATGACGACCCCATGCCGTCGCTGCGGGATCTGGATGGCTATGCGGGAGAGACTTCCAGCGCCCTGATCCGGCTCGCCTGCATCGTGCTGGCCGGCGGGCGTGACCCCGGCGGGGCGGTGGCTTGCGGCCATGCCGGCGTCGCCTATGCGCTGGCCGGGCTGATGCGCGCCTTCCCCTGGCATGCGGCGGAGGGGCAGGTCTATCTGCCGGCCGACATCCTGGCCCGCAACGGCGTGACGCGGGACGACATCGTGCGCGGGCGCGGCGGGCCCGGTGTGCTTTATACGCTCAAGGAATTGCGCGAGATCGCGCGCAACCATCTCAAGCAGCTCGCGAGCCTGAGCGACACGATTCCGCCGGCGGTGCAGGCAGCCTTCCTGCCGGTCGCGCTGGTCGAGCCCTATCTGCGCAAGATGGAAGGCAAGGGCTACGATCCCTATCGCACCATCATCGCCTTGCCGGCCTGGCGCCGGCAGTGGATCCTGTGGCGGGCGGCGCGGAAAAGCTGAAAGGCTCCGTCATGCTCGGGCTCGGACCGAGCATCTCCTCCAAAAGAGCCCCCGGCGCTGCACTTCGCTTCCAACCGGGGATGACGGTCAGCGCTTCACTCGGCCGCTTCCGCCTGCTCACTCCCGGCCCATTCCTCCATCACCTGCTTGGCGCGCGCCGTCAGCGCCTGCTTGCGGGCGAGGCTCTTGGCCGGGCCCTTGAGGCGCTTGCCGTCGGGGCCCGTCTTGGCGACGCCCTCGATCGGCGGGAACAGGCCGAAATTGATGTTCATCGGCTGGAAGGAACGCGGTCCCTCGTCGATGGTGGTGATGTGGCCGCCAGTGATGTGGTTGACCAGCGCGCCCAGCGCCGTCGTCGCGGGCGGCAGCGGCAGGTCGCGACCGAGCCGCTCGGCCGCCGCCATGCGTCCGGCGAGGAGGCCGATCGCGGCGCTCTCGACATAGCCCTCGCAACCGGTGATCTGGCCGGCGAAGCGCAGCCGCGGATCGGCTTTCAGCCGCAGCCGCTCGTCGAGCAGCTTCGGCGAGTTGAGATAGGTGTTGCGGTGGATGCCGCCGAGCCGCGCGAACTCGGCGTTCTGCAGGCCGGGGATCATCCGGAAGATCGCGGCCTGTTCGCCATATTTCAGCTTGGTCTGGAAGCCGGTCATGTTGAACAGCGTGCCGAGCGCGTTGTCCTGGCGAAGCTGCACCACCGCATAGGCCTTCACGGTCGGGTTATGCTTGTTGGTGAGGCCGACCGGCTTCATCGGGCCCCAGCGCAGGGTCTCGCGGCCGCGCTCGGCCATGACCTCGATCGGCAGGCAGCCGTCGAAATAGGGCGTGCCTTCCCACTCCTTGAACTCGGTCTTCTCGGCGGCGAGGAGCGCGTCGATGAAGGCCTCGTACTGGTCCTTGTCGAGCGGGCAGTTGATGTAGTCGGCACCGGTGCCGCCCGGACCGGCCTTGTCATAGCGCGACTGGAACCAGGCCTGATCCATGTCGATCGAGTCGAAATGGACGATCGGCGCGATCGCGTCGAAGAAGGCGAGCGAACTCTCGCCGGTCAGCGACAGGATGCCCTGCGCCAAAGCCGAGGAGGTGAGCGGGCCGGTGGCGATGACGACATTGTCCCATGTCGTAGGCGGGAGGCCGGCGATTTCGCCACGCTCGATGGTGACGAGCGGGTGAGCCTCCAGCGCGGCCGTGACGGCCTGCGAGAAGCCGTCGCGATCGACCGCGAGCGCGCCGCCGGCCGGGACCTGATGCGCGTCGCCCTTGGCCATGATCAGCGAGCCGAGCCGGCGCATCTCCCAATGGAGCTGGCCGACGGCATTGCTCGACGCATCGTCGGAGCGGAAGGAGTTGGAGCAGACCAACTCGGCCAGCCCCTCGGTCTTGTGTGCGTCGGTGCCGCGCACCGGACGCATTTCGTGGAGGATGACGGGAATGCCGGCCTGAGCGATCTGCCAGGCAGCTTCCGAGCCGGCGAGGCCGCCGCCGATGACGTGTACGGGTTGAACTGACGAGGTTGCCATGGCTCGGATGTGTCCGCAGCCGGCTTTCAGGTCAAGGGATGAATTCGGGCTGCATCATTGCGAGACGCGTAGCGGCGAAGCAATGACGGCGGGGTCAGACGGCCCCAAAATGCAAAATGCCCGCCGGGAGGCGGGCATTCGCTCTTCGACCGAAGCTCGAGGGGAGGGGAAACACGAGCCTCAGGAGAAACTACACGGAACGCACCACGCACGACGCGTGGCGGTTCGTATTCGGTCACTTCAGGCCGCGGCGTGCGAGCGGGCGATGAAGTTGATCTCCGAGCGCGAAAGGCCGAGATCGTCGAGCTCACGGTCGGTCAGACGGGAGAGCTCGCGAACGGTCTCGCGGTAGCGGAGGTAGGCGCGGATCTTGGCAGCGATCATGGTGACGAACATGGTGGTTTTCCTTGCGTGTATTCCGGAGCGGGGCGGTGCCCACAGCGACAATCTCGTTGTGCAGTGCATATAAGCCAGGCGGTCTGCCGCTTACAGAGGCTCTGCCTCAATTCCGTTATGCGCCTTACGCATGAACCATTAAGATGTCGGTTACTTTTGTGCCGTTGCCCTGCGCTGGAGACGTGCCTCGTTTCAAATGCAACCGATTTCCTGCCTATTATTTTGTCTTTCCTCCATTCGCGATCCAGGTCGAACGAACGGGTGCCTGCGTTTTGACCATGTTGCATGTGCTCACTGATGCATGGCGGGGACAGCTGAGGCTCTGCGCTGCAAAATGGAGCGATCGTCATTGTCCGGTCGCAATCGGAGGTGCCGGCCGGCAACGGAAGCCGGGCCGATTCCCGGAAGCGGCGGAGCGAGCCGCGAAGCCGATTCCGAGCCGCCCATCGGCTGCTTTTGCCGGGCAATTTGTGCCGCTTGGGCGAGGGGCGAATGGGCTCTCGCGATTATCTCACTGAAAAAGAAGGCATTTCCCCGCCTGGCGGTGCGGCCCGGGGCTTGCTGGGCATATGGATCACATCCGGAGGATGCCATGTCGGTCGCCATCTCCAGCCGGTCCCCTGCACCGGCTTCCACATTCCCGCTCGGGACGCGTTCGTCGAGCACCGCCGCGACGGAAGCGGATGGCAAGGAGGGCGATGCTTCGGCCTCCTCCTCGGTCAAGGCCGACTTCCTGAAATTCGCGCGGATGAGCCCGGAGGAGCGGGTTCAGCAGGCGGTCCTGTCGAAGCTCGGCATGACCGAGGAACAGTTCAACAAGCTCGACGCCAAGGCCAAGGGCGATGTCCTCGCCAAGGTCCGCGACGAGATCCTGCGCCAGATGGACACGAAGGGCGGGCGCCGCACCGGCACTGTCGCCGATATCAAGGTCTGAGCGGCCGCTTCTAAAGAAAGGTCCTTGGAGCCTGGGCGGCCTCGTGGTTGCGATCCAAAACAGCCCGCCTTAACTGGCCTTACCCGCGTCGAAGCGCAGCAGCCGCAGCGCATTCGCCGTGACCAGGACCGTCGCGCCGGTATCGGCCAGGATCGCGACCCAGAGCCCGGTATAGCCGAGCACGCTTGTCACCAGGAACACGGCCTTGAGGCCGAGCGCGATGGCGATGTTCGCGCGGATATTGCCCATCGCCGCGCGGGCCAGCCGGATCATCGCGGCGATGTCGCGCACCCGGCTCTTCAGCACGGCGCCGTCAGCGGTTTCCAGCGCCACGTCGGTTCCCGAGCCCATGGCGATGCCGACACTCGCCGCGGCCAGCGCCGGAGCGTCGTTGATGCCGTCGCCCACCATCATCACCGGCGTGCCGGCGGCGAGCTCCCGCAGCGCCGCGACCTTGCCGTCCGGCATCAGCTCGGCCTTGTGCTCCATGCCGAGCGCGCCGGCGATGGCGGCCGCGGTACGGGCGTTGTCGCCGGTCAGCATGGTCGCGCGGACGCCCATCGCTTTGAGTTCGGCGATGGCGGGGGCGGCATCCTCCCGCGGTTCGTCGCGCAGCGCGATCAGCCCGGCGAGCGTGCCGTCGACGATGACGGCGGCGACGGTCTTGCCGGCCGATTCCAGCGACTCGACGGAGGCCTTGGCCCAATCGTCGAATGGGGCGCGGGCCGTGGCATGGCGCGGCGCGCCGACGAACACGGCGCGGCTCCCGACCTTGCCGGTGACGCCCTGGCCGGCCAGTGCCGCCGCTTCCGCCGCCGGTGCGAAGGCGACCGCGTCGGCGCGGGCTCGCTCCAGAACGGCCTCCGCCAGGGGGTGGGCGGAGCCGGCCTCGACGGCGGCCGCGAAGGCCAGAACCTCGCGTTCTTCCCGGTCGAGGGCGACGATGTCGGTGACGCGGGGCTTGCCCTGGGTCAGCGTGCCGGTCTTGTCGAAGGCGACGAGGCCGGTGCGGGCGGCCGTCTCGATGACGACGCCGCCCTTCATCAGCAGGCCCTGGCGGGCGCCGGCCGACAGCGCGGCGGCGATGGCGGCCGGAACCGAGATGACCAGAGCGCAGGGGCAGCCGATCAGCAGCAGCGCCAGAGCGCGGTAGATCCAGACTGACCACTCGCCGGCGAAAAGGAGCGGCGGCACCAGCGCGACCAGCAGGGCGAGGCCGACGATCGCCGGCATGTACCAGCGCGAGAAGCGGTCGATGAAGCGTTCGGTCGGCGCGCGGGCCTCCTGCGCCTCCTCGACCAGGCGGATGATGCGGGCGATGGTGTTGTCCTGCGCTGCCTTGTCGACGCGCACGCGCAGCGCCGCCTCGCGGTTGACCGAGCCGGCAAAGACCGGCTCGCCGACGCCCTTGGTTTTCGGCACGGACTCGCCCGTCACCGGGCTCTCGTCGATACCGGAAATGCCGTCGGTGATCTCGCCATCGGCCGGGATGCGGTCGCCGGGACGCACCAGCACGATCTGGCCGATCGTCAGGCTGGCAGCGTCGACCTGCCGGGTGGCGCCGTTCTCCTCGACGATGGCGGTCTTCGGAACGAGGTCGCCGAGCGCGCGGATCGAGGCGCGGGCGCGATCGGCCGCCACGCCTTCGAGCACCTCGCCGACGGCGAAGAGGAAGACGACCAGTGCCGCTTCCTCGGCGGCGCCGATGAAGAGCGCGCCGATGGCGGCAATCGTCATCAGCATCTCGATGGTGAAGGGAATGCCGGAGCGTGCCGCCGCGAGGGCACGGCGCGCCACCGGCGCCACGCCGATCGCGCAGGCGACGACGAAAGCCCAATAGGCGATGTCGTGCCGGACCGTGCCGACGACCCAGGCGGCAGCGAGCAGCGCGCCCGTCACCAGCACCAGCCGGCCCTTGCCGGTCTGGTACCAGCTCACGCCGCCCGGCGTGACCTCGTGGACATGGCCTGGCAGGCCGTGGCCCTGGTCGGCCTTCGCGGCGGCTCCGGCCGATTGTCCGTGCCGGCCATGGGCGGCATGATCGTGGCCGGCGTGATTGTGGCCAGCGTGGTCGTGTCCATGATCGTGACCCGAGCAGCCGGCGCCGTCATGGGCGTGCGCGCCGTGGTCATGCGATTCATGGTCATGCGATTCCTGGGCGTGACCATGGTGGTCATGATCGTGGCCGCCGCAGCAGGGCGCCACTTCGCCTGCCGGCTTCCGAGCGGGGGCGGCCGCGAGCGCGAAGGTGGTATAGCCGAGCCCGTTGACGCGCTTTTCCACGGCGCCAGCGCTGGTCTGCGCCTCGTCGAGCGCCAGCGTCAGCGTCTCCGACATCACGGAAAGCCTGACGTCGCTGACGCCGGGCATGCGTTCCACCGCGCCGCGGATCTTCGTCGCGCAGCTCGCGCAATCCATGCCGCCGACCTTCCAGGAGAGGGTCTTCGGTTCGGATTCGGTGCGGGTCGCCATGGCCTGTCTCCGTCTGCCTTCGCTACGGGACACAGCTTCTACAAGCTGTAGCCACTTCAGGTTCAAGAGGAAAAATGATCGCCGCCGCGAACAGCGCGCCGATGCCGCGATCCCAGGCCGGCGCAACCTTGCATTGCCGCTGGTCTTGTCTCTGCATGCAGTATGCAGCTAGAAATGAATGGCTCCTCAAAGCGGGCGGACAGCCCGGCTGGGTCATTGCGGCAGGACGCGACCGATGCGCTGGCGGCTGAGCCGTTCCGATGCAGTCGGCGCGTTCCGGCCATGCGTCCGGCAGGGCAGGGAGGAAAAACGGCATGGCACAAGCCGAGCCATCGATGGCCCTGAGAGGGCTGCGGGTGCTGGACCTGACGCGGGTGCGGGCCGGGCCGACCTGCGTGCGAATCTTCGCGGATTTCGGGGCTGACGTGATCAAGGTCGAGAGCCCGCCGGGTTTCGATCCGAACGAGAACATGAGCGGCCCGCGCCTCGGCTATGACATGCAGAATCTGCATCGCAACAAGCGTTCCCTGGCCATCAACCTGAAGACGGCCGAGGGCAAGGCGATCCTGATGCGGCTGGTCGAGGAAGCCGATCTCCTGGTCGAGAACTTCCGGCCGGACGTCAAGGAACGGCTCGGCCTCGATTTCGAGACCCTGCATGCCATCAATCCACGGTTGATCCTGGTCTCGATCTCAGGCTTCGGGCAATCCGGCCCGTACCGGACGCGGGCCGGCTTCGACCAGATCGCGCAGGGCATGGGCGGGATGATGTCGGTGACCGGCCTGCCGGGGCAGGGGCCGGTACGCGCCGGCATCGCACTGGCCGATTCCTCGGCGGGGCTTTACGGGGCCGTCGGCGCGCTGGTGGCACTGCAGGAGCGGGCCCTGTCCGGCAAGGGGCAATGGGTGCAGACCTCGCTGCTCGAGGCGCAGATTGCGATGATGGATTTCCAGGCCGCGCGCTATCTCGTCGAAGGCTCGGTGCCGCCGCAGGCCGGCAACGACCATCCCTATTCCACGCCGATGGGGGTCTATAAAACCCGGGACGGCGCCATCAATCTCGGCGTCGGCGGGGAGGAGCAATGGCGCTCCTTCTGCCGGGCTGTCGAGCGGCCGGAATGGGGCAGCGATCCCCGCTTCGACAGCATGGAAAAGCGCTTCGACCAGCGCCCGGAGCTGCGGCGGATGATCGAGGAGCGCTTCGCCGCCGCCGGCAGCACGGATTGGCTCGCCGCGATGGAGGCGCATGGCGTGCCGGCCGGGCCGATCTATGCGGTCGACCAGATGTTCGACGATCCGCAAGTGCGCCATCTCGGCATCGCCAGGCCGCTGGAACACCCCCAGCTCGGGGATATCCGGGTCGTCGGCCAGCCGGTGACGCTCTCGCGCACCCCCTCCACGGTGGCGACGCCGACGCCGGCCGCCGGGGAGCATAATGACGAGGTCCTGGCCGAACTCGGCTATGACGAAGCCGGGCTCGCGCGGTTGCGGGCCGAGGGCGTGATCTGACGGAGGCCGGAGTGAGCGAAGACATTCTCTATGCGGTAGAGGGCGGGATCGGGACGATCACGCTCAACCGGCCGCAAGCGCGCAATGCCATGACCTTCGCCATGTATGAGCGGCTGGCCGAGATCTGCCGCGATCCGGTGGCCCATGGCGACCCGCGCGTCATCATCGTGACCGGCGCCGGCGACAAGGCTTTCGCCTCGGGCACCGATATCGCGCAGTTCCGTTCCTTTGCGAGCGCGGCGGATGCTCTGGCCTATGAGGAGCGGATCGAAGGCGTGATCGATGCCATCGAGCGCTGCGCCGTGCCGACGCTGGCGGCGATCTCCGGAGCCGTCACCGGTGGCGGGGCGGCCATCGCGCTCGCCTGCGATCTCAGGATCGCGACGGTGACGGCACGCTTCGGCTTCCCGATCGCGCGCACGCTCGGCAACAGCCTGTCGATGGCGAACTACGCCCGGCTCTTCGCCCTGCTCGGCCCGGCGCTGGTCAAGGACATCGTCTTCACGGCGCGGCTCGTCGAGGCGGAGGAGGGGCGCCGGGCCGGGCTCTACAGCGAATTGCTGCCGGATCATCCCGCGCTGATGTTGCGGGCGACCGAGCTCGCCACGACCATCGCCGGCCATGCGCCGCTCACCATGCGAGCGACCAAGGAGGCGATGCGGCGGCTGACGGCCGCCACGGCGCAAGCTGTCGCTGGCGAGGACTTGGTCACGCTCTGCTACACGAGCGAGGATTTCCGGGAAGGCATGGAGGCCTTCCTCGCCAAGCGTCCCCCGATCTGGCGGGGGCGCTGAGGCAGGCGGCGGAAGACGCTTCGTTCAGCCGTAGCGGGCTTCCAGCCGCCGGTCGAACCAGAGCGCGACGAGGGTGCAGATCGCGCCCGACAGCAGATAGAGCCCGACCCAGGCGAGGCCGAGCTTGCTGGAGAGCGTCAGCGCCACCAGCGGCGCGAAGCCGGCGCCGATCAGCCAGGCGAGGTCGGATGTCAGCGCCGCGCCGGTGTAGCGATACTCCCGGCCGAAGCTCGAGGCGACGGCGCCGGCCGTCTGGCCGTAGGAGAGCCCGAGCAGGCCGAAGCCGATGATGACATAGACCGTCTGACCGGCGAGGCTGTCGCCGAAGAGCAGGGGGGCGATGATGCTACCCAGGCTGAACAGGCCGATCATCAGGCCGGAGAGGATCAGCGTCCGGCGCCGGCCGATCTGGTCGGCGATCAGGCCCGACGTCATGATCGCCCCGGCGCAGACCACGGCGCCCGCCCCCTGCACGATCAGGAACTCAGAGACCGAGCGGTTGGTGAAGAGATTGATCCAGCTTACCGGGAAGATCGTGACGATGTGGAAGAGCGCGAAGCTCGCCAGCGGCACGAAGGCGCCGAGGACCAGCGTGCTGCCGCGCTTGCGGATGAGCTGCATGACCGGGCTGGGCATGAGTTCGCGCGTTTCCATGAGCTGCGCGAATTCCTGCGTCGCGACCATGCGCAAGCGGGCGAACAGCGCCACCACATTGATCGTCAGGGCGACGAAGAAGGGATAGCGCCAGCCCCAGCCGAGGAAATCCTCGGTCGAGAGCGCGCCCTCGAAGAAGGCGAACAGCCCGGCCGCGAGGATGAAGCCGATGGGCGCGCCGAGCTGCGGCAGCATCGCATACCAGCCGCGCCGATTCGGCGGGGCGTTGAGCGCGAGCAACGAGGACAGCCCGTCCCAGGCGCCGCCGAGCGCGACGCCTTGCAACAGGCGGAATGTCGCCAGGATGATGCCCGACCAGATGCCGATGGTCTCGTAACCTGGCAGGAAGGCGATCGCGGCCGTCGAGCCGCCAAGCAGGAACAGCGCGGCGGTGAGCTTGGTGGCGCGGCCATAGACGCGATCGATCGACATGAACAGCACGGAGCCGATCGGTCGCGTCAGGAAGGCGAGGGCGAAGATGCCAAAGGAATAGAGCGTTCCGGTCAGCGGATCCGCGAAGGGAAAGACCAGCTGGGGGAATACCAGCACGCAGCCCAGCCCGAAGACGAAGAAGTCGAAATATTCCGATGTCCGGCCGATGATGACGCCGAGCGCGATCTCGCCCGGGGTGACGTGATCGCGACCATGTTCGTCGGTCGGATGGCTCGATGCCGGGCTTGCCACATGGGCGCTCATTCGGGGGCTTCCTCGTTCGCGCGGAAAAGGGATAACATTCCCCCGCTCCGGACGCCATGGATGCGGCGGATAAAAGCGGAGCGTCGATCATCTGCCAATGGGACATTCTGTCCTCTGTGCAGTGCAATAGAATGCGATAGAAGGACGGCGACTTTCCGGTCACGGAGGGCTTGGTCTCTTGATGAATCGTCGTTTTCTGGCGCTGTTGCCGCTTTTCGCCCTGCTTGGGGGCTGTCAGGCGGTGCTGTTGTCGCCCTCCGGTGATGTTGCATTGCAGCAACGTAACCTCATGCTGATCTCGACGGGGCTCATGCTGACCGTCATCCTGCCGGTGATGGCGCTGACGGTGTTCTTCGCCTGGCGCTACCGCGCTTCGGCGAAGGCCGAGTACGATCCGGACTGGAATCACTCGCTGCCGCTCGAAGTGGTGATCTGGGCGGTGCCGCTGCTGATCATCGTCATTCTCGGTGCGCTGACCTGGATGGGCACGCATCTGCTCGACCCCTATCGGCCGCTCAACCGCATCAGCGCGACGGCGCCGATCGCGACGCCGCAGGGCGGCGAGGCGCAGGTACGCAAGCAGCCGCTCGTCATCCAGGTCGTGGCGCTCGACTGGAAATGGCTGTTCCTCTACCCGCAGCAGGGCATCGCCTCGGTCAACGAGGTGGTGGCGCCGGTGAACCAGCCGATCGAATTCCGCATCACCGCCTCCTCGGTGATGAACTCGCTCTTCATCCCCGCGCTCGCCGGCCAGATCTATGCGATGCCGGGCATGCAGACCAAGCTCAACGCCGTCATCAACCATGCCGGCGATTTCGAGGGCTTCTCGGCGAACTATAGCGGGGAGGGCTTCTCCGGGATGCGCTTCCGCTTCCGTGGTGTCGAAGGCAACGGATTCGAGGACTGGGTGAAGGCTGCGCGCGACAAGGGCGACAAGCTCGGCCGCGAGGAATATCTCGTCTTCGAGCGGCCGAGCGAGCGTGAGCCGGCCCGCCAGTTCGGCAGCGTCGCGCCCGATCTCTACGACGCCATCCTCAACATGTGCGTCGACCGCGCCAAGATGTGCATGCGCGACATGATGGCGATGGATGCCAAGGGCGGCGGCGGCAAGGAGGGCATCTCCACCGTCATGGCGCTCGAATACGACAAGTCGGTGCGCCGGGGCGGCGCGCCCCTGCCGCCGCGCCCCTTCGTCACCGCGATCTGCACGCCGGCCGATGTCTACGGCAAGGGCGGCGTGACAGCCCAAGTCGCGAATTGAGCCGCCAATTGAACGGCCGCCTGGCCAAGCCTAGCGATCCGAGGAAGCCATGAATTCCTATCCCGACTGGTGGAAGCTCGTGTTCGGACGCTTCACGCTCGAGGCGATTCCGTATCATGAGCCCATCCTGCTCGCGACCTTCGCTGGCGTGGTGATCGGCGGCCTCGCGCTCATCGCGCTCATCACCCGGATGAAGGCCTGGGGCTATCTCTGGCACGAGTGGTTCACCAGCGTCGACCACAAGAAGATCGGCATCATGTATATGGTGCTCGGCATCGTCATGCTGCTGCGCGGCTTCGCCGACGCGCTGATGATGCGTGGGCAGCAGGCCATCGCCTTCGGCGCGAACGAGGGCTATCTGCCACCACATCACTACGACCAGATCTTCACGGCGCATGGCGTGATCATGATCTTCTTCGTGGCGATGCCGCTGGTCACGGGGCTGATGAACTATGTCGTGCCGCTGCAGATCGGCGCGCGCGACGTCGCCTTCCCCTTCCTCAATAATTTCTCGTTCTGGATGACCGTCGGCGGCGTCGTGCTGGTCATGGCCTCGCTCTTCGTCGGCGAGTTCGCCAAGGTCGGCTGGCTCGCCTATCCGCCGCTGTCGGGGGCCGCCTACTCGCCCGGGGTGGGCATGGACTACTACCTCTGGGCGCTCCAGATCGCGGGCGTGGGCACGACGCTGTCGGGCATCAACCTGATCGCGACGATCGTGAAGATGCGCGCGCCCGGCATGGACATGATGAAGATGCCAGTCTTCACCTGGACGGCGCTGTGCACCAACGTGCTGATCGTGGCGAGCTTCCCGATCCTGGCCAGCACGCTCGCGCTGCTGACGCTGGACCGCTATGTCGGCACCAACTTCTTCACGAACGATCTCGGCGGCAACCCGATGATGTACGTGAACCTGATCTGGATCTGGGGGCACCCGGAGGTCTATATCCTGATCCTGCCGGTCTTCGGCGTCTATTCGGAGGTGGCCTCGACCTTCTCCGGCAAGCGGCTCTTCGGCTATACCTCGATGGTCTATGCGACGGTGGTCATCACCATCCTGTCCTACCTCGTCTGGCTGCACCATTTCTTCACGATGGGCTCGGGCGCCAGCGTGAACTCCTTCTTCGGCATCACGACGATGATCATCTCGATCCCGACGGGCGCGAAGATCTTCAACTGGCTGTTCACGATGTATCGCGGCCGCATCCGCTTCGAATTGCCGATGATGTGGCTGCTCGCCTTCATGCTGACCTTCGTCATCGGCGGCATGACCGGCGTCATGCTGGCGGTGCCGCCAGCCGATTTCATCTTGCACAACAGCCTGTTCCTGATCGCGCATTTCCACAACGTGATCATCGGCGGCGTGGTCTTCGGCGCCTTCGCCGGCATCACCTACTGGTTCCCGAAGGCCTTCGGCTTCAAGCTCGACGAGTTCTGGGGCAGGCTCTCCTTCTGGTTCTGGGTGATCGGCTTCTACGTCGCCTTCATGCCGCTCTATGTGCTCGGCCTGATGGGCGTGACCCGTCGGGTGAACCATTTCGAGGATCCGTCGCTGCAGATCTGGTTCGTGATCGCGGCCTTCGGCGCCGTGCTGATCGCGCTCGGCATCCTCTGCTTCCTCATCCAGATCGGCGTCAGCATCCTGCGTCGCGAGCAGTTGCGCGACACGACCGGCGATCCCTGGGATGGGCGTACGCTGGAATGGTCGACCTCCTCGCCACCGCCGGCCTATAATTTCGCCTTCACGCCCGTCATCCACGACCATGACACCTGGGCCGACATGAAGAAGCGCGGCTACCGGCGACCGCTGACCGGCTTCAAGCCGATCCACATGCCGAAGAACACCGGCGCAGGCCTGATCATCTCCGCCTTCGCGACGATCTGCGGCTTCGCGCTGGTCTGGTACATCTGGTGGCTGGCGGCGCTGGCCTTCATCGCGGTGATCGCGACGGCGATCGCCCATACCTTCAACTATAACCGGGACTTTCACATCCCGGCCGAGACGGTCCTGCGCGAGGAGAATGCGCGCACCGAGCAACTCGGGCAGGCCTGAGGGATGACGATGACCACGGCGACAGCGCTGGACACCGACAAGGCCGACATCCCGGTCTTCCACGTCACGGAAGACGAGCACGAGCACTCCGGCGGCTCGACCATGCTCGGCTTCTGGATGTACCTGATGAGCGACTGCCTGGTTTTCGCAGTCCTCTTCGCGACCTTCGGCGTGCTCGGGCGCAACTATGCGGCGGGGCCTTCCGGCGCCGATCTGTTCGACCTCAAGCTGGTGGCGGTCAACACCACCATGCTGCTGCTCTCCTCGATCACCTACGGCTTCGCCATGCTGGCGATGGACAAGGGGCGGCAGGCCGCGGTGCAGGGCTGGCTGGCGGTGACCGGCCTGTTCGGCCTCGCCTTCATCGGCATCGAGCTCTACGAGTTCCACCACATGATCCTGGAGGGCGCGACGCCGATGCGCAGCGCCTTCCTCTCCTCCTTCTTCACGCTGGTGGGCACGCACGGGCTGCACGTCACCTTCGGCCTGATCTGGCTCACCGTGCTGATGGTGCAGGTCAAGCAGCGCGGCCTGATCGAGGCCAATCGCCGCCGTCTGATGTGCCTGAGCATGTTCTGGCACTTCCTCGACGTCGTCTGGATCGGCGTCTTCTCCTTCGTCTATCTGATGGGCGTGCTGAAATGAGCGGATCGCAGGACCACTCCGGAGCCCACGCCGAAGCGCATGGCGCCGGCCATGACGATCACGGCGCCTCGCATGCGACGCTGCGCGGCTATCTCACCGGCTTCGTCCTCGCGGCCATCCTGACCGCGATTCCGTTCTGGCTGGTGATGGGCGACGTGCTCGGCAACTCGACCGTGACGGCGCTGGTGGTCATGGCCTTCGCGGCGGTGCAGATCGTCGTCCACATGGTCTACTTCCTGCACATGAATTCGCGCTCGGAAGGCGGCTGGACGATGATGGCGCTGATCTTCACCATCGTCATCGTGGTGATCGCGCTCTCGGGCTCGCTGTGGGTGATGTACCACCTCAACAGCAACATGATGCCGATGGCGCCCGGCGACCACCCGATGTGAGGGCGTCGCCATGGCCGCCCCCGGCACAGGCCGAGGCCGGCCGGCCATCGCCGGCACGCCGGGTTGCCCTTCTCGGCCTCACCGGCCTGCTCACGCTCGTCTTCGCCGGGCTCGGCCTCTGGCAGGTCGAACGGCGCAGCTGGAAGCTCGATCTGATCGCGCGCGTCGATGCGCGCATCCACGCACCGCCGGCCCCTGCGCCGGGGCCGGAGGATTGGGCGGGCATCGCCGGGGACGAGTACCGGAGGGTCGCGCTGGAAGGGCGCTATCTTCCCGGGCCGGAGACGCTGGTGAAGGCCGTGACCGAGAAAGGACCCGGCTTCTGGGTTCTGGCGCCGTTCCACACCGCGCGCGGCTTCACGGTTCTGGTCAATCGCGGCTTCGTGCCGGAAGACCGGCGCGAGCCAGGAGAGCGCAGCGATGCGGCGGCGCGCGGCGAGACGCATCTCGTCGGGCTGCTGCGATTGAGCGAGCCGGGCGGCGGGTTCCTGCGCAGCAACGACGCGGCCGGCGGGCGCTGGTATTCACGCGATGTCGCAGCGATTGCCGAGGCAGGCGGACTCGGCGAGGTCGCGCCTTATTTCGTCGATGCGGATGCTGCCTCCGAGCCCGGCCCTCTGCCACTGGGCGGGCTGACGGTGGTCAGCTTCCGCAACACGCATCTGATTTATGCGCTGACCTGGTTCTGCCTCGCGGGGATGAGCGCCTGGGCCGGGCTTTACGTCTTGCGCAGGCGTGCGGAAGAGGAGCCGTCTGCCTCATAGGTTCGAGGTGCTTCCAGGGTGGTTCGGAAACACGCCGTCATTCCGTGCTTGACCCGGAATCCATCGCAGAGCGCGGAGGCCTATGATGGATTCCGGATCGGCGCCGCTTCGCGGCTTGTCCAGAATGACGTGGAAATTTGGGCTGGCGCTTAGTGCCGGCTTGGCATCTGCCCAAGCTCGTGCAGCAGCGCAGCACCCGTCCGCAAGCCGCTGTAGAAGCAGTCCAAGGTCATGTTCTCGTTCGGGGCGTGATTGGCCTCGTCATGGTTCGCATAGGGCGTGACGTAAGCCGGGATGCCGAGGATCTTGGTGAAGACGTAGTTCGGCAGGCTGCCGAAGCCGGCCGGGATCAGCAGCGGTTCCTCGCCATGGGCGGCGACGAAGGCACGGCGCAGCGGCGCGGTATAGGCCGAGGCGATCTGCGTCTTCGAGGGCTGCATGCCCATCTCCTCGGCGATGAACTCAACCTCGGGCGCATGCTTCTCCACATGCGCCTTGACCTTGCGCAGGATGTCTTCGGGATCCTGTGCCTCGACGAGGCGGATATCGCACTTCACCAGCGCCTCGTTCGGCAGCACGGTCTTGGTACCCGGCCCGCCATAGCCGCCATGGAAGCCGTTGATCGTCAGCGTCGGCTGGAAGCAGAGGCGGTCGTAGAAGGGGCGGTCGAGCGGCGCGTCGAGCCGGGTGAGGCTCAAACCCTGCTTGAAACCTTCGATATCGAGCGGCAGGCGCTTGATCGCCTCGATATCCTCGGCAGTCGGCGGCTCGACGTCGTCATGCAGCCCCTCGATGGTGATCTCGCCATCGGCGTTCTTCATCGTGGACAGCAGATGGACGAGCGTCCAGATCGGGTTCGGAACGACGCCGCCGAAATTGCCGGAATGGACGTCGCGGCTGGCATGGCGGCAGCGCAGCTCGAAGGAGACGACGCCACGGGAGCCGAACTTGATGCTCGGCTTGCCGCTGGCATGGCGCGGGCCGTCGGCGGTGACGGAGAGGTCGGCCTTCAGCAGATGCCGGTTGGCGCGCGCGAAGCCGGCGATGTTCGGACTGCCGATCTCCTCCTCGCCCTCCAGCAGCAGGATGACGTTGCAGGGCAGTTCGCCATGGACCTTGAGATGCGATTCGATGGCGAGGATCTGGGCGAAGTGCTGGCCCTTGTTGTCGCCGACGCCGCGGGCATAGAGGCGCCCGTCTCGGATCGTCGGCTCGAAAGGCGGCGAAAGCCATTTGTCGAGCGGGTCGGCCGGCTGCACATCGTAATGGCCGTAAAGCAGCACGGTCGGCTTGCCCGGCGCCTTCTCCCAGCGCGCGACCACCATCGGATGGCCTTCGGTCGGCACGAGGCTGGTTTCGAGGCCGATCTTCGTCAGCATGCCCAGCAGCAGATTGCCGACCTCGGTGATGCCGATGTTCTCGGCGCTGATGCTGGGGTGGCGCAGATAGTCGATCAGGCGGTCGAGGAAGGCGGCCCGGTTCGCCTCGATATGATCGAAGACTGCGGCCAATGCGTCGGAGGTAGCCATGAGAATGCGCCTGGAACTCGGGGAAGCGCCGGCCGGAAGGCGAGGCGCGAGCAGCCGACGACAGCCGGCACACTCAGACTAGGATGGGCCGGCAGGGCGCTCAAGCTCGGTCGGGGCATGGCCGGGGTGCGGCGGCATGCAGCTTCGGCGCGTCGTCGTCAGACGCTCCCTGCGTCGACGATGAAGTTCTGGCCGGTGCACATGCGCGAGGCATTGGAGGCGAGGAACAGGATCATCGCGGCAATATCCTCGGGCTCGATCGCGCCCTTGATCGCCTGCTGCTCCTGGGCCTCGGCCCAGCGCTCGGGCGTCAGGCGCTCGGCGCGCTGGCGCGGCGTCATCACCCAGCCGGGCGTGACGCAGTTGACGCGGATGCGGTCCTTGCCGAGTTCGCGCGCCAATGAGCGGGTGAAGCCTATGACCGCCGATTTCGCGGTGGTGTAGGCGATGAGATCGGCCGAGCGCTTCATCCAGGAGGTCGAGCTCAGATTGACGATCGTGCCGCCGCCGAGCGCCGCCATCTCGGGCGCGAGCTTCTGGGCGAGGAACATCATCGGCCGCAGGTTCACGGCGAAACGGTCGTCCCAGTACTCCGGCGTCACGCTCGCGAAGGCGTGCCGCTCGTCATGGCCGGCATTGTTGACGAGGATCGTGGCCGGACCGAGCCTCGTCTTGAGGACATCGACAGCGGCCAGGGCAGCCTCGATGTCGCGCAGATCGGCGCAGGCGAAGGCCACATCGGCGCCTGTTGCTCGCAATTCGGTTTCGAGCGCCCGGCCGGCATCGATCGCGATGTCGATGAAGCCGACGCGGACTCCCTGGCGGGCCAGTGCGATGACGGTGGCTCGGCCGATCCCGTCGGCCCCGCCGGTGACGAGGGCGGTGCGGCCCTTGAGGTCCGGATAGGTGGCTTCGACCGTCATCCTGCGAAGCTCGTCGAGGGCAGGCCGGGGACCGGCGCGGGCGCAGCGAAGAGGCCGCCGGAGAAGGGCGCTTCCGCCAGCACGCGGGAGGGCAGGCGAATGCGGGCCGTGGTGATGAAGAGGGTCGAAAGATCGGCGCCACCGAAGGCGAGGCTGGTCGGGCGCGGCACCGGCAGGCGGATATCGCGGTCGCGGCGGCCATCCGGGGTGAAGCGGCGCACGCACCAGCCGTCCCAGAGCGCGCACCAGATGAAGCCTTCGCTGTCCACGGCGAGGCCGTCCGGACGGCCTTCAGCAGGGTCGATCTCGGCAAAGATGCGGCGCCTGGAGACGGCGCCCGAGGCCATGTCGAAGTCATAGGCGTAGATGCGGCCGGGCGCGCTGTCGGTGAAGTAGAACATGCGGCCGTCGGGGCTCCAGTCGAGGCCGTTGGCGACGCGGAAGCCGCCATCGGCCCGCTCCCAGCTCAGATCGCCGTTGATTCGATAAAGCGAGCCGGTCGGCTTGCTCGCATCGAGGCTCATCGATCCCGCCCAGAGCCGGCCCTGCCGGTCGCATTTGCCGTCGTTGAAGCGGTTGTCAGGCAGGTCGTTTTCCGGGTCGACGAGGGGCGACAAGGCGCCGCTGGCGAAATCGAAGCTTTCCAGCCCTTCCTGCGTCAGCGCCGCGAGCCCGCCCTGCCGCCTCTCGATAACGGCGGAGACGAGGCGCGGCAGCTTGACCTCCTGATTGGTCCGCGTCGCCGGGTCGAAGCGGTGGACCGCCGGGGCGAGGATATCGACCCAGTAGAGGCGCTGCTCGGCGGCCGACCAGAGCGGGCCTTCCGCCAGATGCGCGCCCCAGGGCAGCACGCATTCGGCGTCGCTCTCGCTTTGCCGGTGGGCGGGTGAGGGCGGCGCGATGCTGTTGGGCGGAACCGCACCGACATTGCCGGAGATCTGGCGCGCGGCGGCCATCAAGTCGCGGCCTGTCGTGTGGAGGCGATCGTTCGACAGCCGCGTCGAAGGGCCGAACACGCCGATGGCGGCCACCGCTCGCCCGGTATGGTCGAAGATCGGCGCCGCCGCGGAGGACACTCCTGGCAGATGCTCTTCCTGCGAAACGGAGTAGCCGCGCACCTGTGCGAGAGCGAGATCAGCGAGGAGCGCGTCCTCCGTGGTGATGGTCGCAGGAGTGTACGATTCGAGCGTGATCGCATCGAGCAACGCCCGGCGTTCATGGGGGGCCGCGAAGGCGAGCAGCGCCTTGCCGCCGGCCGTGCAATGCAGAGGCGCACGGCGTCCCGCCTCGATGCGGAAGCCGAAGGCGCCGCCGCGGCTGCGCTGGTCGATATAGAGCACCTCGCCGCCATCGATGGCGCAGAGCGCGACCGTCTCGCGGGTTTCCTCCGCCAGCCGCTCCAGCATGGGCGCGGCAGCGCCGCGCAGATCGAAGGATTCCCAGACGCGATGGGCGAGCTCGAACAGCCTGTGGCCGAGCCGGTAGGTGTTGTCGCTGTCCTCGTGCCGGATCAAACGGAAGAGCAGCAGCGTGTTGAGCAGGCGGGCGAGCGTGCCCTTGGCGAGCCCGGTCGCCGCCTGCAGATCCTTGAAGCGCGGCGGCGTCGGGTGCTCGCCGATGACCTCGAGCAGATAGAGGCCTTTGGCCAGCGCGGCGGCGCCGACCGGGACGTCGCGCTCTTTCGGGGGCAGGACGCGCTCTTCCTGCATCCTCAACCCACCTTCGTGCGGACCACGCGCGCTGCGGCGGCCTCCGCGATCATCCGCTCGATCGTCCATTGCGGCTCGAAACCCAATTCGGCCCGAATCCGGGCATTCGAGGTTTCGTAGAACACGCCGGAACCGGGCAGGTCGACCGTTTTCAGAGGCAGCCCCGTCGCCTGCGCCATCAGCGGCAAGGCGTCGGCGAAATCGACGGGCGCGGTGGCACCGAGATTGTAAGTGCGCCCCGCCGCCTTCTCGCTCTTCAGCGCGAGCAGGATGCCGTCGACCATGTCGCGGGAATCGGTGATGTGCATGCGGAAGGGCCGGCCGTTCTCGTTGCGGGAGAGCACCAGCGCGGGCGTGCCGTCATCAGCCGCCTTCAGCGCGGCGACCGCCGTCGCGTTGCCGAAGGCTTCCTGCTGACGGATCTTCGGCTGCAGGAAGAAGCGGGGGCCAGAAAAGAAGCTCGTCTCGTCGAGCAGCTCGGCCGCGTCCTGCGTGTGCGAGAAGCGCAGGATCGTCGCCGGAATGCCGGCGCTGCGCTCGGTGAGGCGGATGATCTCCTCGCCGAGCTGCTTGGAGAGACCATAGGCCGAGCGCGGCTTGAGCGGATGGTTCTCGTCGACCGGCAGGTAGTCCGGGACATTCTCCGGATAGACCTCGCCGGAGCTGGCGAAGACGATGCGGGCGGGCTTCACCCCGGCTGCTTCCCCCATGAGGATGCGCGTGCCGTCGACATTGGCGCGGAAGACCTTGTCGGCATCGGCTGTAAGCCAGGACATGAAGGCGCCGAGATGCAGGATCGCCTCGGCATCCTTCACCGCCTCGCGCGCCGCGGCCGGATCGTCGAAGGCGCCGACGATTTCGCGATAGCCGGTCTGGGAGCGCCCCGCGCTGCGCAGGTCGAAGCCGGTGACGGTCTGCCCTTCGGCGAGGAGGCGGTCGATGACGCGGGAACCGATGCGCCCGGCGCTGCCCGTGACGAGAATGGCCATGGCTACGCTGTCCTCAGTTCAGGGCGAGATGCGTCTGGGGATCGAAGAGATGCAGGCGCGCCGGATCGAAGGAGAGCGAGACCGGCTGTCCCTGTGTCACATGGTCGGCGTCCATCACGCGGGCGATGAACTGGTCCGCTCGGCGGTCGTCGCTGCCGGCATCCTTGAGAGAGGTGCGGTTCTCCTCGACCAGGTCGAGATAAAGGTATTTCTCGCTGCCGAGGCTTTCGACGAGCCGTGGCGTCGCCTCGAAGGTGACGGGGCCGGTTGCGCCTGCGCTGAGATATTCGGGCCTGAGGCCGACGAGCAGCTCGCGGGTGCCGGGCGCCTTCGCCAGAGGCAGTTCGATCTCGCGCCCGAGCAGCCGGGCCGTGCGCGCGCCCGTCAACTCAGCGCGGAAGAAGTTCATGCCCGGCGAGCCGATGAAGCCGGCGACGAAGAGATTGGCCGGTTTGCGGAACATCGTGTCGGGATCGGCGATCTGCTGGATTTCGCCGTCGCGCATGATGACGATGCGGTCGGCCATGGTCATCGCCTCGGTCTGGTCATGCGTGACGTAGATCGTCGTGGTCTTCAGGCGCTGGTGAAGGGCCGAGATTTCGGCGCGGGTGTGGACGCGCAGCTTCGCGTCGAGATTGGAGAGCGGCTCGTCCATCAGGAAGGCCTGCGGCTCGCGCACGATGGCCCGGCCGAGCGCGACGCGCTGGCGCTGCCCGCCGGAGAGCGCCTTCGGCTTGCGGTCGAGCAGATGAGCGACGCCGAGGATCTGCGCGGCCTCGTTGACCCGCCGCTCGATCTCGGCCGCCGGCATGCCGCGCATCTTCAGACCGAAGCCCATGTTCCGCGCGACCGTCAGATGCGGATAGAGCGCGTAGTTCTGGAAGACCATGGCGATGTCGCGGTCGCCCGGCGCGAGGTCGGTGACGTCGCGCCCGCCGATCCGGACGGTGCCCGAGGTCGCATCCTCCAGCCCCGCGAGGATCTTCAGCATGGTCGACTTGCCGCAGCCGGAGGGGCCGACGAAGACGACGAACTCGCCATCCGTGATCTCAAGCGAAAAGTCCTTCAGGACCTGCAGCGGGCCGTAGGATTTGGTGACGCGTTCGATGCTGATGCCGGCCATGCGTGAGCTCACTTCTCCGCGCCGGCGGTCAACCCGCCGACGAGGTAGCGTTCGAGGAAGAGGTAGATCAGGAGGACCGGCAGGGCGACGATCAGCGCCGCTGCCGAGATATCGGCCCAGTTCGAGACATACTCGCCCTTCATCGTGGTCAGGCCGAGATTGGCGGTCCAGTTGGTCTGGGCGTTGGTCAGGAAGGTGCGGGCATAGGCATAGTCCGACCAGGACAGGACGAAGCCGTAGAGCGCCGTTGCGGCCAGGCCCGGCGCCGAGACCGGCAGGATGACCCGGACCATCGCGCCGAGCGGAGAGCAGCCATCGACCATCGCCGCCTGTTCCAGCTCGCGCGGGATCGTGTCGAAATAGCCCTTCAGCATCCAGGTGGTGAAGGGCACGATCAACGTGGCGTGGGCGAGGATGATCGACCACAGGCTGCCGATCATTCCCGTCATCCGGAAAATGCCGAAGAGCGGGATGACGAGCAGCGTCGCCGGCAGCATCTTGGCAGTGAGGATGAAGAGGCCGAGCGACTGGCCGCCGCGCACCTTGAAGCGCGAGAGGCTGTAGCCGGCGAGCACCGAGACCAGCATCGACAAGGTCACCGCGCCCGCCGCCGCCAGCACGGAATTGCCGAGCCAGAGCAGGATCGGCCGCTGCTCGATGATCTCCTCGAAGACGCCCCAGCGCGGGGCTGTCGGCCAGAATGTCGGCGGCAGCGCCCTGAGCTCGGCCGGCGTCGCCAGCGCGGTGACGATCAGCCAATAGATCGGGAAGACCAGGAGCGCGCAGGTGACGATCACCGTCACATAGAGCAGGGCGGCTGCGGGGAGCTTGCGTTTCATCGGCGCCTCCTCAGATGTTCTCGGGCGCCCGGCCCATCAGCAGCCGGCTCGCGATGACGCAGATGATCAGCGTGACCACGCCGATCGCCGAGGCGTAGCCCATCTTGAAGAAGCCGAAGGCCTGCTCGTAGGTCATGATCGAGAGCGTCTGCGTCGCCTTCAGCGGCCCGCCGCCGGTCATGACGTAGATGATCGAGAAGTCGCGGAAGACCCAGAGCATGACGAGGATCAGGGTCACGCCGAGCACCGGCATCAGCGAGGGCAGGGTGATGTTGATCAGCCGCTGCCAGGCATTGGCGCCGTCGACGCGGGCCGCGTTGTAGAAATCCTCCGGGATCGACTGCAAACCGGCGAGCATCATGATCGAGACGAACGGGTAGCCCTTCCAGATCATGGTGACGCAGACCACGGCGAAGGCGGCCTCCGGCGAGGAGAACCAGTTGATCGTGGTGTCGACGAGCCCGAGCCGGATGAAGACCCAGTTCATCAGGCCGAAGGAGGAATCGAAGATCCAGGCGAAGACCACGACGGCCACGACTTCCGGCACCGCCCAGGGCAGGGCGACAAGCAGGCGCGCCAGCGACTGGCCCTTGAAGCGGTTGTTGACCAGCAGCGCCGTGCCGAGGCCCAGCAGGAAGCAGAAGAAGGAAACGATCACGACGAGCTTCAGCGTGGTCCAGCTCGCGTTCCAGAATTCCGGCGAGGTGAAGAGCCGCTCGTAGTTCATCGTCGTGAAGGGCCGCCGCGGCTGGTCGAGCCGGGGGATGCCGACATTCTGGAAGGAGAGATCAACCGAGACGAAGAGCGGATAGGCGATGATCAGCCCGATCAGCAGCACCGCCGGCAACAGCAGGAGGTAGCCGAGCCAATGGCGCCGGCTCGGGCGGGCGAGATCGAGAAAGGCTGATCGGGACATGGGTCGGCTTTCAGGTAGGGAGCATGTTCCGCGACAGACCCCCTCTCCCCTTGCGGGAGAGGGTTGAGGCGAGGGGTCTCTCGACGTTGCCGGCGTGAGTGCCTCGCACGAGCGCTAACGACGCAAGGCGGCGCGACCCCTCATCCGTCTCGGCTTTGCCGAGCCACCTTCTCCCGCAGGGGGAGAAGGGAACGGTCGTCACTGCTGCTGCAGCGTCTCCGCCTTCTTCTGCATGGTCGCGGCCACGATCTTGGGGTCGAGATCCTGGATGATCATGCGCTGGCTCTCCTCCATGACCATCTTGGCGAACTCATTGAACTGCAGCTCGAGCCCCTTGGGGATCCGGTCGACCTTGGCGTCGGCGGCGGCCTTGGTGGCCTTCACCAGCAGGTCGAAATGCGGCGTCTCCTTGCTGGCACCGGTCGTGTCGGCACGCGGGTCCGGCGGCGGCGAGGCCCCGAGCGTCGCATAGCTCGACTGGAACTTGTCGGAGGTCGCGATCGCGATGAAATCCCAGGCGAGCTTCTTGTTCTCCGGCGAAATCTCGGAGGCGATGCCGAGCACGTTCGAGGAGCCGCCGACCGGCGGGTTGAACGGTACCGTGGTCAGCTTGATCTGGTCCCGGGCCTTGCCCTTCTGGATGATCGGCCAGAGCCAGGGGCCGTCCATCTTCAGCGCGATCTTGCCATCGGCGAAGAGCTGGCGGACTTCGCCGGCGGCGAGGTCGCGCGGCGTCAGGTTCTCCTTGACGATGGTCTTCCAGCGGGTGAGGCCTTCGATCATCTGCGGCGTGTTGATCGTGACCTTGCCGTTCTCGTCGGTCCAGCGCGCGCCGGCGTCGAGCGTGTAGTTCATCATCTCGGACATGTACTGGCCGCCGCCGCCACGGGTCTCGTGGCCGGTGCCGAACTGGTCGACGATGCCGTCTCCGTTGATGTCCTTGGTGAGCTTGCGGGCAGCGGTGAGGAATTCCGCGTAGTTCTTCGGAACCTCGAGCCCCTCCTTCTTCAGGAGGTCTTCGTTATAGGCCATGAAGTACCCGAAATAGAGCATCATCACGCAGACATTCTGCTTGTTCCAGGTGCAGGTGTCCTGGCCGGCCCAGCCTTTCAGGTCGAGCTTGGCGTTCTTGATGTAGGGGTCGAGCGGCTCCAGCCAGCCATTGTCGGCGAATTTCTGGAACTCGAAAGAGGCGAGATGGACGATGTCCGGCGGCTGGCCGCCGGCAAAGAGCGTCGTCATCGTGTCGGCGAAGGCGCCGCGCTCGACCTTGGTCCACTCGATCTTGACGCCCGGATGGGTCGCCTCGAATTCCTTGATGACCGAGCCCCACCAGTCGCCGGTGCCGCGCTCGTCCTTCTGCCAGGAGACGAATTTCAGCACCTTGTTCTGGGCGAGCGCGGGCAGGGCCGTCATCGTGCCGAGCGTGACGAGCCCGGCGGCGGCGAGCCGCTTCCAGTCCAGCATCCTCATGACGTTTCTCCCTCTCGTTTTTCTGCCGTGTTGTCCGGCGGTTACGGTCAGTGCTTGCGAAGCAGATTCAACGCCTCCTCGGAGGGCGCGACGCCCAGCCCCGGCCCGGTCGGCAGGCTGTAGAAGCCTTCGCGGCAATCCATGTCGCCGGTCAGCAGGCGCCGGTTCGGCTCGAAGATCGAGTGCTGGTATTCGTGACAGCTCACCGCCGAGAGCGCCGCGCTGGCATGCAGGCTTGCCGCCATGAACAACCCCATGCCGATGGTCGCGTGCGGGATCACTGCGAGATTGTGCGCCTGGGCGTATTGCCCGATGCGCATGAACTCGGTGACGCCCTTGTGGCCCATCTCCGGCTGGACGATCGCGCAGGCCCGCCGCGCCACCCGTGGCACGAGATCGTAGACCGTGCGCCATTCCTCGCCGGCCGCGACCGGCGTCGAGACGCGGGCCGCGACATGGGCGAGGCCGTCGACATCCTCGGGCTTCACCGGCGCCTCGGCGAACCAGAGGCCATGCGGCTCCATCGCCCGGATGGCGGAGACGGCCTCCTCGGCGGTGTGGACCCAGTGCATGTCGCAGGCGATGCGGGCCTGGGGCCCGAGCCGTTCGCGCAAAGTCGCGATCTCCGCGACATTGCCGTCATCCGCGACGGGCGCCGCGAATTTGAAGCTGTCGAAGCCCTTCGCCTGCCATTCGGCGGCGAAATCGGCGCGCTCGGCCCGGGTGCGCTTGGGCAGGCCCGAGATATAGGCCGGCAGCCGCTCATGCCGCCTTCCGCCGAGCATGGCGACGAGCGGCCGGTCGGCGAGGCGGGCATTCAGGTCCCAGAGCGCGATGTCGATGGCGGCGAGCGCGTCGAGATAGAAGCCGCCGGTATAGCCGCGCACGCGCATCAGGTCGTAGAGGTCTTCGTGAATTACGACGACGTCCTGCGGCGAGCGGCCGATCACGTAAGGGCCGAGCAGATCGTCGATGATCGCGATGGCGGCGCCCGGCGCGACGATGCCGTAGGTCTCGCCCCAGCCGACAAGGCCGCCGCTCGTCTCCAGCCGGACCACGACGGTGCGGTCCATGGTCGGATAGACCGTGCGGTTGCCCTTGCGGACGATGTAGCCCTTCTCGTTGATGCTCTCGCCGGGGCGCGGATCGCCGAGATAGACGGTCTCGCGCGGGATGGTCAGCGTATAGACATCGACCTTGGCGACACGCTCAGCCATGGCGCTATTCCGCTGCCTGAAGCGAGGCCGCCGGAGCAAGCAGGTCCGCGATCCGTCCGAGCCAGGCGTCGATCTCGGCCCGGTCGACCGCGTCGAAGGCCGGGAGCGGCGCTCGGCAGATCTGGTTCGACAGGATGCCGCGGCGGGTCAACACGTATTTGGTGAAGGCCATGCGCAGATTGGCCTGGACCAGCAGCAGCGGCAGGGTGCGCATATAGAGGTGACGAGCCGTCTCGACCGCCCCGCCGCGGAAAGCCCGGTCGAGCGCCGCGTGGATATCGGTGAATTCGGCCGCCGGCATCGCGCCGCAGGCGCCGCGGACATATTCGTCGATGATGTAGCGGGCGCCGCCGCCGCCGATCACGCCCTTCAGATGGGCTGGCTTGCCTTTCAGGATCGCCGTGATCGCCGGCCCGGCGGGAATCGTCTCTTCCTTGAGATAGGTGATGGCCGGGTTGCCGCGGACGATCTCCAGCAGCACGTCGGGCTTGAGGTCGGAGCCGCGCGGGGCGGGCGCATTCTGCAGGACGATCTCGATCCCCGGCACCGCATTCGCGATCTCGCGGTAGAACGCCGCCACGGCTGCCCCATCGATGCCGACGGATTTCGGCGCCTGGATCATGACATGGCCGATGCCGAGCGCCTGTGCCTGCCTGGCATAGCCGATGGCTTCCGCCGCAGACGGCGCGCTCGCGCCCGCGACCACCGGCACGCGCCCCGCGACGGCGCGGACGACTTCGCGGAGCAAGATCTCCCGTTCTTCCGCCAAGAGATTGTCGACCTCGCTGGCGAAGCCCGGAAACACCACGCCCGCCGCGCCGGCCCCGAGGGCGAAGGCGGTCACGCGCCCCAGTGCCGCGGGGTCGATCGCGCCATTGGCGGCAAAGGGGGTCGGCAGGACGGGAAGAATGCCTGCGAGAGCTGCTGTCATCGGGTGGTCCAATATATGGATCAATTGTTTTCTTATTTGGATCATACGAAGCGAGGCCATGAAGCGTCAAGCGCGGAAATGCCACCGCGCAGCAAGCCGATGCGCCGGCCGGCTGTCCGGCAGCTGTCCCTGCGTGGAGCTATTGGCTGGAAGGAGCGCGCAGAACCACGTCGTCATCCCCGGGTTTGACCCGGGATCCATGCCAGAGCGCCTACGGTGGAAGGTTCAGGATGGATTTCGGCTCTCTGCATCGCAGCGGCCGGGATGAGCTGCGCTCCGACGAGAGGGAGCGCGCGAAGGAGCTGCGTGCAGCGCTTATGCGTTCGGACGGTCGACTGGCGGGGAGAGCGATTGTTTGGAGATAACGGAGCGTTGGTCGCGCAGCTCCCATCATTCGGGACGAGCCGCTTCAGCGGCGCCGATCCGGAATCCATCCTGGAATGCAGCGCTCGACGATGGATTCCGGGTCTCCGCTACGCTGCGCCCGGAATGACGGCACATTGACTGACCGGAATCAGTCGGTGATCTGGAGGCTTGAGGGCCCTGAACGTGGCGGCCGGACTCAGGCCGCAGCCGTTCGTCCGCCGAGATAGGCGGCACGGATTTCCTCGTTCGACCAGAGCTGGTCCGGCGTGCCCGAAAGCACGAGCTTGCCGGTTTCCAGCACATAGCCGCGATCCGCGACAGAGAGGCCCATCCGGGCGTTCTGCTCGACCAGCAGCACGGTCGTGCCCCGCCGCCTGATCTCGGCGATGATCGCGAAGACCGCCTGGACGATGACGGGGGCGAGGCCGAGCGACGGCTCGTCGAGCAGCAGGATGCGCGGCTTCGCCATCAGCCCGCGCGCGACCGCCACCATCTGCTGCTGACCGCCCGAGAGCGTCCAGCCCAGCGCATTGGAGAAGCGGCGGATGTCGGGGAAGAGGTCGAACATCTCGTCGGCCTCCCGCTTGATCTCGGCGGTTTTCATGCCGCGCCGGTTGGAAGCCCCGAGCATGATGTTCTCGCGCACGCTCAGGCCCGGAAACACGCGGCGGCCTTCAGGAACATGGGCGATGCCGCGGCGGACGATCTCCTCGGGCTTCAGCCCGACGATCGACTGGCCCTCGAAGAGGATGTCGCCCGAGGCCGGCTTCGCGAGGCCCGAGATGGCGCGCAAGGTGGTCGACTTGCCGGCTCCGTTTGACCCGAGCAGCGTCACGACCTCGCCGGCCTCGACGATGAGCGAGACGCCGTCGACGGCTTCGACTTCGCCGTAGCGGACGACAAGCGATTTGAGTTCAAGCAGCGACATCGGGACCCGTCCCCAGATAGGCGGCGATCACATCGGGGTGTTTCAGCACGTCGGCCGAATAGCCGTCGGCGATGCGGCGGCCGAAGTTCAGCACGGTGATGTGCTGCGCGACCTCGCTCACCAGCGTCATGTCGTGGTCGATGATCATGATGGTGAGGCCGCGCGCCGAGATGCGTTTGAGCAGGTTGCGCAGCTCCACCTTCTCCGAAGAGTTGAGGCCCGCGCCCGGCTCGTCGAGTAGGAGCAGGACGGGGTCGCCGGCCAGCGCCCGGGCGATCTCGACCGCGCGCTGATGGCCGTAGGAGAAGCTCGCCACCACCTCATTGGCGCGGTCTTCCAGGTCGACGAAGGCGAGAGCCGCCCGGGCCTGCGCCACCACGGCTGCAGGATCGTTCGCGACCGGGTTTCCGGGCCGTTCGGCACCGACCATGACGTTTTCCAGCGCCGTCATCGAGCGCCAGAGCCGGATGTTCTGGAAGGTGCGGCCGAGCCCGGCCTTGGTGCGGGCGTGCGGCGGCAGATTGGTGATGTCCTGCCCGTTGAGGGTGACGGTCCCGGCCGTGGCGCGGTAGAGGCCGGAGAGGACGTTCAGCGTCGTGGTCTTGCCTGAGCCGTTGGGGCCGATCAGCGCGTGGACCCCGCCGCGCCTGATCGTCAGATCGACCTCGTCGACCGCCTTCAGCCCGCCGAAATGCTTGGAAAGACCGCGCACCTCCAGGACGGTCTCGGAGCCTTCGCCGCCGCCCGACAGCGGGAGCGCCAGGCCGGAGCTGACTGGGAGGACGGCGCGCTTGAAGCGGTCGAGCCGGCCGCGCAGATAGCCCCAGATGCCATCCGGCATGAACAGCACGATCAGGATCACCGCCGCGCCGTAGATGGCGAGGTAAAGCCCGGGAATGCTCTTGAGGAAGCGCAGCCATTCCGGGATCAGGATCAGCAGCCCCGTGCCGATGACGGCGCCGATCGGCGAGGCGACGCCGCCGAGCAGCACCATGGTGAGGAACACCACCGATTCGGCGAAGGAGAACTGGTCCGGGCTGACATAGGAGAAGCCGCCGGCGAAGAGGCCGCCGCCGATGCCGCCGAGGACGGCGGACAACGCGAAGGCCGTGACCTTGGTCCGGTAGACGTCGATGCCGGCGACGCCCGCGGCGAGCTCGTTGTCGCGCACCGCCCGCATGGCGCGGCCCAGCCGCGTGTCGCGCAGGCGCCAGACCAGATAGCCGAGGATGCCCAGCACCGCGATGCACAGCGCGAGATAGGCCGAGCCGTCGCTGAAGAGAGGCGGGCGCGGGATGGCGCGGACACCGTCGGGCCCCTTGGTGACGGGGATCCAGTTGATCAGGACGAGGGTGACGATCTGCTGGAACGAGATCGTCACCATGGCGAGGTAATGGCCGCCGAGCCTGAGCGTCGAGGCGCCGAGCAGGGCACCGAAGCCGGCGGCGATGCCCGTGCCGATCAGGAGGCAAACCCAGAAGTTCAGGCCGTAATCGGTCTGGCCGAGGCCGACCGCATAGGCGCCGAGCCCGAAGAAGGCGGCCTGGGCCAGATTGATCTGGCCGCAGAGCCCGAGCACGATCGTCAGGCCGAGCACGGCGACCGCGTAGGTCGTCGCCTGCATCGAGATGTTGAGGATATAGCCGGTCTTGGGGACGACGATGGCGAGCGTCATCGCGACCAGGACGAGCAGGACATAGGCCGGGACGCCCCAGCGCAGGCGGGGGCGGATATCGCCGGCAGTCGCGGTGGTTTCGGTCGTGCTCATGCTTTTTCCGCCACGCGCTCGCCGAAGATGCCCTGCGGCCGGAAGATCAGGAAGGCGATCAGCACCAGGAAGGCGAAGCCGTCCTTGTAGGGCACCGAGATGTAGGCCGCCCCGAAGGTCTCGATGACGCCGAGCGCGAGCCCGCCGATGATCGCCCCGGTCACGTCGCCGAAGCCGCCGATGATGGTGGCGGCGAAGGCTTTCAGCGCGATGGTCGCGCCCATGCCGATCGAGACGAAGAGGACGGGCGCCACGAGAATGCCGGCGATGCCGCCGATTACCGCCGAATAGATGAAGGTGATCATGATCATCACCGCCACGGGGATGCCGAGCAGCGAGGCCATCTCCTTGTCCTGCGAGGTCGCCTGCAGCTTCTTGCCGAGCAGCGTATGCTCGAAGAACCAGTATTGCAGCGCCACCAGCAGCGCCGTCACGACGATGATGAGCAGATACTGGTTGTCGAGATAGACCGGGCCGAGCATGAAGCCGGGCGTGTCGAACCAGCCCGACAGCACCTCGGGCTCCGGCCCATGGATCGCCAGCGTCGTGTTGGCCATGAAGATCGAGGCGCCGATGGTCGAGATGATGACCGGCAGATAGGTGCGGTGGCGCAGCGGATAATAGACCGCACGATTGAAGACCGCGCCGAGCGCCGCCATGCCGAACAATGAGACGATGAAGGCGAGCCAGTAGGGCAGGCCGATCTTGACCGAGAAGACCACCATCAGGAAGGCCGCCACCATGGAGAACTCGCCTTGGGCGAAGTTCACGACGTTGGTGGCCCGGAAGATCAGGACGAAGCCCAGCGCGACCAGCGCATAGACCGAGCCGATGCCGATCCCGGTGAAAAGAAGCTGAAGAACGAGATCCATCTGTCTACCGCGCTGGCGTTGAAGCGATCGGTTCTCCGCGGTGAACGGTTTGGCCGTTCGCCGCGAAAGGCGTGACATGCGATGCGTCGGGCGTTGCCGCGCGGGGCTCGCGATCCGAGCCGCGCTTGGCGGCCGGCTTCCCGGCAGGAGCAGGGAAGCCGAGCAGCCTGAGGATCAGCCGAGATTCGGCGTGAAGTCGATCCGCTTGTCGAACTTGATCTCGCCCTTGTCGTTCTTGACGATGTTGTAGCCGTGCAGGCCGTCACCGTTCTTGTCGAAGTTGTATTCGCCCTCGGCGCCCTTGTGGCCGCGGATGGCAAGCATCGCCTCGCGAACCTTGTTGGGCTCGGTGGAGCCGGCCTTGTTCATCGCCATCGCCAGGCAGGTGACGGCGTCGAAGGTCCAGGACGACTGGTTGTCCGGCGCGACCTTCCGCACCTCGCGATAGGCCTTGCCGAAGGCCTTCGAGGCGTCGCTCGAATCCTCGGCATAGTCGGCCACGCCATAGGTGTTGTAGAGCGCCGGCCCCGCGAGCTTCAGCGCCGAGACGTTGACGATGGAAGGCGAGCCGACCCAGGGGATGTTGACGCCGAGCTGGCGCAATTGCCGGGCGAAGATGCCGAGGTCGGTCTCGAAGGTAAAATAGGTGCCGAGGATATCGGCGCCGGACTGCCGCACCGCCAGCACGACCGGCGTGAAGTCCTGGCTCTGGTTGGCATAGCCCTGGTCGAGAGCGAGCGTGGCGCCATTGTCGGGCAGGGCCTCGGTCAGCGCCTTGGCGCCGGCCGTGCCGAAGGCATCGGTCGAATGGACGATCGCCCATTTCTTCTTGCCGAGTTCCTTGCTGCCGTATTGCGCGATCACCTTGCCCGAATAGGAATCGTTCGGGCGGAAGCGGAAGAGCCAGGGATTGCCGAGCTTGGTCAGGTTCGGGTCGGTGCCGCCGAAGCCGACCGGCTTGCCGATCTTCAGCATGTCGGGCGCCATGGCGTGCATCTGCGTCGAGCGGATCGAGCCGAGGAAGGCGACGATGTCGGGTTGGCTGGCGAGCTTGGAGAAGGCGAGCACCGCACCGGGGTTGGTGGTCTGGTCGTCCTCGAAGATCAGCTCGAGTGGCTTGCCGAGCACGCCGCCGGCCTTGTTGACCTGCTCCAGCGCGATCTTGGCGCCGGTCTGGGCGAAGGAGCCGGATTCGGCGGCCGCGCCCGTCATCGGGACGACCATGCCGATCTTGACGGTGGCGCCCTGGGCGTAGGCACTGCGTATGACGGCCGGAGACACAATGGTGCCGGCAAGAGCGGTCGTGAACCCGCGACGGGTCAGGTGCATCGCTATCCTCCCAATTTAATGGATTAGATCGGATCTAGCCGCCCGATTGCCACCATGATGAATCATCTGCGCGCCGGTCTAAACCGCGTCTCTCCTCATTCTTTAGTCTATGCCGAACCTTGTTCCTTCCGCCCCCGCTGCCGTGATCAGTATGGGCGGATAGCGACCATAGCACCTTTGGAGTGACCGCGTTGAGCAAGCCCATTTTCGTCCTGAACGGCCCGAACCTGAATCTGCTCGGCCAGCGCGAGCCACATATCTACGGCACGACGATGCTGGCCGAGGTGAAACAGCTTTGCGAGGAGAAGGCGCGCACGCTGGGCTACGAGGTCGATTTTCGCCAGACCAATTTCGAGGGCGAACTGGTCGAGAGCGTGCATCAGGCCCGGCAGGAAGCCTGCGGCATCATCATCAACCCGGCCGGCTACAGTTTCACCTCGGTGGCACTGCTTGATTCGCTCAAGATGTTCGATGGCCCCAAGATCGAGCTGCACATCTCGAACATCCATGCGCGGGAAGCGATCTATCACAACTCGCTGGTCTCCCGCACCGCGACGGCGGTCATCGCCGGGCTGGGCGTCGCCGGCTACGCGCTCGCCATCCAGGCTATGGCGGGGCTCGTCGAGCGGAAGTAGGGGCCCGCAAGACGGCGGGATCGCTGTTGCTTCAGCGCCGCAGCATGCCCAGCACGGCCGCCACGGTCATGCTGCGGCGCCGGGCAAGGGCCTCCGGCGTGCACATGTCGTAGCCGAAGACCTGGCCGACCGTCGCCCGATGCGAGACATTGTAGATGCTGAGCGCGCTGATCGTGAGGGAGATGTCGAGCGGCTCGAGCCCGGGCTGGAACAGCCCTGCCGCAACACCACGCTCGTAGATGTTGCGGGTCACCTCGACGACGGAGCTGTTCAGGCCGGCGATGGTGCGCGAAGCCTTGAGATTCCGGGCATGATGCACGTTCTCGACCATCACCATGCGCACGAAATCGGGGTTTTCGACATGGTAGTCGAACGTGGCTTCCGCCAGCCGCGCCATCGCCTCGACCGGCGGCAGCGAGCCGAGATCGAGGCTGCGCTCGAAACTGCGGATGCCTTCATACATGGTTTCGAGGACGGCGCGGTAGAGCCCCTCCTTGTCGCCGAAGTAATAGTAGATCATCCGCTTGCTGGTCGCGGTCTTGGCCGCGATATCGTCGACCCTGGCGCCGCTCAGGCCGTTCTCGACGAATTCCGCGCGAGCGACCTCGAGAATGTTGCGGCGCACCCCTTCGGGATCCTGGGTCCAGGAGGCCTGGCGCCGCTTTTCGCGCGTGGTGATGACCGGGCTCGTCACGCTGCCGCTCTTGTCGAGCGAGCGTGACGGCGAGGGCCGGCCACGATGAAATGAACGGGGCGGTACATTGCGCTTGACCAATTGAACTAGCCGGTACATTTATCACTTCGCTGCGATGGTGCAAGCTGCGCGGTGTCCGGTGCCCGACAAGAGGCGCCGTCAGGGAAACGCCACGGATCGACCCAAAGAAGGTCGGCCGCCCAGGGAGAGAGAATGAACTACAAGCTCGACTTCACGCCCGTGATCGAGGGGCTGCCGGAGCTGTTGCTGGCGTGCCTCGGCACCTTCGGTCTCGCTCTGGGCGGCATGGCGCTGGCGATCGTGATCGGCGTCGGCGGCGTGATCCTGCGCGATTCCCGCTTCGCTCCCGTGCGTTGGCTGATCAAGGGCTTCGTCGAGCTGGTCCGGAACACGCCGTTCCTGGTGCAGATCTTCTTCATCTATTTCGCGCTGCCGCTGGCGGGCGTCCGGCTCGATCCGACGCCGACGGCGATCATCGCGCTCGGCCTCAATGGCGGCGCCTATGCCATCGAGATCATCCGCGGCGGCGTGCAGTCGATCGGCAAAGGCCAGATCGAGGCGGGGCTCGCGCTCGGCCTGCACAAGGCCCAGGTCTTCCGGCTGATCGTGCTGAAGCCGGCGCTGCGCGCGATCTTCCCGTCGCTGACCAGCCAGTTCGTGCTGCTGACCCTGTCGACCAGCATCTGCTCGGCGATCTCGGCTTACGAGCTCACCTCGGTGGCGCAGCGGATCGAGTCCGACAGCTTCCGCTCCTTCGAGGTCTACGGCACGATCACGCTGTTCTACCTCGTGATCTCCTGGGTGATGATGCGCTTCTTCGACGCGATCTCGACCCGTTACTTCAGCTATCCGGTGAAGTGAGGGCGCGATGGGATCGAACGAATTCCTCTTCCTGCTCACCGGTCTCAAATGGACCGTGCTGCTCTCGCTCGTCGGCTTCGTCGGCGGCGGCGTGTTCGGGCTCGCGGTCGCGCTGCTGCGCACCTCCGGCATCGCTCCGCTCGAACGGGGTTCGAGGAGCTACATCTCGCTCTTCCAGGGCACGCCGCTCCTGATGCAGCTCTTCGTGGTCTATTACGGGCTTGCCCTGGTCGGCTTGAAGCTCGATGCCTGGGTCGCGGTCGCGATCGGCTTCACGCTCCATGCCAGCGCCTATCTCGGCGAGATCTGGCGAGGCTCGATCGAGGCCGTGCCGAAGGGGCAGACCGAGGCCGCCAAGGCGCTCAGCCTGCATTACGTCTCGCGCATGAAGGACGTCATCCTGCCGCAGGCGATCCGCATCTCGCTGCCGGCGACGGTCGGTTTCCTGGTCCAGCTCATCAAGGGCACGTCGCTGGCCGCCATCGTCGGCTTCACCGAGCTGACCCGGGCCGGCAACATCATCTCCAACCAGACCTTCAAGCCGCTGCTGGTCTTCGGGATCGTCGGCATCCTGTATTTCCTGATCTGCTGGCCGCTCTCGCTCTACGGATCGCATCTGGAGCGCCGCATGGCCGTCGCATCGCGCTGAGGCCGACAACACGTTCACCGCAGAAGCCCAACCACCAACGACAGAGGGAGAGAAACATGACCAAGACCACACGCCGCAGCATTCTTGCCGCCGGTGCCGCTGCGCTCGCGCTGCCCGCGCTGCTCGGCAGCCCGGCCCAGGCCATCACCCCGGCCGAGATCAAGGCCCGCGGCAAGATCATCGTGGGCATCCAGGGCGACAACCCGCCCTGGGGCTTCGTCACCAGCGCCGGCAAGCAGGACGGCCTCGACGCCGACATCGCGACGCTCTTCGCCAAGGAACTCGGCGTGCAGGTCGAGTTCGTGCCGCTCGAGGTCAACAACCGCATCCCGGCGCTGACGACGGGCCGCGTCGACGTGCTCTTCGCCACCATGGCGATGCTGCCGGAGCGTGCCAAGGCGGTGCAGTTCTCGAAGCCTTACGTCGCCAATACCATCGTGCTGATCGGCCCCAAGAAGGACAAGATCACCACCAACGAGGATATGGCGAAGTACACCATCGGCGTCGCCAAGGGCGCGGCGCAGGACACGCAGGTCACCAAGAATGCCCCCTCCGGCACCACCATTCGCCGCTATGACGGCGATGCGCCCTCGATCCAGGCGCTGGTCTCCGGCCAGGTCCAGGCGCTCGGCGGCAACATCTTCTACATGCAGCGCATCGAGCAGGGCCGGCCGGGCGAGTTCGAGAACAAGCTCGAATTCCAGAACCTCTACAACGGCGCCTGCACCCGTCTCGGCGAGAAGGAGATCAACGCGGCGATCAATACCTTCATCGACAAGATCAAGGCCAATGGCGAGCTGCAGAAGGTCTACGACAAGTGGATGAAGGTGCCGGTGCACAAGTTCCCGGACAGCCTCGAAGGCATCACCTTCACCGCGAGCTGAACCAGCACTGATCGGGAACAGGGCCATGAACCAGCCTGCCGCGCAAAACACCGCCGCGACGGACGCCATGATCGCCATGGCGCATGTCGAGAAATGGTATGGCGACTTCAAGGCCCTGACCGACATCAACCTCGCGGTCCGCAAAGGCGAGCGCATCGTGCTTTGCGGGCCGTCGGGCTCGGGCAAGTCGACGCTGATCCGCTGCATCAACCATCTGGAGAGCTACCAGAAGGGCGAGATCAGGGTCGGCGGTACCAGGTTGGGCGACGATGCCAGGACGATCGACGCGGTGCGCCGCGAGGTCGGCATGGTCTTCCAGCACTTCAACCTGTTCCCGCATATGACCGCGCTGCAGAACTGCATGCTGGCGCCGATGCGATCGCTCGGCGTGAGCAAGGCCGAGGCCGAGGCCACCGCCCGCAAGCTGCTCGGCCGCGTCAAGATTCTCGAACAGGCGGAGAAATACCCGGCGCAGCTCTCGGGCGGCCAGCAGCAGCGCGTCGCGATCGCGCGCGCCTTGTGCATGAAGCCGAAGGTCATGCTGTTCGACGAGCCAACCTCGGCGCTCGACCCCGAAATGGTCAAGGAGGTGCTCGACACCATGATCAGCCTCGCCGAGGAGGGCATGACCATGATCTGCGTCACCCATGAGATGGGTTTTGCCCGGCAGGTGGCGAACCGGGTCATCTTCATGGCCTCGGGCGCGATCGTCGAGGAAGCGCCGCCGCAGGAATTCTTCAGCAATCCGCGCCATGAACGGACGCGCCAATTCCTCGGCGAAATCCTGCACAAGCACTGAACGTCTCAGAACCAGCAACGGACCGCGATCGATGTCCCGTCTCGTCTATGTCCTCAACGGACCGAACCTCAATCTGCTCGGCAAGCGCCAGCCGCATATCTACGGCCACGAGACGCTGGCCGATGTCGAGCGCGACTGCCGCAAGCTGGCGGAGGAGCTGAAGCTCGAACTGCGCTTCCACCAGTCCAATCGCGAATACGAGCTGATCGACTGGATCCATGAGGCGCGCGAGGACGGTGCCGGCATCGTCATCAACCCGGCCGCCTTCACCCATACTTCGGTCGCGCTGCTCGATGCGCTCAACACCTTCGAGGGACCGGTGATCGAATGCCATATCTCGCAGGTGCATAAGCGCGAGGCCTTCCGCCACCATTCCTATGTCTCGATGCGCTCCGACGGCGTGATCGCCGGCTTCGGCACCCAGGGCTACCAGCTGGGCTTGAGGCGCATCGCGAAGCTCATCGACGACGCAGCCAAGTGATGGCGGGCAGGCACGGATTCCAACGGAATTGAGCATGGCACCGGTCAAACTCGCAGTCATGGGCGCCGGCCTGATCGGCCGACGTCATGCCGAGCATGTCGCGCGGGAGCCGGGCGCGCTGCTCTCGGCCATCGTCGACCCCTCCGAGGTCGGGCGCGATCTGGCCGAGCGCCTCGGCACGCGCTGGCATCGCAGCCTTGCCGATCTGGTCGCGGTGGACAGGCCGGAGGGCGTGATCATCGCGACGCCGAACCGGCTCCATGTCGAGAACGGGCTGGAAGCGATCGAGGCCGGCATCCCCGCCATCGTCGAGAAGCCGCTGGCCGACGATCTTGCCGGCGCGGCCCGTCTCGTCGCAGCCGCGGAGCGGGCTGGCTTACCGCTGCTGACCGGTCATCACCGCCGCTACAATCCGATGATCGCCAAGGCGAAGGAGATCGTCGAGAGCGGCCGGCTCGGCCGGGTGCTCGCGATCCAGGGCCATTTCTGGCTGATGAAGCCGGACGATTATTTCGAGGTCGGCTGGCGCCGCGAAGAGGGGGCAGGGCCGATCCTGCTCAACCTCATTCACGACGTCGATCTCTTCCGCCATCTCTGCGGCGAGGTCGTCTCCGTGCAGGCGCTGAGCTCGAATGCGGTGAGGGGGCACGCGGTCGAGGAGACGGCCGCGATCCTGCTGCGCTTTGCCAATGGCGTGCTCGCGACCGTCACGGTCTCCGACACCATCGTCGCGCCCTGGAGCTGGGAGCTGACGACCGGCGAGAACCCGGCCTATCCGCAGCAGGACCAGTCCTGCTACCAGATCGGCGGGACGCATGGTTCACTCACCATCCCGCAGCTCGAAATCTGGTCGAACCGCGACAAGCGGAGCTGGTGGGAGCCGCTTGTGCGCGAGCGCATTCCCTTCGTTCCGGACGACCCGCTGGCGCGCCAGATCCGCCATTTCTGCGATGTCATCCGCAACGGCGTCGCACCGATCGCCTCGGGCCGCGAAGGCCTTGCCACGCTCACCGTGATCGACGCCGTCAAGCGGGCGGCCCGCTCGGGCGAAACCGTCGTCCTCACCGAGCCGGCGGCGAGCGCAGCATGATCACCGGAACCACACGGCTCATCGCCCATCTCGGCTACCCGACCGAGAGCTTCAAGGCGCCGATGATCTACAACCCCTATTTCGAGCGCGAGGGGATCGACGCCGTCGTCGTGCCGATGGGCTGTCGGGCCGAGGACTATCCGGACTTCCTGAAGCTGGTCTTCCGGCTTTCGAATGCCCATGGCGCGCTGGTGACGATGCCGCACAAGGTCACCACGACCGGGCTCGTCGACGTCCTGCTGCCGACGGCGGCGATCGCCGGCGCCTGCAACGCCGTGCGTCGCGAGGCCGATGGCCGCCTGACCGGCGAGATGTTCGACGGCGAGGGCTTCGTGCGCGGCGTGCTGCGCAAGGGGCGCGCCATCCCCGGCAAGCGGGCGCTGGTGCTGGGCGCCGGCGGCGTCGGCTCCGCCATTGCTGCGTCTCTCGCCAAGGCCGGCGTCAGCGAGCTCGGCCTCTACGACATCAACGCGGCCGCAGCCAAGGCGCTGGGCGCGCGGCTTGCGCGCTACTATCCCGCGCTCGGCGTGTCCCTGGCATCCAATGATCCTGCCGGCTTCGACATCGTCGTCAATGCCACGCCGCTCGGGATGAAGCCGGGCGATCCGCTGCCGCTCGACATCGCCCGGCTCGATGCCGCGACCTTCGTCGGCGAGGTGGTGATGGCCGAAGAGATCACGCCGTTCCTCGCGGCGGCGCGTGCGCGTGGCTGCGAGGTCCAGGTCGGCAAGGACATGCTGTTCGAGCAGATCCCCGCCTATCTGGAGTTCTTCGGCTTCCCCTCGACCACGGCCGAGGATTTGCGCAGCGTCGCCCGGCTCGGCTGAGTGCGTCCCTTCCATCTCCAATGTTGACTCTGACGGCGCCGTAGCGGCTGCGGCTGCCTGTCAGGCTGGAAGCCGGACGGTGCTGCCGCTTTCGGACGCCGTCTTGACCGCGAGCGTCGCCTCCAACGTGCGCAAGCCGTCGCGGCCGCTGATGACGGGTTCTTCCTGGCGCAGGGAGACGGCGGCGAAATGCCGGGCCTGGCGGCGATAGGAGCTCTCGACGCTGATGGCGAGCTTGTCCTCGCTCAATTCGCTGAGCCAGCCCGGCTCGCCCGCGCCGCGATAGCTGAAATGGCGGACATCCGGCAGGGTCAGCGAGCCTTCCGAGCCGGCGAAGACATGGGAGGAAACCTTCTGGCGTTTCAGCTTGTCCGCCGTGTCCGACATCTGGTCGAATTCACCGGAGGCTAGGTCCCAGCTGAAGGGCGAGGCCGCCGTGTCGGAGAGGCTGATCGTGCCGAGCGCGCCGTTGCGGAAGCGCAGCAATACGGCGGCGGTGTCCTCCACCGGGAAGCCACGTACCGTCGAAGAGCTCAGCGCCTGCAGGCTGTCGATTTCGCCGAAGACATAGCGGATCAGGTCGATCTCGTGGATCAGGTTGATCAGGATCGGGCCGCCGCTCGCGGTGTCGCGACGCCAGCCGAGGTTGAAATAGCTCTCCGGCTTGAGCTGCGTGTAGATCACGGTGGCGATGGCCGGCTTGCCGATGAGGCCGTCCGCTATGGCCTGGCGCACCGCCCGGACCGCCGGATTGTGCCGGCGGTGATGGCCGACCAACACCGGGACATTTTTCGCCTCGGCGGCATCGCAGAGCCGACGCGCCGCCTCGACGCTTTCGGCGATCGGCTTCTCGACGAGAACCGCGATGTCGCGGGCGATGCAGTCGAGCGCCATGGGGACGTGCTGGTCGTTGGGCGTGGCGATGACGACGCCGTCAAGGCGCTCGGCCTCGATCATCGCGCGATGGTCGTCATACGCTTTGACGTTGCGGCTGGCCGCATGGTCGCGTGCGGCCGGCGTGGGATCGGAGATGGCGACGACCTCGGCATTCTCCGTCTCCTGCAACACAGCAAGATGGGTCTTTCCGATCGTGCCGAGGCCGATGATCCCGATCCGCGCGCGCGCCATGATGTCCTCCGATGTGATCTGTGAACTTGAAGGTTGGGAAATGATTGCAGCCCACGGCGCCCTTGCATGTGCGGCCCGGGCGGGGAGCCTAAGCGGCCGCTAGACGATCCTGACCGTCCGCACCCGGACGATACCGAGCTTTGCCGTCCCCTCGGATATTGCGGCGATCTGCAGCGCGGCTCGGTCCGCGCCGGCGACGTCGCTGAAATAAAGATGGAAGAAGCTGTCGACCCGCTGACTCGCCCCTTCGGAGCCGGGGCGCGGGATTGTCGAGGCGACATCGTCCCGGATGGACTGGACAAAGCCCGGCAACCGCCGCAACGCGGTCTCGATAGGCTCCAGCCCGGCCCGGTCGCCGCCATGCGCCGCAAGGACGATGAGCTTGCCTTGCTCCTCGGCCATGCGGATGCTCGAAGCTCCGATCACGTAGCCGGTGGTGTTCCCGAGAAAGTGCGGCTCGTCGGCCCTGACGGCCCGCACCGTCTCGGCGGTGAAGGCCTTCTCCATGGCGTCGGCATCGTCGAACCCGAGCTCCACGATGCCGCTGATGCGGAAGGGCACAGGCTCGTACACCACCTCGACATGGTTCTGCACATAGCTGCGGATGGCGGGGAGGCGGGCGACCAGCGGCCCATGCCGCTCCTGCCAGTGATGCGAGAAGAAGGCCGGATCGTCGCCGGGCCTCTTTTCGAGAATGGACATGCGTTTGAACATGGCATGGTCCTCATGCCGGGAGAGGTCGAGGCCTCTCCCGCGTAGCCGCCTCAGGCCGCCACGGATTCATCGGCCTGGACCACGCCGAGCAGCCTGGCCTGCAAGGCATGATCCTTCTCGAGATCGCCGGCGTCGCCGGCGAAGGCGATGCGGCCGTTGACCAGCACGACCGCCCTGTCGACGATCGGCAGCACGGTCTCGGCATGATGCTCGACAATGACCATCGCGACCTTGCCGCGCAGCTTGACGAGCGCCGCCATCACCTCCTCGACGACCGAGGGGGCGAGCCCCTCGAAAGGCTCGTCGAGCAGGACGAGCTTGCTCGGCACGACGAGGGCGCGCGCAATCGCCACCATCTGGCGTTCGCCGCCGGAGAGGTTCTCGGCCTTGGCCTTCTGCCGGGCGCGCAGGCGCGGGAAGAGCTCGAAGCACTGCTCGATGCTCAAGCCCCCGGCGCGCTGGGCGATCTGCAGGTTCTCGACCACCGTGAGGTTGGGGAAGAGCCGGCGGCCCTCTGGCACCAGCGAGATGCCGAGCCGGTTGATCTCATAGGGCTTGCGCGCGCCGATATCCGTGCTCGCGAAGCTGAGTGAGCCTGCGTCCAGCGGCAACGTGCCGGTCAGCGCTCGCAGCAGCGTGGTCTTGCCGACGCCGTTGCGGCCGAGCAGGGCGATCGCCTCGCCTTCATGGACCGTGATGTCGACCCCGTTCAGCACGGTGCTGCCGCCGTAACCGACCGCCAGCGCCCTGGCCTCCAGCAACGGCTTGCCTGCGGCATGCGCCACGCGCTCGACCGCGGGCGGCGCCTTGGACTCGCCCTTGGCTGTGCCGAGATAGGCGGCGATCACCTCCGGATTGCGCGCGACCTCGGCGGGCTTTCCGTCGGCGATCATCCGGCCCTGGTGCAGGACGGAGATGCGGTCCGAAATCGCCAGAACCCGGTCGATATCGTGCTCAATCAGGAGCACGGCGTGCTTCTTCGACAGGTTGCGGATCAGCTCCGCGACGATCTGCCGGTCGGCCTCGGCCAGCCCGGCGAGCGGCTCGTCGAGCAGGAGCAGCTTGGAATCGATCGCGAGCGTGACGGCGATCTCGAGCAGGCGCTTGGCGCCGTGCGGCAGGTTCATGCACGGGTCCGCCGCCCGGTCCGCGAGCCCCACCGCATCGAGGATCGACCATGTCCGCTCGTTCAGCGGCGCGATGTCGTGGGCGTCCCTGAAGAAGCCGAGCGCGCCGTGCCGCTGCGCCTGCACCGCGACCCGGACGTTCTCGAAGACCGAGAGGTTCGGGAAGATCGAGAGGATCTGGAAGGAGCGGCTGATGCCGAGCCGGGCGCGGGCATACATCGGCAGCTTCGTGATGTCCTTGCCCTCGAACAGGATCGTGCCTCCGCTCGGCGGCAGGACGCCGGTCAGCATGTTGTAGAAGGTGGTCTTGCCGGCGCCGTTGGGGCCGATGATCGAGTGCAGCACGAAGGGGCGCACCTCGAGGTCGATCTCCTTGGCGGTCACCAGACTGCCGAAGCTCTTGCTCAGCTTGCGCGTTTCGAGCACCGGTTTGTCAGGGTCCATCGCCTGGGCCGTGCTCTCATAGGGCTCGATCACGGCGGGGCGCGGCGGGATGGTGTTGCGGGTCAGCGTCCAGCGCTGGTTGCGGCGCAGGCGCTGCACCAGTCCCTGAATGCCCTCGGGGGAGAAGAGCGCGAAGACGATGATGATCGGCGCGAAGATCAGCCACCAATTCTCGGTGATGGCGGAAAGCCGGTTCTCCAGGACGATGAAGGCGATCGCGCCCCAGAGCGGCCCGAGGAAATGATGCACGCCGCCGAGCACGGTCATCAGCAGCGAGTCGCCGGCGCGCTGCCAGCCGAGATTGTTGGCGTAGACGCCTTGCAGCATCAACGTCAGCAGGGAGCCGGCATAACCGACGAGGCCGGCCATCATGACGAAGGCGAGGAGCTTCACCAGATAGGTGTTGTAGCCGAGGCTGCTCGCCCTCTGCTCGTTGTCGCGGACGGCCTGCAGGACGCGGCCGAACGGCGCATGGACCAGCCGCCAGAGGAACCACATGGCGAGCAGCACCGTGGCGAGCGCGAAGAGATGGAACTGCATCTCGGTGTGGAAGCTGGTGCGAGGCACGCCCTGAAGGCCGTTCTCGCCGCCGGTCACGGCCGTCCATTTATAGGCGACCTCGAAGGCGATCTGCGAGCAGGCGAGCGTCAGCAGCGAAAAATAGAGGCCGCGCCGGCGCAGGATCAGCGCGCCGAGCACGGCTGCCAGCGCCATCGAAAGCAGCACGGAGAGGAGCAGGGCCGCGATGTCCTGCTTGACCGGCCCGAGAAGCAGCAGGGCGGCGAAGTAGCTGGCGCAGCCGAAGAAGACGGAGGCTCCGAAGGGCACCAGCCCGGTATAGCCGACGAGCAGGTTCACGCCGGCGCCATAGAGCGTGTAGATCGCGATCTGGGTGATCAGGTTGACTGGGGCGCCCTGGGCCATCCAAGCCAGGGTGAGCCCTGCGAAGACGATCGCTATCCAGAGGATCGGGCTGGTCAGGATGGAGCGGAGTCTCATTCGAACCTCTCCCAGCGCTCGCCGAACAGGCCGCGCGGACGGATGAGCAGGATGGCGGCCATCAGCACGTACATCGCGGCGCCTGACCAGACCGGGGCGAACTGGATGGTCATGGCCGTGGTGATGCCGACGAGAAGGCCGGCGATGATCGCGCCGGAATAGGAGCCGAGCCCGCCGATGGTGACGATGACGAAGGCGGGCATGATGGCGCCTGAGGCCATGCTGGGGATGACCGTCCAGAGCGGCCCGGCCAGCATGCCGGCCAGCCCCGCCAGCAAGCAGCCGATGCCGAAGACGCCGGAAAGCACGATCGGCAGGTTGATGCCGAGCAGGCCGACCATTTCGGCATCGCGCGAGCCGGCGCGGATGATCCGCCCGAAGGGCGTGAAGCGCAGGAAGGCCCAGAAGCTGATCAGCGCCAGCACCGTCACGATCAACACCGTCATGCGGTATTTCGTGATCAGGATCGGTCCGTATTCGACGAAGCCGGAGAGGATGGCCGGCGGGCTGAACGGAACCGGGGCGCCGCCGAAGATGAGCCGCAGGATCGCTTCGGCCAGCAGGGCGAGCGCGAAGGTCAGGATCAGGCCGAGCAGCGGCTCCTTGCCGTAGAGCTGCCGGATCAACGTCATCTCGACGACCATGCCGATGGCGCCCACGATGAGCGGCGAGAGCAGGGCGGCGGGCCAGCCGAAATCGCGGGCGAGCACCAAAGCGAGATAGGCGCCGATGGCGAAGAACGAGCCGTGGGCGAAGTTCACGATACCCAGCATGCCGAAGATGATCGACAGGCCGATCGCGATGAGAACGTAGAGAAAGCCCAGGATGAGGCCGTTCACCGCCTGGGAGATGATCATGTCGAGCATGGCATGGCCCCTCCCGCGCCGGCACGGATCGGGCTGCCGGGCGGGGAAGGCGCCACGTCAAAGACGTGGCGCGGAATGAGAGGGTCGCGAGAGCCGCGGTTTCGCCGGGTTGCCGCGGCTGGCCGACGGCGCCTTGGAGCAGGATGCGAAAAAGCGGGAACCGGTTTTTCGCATCCTGCTCTGACTCCTTGGTGAGAGACGGATTCAGGTTCCGGCTCTAGAGGCTATCCATCTTGCAGGCGCTGTCGGCCGCCGATCCGAAGGCCGCGTCGATCTCGGCGACTGTCTTGGGCGCGTTCTCGAGCACGTCGACATAGTCCCACTTGTCGGTGATCTTGTCCTTGACCTTGCAGATGATGGTGCGCCGCTTCATCTGATGGTCGAAGTCGCGATAGCTGACGTCGAGGTCGCCGTCCTTCACGTGCCAGGTTTCCAGGGCCTTGACGATCGCGGCCGGCTCGGTCGACTTCGCGAGCTCGATCGATTCCAGCAGGGAACGCATGCCGAACCAGCCCATCCAGGCCTTGTCCGGCGGCGGCTGGTTGAATTTCTTCATGTAGGCGTCGGTGAAGGCCTTGTCGTCCTCGGTGTTGGCCGGGTTCTTATAGTACCAGACCATGGTGTAGATGCCGGTCGCGGCGTCCGGGCCGACGCCCCAGATATCGGTGTTGCCGATCGAGATTTCGGCGAAGGGAATTTTGCCCTTCATGCCGAGCTCGTTCCACTGCTTCAGGAAGGTGGTCAGGTCGCTGGCGGAAAGGCCGCCGACGACGACGTCGGGTTTGGCGGCCCGGATCTTGAGGATGAAGGACGAGTAGTCGGGCGTGCCGACCGGCACCTCGTCGGCGCCGACGATGGTACCGCCGTTCTTGGCGTTGAAGTCGGTGAAGCTCGCCTTGATGTCCTGGCCGAAGGCGTAAGCCGCCGTCAGCGTGTACCAGCGCTTGCCGAGGCCCATGCAATAGGGGGCCAGGACCTTGGTGTGGACGTCGACGGGCGGTTGCAGCCGGAAGGTGTATTTGTTGCAGAGCTTGCCGGTGAGATCGAGCGCGGCGGCGTTGGCCGCGACATAGGGAATCTTGGCCTTCTTGGCGACCGCGGAGATGGCCAGCGCGAAGGAGCTCTGGGCGCCTCCGATGAGCGCGCAGACCTTGTGCTCGTCGATCAGCCGCTGAGCGTTGAGCTGGGCGCCTTGCGGGTTCGGCTCGTCGAGCCAGATGATCTCGAGAGGCCGGCCGAGGAGTTGGTTGTTGCGCTGCTCGGCTGCGAAAAGACCGCCCTGCGCGAGGAAGGTCGACTGGTCGACGATGGCGCCGGTCTTGGCCCAGATCATCCCGATCCGGATCGGCTCGGCCGCGGCGGCATTGCCGATATAGGGCATGCCGAGCTTGCTGCTCGCCAATTGCGTCGCGGCGAGGCCGCCGGCTCCGAGAAGGAGCGAACGGCGCGAGGTGCCGGCTCCCCTTCCGCCATTCCCGTTGCGTTGGGTCATCAGGTCTCCTCCGGGTGTCTTCTTGGGGCGCCGTCTTTCGGGTCGCTCGCGGTAGCGGTATCGTAAACTGGAATAAAAGTCCAGTTTGTGATACCGGTCTTCAAGTGGTGCTCCGGTCAATAAAAAATTCGATCTTTTACAAGATGTTAGGGCGTTCTTGCCGATGGGGTGGCGGTGAACGGCCCGGCCGGGCATTTGTGAAGAGAGCCCGGCCTCCTCTATCGTGACCCTTCAACGCTGTCGGAGACAATGATGCCCAGGACAAAAGAAAAAGGGGCGGGGCCAGATGGCATTCTCAAACGCACCCTGCGGATCCTGGAAATCCTTTCCAACCATCCGGGCGGCATGCCGTTCTACGAGGTCGCCGACGCCATCAAGATTCCGCGCAGCGCGACCCATCGCCTTCTGGCGAGCCTGGTCGAGGAGGGCTATGTCCGGCAGGAGCGCGATTTCGGTTCCTACGTTCTGACGGCGAAGGTCGCCTCTCTCGGATTGCGCTATTTGCAGGCGCACGGCATCACCGATCTGATGCAGCCGGTGCTCGACCGGCTGGCGCAGGACTGCGGCGAGCTCGTCCGGGTCACGATCCTGGACGAGGACCGGCTGATCTTCGTCGCCAAGGCGCAAGGCGCGCGCGGCGGGCTGCGCTACGATCCCGACGCCGGACAGGAAGCGAGGCTCTCCTGCTCTTCTTCGGGGCTGGCATGGCTTTCGACCAAATCCGACGAGGAGGCCATCGCGCTGATCGAGAAGCAAGGCTACGGCTCGCGCGAGGAGTACGGGCCGAACGCGCCGCAGACGGCACAGGCGGTCCGCCGGCGGCTGCGCGAGGCGCGATTGCTCGGCTACGCTGTCACCCAGCAGACATTCTCGCAATGGATGAACGCCATCGCCACGCCGATCCGTGCCTCGCTCGACGGCCGCGTCACCGGCACGATCAGCATCGCCGGGCCGTTCATCCGGCTGACCGAGGAGCGCATGCAGCAGCTCGCGCCTCTGCTGGTGGCGGCCGCCCAGGAGCTCGGCCAGCTCGGCCCGACGGTGCGCCTGCCGGTCGAGAAGCCGGGCGAGCCGCGCCCGAACATCTTCGTCTGAAGCGCCGGAGCCTGCGGCGTTTCCCTGAAATCCGCGGCTCGCGCTAGTTTGCGGTTTCAAGCCAGAAGTCGAGCATCAGCGCGGCCTCGGATTCGAACATCTCGATGCCGGTCGAGGTCTTGCAGCCGATCCGGCGGGCCGTCTCGATCAGCGGCGTGAGCGCCGGCTTGGTCACGACATCGCTGATGAAGGTCGCGGGGCTCAGCCGCGTCATGTCGAAGGGCAGGGCGTCGTCCGGTTTCATCCCGGCCGGCGAAGCGTTGGAGACGGTGTCATAGCCAGTGGGGTCGGGCGAGCCGATCGTGACCTTGCCGGGATGAGCCCCGTTCAGTTTTGCGATCAGCGTGTCGCGGCGTGAGGCGTCGGTGTCGTGGATGGCGAGTTCGCGCGCGCCGGCATCGAGCAGCGCAAGCCCGATGGCGCTGCCGGCCCCGCCTGCGCCGATCAGCAAGGCGCGCTTGCCGTCGAGCTCGGCGCCGTTCTTTCGCATCGCGCCGACATGGCCGGGGCCGTCGAACATGTCGCCATGCCAGGAACCGTCCGGGTTGCGCCGCATGACATTGGCGGAGCCGAGCACCTGCGTCGTCTTCGACATCGTACGGCAATGCGGGACCACCGCGAATTTATGCGGCACCGTGATGCAGATGCCGTCGCAATTGGGTAGGCGACCGGCCAGCGTGACGAAGCCGGGGACATCCTCGGGCAGGATGTCGATCGGCACCATGATGGCGTCCTTGCCGTTCTCCTCGAACAGCCGGGTCATGCCGTAGGGCGATTTCACCTGCGCAATCGGATGGCCGATGATGAAATAGACGCGGGTCGCGCCGCTGAAATTGTCGAGCATGTGAATTCCGATCCGGGGACAGAGGTGCGAAGCCGGTCAGGCGGCGAGGGCGTCCTGAACCGCGATGTAGGCGAAGGTCATCGCCGGCCCGAGCGTGATGCCCGGCGCCGGGTAGAGGCCGGCCATGATCGAGTTCTGGTCGTTGCCGATGGCGTAGAGGCCGGCGATCGGCCCATCCTTGCCGAGCACCCGTGCGTGGGCGTCCGTCACCAGGCCGGCGCTGGCGCCGATATCGCCCGGATAGAGCTTCACAGCGTAGAATGGCCCGTTCTCCAGCGCTCGCATGGTTGGGTTGGGGCCGTGCTTCGGGTCGCCGAGATTGCGCTGATAGGCGGTGGTCCCGCGGCCGAAATCCGGGTCGATCCCGGTCGCGGCATACCCATTGAAGGTCTCGATGGTCTTTTGCAGTTGCGGCGCATTGACACCAAGCTTGCTTGCCAGCTCGGCCAGCGTTTCGCCTTTCACCAGATAGCCGTCCTTGAGCAGGAAGGGCATGCCGCTGCCGCCGGGACGGACCATGCCGAGGCCGTAGGTCTTGATGGCCTGATGATCGGCGATCAGGAAGGCCGGAATGCTGGGCTCGTTGCGGTGCGCCTCGATCATCGCCTTGCCGGTGAGGTGATAGGAGGTGCTTTCGTTGAAGAAGCGCCTGCCGGCCTTGTTGACGATGATCGTGCCCGGCTTGGCCCGGTCGAAGACGAAATGCGGGAAGACGGCCTTGGTGCCGTCCGCCCGCTGACGGATCGAGACCGGCGCCCAGAACACGTTCTCGACATTGCGGTCGCCCATGCGCGCGCCAGCGTTCAGCGCGAGTTCGAGCGCCGCGCCCTTGTGCCCCGGCGCGCCCGGCGTGTGGATCTCGGCATCCGGCACCAGTTCCTTGCGCAAGGTGGGGTTCCGGTTGAAGCCACCGGAGGCGAGGATGACGCCGTGCACGGCATGGATGTCCTGGCGCCCGCCATTGCGAAGGAGGCTGACGCCGGCGATGCGTCCGTCCTCCTCGATCAGCCTGTCGACCTGGGCTTCAGTCCAGACCGTGCCGCCGCGCTGGAGGAAGGAGTGCAGCAGCCGGCCGATCAGGGCGTTGCCCATGGTCAGCCGGGCGCCGCGCCTGCGGCTGAGCCGGTCGCGCGCATAGCGGGCGACGAGTGCCAGCGAATAGCGGAATGAAGCCCAGGATTTCTTCAGGTTGAGCAGATGGGCGATGTCGTTGCGATCGACCATCAGCCCGTTGAGGATGGTGAATTCCGGGATCGGCGGGCGGATCAGATCGAACTTGTCGCCGAGCAATCGGCCGTCGAAGGGAACGGGCTCCAGCGCGCGGCCCTTCATCGTCGACCCCGGCAGGTCGGAGATGTAGTCCGGGTGCAGCGGGTAGGGCCGCAGCTTCACATCCGTCTCACGGTCGAGCAGTTCGACGGCGCGCGGGCCCGCCTCGAGAAAGGCGCGGATCATGTCGGGGGCGGCGTAGTTGCCGAGCGCGGCATGGAGATAGGTCTCGGCCTGTTCGACGCTGTCCTGCGTCCCGACCTCGGCGGTGTGAAACGTGTTCGGAATCCAGATGGTCCCGCCCGAGAAGGCGGTGGTGCCGCCGACATGTTCGGTGCTCTCCAGCAGCAGCACGCGCGCCCCGCGCAGCGTACCGAACAGGGCCGCCGTGAGGCCGGCGCCGCCGCCGCCGATCACGACCAGGTCGTAGACATTCGCATCCTTCGCCACTGCCGAGGCGATTCCTTCGGGTGATCCGGCCACGCTTCGCTTCCTCTCCCTGGCGGTGCCGGATCGGCCATCGGCGAGGCCTTCGCCACCGGCCGACCACGACGCCGCCGCTACCCGGCTCTTGTCGGTGCTCTCTGGTGAGCCGTATATTCAAAACTGAAATGAAATTCCAGAATGAACTTTCATTGATGACGCGATGCGGCTATGTCCTGTCGCTAACGAGCAGGAGGAACGCCGATGCGCTATGCCGTCACCAGGATCAGGCCCGAGGTCGGAGGGCTGCCGAAGGTTCTCGCCGGGATCGAGGCCGCCGTCACAGGCAATGGATTTGCGGGCAAGCTCCTCGGCTGCTTCACGGCCGAGATCGGCGCGCTGAACCAGGTCCTGTTTCTGCAGGGCTATGAGGATGACCGCGCTCTGGCGGAGGATCGCGCGCGGCAGGTCGTCGAGGGCAGTCTGTTCGGCGCGGCTGAGCATTTCCTGGAGGTCGAGACGACGACCTATGCGCCTTTCGACTTCGTCGCGCCGCTCGCGCCCGGAAAGCACGGCCCGGTCTACGAGATCCGCATCTACGGCGTGAAGGCGGGCGGCCTCAAGCCGACCATGGATTTGTGGCGCGCGGCCGTGCCCGAGCGCGCGAAGGTCTCGCCTCTGCTCGGCGCGATGTATGCGCTCGACGGGGCGCTGCCGCGCTTCCTCCATATCTGGCCCTTCGCCTCGCTCAATGACCGCATGGCCAAGCGGGCCGAGGCCGTCGAGCGCGGCATCTGGCCGCCGAAGGGCGGGCCGGCGCATCTGACCAGCCTGAGCTCGGCGATCTATCTGCCGACCGCCTTCTCGCCGCTGAGCTAGGAGGGGCGGCGCCATGCGTGTGCTCATGACCGGCGGCACGGGCTTCATCGCCGCCTGGATCATTCGCCGCCTTCTGGCCCGCGGCGTTGCCGTGCGCGTCCTCGATATCGCCTCGGACAGCGGCGCTGTGCGCAACATCCTCGGCGAGCTTGCCGGCCGGGTGGAATGGCGGCGCGGCGATGTCCGCGACGGGGCAGTCGTCCATGAGGCGGCGGAGGGGTGCGACCGCGCCATCGCGATGGCCGGCATCCTGACGCCGGCCTGCCGGGCCGATCCCGTCAAGGGCGCGGAGATCAACCTGATCGGCACGCTCCACGTCTTCGAGGCGGCGCTGCGCCTGCGCATGGCGCGGGTGGTCTATGCCAGCTCGGCCGGCGTCTTCGGCCCGGACAGCGGCAGCACCCCGTTCCCGATGACGCATTACGGCGCCTTCAAGCTCGCCTGCGAGGGCAGCGCACGTGCTTACTGGGCCGATCACGCCATGCCGAGCGTCGGCTTCCGCCCCTATATCGTCTACGGCCCGGGCCGTGGCGAGGCGGGCGCCAGCGCCGGGCCGACCCTGGCCTGCCGGGCCGCCGCGCAGGGCGTGCCCTATGAGATCGACTATGTCGGCCCGTCCGGGCTCGTTTATGTCGACGATGTCGCGGCGGCCTTCGAGGCGGCGCTGTTCAGCGATGCGCCGGGCGCCCACGCCTTCACCCTTGCCGGCAGGACCGTGACCATCGACGAGGTCATCGCCGAGATCACACGGCAGGTGCCGGGCGCAAAGCTCAGCGCGCGTGGCGCGCCGATGCCGATCGCACCCGAGCTCGCGAAGGACGACATCGCCTCGCTCCTCCCGGGGCTGCCCGAGACCAGCCTCTCGGACGGCATCGCCGCCACCATCGCCTATTACCGCCATCAGGACCGCAAGGCATGAACCGCCTGATCTCGCTCGCCCATCTCACTGTCATGGAGCTCGCGCCGCCGGACGTCTTCAGCGCGGCTGCGGAGGCCGGCTACAGCTATGCCAGCCTGCGTCTTGCGCCGGCAGCGCCCGGCAAGGAGGCTCAGTTCCCGATGATCGGCGATACGCCGATGTTCCGTGAGACGCAGCGGCGTATCGCCGATAGCGGCGTGGCGCTGTTCGATTTCGAGATCCTGCGCATCAACCGCGACACGCGCCTGACCGATTTCCTGCCGGTGATCGAGACCGGCGCGAAGCTCGGCGGCAAGTTCGTGCTCGTCGCCGGCGATGTCGAGGACGAGCCCTTCATGATCGACAAATTCGCCGAGATCTGCGCACTCGGCGCACCCTTCGGCATCGGGATGGGGCTGGAGCACATGCCCTGGACCGGCGTGAAGACGCTCGCCGCCGCCCGGCGCATCGTCGAGGCGACCAACCCGGCGAACGGGCACATCATCGTCGATGCGATTCATGTCGACCGCTCCGGCGAAACGGCCGCCGACGTGGCGGCGATGCCCAGGCACCTGCATTGCTATTTCCAGATCTGCGACCTGCCCGCCGAACGTCCGAAGGATCACGAGACGATGATCTACCAGGCGCGGCAGGCACGTTTGCCGCCGGGCGAGGGCGGGCTCGACCTCACGGGCATGCTGCGCGCCGTTCCTCAGGACCTGCCGATCAGCGTGGAGATTCCGATGGCCGAGCTCGCCAGGACCATGCCGGCGGCGCCACGCGCACGGATGCTGCGGGAGAAGACAGAGGCGATGCTGCGCGCGGTCCAGGCCACGGCCAGCGTCTGATACCTCACGCCTCCACCGGCGAAGGCCGATCCCTGATGGATATGAGCAACCGTCCTGAAGAGCATTGCGACCTGCTGGTGATCGGCTCGGGGGCGGGTGGTCTTTCGGCAGCCGTCGTCGCAGCCTGGCACGGGCTGAAGGTCGTGGTCGTCGAGAAGGAGCCGGTCTTCGGCGGCACCACCGCCTGGTCCGGCGGCTGGATGTGGGTGCCGCGCAATCCGCTCGCCTGCGAGGCCGGGATCGAGGAGGACGGGGAGGCGGTTCGCACCTATCTGCGGCACGAACTCGGCAACCATTACGACGAGGCCCGGATCGAGGCTTTCCTGGCGGCGGCACCCGAGATGGTGTCGTTCTTTCGCGCGAACACCGCCGTGCAGTTCATCGACGGCAACAAGATCCCCGACATGCATGGCAACGCGCCCGGCGCCGGGCTGGGCGGGCGCTCGGTCTGCGCGGCTCCGTTCGACGGGCGCGAGCTTGGACCGCTGGTCGCAAAGCTGCGGCCGCCGCTGCCCGAAATCTCGCTGCTGGGCATGGGGATCGCCTCGGGTGCCGATTTCGCCCATTTCCTCAACGCGACACGATCCTGGACGTCCTTCCGCCATGTCGCGCGCCGCATCGGTCGGCATGCTCTCGACCTCGCGCGGCACGGGCGCGGCATGCAGCTCGTCAACGGCAATGCGCTTGTCGCGCGGCTGCTCAAATCCGCCAGCGATCTCGGCGTCGATCTGCATGCGAAAGCGCCGGCCCGTCGCTTGCTGAGCCATGACGGGGCGGTCATCGGGGCCGTCGTCGACCGGGACGGGCAGGAGCATCGGATCATCGCGCGCGCCGGCGTCGTGCTGGCTTGCGGCGGCTTTCCGCATGATTATGAGCGCCTGAAGGAGCTGGTGCCGCGCAATCCGACCGGGCGGGCGCATTGGTCGGCGGCACCGCGCAGCAACACCGGCGACGGGCTGCGCCTGGGCGAGAGTGTCGGCGCCCTCGTCGATGGCGGGCTCGCGGCGCCCTGCGCCTGGGCGCCGGTCTCGCTGGTGCCGCGCAGGGACGGTTCCTTCGGGCATTTCCCGCATCTCGTCGAGCGCGCCAAGCCGGGGCTGATCGCGGTGACGGTCGATGGGAGCCGCTTCGTCAACGAGGCCGACAGCTATTACGACTACGTCGAGGCCCTGCTGAAGGCGATCCCGGCCGGGGCGGAGCCGGTTTCCTGGCTGATCTGCGACCACCGCTTCCAGCGCCGCTATGGGCTCGGCTTCGCCAAGCCGGCGCCACTGCCGCTCGCGCCTTATCTTGCCAGCGGCTATCTCAGGCGCGGTAAGACGCTGGCCGAGCTTGCGCGGATCTGCGGCATCGATCCGGACGGGCTCGTCGAGACGGTGGCGCGCTACAATGCGGCAGCCGCTCAGGGCAGGGATCCGCAATTCCACCGCGGTGAAACGCCCTATAACCGGATGGGCGGCGATCCGGCGGTCCGGCCCAATCCGTCGGTCGCGCCGATCGAGCATGGCCCCTTCTATGCCGTCAAAATCGTGCCGGGCAGCCTCGGCACCTTCGCCGGGCTGAAGACCGACGCACAAGCCAACGTTCTGGATACGCAGGGGCGTCCGATTGCCGGCCTTTTCGCGGTCGGAGCCGACATGGCGAGCGTGATGGGCGGAACCTATCCGGCGGGTGGCATCAATCTCGGCCCGGCCATGACCTTCGGCTACCTCGTCGGAAGGAACGCCGCGCATCACCTCCACTCCTCCGCAACAGGACATCCGCCATGACACGCGCGCTGAACCTGCACGACCTCTCCATCGCCAATCTGACGGTCGGCGGCGGCGATCCCGTGGCCCTGATCGAGGCTGCGGGTGAAAGCGGCTTCGGGGCTGCGGGGCTCGTGCTGCGCTCGGCGATGAACAAGCCGCTGGCCCGCGAGGTCATCGGCCGACCCGAGGTCATCCGCGCGATCAAGGCTGCGTCGAAGGCGACCGGTGTCCGGGTCTTCGATGTCGAGGCCTTCGTGCTGCGCCCCGGGATCGATGCGGCGAGCTTCGTGCCCGCGCTCGAAACCGGTGCGGAGCTGGGCGCGACCCATATCTCGGCGATCGGGACCGAGATCATCGGCCATGACAGCTTCCTGTCGGAAGCTGAGCGGATCGATGTTTTCCCGGCTTTGCGAGGAAGCCGCGCGTTGCGGCCTGCATGTCGGTGTCGAGTTCATGCGCTATCGCGACATCCCGAATCTGGCGGCCGCGCTCGCGCTGCTGGAGGCGGCGGGCAAGGCCAATGCCGGCGTGATCCTGGACGTGCTGCATTTCCACCGCACCGGCGGCACGCCGCAACAGCTCGCCGCCTGTCCCGCCGCACGCATTGCCTATGTCCAGCTTTGCGATGCCGGCCCGGTTGCGCCGCCGCTCGAAGCCTTGCCGGCCGAGGCACGGGGAGGGCGTCTCCATCTCGGCGAGGGTGTCATCGCCCTCGACGACATCCTCGACGTCCTGCCGGATGGCTTGCAGATGGTGGTGGAAACGCCCGTCGCGAGCGAGGCTGCCCTGACGCTCCGGGAGAAGGTCGCCAGCGCCGCCGAGCACACGCGGCGCTTTGCAGCCAGGCGCGCCGCGCGGTCGAGCGAGAAGCGGCAGGCCTGCTGATGGCGCCTCGGTCAGCCGCGGCCGATGCTCGCCAGCAAAGCGCGACAGGCGGCGCCGGCGCGGCGTGCCCTTTCGCCGTCGTCATGGCCATAGGCGACGCTGGGCGCTTCGAGGGCGATCGGCTTGTCCGCCGGCAACGCTTTCAGGAAGTCCGCCAAAGGCAGGCCGCCATCGCCCGGATAGAGCCTTGCGCCGCGCGCTTCGGCCCGTAGCCCCTCCAGGCCGGGAGAGGATTCGGGCGCATCGCAGAGATGGCCGTAGGCGATCAGTGCAGGATCGATCGCGGCGATGTCGGCCGGGGAACCGCCGGAGCGGGCGAGGTGCAAGGCGTCGATCAGCAGGCCGGCATGGGGCTGATCGGCCGCCTTCAGGATCTCCTGCGCAAAGGCGAGCGAATCCAGGGCGGTATAGGGAATGAACTCGAAGCCGACACCCATGCCGTATTCGCGGGCCATGCCGCAGAGCTCGGCGAGGCGGTCCGTCATGCGGTTCCGGTCGGTGTCGTTGCCGGCGACCAGCAGGTTGCGGGCGCCGAGTTCGGCTCCGGCCTCGAGCGCGGGACGAAGTTTCGGGACTTGCGTCTGCGGCCACAGCCAGACCGCCTCGATATCGAGGAGCGTGAGACCCGTCGCCTCCAGCGCCGCCTTGGTCCGCCGGCGCAGCCCGGCATCGGTGACGACCGGGAAGAAGGCGGCTTCGGGCGCGGGGTCGATCAGGCGCAGCCCCACCGCGTCGAACCCTCCCTGCTTGGCGAGCGAGATCAGCTCGAGCGGCCCGGCCTGCATGAAGGTGAGGTGCGCGAGCGACAGCATGGCATGGCTTCCGGAGAAAAGGCGGCAGCCGTTTCAAGCGCCGCTGGTCCGCTGATTGTTTTCATCTATAAATAAGTTCATATATTAGATCAATCGAAAGGCGGCACCATGGCCGCTGCGACGGAGGAAGCGATGCTGGAGATGCTGAGCGGCGAGACGCGGATTTTCGTGATCATCGGTCACCCCATCGCGCAGGTGAAGGCGCCGGCGGGCATGACGAAGGGTTTCGTCGAGCGTGGCCGCAACGCCATCGTCGTGCCGATCCATGTACTGCCGGAGAATGTCGACGCCTTTATCGAGGCGCTGGGGCCGATCCGGAATGTCGATGGCATCATCGCCACCGTGCCGCATAAATTCGCAGCGCGGCGTCATTGCAGCTCGGTCTCGGCGCGGGCGCGGCTGCTCGATTCGGCGAATGTTGTGCGGCGTAACGCCGACGGCTCCTGGGACGGCGACATGACCGACGGGCAGGGCTTCGTCAGCGCCATGATGCAGACGGGCTGCGAGCCGCTGGGGCAACGCGCGCTGCTCGTGGGTGCCGGCGGGGCTGGCAGCGCCATCGGCCTGCAACTGCTCGATTCCGGCGTCGCCGAGCTTGCCGTGCACGACATGGATGTGGCCAAGCGCGATGCGCTGATCGCGAAATTGTCCGGCATGCATCCCCGCAAGGTGGTGCCCGGTTCGGCCGATCCCACCGGTTTCGGCATCGTCGCCAACGCGACCCCGATGGGGATGAAGCAGGGCGATCCGCTTCCGGTCGAGGTCAGCAGGTTGAAGCCGGAGACATTCGTCGGCGATGTCATCACGGTGCCGGAAGTCTCGCCCTTGCTCGATGCGGCTCGGCGCATCGGTTGCCGCACGCAGACCGGCGTCGGCATGTTTCTGGCGCAGCGCGAGCTGATGCTCGACTTCCTCGAAGGCAAGCCGATCTGAGAAGGGCCCGATCTCAATCGGCCTGTTTCAGGCGATGCCGATCCGTTCGCGTATCATCGCAACGGCTGCGTCCAAGGCCTTGAGGCAGCGCTGCTTCAGGGCCTCGTCATAGCGCGCCACCGGCAGCGCGATATTGACCGCCGCGAGCGGAAAGCCGGAGCGATTCAGGATCGGTCGGGCCATGCCCGCGATGCCGGGCGTGAACTCTTCCACCACGAAGGCGATGCCGCTGCGCTGGATCTCCGCGATCTCCGCTTCGAGCGCGGCGACGCTGCCGATCGTGCGCGGCGTGATCGCCTCGAGGCGGATGCGGGAAAGGTAGTCCTGGCGCATCTCCGTCGGCAGATGGGCGAGGAGCGCCTTGCCGCCCGAGGTCGCATAGAGCGGCGCCGTATCGCCGACGCGCATGAGGTAGTGCAGCCGGTGGGTGCCGCTGGCCGTCGCCATGACCTCGGAGACGTCGCCCTTCAGCACGTTGAGCGCGCAGGTCTCGCTGGTCGCCCGCGCGGTTTCGGCGAGCACGGTTTCCGCGACGCTGGCGAGGTCCCGCGTCTCGGCGCTGCGCTGCCCCAAAGCCGCGATGGCCGGCCCGAGAAAATAGCCTTTGCTGGCCGGGTCGTAGTCGAGATAGCCGCGACTGACCAAGGTCTTGAGCAGTTGCGTCAGGCTGCTCTTGGGGATCGCGAGCTGCGCGGCGATCTGGGTATGGGTCTGGGCGGCGTTCCAGCGACGCAGATACTCGAGCAGGTCGAGCACGCGCATGGCTGATTTGACGGAGCCCGACTCGGCCGGCTGCATGAATTTATCCGGTTTCTTCAAATGCTTCGGTCAGCCCGTGGAAGCGCCGTGCGATAGTGGAGCTTCGTCCGGGTGGTTTCAACCTGTTTCCCGGTTCGGACCCGGCGAGCCGCGATGACTTCTTTACATAATGAACTTGTTCTCATATGAAAACTTCCAACGAATGTGCAATGGGAGGCATCGGATGAGCGAGGAATGGAGGGAGCGCCTGCTGATCCGCGATCTCGTGGAGAACTGGGCCGTCTGGCGCGATGCCGGCGATTGGGAGCGCTTCCGCAGCGTCTGGCACGATGACGGGCGGATGATGGCGACCTGGTTCCAGGGGACGGCGGACGAGTTCATCAAGGTCAGCCGCGAGGGCTTCGAGAAGGGCGTCAGCATCCTGCATTTCCTCGGCGGGACGGCGATCGACCTTGCCGGCGAGCGCGCCATCGCCCAGACCAAGATGACGATCAACCAGCGCGCCAGCGTGGACGGCGTCATTTGCGACGTGGTCTGCACCGGCCGGTTCTACGATTTCCTGGAAAAGCGCGACGGAAGCTGGGGGCTGGTGCTGCGCCAGCCGATCTACGAGAAGGATCGCCTCGATCCGGTCGATCCTTCGCAGGCTCCCAAACTGGACCGGGCGAGGCTCGAGAGTTTCCCCGTCGGTTATCGCCATCTCGCCTATCTGCAGTCGGGATTGGGCTTCAAGGTCAAGCCCGACATGCCGGGACTGACCGGGCCGGTCGTCGAGGATCTCTACCGGCGCGGCCGGGCCTGGCTCGCGGGCAAGCCGCTGGAATCGGCGCCGCGCGCGGCCTGAGGCGCAGCGCATCCGGCGAAGCGGGGCGAGCCCCGGCAGGCATCGCAGGCAGGAGGAAGCCATGCGCAATTTCGACGAGAACTCGATCACCCAGGCGGTGCTCGACCGCGTCGCGCAGGCGCCCGATCCGCGCACGCGCCAGATCGGGCTGGCGCTGGTGCGCCATCTCCATGCCCTGGTGAAGGAGGTCGAGCCGAGCATGGCGGAGTGGGAGGCGGCGATCGGCTTCCTGACCCGCACCGGACAGATGTGCGACGACACGCGCCAGGAATTCATCCTGCTCTCGGATACGCTCGGCGTCTCGATGCTGGTCGATGCCATCAATCACCGCGACGCGGACGGCGTGACCGACACCACGGTGCTAGGCCCCTTCTATGTGCAGGACCCGGCCGTGTTTCCGCTGGGCTCGAACATCTCGGACGGGATCAAGGGTGAGCCGCTTTTCGTCTCGGGCACGGTGGCTTCCGCCGACGGGACGCCGTTGGCGGGCGCTGCGGTCGATGTCTGGCATTCCGATGCGGACGGCTATTACGACGTGCAGCAGATGGACGAGCTGGGCGGGCTGGCGATGCGGGCTCGCCTGCTGGCCGACGCGCAAGGGCGGTTCCATTTCTGGACGATCAGGCCCGCGGCCTATCCCATTCCCCATGACGGTCCGGTCGGCGAGATGCTGGCGGCACAGGCGCGTCATCCCTACCGTCCGGCCCATGTGCATTTCATGATCCATGCGGACGGGCATGACACGCTCGTCACCCATGTCTTCGTCGCCGGAGATCGCTATCTCGATTCCGACGTGGTGTTCGGCGTGAAGGATTCGCTGATCCGCGAATTCCCGTCCCATTCGCCGGGCACGGCTCCGGACGGTCGGATGATGGACAGGCCCTATGACAGCCTGCACTACGATTTCCGCCTGAAGAGGAAGCCGGCGTGAGAATCGGCGCGGACGGGGCTGACAAAGGCGGGGCGGGACGATGCTGAAAGGGCGCGGGCTGCTTTCGCTCTGGAACGGGGTCGATCCGGACCGGCGCGCGGAATACGATCTCTGGCATACGCGCGAGCATGTTCCCGAGCGGCTCGCGATCCCCGGCATGCTGCGCGCCCGCCGCTATCATCGCGGCGAGGGGCCGTTGCCGGAATTCCTGACGCTCTACGAGCTCGAAGACAACGCGGTGCTGGCGAGCGCGCCCTATCGGAAGCTGCTGGAGACCCCGACGCCGTGGTCGCGCAGCATGCGCCCGTCCTTCCGCGGTTTCTTCCGTGTGGGCCATCTTGCGGTACTGAGCCGCGGCGGCGGCGTCGGCAGCGCGCTGATGGCGACGACCTTCGCGGATGTCTCAGCCACTGAGGGCGCTTGGGACGTGGTCGCGGACCATGTCCTGCGCGAGACGGCGGCGAGCGCGGTCCATGTCCTGCAGAAGGACCCGGCGGTCGCGCCCGTGCCGTTCACGGTGCCGGCGGCCGGCGTTGCCGCTTATGCCGATGGCGGGGCGATCATGATCGAATGCTACGACCGGAACCGGCTCGCGGATATCGCCGGCGTGCTCGAGCCTGTGCTCGACGCGCAGGGGCTGGCGCCGGGGCGGGCGGGCTGGACCGCCTACGACCTTGCCTATCTGCTCGACAGGGAGGAACTGCCCGGCGTGGTCGCCTTGTCCCGACCGGAGGCCTGAGCCTCACCGGAGGGAATTCCCTTGGGATGGCGGGCGATCGCGTGCAGCAGCATGCGTTGCAGATGCTGCGCCGGGCGGGGCAGCGGTACGCCGTCGCGCGCGATGATGCCGACCGTGCGCCGGATCGAGGGCGCGGTGATCGGCAGGATGCGCAGGTTTGGGCTCGGCGGGATCGCCAGGCGCGGCAGCACGGTGACGGCAATGCCGTTGGCGACGAAGCAGACCGCCATGTTGACGCGCTGGACCTCATAGGCCCAGTCGAGCCTCTCGCCGAAGGTGCCGAGGCTTTCGCTCAGCATGAAGCCGTGGCTCGTCGTGGTGGCGACGCGGGCCAGCGGATAGCCGACGAGATCTGCCCAGGTCAGCGCCTCGCGTTCCGCCAGCGGATGGCTGGCGGGCACCGCCGCGACGAAATCCTCCTCGAACAGGGCGCGGGACTTCTGGGTCCAGAGCTGCGCGCCGAGGATGGTCAGGGCGAACTGGGCCTCGCCCGAGGAGACGCGCTCGCGCAAAGCCGCGGCCGGTTCGTCGAAGACCGTCACCGAGACCTGCGGGTAGCGCTGGCGGAATTCGCGCAGGACGTCCGGCAGGAAATGCTCGCCGAGCGAGCCGAGGCAGCCGACCGAGACCTTCTCCTGCGACTGCCGGCCCTCGCGCTTGAGATTGTCGTAGAGATTGCTGAGCCGCAGCAGCGCGTCGCGCGCCTCCGGGAAGAACGCCTGTCCCGCTCGCGTCAAGGCGAGGCTGCGCGTCGTGCGCTGGAACAGCGTGACGCCGACATCCTCCTCGAGCTTGCGGATGCGGTGACTCAACGCCGTCTGCGACAGGCGCATCGCTTCGGCGGCGCGCCGGAAGCTGCCGAATTCGGCAATCTGGATGAAAGCCTCGAGCCCGGCGACGTCCATCATGTGGCTTCCGATTGAGCAATATTGCTCATGAATAGGCCTCCCAAATTCATTTGAACAGCGTTGTTCGGCTTGACTATCCTCCTTGCAAGAAACTGCCGCCGAGCCTCCCTCACGCCCCAAGCGGCTGCGGAAAGGCCCGGCCACGAAGCCCGAGGAAACGCATCATGGGTTCGATGGAAGGCGAGGGAGGACGGCTGTTCTTCCGCTCCGAGACCTTCGATACGGAAAAATTCGAGCGCCGCAGGCTCTCGAACAAGACGATCACAGAGCCGGCGCGCGAACTGCCTGTTCATACCGAATGCGACGTGCTGGTCGTCGGCGGCGGGCCTGCCGGCACGGCGGCTGCCGTTGCCGCCGCCCGGCGCGGTGCCGATGTGGTGCTGCTGGAGCGCTACAACCATCTTGGCGGCCTTTCGACCGGCGGCCTCGTCATCTGGATCGACCGGATGAGCGACTGGCAGGGCCGGCATGTCATTCGCGGTTTCGCCGAGGAATTGCTGTCACGCCTGACCCGCGACAAGATCGCCGGGCCGGAGCCGCAGGAATGGGGCTCGCATGACCCGGAGCGCGTCGCCTATTGGGGGCAGCGCAACGCGGCGTTCAACAACACCGTCACTCATGCGCCGACGCTGGATCCGGAATGGCTCAAGGCGGAATCGCTGGCCATGGTGCTGGAGGCCGGCGTGCATCCGATCTTCCACGCCTGGGGTGCGAGTCCGCTGATGGAAGGGCGGCGCGTCGCCGGCTGCACCTTCGAGAGCAAGGAGGGCCGGCGCGCGATCCTCGCCCGGGTGACGATCGACGCGACGGGCGACGGAGATCTCTATGCCGGCGCCGGCTCCGGCTTCGACACCGAGGTCGATATCCGCGACATCCATGGCTGCATGAACACCTCCTGGCTGTTTGCGGGCGTCGACATGAAGGCCTTCCTGCGCTTCCGGGCCGAGACGCCGGAGCAGTTCTCGCAATTCATGGCGCGCGGTCGCGAGGCGATGCGCTTCTTCGACAAGCCCTCGGTGTCGTGGCGGGACGATATCGCCGTCTTCATGGGGCCGCGGCTCGCCGGCTATTCGGCGCTCAAGGTCGAGGACCTCTCCGAGGTCGAGATCAGGAGCCACCAGCTGATGCTGGAGCATCTCGCCTTCTACCGCGCCCATGCCCCGGGCTTTTCGGACGCCTTCATCATGTTGTCGGCGCCGCAGCTCGGCGTCCGGCACGGCCGGCGCCTCAAGGGGCTGGGCAAGCTCACCCGCGAGAACTGGGATGGCAGCACGGCGCCGGACGAGATTGGCGTCTCGCCCTCGCTCGCACCGAAATTCGCGAACATCTCGGTGCCCTACGGTTCCATCGTGCCGCGCGAGATCGACGGTCTGCTGGCGCCTGGCCGGCATCTCTCCTGCGATGCCACCAGCCATTCTTTCATGCGCGAGATCCCGCAATGCTGGCTGACCGGCCATGCGGCGGGCGTCGCCGCCGCCATCGCCGCCGACCGGGGCGTGACGCCGGCGCAGGTGCCGATCGCGGAATTGCAGGCGGGCCTTACAGCTCAGGGAGCCTATCTCAGCGCGGTGTCGGAGCTTGTAAGCTAGGAGACGACGGCCTTCCGCCGCTCAGGATGGTTGACGAAAGCGGATGAGCGGGCCGAAGAAGCCCGCAGACGTGACACGAACGGGAAGGCGGCAGGCAGCCGTCCCCAAAGGGAGGAACGGATGTTCGAAGGTTTTGCTCGCTGGCGTAGCGCCTGCGTCGCCATGGTCTTTGGTTTTGCCGGCTCGCCGGCCTTGGCCCAGGCACCCGCGCCGAAGCCGCTCGACCCGCCCCAATCCGTGCGTGTCGCCTATGTCCCGATCATGAAGTTCGCCACCGCCTATGTCGCGGAGTCGCGCGGGCTCTTCAAGAAATACGGGCTCAACGTCCAGCTCGACAGCGTCAAATCCGGCACCGAGGCGATCGCCTTCCTCGACAAGGGCTCCGTCGATGTCGGCGGCATCTCGATCGTCGCCTCGCTCTGGTCGGCGTGGAATCGCGGCCTCGATATCCGCGTGATCGCGCCGGGCGGGCTCGATCCGATGACCGACGGCCCGACCAAGCTGATCGTTCGCAAGGACCTGCTCGATTCCGGCGCGGTGAAGTCGGTCGCCGACCTCAAGGGCAAGCGCATCGCGGCAGCGGGTGGACCGGGCAGCGGCGGCGAGTATTTCGTCAGCAAGGCGCTGGAGAGCGCCAAGCTCAGCTTGCGCGACGCGCAGCTCCTGAATGTCGGCAATGCCGACATGCCGGCGGCGATGGAAGCGAAGTCCGTCGATGCGGTGCTGACCTCCTCGCCCTATTCCGACCAGATCCTCAAGGCCGGTACCGGCAAGCTCCTGATGCAGGACATCACGCCCGGCCTGATGACGGTCGCCTTCGTCGCCTCGGGCAAGTTCATCAAGGATCGGCCGGAGGTGGCCGAGCGCTTCGTGCTGGCGATGACGGAAGCCGCGCGGCTGATGCAGGGCGCCGACTTCCTCGCCCAGCCCAATATGGACGGCTATCTGAAATATACCGCCTCGACGCCCGAGGCGATCAAGAACGGCGGCTCGGTGATCTTCGATCCCAATATGGCGATCCCCACCGACGGCCTCGCCGATATCGAGCGCGTGCACCGCGAGAACGGCCGCACCGAGTACGACAAGCCGCTCGACATGGCGAAGGTGATCGACGGACGCCTCGTCGCCAAGGCGGTCGAGATCCTCGGCAAGGTCGCTCCGGCGAAGTGAGCGGCACGGCGGCCCGGATTGAATTCCGGCTTTCGGACAGGATCGATGCAAGAACAACAAGCCCGGAGGGTCGGCCGATGACCGTCGCCATGCAGGCCATCGCCGCGCCGAAGATCGGCGCGCGCAATGTCAGCAAGCACTATCCCACGGCCGACGGCACCATGGTCGCGCTGGAGGATTTCTCCCTCGACGTGGCCGACGGCGAATTCGTCTGCATCGTCGGCCCCTCCGGCTGCGGCAAGTCGACCTTCCTGCGGATGGTGGCGGGGCTGGAATCGATCTCGCTGGGCTCGATCGACATCCGTCCCGGCCAGGAGAGGGCTAAGCCGCTCAACAGCGTCGTCTTCCAGGAATACGCGATCTTTCCCTGGAAGACGCTGATCGAGAACGTCGCCTTCGGCCCGCAGATGCGCGGTATCGGTCGCAAGGAACGGCTCGACACCGCGCGCTACTGGCTCGACCGCGTGGGCCTGGGCAAGTTTTCCGAGTACTACCCGCACCAGATCTCGGGCGGCATGAAGCAGCGGGTCAGCATCATCCGGGCGCTTGCCAACGATCCCGAGGTGCTGCTGATGGACGAGCCGCTCGGCGCGCTCGATGCCCAGACTCGCGTCGTCATCCAGGAGGAGCTGCTGCGGATCTGGGAAGAGACGCGGAAGACCGTGCTCTACATCACCCATAGCCTCGACGAGGCCGTGCTGCTCGGCGACCGCGTCATCCTGATGAGTGCCCAGCCCGGCCGGCACCTCGCCACCTTCAAGATCGACCTGCCGCGCCCGCGCACCATCGCGATGCAGAACTCGCCGCGCTTTGCCGAATACCGGGCCGAGATCTGGGAGAAGCTCAGCGCCGAGGTGACGCGCGCCATGGAGGCACGGCCATGACGATCGCATCCACCGAAGGCATCACGGCGAGTGACGACCGGACGCCTGTGAAGGGGTCTCCGGCGGCCAACAACGATGCGCGCGCCATCCTTCTCCTGCTCGCCGCAGGCGTGGCGCTCAATGCCGCGCTCGCGATCGCCGGGCTGTGGAGCGATTTCGCCTGGCCGGCGATCGGGGCGAGCTTCGTCCTGCTGGTGCTGGCCTGTGAGCGCGTCGGCCGATTGGTGCCGGTGAAGGGCAGGGGTGCCTATGAGCGCACGCTGGCGCTGGGCTTTCCGCTCCTCGTCCTCGTGCTCTGGGAGCTCGCTGCCGATAGCGGCTTCATCAACCCGACCTGGTTTCCGCCGCCGAGCCGGATCGGCGCGGCGCTCTGGGATTTGAGCACGCGCTACGATCGCTTCTCCGGCACGACCCTGCTCGGCCGGCCCTGGCTGATGCCGGAAGCCTTCAATAGCGAGGGCTGGGCCGGGGTCTGGAAGCTGGTGGCCGAGAGCCATGTCTTCGCGACGGTGGCGCGCGTCCTCGTCGGCTTCGTGCTCGGCGCCATTCCGGGCGTTTTGCTCGGCGTGGTGATGGGCCTGAACCAGACGGTCAGGCTGATGCTCGATACGACGCTCTCAGCGATCTATGTGCTGCCCAAGATCGCGATCTTCCCGATCGTGATGCTGATGTTCGCCGACCCGTTCGGCGAGGCGCCGAAGATCCTGGTGGTGGCGCTGTCCGTCTTCATCCTGATGGCGATCAACACGATGGCGGCGGTGCGCGGCATCGACAAGGTCTACCTGATGGCGGGCAAGAACTACGGTGCCAAGGGCTGGTCGATGCTGCGCCACGTCATCCTGCCCGGCGCCATGCCGGTGATCTTCTCCGGCCTGCGCATCGCCTTGGGCACGGCGATGATCGTGATCATCTCGGTCGAGTTCGTGCGCGCCAAGCAGGGTGTCGGCTACATGACCTTCTATTACTGGGAGGTCCTCAACCCCGAGAAGATGTATGCCGGCCTCGTCGTCGTCATGATCCTCGGCGTGCTGCTGACCTACGCGCTGCAATGGCTGCAGCGCCGGCTCATGCCCTGGCAGCAGAAATAAGAGGTACGGCGATGAAGGTTGCTCTTGTCACTGGCGGTGCTGGCGCCGTCGGGGCCGCCGCCGCGCGGATGCTGGCCGAGGACGGTTTTCGCGTCGTGCTGGCGGATCGCGCCCTCGAACGGACGCAAGCGATCTGCGACGAGATCTGCCGCAATGGCGGCGAAGCCGTCGCCGAGCCTGTGGATCTGCTGGAGGAGGGGGCTTCGCAACGCCTGATCGACAGCGTGGCGGAGCGCTTCGGGCGGCTCGACTGCCTCGTCAACAATGCCGGCATGACCGGCGCTCCGCGCATCGACAGCGTCGAGCTGTCGGTCTGGAACGCGGTGCTCGCGCTCAACCTGACCGTGCCGATGCTGCTCGCCCAGGCGGCGCAGCCCTTGATGAAGGGGAGCGGCGGCGGCAGCATCGTCAATGTCGCCTCGCGGGTCTATCTCGCCGGCACCGGCGTCGCCTATACCTCCAGCAAATCGGGGCTGATCGGTCTCACCCGCGTGCTCGCCGTGCAGCTCGGCCCCGACAATATCCGCGTCAACGCGGTGGCGCCGAGCTTCCTCAACACCCCCTTCAACGACAAGATCGTGAAGGAGAACACGGGGCTGGCCGCTTCCTTCCGCAAGATGTCGCCGCTTGGCCGGCTCGGGACTGCCGAGGATGTCGCCGGCGCGATCGCCTTTCTGGCCTCGCCGCGCGCGAATTTCATCACGGGCGACGTCATCCATGTCTGCGGCGGCACGCAGCTCGCGCCGCAGCCTGCCTCGGCGGGCGCCGACGACGCCAGTCATAACCAGACGGAGTCGGAGGAGCATTTGATCGCCAGTTAAAATAACTACAGGGTTATGTTGACCGGCGATAATGCCATTTAACATGAGCATCCAAATCGCTCATGATGGCCTCGTATTCGGGGTAAGACGTCTTCCATGGCTTTCACTCGCATCGACGGCAAGCTCGTGCACTGGCGCGACAGCGGCTCGCGCGCGGCGCCGGCCGTTGTGCTGGTCAATTCGCTCGGTACGGATTTCCGAATCTGGGACGAGGTCGTCGCGGCGTTGTCTCGCGACTGGCGCGTCATCGTCTATGACAAGCGCGGCCATGGCCTCTCGGACGTACCACCGGGGCCTTATGCGATTGCCGACTTCACCGATGATCTGATCGGGCTTGCCGATCACCTTGGTTTGCGGCGTTTTTCGCTGGTCGGGCTCTCGATCGGCGGGCTGATCGGGCAGGATCTGGCGGTGCGCGCGCCGGAGCGTCTTGCGGCGCTGGTGCTGGCCGATACCGCCGCGAAGGTCGGCACGGCCGAAAGCTGGAATGCGCGTATCGATGCCGTCCGCAAGGGCGGGCTTGCCGCCATCGCCGATCCCGTCATGGAGCGCTGGTTCACTCCTGCCTTCCATGCCGAGCGGCCGGATGATCTCGCCGGCTGGCGCAATGCGCTGCTCCGCCAGCCTGCCGATGGCTATATCGCGACCTGCCAGGCGCTGAGCCAGGCCGATCTGACCGCCGCCATAGGCGCTATCACGGTGCCGACGCTGGCCGTGGCCGGCGATGGCGACCTCTCGACGCCGCCCGATCTGGTTCGGGCGATGGCGCAGCGCATTCCGGGCGCGGGCTTCGCGCTGATCGAGGGCTGCGGACACATTCCCCCGGTGGAGCAGCCCGCCCGGCTGCTCGCGCTGGTGGCCGGACATCTGGAGAAGCACGGACGTGGCTGACGTATCGGATCGTTTCAAACAGGGCATGGCGACCCGCCGCAAAGTGCTCGGCGAGCGCTATGTCGACGCCGCCGTCGCCAATACCGATGCCTTCACCGAAGACTTCCAGACGCTGATCACGGAAAGCGCCTGGGGTACGGTCTGGTCGGGCGACAGGATCAGCAAGCGCGAGCGCTCGATGCTAACCATCGCTCTGCTCGCCGCGCTCGGCCACCATGACGAGGTCGCGATGCATGTCCGGGCCACGCGCAATACCGGCGCCAGCATGGACGACATCAAGGAAGCGCTGCTGCATGTGGCGATCTATGCCGGCGTGCCGGCGGCCAATCACGCTTTCAAGATCGCCAAGGCGGTCTATGCGGAGATGGAGAACGAGAAGGCGGGCTGAGCCCACCTGTCGCGAGCCGGCCGTTCGGTGAGCAGCAGCTTGGGCGTGGCAAAGCCTTGAATTGAGCAAGATCAAGAACAGTGGGCCGATCTCGTCGCAATCTGGCTTTCAGCTTGACGAGACAGGCTCCGACGGAGGGAGGCGCCGCAAATGCGCAACGAGAATTCGAGCCATCAGGGCGGTTCGTTCTACCAGCGTGATCGAAGCTGGCATCCGCCGGCCTTTACGCCCGATTACAAGACCTCCGTGCTGCGCTCGCCGAAGAACGCGCTGCTGTCGCTTGGCAATACGCTCTCCGAGATGACCGGGCCGGTCTTCGGCCACAACATGCTCGGGCCGCTCGATAACGACCTGATCCTCAACTACGTCCAGACCGGTGAGCCGATCGGCCCGCGCATCATCGTGCACGGCCAGGTGCTGGATGAGGATGCGAGGCCGGTGCGCGGCGCGCTGGTCGAGTTCTGGCAGGCCAATGCCGGCGGCCGCTACCGCCACAAGAAGGAAAGCTATCTCGCCGCCATCGACCCGAATTTCGGCGGCTGCGGGCGCACCATCACCGATGACGAGGGCCGCTATTGGTTCCGCACCATCAAGCCCGGCCCCTATCCCTGGCCGAACGGGGTCAATGACTGGCGCCCGGCGCACATCCATTTCTCGGTTTTCGGCCATGCCTTCGCGCAGCGGCTGATCACCCAGATGTATTTCGAGGGCGACCCGATGATCTGGCAGTGCCCGATCGTGATGGGCATCCCGAGCCGCGAGGCGGTGGAGCAACTCGTCGCAGGGCTCGACCGCGAGGCGACCTTGCCGATGGACACGATGGCCTACAAATTCGATATCGTGCTGCGTGGCCGGCGCTCGACCCTGTTCGAGAACCGGATGGAGGGGAACTGATGGTCCAGTCTCTGCGCCGTCTCAAGGAAAGCCCGTCGCAGACGGCGGGGCCCTACATCCATATCGGCGCGACGCCGAACTTCTCCGGCATCGAGGGCATCTTTCCGCATGATCTCGGCTCGCTGCCGCTGTCGCCGGAGGTGAAGGGTGAGCGCATTGTCGTCACCGGCCGCGTCTTCGACGGGACGGGGGCGCCGATCAAGGACGCGCTGATCGAGATCTGGCAGGCCGATGCGCAGGGGCTCTATCCCGGCTCCGGCGAGCGCCGGGGCGAGGCCGATCCGCATTTTCCCGGCTGGTTCCGCCAGCCGCTCGACGGCAACACCGGCGTCTATCGCTTCGAGACGATCAAGCCGGGCATCGTCCCCTATTTCGACGGTCGCCCGATGGCGCCGCACATCACCTTCTGGATCGTGGCGCGCGGCATCAATATCGGCCTGCATACGCGGCTCTATTTCGGCGATGAGGAACAGGCCAATGCGGCCGATCCACTTCTCGCCCGCATCGAGCACCGCCTGCGCGTGCCGACGCTGATCGCGACGCGCGGCGACGACGAGGACGGCATGCCGGTCTATACCTTCGACATCCGCCTGCAGGGCGAGAACGAGACGGTCTTCTTCGATATCTGAGGGCGGCTTCCGGCCGTCCTCCCGACCCGAACAGACAGCAAGCAGAGCAACGACGACATGAGCGAAGCCTTCATCTGTGCCTATGTCCGCACGCCCATCGGTCGTTTCGGCGGGTCGCTATCCTCGGTGCGGGCGGACGATCTCGGTGCGGTGCCGCTGAAGGCCCTGGTCGAGCGTCATGCGGGCGTCGATTTCGCTGCCGTTGACGATGTGATCTTCGGTTGCGCCAACCAGGCGGGCGAGGACAATCGCAATGTCGCGCGCATGTCGCTGCTGCTCGCCGGCCTGCCGAAGGAGGTGCCGGGCACGACGATGAACCGGCTCTGCGGCTCGGGCATGGACGCCGTCATCACCGCGGCCCGCGCGATCAAGGCAGGCGAGGCCGAATTGATGATCGCGGGTGGCGTCGAGAGCATGTCGCGCGCGCCCTTCGTGCTGCCCAAGGCCGACAGCGCCTTCTCGCGCCATGCCGAGATCCATGACACCACTATCGGCTGGCGCTTCATCAACCCGTTGATGAAGGCACAGTACGGCGTTGATTCCATGCCGGAAACCGGCGAGAACGTCGCGGCCGATTGCAACATCAGCCGCGCCGATCAGGATGCCTTCGCTGTCCGTTCGCAGCAGAAGGCCGTGGCCGCGCAGCAGAACGGCAGGCTCGCCAAGGAGATCGTCGCGGTTTCGATCCCGCAGCGGAAGGGCGACCCCATCCGCGTCGAGGTCGACGAGCATCCGCGCGGCGACACCACGCTGGAGAAGCTCGCCAAGCTGCCGACGCCCTTCCGCAAGGAAGGCGGCACCGTCACTGCTGGCAATGCCTCAGGCGTCAATGACGGCGCGGCGGCTCTCATCATCGCTTCCGAGAAGGCGGCGGCGAAGTATGGCCTGACCCCGCTGGCGCGGATCGTCGGCGGCGCTGCGGGCGGCGTCGCGCCGCGCGTGATGGGGCTGGGGCCGATTCCCGCGACCCGCAAGCTCTGCGAGCGTCTCGGCCTGAAGCCCACGGATTTCGACATCGTCGAGCTCAACGAGGCCTTCGCGAGCCAGGGCATCGCCGTGCTGCGCGATCTCGGCATCCCCGAAGACGGCGTCCATGTGAACCCGAATGGCGGCGCGATTGCGCTCGGCCATCCGCTCGGCATGTCCGGCGCCCGCATCGCCGGCACGGCGGCGCTGGAGCTGTCGCTGACCGGCAAGCGCCGTGCGCTCGCGACCATGTGCATCGGCGTCGGGCAGGGCATCGCAATCGGGCTGGAACGAGTCTGAGACAACAGGATAGTCTGCCGTCAGTTCGGCAAGCGACAATGACGAGGGATGGATGACGAACAAGATCTATGACGGCCCGAAGGCTGCTCTCGACGGACTGCTGTTCGACGGCATGACGATCATGTCCGGCGGCTTCGGCCTGTCGGGCAACCCCGAGAGCCTGATCCCGGAGATCCGCGATTCCGGCGTGAAGAACATCACCGTGATCTCGAACAATGCCGGCGCCGACGGCTTCGGCCTGTGGATGCTGCTGCAGACCCGGCAGATCAGGAAGATGATCGCGTCCTATGTCGGCGAGAACAAGCTGTTCGAGCAGCAATATCTCGCCGGCGAGCTCGAGCTCGAGCTCAATCCGCAGGGCACGCTGGCCGAGCGCATCCGCGCCGGCGGCGCCGGTATCCCGGCCTTCTACACCAAGACCGGCGTCGGCACCGTCGTCGCCGAGGGCAAGCCGGTCGAGGAATTCGACGGGCAGCTCTATGTGCGCGAGACCTGGCTCAAGGCCGATCTCGCCATCGTCAAGGCCTGGAAGGCCGACACCGCCGGCAACCTCGTCTATCGAAAGACCGCGCGGAACTTCAATCCGAACATGGCGACCGCCGGCAAGGTGACGGTGGCCGAGGTCGAGGAGATCGTCCCGGTCGGCTCGCTCGATCCAGAGGCGATCCACACCCCCGGCATCTATGTCGACCGCGTCATCAAGAGCACGATCAACGAGAAGCGCATCGAGAAGCTGACCGAGCGCAAGAGGGAGGCAGCCTGATGGCCTGGACCCGCGAAGAAGTCGCCGCCCGCGCGGCCAAGGAGCTGAAAGACGGCTTCTACGTCAATCTCGGCATCGGCATCCCGACGCTGGTGGCGAACTACATTCCTGCAGGTGTGGACGTCACGCTCCAATCCGAGAACGGCCTGCTCGGCATCGGGCCCTTCCCCTATGAGGGTGAGGCCGATCCCGACCTGATCAATGCCGGCAAGCAGACCATCACCGTGCTGCCGAGCTCGAGCTTCTTCTCCTCGGCCGATTCCTTCGCGATGATCCGCGGCGGCCATATCGACCTGACCATCCTCGGCGCCATGGAAGTCGCCGCCAATGGCGACATCGCCAACTGGACGATCCCCGGCAAGATGGTGAAGGGCATGGGCGGCGCGATGGACCTCGTCGCCGGCGTCAAGAAGGTCATCGTCGTGATGGACCACGCCAACAAGGCGGGCGAATCCAAGGTGTTGGAGCGCTGCTCGCTGCCGCTGACCGGCGCCGGCGTCGTCGACATGATCATCACCGATCTCTGCGTGATGACCTGCGACAAGGCCAATGGCGGCGGCCTGACCCTCATCGAGCTTGCGCCAGGCGTCACCCTCGACGAGGTCAAGGCCAAGACCGGTGCGCCCTTTACGGTCGCGCCTGCACTGGCCAAGGCCGCGTGAGCCGCGCCGGAGGAGGCATTCTGTGATTCCGTCAATCGCCACGGTCTGTGTCTCGGGCACGCTTCAGGAAAAGCTCGAGGCCATCGCGGCGGCCGGCTTCACGGCGGTCGAGATCTTCGAGAACGACCTGATCGCCTTTCCGGGCTCGCCGACGGAAGTACGCCGCATCTGTGCCGATCTCGGCCTCGAGATCGTCACCTGCCAGCCCTTCCGCGATTTCGAGGGCATGCCGGAGGGGCGCCGCCAGCGTGTCTTCGACCGGGCCGAGCGCAAGTTCGATCTCCTGCAGGAGCTGGGCACGGACCTGCTTTTCGTCTGCTCCAACACCTCGCCGGAAGCGCTGGCCGGCATCGACCGGCTTGCCGCCGATTTCGCCGAGCTGGGCGAGCGGGCCGGGCGGCGCGGCCTCAAGGTCGGCTACGAGGCTTTGGCCTGGGGACGGCACGTCTTCGACTATCGCGATGCCTGGGAGATCGTGCGCCGCGCAAATCGGCCCGAGGTGGGGATCGTGCTCGATTCCTTCCATATCCTGTCCCGCAAGCTCGATCTGTCCGCCATCGGCACGATCCCGCGCGACAAGATCTCGATGGTGCAGATGGCCGATGCGCCGCTGCTGCAGATGGACCTCCTTTCCTGGAGCCGGCATTGGCGCTGCCTGCCGGGGCAGGGCGAGCTCGACCTCGCCGGCTTCATGCGCGCGCTGGTCTCCACCGGCTATGACGGCGTGCTCTCGCTGGAGATCTTCAACGACCGCTTCCGCGCGGGCTCGGCCCGCTCGGTGGCGCTCGACGGGCATCGCTCCCTGATCTGGCTGCTCGACGAGACGGCACGGCAGATCGGCAAGCCCGTGCCGGGTGTGGTGCCGATGCCGCCGCCCGGGCCGGTCCAGGCGGTGGAGTTCATCGAGTTCGCTGCCTCGGAGGCGGAGCGGCCGGGCTTCGAGAAGCTTCTGCGCGCGCTCGGTTTCAGCCGCAAGGGTGCGCATCGCTCGAAGGATGTCGATCTCTGGCGCCAAGGCGATATCCGCATCGTGCTCAACAGCGAGGCGGACGGCTTCGCCCATAGCTACCAGATCACCCATGGCACCTCGGTCTGTGCGCTGGCGCTGCGCGTGCCGGATGCGCAGGCCGCGATCACCCGGGCCAAGGCGCTGCTCGACGTGCCGCATGCCGGCGCGATCGGGCCGGGCGAACTCGATATCCCCGCCGTGCGCGGGCTCGGCGGCAGCCTCGTCTACTTCCTCGATCGCACCTCGTCGCTCGGCCGCTGGGCCGAGGTCGATTTCGAGGCGACGGAGGAAAGCGACGCCGAGGCCGGGCTGACCGGCGTCGACCATGTCTCGCAGAGCATGCAGTACGAGGAGATGCTGACCTGGCTGCTGTTCTACTCCTCGCTGTTCGACACGAGGAAGGCGCCGAGCCAGGCCGTGCTTGATCCCGGCGGCGTGGTCCAGAGCCAGGTGATCGAGAGCGGGCTCGACGGAGAGCCCGGTCATGGTCTGCGGCTCATCCTCAACGGCTCGCAGAGCCACCGAACACTGTCGGCGCGCTTCATCACCGATTTCTTCGGCTCGGGCGTGCAGCACATCGCCTTCGCGACGAACGACATCGTGGCGACGGTGGAGCGGCTCATCGCCAATGGCGTCGCGATGCTCCCGATCCCCGAGAATTACTATGACGATCTGGAAGCCCGTTCCGATCTGTCGGCCGAGGAGATCGACCGGCTGAAGGCGCTGAACATCCTCCATGACAGCGATGCCGGCGGCAGCTTCCGGCAGGCCTATACGCAGACGCTGGATGGCGGGCTGTTCTTCGAGATCGTCCAGCGCGACGGTTATGCGGGCTATGGCGCGGTCAATGCCGGCATCCGCCTGACGGCGCAGGCGAGGCTCGCGCGGCCGATCACCATGCCGGCTCTCGGGCACGGTTGAGCGATGGCGGTGCCCCGCTCGGGAGGGCGGGGCAGGGAACCGTGAGCCCGTTCACGCCTGATTTCGTGCCGCGGCGCGATGCGGCCGGCGATCAATCGCCGATCAGATAGCAGGCTTCGGCCTCGGCCAGACGCTTTGCTTCGTCGAGATCGGCCGCCGATGAGGCGTGAATAGCGAAAAGTGCTTCGCCGGCGCGGACCTGTTCGCCCACGCGCATTTTCAGGTCGACCCCGGCGGATTTGTCGAAGGGGGCTCCGGCGCGACGCGCGATGCCGGCGACCGCCCAGCCGTCGATCTCCTCGATCAGCCCCGAGCGCCCGGCGCGCACCGTATGCACCAGCAGACCCGGCTCGATCGGCGGCGCGCGCCGGCCCTGGGCATCGATGATCGTCTCGAAGGCCCGTGCCGCGGCTCCGCTTTCCAGCAGCGCGATGGCCCGCTCCCTGCCTGCCTCCGGGGAGCCGATGTCGGGATCCCATGCGAGGATGCGGCTGGCGAAGAACAGGGCCTTCTCCAACAGATCGGGTGGCGCCTGCAGGTCGCGGTTCAGGACCCATCTGACGTCCCGGACTTCCAGCGCCGGGCCGATGCCTCGTCCGATCGGCCTGCTCCCATCGGTCGGATGGGCCTCGACCACCAGGCCGAGTTCCTTCCCGACGAATTCGAACAGGCGAGCGAGCTCGGTGGCCTCCTCCAGCGAATGCAGTTTCGCGCGAGGGCCGTAAGGGAGATCGACGATCACATTCGTCGATCCCGCCGTGAACTTCTTCGACAGGATCGAGGCGACCGACCAGCGATTGGAGTCGATGCCGAGCGGCCGCGTGATCGCATTCATCACGTCGTCGACGACGGAATGGTTGAGCCGTCCGTTCCAGGCGATGCAGGCCCGGGCCTGTTCGAGGCAGCGGCGCAAGCCTGCCGGATCGAGCTCGACATTCGCCACGACCTCCATGGCGTCCGCCGTGCCGGCAGCCGAGGTGATGGCACGCGAGGAGGTCTTGGGCATCAGGAACTTGCCGTGCGCGGCAATGATCGGGACGACGATGAGGGTGATGCGGCTGCCGGGAATACCGCCCATGGAATGCTTGTCGACGACGATCCGGTCAGGCCAGGCGATCCGCTGCGAGAAGCCGGTGCGGACGCGCGCGAGCGCGGCCACCTCGCGGTCGGTCAGCTTCTGCGTCGCCGCGACCAGGAAGGCGGCCACCTCGGCATCGGGATAGCGCGATTCGACGATATCCCGGATCAGCAGGCGATACTGCTCCTCGGAGAGCGCCTCGCCACGGAGCTTGCCGGTGAGGGCTTCGCGGCTTTCGGGTGAAGGCGTTCGCCGGATCGTCACCTCGCTGCCTTCTGGCATCGCGAATTCGGCGAAAGCTTCGGCCGAGAGGCCGATCTCGTCGGCTCCCAGCAGCCCGGACGGCTCGACCGCCTGCACCTCGGCGCGAACCGCCGCCATGCCGCTGGAGAGCTCGATCTTGCCCGGCCCGAGATAGTCGCGTCCATCGACCGTGCCACCGACGGGCAGATAGGCGCAGAAGCGCCTGCCGGTCAGGAAGGGCATGCGCTTCAGGGTCAGGTAGTTGGCCGCGTTCTCGATCGCGGCCACGAAGCGTTCGACGCCGACCGACGGGGTGTCGTCGTTGAGAACCTCGACGCGCCGAACACCTGCCGGCGGCGGTTCGACGACGCGCGCGAGCCTTTCGCAGATAGCTCCGGAATCCTCGCGCCCACGCTCCGCGATGCGCCGGGCCAGGACGGCCGCAGGCGCGACCACCTCCACCAGGACCAACCTAGCGGCGCGTCGCGAGAGGGCGGCGACGACCGCCCTGGACCCGTTTGCGACGACATGCCTGCCAGCTGCCAGCTCTCCTTCAAGAGAGGCCGGAAGCCCGTAGCGCAGGCCATGGGCCTCCCAATCGATCAGGAACTCCCCGGCCGTCCTGCGGCGCTCGAATTCCGTATCGGATACCGCCTCGTGGTCCTCTCCGGGCGAACCCGCGGGCCGCGTGATCGCCCGCCTGGCGAAGACGTAGCGCCCCGTCGCCTCCAGCGCCTCGCGGGCGCCGAGCATCAGCGTGTCTTTCCCGGCGCCGCTCGGGCCGATGACGAAGAACAGCGTGCCGGGACGCATCGCCGCCGCTCACGCCTCGTCGAGGCCGATATCCACCGCGACCGCAGCCTGCGTGATCTTGCTGGTCGAAATATAGTCCACGCCGGTCTCCGCGATGGCGCGGATCGTGTCGATCCTGATCCCGCCGGAGGCCTCGACCTTCGCCCGCCCACCGATGATGGCGACGGCCTCGACCATGTCCTTGATCGACATGTTGTCGAGCATGATGACATCGACATCGGCGGCGACGGCCTCGTGCACCTGTCCGAGGTTGTCGCACTCGATCTCGAGTTTCGTCAGGACGGGCAGCTTCTTGCGGGCCCGCGCGACGGCGGCGGCGATGCTGCCGCAGACGGCAATGTGGTTGTCCTTGACCATGACGCCGTTGTCGAGGCCGAGCCGGTGGTTGAGACCGCCACCGCAGCTCACGGCATGCTTCTCCATCATGCGCAGGCCCGGCGTGGTCTTGCGGGTGTCGATGAGCCTGGCCTTCGTGCCTTCGATCGCCGCCACATAGCGCGCGGTCTCGTTGGCGATGCCGGACAGGCGCTGGGCGATGTTGAGGGCGGTGCGTTCGGCCGTGAGCACGCTGCGGGCCGCTCCCTCGACCTCGACCAGGACGGCGCCCTTCTCGACGCGGTCCCCGTCCCTGACGCGCAGTTTCACCTTCAGCGTCGGGTCGTAGCGCTGGAATACGCGCGCCGCCACCTCGACCCCCGCGACGATCATCGGCTCGCGGGCGTTCATGTAGAACGCGCCGACCTCGTCCGGCTCGATCATGACCTGGACGGTGAGATCGCAGGCCCCGATGTCCTCGATCAGCCAGTGATCGATCAAGCGGTCAGTGGCGAAAACGTCGTACATCTCGTCCCCTCGCGATTTCAGCGCATAATTTGTTTGTATACGAATGATAGGGTCGGTTTTTCGTCGCTGTCAATCGGACTTTGCCGCTTCCGTCGAAGCTGCGGTCCGGTGCCTCCGGTCGCCTTCGGGTGGGGGCGGCCCGCATCGGGGGGATGTCTTAGTGTCGGGCCTTGGCGCGTTCGGCGCCCAGGCCGTCCATGTTCACGCGGGGGGAGGGTTCTCTCTGGCGACCCGCTGCGCGGGCGCCTGTATCTGCACTGCCTCCGGCCGGGGTTCAATCCCGTATTCTATTTCTCGACGAAGGCCTTTTCGATGACGTAGTCGCCGGCCTCGCCGTGATTGCCTTCCTCAAGGCCGCGCTCGGC
>NZ_JBFUPU010000012.1:0-173994 GCF_041360765.1 Allobosea sp. RCC_152_1
GCTCCCCAGAACCCAGCACTCTGAACGAGTGACATCTCTAACGGGGAGACCGGTGACCTTTCTAACGGGTGCCTACACCCCGTGTTCGCATAAGGTATCTTATGGAACTCAGGAGCGGTTTCGTGCATGTTGCGTTTTGGCTAACGGGTAGCTCTCGTTCTGGATCGCACAGCGGCATCGTGCGAGCTAGGTAGCGCTCATGCAACTTTTATCGCCGCGGATGGAAAACATTGGCGAATGGCGTTTTTGACCGAGCCTCCACCGACGCAGGGGCTACGCTATCGGTGATGCCCGGCATCTCCCGAATCGTCGCGGACAATCCGAGTATGATGACCTATCGCGGCACCAATATCTATTTAGTCGAGGGGAATGGGAGCTTCGGTTTGTTGGATCCCAGGCCGGACGACGATGGCCACCCCAGCGATATCCTCGATGCTACGGGGCGCTGTCGAAGCGTCCTTAGCTTCTGGCCTTATCGGCAAGAGCGTCCGGAGCAGAAGGATGTCGCAAATTATCAAAAGTCGGCGCTGAGGTCGTTATAGATGCCCTCGATCCTTGCCACTTCCTCGTCCGTGAGGGCGGCGAACTCGCGCTCACGCGCCCGCTTCGATAGCCGCCCCTCATTCTGTTTCAGGAACCGGAACAGCAGGTCCAGCAATCTGTCCGGCATATCGATCATCCCTGCAACATGGCCCTTGAACGTGTCATAGGCCCGCAGGAAAGCGGTCTCAGCCGGAAGGTCGACATCGACCGTACGGGCGACGCAGGCGAACAGGAACTCTGCATGCGGGCTTGCATCGAAATAGCGGTAGAAATCGATCGTGTCGTTCAGCACCTCGACATTGCCGCGATCAGTCGGTCGCCAGCGCACATGCGGCAGCAAGCGTCGAGAATAGCTCTCCAAGGTCCGGCGATAGTCGTCGATCCTGTCGAGGATCACCGCCGAAACGGGAAAGACGAGGCCCGGCGGATTGAAACCGCGCTCGGCAAGCACGTGATGGATGAGATAGCGATGCAGGCGACCGTTACCGTCTTCAAATGGGTGGATATAGACGAAGCCGAAAGCCAGAATGGTGGCGGCAAGCACCGGATCGAGCGCCTGGGCCGCGCCCCTGTCGAAAGCAGTCAGTCCTGCGACCAAATCAGGCAGATCCTGATGCCGTGCGCTGATATGGTCGGGAATGGGCGCGCCCGTATTGCGCTCATGCTCGCCGACGAAGCCGCCATCTTGACGCAACCCCAAATGGACGAAGCGTGCATCGCCGATGACGATGCGCTGCAGCCGCTCCAGCTCACCCCGGTCGACCGGTCGGCGACCTGCCTCCCCGATGACTTGGCCCCAGCGCTGGATTCGATCCTGCGGCGGATCTTCCCCCTCGATCTGGAAGCTCGATCGTGAATCCTTGAGCAGCAGGAAGGCCGCCGTCCGCGCGAGCAGATCCGCCGGCACCTCCGCAACAAGGCCGCGGGCCTCCTCGGCCAAATTGCGGGCAACGAAGGCTTCCAGCGCTGGTGTTCGGAAAATCAGCGGGCAGAAGGCGGACGTGCCCGGCAGATTGTTCTTCACGCGATGACGCGTCGAGGTCGTGCCCCCGGTCGCCCATTGCAGCTTCGGGTCGACGACCAGGGCGTAAGCCCCCTGCCCTGCATCGGGCAAATCGAGCCGCTCCTCCAATAGCCATTCATAGAGAAACCACACCCGCCGGGCATAGGCACCGGTCGGAGCGGCCTGCACCAAGCTGACAATCGCGTCGGGGCCGGTGGCGCGAAACAACGCCTTCAGCACGGCCAGATCAAGCCCTTCGTAACGCAGGGCGAAGGTCAGGTGCCCCACGAGATCGGCGCTTGGCACGTGACGCGGCGTGTAGATGCTCCAGCCATCGGCCTTGTAGACTTTATGACGAGGACCGATCGCCGCCAGGGTGAGCGGGACGGGAACGGCCAGATCATAGGCTTCGATCAAGGCCGCGTAGCCGACTGGCGTTGCCGCTTCCGGCAAGCGTCTGCCGTGAAAAACAGTCACGACGCTTGAAAATGGCTTCCGTTGCCCCGCCCGCATGAATTTCAATGCTCAATCATGAAAAATGATTCATAACGGGATAATTCATGAAATTCGATAACAGGCAACCCCAAACTGCCCGAAACGAATCCTTGCCATGAATTTCGATCACGAACCTGGTGCCCAGCTCGCGTCGGACTTTCAAAAATGTCCGCGCACGTTCGCGCAAAACAGGTGGGCAAGCGGTGAAGGCGTGGTCCGGAAGCACGCAGTCACCAGGCCAAAGGCGGATCCGATCGGCGCGCTCGGCATTGGAAAGCTGCGCGACAAAAGCCGCCGCCTCCCGCTCAATATCCAGCAATACCGCCGCACTGCCGCCAGCTCCTCTTCGCTCAGCTCGCCAAGGCTTTGTGCAAGCTGCATCGAAGGAAGCCCCTTGAGCGCGGCGTTGCTAAAGCAACTCTCCGCCGCCTTGATAGCCTCGCCAAAGCGCTTGATCTGGCTGTTATTGGTGAGCGGCGGGAGGGAACCGAGAACCAGCAGCGCGTCCGCTGCGGCCTTTTCCTGGGCCGACTTTAGGAGTTGCTCGGCTTGATCGAGGGCGGCCTTCCAATCATCCGGATCCGTCTCCTGGGGCGTAGCGACGCAGCTGAGATCTGGCAGGCCCTCGCTCTCCTTGAGGAGATTCTAGAGCGTCGCCAGCTGGTTGGCAGCGACGTCCTCGCACTGCTCTTTATCCTCGGTGGCCTGCTTATGCGAACATGACGCCGATGATTTTTGGAGAGGCCCCTCGCTTCGAGGAAATCCTCGCCCCGATGGAAATCATCGAACGAGCGGCGAACGGAATGGGTTAGCAAGGACCGGCGAAGCGTCAGCCACCTTTCATCGGTGACAGCGCAGGCAGCACGCCCGTCCTCAGCGCCGGCACAGCAGAGCGCAGAGAATGTTGGGCGTTGCCCACGAGATTGGCTTTCCCGGTCGTCGGCGTCGCCGGCAGCGTCAATCTCGCCTTCCGCGACGACGGCATCGGCGGCGGAAAACGGGACCAACACATCCGGGATCGTGAAGAGGTTAGCTTCGGCGACATAGCGCACGGCCTGATCGACAGAGCCCGGGCCGTGCCGCTGCGCTTGGACAACCGACCCGCCTAGACGCAGCCGGTCAACTTGGCCAGGCGCGACGCACCGCCGGTCTTTCTGGCTACGGGATCGGAGGACACGACGGTGCTTCCGCGCAACAGCGAGCGCCTGGCGCTGGCGCTCCGAAAGGCGGGCGCGCGCTCGGTCTCGCTGAAGATCTATCAGGGGCTCGGCCATGCCGGCACGGCCACGGCGCTGTCCCGGCTTCTGCAATGGCAAGCGCCTGTTCTCGAAGACGTCGTTACCTTTCTTCACGCGGCAAATGTTGGGCAACTGCCGGGTTCTGCACCAGCAGCGGTTTCACTACGTGTTCCTGCTTTGGAGCGTCGGGAAGCGGACGTTCCAGATGTCGGCAACGGGCCAAACTCGCCCATTCAAAACGTAGGCGCTACGAGAGGTGCCGACGCTCTGAGGGACTACCGGCGCGGTAGGCCGGGGTCACCAAACCCGCGCTGCAGCATCGCAAAGGTCTCCACAGCTCGAGTAATGGAGCTGTTTGGAGCAGAACTTTCAAGAGTCTGCATCATTGTTGCGAAGACAGCGTCCTGTTCAGCGCTAGCGGACGCGATCATCGCCCGTAGATCGCAATTTTCTCCAACGGTAGCGGGCGGCGAGCCAAGGCTCAATTTCCTGGATGGTTCCGCGTTCGACCGGGCCTCAGCGGTTTTGCCAACCATGGAGCGCTCAGTGCGGCCCGCCGTAGGTTCGGGATGCGGTGTCGGTGTTTCCCGGCTTGTCGGCGGCGTGGTTCCTCCGTTCCATTCTGGCTTGGGAGCAGCCCCGGACGGCTGCCCCAATTCGGATTGATTCATCGTCGCCGATGCGTCGATCGCTCCCACCACCTTCTCGTCATGCCAAGGGCGCAGCCTCGGTAGCTGCGGTGGCGCTCCTTTCGAGGCCTCATAGAGCCGCCGATACGGCCGATCCAGGTAATGCCGGATCTTGGTAAGCTCAAAGGATGGCGAGTTCTTCACCATCAGGATCGAGAGCCGCGCCGACATCTCGCGCAGCTCGAGCGGGCTGCGGAGCGGCCGCGGCGTATAATGGGGCGCCCAGACGCGAGGCGAGAAGATCCCCTGCCCGGGTCGCATCACCGGCGTCTTGTAGATCTGGGTGGTCTCGCCGAGCATCTCCGACACGAATTCCGACGTCTCGAGATCGTTCATCTGGATGAAAAGCTTGATCTGCGACCCAGAGAGCGTGGTGATACGCGTATTCCGGCCATAGAGCTCGTCGAGCTGGGCGATATCCTGCAAGATGATCGCCATCCGAAAACCGTAGCCGGCAGAAATGGTGATCTTCGAGATCAGTGAGTCCATGCGCCCGACATGGTAAAACTCGTCGAGCATAAGCAGCACCCGATGCGGTTCATCCGGGCCCGGGATCTTTTCCATCAGGAGGTCGTGGATCTGCTGGAATAGGATTCGGATCAGCGGTCGGAAGATCGCGAGTTCGGCAATGGTGCAGCCGATGAAGATCGTCATCGGCCGCCTGCGAAGTTCACGGATATCGAAATCGGAGGTCTCGGTCGCCGCTGAAATCAGCCCATTGTTCCAAAGGCTCATCGCCATATTGACGTTGAACACGGCGCTGTTGCGGGTCTCGGGCTCCAGCGCGATGTACTGATTGAAGCTGTCGATGACCCAGGTCGGCAGATGCTGGGATTCAGTCTGCACGATCGCGCGCAGGACGGTCGAGATGTCCTTGCCGGTCGTCGTCATGCGGGCGACGCTGCGCATATGCTGGGCTGATGCCGTCAGTGGCGACGAGAGCACATAGCCGATCAGGGCCGAGAGCAGCAGGCGCCCTGCCCCGGCCCAGGTGTCGTCGGCCTTCTCCGGAATGACGAAGCTCGCGACGACCAAGCAATCGGTCGCCATGCGCTCGTCGCGCCGCACGAAATCCAGCGGATTATAGCGATGGGTGTCGGGCGAGCCCGGCGAGAACATGAAGACCTTGTCGCCCTGCCGCCGCCGATGGCCTGCAAGCGCCTCGAAATTCTCGCGCTTCGGATCGAAGAAGACGGCCGAACCCTGCCAGAGATAGCCGTTCGGCAGCACGAAGCCGGTGCCCTTGCCCGATCGCGATGGGCCAACGACAAGGATGTGGCCCGGCTCGTCCGAGCAGATGGTGACACCGTTCAACGTGCCGAGAATGATGCCCTGCTTGCCGGTCAGTCCCTGCTTCGCGGCCTCCATGATGGTGCCGAAGCGGGCCGCGCCAAAGGGCATCTGCCGGCGGTTGACCAATCCGACGATGACGAGGCCGATGCCAATCGCAACGACGGTGCCGGCAGCATAGCCGCCGCGGATCAACGCCTCCGTTTGCGTCGGCGGATAGACGAGCCGCTCGCAGAAATGCCGCCAGGCGATCAAGGCGAAGCCGGACGAGCGGTCGGCGTTCTGCATCCGAAGCAAGGCCCAGCGTTGCGCCCCTTCGCTTGGAAAGCGCGATGGCGCCCAGCGCAAACCGACGATGACCTCATAGGCGAGGCTCCACAGCAGCCAGAAGGCGATCAGCGCCAGGACGGCGACGCCGATCCTATAGGCGACGATGCGCGCCATGGCCCTCTTGCCCTCGCTGACCTTCCTCCAGCCATTCCGCCATCCGCGTGAAATAAACCGCGGACGTTCCGCGCCAGCCGCCGATCTTGGTCTGCTGGATCACGATCGGCAGGACGGATTTGATGTAGGCGATGATCTCCGCGCGCTTCAGGCCGAGCCCGGCCTGCATCACCATGAGGGCAAGCTGCTCGAAAGCGCCGGTGGGACTATCGGCATGAACGGTCGTGATGCTGCCGGGATGGCCGGTATTGATCGCGCGCAGAAAGGAATAGGCCTCGGCGCCGCGGATCTCGCCGAGGAAGATCCGGTCGGGGCGCAAGCGCAGCGACGCCTGCAACAGCATCTCGACAGTGACGCGCGCCTCGCCCTGATCACCCTTCGAGGCGATCAGCGGCAGGTGGTTCGGCTGGATCGGCCTGACTTCGCGGGTGTCTTCGATGGTGATGATCCGCTCGTCGGCCGGTACCTCCTTCAGGATCGCGTTGAGGAAGGTCGTCTTGCCGGAACTCGTCCCGCCCGAGAGCAGGATCGAATAGCGGTTGACCACGGCGAGCCGGATGAACTCTTCGATCCGCCCGGCCTCGAGATGTTCGCAAAGCGCCCGGTCGATCTCGCTGAGCATTCTCTCCCCGACCCTCTCCACCTGCCTGAACGAGCCGAGCCTGCGATAATCGTCGAGCTGCATCTCCTTGATCACCTGCTTGCGGATCGCGAAGGCGCCGCCGGCGGGGGTCGCCGGCGGAATGACGCCCTGGAAGCGCTCACCGGTCGGAAGCGCTGCCGACAACAGCGGATGTTCCTCATTCACGCTCTGCCCGGAATGGCCAGCGATCCGCTCGGCGAGATGGCGGATCGCCTGCTCGGTCAACTCTGGAACCTCGTGGCGCTCCATCTCCGATTGACCGAAACGCTCGACCCAGACCATGCCGGGACCATTCGCGCAGATCTCGACGACCTGATCGTCGTCGAGCCAGGGACGGAGCGGCCCAAGCGCGCGATCAAGGAAGACGGTGAGATTTCTGGTTGGTGCGCTCACGCCTGAGCTCCCGCAGCGCCTCCTTCACCGGATCGGGGTAAAGGGACGAAAAATCGAGGTCCCGCCGAACGAAGACGATGATCCTTGTGCCCTGGTCGAGATGGATCGTCGGTGGGATGTTGATCGAGTTCTTCAGTGCCTCCTGGGCGATATTGGTCAGGGTCTGCGAGACATTCTGGGCAGCGATCTGCCTCGCCTGAAGCGAGAGCTGGTTTTGACCGACGCCGGTCTGGGTCTGCGTGACCACGCCGGTCGCGGGATCGGTCGTGGTGATGACCGTGCCGTTGCCCGTCATGTCGTAGTTCTGGCCAAAGCCGCTCAGGAACTGCGCGGCGCCGCCGACGAGCGACAACATGATCGCGGCGCCGAAGCGCTCGAGATAGTGGTTGTCGACGGTGCCGGCGCTGCCGGCCCGGCCGAGATCGTCGGTGCCGTTCGAACCGAGCTGGACCGAGACGCCGTCGGAGCGCAGCAATCGCGTCCAGACGACGAAGACACGGGTCTGACCACGGGTGAGTCCGGACTTGTATTCGCCGACGAGACGGCTCCCGGCCGGGATCAGGATACGCCGGCCGTCGAAGGACCAGACATTCTCGGCGACGACGGCACGTACCATGCCCGGCAGATCGCTCTGGACGGCGGTCTCGAGCACCCCGCGGATCATCGTGCCCTGGGCTACCAATGCGTCGATCCGGTTGTTCCTGGTCGCGCGCGCGACATCGACGCCGGCGGCGGAGACGGAGGCGAGGAAGCGACGATTGGGGTCGTCGTCCGCGGCTGCCGCTGGTCCGGATGCGCTCTCGGGATTCATCGCGCCGGCGGCCGTCGCGCTATTGTCCGAGATAACCTGTGACGCGCGCAGGCGCTCCCATTTGCGGCGCTCCTCCTCCGCCAGACGCTGGCGTTCGAGCTCGGCCAGACGGCGTGCCTCGTCGTCATTTGGCATTGCGGCCGGGAAGGGAGGCTCGGGCGCGGGCGGCGGGTGGATGGTCTGCGGTGGTGCTGGCGGAGGCGCCGCCGGCTCGACCGGCGCTTGCGGAATGACGATCGTGCCCTGGTCGGTCTGAGGCCGCGGCGTCGACAGCGACGGCGCGGGAAACTGCGTCGTCGTGAACTCCTCCTTGTCCGGCGCGGTCATGATGGTCGAGCGCTGACTGGTGGTGCGATAGATCAGCCAGCCGGCGACGACGGCCGCTCCGACCGGAACGCCGACCGTAAGCAGGCGCCCGAGCACGGTGCGGCTGCGCGCGACCGAGGTCGCGGCGGCGGCCTCCAGCTCGAAAGCGCGATAGTCCTCGGCGCTCGGCATCGCTCCTCCTTATTGTCCCGTCGCGTCGACGCGCCGTGGCCCATAGGGCTCGAGCCCGGTCGGTTCGTGCAGATTGGTGCGGCGCCGGTTGAAGATGCAGGTCGCCTCCTGGCCATTGCGCAGCGTCCACTGCGCGGCGACCTTGTCGACGACGACATACGGCCCTTCCGTCCGGAAATTGACCAGGCTCTCATTGCGGTCACCGTCGACGATATAGATCGCCGGCGTCTCACCCTCGAAACGGAACCAGGTCTTGGTCCCGTCGTCGAACACGGTCACGGGCTTGTTGGCGGAAGCACCCTTGTAGCCGTACTCGCTATTGGCATTGGCGATATTGAGGGCCTTCAGATTGGGATGGGCGGCGCGCTCTTTGGCGGCCGCGAGCAGGCGCGCATCGGCCTCGTCATCCGGGAAGCGGAAGCGCACGGCGTAGGTCTGGTTTTGGACAGGATGCGTGTTCGAGCGCAGCAGGAAGACATAGACACGCTTGGTGGTGACGACATTCAGGTTCGACTGGGCGTTCTTCTCGACCGGTTTGACGAAGATGATGTCGCCCTTGCGATTGGGCTCGACCTTCCAGGCGATCGCATCGCCAAGCGCGAGGGTCTCGATCTTCTCGTCCGACTGGAGCTGGATCATCGTCGAGGTGCCGTAGCTGGCGTCGATCGCCGTGACATCGTCGCGATCGTAGGCGACGTCGCGGATGCGCGCGTCGGTTCGGCCCGGCCTCGGCGTCGCCTCGGCGCAAGCTGCGGAGATCGGCAGGGCCGAGATCGCGAGGCCAAGCAGGATGCGCCGGATCACGGCTGGCTCCCGGCGGTGGCCGGCGAAGGAGCCGTCTCCTGGTCGCGGCGATATTCGAGCACCTGGAACCCGAGCGGGTTGTCGAAGCGCCATTGGTTACGCATCGGCGTCGCGGTGTAGCGGAAACGGACGAGCGAGACCCAGTGGCGTGTCAGGATGTTGGTCGCCGCTTTCTGGTCGGTCGAGAAGCGCACCAGCGCCGTGCGGTTGTTCGGAAAAGTCACGGATTTGATGGTGACCGCGACCTCGGTGTTCGAGCCGAAAAGCTTGACCGGATTGTTCGGGTTCGCCGGCGAGTAGATCTCCGTGAGCTCGCGCGAGGCATCGCCGGCCGAAAGCAACTGGGCGAGGTCGAAATTGTCCTTGAGCGCGCGGGGATCATAGGTCTCCCGCGCCTTGATATAGCGCACGACACTGAACATGGTGACGGCTTCGTCCTGGGTCAGCGCGCCCTCCGCCATCGGACGCTTGACCTCGACGAATCCCGTCGTCTTGTCGACCACGACCATATAGGGCTCGTAGGTCTTGAGCGGCACGAGCAGGGCGAGCAGGCCAAGCGCGACGATGGCGACGATCGACATCACTGCCGCGACGATCCAGGCAAGCGCCCGCGAATTGCGGTTGCGGCGAGCGAGATCATGTTCCCAGCTCGTGCCCTCAGCATAATAGCGCGGATCGACCCGAGGTTTTTCCGATGCGGCGACCTCGCTCATGACTGCCCTCCCCGCTCGCGGGTTCGCGGCGCGGCAGCCTGATTGCGAATCTGGTCGGCGAGCCGGCGGAATTCGGCCGTCTCAGCCCAGGAGCCGGCGCGCAGGCCAACGCGGGCGCGCTCACGGGCGGTCAGTTCCTCGCGCCGCGACAGCGATGCTGGCTTGAAGGGATTGCGCAGATCGAGCCGGGTCCGGTTGGCGGCGAGGCCGAGACGATAACCGGTCGCTGTCGCCAGCACGGCGCCGATCCGCGGAGCGTGGACCGGAACGCCGCCGGCGATCGCCGCGGCGACGTTGTTGATCTGAGCGAGCAGCAGGACGCCGATGATGGCGAGCAAAACGACCGGACCGATCGTGGCCCAAGTCGCGGATTTGCTGCCGGCGAGGCCGTTCAGCGCATCGATCGATTGCTGGATCAGCGAGACGTAGAAGGCGAGGAAGGCGTAGACGAGGACCTGTACCACGAAATACTGCGCGATCGCGCCGAGCCAGCCGCTGAAGAAGCGGCTCGTCACGCCGAAGAGCAGCAGGATGATGAAGAGCGGCGCGAGCGCGAGCAGCAGCCACATGAACATCTTCGAGAGAATGATCAGGAAGATCGCGAAGCCGATCAGGATCGCCATCGCGACATAGAAGACCGCGGCGAAGATGTAGGGCCCCCAATTGGTGATGCCGGCATTCTGCAGGAAGGCTTCGGTGGCGCTGTTCGTCGTGTCCCACATGTTCTGCAGGGCATTCTGGACGCCGTTGACCGAGGTGAGATTGGCCGAGGTGCCGGTGTTGTTGGCGGTGGTGACGACGCTGAGCAGCGCGTTGCCGATGGCCGAGGGGCCGCTGTTCATGGCGTTGTAGATCAGGGTCTGGAAATCGTTCCAGCTTGTGGCCAGTGCGTAGATGATGAAGGCCCGGAGCAACCTGAAGGCATGCTCGGCCGCGCCGCCGGTCGCGGTTCCCTGCCAGATGCCGATACCCCAGAAGATCACGTAGAGCGTAAGCAATAGCCCGGCGACGCTGGTGGCGCCGCCGGAAGTCGACGCGTTCGCCAGCGCCTGATAGGCGTTCGAGACATAGTTCTGCCCGATCTGGTCGACGGATTGCAGAAGCGTCGTGACGCTGAAGCTGTTGCCCATCGCTCTCCTCAGATCGGCCGCATCGGGCCGCAGGGCGTCAGCGAGGTGAACACCGCAGGAAGCAGCGGTTCACTCCCCGCGTATGAGGCGATCGAGGAACCGTCCTCATCGGCGGCGCACGGCGCCTTCAATGGCTTGTAGGCGCAGCCGCCGAGAAGGCCGGTCAGCAACATGAGCGTCGTCAGCCTGTGGAGGATCTTCACGGTTTCAGCGCCTTCGACTGCGTGAACGTCGTGGCGCGTGAGGCGTCCTTCGCTGCGTCGTCCGAACTCTGCGTGATGGCGGATGTCGCGGGGCGGATGGAGCGAGCCGTCGAGAAGCCGATGGCGGCCGCGACGAAGGCGATGACCAACCCGCCGAGGCACCACAGCACGACCTTGCCGGTGTCGCCTGTCATGGAGTGAACTTCATGGCGCGGGCCGCTGCCGATTCCGCCGCGAGGCGATCGAGATTGGCCTGGTTGGCGGCGGCCGCGGCCGTGTTCACCGTGCCGCTGAGCTCATTGATGGTCTGGCCGGTCTGGATCTGAACTTGCGTGTTCTGATCGACGCTGCCCTTGAGATCCTGGGCCTTGCCGATTTCCTGGCCGCCTTGGGAGAATGCCTGAGAACGCTGCCTCACCGCGCCTTGCGTGGAATCGATCAGCCCTGACAGGGTCGCCGCGACATTGACCGAGTTCTTGTAGGCGGTGTCGACCGGATGGGTCTTGCCGCCGACGAGCCCGGTGATGGTCTGCACGAGCTGCAGCCCGTTGATCAGCGAGGACACGATGTTCTGCGACCCGGAGCCCATCCCGGCGAAGGAGAGCATCCCGCCCGAGATAACCGAGCCGAGTGAGGGGGCCGATCCCATGGAGAAGCCACCGCCGAGCGCCATCTGCGCGAGCGAGCCTTGCGCCTGAGACGAGCGGTCTCCGGTGACTGCGGCCAGCGTCCTTTGCGTGTGTTGCATGATCTGCTGGTCGGCGGCGAGGATCTGACGCGTCGTCGAGGCGATTTCCTGGGCCTTGGCGAGATTGGCGTCGTCGCGGGTCGGGACTTGCGCGAAGACCGGGCTCGCGATGGCGATCGCAAGGCCTGAGAGCAGCAAGCGGGGTTGCATCGATTTCTCCCTTATCGGCTGTTTGCGGCGGTGGCCGCGTTCTGGATCTGCTCAAGGAAGAACAGGACGTTGCCGGCAGTATCGACGTAGCGGGGTGTGGCACAGGCCGGATCGCCTGAGGTGCCGGCTTCCGGCAACCGACAGCCTGACGGGGTGCGGCATGGATCGGGGGCGGTCCTCGAACCGGGCGTGCCGGTCGGACAGACCGTTCCCGTTGACGCCGAATGGGGGGCGCCACCTGCCCGCATCCCGCCGGCGGCGCGACTTCCGTCGCTGCCGCGCGCGAGATTGAGGGCATTCAGCGCCGTCACCCATAAATTCGCGGAGTTGATCGCCTCGTTCCAGGCGAGGTTGTTCTGGATCCGGGCCGCGCTGTTTGCATCAAGGGCCGCCATCACCGTGTCGGTCGCGCCAACCTGCTGACCCGTTGCGCGAAAGCCATTCTGCGCCGCCTGCAGGGTCGAACGGCTGGCATCGAGACCACCGACGACATTGCCGGCGGACTGGAAGAGCGTCTGGTTGTTGAGGGCCGTGCCCTTCGCACCAGCAGCCGGCGTGACGGAACTCTGCGGGCTGTAGGCCAGGATCTTGCGGGCACCGTCACCGCTCTGCGGTTGCATGGCCGGGTTGGTGAGGTTGGCCTTCTTGCCCGTCGTCAGCGCGCATTTGACCCCCTTGTTGGCCTCCTTGCGCTGGCTCGTGATCGGAACGAGCTTGACCGTCGTCCCGGCGGTCTCCGACTGCTTCGTCAGCAGGGCGGCATCGTTGACCGGGACATTCGCGAGTGCGGGCGCCGCGGCAAGCAGCGTCACGAGCGCAATAGTGAGGCGTGCCCGCTTCATGAAGCCTCCCTCCCGAGGAAGATCGGCAGCCAGGTTGTAGGGTCCTCACCCACGCGGGCGCGCAGCGCGTCGAGCTCGGCCACCGTCTCGGTGCGTCCGGACAAGACCTTGATGAGATCGGGCATGCCGGCGAGGTTTAACCGTGCCACGATGCTGTCGCGCCCGTGCTTGATCAGGAAAGAGCGGCTTTCCGGCGCGGTCGAGCGGATCCACGCGATCTCGCGGCCGGACAAGCGGAAGGCTTGGGCGTAGCTGTCGTCGTCGGCCTTCGGGTTCGGGAAAAAGATGTTGGCGCTGGTCTGTTCGATCAGCGTGTTCGACGACTTCGAGCGAACGATATCGGCCGCCGATTGCGTGCCGAAGCCGATGATGCCGTTCTGCTTACGGATCGTCTTCAGCTTGTCGCGGATGAAGAAGGCGAAGACATCGTCATCGAGCAGGCGCCAGCCCTCGTCGAGGAAGATCATGACCGGATCGCCGGTCAAAAGCTCCTCGGTCCGATGGAAGATGTACATCAGCGCCGCGGTGCGGATGACGGTATCGTCGAGCACCCGCGTCATGTCGAAGCCGAAGACGCTCGAGATCGAGAACCGGTCCGCGTCATTGTCGAAGAGCCAGCCGCGCTGGTCGGCCCGCATCCAGCTTTCGAGCCGGGCAAGCAGATCCCCCTCTCCCGCCCGGATCCGCCCGCGCAGCAGGGTCGAGAAGGCTTTCAGCGTTCGACCTTCAGGGCCGGCGCCGAGTGAAGCCGCGATCGCATTGCGGATCACCTGCTCTTCGGAGGCCGAGAGCTTGCCGCCATTGCTCGGCCTCAGCATGAAGGCAAAGAGCTGGAACAGGAATTCGCGATTGGGTGCGGTATCCGGCAGCGAGAGCGGGTTGAAGCCGGTCGGCTCGCCAGGCACCAGCGTCTCGTACCGGCCGCCAAGCGCGCGGATGAAGATCTCGGCGCCGCGATCCTTGTCGACGAAGACGAGTTTTGGCCGCGGTTCGATCCGCTGGGTCTGCGCCGCGATGAACGAGAGGAACACCGTCTTGCCCGAGCCGGTCGGGCCGAGCACGGTGAAGTTGCCGATGTCGCGGATATGATGGTTGTAATAATAGGCCGTCTGCGAGGTCGTCTCGAAGACCGAGATCGCCGGTCCCCAATGATTGCCCGCAGGCCTGCCGCTGGGATAATTGTGCAGCGAGGTCAGTCCCGCAAAATTCTTCGACGAGAGGATCGACTTGCGGGCGATATAGGCGAAGTTGCCGGGAAGTTGGGCCCAGAAGGCCGGCTCGCAATTGAGGTCCTCGCGCACCCAGATGACCGAGCGATCGGTTAGCGCCGCGCCGACCGCTGTGACGGCCGCGCCGACCTCGGCGAGATCGCGACCAAGGCACATCACCGTCATGTGGTGCTCGCCATAGATCGCCTCGGAGGCGAGGAGTTCGTCGCGCGCGGCGTCGAGATGCTCGGCGACGATCGAGCCGGCCTCGTCCGACATGTCGACCTGACGGGAGACACGTTCGATCTGCTTGGCCGCTTCCGGCCGGTCGACGATCGCAAAGCTCTGAGTTGCGATGAATTCGTGCGGGACGCGCAAGAGATTGTCGAAGGAACCGGGCCCGGTCTGGGCCGGATATTCCCGGATCGAGACCATCGCGCCGAAGCGGGTGTCGGTGGGGCCGGCACCGCGCAGCTCGATCGCGTTGCGGCCGAAGAAGATGCGCTTCATCGCCAGCGCCTCTGCCAGATCCATGCGCGGCAGATGCATCGGCCGCGGCAGGCCGCCATTCAGCAACTGGACCAGGAACTCGAGCGGTTCGGAAAACCAGACGCCCTCGCGATCGACGACGCCGAGCTGCCGGATGCCGTAGCCCGACAGGTTTTCGCGGATCGCGGTCGCGACGTCGCGCAACTCGCTCAGCGCTGTTTGCTGCGCAACCGATGCGCCTGACTCGTCCTTGCGGCCGAGCAGCTTCGCCAGCATGAACTCGAAGGTACCTGCCTGGCCCTGCAGCGGGCGGCGGACGAGCGTCAGGTAGAGATCGTTGACGAACATCCGCCGCTTCGACAGCGCGGCATTATAGCGTTCGTCGAGCTCCCGGCAGAACGGATTGTCGAAGCTGGAGTCGATCCGGGGCTGAACCTCGCGCCGCACGATATGGGAAACGAGGGCGAAGCGAGAATTCGCCAACGTGCGCACGACGTCGTTGCGGCCGAGCAGGCGTGCATTGACCTCGCTGAGATCGGAGGTCTCGAAGGAATAGCCTTCGAGCTTGAAGATGGTCAGGACCAGACCGTCGCGCGTGCGGATGATATGGTCGTCGACATGCCTGGTATAGGGCACATGCGAGGAAACCGGGCGTTCGCGCCGCGCGACGGCGCCGAAGGTGAGTTCATCGAGCAGAGCGCGGGCGACCACGACGCCACCTCAGACACTGTAGCTGTCGGCGCTCCAGAAGGAGCGTGAACGCGGCGGGCACTTCGCTGATTTGACGAAGAGGATCTCAAAGATCCGACCGTCCCGCAGCGTCATGACGAAGCCGAGCAGATGCAGCGGGATTGCGACGAGCAGCATCATCAGATTGTGCGAGACGAGGAAGCAGACGCTGGTCACGACGCCGTTCAGCATGAAATACATGTAGGGCACGCCCATCAGCGTAGGCGCCCGTGTCAGCGCCTTGACCAAAGGTGTGATCAGCGGATCCTCGAGCTCGCTACCCGTCATTGGCCGACTGCCGACTGGAAGAACTGGACGATCTGGGCGGAGCCGAAGACCAGCACGATGCCGAAGATGACGCTGCCGGCGATGCCCCAGGTCAGCCGCGCGGTCCAGGCGAAGAAGCCGCAGGCGATCACCGCGAGCGTCGCAAGCGAGGTCGCGATCGGTCCGGTCATCGTCGAGACCAGTTGCTGCAGGGTCGACTGGACCGGTTGCAGGGTGCCGCCGGATTGGGCGGACGCGGCGTTGGCGCCGAGTGCGAGAACGGTGCCGGCGAGAACGGTGCCGGCAAGGGTACGCAAGGTAGGCGACAGGATCATCGGTGCCTCCATTCAGTCGATGTGCATGACGAAGCCGTCGTTCCAGCCGGCGCCTGGCGGTGCCTTCGACGGAGATCTGCCGGCGACCGTGCGGCCGGGCGCGGGCAATGTGTAGAAGTCGTTGATGACCTCGGCGACGTAACGCACGGTCTCCGGATAAGCCGGAACGCCGCGGTTCTTCTCGACCGCATCCTCGCCGGCGTTGTAGGCGGCGAGGATGTAGAACGGGTTGCGGTACTTCTCGTGCAGAGCGCGCAGGAAGCGGATACCGCCGCGGACATTGCCGACCGGGTCGCAGAGATCGACCTGGAAACGCTTTGCCGTCTCCGGCATGAGCTGCATCAGCCCGAAGGCGCCCTTCTCGGAGATCGCCACCGAATCGAACCGGCTCTCGATCTTGGCGACCGCGAGCACGAAGTCGGGATAAAAGTCCTCCTCCGTGGCGACACGGGTCACCAGCGCGCGCGCCTCCGCCGCAGGCAACGCCTTGTCGATGGAGCAGGGCGGCGTGGCTCGCGCTCTGTCGCTGCGTGCGGCTGGTGCGGGTATCGGCGACACCGGGATCACACGCCCCGACATATCCACGGCGGCCAGCTGCGGCGGTGGCCGCTCCTGCGCGCGAGCGCCCGCGGAGGCGATGGCGAAGATCGTTAATCCGACTGTCAGGCCTCGAATCTGCATCTCTCGGCTCTTCCAATCTAACATCTATTATAATAGATATTAGACATAGCTGCTTTGGCACGAGCTGGTCAACCCCGATCGCGGAGGAACGCGTGAGAGCTGTTCGGATGATGGTGATGCTTAGTGCATGCGGGTCGCTCTTGGTCGGCCCCGCGGCAGGCCAAGACGCTTCGTTCGGCTGCAAGGTGCTGCTCTGCTCGGCCGCAACCTCGCCGGGCTGGCCGAGCATCCCTTATTGCGTGCCGGTCATGCAGACCCTGTTTCGGATTCTCGCTAAGGGCGGGAGTTGGCCGAACTGCCCGGAAGCCCGCGCCAGCGGCCTTGGCTATGAGCCTTATCAGGCTTGCTCCGCTGGCCAGACGCCTGTCCTGGCTGGGGACGATGTCGGGACGGCACTAACCGAAACCCCTCACGGCAATCTCTGCGCCGACCTGTCGAAACCGCGGCAGGACTGCTCAACGGATGCGGGCTGCCGCACGCGCTATCCGACGACCCCGCGCGCGATGCGCAGCGAACCGTATTTCGTCGACTTCGTCACGGCGAACGGCGCCCAGCGCTTCTACTTCTCGCTGCAGGGCTATTGAGATGAGGCGAGCGAAATCCGTCGCGATCGCGATGACGATCCTCGCGACCGCCAGCGCGTCGGCGCAGACGGCGTCACGCTGGTTCCCGATTCCGGCGCAGGCGCAGTATCTCACCGGCGACAGCTGGTCCGATGCGGGCACGACCTATCGCCTCTACGGCGTGCAGTCCTGTCTGCGCGGCACCAGTTTCACAAACGCTCGGGGCATCCGCCGAGATTGCGGCGAAGCGTCGCTTGCCATGCTCGTCGCACTGACCCGCGATCTGAAGCCGCAGTGCCATGACGCGGCCGCACTGTCACAGGGCCGCACGGTCTTCGTCTTCTGCATCGCCGCGCGCAGCGAAGGATCGGGCGCAGGCTCGCGGATCGATCTCGGCACGGCCTTGATCGCCACGGGCTTCGCCTTTGCCGCGCTGAAGCCGGACGGCAAGCCGGTGCATGAACCCTATCTCGTGGCCCAGCGCATCGCCCGACAAGCCCGTGCCGGCCTCTGGGCCTTTCCCGATCTCCCCGACCCCAATGCCGTCATCCTGCGCGGTTTGCGTGAGGACAGCTCGCGTTCGGTCGGCATGCCGTCACAACGCTGATCGTTCCATCAGGAGACTTCAGATTGCCGCCTCGAGCTCGATATGGGAATCTCGCAATGGCGCGGCTGCGTGACGCCGGCGTCGGCTGCCTTGCGCTCGCTTTTGTCGCGCCGTGCTTGGCGCAGGCCTCGAGCACCGGAATCTATCGTCCAAAGCTGCCGGCGCAGTCGCCGCCCCTGCGCGTCGAGGTCATCGACGGCACCCGGCTCCGCGACATCGAGACGAAGGTGGTCTTTCGACTCCATGGCATCGAGACCTGCGCGCCCGGCCAGATCGCGACTCTGGAGCGCCAGGCTTGGCCCTGTGGAACGGTTGCGGCGGCCTGGCTGGTGAACGCGACCCTCAACCGCTGGCTCGCCTGTGCCGTGATCCGCGAAGAGGGCGACGAGCGCCTCGCGCGCTGCGCCACCGCCCATCATCCGGATCTCGCAGCTTCAATGCTGCGCGAGGGCGTCGCGGTTCTGACTCCCTCGGCCAGGAACGACCGGGAAGTCCCGCCAAGCTATGGCCAGGCCGAACAGCAGGCACGCAAGGCCTACCGCGGTCTGTGGTCGAGCACGTTCGAGATGCCCTGGGACTGGCGGGCGCGCTGGCCCGACGGAGCTCGGGCTGTCGGGCGCGAGGCTATGCCATGATGGTGCGCTCGACGTGGTCCATCATCGCGCTCGCGATGGCGGTCTCCGGATGTTCGACGTCGGCCCCGGAGCCGGTGCCATCGATCGCCACGGAAACGGCCCTGGGACGGCACGCGTTGCAGACGCCGGCGCATGTCGTTCCCGGAAGGCTCGAATACGCGCCCGACAATTCGACCTTTGCGCCGATCCTGACGGAGCGCTTCCCTTACCCCACGCAAGCAGACGCCAATGCCGCCTATCTCCGATGGATCAGCGCGGCCGCTCCAGGCCGTTCGTATCCTTCGGCAGTACGCCTGTTCGGCTGCAAGCCGGGCGCCGTCGACGCGCAGACCGCGCGGGTGACCCGCTATCGCGGCCCCGTCGTTCACTGCGCGACAGACTTGCTCGACGGGGATGGCCGACGGCTGCGGCGCGAGACGGTGAATGTCTACTACCACCGCTCGGCCTGGACGATGCAGCCGCTCGATCCGCCGCGCGCGCCCGTCGCCTGGCGGGATCGGGAGGGTTCGCCCCGCGATATCTGGCGGTGGCTACCTGGCCGGTCTCGATACCAATAGGGGCCGGTGATGGCTGATCTGGCTGCGATCGGGAGAAGGGACAGCGAATACAAGGGCCCGCCGCACGGCTCGGCTCGCCGGCACCGCATGCCGGTCCTGATCGCGCTGGCCCTGAACCCGGTGAATACCGCGCCGCTGCTGGCACAGACACTAACGCCGGATCCGGGAGCGTGGCGCCCCCTCGCCTATTCCGACTTGCAGCGGCCAACGCCGCGCAATGCGACCTATGCCGACATCTGGAAGGATCAGCTCGACGCCAACAACGAAGCCTATAGGGCGCGCGGCGATCGGCGATTTGTTGATGGCAATGCGCCGGCGACGGCGGCGCATTTCGTCATCTGGAGCGAGCAGCGATCGGTCGTCCTCACGGTGCTGAACACCGCGCTCGGCTGCTCACCCAAGCTGCGCGACGCCAAGGCGCAGGTCCTGGTCAAGCTCTGCCCGATGCGGATTGCGATCTACAACGGCATCCGCGTCGAGACACTCGATGCCGGTCGCGGCTGCTATCTCGAACCCGAGGCTAACAGCACGATCAATCCGTCTGTCGCAGCCGCTTACGGCGCCTATGACGTTGGCGCGAGGCGCCTGAAGCTCGGCATGGTCGTCAATCACCGGGTCGTCGACGGCTGCTCCTTCAACATTCCGCTCGTGCGCCCATGAGCAGCCACCACCCAAGGAGGGACCCATGAGACCAGGATTGTTCGGGATTGTCGCCCTGGCTGCCGCCAGCATCGCGATCGCGAACCTGTCCGATGCGGCCGAGGCGAACTTCACCTACAAGGTGAGCTATCGCAACGTTGCGGCCGATCCCGAGGGGATCTGGACAGGGGAGGCCCTTTCTGGCGGCCCCGTGACGATCCACGAGTACCAGCTCCGCACAATGGGCCGCGAATTCCTGATCTCGCAAATCTGGAACGACGATTGTGCGCCCGCCATCTGCCCGACTCGGCTGCTGCGCCTCGAGCCTGGTGGCGGCCGCGTCGTGCTCGTCGACGACATGATGCGCCAGATCATCCCCCCGAACGATCCACGCTTGGCCGGCCTGCCGGTCAATGGTCCGCAGGCCGAGTTCGCCAGGAATCCTTTCCGGCTGAGTGACGACGGGAAGACGCTGCTGAACGGTGATTTCCGCTTCGACATCGACGAGGCCAAGCGATGATGAAGCGCCCTGCCCTCTTCGAAGCCGGCGTCGCGCTTTGCCTCTCCTCGGCGCTCGTTTTCGCCGGAGAATCCGCCGCGAGTTTGATCGCCGCGGGCATCCCGGCGTACTGCGCGCCTTTCGCGGCGAAGGTCTCTGCGGCCGAGGGGAATTTCGGTACGACCAATCAATATGGCTGTCTGGGGGCCTTTCAGTTCTGTCCCGGAACCTTCGAGCGTTACTACACTGGCAGCGCCCAAAGCTTTCTCAACGACCCGCAGGCGCAGGTCGCCGCCTGGACGCGCTATCAGCAGAATTCCTGGTCGCAGGTCCAGAAGAACGGCATGGATTCACTCGTCGGCCAGCAGGTCTGCTCCGGCGGCCGCTGCGCTACGATCGACCAGTCGGCAATCCTCATGGCCTGCCAATTCGGTTGCGGTAAAGGCGGCAAGCTCGCCAACTATGCCGCGAGCGGCGACTGCAATGCGCGCAACGTCAAGGACGGCAACGGCGTCAGCGTTTGTACCTATCTGGTCAAAGGCGCTGGCTACGATGCCTCCTGCTTTACGGGTGATCCAATGACGAGCTGTGTGCCAGCGCCCACAGAGCCGGGCGACTATCCGACGTCGATCGGGGTCGCGGCCAACCCACCCTCCCCTTTCGATGCGTCGGTCATCGTGCGCTCGACGGAGGTTTAGCGGCGCGTTGGTTTCGCTCGTAGCTATCGAGCCGCTGGCTTCTTTCGGTGCCATCTCGTCGGGCGCGGAAATCGGGGCCCTTGCTTGCGTCTTTCAGTTCCCGGCGAAACTCCAAATAGATTATCGCAGACCGCTTGAGGGCGTCGGTATTACATCTCGAATGCAGCGCGACTATCCCGTTGGCGGAGGCGATCGCTCTACGATGCTGTGTTGAAGACCATCGCGGTTGATGGCTAATCATCTTGACATGAAGCGGCCTAGCCGGAGGTTAGGAGATGGTTCGGACATGCCCCATTATGCGAGAACGGCGCAATTTAAGCAATTCGCCCTTGGCTTAAACAGTAGTTCAGCTAAGATAAGCGCTCTTAAATAACAGGCGACACCATCATGAGCGAGTACATGCAGTGGTTTCCTGACAGCATTCTCTCCCCTTTCAGTGACGAGAACCCTGCGGCTGCGTTCGACGGATGGTCCTTCACTGACGACACGGTCGATCACGAGCAACCCATCGAAATCTGCGAACTCTGCGCTCGGCAAGACCTTCGCTATCACTTCGAGATCGCTAATCAATATCCGACGCAACACTTTGGGGCAGCTCCCATTGCATGTTGCAATTCGACATGGCCGTCATGGAGAAAGGCCGGTGCCTGTCGCCGATCGAGGCGAAGCGTCGTGGTATCGCTTCTTGGTACGCTGTTACTTTGGCGCAGGCGGGTCAAGGAGATCCCTTAGGATCAACGGTCCGAATGCATCGATCTGCTTATCGACGGCGGGGCTAAGATCCTCGTCACAATAGTAAGCGTAAACCAGCGCCCAGAATACCACCTCGTCAGACCGGCCACCGAACAAAGCCTTCTGCATGGTTCTTCCCATCAGTGTGACGGCGCGCACGTGCTCATATCGGGTGCGCAACTCGCCGGCCACGACCTTCGCATCGGTCATGCGGATCATCGTCTGCCCCCTGCTCGAACAGAAGATCAAGCCGCCGTCGGGAGGGGGATCTCGGAAACCACGGAAGTTTTGGAACCGCGCGCCTCGTGGATCGTGTCGAGGGTTTCACGATTGAAGGACATGCGCAGCGCGACAACTTCGTCTCGACCAATTTTCTTCGGAAACCCGAGCGGCCTGGCGAAGAAGCGCAACTGCATCGCTTTGACCATGAGGCGCCAATCGATCACAACCGTGACGGTGTCGACCCGGCGCCTCAAACCCCATTCCACAAGACCCTGGACGAGTTCGAGGAAGGGTCCGTCGGGCCGCGGGCGAAAGTCGCGCCATCCGGGCGCAACGCAAAACCGCGTCCACTCGAAGACGCGCGGCCCGGTTGGCGGCTGCTCACGACAGAGGTCGCCAAGAACCTCCGTCAGCAGATGGGGGCGTGTCGTCGGCAGCAGCCGCTGATATCCAACAATCTCGTCGCCTCGTAGGCACACATGGTGGACCGCATGCTCATCGTCGAATTGATCGCGCTCAAGCCCATCTGGCCGGCGTAAGTCTATCCAGGCTTTTTCGTCGACGAAAATCGAGTGGCGGAAGCGGAAGACCCGATCCATCAGGGCGACATGCCTATCGATGTCCGAGCCGGGAATGACCACAAGCATCGTGAAGCTCCTCGGCTGAAAGCGGCGCCGAGTGAGGCACATGGCTAGCCTTCCCTCACTGGTCAGAAATGACCATTGCGGGTTTCGAGGGGTTCGAAGGCCCCCTTCCCCATATAGGATTCACACGCGATCCGGCCGCTCTCGATAGCCACGGCAGACAGCGAGTTCTTCGATTGCGAGCGCGGTCGCAATGGCTACTAACGATGGTGCCGCGCCGAATCAGAACGTCTGGTGCTGCTGGGGCTTGCCGCCTCCCCTCCCCTCCCCTTCGGCAAAGTTCATTGAGCCGCAGGAAGAAGCAGCGGCGTTTTGATCCTTCGATGGGATGCGGTGATCCTTTGCTGCGTGGATGGCATTCAAACTGGCCAAATATCTTTGGTCGTCAACAGGTCGTTAACCTTAAATCTCTGGACCGACAGCTAGAATCATGGCGTAGCTTATCGGGAGAAGGCCGATAAAGCGGCCTTTGCCCGACAAAGAGGAATTCTTACGCCAATGCCCGAAGCCGTGGCGCAAAAATCCATACAGTCGCTGGCACCTGCCGAGCGCGTTTGGAAGCACGCGCGGGTCCTTTCGCAGCAGCTAAATGCGCTGCGCGAACGCATGTACCCGCCGCACGCGCAGAAGAGCCTCCGTCATTTTTTGACGAATGAGGTTTCGAAGCTCACCTCGATTCCCGATTCGACGCTGAAGCTTATGTCGAATGAGGGCAAGGGGCCCCTGCCCGCTCGCCTGGAAAACAATCACCGAGCCTACACTCTCGCTCAGGTCAACGAGCTGAGGCAGCTCTTTGGCGCGCAGAAGCCCTCCGAAGCTCTTCGCTTTCTTCCGCATCGGCGGCGGGGGGAGCATTTGCAGATCCTGGCCATTGCCAACTTCAAGGGCGGCTCGGCTAAGACGACGACCAGCGTGCACCTTGCGCACTATTTGGCGCTGCATGGGTATCGAGTTCTCGCGATTGACCTCGATCCGCAGGCCTCGCTTTCAGCCATGTTCGGCGCGCAGCCCGAAATGGACGTTGCTGCCAATGAGACAGTTTGGGCCGCTCTTCGATATGACGAGCTCCGCCGCCCGCTGCGAGACGTGATCCGGAAAACCTACTTTCCCGGCGTCGATCTCATACCGGGCAATCTGGAAGTGATGGAGTTCGAGTACGAAACGCCCCGCATGCTGGCTCAAGCCAGAAAAGCCGATTCGCTCTTTTTCGAGAGGCTCGGGCTGGCTATTCGGGAAGTCGAGGACGATTACGACGTGGTCGTTCTCGATACGCCGCCATCGCTCGGGTACCTGACGCTGGCCGCGATTTATGCGTCAACAGGAATGATCATAACGATCCATCCCGCGATGCTCGACGTCGCGTCGATGGGTCAGTTCTTGCTGATGATGGGCGATCTCATCGACGTCATTTCGCGTGAGCGCGCTTCGATGCGCCAAGATTTCTTCCGCTATCTCATCACGCGCCACAATCCATACGACAAGCCGCAAACTGAGATCGTCTCGATGCTCCGGATGTTGTTCCCCGATGACGTCTTGGTGCCGGCGGCCGTCGAAAGTACTGCCGTTGAGGCCGCGGGCTTGGTGAAGAGAAGCATCTATGAACTGGAGGCAGGAGAGATCGGACGCGAGGCGTTCAAGCGCGCTCGCGAATCGTTTGACGCAGTCAATGAAGGGATTGTCGATCTCATCAACGAGAGTTGGGGCCGGCGATGAAGAAACCCGCGCGTCAATCAATCGTGGCGAGCTTCGGGCTGTTGTCTCAGACGGCATCGGAAGCGGAAAGCGAGAGCAGGCGTTCTGACACTGCGTCTGAGAATTTTACTCCGCCAGCTCCGCGGGTTCCTGCGGGCGTGATTGGAGCTACGCAGCGGACCCTGTCGGACATCCGAGAAGAGCGCGATCGACTCCAGGCGATTGTGGATTCCGGCGTCGGTGGAATCGTGGAGCTCGATTCCAGCAGCATTGACCCCTCACCCTTTCCCGATCGCCTTCCCGACGACGATGACGCTGATTTTCAGGAGTTCAAGCGGTCGCTTGCCGAGGATGGTCAGCGGGTTCCGGTTCAGGTCCGACGTCATCCCGAGACGCCTGGACGCTACCAAGTGGTCTACGGCCATCGCCGTGTACGTGCCGCTCGCGAACTCGGCGTTCCGGTAAAGGCCATCATCCGAGACCTGGACGACGGTGAGCTCGTCGTGTCGCAAGGCTTGGAGAACGCTAGCCGGCAGGATTTGAGTTGGGTCGAGCGTGCGGTTTTCGCGAGTCGGATGGAGGCTGCAGGTGTTCGAGCCCGAGACATTAGGGGGGCGCTCGCCATCGATGACGCGGAGTTGGCGAAGATGCGGTCGGTATGGAGAGCCTTGCCTGGGGACTTAATTGTCGCCATCGGGCGAGCCCCGAAGGTTGGGCGTCCGAGATGGCTTGAGTTGGCGGCTGAGCTCGCTAAGGCCCCGTCTCAAATTGCCGTAGCTCGAGAAACCTTGTCAGCTGACAAGGTTCGCGCGGAACCCTCCGACATCAGATTTCAGTTGGTTTTAGGCGCGGTGTCTGCCGCCAAGCAGCCCTTAGAGAAGCAGGCTTTCGATCTGATGGCCAGTGATGGGCGGAGCGTGGGCAAGGCGCTGTTTGGCAGCCGAGAGATTCGGCTGAAGGTCGATGCTCATTCAGCGAACGAGTTCGCTTCGTTCTTTCGCGCCGAGTTGCCAGAGTTGATGAAGCGTTTTGAGGCGACACGCCGCGGACGCTGAATATGGAAACCTTGTCAGGTGACAAGCTTGAAGCAGGAGGGAAAAGACAGAACCATTCGCTGCGCAAGGTCGGAACGATGATCTTCGCGCGGTGAGCGAACCAATCCAGCAAAAGAAAAAGGCCCCCGAAACGGTGTCCCGGAAGCCCTTCTCTCGTGTGGTGACCTGAGAATCGCACTTCCTCGAATCGCCGTCAAGAGTCTCTTGGAGACGAAACGCCATTTTGGCGGGCGGGATTCTTTTGCCTAACCATAGGTGAAGGAACGTGGTGAATCACGCTGCATCGACGCCCTTTGGGCGGCGGACGCTGACGCTTGCCCATGTGGCAACTCAAGCGCTCGCGAAGGAACGGTCGCCAGATAAGGCGGTCCATAAATGGAATCTATTCCGGGATGTCTGCACGGCCAAGGCACGGCTGGGCGTGAACGAGCGCGCCCTGGCTGTGCTCGACGCCTTGTTGACCTTTCATCCAGAGACAGTGCTGACGGGCGACCAACTTGTCGTCTTCCCCTCTAACCAGCAACTGGCGCTAAGAGCGCACGGAATGTCGCCGGCGACCTTGCGGCGGCATCTAGCGGTGCTCGTCGATGCCGGTCTCATCATTCGGCGGGATAGTCCGAACGGGAAGCGCTACGCACGCAAGGGGAGGGGAGGGGATATCGAGCTCGCCTTCGGCTTCGATCTGTCGCCTTTGGTTGTTCGTTCTGCCGAGATCGAGAGTGCGGCCGAGGACGTCAGGCTCGATGAGCGCGCCCTGAAGCTCGTGCGCGAGCGCATCACCATCTGCCGGCGGGACATCGCCAAGATGATCGCTGCCGCGATCGAGGAGAATGTCCCGGCGCATCAGGCGGGCCAAGGGCCGTCGACCTGGCAGGAGATTCATACGCTCTATCGGGCGATCATAGACCGGATTCCGCGCACTGCGTCGCGCGAGGTTCTGGAGCCAATCGCCGATGAGATGTCGATGCTGGCGGATGAGATCCTCAACCTATTGGAGCTTCACACAAAAACCCAGAATCTAAGCGGCAATGAGTCTCATTCTGAGCGTCACAAACAGAATTCAAATCCAGATCTCCCTACTGATCTTGAACCTCGCTTTCCAGAAAGCAGGGGTGGGGAGGTCGAGATCGATCGTGATCCGGGGAGGAGGACCGAACGGCCGTTCCCGTTAGGAATGGTCCTCGATGCCTGCCCGGACATCATCGATTACGCTCGGGGCGGGATTTCGAACTGGCGAGATTTCCTGGTGACGGCAGCGATGGTGCGATCGATGCTCGGAATCAGCCCGAGCGCCTGGCTTGATGCCCAGAATGCGATGGGCGAAACCGAAGCCTCGATTGTCGTTGCGGCAATCCTGCAGCGCGGGGAAGCGATCTCGAGCGCGGGCGGTTATCTGCGCGGCCTGACACGGAAAGCGGAAGCCAACGAATTTTCGATCGGACCGATGCTGATGGCGTTGATCGGAAGCCGCCGGCGTGAACCGAAACGAGCATAGCGCATCCGTGGATCGCTGACATGTGCGGGCCGTCGCTGACAATAGACTGGTACAACGGGCCTATGGTGATGAGGTTTGCTCGATGAATTGGAAGCCGCCGGCGCCGATCGACGCCAGTCCGGAAAACCGGGCCCGGGTGAGCGGGCCTGGCTTACGGACGCTCTTCAATGTCGCGCCCGTCTGGGAGCTCGATGTTGCCGAGATCCGAACGCTCCTGGGTATGCCCACATCGGACGCATTTCAGACCCGGTCTGATGCTGCCCGCGCCGACGAGCCTCTAACCCTTGAAACCGACGTCCTATTGCGGATTTCGGCGGTGCTCGGGATTTTTAAATCCCTCCGTCTGTTGGAGGAGACTAACGACGAGAGCTCGAATGGCTCCGAGGCATCAATGGTGAAAACCCCTTCAATGGGAAAGCGCCAATGGAGCTGATGCTGTCCGGCTTCGAACCTGGGCTGATGGATGTCCGTGGCTACTTGCTCGCCAAGGAGTACGGGGGCGGCACCGCCCCTAACGAGGTCGACCGCAACTTCAAGCCTTATACCGACGCCAATTTGATCCGGGTCTGATATCGCCTCGGATGACCTCTTGTGGTGCAAGGCGGTCGATTCAATATCGGCGCCGCCAGCTCCCATGAACGATGCGGCTGAGGCGGGCTCTTGGTGCTGCAGTTTCGGTGTTTCAAAGGAATAGACGTGTTTCAGATCAAGGCCACGATCCGGGGTAGCAAGGTCAAGGAAGCTGCCCCTTCTGCGGTGGAGGCGCTTCGCCGCTACCGGGATATCCAGACACGTCCGGGTGTGACGGCTTGTTCGGTGATGAAGGGCGGCGTGCTGGTGGGGCAAGCCGAGCTCGTGAGCGCGGCGACAGTCGAGGACCTGCGCGCCAAATCCGGGATCTGACCTCGCGGCGAGGGCGAGGTTCTGCAGGACGCCTCGTGGTTCATCAATGATGTGAATCGTCAACGCGAGATTGATTCATCCTTTGCGTTGGACGGGTGTCTGCCATGAGCGCGAGATGCGCGCATGGACAGCTCCTTCGCCAAAGACGTGCCGCGCCTGCAGATGCTGGTGTTGGACCGATCCGATCCAGCGCAGAATATGGCCCGGTTCTATGTCCTTGCGATTGAGCCCACCCTATTTGGCGATGTCGCGCTTGTACGCGAATGGGGGCGCCGGGGCTGTTCCGGTCGGCGGCGATTGGATCTCTACGGGGATCAAGAAGCCGCAGCCGAGGCACTGCAGGACTGGCTCCTTCGGAAGACCCGACGTGGTTACGGCGTCGTAGCAGCTTCGGTGACGAACGAGGGGGCATAGCCGGAAAGCTCCCGGTGTTGGGGCGGCCGCTTTTTAGAATGGCATAGTAGGCCGGGCCGGACTCGAACCGGCACCGACCCTGTTATGAGCGGCAAGCTCTAATCATTGAGCTACCGGCCGGGTTGGGCGTTTAGCATTCAGCGCGATGGGCAAACAAGGCTGCGCGATCGTTCCTCTCGGGCCCGAGATGAGCCCTCAGTCCCTGCGGCAGGCTGCCTCGTTCGCTCCGCGAGTGGATCGTCGTGGGAGGAGGAAGGGAGCTGGCCGCGTTGCTGCCTAGCCACACGAGAGGAGAGTCTGCCGGTTTGTCAACAATCCCGATTGCACGAGGCCGGGATGAGACCGAAGCTGGGCAGAGAGGGAGGCGAGATTATGCGTACGTCTGACAGCTCGGAAGCCTCTATGGCTCGGATCAACGGCATCCTCATTCGGAGCGCCATCGCCGTGGCGATTGCTGCGACCATCGTGCTGCCGCTGCTCCGCTAAGTCGGGTATTCCGAAAGCGCGCAAATTCGGCCGGAGGCGAAAAGTCGACCTCGTCGGAGCCTCGCTGAGTGCCCTTCGGGTAGGTGGCGGCTAGGGTGGTGAGGCAAAGCGCTTAAATGCCCCCAGCGGTCATTTATGAGGCTTTTAGTCTGGCGGATGTGATCGTGACGTTTGTACGAACGATACTGACAGCATAACCAACGTAGGCTTGCGCCAAGAAAGGATTTTCCTTACTGTAAGGACTTTCCTTACGAGGGCTCGTCATGATCACGAGCAAGCTGACAAGCAAGGCGCAGACGACGATCCCGCAGTCTATCCGGACAGCGCTGCAACTGCGGGAAGGCGACGAAATCGCTTACAGCATTGAAGGCGGAGCTGTTGTGATCCGCAAGGCGCCGGTCGTGGTCGAGGATCCGTTCGGCACGTTTGGCGAATGGGACAGTGAAGCCGATCGCAGAGCTTATGCCTCCCTCTGATTTCCAGCAGGGCGACGTTGTCCGGGTGCCATTTCCTTATAGCGACCGCAACACAAGGCAACACCGCCCGGCGCTTGTCGTCAGCAACGGCGCGATCGGGGAGGGGAATGCACTGCTGTGGGTTGTCATGATCACCAGCGCCGAGAACCGGCCATGGGTCGGGGATGTGTCGCTGGGACGGTTCTATCAGGAGGCCGGCTTGCCGGCTCCGAGTGTGATCCGTACTGTCAAGGTCACGACTATCGAGGCCGCCCACGCTCAGCAGCTTGGCCGTATCAACCCCGCCCTGATGGCTGAGGTGGGTGATCAGCTCAAGAAACATCTGGGTGTCTAACGGTCGCTCGCAGCGGCATTCCGGGCGAGGCGCCCGTCCATCTCGGCTGAGCCTGACGGAGCTCGCGCCGACCACGTCGACTCAACGTTTCAAAGTGCCAGGCGGGCGGCTTGGCTGAATTGCCGCTCGGCGTCGTTGTAATAGCCCGCCGCCTGCTGCACCGAGCGGTGCTGCGACTGCTGCATCGCTGCTGGGAGGGGAACACCGTTGCGAGCGGCCTCGGTCAGGTAGCCGGAGCGCAGGCCGTGGGCGGAAAATTCCCAGGGATTGAGCCCGGCCTGAGCACAGCGGCGCTTAAGGATCAGGTTGACCGCCTGCGGGGTCAGGGCGCGGTCGGAGAGCCCCTCCCAGCGGTCGATCGCCCGAAACACCGCGCCCTTGCTGATATTGGCGCGCTCGAGCCATTCGCGCAGGGCCTCGACCGGCGGCCCCACGATGAGGACGCGCGCATCGTCATTGGCCATTGCCGTCTTGGTTCTACCGAGCGTGATCGTCAGGCAGGGCAGGCGCGGGGAATTGAGATCCTCGGGATCGAGCGGGACCGGCGCCTCCTCCGAAAGCTGTTCGACGCGCAATCGTGCGATTTCGCTGCGGCGACGACCGCCTGAGCCAAAAGCTATCAGCAGCAGCGCCAGATCGCGCGTGTCGCTCAAGCGATCGCTGCGACAGGTCGCAAGCAAGCGGTCAAGGATATCGCGGGTGACGGCGCGCTGGCTCTTGCGCCGGCGGGGCCGGGCGCTGGCCCGCACCGCTAGACGCACCGCCGTCCGCAGTGATGGCGCGGTGAACGGGCCCATAAGGCCTTTCCAGCGGTGCAGCGTCGCCCAATGGGCGAGCCGGCGTTTGACGGTCGAGGGCGCGTGGGGACCGTCGCTGCGCAAATGACCGTCCAAGCGTAAGGCTGCGGCGATCGCGTCGGGCATGCCATGCGCGGCATCGGTTTCGCGTTGCGCCGGATCCCAGAGGTGTTGCGCGACGAACTTCAGCGTCAGCGCTTCCGGCGCCGGCCAGGGCAGGGGCGAGCCGGTTGCTGCGATCGCCCAGGCTTCGAGATAGGCCAGGTCCGAGGCGAGCGCGCGCAAAGAATTCTCGCCCAGGCCTTCCTGGGCCAGGTGGCGCAGCGTCGCGACATCGTCATCGGTCAGGATTTTGGCGAGCTGATCGCGCCGCTCCAGCGGCAGGATCGCGGCAAGTGCGTCGAGCTGCAGGGCTCGGCGGGTCTCGGAATCGGCCGAGAGCAAGGCGGTTGTTGTCAAGCGGCGCTCCTGCTGTGGCTCACGAGGGCCGATTTCGTCGACCGGACACCCCGCTGACGTCGCCGGCAGATTTTTGGAGCGCCAGAATCGTCGATTTCCAGGCGCATGTCCATCACTATCGATAAGAGGTAATTATCGATAGTGATGTGCGGGCGCGGACTGATGTCGATGTGAAACAAGGGAATGGCTATTTAGGTTGGATATGATAGGTTTGTGGGTGTGAATTCAATTCGCTATGACCTCTCATGCGCCGAGCGCCAGACGCTGGTTTCGGACTGCGCCGCAGCTTCCGAGACCGCGGCGATCGCGCTCGCCCGTTTCGACGAGCGCGTGGCCCGCGCCGAGCCCGTCCTGGCCGAAGGCGCGCGGCAGCGCGGCCACGCCTTTGAGGCCCAGGCCCTGATCGGGCTCACCGGCGGCCTGTGCCCGCTCGAGGATCTCGTCCTGCACGACGCCAGCATGGATGTGCGCAGCCCGACGCGCGAAATCGCCCGCGCCGCCGCCATGCTGGACGAGCGCCGGCGCCTGGCCCGGCGTCAGCCGGCCGAAATCTTGAACCCGAGCGCCCTGCGGCAGCGGCTTGGCATCACGGAGCCGGAGGACACGGATCGGCCGGACAGGGCGACGACCCCGTGGGAGATCGCGAAACAGATCGCGGCGCCATGGGACCGGATCGGACGGAACGACCACGAGGAGGATCAGGCTGATGAGGATGACCTGGATCTGGACGAAGAGGACGATCACGGGGATCCGGCCTTTGCCGAGATCGACGCGCTCTTGGCGCGCACGCGAAAAAAGCTCGACGCCTGGAATGATTTGTCCTCCGACGAAGGCCGCAAAGCCCTGAGGCTGCGCAATCCAGCCTATGACGCCGCCGGGCGGCTCGCGCGCTGGCAACAAATCTTGGAAGAGGGCAGGGGGCTGCCGGCGGCGCTCGCCGCCGCACTCGCGCTCGATGCCTGGCTTTGGCTCGAGCCCTCGGAACGTGCCGGCGAGCTCGGGTTTGCGTTTGCCGCGACCCTGTTGCGGCAGCGCGGGCTGGCCGTGGCGCATTTGCCGTCGGTTGGGCTCGGGTTGAGGCGGGGAAAATTTCGGTGGAGCCCGCACCAGTCGCTCAGCGTCCGGGTCGCGGGGCTGCTTGACGCCTTTGTCGAAGCGGCCGGGTTTGCTCAGGGGGATCTCGATCGGCTGTCGCTGGCACGGGAATTGATGCTGCGGAAATGTGAGGGCAGGCGGGAGAATTCGAAGCTGGCAGAACTCGTCGACCTGTTCGTGTCGTCGCCGCTGGTGACCGTGCAACTCGCAGCCGCGCGGCTAAAAGTGACGCCGCAGGCGGTCGAGGCGATGTTGAGAGAGCTCGGCGGCAGCCTGCCGCGCGAGCTCACCGGCCGAAAGCGCTATCGGGCCTGGGGGATCATGTGACCAATTAGAATCTTCCTACCTTGCGGAATTCCTCATTTGAGGCCATGTAAAGCCTCACTTGAAATGGAGGCGATGATGCTCGCATTCGGAACGATCGCGGATGTTCTCGGACTCCCTGCAAAAGAGATTGCCGCGCGTTCTCCGTTCGGCTTGATGTCCCGTATCGAAAGCGGATTGCCGGTCGGAGCGCTTGATCGCATAGCCCATCTTCTGGCGCCAAGCGACGCTCAGTTCAAATACCGGTTGGTCCCCAAGGCCACCTATGAACGGCGTAAGACGGCGTTGCGGCTGTCATCGGACGAAGGCACACGGCTCGCGCGTGTCGCCCGCGTCTGGAGCCTGGCGTTGGATGTCTGGCAGAACGAGGGGGAAGCGCGTGAGTTCCTGTTTCGATCCCACCCGATGTTGGAAGACAGGCGTCCGATCGACGTGGTCATACAAAACGAGATCGGGGCGGAACTGGTGCTGGATGTCCTGGGCCGCCTGAAATACGGCAGTGCTGCGTGACGGCCCAGCGTCTCGATCGCACACTAATCAGCTTCCGGATAGGTGACCCGAACGGCGCCTATCCCATATTCGACGCCACCGGCTCGACGATAGCACCCGGTCGATGGAACACGCCCGGAAGCCCCTTGATCTACACCAGTGAGCATTATTCGACGGCCTTGCTCGAAAAGCTCGTGCACGGTAGCGGGAGGTTGCCGCCCAACCAGCACTATATCGAGATCATGTTGCCAAGGGGATTGTCCTACGAGGTCTTCTCAGCTCCAACATTGCCCGGCTGGGACAGCATGCCGGCGACCTCAAGCATCGAGTTTGGTGAAAAATGGTGCCGGGAGCAACGGAGTGCCATTTTGATTGTACCGAGCGTGGTGGCCCGACTCGACCGCAACGTGTTAATCAATCCGGCTCATCCGGAATTCGCGACGATAACGGCGAGCCTGCACGAGCCGCTGTATTGGGACCGACGCCTTTTCGCTCTCGGACGCTGAAGCGAAATGGCGCCAGGTCGCGTCCCTTGACGTGGTGTAATTGGCGCGAGACCCGACGATCGCCGGTATAGGCCGGGTTGTTCAGGCTGCGACGGCAGGCAGACTGACGATGGGATCATCGCTGAGGCTGGTGATTGTTTCCAGCGTCATGTAGCGGGCGCGCTGTATCGCCCATTCGTCGTTCTGTTCGAGCAGGATCGCGCCGACGAGGCGGGTGATGGCGGCTTCGTTCGGGAAGATGCCGACGACCTCGGTGCGGCGCTTGATCTCGCCATTGAGACGCTCCAGCGGATTCGTCGAATGGAGCTTGGCGCGGTGCTGCGCCGGGAAGGTCATATAGGCGAGCACGTCAGTCTCGGCCGTGTCCATCAGCACTGCGAGTTTGGGGGCCGTCGGCCTGATCTGGTCGGCGACACGGCGCCATTGCTGGCTGGCGGCGGCGGCATCGTTCTGGGCGAAGGCCGTGGCGATGAAGGCCGCGACGACACGCCGCTCGCTGCGGCCCGCGTGAGCCAGAGCGTTGCGCATGAAGTGGACGCGGCAACGCTGCCAGGTTGCGGTGAGCACCTTCGAGACGGCGGCCTTGATGCCCTCATGGCTATCGGAGACGACGAGTTTGACGCCGCGCAGACCGCGCCGCGCCAGCTTGCGCAGGAACGCGGTCCAGAAGGTCTCGGCCTCGGACGGGCCGATATCCATCCCCAGTACCTCGCGCCGGCCGTCGCTGTTGACGCCGACGGCAACAATCACCGCGGCCGCTTCTATGTTCCCGTAACCGCACTGTCCGACGGCGTCGTCGATGCGATCCTGACCGAGCCGGCGCGCTCGTGAGCTATGGCAGCTCTCCGCTCCGACTCAGCGCCTGACCGGACGGAAGCGGGCGCTCCTCAAGCGCAGCGCTCGCCTCCCTGCGGATATCGTCATCTCCCGATGCCGCAGCCGATGGGCTCTCCCAGCCGGCCACGAGGCTCAGGATAGTCCGCACTCAGTTCATGCAGCGTGCTTCCAGTGCATCGACGAAGGAGCGGTCCCACTTTCCGTCGCGAATCGACTGGATCGCGGCCTCTTCTTTAGCGTGCTGGGCGAGCGCCGCCTTGATGGTCGCTTCGGCGAGTTCTGGCGGAAAGGCGAGCAGGCCGTCCTGGTCGCCGACGATGATGTCGCCCGGGCGCACCACCATACCGCCGATGGTCACGGGAACGTTGATCTCGCCCGGCCCATCCTTGTAGGGGCCGCGATGATTGACACCCCGCGCATAGACCGGGAATTCGCGGGCGCCGATCTCGGCGACATCGCGAATGGCGCCGTCGACCACCATGCCGGCCAGCCCCATGCTCTCGCCACCGAAGGCCATGATGCCGCCGAAGACGGCATTGGTCAGGTCTCCGCCCGCATCGATCACCATGACGTCGCCGGGCCGGCAGAAATCATAGGCGCGAAGAGGCGCGAGATTGTCGCCGCCCCGGCACCGGACGGTCACGGCCGTGCCGGCCATCGGCGCGGGCTTGTGATAGGGCCTCAAGCCCACGCTGCCGCGATTGCGGTGCAGATTGTCACTGAGGAGAGCGACCGCGATCCCGCGGATCCGCTCGATGATCTTCGGATCGACCTGCGGGGCGGACGGGTTCTTGATCAGACCTGCCGACATGATGCTGCTTCCTTCGAGGTTGAGGGTGATGTCAGGATGGGGTGATGCCACGCCGGCCGTTCGGCTCAGGGCTTGATGCCGTAGGCGGTGAGCACGTCTTTCTGCTGTTCCGGCGTGATCATGTCGTTGGAGCCGACATGGCGCGGCGACATCGTCGGACAGGGCAGCTCGGTCGGAGCCGGAACATTGGGTACCCCGCCCATCTTGCAGAGCAGCACCGCCGCGTCGTGCCCGAGCTTCCAGTTGACGTAGAGCCGCGCCGCATTGGGATGTGGCGCCGTCAGCGGCAGCCCCATCGCCATTTCCAGCCCATGGGTCGGCCCTTCCGGGCTGTAGAGCGTGATCGGCGCGCCCTGCGCGCGGATATCGGTCGAGTGGTTGATGACGCTCGGCACCACCATCTGGAAGGCGCCGGCCGCGACCTGCTGCGCGCCGGAAGGGCCGCCGGTGACGACCTTGAACTGGTTGGCGGTCAAGCCCTTGACCCACTCGTCGCCATAGGTCTGGCGCATCAGCATCAGCCAGGAGACCATGTTGGTCGAGATCTTGGGGTCGACCATGGCGATCCTGCCCTTCCAGCGCGGGTCGGCGAGATCCTTCCAGCTTTTCAGGTGAGCGCTGATATCCGCCGCGGACACGGTTGTGCTGTTATAGGCCACGATGTGGGGCAGCACTTCGCCGACGACGTAATTCGGGTTCTTGGCCGGCACGATCACCTTGGCGATGTTCGGCACCAGCTCCGGGGTCAGCTTCCGGAACAGTTCCGGCCGTAGTTGATAGAGCTGGGACGAGCCGGAATACAGCACGTCGGCATGATAGGTCTTCTGCTCGCTCTCCCCGGCGAAGCGCGTGAACAGCGTCGTCGAGGGGAAGCGCAGCCATTCGACCTTGATGCCGGGATAGCGCGCCTCGAAACTCCTAACGATCTCCTGCGTCTCGGCATCGACCGAGGAGGTGTAGAGCGTGAGCTTGCCCTCGGCCTTGGCCGCGGCTTCGAGGGCCGGCCCATCCAGCGGGGGCTGGGCTTGCGCCTTCAGCGTGGACAACGCCCCCGAGGCGATCATGATTCCAGTCGTGGCGGCGAACAGGAACCGTAGCTTTCCGAGCCATCCCGTCATGCGCATGATCGATCCTGTCTTTCGCTTGTCGTTTTGTCAGCGGGCTGAAATTGCGACCGGACCGAGCTGCCCGATCCGCGCCTGGCAAGTCCGGACATCCTGAAGGCCGACGGGGCCGAGCCGGGCCCCAGTGATCAACACCTCCCCGGCCCTGAGTGGCGCGCCGCGCGATGCGGCATGGTCAACCAGCCAGCAAAGCGCCTCCAATGTCTGCTCAGTCGTGGGAGAATTGGGCTTGAGCGGCACGTCCTGCCCCGCCAGCGACAGGTCGAACGAGAGATCCGCGAATTCCAGCCCGGACCAGCCTGTCATCGGAGCTCCGAGGACGACGGCAGCGCAGCCCTGCAGATCGGCGAGACGGTGCAGATCGGGGGCGCTTTCCGGAGCCGCGAAACGGCTGGAGAGAAGCTCGACCGCAGGATGTACGCTGGCGATGCAATCGGCGAAGTTCGTAGGATTCAGGGCTCTGCCCAGCCCCAGCGGATCCTCCTTGAAACGCACTGCGATCTCGACTTCCGCAAGACAGCCGTTCAGGAAGGCGGCATCGAAAAGTGCGGGCGCCTCGACGAAGAACGGCGCCGGAATGGGCGAGCATCGCGCCGCCCCTTCGCGCAAGGGCGAGACCTTCCAGCCGCCGCGCGCGCCAAGCGCCCGGATGACGGCGTCCTGGATGGCATAGGCTTCCGCCACCGTGGCAGGACCGGGGTCTGGCAACGCAGCCAGCCGCACGCCGTCGCCAATGGCATGCGATAAGGAGGCCGCAGCGGCTTCGATCACGTTGATGGGGTTGTGCATCGTCATCTTCCTCACCGCCGGACCTTCCTCACCGCCATGAACGCGAGCGCACGAACAGCATCATCGCGCCGACGACGATGGCGTTGAGCAGGCACATGATGGTCGAGAAGGCCGCCAGCAGGCCGAAGCTTCCGGTTTCCCAGATTGTCAGGATGGCGAAGCCGATGACCGGTGTGCCGACGCCGGCGAGCAGGGCCGAGGCGGAGAGGTCGCCCATCATATGAACGAAGACCAGGGTCCAGCCCGCCGCGAAGCCAGAGAGCGCAATCGGGAACACGATCCTGCGGATCGTCCGCCCCTCGCCGGCGCCGGCGATATAGGAAGCCTCGCGCAGATCGGTGCCGACCTGCGTCAGCGCCGAGGCCGCAGCGATCGATCCCGGCGGGATGTACATGACGATGAAGGCGATCAGCAGGATGGTCAGCGTGCTCGACAGGAAGAACGGCGCGCCGCTGAACGTGATCAGGAAAGCAAGCGAGATCACGAGATTGGGGATGGTCGCCGGCGACTTGATGACGAGATCGACGACCTTGCCGGTGACCCCGCCACGGAAGGACGAATAGATCGCAGTGAGGATGGCGATGAACATCGCGATGGTTGCGCCGGTGCCGGCAAGCAGCAGGCTGTTGCGGAATGAGGCGAAGGTCACCCGGTTGACGAAGAGCACCTGCTCGAAATGGAACAGTGTGAATTTCGAGGGGTCGATGACCGGCGACCAGAAGCGCTGGACCGCGACCAGCAGCAGCGCTGCCATCGGCAGCACCGAGGCCATGGCGATGTAGAGCCACATCAGGACTCGCGCCGGCATCCGCCAGCGGCCGAGCGGCAGCAGCGAGGCCCCGCCGGCCCGGCCGCCGACCGTGACGAAGTTGCCGGAGGACGAGATCTTCCTCTGCAGGAACCAGAAGCCGAGCACGACCAGTAGCATGATCAGGCCGAGCAATTGCGCGTCGGCGAGCTTCGGCGGGTAGTCCTTGACCAGCAGGTGCACGATTTGCGTCGGCAGCACGCTGATTTCCGCCGTGGTCGCGATGATCGCAGGGATCGAGTAGGTGCCGAGGCCGGAAATCACGACCAGCAGGCAGGAGCCGGCCAGGGCCGGCATGATCGCCGGCAGGGACACCCGGAAGAGCGTCCGCAGGATACCGGCGCCGCTGATGCGCGAGGCCTCCTCCAGCGCCGGGTCGAGGTTCTTGATCGCGGCCGAGACCACGAGATAAGCATAAGGCACGCCGTGGATGGTGTAGACCCAGATCAGCCCGAACCAAGTGTAGATATTGACCTGGAAGACGTCCGGCCCGAGCAGCCAGCCGAACAGTCCGTTCATCAGGCCGACATTCGGCGCGGCGATGAAGACCCAGCCGATCGTCAGCGCGACGCTGGGCAGAAGCAGGGGGATGACCGGCAGGATGGTGCCGAAGACGCCAAGGCTCGCATCCGTCCGCTCGTTCAGCCAGGCGAAGATCGCCCCGACCGCCACTGCCAGCACGGTGCTGATACCGACAGCGATCAGGGTGTTGCCCAGGACGGGCAGAAGCCAGGGCTGCTCCAGCAGCGAGGAGACCGCCGCGACATTGGGTACGCCGCCGGGCAGGAGCGTGCTGAGGAACATCCGGCCCAGCGGAAAGACGATCAGCAGAGCCAGCACCAAAAAGCACAGCCCGGTCAGGAGATTGAGCGGTTGCAAGATCCTGGGCAGGCGCCCTCTGCCCGCTTCCATGCCGGTGTGATCCTGCATCATGGCGATATGGCCCTCGTCGCCTCGGGATGCCGGATCAGGCGCAGCGCTGCGGGCTTGATCGACAGCCAGGCCGTATCGCCCTCGGCGAAGCCGCGCAGCGCGTCGTCATGGGACCAGACGCGGAAAGTGTGGTCCTCAGCGCTGACGACATATTCGGTATAGGCCCCGGAGAAGAGCTGCGCCTCGATCCGCACCGGCACCGTGTTCTGGGCCTGCCCGGCCGGAGCCGCGGCATTGAGGCTGATCTTTTCCGGCCGCAGCACGAGCTGGACCGCCGAGCCCGGCGCGAAATGCGGCTCCGCAGCCCCTACCTCGAACGGGCCGAACCGGGTCTCGACCACGATCCTCCCCTCGGTGATGGAGCGGACATGGCCATCGAGGAAATTGCTGACGCCGACGAAATTCGCGACGTAGTGATTGGTCGGCTCCTCGTAGACGCGCCTTGGCGTATCGAGCGCCGCGATCCGGCCGGACTGAAGCACGGCGACGCGATGACCAAGCTCCATCGCCTCGGCCTGGTCATGTGTCACGTAGAGGCCGGAGAAGCCGATCTGCCGCTGCATCCGCTTCAGCTCGAAGCGTAGTTGGTTGCGCACCTGCGCATCGACATTGGAGAGCGGCTCGTCGAACAGCACGACCGAGGAATTGGAGACGAGCGCGCGGGCCAGCGCCACCCGTTGCTGCTGCCCGCCGCTGATCCGGCCCGGATATTGCCCTTCCAGGCCGCCGACGCCGACGAGTTCCAGCGCCTGGCTGACGCGCCGGGCGATCTCGGCCGCCGGGAGCTTGTGTCCCTCCAGCGGATAGCCGACATTCTGCGCCACCGTCATATGCGGCCACAGGGCATAGGACTGGAAGATCATGCTGAGGCGCCGCTGGTCGGGCGGCACGAAGATCCCCTTGGCGGATGAGAACACCACCCGTCCATCGATGACGATCTCGCCCTCATCCGGTGTTTCGAGGCCAGCGACGCAGCGCAGCAGCGTGGTCTTGCCACAGCCGCTGGGGCCGAGCAGGACAACGAGTTCGTTCTGCGCCACGGTGAGGCTGATACTGTCGACGGGGACGATTGTGGCGCCGCCAGCGCGTCGATAACGCTTGGTGACATTGGAAATCTGGATGCGGTCGGTCATCGGCGCGGGAAACCTGTCCTGCGGAATAGGGATCGGGTCGCGAGAGGGATCAGGGCTTCAGCCCGAACTGCGCCATGATCTCGCGCTGCTGCTCGGCGCTCAGCGTGTCGTTCGAGCCGACATGCTGGGGCGAAAGCGCGGGGCATTGCGTGCCGGCAGGCGGCTCCACATTGGGAACACTCAGATTCTTGCAGATCAGCGCCGCGCTGTCCCGGCCGAGTTTCCAGTTGACGTAGAGGCGAGCCGCATTGGGATGAGGCGCCTTGTCCGGGATGGCGATGCCTTGCTCGAGGCCGTGCGACGGCCCCTCCGGTGTATAGACGACCAGCGGTGCGCCCTGCGCCCTGACGTCGGCGCTATGGCTCTGCACCGTCGGCACCACGATCTGGAATGCGCCGGCCGCGACCTGCTGCGCGCCCGACGTGCCCGTGCCGACGACCTTGAACTGGTTGGCGATCACGCCCTTGACCCAGGCGTCGCCATAGGTCTCGCGCATGTTGATCAGCCAGGACACGACATTGGTCGAGATCTTCGGATCGACCAGCGCGATCTTGCCCTTCCAGCGCGGGTCGGCGAGCCCGGCCCAGCTCTTGAGATGGTTCGCGATATCCGCCTTGGACACCAGGCTCGAATTGTAGCTGACCGCGTGCGGCACGATCTCGGCGACGGCATAATTGCCGTTCTTGGCAGGCACGCGCAGCGCCTTCACATTCGGCACCAGTTCCGGCGTCAGCGCCCGGAACAGCTCCGGCTGCTGCTGGTAGAGCTGGGTGGAGCCGGAGAACAATACGTCGGCGGTGTAGATCTTGGCATTCTGCTCGCCGACGAAACGCGTGAATAGCGTCGTGGACGGGAAGCGGAGCCACTCCATCTTGATGCCGGGGTAGACCTTCTCGAACTGAGCGGCGATCTCCTGCATCTCGGCATCGATGGCGGAGGTGTAGATCGTGAGCTTGCCTTCCGCCTTGGCGGCGGCAACCACCTCCGCGGAGATTTCGGCCTGGGCTGCCGCGGGCAATGCGTAGCCGAAGGGAAAGACCGTAACGATGGACGCGACGAGAACGGCGCGCAGAAGGGCTGCGGTCTTCATCTCAGGCATTTCCTCCACATGCGCGCTTGGCCGCGCTTGGCTCATTTTGAAGGCAGCCTGAGGCAGTCGTTATAAAAAAGCGAATTCAAAATTTTGCGTAGGAGATCGAAAATTTCTATACCCATGAGCAAAGCGAGGAAGGCGTGGTGATGCTCGACAGCCGGCGGTTGGCCTATTTCATCAATGCCTGCGAGAAGGGCTCGTTGACGGGCGCGGCCAGTGCTTCATCCGTGACCCAACCCGTTTTGACCTACCACATCGCCGAACTCGAAAAGGCGGTTGGCGAGCGCCTGCTTCATCGGCGCCCCGATGGCGTCGAGCCTACTGAGGCGGGCATCGTGCTGCTCGCCCATGCCAAGCGCGTGATGGAGGCCATGCGCGCGACCGAGCAGGCGATGCGAGAGCGCAAGAGCCAGCCGACCGGGATCGTCACCGTCGGATTGCTCGCCTCGATCGCGACCTCCGTCGCTCCACGAATCGCGCGCGAATGCAGGGAGCGCTTTCCGGGAATCCAGCTCAGGCTCAGCGAGGGGACCAGCCTCTTTCTGCGCAAAGGCATCGACGACGGCATCTTCGATCTCGCGGTGAACCTGCGTGAGCGCGGCGGCATTTCGGCGCAATCGATTCTGTTCGAAGACCTCTATGTCTTCGCACGCCCGAATCTGATCGATCTGAGGAAGCCGACCATCGCCTTGGCCGACGTGCTCCAACATAAGCTCTTGCTGCCGCCGCGCGGGCATGTCGTGCGTGAATTGGTCGAGGATGCTGCTCGGAAGCATGGGCTGACGATTAGGCTCGAAGCGGAGGTGGAAGGGTTGCCGACACTCAAGAGTCTGATCCGGGACGCACTCGCCCCGGGCATTCTGGGTTATGGCTCGATCAAGTCCGATTTCGACGACGGCCGCTTCCAGGGCGCAAAAATCGTGAAGCCCGGCATTCAGCGCGAGCTGGTGCTGGATGAGGGAGAGAATGTTAGATTTCCAAAGGTCATTACCGAGTTGAAGGGCATTGTTGTGAGAGCGATACGCGAATTATCTCAATAATATCCGAAAATTGTCAGCGGTCTGTAAGTTTTACTTGCTTACCATTTCTAATTTTGACGTTGGAAACGAAAATTTCATCGAGTTCGAGCGAAGCATTCGGTCCAAACTGATGCCGACCGCGCACGGCGTCGATTCTGGTTTTGCAATGTCCGCTTTCTGGTGACCTTCCAATTTCCGCTATCGGCGCATCCTGTGCGGCTAGCCGAACCTGACAAGGTGCAGCGTCAGCAGCGATCCGCCCGGGAACTGGACGAGGCGCGCGCCGATCGTAAGCGGCCCAAGATCAACTCCGCAAAGGGGATGTCGAGGCTTTCGCTCCTTCGGGACCTCGGACTGTGACTTAACCTGCGTGGACTCTTCAGATCGCCTTCGATCGCGATACCATCGACGACAAGACCTGCTGGAACCAAGCTGGCCGGCCGAAATCGCTACCTCATCTTGCTGATTCCTTTTGGAAACCAGCGTCAGAACAGCCCGACCTGCAGCGAAACTGAGTGAGGCCTACCCTTTTTCGCCGACTCACAGCCTGGCGTGGGCTGGGGAATAGCTGGCAGAGGGGAGGCGATCAGCTCGCCGGACGAACCTCCTCGGCGAGCGCATGATGATGCCCGTCCTCCGAGGAGTGCGGTCAGGGCGAGGGCAGCGCCCCGGCTTCGAGCGCAAGGAGCGCGAAGGTCGCGAGCCAATGCTCGCCCATATAGTCGCCGGCGATATGCGGCAGCCCGGCGGCCAGATGGCGTTCGGCTGCTTCGGTGGCAACCACACGCCGTGGGTCGTCGGCTGGCAATGCTCCCGCCAGCGCGCGCCAGCACCAGGCCCGGCCGAGGTTCAGTCCATCGAGATGAGCGATCTTGCCGTCGCTGCGGTCGCTGACCGAGGCCGGCGTAAACAGAGTGGGCGGCTGATGCTGCTCGATGCGAGGCAGGAAGCGACTGAACCAGAGCTGGAACGTCTCCGGTGCCAGAAGGCGGCGCATGCATTCGGCTTCGATCAGCGCCGATGACTGGAAATCGTCGCCGCTCGGCTCGCCCCAGGCAGGACAATCGACATCCTCGGCATACCAGCGCAGGGCGGTCTCGCGCAGCAACGTGGCCAGTGCCGCGTCCTGCGTGGCGTCGGCATAGTCGGCGGCCATCCTCAATCCAAAGGCCGTGTTGAAATGCGTACCGACGCGGACCGGATAGGTTGCCAATGGCAGGAAGTCGCGGAAGCGCTGGGCGAAGGCCTCGGCAAGCGGTGCGAGCGTGGCGGACCAGTCGCGGCCTGGCAAGAGCGTGAGTTCGGCTGCGAGCTTCAGGAGCCAGGCCCAGCCATAGGGGCGCTTGAAGCCCCGCGTCGTCGGCTGGGCGAGATAGGCGCATTCGGCGGCGACCTTGTCGGGCGTGAACTGGGCGTCGAACAGCGCCGCGATCTCGGTGGCTGCCGCCGTATCGGGAAAACGCCTGAGCACGCGGGCCAGCAGCCAGTAGCTGTGGACGCAGGAATGCCAATCGTAGCTGCCATAGAAGATCGGGTGGAGCTCGCGCGGCGTGCGGGCATCCTGCGGACCGGCCAGCACATGGTCGGGCTTGTTGGGATATTCGCGCCCGACATGGCCGAGCGCGATCCGAGCGAAGCGCTCTGCAAGTTCGACGGTCAGTTCATTCGGCACTGTCGACACGTTCTGTCTCCATGACGGGGCTGGGATTGCGGATAGTGATGAGCCATTCGATCAGCAATGGCAGCAGATAGATCGGTAGCTGGGTCGCTGCGAAGAAAAGCGACATCGGCGAACTGAGGCTGGCTCCGAGGCCTGACCAGACCAGGCCGACATTGCGATTGCCGAGAGTCAGGCCGACAGTCAGCCGTTGACGAAGCGAGCCCGGCGTCAGGGCGATGCCGAGGGTCTGCATGACGAGATTGGCGGCGAAGGCCAGCGCCACGCAAAGCAGTGTCAGTTCGGGCTGGGCCCGGATCTGCGACTGGACGCCGGCCATCGTAGAGAGTGCGAAGACGACGAGCGACAGGACGGCGCCGCCATCGACCAGCCTGCCGGCGCGCTGGAGCGATCGCATGGCGTAGCGGCGGACGAGCAGGGCGATGATCGCCGCCGAGCCAACCAGAAGGGCGAGGCGTACGCCCAAGGCGAGTGGATCGATCGCGACGTTTCCGATCGCGCGCGCGACCAGCGGCACTGTCACTGGAGCCAGCGCCATCGAGAGCAGCGTGACGACGAGTGGTCCTGCATCGTCGAGGCCCAGCATGCGGGCAACAGCGGCGGTTCCACCGGAAGGGGGCGCTGCGCAGGCGAGAACGAGCGCGATCGCAAGCTCCGGGGGCAGGCCGAGGAGCTGTGCGCTTGCGGCTGCCAGCAACGGGCAGGCAAGCATGACGGCAGCCGGCAGGATCAGCGGCCAGCCTGGCCTACGCAGGGCGGCTGCCAGTGCAGCGCCATCGACCCGCAGGAAGGAGCTCAGCACGATCACGAAGATTGCACCCGGCATGAGGGGCCGGGCAGCTTCGGCGAGTGCGGGAACGGCGAGGCCGAGGCCGACGCCAAGCGCCAGGAGCAACGGGCCGCGCGGCTGCGGCAGTGATCGCGGAAAGAACCAAGACATGATCGCGTCCGGAAGGATATCTGAAGGGACCTATGTCGGTTCGCTCATCATTGTGGAAATCGATTATTGGAATAACTATCATTGTTCCTATGAATTTAGCGGCGATCGATCTCAATCTGCTGGTCGCTTTCGAGGCCTTGCTCGAGGAGCGGCATGTCACGCGCGCGGGGCAGCGGATTGGGTTGGCTCAGCCCTCGATGAGCAGCGCGCTCGCGCGGCTGCGACTCCTGTTCGACGACGAGATCCTGATCCGGACGGCGGCCGGAATGCGTCCGACAGCAAAGGCGCTGACGCTGGCGCCGGCCGTCAGTGAGGCGCTCGGCCTGCTGCGAAGTGCGCTGCAGCCGCAGACGATATTCGATGCCGCGAGCGCTCGCCATCGCTTCACCATCGCCGTAACTGATTATGGCGATCTCGTGGTCGTGCCCGCGTTGGTTTCCCTGCTGCGCAATGAAGCTCCCGGCGTGGACCTGACCGTTCGCCCGATCACCGACGCCGCAGATGCCTTGGCGATGCTGGAGCGCGGCGAAATCGACGCCTTGGTCGGCGGGCATCTGGCGTCCTCGCGGCATTGCCTTCGCATGCGACTGTTCGAGGAGCATTTCGTCTGCGTGCGTGATGCGGGCGCGGAGCTAGGCAGCCTCGACGCAGCCGCCTATCTGGCTAGGCCGCATGTTCTGTTCTCTGCCATCGGCGGCGATGGCTCGGCGGGCGCGGTCGACCAGTTTCTGGCGGCGCGCGGCCTGCAGCGGCGCGTTGCTGTGACCTTGCCCCACGTCGTCGCCGTGCCGTTCGCGGTCGCCGGCAGCGATCTCATCGCGACGATGGCGGAACGGATTGCCCGACGCTTCGCTCAGAGCGCAGGCGTCGCCATCGAGCCGGTGCCATACCCGGTCGCGCCCTTCGATATCGACCTCGTCCTGCGGCGGAAGGGCGAGAGTGATCCGGCTATCGCCTGGCTCGCCGGCTTGATCCGGCGCGCCGTGGCGAGCTGACGGCGTCGGCTCTCAGCCTTCGGCAAGACCCGAGGCGATGATGGTTCCAAAGCCAGCGGACGATATGCGCGAATTCGCGGGCGCGGGCGTCGCGGTCGGCGTGGGTGAAACGCTTGTCACGATCGAAGTTGCGAGCGTCGAGATCAGTGATGCTCGTCACCTGGTTCCAGGCTGCCCTGCCGCCACGGATGAGGTCGAGCGACGCGAATAGCCGCGCGACGTGGAACGGGTGAGGATAGCTCGTCGAGGCGGTGCCGACGAGGCCGATCCGGCTCGGCAGATCGCGATTCCCCCGTAACGCAACAGCTATGGTTGCAGACCGAGGAGCCGCCCCAGCCGAAGAACGACTGTCGTGCCGATGGCCAAAGCGATCGCGAAGACCCACCCCGAGGCGGCGCCGGCCGAAATCCCCGATAACAACGTGCCAACGGTACAGCCGAGGCCGATGACGGTGCCCCAGCCGAGCAGACCGCCGCCGACAAGTCCACGTAGCGCCTGAGTGGCCGTCGGCCAACGGGGTTTGAATTCACCTGCGGCCAATGCTGCGATCAGGGCTGCTGCGACGAGGCCGATGATGAACAGCCCGTTCGGAGTCAGCAGCGCGTCACGGACGACGGTGGCACAGCCACGGAAGCCGTCGAGGCCTTCCAGCCTCGACGGCAGGAATTCGAAGGCACCGGCGAGCTGGCGCGAGCGCGAGCCGATCTCTGCCGTCACCCCAAGCGGGGACAGGCGCAGATAGGCTGCGACCCCGATCAGGCCGACGAGCAGGCCGCCCAGCCAGGCCGGCCAACGCTGCTCGAAAATGCTGGCGAGCGGGTTCTGCGAGAGGGCTGGCTGCGCGGGGGAGTTGTTCCGGCGCAGCAGGAACCACGCGAGCGCTCCCAGAACGACGAGGGGGGCCATCAGCGCGCCGCCATAGCCGAGATGGCGAGGCAGCCACAGCACCGGCGCGTCTGCGATCGTCCAGAGATAAAGCGCATTCCAGCTCTGGAACCCCAAGATAAATCCGCCGACTGCGCCGATCAGCGCGAAAGGCGCCGTCGGGGAGCCTTCACCGAGACGATAGAGATGGGCGCTGAGGCAGGAGCCGGAAATCGCCATGCCCGCACCGAAGGCGAGGCCCGCAAACACGAGCGCGAGGCTGACCGGCCCGATATGGGCGGTCGGGGGCAGGCGCGAGCCTGACGGGTCCGGCAGCCAGGCGCCGAAGATCAGCGTATAGCCGGTGATGCCGACAGCGAGCGCCGTGACAATGCCGAGCAGGCCGCGCGGATCGCGCCGGTCGAGCCAGTCGCGCCAGATGCAGAGAAAGCAGAAGCGCGAGCGCTGGATCACGAAGCCGAAGGCGGCGCCCAGGATCAGGGACAATTGCAGTTGCGGTGCAGGGTCGCCATGGCGGCCGATGGCGACGATCGCCAGGGCGAGCGCGGCGGTAAAACCGAGTGCCGTCAGGATGCTCCGGGATGAGCCGGAGGCGGGTTCGGCCGCGGCGGCCGGGGCCGCCATGGCTGCTTCGCGGGCGCGCTGGTAATCCAGTGCGCCGCTTTCTTCAGAAAGGCTCATCAGCGCAGAGGCCGCTTACTTGCCGCCCCACACGGTGCCGGCGGGATTGCTGATCGGCAAGCCCACGGTGTTGCCGTACTCGGTCCAGGATCCGTCATAGTTGGCCACCTGATAGCCCAGCACGCGCGAAAGGATGAACCAGGTGTGGCTGGAGCGCTCGCCGATGCGGCAGGTCGTGATCACCGGCTTGGAGCCGTCGATACCGACATTGGCGTAGAGCTTCTTCAGCTCCTCCGGCGATTTCAGCGTGCCGTCGGCCTGGTTGACCGCCTGGGCCCAGGGCACGTTGACGGAACCGGGGATATGGCCGGCGCGCAATGCAAGCTCCTGGAAGCCGGCCGGCGCGATGATCTTGCCGGAGAACTCGTCGGCCGAGCGGATGTCGAGCACGCGTGCGTCGGACTTCTTCTCGACGGTGGCGACGACATCGGCGAGGCGGGCGCGCAGCTTGCGGTTGGGCTCGGCGACGGTGAAGGCGGAAGCCTTGACCGCCAGGGGATTTGTCGAGACTGGGCGCTTTTCGAGCTCCCATTTCTTGCGGCCACCATCGAGCAACTTCACGTTGTCGCGCAGGCCGTAGATATCGAAGACCCAGGCGCCCCAGGCGGCAAACCAGTTGTTGCTGTCGCCGTAGAGGACGATCGTGACGTCCTTGTCGAGGCCGAGTTTGCGGGCGAGGGCCTGGAACTTTTCCGGTTTGGCGATGTCGCGCTCAACCGTATCGACGAGATCGGTGTGCCAAACAATATTCTGCGCGCCCGGGATATGCCCGCGCTCGTAAAGGCCGGGCTCCATGCTGACTTCGACGATCCGAACCTTCGGATCGCTCAGGTTCTTCTCCAGCCAATCGGTGGTGACGAGCGGCCCCGAGTTGGCGAGCGCGGCACCGCCCAGCAGCAATGTCGCTACCAGTGAGAGGGCGCTCTTTCGCAGGCGGGACAGGGCAGACATGGCGCGATCTCCGTGAAATGGGAACTTTGCCATGATTTCGCCACAGGCGGCCGGGTGGAAGCCGAATGAGATTTTTTTGTTCAGTGTCGGCGGGGAAAGAAAAGTCGTACGACCTTGGTTTAAGAAAATAACACTGTCTATTGGCGACAGCACAGGCCGAAGCCTTTGCCGGGCGTCTTCAGGCCCGGTCGGCTCTCACGATGATGGGGGCGGTGGTGCAGGCATCCGCCGATGCGGATGACGAAGCCCTAGACGAGATTGGCCAAGCGAAAGGTTGGGTCTCGATCCGAGCCGCCGGGCTTGCCTTTGCGCCAACCGAGTTCGCGGGCATAGCTCCCCAACAACCCACGTTCAGCCAGCTCGCTTTCAGCCGGTACGGAGATCGGCTCGGCGACGGGGCTGACATAAAGCGCGTCGACAGGACAGTAGACTTCGCAGAGAAAGCACGTCTGGCAGTCCTGCTGTCGCGCGATGATCGGCGCTTTCTCAGGCACGGCTTCGAAGACGTTCGCGGGACAAGCCTTCACGCAGATGTCGCAAGCGACACAGCGCTCATCCGACAGCAATTCGATCATCAGGCGACCTGTAGCGATCTGGCGGATGGTGGGAGCATCGCGGTCGAGCGGGTGGCGTTCAACAGGGCGGCTCCGTCCAGTTGAGTCCGCCGGGCGTCCCCATCGAGGCCGGGCGGCCGATCGAGGCGCCGATGCATGCCGCGCGCTTCGTCGCGCATCAGCCCGGCCGTATAGGCAAGCCGCCCTGTGAAGGTCAGGGCAGCCGCCTCGCGTTGCCGCAGCGAGCCGGATGGATCGAGGCCATTGCCGCCGCCGAGTGACGCGCGCGCATCCGCCCAGGCGAGATCGAGCCGATCGAGCGAGCGCGTCAGGCCGGTTGCCGTGCGGAAGAAATTGCGGTCGAGCGGCAGCATTTCGGATTGGACGAAGCGCGTCAGTTCAAGAGCGTCCAGCCTGTCGGCGGCGCCTTCCGGACGCAGCCCGACGGAGCCGAGCGCCCGCGACGGCGCATCGACATGGTTCTGGCCGAGCCCATGCGCGAAGGATTGCGCCGCCCGACCGGCGGCGACACCGGTCGCGATGGCCCAGCCGGCATTGGGGCCGCCGCCTCCTGTCGTCGCGCCGGCGAGGTCCTGCCGATCCAGCGTATCGCCTGCGGCATAGAGGCCGGGAATTCCGGTCGCACCGCTTTCATCTGCGCGAATGCCTCCGGTACCGCGTACGGTTCCTTCGCAGCGCAGGTCGACACGGAAGCGCTGCGTGAAGGGGTCGATGCCGAGGCGGTCGAACGGCAGGAAGCAGTTCGGCTGACCGCGACGCAAGGCGTCCTGAATGGCCGGGCTCGCCTGGTCGAAGACCGCGAAGACCGGCCCGTCCGCCATGGCGGTTGCGAGCGGCGGATAGCGATCGGCCACGGAGGCGGGGATCGGCGTCCCGTCCTCCCGAAAGAAGCTGGCGAATGTGAAGGAGATGCCCTTGTTCACCGCGCTTCCGAGCGGGGCGATGCCGTACTGCGCCGAGAACTCCATGCCTGAGAAGGAAACACCTGCCTCCGCGCCCATCAGATAGGCGTCCCCGGTCAGTCCGGTCGAACCGAGAATGCGGTCTCCGAAGGCGCAGCCGCCGGTCGCGAGGACGACCGCTCCCGCCCGAACGGTCCACGCCGTGCCGCTCTGGCGCGCGACCCCGTTCGCACCGCCGATGCGATCGCCGACCGCGAGCAGCTCCAGCGCCGGGTGGTGGTCCAGGATCCTGACGCGGGCGAGCAGGAGCTGCCGCCGCATGAAGCGCATGTAGTCGGGGCCGCGAAGATTGGCGAGATAGGGGTTTCCCGCATCGTCGACGGGGAAGGCATAGCCCCACTCGGCCAGCAATTTGATGTGCTCGGTCGCCACGTCGACGACGCGCCCCATCCGCTCGCCATTGCCGAGGCCGCAGGCGCGGCCCAGCCGGCGTTCCACGAGCGCATCGCGCCGCTTCCGGTCCGTCGCGAACCAGGAGCCCGTCGTCGACGGTGCTGTCGCGCCGCTGGTACCGACATAGCCCTTGTCCACCAGCACGACCGAGGCACCGGCCAGCGCTGCGGTGAGGGCCGACCAGCAGGCGGCAGGGCCGCCGCCGATGATCAGCACGTCCGCGGCGAGCGCGAGATCGCTCGCCGGCTCCTGTCGACCGGCCATCTCAGTTGGTCAGGGCTTTGCCGTCCGCGGCGTAGCGCGTCCAGTAGGTGGCGAGCCCGAGCTCCTTGAGCGCGGCGTCGAGATATTTCGGCTCGAACCAGTCGTCGACGCTGACCTCGCGGCGGATCAGCCCGAACTCCTTCGATTGCGTGACGCGGGTGCGGTACTGCTCGACGATGAAGGGGTCGATCAGCGGCGAGTGACGGAACGCCAGCGGATCGGGGGCGAGATCGGCCCGGAGGATCGATTCCGGCGTTCCCGACTTCGCCCAGAGCGCGATCAGCGGCTCGCGGTTCTTCTCTTCGGAGGACCATTGCGCGGCTTTCACGAAAGCCTTGACGACCCGCGCGGTCACATCCGGGTGAGCCTTCTCGAACTCCTCGGTGACGAAGGTCGAGCCGGTGCGCCCGAAGACAGGATTGTCCTGATTGCTGTTGTAGGGAATGTCGATCAGCCCCTGTTCCTGCAAGCGGATGAAGCTGGTGTCGCCGAAGGCGGCATCGACATCCTTGCTGGCAAGAGCCGCATTGGCGGCGCTGGCGTCGAGATTCACGATCGACACCGACTTGTCCGACAGCCCGTGCGCGGCGAGGACCTTGACCGCGGACAGGTGGTTGTTGGTGCCGAGCTGCAGCGCGACCTTGCGACCCTTCAGGTCTTCGATCGACCTGATGGGCGAGCCCTTCGGGACGGCGAGATAGACCGGCCTCCTGGTGCCTCCGACCAGCAACAGCTTTGTCTTCAGCCCGTTCGCCCTGCCGATGATCGAGGGCAGGTCGCCCTGCGACGCGAAATCGAGCTGCTTGTTGGCCAGGGCCTCGTTCACCGCGGGGCCGGCTCCGCGGAAGAAGTACCATTCGAGCTTGATGTTGGGGTCGTTCCTGAACTCCTCCTCGAGGAAGCCGCCGGCATGGGCGCTTGCCCAGGTGTTGCCGCTGGCGAACTGGCGGTTGTCCGTTCCGACGCCGGCATAGCCGAGTCGGATCACGAGCTGTTCCGCCGCATGGGCCGGGGCCCCGCCCAGCGCGAGAGCGGCGAGAAGCGCGAGGATGCTCTTCGCGAGCGTGCGTTTCATGATGATCGTTCCCTGATTGCGACTGCGGTCAGCGCGAGGCGCTCTGCGCAGGCAGCGGCTTTCCGTCGGGGCCGTAGGTCGTCCAGTAGGTTTCGAGGCCCTGTTCCTTCAGGGCGTTCGCGAGGTATTTCGGCTCGAACCAGTCCGAGACGTCGATCTCGCGGCGGATCAGGCCGAAATCCTTGGCGAGTTTCGCCTGCACCTCGAAATGCGCGCGGATATAGGGGTCGATCAGCGGGCTGTTGCGGTATTTGAGCGGGTCGCCCTCGAAATCGGCCTCGTAGACCGAGATTGGGGTGCCTGATTTCGCCCAGGCCGCGAAGAGCGCCTGCCTGTTGGCCTCGTCCGAGGACCAGCGCGCCGACTTCACGAGCGCGTTGACGACCTTCTGCACGACCTCCGGGTGAGCCTTCTCGAACTCCTCCCGAACGATCAGCGAATTGTTGCGCTGGAACGGCTTGTCCTGGCCGCGCGTGGTATAGATGAGCTTCCCGGTGCCGTCCTGGATGTTGCGCAGCAGGGCCGTGCTGCCGAAGATGCCGTCGATATTCTTAGTCGCGAGCGCCGCGACCTGGTCGGCCGGCGTCAGGCTCACCAGCTTGAAATCCTTCTCCGTCAGCTTTTCGGCATCGAGCACGCGGCTGATCGTGAGATGGCTGGAGACGCCGCGATGGATGCCGACCTTCAATCCCTTGAGGTCCGCGATCGACTTGATGTCGAGATCCGGCCGCGCCACCACATAGACCGGGGCATGAACGCCGTCGGCGGCGATGATCTTCGTCTTCACGCCGCTGGCGCGATGCACGATCGAGGGCAGGTCGCCGATCGAGACGATGTCGATCTGCCCGGTCGCCAGGGCCTCGTTCGCGGCCGGTCCTTCGCCGCGGAAGAAGACCCATTCCACCTTCACGTTCGGGTCCCCGGCGAATTCCTTCTCGTAGAAGTCGAGTGCGCGTGCCGTGGCGTTTGGCGAGCCCCCGACGAAGGGGCGGTTATCGGCGCCGATGCCGGCGAAGCCGATGCGCAGCGTGAGCGGGTCGGCGAAGGCCGGCGATGCCGCGGCCAGCGACAATGCCGCGACCAGGAGATGTGACAGGGGGCGTAACATAACTCGTCCTCTCGGAGGGATCATTCGGCCGCCTGGGCGGCGGGATTGGCGAAGCGGTTGGCCGGCCGCCGCAGGCCGAGGTGATCGCGCAGCGTGTGGCCGTCATAGTCGTGCCGGAAGAGCCCGCGCCGCCGCAGCTCGGGCAGGACGAGCGCGACGAAGTCGTCCAGGCCGGTCGGCGAAGGCGGCATGATGTTGAAACCGTCGGCGCCATGCGTGACGAAGCGCTCCTCCAGCTCGTCGGCGATCTGCCGCGGCGTGCCGACGAGCTGCCAGTGCCCGCGCGCGCCGGCGATCCGCAGATAGAGCTGGCGGATGGTAAGGTTCTCGCGGCGCGCGAGATCTAACAGCAATTGCTGGCGGCTCTTGCTACCATTGGTCTCCGCAAGGATTTCCGGAACCGGGCCGTCCAGCGGATAGCCCGACAGGTCGATCCCGCCCAGATGCTGGGCGATATAGGCGAGCCCGACGACGGGGTGGACCAGATCCTGCAACGTATCGAACTTCGCGCGTGCCTCGCTTTCGCTGCGCCCGACAACCGGAAAGACGCCCGGCAGGATCTTGAGGTCGGATGGCTCCCGCCCATAGGTTTGCAGCCGCTCCTTCACGTCGCCGTAGAATTCCTGCGCGTCGGCGAGCGTCTGCTGCGCGGTGAAGATGATCTCGGCGGTCCGCGCCGCCAGATCCCGGCCGTCCGGCGAGGACCCGGCCTGTACCAGCACCGGCTGGCCCTGCGGCGAGCGCGGCACGCCGAGCGGGCCGCGTACCGCGAAATGCTCGCCGCGATGGTTCAGCGCATGGAGCTTGGCCGGATCGGAGTAGCGCCCGCTTTCCTTGTCGAAGAGAAAAGCGTCGTCCTCCCAACTGTCCCACAATCCCTTGACCACATCGGCGAATTCGCCGGCGCGCCGGTAGCGCTCCGCATGCCCGTAATGAGCGGGGCGGCTGAAGTTCAGCGCTTCCAGCTCCGTGCCGGAGGTCACGAGATTCCAACCCGAACGGCCGCCGCTGATCAGGTCGAGGGACGCGAAATAGCGTGCGAGGTTGAAGGGCTCGTTGAAGCTGGTCGAGACCGTCGCGATGAGCCCGATCGTCGTCGTGACCGAGGAGAGGGCGGACAGGAGGGTCAGTGGCTCGAATAGCGAGGCACGCGTGGTCCGGCTGATATAGGCGAGGTTGCGGTCGCTCACGCCGGCCGTGTCGGCCAGGAAGATGAGGTCGAACTTGGCGGCTTCGGCGAGGCGGGCCAGGCGGGTGTAGTTCTCGATGTTGACCCCGCCGTCAGGCAATGCGTCGGGATGGCGCCAGGCCGCGACATGGTGGCCCGAGGGGTGAAGGAACGCGCCGAGGCTGAGTTGCCCCCGCGCCGAAGTCGGCTTGACCATCTCTGCCTGCTCCTACTCTGCCGCGACCGGCGCGGGCGTGGCGCGGCGGCGGGCGACGCGGCGAAGCCCGAGATGGTCGCGCAGCGTGGTGCCCTCATAGGCTTCCCGGAACAGGCCTCGCCGTCTTAGCTCCGGCACCACCAGCTCGATGAAATCGTCGAGTCCGCCGGGAAGCTGCGGCGGCATGATGTTGAAGCCGTCGGCGCCGCCGCTGACGAAGTGATGCTCCAATTCGTCTGCGATCTGCGCCGGCGTGCCGATGATCTGCCAGTGGCCGCGCGCGCCCGCGATCCGCAGATAGAGCTGCCGGATCGTCAGGTTTTCCCGGCGGGCGAGATCGACCAGCAGGCGCTGGCGCGACCTGCCGGAGTTGCTTTCCGGCAGGTCGGGCAACGGGCCGTCCAGCGGATAGGCGGAGAGGTCGAGACCGGCGGTGACGGTGTTCAGCATCGAGAGGCCGACGACCGGATCGATCAGGTCCTGGAGCGCGGCGAATGTGTCGCGCGCCTCCTGCTCCGAGCGCCCGACGATGGGAAAGACGCCGGGGAGGATCTTCAGATCGTCGGGCGAACGGCCATGGCGCGCGAGTCGACCCTTGACGTCGCCGTAGAACTCCTGGGCCTCCGCCAGCGTCTGATGCGCCGAGAAGATGAGCTCGGCCGTGCGCGCGGCCAGCTCGCGCCCGTCTGGCGAGGCGCCCGCCTGCACCAGGACCGGACGGCCCTGGGGCGAGGGGCGAACGTTCAGAGGTCCCCTGACCTGGAAGTGGGGGCCCTTGTGGTCGAGCACATGCAGGCCGTCGGGATCGAAGAATACGCCCTCGGCCTTGTCGTAGCGGAGCGCATCGGCGTCCCAGCTCTCCCACAGCCCCTCGACCACCTCGGCGAACTCGGTCGCGCGGGCGTAACGCTCGGCGTGAGGCAACGGCGCGTCGCGCCCGAAATTGAAGGGCTCGGCCTCATTGACCGAGGTCACGAGATTCCAGCCGGCGCGGCCGCCGCTCAACAGGTCGAGCGAGGCGAAGCGGCGCGCGAGGTTGAACGGGTCATTGTAGGTCGTCGAGGCCGTCGCGACGAGGCCGATGCGGCTGGTCAGAGGGGCCAGCGCCGAGAGCAGCGTGATCGGTTCAAGCTGTGCGGCTCGCGATGTCCGGTGCAGGGAGGGGCTCTCCGGAAAGCGAATGGAGGAGCTGTCCGCCAGAAAGACCAGGTCGAAGGCGGCGCGCTCGGCGGCCTGGGCGACGCGGGCGAAATGCCCGAAATCGAACGCGGCCCCCGCTGGCGTCTGCGGACTGCGCCAGGCCGCCACATGGTGGCCGTCCGTCAGCAGGAAAGCGCCCAGGGACAGTTGTCGGCTCTTCTGATGTCGCAGCGGCATCGATTGGCTCCTTGCCGCATTAGTCTTCTTAGTTTATCAAAATAGTCAACTATATGGACATGGAATATTCTTCCATCAATCGGGTCCGTCGGAGGTCAGTTTTGTCGGAAAATCGTCTGTCGATCCGCCAGCTTAGCAAAACCTTCCAGGTGGACGGATCGCCGCTGAAGGTGCTCGCCGACGTCGATCTGACGATCGAGGAGGGCTCGTTCGTCACCATCGTCGGGGCAAGCGGCTGCGGCAAGTCGACCTTGCTGCGCATCGTGGCAGGCCTCGAGACCGCGCAAGGGGAGGCGCTCCATGACGGCAGGCGGATCGAGGGGCCGAGCCTCAGCCGCGGGCTGGTCTTCCAGGAGCCGCGCCTGTTTCCCTGGCTTTCCGTCGAGGACAATGTCGCGCTTGGCCTCGAGAACGCACCGATCGATGCGGATGCGAAGCGGCGCAGCGTGGCCGATCATTTGGCGCTGGTTGGTCTGTCCGCCTTCGCGAAGGCCTTGCCCCGGCAATTATCGGGCGGAATGGCGCAGCGTGTCGCGATCGCGCGCGGGCTGGTCAACCGGCCCGGCGTCCTGCTGCTCGACGAGCCTTTCGGCGCGCTCGATGCCTTGACCCGGGCCCATCTGCAGGAGGAGCTGCAACGGATCTGGGCGAAGGAGCGGATCACGGCCGTGCTGGTCACGCACGACGTGGATGAGGCCGTGCTCCTCGGCGACCGCGTCGTGGTCATGGCGCCGCGGCCGGGGCGCATCTTCCGAACCTTCGATATCGACCTGCCGAGGCTGCGGGACCGGCGCTCGGATGCGTTCTCGCGGATCCGGAACGAGGTTCTCGATGCTCTCGAGGCCGCCAGCGGAAGTCCTCTTCCGGAGACGAGGGCCGAGGCTCCCGGACGCTTGCTGCACTCTCCGCGTCTGAGCGACGCCGTGATTCCGGCATGATCCGCCATGAGTGAAGTGACACCTATTTCTTTGCCGCGCTCCGGCAACGTGGCGACTCTGCTCTTCGGCCGCGCGAGTGCGATCGCCGTGGCCCTGATCTTCCCGCTCGTGCTGCTGCTGGCCTGGGGCTGGGCTTCCGCCCGTGGCTGGCTTCCCGAACAGATCTTGCCGCCGCCGCGCTATGTCTGGCAAGCGGCTGTCGAGACAGTGCAGGGGGGCGACCTGCTGCAGCATATTGGCTTCAGCGCCGCTCGCGTTGCCGCGGGATTTGCGATCGGGGCGAGTATCGGCTTGGCGCTGGGCCTCGCCATGGGGCTGATTCCGACCTTCGACGACTATGTCCGCCCCACCTTCACGGCCATCGCCCAGGTCCCGACTCTCGGATGGATTCCGCTGCTGATGCTGTTTCTCGGGATCGGCGAAGCCTTGAAGATCGTGATCATCGCGAAGGCTGCCCTGGTTCCCGTCGTGCTGAACACAGCGGCCGGTATCCGCGGCATTCCACGCGGCTATATGGAGGTCGCCGACGCGTTTCGCTTCACCCCCGCGCAGAGACTGCGCCGGCTCGTACTGCCCGCGGCTCTCCCGCAGATCTTCACCGGCATTCGCTACGGATTGACCAAGGCCTGGACGGCGCTCGTTGCGGTCGAGCTTCTGGCCTCATCGGAGGGGCTCGGATATCTCCTCGTCTGGGGTCGGCAGATGTTCTGGCTCGACGTGATGCTGTTCGCGATGATCGTCATCGGCGTGGTCGGCTATCTGATGGACCTCGTCCTTGCGCGCGTCGAGGCGCATTTCCAGTCCTGGCGCGTGGAGGCACTCTGATGACCTTGACATCGCTGTTTCCGCCGAGGCTGTCGACCCGGCAACGTCGCGGGCTCGCTTTGCCGTTGGCGCTGCTGGCGGGCTGGGAGATATCGAGCCGAACCGGGCTGATCGATCCCCGCTTCCTGCCCCCGCTGGAGACGATCCTCGTGACGGCCTGGCGCGAACTGGTTCGCGGCGATCTGCTCTACCATCTGGCTGCCAGCCTGCTGCGAAATCTGGCAGGCTTCGCTATCGGTACCGCTGCCGGCGTCGCTTTCGGCATGCTGCTCGGTCTTTCCCGAACCGCCGAAAAACTGGTCGGTCCCACATTCCATGCGCTCAAGCAGATTGCGGTGCTGGCGTGGATTCCCATCATCTCGATCTGGTTCGGCTTTGCGGAGAGCGCCAAGATCGCCTTCATTGCGCTGGCAGCGTTCATTCCGGTGGCGCTGAATACGATCGAGGGCATGCGGAATGCGCCGCCCCAGATCGTCGAGGTTACCAGGGCTCTGCGCTTCAGCCGGCTGCAGCAGATCCGGCGCGTCTACCTCCCTTCAGCCGTGCCATCCATTCTCACGGGGGTTCATCTGGCCCTGATCTACTCTTGGCTCGCCACCGTCGGCGCGGAGTACTTCATGGCAGTCGGCCCGGGCATCGGGGGGCTGATCATCGCCGGCAGAGAGCGCTTCGAAATGGATCTTGTAATGCTCGGCGTCGTCATCCTGGGGGTTGTCGGTTACGCTCTGAACGCCGTCGCCGAGCACATCGAGAATCGGGTGCTGTTCTGGCGCGATGGTTAAACGCTGTTCGCTGTCTTCCAGGGATACCCCCAGATTTCCAACTCTCTCCTCGCTGGATCGAGGCTGCCCGAATGAAATTCTCGCCGCCATCCTCGGGCGCTTTGCCGGCTGCGGGCAATGACGCGCAGGCGGCCGGCCCGGACGATGGAGCCTAGATCATTGCGCGTCCAATCGGACGCGATCACGATGATCTATCGCTTTGTTATCGCATCGGACCGAAAAGTGGATTCCACTTTTCGGTCCGATGCTATAGCCATCGAGAAACGCGGCCACCTCCGGATGCGCGCGTAAGGAAGCGATGTCATCCGGCGTGGGCAAGGCAGGCCTGTCGCGCGCGGAATCGACGAGACACAGAAAGCCGAGCGGCGCATCGGCGGCCGCGCGGAACTGGTGCCAGGTCCAGCCAGGAATTGTGACGAGGTCGAGCTCGCCGATATCGTCCACCCGCGTTCCGACCAGGCACCGCCCGCGCCCGCGCAAAACCATGACGCCATGGACATGGTTATGGCGCTCCAGCGTCGTATGCCCTCCGGCGGCGATCTCGAAATAGCGCAGCTCGCCGGCTAGGTCCGGGCGGGAGAACAGCGTCTGCCGAGAGACGTCGCGGAAAGGCGCCGCGGCGTCCTGCTTGTAGGCGAGACGATCGACGCCGTCCCAGCCGAATTCGTCCTGCCGACGACGCAGTGCAGCGGCTTCGGGCGAGGTCTGCTCAGGCATGGATTTCCGCTCCGGCATGATGGTGGACCTGGGCGACGAAGGCGGCCGACGCCTCGGTCAGGCGCTCGCGCTCGGCCAGGAGGTTGCCGCCGATCAGCAGCATGACCTCGTCGCCGTAGAAGTCGAGGACTTCCGGTACACGTGCGAGGCTCAAGCCTCCGGCCGGTACAGGCAGGGCGGCTGCGAGATCCCCGGAAGGCGCGCGCGCCGCCGCGGCGATCTGCCGGCAGGTTTCCGGCGAATAGCCGAAGCGGCCGCCATGGTTCGGGAAAATGACGGCATCCAGGCCGATCAGCCGCCAGAGCTTGGCCAGAAAGGCCGGCGCGATACGTGCGGCGCCGGTGAGGCTCGGATGCGCCAGGAAGGCGATGTCGCGGTGGTCGCGGACGAGCTGCTGGACATTGGACAGCCCGAGGATGGCGGGCGCGACCATCGCGGTGTCGAGCCCTTCCTCGCGGATGATGCGCAACTGATCGCGGACGGCATCGAGGCTACCGGAGAGGCTCGGCACATAGCGCGTCGGATGGCCAGTCGACGCGGTGGCCCGGCGGATGGCGGCAGTGCAGGCGGTGACGCGTTGATGGAAAGGGCTGAAGCTCTGCTGCGCCAGCCCGTGATCGTCCTTCACATAATCGATGCCGCCCAGCGCGAAGGCGTGAGCGAGCTTGGCCAGTTCCGCCGGCGGCAAGCCCTGCGGCTTCAGCGCAGAGGCGGTCAGCGCCCGTGCCCCGGCCTTCACCCGGGCCCGCAGCCCCCGCAGTCCGGCGCCAGGCCCGCTGCCGAGTTCCCGCTGCAGCGAGGCCGGAAGCTCGGCATCCGCCAGGGTCAAGTCGTCATGCAGCGAGGAGTTGCCGAACAGCATGTTCAGGAGCTGCCCGGCATCCGCGCCGATCGTCGCCGCCGCGAGCTGGATGCGAACCGCATGCAGCTCGGGCTCCAAGGCCTCGATACCGGTGACGTGGCCGAGAACGTCCGAGAGGATCGCGTCATCGTCGACAGCCTCGGGTGGCATCTCGATGCTCTGCTCGACGGCGATCGTACGAGCTCGGGCCGCGGCGTCCGCAGCCTTCCCGCGCAGATGATAGGTGACGTCGATCCAGCTCATCGTCCGCTCGTCTTCCTCGCAAAGTGCCGGGAGGATTACTTCAGCAGGAATCCGAGTTCGGCCAGTGCTGTCCGCATCTTGTCCCGGCCGCTGAGCGATTGCGGACCGGCAACCCGGGCCAGCGCCTGTCGCGACCATGGAACTCGCGGAATATTCTGCTCGCCCTGGAAATCCTGGATGGCGGTGTCGTAGTGCTCTGCACCGTCCTGTACGCGCGCGGCAGCATAGTGCTCTCGATGCAGAATAAGGCTTTGCGGCAGACGCGGCTTGATGCCGGTGACCACGTCCGGGGCGGGGATGCCGACGCAGAGCCCGAAAACCGGGAACACCCTGGGCGGCAATTTCAATTCGGCGGCCACCCGCACGGGATCGTTGCGCAGCGCGCCGATATAGACGGTGCCGAGCCCGAGGCTTTCCGCGGCGAGGACCGCGTTCTGTGCTGCGAGCGCCACATCGATGATTCCGACGAAAAGCGTCTCCAGATAGTCGAGCGCATCGACCGCATGGGCCTTTTCCGCACCCAGGCGCCCCAGACGGTCGAGATCCGCCAGCCAGACCAGCAGCAACGGCGCCTCCAGAACGTGCTTCTGGTTGTTGGTCACTTCCGCCAGCCGCGCCTTGCGCGCGGGATCCGCAATGGCGACGACGCTCCAGGTCTGGAGATTCGAAGACGTGGGGGCCGACTGCGCCGCTGCGACGAGTGTCTCCAGCGTGCCTTCCGGCAGCGCGTCCGGCTTGTAGCTGCGCACCGAACGATGCGCCAGGATCTGACCGAGCACCGCATTCCAACGCTCCGGTGTCCGCGCTGCATCGCGATACCGGGCCGTCAAGAGCGCATCCGCTCCATCGGCGGCCGTCGCTTCGGACAGGGACGAAGGACCCTCAGCTTTCCTTTGCGTGGCTTGGGACATGTCGAGACCTTTTTGGCGATAAACGGCGATCAGGGAAAAGATGATTTACCGAGCATGCCTCGGCGCATGAACGATCTGATATTCGGCGAACAAAAAATCAGCTCGATCAGGGTGCATTCTTCAAACGATACTCTTTTACCAAAGCTTGTATTTTGCGCACTTGCGAATATCGCCCCTTGGCTGCGAGATTGATCTCGCCGAACTGTCTTGGATAGCAAAAATTGCTACTACGCAGCGCCGGAGTGTGATCCGCGATACACTACTGCGGCGGCGCCTGCTCCGGGACATGCGGCTCTCGTTCGGCTTTCCGGGCAATGTCGGCTTTTCGGCCGCGTTTCTGCGCGTTGGCCGTGTCCGGGCCTCAGTCTCTCGACATGCGCTCCGGGAGCCTCGCCGGAGAGCTCAGCCTTGCGGACCGAAGATCCAGGCAGGCCACTTCCGGAGATGTGGGCCGCAACCGCAGCGGCATCGATGAAGATCTGAGTCGAGGTTCCGATCCTTGCAACGTTGCGAGGACCTGCGGATAAATTTCCTGAAATGGGAGATTTATCCGAATAAATGAACTTTATGTAGCATTATATATGGAGCGATATGCTTTTGACGAGCGCCGCAGGACTAAGAGAATATCGGTATTGTTCTATCTTATGCCACCAAGCGGAGATGTGATTGTCTTGAGTCCCGCGGCCGAAATTGCCGGCTCGCTACGAGATTGGTCGTTGACGCCGATGCGGCTTTCCAATCGCGCCTGCTCGACACGGCCTGACGCGGCGCTTTGTGGAAACCTCTTTACCCGCCTCAAGGCTGGCTCCCGTGCCCGAAGCCGATCGGGATCGTAAGACAGCGAAAGGAACGTCCGCATGACCACTGCACCCGCCGCCAAGGCCAATGTCCTCTGGTTTCTGCCGACCCATGGCGATGGACGCTATCTCGGAACGGCGACGGGCGGTCGCGAAACGGATCTGTCCTATCTGCGGCAGATCGCGCAGGCCGCCGATCGACTGGGCTATTACGGCGTGCTGCTCCCGACGGGCAAGAGCTGCGAGGATTCCTGGCTCGTCGCTTCGGCGGTTGCGCCCGCGACGGAGCGCCTGCGCTATCTGGTTGCAGTGCGGCCCGGACTGCAATCGCCGACGCTGGCCGCGCGCATGACGGCGACACTTGACCGATTGACGGGCGGGCGCCTGCTAGTCAACGTCGTGACAGGCGGCGACCCCGTCGAGCAGAAGGCCGATGGCATCTTCCTGCCGCATGATGAGCGTTATGCCGTCACCGAGGAGTTTCTGACCATCTATTCGGCATTGCTGCGCGGCGAGACCGTCACGCATCACGGGCGGCATCTGCAGGTCGAAGGCGCGCAACTGCTCTATGATCCGGTTCAAGCGGGCGGGCCTCCGCTTTATTTCGGGGGTTCGTCGGAAGCGGGCATCGACGTGGCCTCGCGAACGATCGACAAATACCTGACATGGGGCGAGCCGCCGGCGGCGGTGGCAGCGAAGATCGCGGCTGTCGAAAAGGTGGTGAAGACGGCGCGACGGAAGGTCAGTTTCGGAATCCGCCTGCATGTCATCGTGCGGGAGACCGAGGAGGAAGCTTGGGCGGCGGCCGACCGGCTCATCGCTCATCTCGACGATGAGACCATCGCGAAATCCCAGGCGATCTTCGCGCGGATGGATTCCGAAGGGCAGCGGCGCATGTCGGCGCTGCATGGCGGGCGCCGCGACAAGCTCGTCGTCTCCCCCAATCTGTGGGCGGGGGTCGGCCTGGTCCGAGGCGGCGCCGGCACGGCGCTGGTCGGCAATCCCGAGCAGGTCGCCGCGCGCATCAAGGAGTATCAGGCTCTCGGCATCGACAGCTTCATCCTCTCCGGCTACCCGCATCTCGAGGAGGCCTATCGGTTCGCGGAGCTGGTCTTCCCGCTGCTGGACCTCGGCCACGACCGGGCGCAGTTCGGTGGCTCGATCAATAACGGGCCGTTCGGTGAGACGATCGCAAACGATGTCCGGCCTCGACCGCGCGCCGCCGGCTTGTGAGGTTCCCGCCCGATTCGGGATCGGCCGCGCACTCGCATCGGCTCGCGGGTGCGCCCTGCCCGGTTGCGGATCAGAAGAAGCCGGTGCGAGGCAACGGCGTCGCCTTGACGCTGAAGGCTCCGATCGCCTGCGCCTTGTAGGAAGCGGGGTTATGGGCCGCGAGCGTCCTCGCATTGCGCCAGTGCCGGTCGAGGTTGGTTTCCCGTTTGGCTGCGGAAGCGCCTCCGACGTCGAATAGCTGTGAGCCGGCGCGGATCGCGAATTCGTCGACGATGATCTTGGCCATGGCCGCTGCGAGAGCGGCGTCATGCGCGAGGCCCTCGTCGATCCGTCCGTTCACGGCGGCTTCCGTCGCGCGATCGAGCTTCTCCGCTGCTGCGAGGATGGTCGCCTCGGCGGCGAAGGCCGCGGCTTCGAGCTGGCCGATGACCTGCTGCAGAAACGGGTCGTCGATAGGGCTTGCGGCGGGCGCATGGGCGAAGGAGCGGCTGCGCCGTCTCACGAGCGCGATGGCATCATCCCAGATGGCGCGGATGATCCCGGCCTCGACGGCCGTGACGATGAGATGGGGCAGCGTCGTATTGTATGGGCGGGCATAGGCGCTGCCGCTCTCGTCCCAGACGATTTCATCGCCGGCGACACGGACATTGTCGAGGTGGGTCGTGCCCGTGCCGGTCAGGCGCTGGCCGATGCCGTCCCAATCGTCCTCGCGGGTGATGCCCTCGCGCTCGACCGGCAGAATCGCAGAGGCGTAGCGGCCGCCTTCGTCCTGGGCGCGCACGACGACGTAATCGGCGTAGAGCGTGCCGGTGCTGTAGTATTTGGTGCCGGACAAGCGGTACCCGGCCCCTTCCGCGACCAGCCTGGTCTCGAGCGGATTGCCGCCGACCGGCAGCGACGTGGTCTCGCCCGCCGCAAGCCCGAAAATCTTGCCGGCGACGACTTCCCCAAGCCATTTGCCGTGCTGCGGATCCAGAGCAGGTTGCACGAAGCGTTCCACGAAGCCGAAATGATTTCGCAAGGCATGGGCGACATTGGGATCCGCCGCGCCGAGCGCGATCACCACTTCCAGCAGATCGCGCAGCGACGCTCCGCTGCCGCCATGCGTCGTCGGGATGCGCAGGGCCCCGAGCCGGCTGGCGCGGATGAGATCGATCTGAGCGTAAGGATGCGTGCGAGTCCGGTCGCGCTCGGATGCGCCTTCGCCGATGGCCGCGATCAGCGCGGTCAGCTCGGGCGAGCGAAGCTGCACGGGATTGCTGTCGGGGGCGAATGTGTCACGGCGAGCGGCGATGTTCATGGCGCATCCTCTTTCGTCGATGAGAGCTTATGCGGGAATAGTATATTAAATAAGTTATCTAATTGGAGACGGCCTTGGCAAGGCGGTTTCCTCTGACTTCCATGACGAATCAGCGGAAGGATGCGCGGTCCTGCACTTGGCCGCCAAAATTGTCATCTCAGGCGCTAAAAATAGCTATCTAAAAAGTATACTATTGACGGCGAAGCGCGACCCGCGCTTCATCAGAGCGCCGCACTCGGACGGCTCCGGATTGGAAATGCATCATGTCGGGACGTGGAAGCTTGGCCGCCGTGCAGGCGCCGCCGCGAACTTCGGAATCAAGCCGGGAGGAGCTTCTCGGGCGGGTGCCGGCTCTCGCCCAGCGTTTGGCGGCTGGCGCATCCGAACGCGAGCAGCGTCGCGAGCTTCCGCATGAGGGGTTTCGGCTGGTGCGGGAGGCGGGCCTTGGCGCGTTGCGGATACCCCGGCGCCTGGGAGGGCCCGGGGGAACGATCTCCGATCTCGTCGCAGTCCTCGAAGCCCTTGCGGCTGCCGACCCCAATGTGGCGCATGCGCTGCGCTCGCATTTCAACTTCACCGAGACGCAGATCCTGGGCGAGGAAACGCCGCGCTCGCGCGAGCTGATCGACCGCGTTCTCGGCGGCGCGCTCTTCGCGGGCGCCTCGACGGAGGTCGGCACGGTCAAGCCCGGACAGATCACGACACGGTTGAGGCGGGACGGTGACGCCTTTCGTCTCTCCGGGCGGAAGTTTTACGCGACGGGCACCGCCTTCGCGGACTACGCGGTGTTCAGCGCCCATGATGACGGGGATCGCCCGGTCAGCGTTCTGGTCCCGACGGATCGCGACGGCATCACGATTCACGATGATTGGGACGGCATGGGCCAGCGCCTCACCGCAAGCGGCAGCGTCCAGCTCGACGAGGTGGTGGTCTTCCCGCACGAGGTGACGCAGCGCCAGCTCGGCGCGGATGTGAACCGGCACACCTCGTCCTTGCGGCAGCTTCATCTGGTCTCCTGTGCCGCGGGCATCGTGCGCAACATCGTGACCGACGCGGCGACCTATGTGCAGCGGGATGCGCGGGCCGTACTTCACAGCTCGGCGGAGACCGGGCGGCAGGATCCGTTCGTGCAGCAGGTGCTCGGTGAGCTCTCCGCCGCATCCTTCGTGATCGATGCAGCGATCGCGGCGGCCGCAGCCGCACTCGACCACTCCGCCGAAGGCTTCTGGACCCACGCAGGCGATCTCGACGAAAGGCTTCTGGCGGGCTCCTTGGCGGTTTCGCGCACGCAAATCGCGGTTTATCCGCAAGCGCTCAAGGCAGCCGAGACGCTGTTCGAGATCGGTGGCGGCTCGACCACGGCGAGCCGCTACAATTTCGACCGCCACTGGCGCAACATCCGCACGCTCTCGACACACAACCCGCTGCGACAGAAGGCGCGGGCCATCGGCGATTATCTCGCGAATGACGAGACGGAGCTGCTGAGGGCTGGCCGCGTGTTCTGACGAACGCTCGGCCGGCGCAGGACTGTCCGGAACCCGTGCCCGCCGCTGACGGGTTCTCCGGACGGCGCGGACCTATTCTGCGGCCTGGCGGGCCCATAGCGCGGAACTATAGGCGTCCCGACCGAATTCCGGCGCGACCTGTGAGACGATCCGCGCCCTATGACGATCGAAATCAGCCAGGAACAGGTCGCGGCTGATCGCCGAGACGACCGCGGGGACGTCCCGGCGCAGCGACGGCACGTCCCCGATCGGCAATCCGAAGCTGACGAAGCCGCCGGGGTTGTAGACATGGATGTTCCGAAGCTCGGGCGCAGCGCCCGGGCTCTTCTCGAGCAGCTCATGGCCGTATCCGAGATAGGGATGGGCGCCGAGGTCGTCATCGGTCTCTTCTGCTGGCGGCTGATAGCGATCACGCCAGAGCAGGACTTCCCCGGCGATCCCTGCCAATTCGGATCGCCTTGCAAGGTCGACGCGGTAACCCGTGGCGGCAATGACGAAATCCGCATGGACGCGCCGTCCGGGAAGTGTTGCGACGATTCCGCCATCCTCCTCATGCGCATGGAGCCATGGCGAGGAGAGGTGAATGTGGAAATTGGAGAAGCGGACCGCGCGTTCGATCGCGTCTGGCGTTGGCGTCGAGCCGGATTCACGAAAGCGATAGGCCTGGTGCCAGCGGACCTCATCCGGCAGGTGCCGGTAGTTGTCATAGGCGCCGGGATAGCCGCGCGCCCGCGAGACCGGCATCGCCGGGATGTGATCGCGGCGTGCGAAGAGATGGACCTCGCGGGCGCCTGCTTCTAGGGCCGCGCCGGCCGTGTCGAAGGCCGAGGCGGCCGCACCGATGACCGCTATCGATTCTCCGCGAAGCGGCTCGAAGTCTATGCTGTCATGAGTATGCGCGCGCAAATGCCGGGGAAGCCACTCCAGAGCGGGCGGCAGATAGGGATAGCCGCTTCCGGCGACGCCGTTTCCGAGGATGACTTTGCGCGCGGTTTCGATGCGCGCTCCGTCCGGCGTCTCCAGGTGTAGCCGCAGATGACCGGCCGCGGTCTCGATCCGCACCAGCCGCACGCCGTATCGGATCGGCAGTCGCAGAATGGTACGGAACCACGAAAGGTAGGCGGCCCAGTCGGTGCGGGGAATACGCACCAGCTCGGCAAAGGCGTCCTTGCCGTGCTGCGCTTCATACCAGGCCTGAAAGCCCAGCCCCTGCACGCCGAGCTCCGGTCCCGGCAGGTTCTTGGGCGTCCGAAGCAGGTTCATGCGCGCACGCGTCAACCAGATCCCGGACGAAGCTTCGTCCGGCGCCGCGTCGATGACGCTGATCCGCCGGATACCGGCACGATTGAGCGCAAAGGCGAAGCTCGAGCCCGTATGGCCGCCGCCGACGATGACGACATCGTGGTCGATGCCGTCCCGAACCGGCACCCAGTTTTCGGGAAAGGGGCCCAGCAGGCGCAGGGCTTCGGTGGCGTGGAGGGACGTGCTGTGGAGCATGACTGTCTACGTCTCGAATGCGGCTTGCGCAGGAACGGCCGGCGGCCGATTCACGGGGAGATCCAGACACCGGCGAGATTGCCGTTCAGGCCATCGGCACCGACCGTGTGGTCTTTGACCTTGCGGTTGTAGATTGTCAGGTTGGGGACCGTCAGGATCGTGATCGAAGGGATCTCTTCCGCGATGATCTGCTGGAAGCGGGCGAATTCCTGCTTGCGCTTGATCGGGTCGGTCTCGACCGTGGCCGCTTCGAGCAGGGCGTCGATCTCCGGATTATTGATGCCGGATCCGTTGGAGAAGGGAACGCCTTTCTTGAAATTCTTCGACCAGTAGAGGCGCTGGACGCCGACGGTCGGATCGAAGGTGTTGCCCATCGAATTGTTGGTGAAGTCGAAGTCGCGATCCGTGTAGACCCGCTTGATATAGGTCGCGAAATCCTGCGAGCGGATCGTGACCTCGATCCCGACCTTGGCAAGCGCCTGGCGCAGATAGTCGGCCGTGCGGCGGAAGCCGTCGCCATAGGGCAGGAAATCATGGGTCAGCCGGAAGCGGACGCCGTCCGCGCCGCGCTTGAAGCCGGCTTCGTCGAGCAGTTGCTCGGCCTTCCTGGGATCGAAGGCGTATCCCTTCACCGAAGGATCGTGGAACTGCGTCAGCCGCGTGCTGATGGGGGTATTCGTCAGCTCGCCGTAGCCGTACCAGACGGTGTTCAGGATCACGCGCCGGTCGATCGCATGCGCGATCGCGCGGCGGACGCGCATGTCCTTCAAGTACTTGTTCTCGAAATTGAACTCGATCCGCTGGACGGAGGGGCTGTAGGAATAGCCCTTGTCCTCGATCCCGATCTTCGGGTCCTGCTTCAGCCTTTCCAGCTCGGACAGGGGCACGGGCGTCTCGCCGCCGAGATCGACCGTTCCGGCATCGAAGGCGACGGCACGCGCGGCGGCGTCGGGGATGAACTTCACCACCAGCCGATCGATATAGGGCTTCGGCTTGTCCCAGTAATTCGGGTTGCGCTCGTAGATGATGTGGCTGCCGCGCACCCATTCCTTGAAGACGTAGGGGCCTGTCCCGATCGGCGCGTTGTTCTTCGGGTTCGTCGTCGGATCGGAGCCCTCATAGATGTGCTTCGGGACGATCGGCGATTCCGATGCCGCGAAGGCGGTGATCAGATAGGGCGCAGGCTTCGATAGGACGATCGTGGCGCGCAGCGGGTCCGGTGTCTCGACGGTCACGACATTGGCGAAGGTGCCGCGCCCGCGCGGATGATATTGCTTGAGGATGGCGATGGAGGCGGCGACATCCGCCGAGGTGAACGGCTTGCCGTCGTGCCAGAGCACGCCCTCGCGCAACTTGAAGGAATAGCGCAGCCCGTCCTCGCTGACCGACCATTCGGTGGCGAGCTGAGGCTTGGGTGTCAGGTCGTAATCATAGGTCAGCAGCCCCTCGAGCACCTTGCCGCTCACCTTGGTCGAAGGGCCGGCGGTGTGGGCGATGGTGGAGAGCGCCGGCGGCTCCGGCTCCACCAGCATGTTGAGCGTGCCGCCACGCTTCGGCTGGGCCTCAGCTGGCGTCTGGCAGAACGCCAGAAGCAGCGCGACCGCGAGGCCGGCAAGGATCGGGCTTCGAGACATGGGCGGCTCCGCGAGGTCCTGCGAGAATGGCGGACAGCCTAGGTTCGGAGCCAAGCGGCGGCAATATTGTATATTAGATTAGTAAACTAAAATTCTGATGTTTTGAGGCGGTATATTTCCCTGGAACCCCTTTATGAGCATGCGAGACGATAAGCCCTACTGAAGGCTTCAGGGGGCCGTGTGCGTGGCGCGCAGGAAGCGATTGGTATTTAGATTATTTGATTGATAGATTAATTCTCCACCCGGAGACCTTCATGACCGCACTCGCCGATCCTCGCCCGAACCTAGCCCTGCGCCGACAGACGGATTTCGCCGACAGCCCGCTGTCGCGCTCCCTGAAGCAGCCGCTTCTGCTCGGCCTGTTCCTCAACCTGCAGGACATCCGCTTCTCCGATCTGCCAACGAGCTCGACCTGGACCTTCGACTACAATGCCGAGGTGGTGAAGCGCGCGGATGCGCTCGGATTCGAGGTCGCCTTCAGCCGCACTCAATGGCTGCCCAAGGGCGGCTATGACGGGGATGCCTCGCTCGACGCCTTCGTGGCCTTGGGCGCGATGGCCGCGGTCACGCAGAACATCCTACTGATCTCGACGATCCATGTGCTCTACGGGCCGTGGCATCCGCTGCATCTCGCCAAGCTCGGCGCGACGCTCGACCACATCAGCAAGGGCCGCTGGGGCATCAACATCGTGACGGGCCATCGTGCCGTCGAGCACGAGATGTTCGGCTGGCAGCGTATCGAGCACGACAAGCGCTACGAGATGGCCGACGAGCTGTTCGACGTGCTGCACCGGCTCTGGAGCGAGGACGACAACTATTCCTATGAGGGGCGCCTCAATCCATGGCGGCTGAACAATGCCTGGATCACGCCGAAGCCACTTTATGGGCGGCCGATCATCGTCAACGCCACGGGATCGCCGGCCGGCATCGACTTTGCCGCCAAGCATTCGGACCTGGTCTTCATCACCTCGCCGGGCGGCTCGCATATCGACAGTGCGATCGAGACGCTGCCGCCGCATATCGCCGCGATCAAGGCGCGGGCGCGGGCTTTCGGCCGCGAGGTGAGGACGCTGATAAACCCGATCATCGTGTCGCGCGACACCGAGGCCGAGGCGCTGGACTACGCGCAGGCGATCTATCGCAACAAGCCGGATCTGAAGGGTCCCACCTTCGCCGCCCACGGCAAGGGCAGCAACCAGGGCTATGACAGCGACGCCCATGCCTGGCGCGGACGCGCGGATTCTGCGCACAAGCAGGGCCTCGGCCTCGGCGGCAATATCGAAATCATCGGTTCGCCGGAACAGGTCGTCGACAAGATCGCCGCGCTGCATGCCACCGGCATCGACGGGCTGCAGATCAATTTCTATGACTTCCGCACCGATTTCGACCATTTCGAGGAGAAGATCCTGCCGCTTCTGAAGCAGCGGGGATTGCGGCTCTGACAGCCATTCCCGCCTGCGTCTCGAATTGACGGCGAGGTCCTGCTTTCGGGCTCACCAGCGCATTGTCTGCGACACACGGCATCGGCCCGAAAAGCGAGATCTGCTTTTCGGGCCGATGCGACAACCAAAAGATGGATCATCATGATCGCGCCCGATCGGGCGCGGCGAGCTAGGCCGCCTGCGATACGACGTCGCTCGCAGCATCGGCGAAGATGCCGGGCACCCGGCCTTCCGGCGGATGACTGGGATCGTTCCAGCCATGGGTGGAGGCATGGCCCGCCGGAACCAGACCGTCGACGAAAGCCTCGTCTTCCGCCGTCAATCGGTAGTTCAGGGCCGGTAGGTAGCTCTCCCATTGAGCCTCGGTGCGGGGGCCTGCGATCGCGGAGCTGATCAGCTTGTTGTGCAGCACCCAGGCGATAGCGAACTCGACTGCGGTCAGGCCGCGCGAGGCGGCATGGCGCTCGATGCGCTGGGCGATGTCGAGCGATTCAGGGCGCCATTCGGTATTCAGAATGCGCGCATCCTTGCGGCCGGCGCGCGTGTCCGCGGCCGGCTCGACGCCCGGCTGGTACTTCGCCGTCAGCACGCCGCGCGCGAGCGGGCTGTAGGAGATGATGCCGAGGCCGTTGAAGGCGGCGGCGGGCAACTGCTCGGCCTCCGCCGTGCGGGTGACGAGGTTGTAGAGCGGCTGGCTCGCGACCGGCCGGTCGATGCCGAGCTGATCGGCGAGATGCGAGACCTCGCTGATCCGGAAGCCGCGGAAGTTTGAAACGCCGAAATAGCGCAGCTTGCCCTGGCGGATCAGGTCGGCGATGGCACGCACCGCTTCTTCCAGCGGCTCGCCGAAGGGGGCGCGGTGAAAGTAGAGGATGTCGATATAGTCGGTGCCGAGACGCTTCAGGCTGGCCTCGACATTCTCGACGATCCATTTGCGCGAGATGCCGCGCTGGTTGGCGCCTGCGCCCAACGGGTTGGCGAATTTGGTGGCGAGCACCCAATGATCGCGATGCTTGGCGATGCCGCGCCCGACGACGCGCTCGGATTCGCCCTTGCCATAGGCATCCGCCGTGTCGATCGAATTGATGCCCTGCTCCCGCGCCCGGTCGATGATGCGATGCGAGGTCGCCTCGTCGGTTTCGCGGCCGAACATCATCGTGCCCAGCGTGATCGGCGAGACGCGCAGCGCGGAGCGGCCGAGATAGCGATAGTCGATGGCGGTCATGACAACTCCGATGGTGTCGCTGGCCGGCACGGCCGGCGGAGGATGAAAATCAGGGCGTCCCCGAGAGATGGGGGTTCAGCGCGTCATTGATCGCGTCGCCGAGCAGGTTGAGGGCGAGCACGGTGAAGACGATCGCGAGACCGGGAATGGCGGTCAGATACCAGGCCGTCCGCAGCAATTCGCGGCCCGCGCCGATCATGCTGCCCCAGCTGACGAAATTGGGGTCTCCGAGGCCGAGGAAGGAGAGCGCCGATTCCATCAGGATCGCCGAAGCGACGAGGATCGAGGCGGTGACGACGATCGGGGACAACGCATTGGGCAGAATTTCGCGCAGGATGATCCGCGCGGGACTCGCGCCCATCGCCCGGGCCGCGGTCACGAAATCGGCTTCGCGCAGCGCGCGGAATTCCGCGCGCGACAGGCGGGCGACGGTCGGCCAGGTGACCAGCGCGATCGCGATGGTGACGGTCTCGACCCGCGGCTGGGCGATCGCGACGAGAACGACGAGCAGGATGAAACTCGGAACGGTTTGGAAGATTTCGATCAGGCGGACGAGGGCATTGTCGACGCGCCCGCCATAGAAACCGGCCGTTGCCCCGATCGCCAGGCCGACGCTCACGCCCAGGATCATCGCCGTGAAGCCGACGAGAAGAGAGATGCGCGCACCCCAGACGAGGCCGGCCGCGACGTCGCGCCCGAGCGAGTCGGTGCCGAGGGGGTAATCAAGGTTCTGGCCGGGCCAGAGGAACGGCCGCGCCACCATCGCTAGCGGATCCTCCGGATAGAGCCATGGCGCGGCGACAGCGGCCAGCGTGACCAGTGCCAGGAAGGCCAGCGCGCCGAGGCCCGCCGGATTGCGCAGAAAGGCGCGCACGGCCCGATTTCGCAACAAGGCGAATCCGGGGCGCCGAAGGCCGGGAGCGGGCTCTACCCGCGATACCGCCGGGTTTGGCAGCGGAGGTTGGGCCGCTTCGGCGACGATGGGCTCCGGGACCGACCAGACCGTGGCGGCTACAGCGGTTGGTTGAGGGTGCAGCACGGTCATGTTCCGACCTCGATGCGCGGATCGAGCCAGGCCTGGACGAGGTCGACCACCATGTTCACGAAAATGACGAGGAGCGAGGAGAGCAGGAGGATCCCGAGCAAGACGTTGAAGTCCCGCCTCATCACGGCTTCGAAGGCGAGCCGGCCGAGGCCCGGCCAACTGTAAACGGTCTCGACGACGACGGCGCCTCCGAGAATGCCGCCGAAATGCATCCCTGCGAGCGTCGTGACGGGAAGCAGCGCGTTGCGCAGGATATGGCGGGACGCGATCTCCGTGCGCGACAATCCCTTGGCCGCCGCCGTCCGCACGAAGTCGCGCGAGGAGACTTCGAGCACGGCCGCGCGCGTCAGGCGCGCATAGATCGCGACGTAGAAGAGGGCGAGCGACGTACCCGGCAAGACCATATGGCGCAGGCGATCGAGCAGTCCTTCCACACCGGTCAGGCCGGCCCCGATCGTCTCGGACCCACCGCTCGGGAGCCAGCCCAGCCTTACCGAGAACACCACGATCAGCATCAAGCCGATCCAGAAGCCCGGAATGGAGTAGAACAGCAGCGAGCCGATCGAGATGACGCGGTCCGCCCAGCGGCCGCGGTTCAGCGCCATGATCGCGCCGAGCAGGATGCCCAAGGCCAGCGCGATCGTCAGCGCGAACCCCATCAGCAGCAGGGTCCCTGGCAGGCGTTGGCCGATCAGTTCCGCGACGGGCATGTTGTAGCGCGGAGAAAAGCCGAGGCTGCCTTGCGCGAGGTTGCCGAGATAGGCGGCAAGCTGGCTCAACAGCGGCAGATCGAGCCCGAAACGCTGGCGCAGCATCGTCATCGTCTCTTCCGTTGCGGCGCCGGACTCCCCCGCCATCACGTCCGCTGCGTCCCCAGGAGCGAGTTGGAGCAGCAGGAAATTCAGGATCACGATGCCGATCACCGTCGGCACGGCCTGCAGGGCGTTGCGGCTGATCACGCCAAGCAGGCGCGATGATGACTGGCTCATGATCAGCCCTATATCGGTCGATGAAGTCGGTTACCCGCGCGATGTCGTCGCCGAAGCTCCCGTCTCAGTTGGCGGACAGGCTGGCCGCGTGCCGGATCCACAGGGCCGATGCCGCGGCCCGATCCCGCCGCGCCAGCAACTGGTCCAGAAGCCTGAGGCCGGCGGGCCAGCCGCCATGGCCGGAGGCGACGTTGATATGGCCGGCATCACCGGCCTCGACGAAGGCGGCGTCCCACATATTGGCGATGACGCGGGCCCGCTCGATATTCATATAGGGATCCGTCCGGCTCGCGACGACGATCGCGGGGAAGGGTAACGGCTTGTCCGGAACCGGGCCGAAGGATGCGATGCCGCGGATACGCGACGCCCGCAACTCGGGATCGGCCGGAGCGGCGAGGAGCGCTCCGCCGATATCGAGATCGGGATAGCGGTCGGCCAGATGGGCGATCAAGGTCGAGCCGAGGCTGTGACCGACCAGCACGGCGCCCGGCCGGCGTTCGACATGGCGGCGCAAGGTCGACAGCCAGGCTTCCAGCTCCGGGGCATCCCAGTCGTCTTGCTCGACACGTTCGACGCCGTCGATTTCGCTTTCCCAACGGCTCTGCCAATGCGCCGGCTCGGAGCCGTAGAGACCGGGGACAATGAGGACGGTCATGGGGAGTCTCCTATTGCTCCCCATCATCCCGCCGTGTGTCTCGTTCGGTCAATGAAACGTATTCGCAAATTTGGACTGATTTAGAGGACGAACGCCCTCCGCCTCCTCGTGCTGGAGAAGCTCGGCCCATCCTGTCTGCGGATTGAGCAGCGGCCCTAGATTCCTGCGCCGGCCTGGAGCTCGTCGTCGAGCTGGCCGTAGACGCCGCGCCAATAAAGCAGCGCGCCTTCGTCCTGGGCGTGTCTGATGGCTTTGATCCGGCCGATCAGGATGGTGTGCGAATGACGCTCGAGCGCCTCTTCAGTTTCGCAATCGAGAACGGCGAGAGCGCCGTCGAGCGTGGGCGCGCCGGTGACGAGACGGCCCCAGCGGCCTTCCTCGAAGCGGGCCTCGCCCTTGAAGCCACCCCGTCCGGCGAAGCGATCCGCAATCGAGCGATGGCGGGCGGCAAGCACGTTGATCGCGAAATGGCGGGAAACCTCGATGGTCGGCCACGCCGAAGCGCTCTTGTTCACGCAAACGATGACGGTCGGAGGTTCGGCCGACAAGGCTGTTAGCGAGGTCGCGGTCAGGCCCGCTCGCGCGCCGCCATGCGCTGCGGTCACGATACTCACGGCTCCGGCGACATTGCGCATCACCGTCTTGAAGGCATCTGCCTCGATGTCGTTGGCCGCGAGCGGCGCCAGCTGCCGGTTCATGCGATCACCCGTACGATTGCTGCGGCGCCTCGAGGCCGCACAATCGTCCTAGGGCAGGCTCTGCAATTTGTCTATTATATGACTAGACAACATCAGGCCGCGTCTGCGGCACCAGGCCGCTGCCCTCGCGACCGGTGGACGAGGTCCGCGATGGTCGTGTTGTCGACGACGCTCGCCATCGCATCCCGCACTTCGCTCATGACCGAGCGCACTGGACAGATGTCGATGTCGCCGCAATCGCTACAGGCCTTGAACGACGAGCGACTCGCGCAGGAAATCGGTGCGATCGGGCCTTCCAGAGCGCGAATCACGGCGCCGACCATGATCGTGCGTGCCGGTTTGGCCAGGGCATAGCCGCCACCGGGACCTTTCTTGCTGCGCAGCATGCCAGCATTGCGCAGGTCGAGCAGGATCGCGTCGAGGAACTTCTTGGGAATGTTATTCTTCTTTGCGATATCGGCGACCTGCGTCGTCTCGCCGGCTTCCAGCTTGGCTAGATGCACGATGGCCTTGAGGCCGTATTTGCCTTTGTTTGTCAGCACAGGCATGCCCCGCCGCGAAAGAAGTATATTCTATCTATCAATAATTCTGGAGCGTGCAAGATCATGCTCCCAGGGGTGTGAATTGTGGAGGATCCTTCCGTTTGTTTTCGCTTGCCTCAGCGACGCCGGGTTGACGGATCACAGGAGGTTTCGCCGTACCAGAGGCAGAAACGCGCCGATCTTGTGCCTTGCCGGTATGGAGTGTGGAAAGCCGAAGGGTCGGCTCTGGCCATATGACATGTCGACCATTTGCCCGCGCATCGTTGGAATGCCGTCCGTTGAGCCGGAACAAGATTGGCATCGTTGAACCCAAGAACAAGGCTAGAGCCGATCGACCTTGTGCTCGGAAGAGTGGTTGCCGTCTGATCTTGGCGATCCAGCACGTCTGCGGAGAATTGCTTGCGGCGTGTGTTCGAACGACGGCAAATTCAGTTTCTCTCTCGAAAACATACGGAAACATTTTCCCTGAGGCCGATGCCATAAGGTTTGCGAGCGACTTCCGGCCCGGCCGCTGCTTCCAACCACCTGATCATGGCATGATCGGTCGTCGGACTCTGCCTGCGCCGGCGGCTGCCGTGTGCGGGTACAGGGTTCGCGTTTTTCGAGAACGTCACATTGCGAGCTTGTTCCAGCTCTCATGCAAGGGACTTACCTATGGACGCGATCGATCGACAAATTCTCACCGTGCTGCAAAACGATCTCGACATCTCGATCGCCGAACTCGCCAACCAAGTCGGGCTGACGCAAACGCCCGCCTGGAAGCGCGTTCAGAAGCTTGAGCAGGCTGGGGTGATCCTGAAGCGCGTTGCGCTCGTGGCGCCCGAGAAGATCGGGCTCGGCCTGACTGTCTTCGTGCAGATCGTGGCGCCCGATCACTCTGCCGAATGGCTGCGGAATTTCGCCCAAACCATTTCGGACCTGCCTGAGGTTATGGAATTCTACCGGATGGCGGGCGATATCGACTACATGTTGCGCGTCGTCGTCGCGGACATGGCCGCATATGAAGCGTTCTACGAGAATTTGATCGAGACGATCCCGCTCAAGACGGTGACTTCACGCTTCACCGTGGAGCGCTTGAAATCGACGACGGCTTTCACGGTCTCGGAACCCCCACAATCGTGATCAGCGCCACAAGTGGCGCCGCTATTGCTGCTGCACGTCGCGGGGGGCGGATGCGGCCCGCGTAGAAATCCTCCTCTAAGGTGGCCGTGACGCTTCAGACTTTCCAATCTGCTGAGCGAGCGACAAATAATCTACTAATTTCATATTCTAATGTTGACGAGCTGGATGTTCTGACTCCAAAACTGGGCCGTTGGCACTCCCGGATGGGGAGTGCCAAGCCCCTTCAGGTCCCAGGAGATTTCAATGGCATTTCGCCCGCTTCACGACCGCGTCGTGATCCGTCGTCTGGACGGCGAGGAGAAGACGAAGGGCGGTATCATCATTCCCGATACCGCCAAGGAAAAACCCCAGGAAGGAGAGGTTGTCGCCGTAGGCGCCGGCGCCCGCGACGAAAGCGGCAAGCTCGTGCCACTCGACGTCAAGAAGGGCGACCGAGTCCTCTTCGGCAAGTGGTCCGGCACCGAGGTCAAGATCGACGGTCAGGACCTCTTGATCGCCAAGGAATCCGACATTCTGGGCGTCATCGGCTGACGCTGCGCAACTCGCTTCGAAGGAGAGCAGCATGGCTGCCAAAGATGTGAAGTTTTCCGCGGATGCACGCGAGCGCCTGCTGCGCGGCGTCGATATTCTCGCCAATGCCGTGAAGGTCACGCTGGGTCCCAAGGGCCGCAACGTCGTGATCGAGAAGTCGTTCGGCGCCCCGCGCATCACCAAGGACGGCGTCACCGTCGCCAAGGAAATCGAGCTCGCCGACCGGTTCGAGAATCTGGGCGCCCAGCTCCTGCGGGAAGTCGCCTCCAAGACGAACGACCTTGCCGGTGACGGCACCACGACGGCGACCGTGCTGGCCCAGTCGATCGTCCGCGAGGGTTCGAAGGCGGTTGCCGCCGGCTTCAATCCGCAGGATCTGAAGCGTGGCATCGACCTTGCGGTCGCCGAGGCGGTCAAGGACCTGGAGAAGCGCGCGACCAAGGTCGCCAAGACGGACGAGATTGCGCAGGTCGGTACGATCTCGGCGAACGGCGACGCCTCGATCGGGGCGATCATCTCCGAGGCCGTGCAGCGTGTCGGCAAGGAAGGCGTGATCACGGTCGAGGAGGCCAAGAGCCTCGAGACCGAGCTCGACGTCGTCGAAGGGCTACAGTTCGACCGCGGCTATCTCTCGCCGTATTTCGTGACCAATGCCGAGAAGCTCCTCGTCGAGTTCGAGGACCCCTACATCCTCATCCATGAGAAGAAGCTCTCTTCGCTGCAGTCACTGCTGCCGATCCTCGAGGCCGTCGTGCAGACCGGCAAGCCGCTGCTCATCATCGCCGAGGACATCGAAGGGGAGGCGCTGGCCACGCTCGTGGTCAACAAGCTGCGCGGCGGCCTCAAAGTCGCGGCGGTGAAGGCGCCCGGCTTCGGCGATCGCCGCAAGGCGCTGCTGGAAGACATTGCGATTCTCACGGCCGGTGAGACGATCTCGGAAGATCTCGGCATCAAGCTGGAAAGCGTGACGCTGGGCCAGCTCGGCCGCGCCAAGAAGGTTCGGATCGACAAGGAGAACACCACCGTCGTCGACGGCGCAGGGAAGAAGAAGGCGATCGAGGCGCGTGTCGCGCAGATCAAGGCGCAGATCGAGGAGACGAGCTCGGATTACGACCGCGAGAAGCTGCAGGAGCGTCTGGCCAAGCTGGCCGGCGGCGTGGCGGTGATCCGCGTCGGCGGCGCGACCGAGATCGACGTCAAGGAGAAGAAGGATCGCGTCGACGACGCGCTCAACGCTACGAGAGCGGCTGTGGCCGAAGGCATCGTGCCCGGCGGCGGCGTCGCCCTGTTGCGGGCGAAGGCGGCCGTCGCGAAGCTGAAGAGCGACAACGACGACGTCAGCGCCGGCATCCAGATCGTGCTGAAGGCTCTCGAGGCGCCGCTCCGCCAGATCGTCGAGAACGCCGGTGTCGAAGGCGCCGTGGTCGTCGGCAAGCTGCTGGAGGCGAAATCCGCGACCTATGGCTACAACGCGCAGACCGAGGAATATGTCGACCTGATCCAGGCCGGCATCGTCGATCCGGTCAAGGTCGTGCGGACGGCCCTGCAGGATGCGGCGTCGGTTGCAGGCCTGCTCGTCACCACTGAAGCCCTGATCACCGAGGCGCCGAAGGACAAGGCGGCGGCACCAGTGCTCCCGCCGGGGGGCGGCCTCGACTTCTGAGGGCGGTCGCGGGCGCTTTTTTTAAGCTTCTCAAACCGGGAGGTGCGCGGTCATCCACGCACCTCCTTCTGCGTGAAGGCGACCACGAAACCGCAGCGGCCGGGCGCGCGCGGCCGACTGAGGCTAGTGGCGCATGCCTCCAACGTCAGTCGATATCGCAGTCCTTGGTTTTTGGGCACGGCATGGGCGAAACGATTGTTCTCCATATCCACCGAACAGGCCCAGATTCATCCCGTTATCGGCGACGACAACGCGGTTTCGTTTCATTGACAGAACGATACGTTCGATAAAACGTATAGAAGATTTATTGATTGAGGTTCCCAGATGCTGTCGCGCCGGCACTTTTTCGCTCTTGCAACGACGACCTCGCTTGTCGCCGTTGCCGGCCCGTCAGTCACGTGGGCGGCGGCCCCGGCGAGACGCAACGGCGGGGAGATCACGTTTCTCCTCGGCAGTCTCGACAGCGGTTGGAGCTTAAACGAGAAAGTCGACAATTACACCGGCCAAGTCTGGGGACAGATCGCCGACAAGCTGTTGCATGTCGATGAAAATGGCCGGCCGACTCCTTGGATCGCCGAGCGATGGGAGGCCAACAAGGATGAGTCCGAGTTCATTCTGCATCTGAAGAAGGGCGTCACGTTTTCGGACGGAAGCCCTCTCGATGCGTCAGCCGTGGCTGCCAACATCGACATCTGGGCGAAAGGCGACACCGCCCGCGGCATCGGCCGTCTGGGGCTGTTTCCCTCGGCAACGTATGAGCGCGCGGAAGCCGTCGACGATCACACCGTCCGCGTCACGTTCTCGGCGCCGACCCTGAGCTTCCTGCCGACGCTCGGCTATCACAAGACGCTTCTGCGGTCGGTCGCGAGCCTCAATCTCAAGCCCAACGAACTTGGTGATCTTGCGAAGCAGATCGGCAGCGGACCCTTCGTCGTCGAGTCGTGGCGAGAGGGCGACAATGTCGTGCTGCGCAAGCGCCCCGACTACAATTGGGGGCCCGCGGCAATCGGCCATTCGGGTCCCGCCAGCCTCGACAAGATCACGTTCAAGGTCGTGAAGGATGCGGCGCTGCGCGGATCAGCTCTGAGCGCCGGGCAGGCGGATGTGGTTCTGAACATTCCGCCGCAGGAGCTCGAGGCCTTGCGGGCCAAGGGTTTGAAGGTCGTCGTTCCGCCGAGCCTCGGCTTCGTCAGCGGCTTCAGCGTGAACACCAAGGCGCAGCACTTTGCCGAAGCCGCGGTGCGCCAGGCGATCCAGCACGGCATCGACCGGAAGGAAATCCTGGACACGGTCTTCACCAGGGACTGGAAGCCCGCGAAGAGCTTCATCGAATCGAACGTGCCGGAGGTTGGAGATTTCAGCGATCTCCTCGCCTACGACCCGGACAAGTCCAGGCGCCTTCTCGACGAGGCCGGCTGGATGCTCGGCGATGACGGCGTGCGGACCAAGGACGGGGCCAAGCTGCGCTTCAATCTCTACGCCAGCCCCTGGGTCAGCACCTCCAAGCAAGTCGACGAGCTCATCGTCCAGCAGCTCCGCAAGATCGGGATCGCCGTCACGCTTCAGGTGGTCGACATCGCGACCTTCAACGCCAGGGTGCGGAACAACGATACGGTGCCGTTGCGGGAGGTCAGCCGCAGCTTCCTCGATGCCGGCGTGGTGGGGCGCGTGCTAACCGACCTGCACAAGGGCGACAACTGGTTCAAATACGACCAGTCGAACGAAACCTTGAACGCCTTTGCCAAGGCTGTCGACGACGCAACCGACCGGAGTGCTCGCGCCAAGATCCTCCATGACGTCCAGCGCTATGTGCTCGAGCAGGGCCTGTTCATCCCGACGACACAGCTCGTCCAGCGCCTTTTCGTGCAATCCCCGAAACTGCAGGGCGACGCCTACACTGGGGCCGCCTATCCGCTTTATCATGGAGCCTGGCTTGAGCGGTGACCCCGGGCGGGCAGGTGCGAGCCTGCTCGCCCTCGGGCGACGGTGGGCCAAATGGCGAAACACCGGCGCCGGAACCGCGCAGCATTGGGGCTATGCGTGGCGGCGGCTGCTGCAGGCTCTGGTGGTGATCGCACTGGCCTACAGCCTGACCTTCCTGATCATCAACGTGCTGCCGGGCGACCCGATCTCGAACATGCTGCTGGACCCGGAAAACGGGTTCTCTCCAGAGGATGTCGCTCCGATTATCGCGTATTATGGTCTCGACAAGCCCGTGCTTGAGCAGCTTTGGCGTGCGCTGTCCCGTTTTGTCGTAGGCGACCTCGGCATCTCGCTACGCTCCAACCTGCCGGTTTCCGATCTTGTCTCGGCAGCCCTGCCGTCGACATTGCTGCTGGCCTCGGCCGCGCTGGCGGTCGCCCTTGTCCTGGCCTTCGCCATCGCCTTCGCGTCCCAGAACCTGCCTCCTAAATATGGTCAGGGGCTGGTCAGGCTCCTGCCCGCTGCTTCGCTGTCGATACCCGGATTCATCATCGGCATCTTCCTGATCCAGGTCTTCGCCTTTCAATTCGGGCTTTTCCGCATCACCGATGCCAACAGCCTGGCCGCGACGGCCTTCGCTGCCCTCGCGCTTGGCGTTCCGGTCTCGGCGCAGATCGCGGAAGTGCTGATCGCTAACCTCGACCACGAAGCCAAGCAGGATTACTTCTTCGTCGCGCAATCGCGCGGCCTAACCCGCGTCGAGCTGTTCACCCGCCATCAGTTCCGTCCCTCGTCGCTTCCTGTCGTGACGATGATTGCTTTGGCGATCGGAGAGCTGCTGGGCGGATCGCTCATAACGGAGGCCGTCTTCGGCCGCTCCGGGATCGGCTCGCTCGTGCAGGGCGCCGTCGCGACCCAGGACTACCCAGTCATCCAGGCTGTCGTCTCCCTCGCCGCGGTCGTGTTCGTGGCGGTCAACCTCGTGGCGGATCTCGTCTATCCGCTGCTCGATCCGCGGTTGCGCAAGCGAGGTTCCAAGGCGGACGCCGCCGCCGTTACCGGCAGCCAGCGATGACGTTCCATGTTTTCGAGCAGGACGAAGCCGCCGGGAGGGTTGCGCGTTCCGCCAAGATCCCCGGTTCCATCATCCTGGCCTTCGCGGTGATCGCAACGGTTGTCGCATGGTCGCTGCTGCCGGGCCTCTTCACCGGTTACGATCCCTATGTCGGGGAAACGTCCCAGAAGCTGCTGGGCCCGAGCGTGGCGCATTGGTTCGGCACGGACTACCTGGGGCGGGACATGTTCGCGCGGGTCGTCTACGGCGCGTGGTCGTCGGTGACCAGCGCTGCCATCGCGGTCGGGATCGGGCTCGCGGTGGGCGGATTGCTGGGCCTTCTCAGCGGCTTTCTCGGCGGCTGGACCGACATCGTCATCGCGCGTTTCATCGACGTCCTGCTGGCGATCCCCAATTTCCTGCTGGCCGTGGTGATCGTCAGCTCCTTCGGGTTCCAGACCGTCAATGTCGCGATCGCGACCGGCATATCCTCCGTCGCGGTCTTTGCCAGGTTGATGCGCTCCGAAACCTTGCGGACCGGCACCTCCGTGTTCGTCGAGGCCTCCGGGCTGTTGGGCGGATCGCGCTGGCATATCCTGCTGCGGCATGTGCTGCCGAATGCCTATCGGTCGATCCTGGCGCTCGCCGTTCTGCAGTTCGGCCATTCGATCCTGGTCATCGCAGGGCTCGCCTTCCTCGGCTACGGCGATCCGCCGCCCGCCGCCGACTGGGGTGTGTTGGTCGCCGGCGGCAAGGATTATCCCAGCTCGCCCTGGCTGGTGTTTGCGCCGACGCTCGTGATCGTCGGCACCGTCCTTGCCATCAATCGGATCAGCCGCTGGCTGCGCCAGACCAGCTGAGGCACGGCCATGTCGGACCCGCATCGACAAGACGCGCTGCTCACGGTCAGGAACCTGTCCGTGGCCTATGGCCGCCAGACGGTCGTGAGACATGCGACTTTCGGGCTGAAACGGGGGCGGGCGCTCGCGCTCATCGGTGAATCCGGATCGGGCAAGTCGACCATCGCCAAGGCGGTGCTCGGCCTCTTGCCTGAAGGCGCCGGGATCGCTGGAACGATCGGTTTCGAGGCGCATCAACTGACATCGCTGAGCGCAGGCGCCTTCCGTGCCCTGCGCGGCCGGCAGATCGGGTTCGTGCCGCAGGACCCGCAGAACGCGCTCAACCCGGTGCGGACCATCGGGGCCCATGCGCACGAAGCCGCCCGCCTGCTCGATCTGAGCGACGGCCGTGCCGAGCGGGCTGCGATTCTGGACGCGCTGGAGCTGGTCGGGCTGACCGAGCCGGAGCGGATCTACCACGCATATCCACATCAGCTTTCGGGCGGCATGCTGCAACGCGTGCTGATCGGCCTCGCGGTTTTGCCGAAGCCGGCTCTGATCGTTGCCGACGAGCCGACCTCGGCGCTCGACGTGACCATCCAGAAGCGCATTCTGGACCTGCTGTCCGGCCTGCGGGAAACGCTCGATCTCAGCCTGCTGCTGATCACGCATGACCTCGCGATCGCGGCCGAGCGCGCCGAGGACGTCGTTGTTCTCCGCAACGGCGAGATTCAGGAGGCGGGTCCTGCGGAGCAAATCATCTTCCGGCCGTCCTCGGCCTATGCGCGCAAGCTCCAGTCCGATGTTCCTGCGCTGAATCCGCATCGCTTTCGGACAGCGAGCCGCGCGGCGGCCCTCGAGCAGGGCGGCGACGATGTCCAAATCAAGGTCGAGGCGGTATCGAAGGATTTCGATGCCGGTAGCCGAACGATCCGCGCGGTCGACAACGTCTCCTTTTCGGTCGGCACCAGAAGCACGCATGCCCTGGTGGGAGAATCGGGGTCAGGCAAGACGACGCTCGCGCGGATGCTGCTTGGCCTCGAGACGCCGGATAGCGGCCATATTTCGGTGGCCGGCGCAGGGGTTCATAACCGTTCGGGCCTCGCATTGCGCGAGCTGCGGCGAGGGCTGCAACTTGTCTACCAAAACCCGTTCACCTCTCTCGATCCAAGCTGGCGCGTGCGGTCGATCGTGCGCGAGCCGCTGGATCGCTATGCGATCGGCTCCCGGGAAGACCGGGATCGGCGCGTTCAGGAGACACTCGACGCGGTTGGCCTGAAGCCCGAACTCCTCGATAGGCGGCCTTCGGCACTGTCGGGAGGGCAACGTCAACGCGTCGCCATCGCGCGGGCGCTGGCATTGCGCCCGAGCGTCTTGGTTCTGGACGAGCCGACTTCGGCTTTGGACGTAACCGTGCAGGCCGGCATCATCGAGGCGTTGTTCGCGCTGCAGGAACGGTTCGGCCTGACTTATCTCTTCGTCTCGCATGACCTCTCTCTGGTTCGCCAGGTCGCGGACACCGTCTCGGTGCTGAAGAACGGGCGCATTGTCGAGCAGGGCCCTGTCGATGCGATCTTCGCGGCGCCTCAGGACGCCTACACCAAGACCCTTCTGGCCTCGGTCCCATCTCCAGGCTCGCCGCCTCGCGATCCCGCGCAAGCGGCTGCGCCGGCCGACCCCGCTTTCACCTAAGGACGTGATCCATGCCTGCAAGCCGCGATCGTTTGACCCTTGTCGCCTTTGCCGACCCGAACGCCTTCTACCAGGGTGACGCTGACAAGCAGCGAGATCCGGCCCGTTTCACGATCCAGAACTTCGTCGCGCATGCAAAGCTTGCCGAAAATGCTGGTTTCGATGCGATCTTCAAGCCCGACTTCCTCGGTTTGGACACGCTGAAATCGGATGTCCGCCCGCGGGCGGGCTTCGAGCCTCTGACGCTGCTGGCGGCGCTTTCGCAGCATACCGAGCGGGTCGGCCTGATCGTGACGGAGTCGACCTCCTATACCGAGCCCTACAACGTCGCGCGCTATTTCACCTCCCTCGACAATCTGTCGGGCGGCCGGGCGGGCTGGAACGTCGTGACCTCCTATTATGGTGAGGAGAATTTTGGCGACGGCAGATTGCTGCCGCTGGCCGAGCGCTATCGCAAGGCGGATGAATATATGCGCGTCGTCTACAAGCTGTGGGACGGCTGGCGTCCCGGCGCGGTCTCTCATTCGGCCGAAGGGCACCGCTTCAGCGGCGATCTGATCACCGATACCGACTTCGCCGGGGATTACTTCCGGGTCAAGCAGGCTTTGGACATTCCGCCAGGGCCGCAAGGACGTCCGGTCATCGTGCAAGCGGGAGCCTCCGACGAGGGGCTGGACTTCGCCGCGCGCCACGCCGAAATCGTATTTGCCGCGACGCCCGATATCGAGGCCGGGGCGGCCTTTCACCGGGAACTGAAGCGGCGCGCCGCAGCCCATGGCAGGGACGAGGATTCGCTGAAGGCGCTGCCCGGCCTGAACATTTTCGTCGCATCGACCCCGCAGCGTGCCAACGAGATCTACCACAGCCAGTTCACCGAAAAGAACCTGCTGAAGTATCGGGACAAAATCGTGCGCGAGGCGCCCCTGTTCAAACTGAGCGAACTCGGTCTCGATGAAGTCATCCCCGCCAGTGCGATACCCAGCGAGGAGGAGTTGAATCGGGTCGAGCGGCGCCGCAGCCGCGGCTTGCTCCTCCGTAGTTACTTTGCGCGGCCGGGAGCCACGCTTCGTCAGGTTCTGTCGGGAATCTACGAATTCGGCCATCTGACACTGATCGGCACCCCGCAGACCATCGCCGACGAGGTCGCTCTGTGGTTCGAGCGCAAGGCCTGTGATGGGTTCGTGGTGAAGGGCGGCAATTCTTTTGCCGGCGTGTCGGAAGAGATCCTGCCGATTCTGCGCCGGAAAGGTCTTGTGCGCTCTGATCGAGGCGACACGTTCAGGCAGGCCGTGTTCGGACCCGATCCTCTTGCGAGACGCCGGAGCGCTTGATGCTTCCCTCCGGCTGCGCATCCGTGTGGCTTGTTGCTTTGCCGCAGCCGGGCGCGAGGTCGGTGGCCTGGTGCGGCATGTTTTCTCTGAGATGTGGAAACGCGACATGACAGTACATCCGACCAACCTTGCGCCTGGGGTCGATTCCGAGATCGTCGGAGCGCTGGATCAGTTCGTGGCAATCCGGCGGGATTTGCATCGCCATCCGGAGCTCGCTTTCGAGGAGAGGCGAACCAGCGCCGTCGTTGCGGAGCAATTGGCGCGCTATGGCTACGATGTGACAACCGGTGTGGCGGGAACCGGTGTCGTCGGCGTTCTTCGGAAGGGCGCCGGGACCAAGCGCCTTGGGCTGAGGGCGGACATGGACGCCTTGCCGATCGAGGAAGCAACCGATCTGGAGTATGCCAGTGCGAGCAAGGGCGTCATGCATGCCTGCGGGCACGATGGACATACCGCGATCCTGCTGGCGGCGGCGTGGCGGCTCGCCCGAACGGACTTCTCCGGGACATTGACGCTGCTCTTTCAACCCGCCGAGGAGGTTGGGGCGGGAGCCCGCCGGCTTTTGTCGGAGGGGCTGTTCGACAGCTTTCCTTGCGACGCCGTCTTTGGGCTTCACAACTGGCCGGGCGTGCCGCTCGGCCAGTTCGGCTTCGTCGCCGGGCCGGCGATGGCCTCCGTCGACAAGGCCGAAATCCGCATCGTCGGCAAAGGCGGGCATGGTGCCGCGCCGCATGAGACGGTCGATCCGATCCTCGCAGCCTCGGCCACGGTCCTCGCGCTCCAGAGCATCGTTGCTCGCAACATCGACCCCCGCGATGCCGCCGTCGTCAGCGTCGGTTCGATCCATGGCGGCGAAGCGTCGAATGTCATTCCCGGCCATGTCGACCTCAAGCTGACCATCCGCAGCTTCGATGCCGCTGTGAGGGACAGGCTGGAAGAGCGGGTGAGGGCGATCGCCGGCACCGTCTCCGCGGGCTATGGTGCCCAAGCCGAGGTGAGCTATCGGCGCGGGTTGCCTCCGCTGCTGAACCATGTTGCCGAGACGGAATTGGTTCGCGACGTGGCAACCGCCGCCTTTGGTGTCGACAGGATCGAAGCCGATTTTCGCCCGCGCACGGCGAGCGAGGATTTTGCGTATTATTTGCAGGCTGTTCCGGGCAGCTTCGTCTTCGTCGGCAATGGCGACGGGCCGCCCTTGCATAGCCCGGATTACGACTTCAACGACGCCATCATCGCGCCGGCGGCGAGCCTCTGGGTTCGTCTCGCCCGAGCGTTTCTCGTGTGAACCCGATTTTGCACCTGCCGGTCAAAGCTCGAAGACGAAGCCCGAGCAAATCGTGGCGAGAGAGCGAGACAATTCCAGGGCCATGAGGTGAGGCGCCGATAATAGATTCTATTTGTTGCTGTAGAGAAGTATATTTTTGTCTTTGTTCAAGATATTATTTAGAATATCGCTTTGTACTAGCAGATTTGGTAAAATTATTTTGATTCAATACGTTTTTTGAAAGCTCATTCTCTTGACCCTTGGGCTTCTCGGGCGGCATCGTCACGAGCAATAATTGCATCGCGGCGGATGCCGGGTGCAGGCTTTACGAGCGAGGTCCGCGATGTCCGCCAACGCCCGCCAGCTGACGCTGAATCTTTTCATCTATCCCGGCGGCCATCATGAGGCGGCCTGGCGCTATCCCGCTTCCGAGCCGAAGCGGGTGCTCGACATCACCTATTACCAGGAGCTCGCGCGCCGGGCAGAGGCCGCCAAATTCGATGCGATCTTCTTTGCCGACGGTCCCTCTCTGCCAGAGAACGTGCGGTACTCGTCGCGCGTGCGCTTCGAGCCCCTGACATGGCTCTCGGCCATCGCAGCCGTGACCGAGAGGATCGGGCTGATCGCGACCTCTTCGACGACCTATAACGAGCCCTACAACCTCGCCCGGCTTTTCGCCTCGCTCGATCATCTGTCGAACGGACGTGCCGGCTGGAACATCGTCACGACCAGTGATGCCGGCGCTGCGCAGAATTTCGGCTTGCCCGAACATCCGCCACATGGCGAGCGGTACGAGAAGGCGCGCGAGTTCCTCGATGTCGTCAGCAAGCTCTGGGATAGCTGGGAGGACGATGCTTTCGTCGCCGATCCCGAAAGCGGGGTTTTCGCGGATGGGAGCAAGGTCCATCGCATCGATCACGTCGGCCGGCATTACCGAGTGCGGGGGCCGCTCAACGTCGCGCGGTCTCCCCAGGGCCGGCCGGTCTATGTGCAGGCGGGATCCTCGGAGGACGGCCGTTCCTTTGCGGCCCAGTTCGCCGAGGCAATCTTCACCGCGCACCAGACGCTGCCGAGCGCGCAGGAATTCTACCGGGACATCAAGACGCGCGCGACCGCGCTGGGGCGCCGGCCGGAGCATATCCGGGTCCTGCCGGGCATCAGCCCCTTCCTGGGCTCGACCCAGGCGGAAGCCGAGCGGCTGGAGGAGGAGATCAACGAACTCATCCAGCCTGCGGCGTCGCTCGAGCAGCTCAAGCGTATGGTCGGCCTCGACCTGACCGGCTTCGATCTCGACGGCCCGTTCCCGCGGCATCTCGTCGACACGAACGGGCCGAAGGGCGTGGCAAGCCGTTTCCAGCTCATCGTCGACATCGTCGACCGCGAGAACCCGACCATTCGCCAGCTGATCCGCCGCCTCGCCGGCGCGCGCGGGCATCGCGTCGTGGTCGGGACGCCGGACCATGTTGCCGACGAGATACAGACATGGTTCGAGCAGGGCGCCGCGGATGGCTTCAATGTGATGCCGCCCTATCTCACCGGAGGATTCGATACCTTCGTCGCCGAGGTGGTGCCGATCCTGCGCAAACGCGGCCTCTTCCGGCATGATTATACCGGCTCGACGCTACGCGAGCACTACGGCCTGCCGCGTCCGGAGAGCATTTTCGCAGCGGAGCAGCGCCAGAGCGCTTGAGCCGCCCCGGCGAGGCGATGAAAAAGGCCCGGATGCGCGTGCATCCGGGCCTTTCTGTTTTGGGGCCTGGACCTGTAGGGCCCTGTCAGGGCGCGGGGTTGCCGTGCAACTGATGGGCGGCATCGATGCGCGCCTCGATCTCCGGCGTGATCGCGACATCGGCTGTCGCGAGATCGGAATCGAGCTGTTCGAGGCTGGTGGCCCCGATGATCGTCGACGTCACGAAAGGACGGCTCGTGACATAGGCGATGGCGAGTTGCGCCGGATCGAGATCGAAATCGGCAGCGATCGCCAGGTAGGCATCGATCGCCGATTCCGTTCCGGGCTTCTGGTAGCGCTGCCCGCGTTCGAACAGCGTCGTCCGCGCCCCTGGCGGGCGGGCTCCCCGCTGGTACTTGCCGGTGAGAAAGCCCTGCGCGAGCGGGGAATAGGCGAGCAGCCCAACCTGCTCCCGCTCATGGAATTCCGCCAGGCCGGTCTCATAGGTCCTGTTCAGCAGGTTGTAGGCGTTCTGCACGCTGGCGACGCGCGGCCATCCGCGCGTCTCGGACAGATGCAGGAACCGCGACAGGCCCCAGGCGGTCTCGTTGGAGAGACCGATATGCCGGACCTTGCCCGAGCTGACGATCCCGTCGAGCGCTTCCAGCGTCTCCTCGATCGGTACTTCCGAGCCGTCGCCGCCGCGGTTCGGTGCATGGGAGCCGTTGCCGAAAAGCGGTACTGTCCGATGCGGCCAGTGCAACTGGTAGAGATCGAGATAGTCCGTCTGGAGACGTTTGAGCGAAGCGTCCAGAGCCTCGTTGATATGGGCGGCGTTCAGGCGCGGCGAGCTGCCGTCCTTGCGCAGATAGTTACGATCGCTTGGGCCGGCGACCTTGGAGGCGAGGATGATCCTGTCGCGCCTGCCGCGCGAGCGCAGCCAGGAGCCGATGATGCGCTCGGTCGATCCCTGGGTTTCCGCGCGCGGCGGTATCGAATAGCTCTCGGCCGTGTCGATGAAGTTGATCCCGGCATCGAAGGCATGGTCGAGCTGTGCGTGGCCCTCGGCTTCGGTGTTCTGCTGTCCCCAGGTCATGGTCCCGAGCGCGATCGATGAGACGCTCAGACCGGTGCGTCCGAGGGGGCGATATTCAGGCATGTCGACATCATCCGTGGGTGGGGAACGGCCCGTTAGGCCTTGGTTTCTGACGGAAAAGGAAAAGGGGGAGGTGCTAGTCGTCAGGCGACCCGGCGCAGATCGGCATCGGTGACGCCCAGGCTCCGCAGCAGTTCAGCGCGGATCTCCGCGAAGCGCATCTCCCGCGCCGCATGGTCCTTCGGGAATTCGATTTGCAGATCGACGATGAAGCGGCCCTGATCCAGGACAAGCACCCGCTGTGCGAGATGGATGGCCTCGTCGACATCGTGCGTGACGAGGAGCACGGCCGGACGGTGTCGCGCGACGAGATCGAGCAGCAGGGCCTGCATGCGCAGCCGCGTCAGCGCGTCGAGCGCGCCGAAGGGCTCATCGAGCAGCAGCAGATCCGGCGAGCGCACCAGCGAGCGCGCCAGCGCCGCGCGTTGCTGCTCGCCGCCGGAGAGCTGGGTGGGCCAGGCCTCGACCCGCTGGGTCAGCCCGACCTCCGCGAGCGCATCGAGCGCGCGCTTACGCGGCTGCTCGCCCTTCAGGCCGAGCTCGACATTGTCCACGACACGTTTCCAGGGCAGCAGCCGCGCATCCTGGAAGACGACGGAGACGGCGTCCGGCGTGTCGTAGCTGCCTTCGCCCGGCACGCCGTGGTCGAGACCGGCGAGCGCGCGCAGGAACGTGCTCTTGCCCGAGCCGGAGCGCCCGAGAAGGGCGACGAATTCGCCGCGACCGATGGTCAGGTCGACGCGGTCGAGGATGGTGCGCGGGCCGTAGCGGCGTGTCAGGCCCCGCGCCTCGACGGCGGGCCGGGCGATCAGTCCGCGAGAATCTTGCGCCACGGCAGGGCCTTTCGCGTGATGAGGCGTACGAGCCAATCGGAGCTCAGCCCGAGGGCCGCGTAGACGGCAAGGCACAGGATGATGACCTCAGTCTGCCCGTAGGTGCGCGCGAGGTTGATCATGTAGCCGAGGCCGCTCGTGGCATTGACCTGCTCGACGACGACGAGCGCGAGCCAGGAATAGGTGACGCCAAAGCGGAGCCCGAGCAGGAAGCCCGGCAGGGCGGCGGGCAGCACGACATGGCGCAGGAATTGCCAGTTGCTGAGGTCCAGCGTCTCCGCCAGCTCGATATAGCGTGAATCGGTCGAACGCAGCCCGTCATGGGTCTGGATGTAGATCGGCGCGAAGGTGATCAGCGCGATCGTCAGGATCTTCATCGGCTCGCCGATGCCGAACCAGAGCATCAGCAGCGGGATCAGCGCCAGTGCCGGAATGGCGCGCTTGATCTGGATCGGTCCGTCGACGAGGTATTCGCCGATGCGGCTCAACCCGGCGACGATACCGAGCGAGGCGCCGGCGACGATGCCCCAGAAAAGTCCCCAGAATGACCGCTGGAACGACGTCCAGAGGTTCTCCTGCAACCGCCCGTCTCCAATGAGTTCGTAACCTGTCGTCACGACCGTCCAGGGCGGCGAGAGGATGCGGTCGTCGATCGTACCCGTGGCACTCCCGACGCTCCAGAGGACCAATAGCAAGACGGGTCCGAGTGCGGGACCGAAGCGCCAGACCGGTCCCGGGCCGAGCTTGCGCTTCCGCCTGGCGAAGCCAGGCTCCGCGGCACCGGCACCGGCCGATCGACCGAGAATGCGGAACAGCAGAGGGCGCGGGCGGGCTTGGCGCAGAACGCTGCCTTCGATCGAGAGGTCCGCCATCGTGCTACTCCCCGTCGCGATAAGCTTTGCCCGCGACCGTTTCGAACCGGGGGTCGAATAGCGTTCCGGCCTTGAACGGCGGCTTTTTCAACTCCTCCGCAAGCAGGTCGACGGTTTCCTGCAGGCGTTCCGAGGCGGCGACCCAGTCGAGCGGGACATCGGGACGGCCGTTCGACTGGACAAGGAAGCGACCTGCATCCTCCTTGAGGCCCTGATCCTTGACGTAGTAGCCCTTGATCCACTCTTCCGGATGGGTCTCGATCCATTTCGTCGCGCGGCCCCAGGCCGCGACATAAGCGCGGATCGCGGCTGCCTTGTCGGCATCTTCCAGCGAGCTTTTCGCCACGTAGAGGAAGGACGGATCGTCGCGCAATCCGTGGGGCAGAACCTTCGCGCCGTCGCGCTCGTAGTTCTGGGCGAAGCGCTGCTTGTTCGCCTCGGCGATCGGCGCGACATCGACGAGCTTGCTGGCGAGCGCGTTGACATAGGTATCGCCGACGCTCGGCAGTTCGATCAGCTCGACGTCGCTGCGCCCGAGCTTGAGCTTCTTGAGCACGCGCAGGACGAGCGCGCCCTGGGCCTGACCGGGGCTGAAGGCGATCTTGCGGCCCTTGATCTCCTCGAGCTTCGTGATGCCGGAGCCGGGAGCGGTCGCGATGACGTAGATCGGGTTGACGACCGGGTCGAGCCTGTATTTCGTCGCAACGATCCGCGTCTCGAGCCCGGTCCAGCGGGCGTGGATGGGCGGGATGTCCGCGACGGAGCCGACATCGAGCGCCTTCGCCCGAAAAGCCTCGATGGTCTGCGGGCCGCCGGAGATGTTGGCCCATTCGACCTTGAATGGCAGCTTTGCGAGTTCGCCCGACAGCGTCAGCGCGACGCGCGTCTGCGGGTCGCCGATCACGAGCTTTGTTCCCGACGCGATCGCCTCGGGGATCGGCGCGTCGTCCGCAAGGGGAGCGGCGTTCGCCATCGGAGAGAAGGTGATTGCGGCCAGAACGGCCGCTACGGCGCGATAGACTCGGTTGAGTGCCATGCTTCGGCTTCCGTATGCTGAAATGACGAGCCCGAGCATGTGCATCGCGACGAAATTAGTCTATAGAATTTATATTCTAATATCGCGACATGCGAGGACGATCCGGGGCTACGCGCGCCCTCCCGGCGAAAGGTCTTCCTTCGCCTGAACGGGTCAGAAGAACCCCAGGTTCGGCAGCGGCGCGCCGCTAAGTTCGTGCGCACCGAGAGCCAGCGCCTTGTAGCTAGCCGGATTGTGCGAGGAGAGCGTCCGGGCGTTGCGCCAATGGCGGTCGAGATTCTGCCGAAGGGTGGCGGCCGAGGCGCCGCCGACATCGAAGAGGGCCGATGCCGAGCGGAGCACGAACTCGTCGACGATGACCTTGGTCTTCGCGGCGGCGAGGGCTGCCTGGTGTGAAAGCTCGATCAGCCTCTCATCGGCCGGATCGATGGCGCGCAGGTCGGCGACGGCATCGATCGCGTCACCGGTCGCCAGGATGGCGAGTTCGGCGACGAAAGCTTCGCTCGCGATGCGCCCGATCGTCTGCTGCAGCACAGGATCCTCGGCGGGAACGGGCGTCAGCGCGTAGTAGAAGTTTCGCTTGCGGCCGAGCAGAAGCGCCTTGGCATCCCGCAGCACGGCATGCAGCACGCCGGTATTGGCGGTGGTGACGATCGTCTGTGCGATCGTGCTGGCGAAGGCGTTCACGTAAGGGCTCGTGTCGCGCAGGATCTCGTCGGCTTCTACACGCACGTTCTGGAAATTGGTCGTTCCGGTGCCGGTCAGACGTTGTCCGATGCCGTCCCAATCGTCCAGCCGCTCGATCCCCTCGCGATCGGTCGGGATGATGAGCGATACGTCTTCGCCTTCGGGCGATGTCGCCCGCACGAGCGTCAGATCGGCATAGAGCGTTCCGGTGCTGTAATATTTCGTTCCGTCCAGACGGAAGCCCGCGCCATCGGTGCTCAGCCGTGTCTTCAGGTCCCCCCGGCCGCCGGTCTGCTTGCGGTCGAGCTCCGTGGTAGCGAGGCCGATCAAGCCTCCTTCTGCCACGATGGCGCGCCACGCCGGATTGTAACCGGCCTCACGCCCCGTGACGAAACGCTCCGTGACGAAGAAATGGTTGCGGAAGATGTGCGCGAGATTGGAATCGGCCTCTGCGAGACGCAGGAGCGCGCCCAGCACCTGTCGCCATGACGCGCCGGCCCCGCCAGCCTCGACCGGAAGGCGCAGGGCGCCAAACCGCAGGGCGCGCAGTTTGTCGAGCAGCTGGTAGGGGTGCTCTCGCTGGGCGTCGCGGTCCGATGAACTGCAGGCGATCTCGTCGAAGACGGCGGCGAGTTCGGTCGGTCTGGCCGAGGCCGGGAGGTCGAGAGGCTGGGGCAAGGGAGTGCTTTCGGGAGCGAGGGGTCGATTCACGACGGGAAAGACGTGCCGGGGGCCACTGTCCCCGACCATCGAGAACAGGCGAACGCGGCCCGCGGGCCGGGCAGGGGCGGGCTGGTCACGCCTCCAGATAGAGGTCGGCGAAGTTCGCCCTCAGGCCATTGGCTGAAACGGTGTGGTTCTTCACCCGCTTGTTGAAGACGGTGATGTTCTTCTGCGCGACCAGTTCGTGATGAGGCAGGTCGCGAACGAGCAGATGCTGCACCTTGCGGAACAATTCCTGCCGCTTGGAGAGGTCCGGCTCGATGGCTGCGGCCTCGAAGAGCGCGTCGACGTCGGGGTTGCTGTAGTTCGCACCGTTCGAGAACGGCGTGCCCTTCTTGATGTTCTTGGTCCAGAACAGACGCTGCACCCCGACGGTCGGGTCGAAATAGTTGCCGAGCCAGGCGTTGGCGAAGTCGAAATCGCGGTCGGTATAGACGCGGCGGATATAGCTGGCGAAGTCCTGGCCGCGGATGGTGACCTCGATGCCGATGCGCGCGAGCGCCTGCTTGATGAACTCCGAGCCGCGCTTGAAGTTGTCGCCATAGGGCAGATAGTCGTTCGTCAGCCTGAAGCGAACGCCACCCCCGCCGCGCTTCAGCCCGGCTTCGTCGAGCAAGGCCTCGGCGCGCTTGGGATCGAACTTGTAAGCTGGTAGATCGGTTGCGTGCCACTGCTTGAGCGCCGGCACGACCGGGCCGTTGGCGATATCGCCGTAGCCGTACCACACGATGTCGAGATAGGCCTTCTTGTCGATGGCGTGCGCAATCGCCTGACGAACCCTGACATCCTTCAGATAAGGGTTATCGAGGTTGAAGACGAGCTGGTTGATGTCTCCGGAATAGGCGGAACCGCGTTCCTCGACACCGAGCTGCGGGATGGCGGCGAAGCGGCCGACCTCCGCGAGCGGCACGGGGTTGTCGCCGGCGATGTCGGCGGTCCCTGATTCCAGCGCCACGGCGCGGGCCGCCAGATCCGTCACGACCCTGACGATCAGCCTGTCGACATAAGGCTTCGGCTGGTCCCAATAGTTCGGATTGCGCTCATAGAGAATGTGGCTGCCGCGCTGCCACTCCTTGAAGACGAACGGTCCCGTCCCGATCGGAGCGTTGTGAGCCGGGTTCGAGACCGGATCCTTGCCCTCGAAGACATGCTTGGCGATGATCGGCGCCTGCGAGGCGATCAGCGCCGTCAGGAAATAGGGTGCCGGCTTCGAGAAGACGACGATCGCGGTGTGCGGGTCAGGCGTCCGCACCTCGGCGAGATTGGCGAAGGTGCTGCGATTATGGGCGTGGTGCTGCTTCAGAAACAGCAGAGAGAAGGCGACATCCTCCGCCGTGAAATCGCGGCCGTCATGCCATTTGACGCCCCGGCGGAGCTCGAAGCGGTAGGTCAACCCGTCCTCACTGACGTCCCAGGCCGTCGCCAGCTGTGGCTTCGGCGTGAGATCGAAATCATAATCGAGCAGTCCCTCATGCACTTTCGGGCTGACGAACGACGTCGGTCCGGAAACATTGACCGCCGAGAGCAGCGCTGTGGGCTCGGGGTCTATCACCGCCGTCAGAACCCCGCCTCGCTTCGGTACCGAGCTCAGCTGGGCCTGCGCGACGGCCTCCGAAACGAGTCCCTGTGGCGTGAGGACCAGCAGGCCACCGGCGGCGAGAAGTTGACGTCGGGAAGGATAATGGGCGGACATGGGGCATTCCGTCGAGTTGTCGGTGATCTGGGGGATGGCGCGGCGCGTCAGGCCGTGCGTCGCGGGAGCTCTGCATAGCGGCTTGTCGGGCGTGGCAGGCCGAAGCGCTCGCGGAGCGTGTTCTCGCGATAATCCGTCCGGAAGATGCCGCGCTTTTGCAGGATCGGGACGACGTGATCGACGAAGATCTCCAACCCGTCCGGCAGGACGTCCGGCATCAGGTTGAAACCGTCCGCCGCGCCGCTGAGGAACCACGCTTCGATGTCGTCAGCGGCCGCTTCCGGCGTGGCGACGAGCACGCGATGTCCAATGCCGCCGCCGAGCTTGTAGATGAGCTGGCGCAGCGTGAGATTGCCCTGCCTTGCGAAGTTCAGCGTTGCGCGCGCGAAGGTGTGGCCGCCATTGGTGGGGATCGGCAGGTCGGGAAACGGCGCGTCGAGATCGAGATGGGACAGATCCTGCCCGAAGGTCCCGCCGATGCGCCGCACCGCGTAATCGAGCGGGATCAGCGAGCCCAGTTCCTCTTCGCGGCGGCGCAGTTCCGCCTCCGTCGAAGCGATGACGGTTCCCAGACCCGGCAAGGCGACGATCGAGCGCGGATCGCGCCCGTTGGCGACGGCGCGCCGCCGCAGATCGCCGATATAGGCGAGCGCCAGATCCTGATCCTCGCCGACGCTGAAGACGGCGTCGGCATAGCGGGCGGCAAAATCGCGCCCGTCATCGGAGCCGCCGGCCTGAACGATGATCGGATGTCCCTGGGGCGAGCGCGGCACGTTGAGGGGGCCGGCGACCTTGAAGAAGGCGCCCTCATGGTCGATGCGGTGGATCCTGCGCTTGTCGAGGAGCGTGTTGCGCGCCTTGTCGCCGACGAAGGCGTCCTCCTCCCAGCTGTCCCAGAGCTTGAGCAGGACTTCCGCGAATTCCTGCCCGCGCGCGTAGCGACGGGCGTGCTCCATGACCGTCTGCCCGAAATTGGCGGCGGCGGCGCCGTTGGCCGTGGTGACCAGGTTCACGCCGACGCGGCCGCCGCTGAGCAGATCGAGTGTCTGGAACCGCCGCGCGATATTGTATGGCTCGTTGTAGCTTGTCGAGATCGTGGCGATCAGGCCAAGATGAGAGGTCGCCGTCGCGATTGCCGCGAGCGTGATGGAGGGCTCCAATCCATTGAAGCTCTTTTCCTCGGCGCGATCTTCCAGGGCCGGCTGGTCCGCCAGGAACATCGCGTCGAGTTTGCCGCGCTCGGCGATCCTGGCGGAGCGCACGTAATGTCCGATATCGATGCTGGCGCGGGGGTCTGCCTGCGGCACGCGCCAGGCCGAGGCGTAAAAGCCGCCATGGAGGATATTGACGTTGAGATGGAGCTGTCGGGTCTGGGTCATGGCTGCCTCCGCAGCGAAGGCTATGGCTTGTCATTAAATAGTCAATAAAATAACTATACTAATATTCGTCGCCTTTCGGAGCGTACGTACGGTTTTTGAGCGTCCCCGGAGCAAGTCTCACCTCGGGCTCGTCGCGGGGTGCCTGCCGAAAAGGTCGGCGCGCCGCCGCGATTGCGGCGACGTGGTCGTTATCTTGGACTGTGTCGCCAAGCGGTGGAATGACTCGGCGGAGGAAAGCGAGTGGACGTCGCGAAAGGGCGTTATCCCTCGCGATGCGCGAAAGTCGCCTCCGGGCGGCTTGTTGCGTTTCCGCCCACGGAGGTTCATCGCCGCCGGTTCCAGGGGTTCAGGCATGAGACGCACGCCGCCAAAAACGGCTTGCTGCCCCACGCAGGAAATAAAGTATACTTTTTTAGTATATAATATTGAGCCGCTTCTCATCCTCGCTTAGTTTTTTGAGCGCTCGCCTGGTCCATGTCGGTCCGGCGCCAGCCAGCCGGAGGTTTGGGGAGTGGTCAGTCGTCACGCGCCGATCGTGGATTTTCACAGTCACTACCTGCCACCCCGGCAGATCATCGGCGCCTCGCGGCGGGCCGAAGCGGAGCGGCATCGACCGCTGGATCGCATCGCGCCAAGAATCGGGGATCCGGACGCGATCCTGTCTGATCTGCGCGGAGCCGGTATCGCGACCCGCGTGTTGAGCGTCCCCCTTCCTTTCGTGGCGCCGGGCGGCGATCAGGACTCGGAACTCATCCACCGCATAAACGACCACCTGGCCGATCTTGCCGGTCGTCATCCGGGGCGGTTGTCGGCCCACGCCACGATCGATGCCTTCGCCGGCGACGAGGGGGCGCGGGAGGTCGAGCGCGTGGCGACCGAACTCGGCTTCCGCAGCATTTTCATCGACAGCGCCAGGGACAGAAAACTCCTCAATGCCGAAAGCGCGCGGCCGGTCCTGATCGAGGCGGCACGCCGCGGCCTGACGGTCTTCGCGCACCCGATCAATCCACCCGAACTCCGCGAGCAGGCCGAGTCCATCGGCGGCTCGCTCGGCGTGCGGCTGGCGCGCGGAACGGTGAATGCCGCTTCGCTGCTCTCCCTGATCCAGGCCGGTGTGTTCGAGACGGTGCCGGGACTTCATCTCGTCGTGACGACGCTGGCCGTGCAGGCCCTCACCTACATCTCGATCTTCGACGATGCGCCGCAGTTCCTGAAGCAGGCCCGGAACGGAACGCGCCAGCATCTCTATGTCGATACCATGGGCGCGCAGCCGGCATTCATCCGCTACGCCGCGGAACTGCTGGGGGCGGACCACGTCGTTGCTGGCAGCGACTGGCCTATCGCCGGTCGGGACATCTCGCCCGATCAACTGCTTCCGGCGCTCCAGGCGGCGGGACTGACCGAGGCCGAGCAGGCTCTCGTCGCCGGCGGCAATGCTGCCCGTCTCCTCGGCCTTGCGCTTCCCGACGTGACGATCGCAGCCGCGTGAGGATCTGCGCGGAGCCAATCCCGAGTCAGCACGAAACGGATCGACGATGACAGCCGCAGTCACCAGCAGCCTTGATGGGATTCCCTCGCATTTCGCGGTCGACCTGCGTGACCCCTACCTCGCCAAGGTCGCAGAACTGTCCTCGATATTTGCGGTCGATGCGGTATCGAACGACAAGGCCGGAGGGAAGCCTTTGCCGCAGCTCGCAGCTCTGAAGCGCAGTGGTCTCCTGAATCTGACGATCCCGGCGCCCCATGGAGGGGAAGGCCAGAATTGGTCGAAAGCGCTCCGGATCGCGCGCGAACTCGCGAAAGCCGATGGTTCGGTCGGCCATCTCTACGGCTATCATTTCCTGTCGGTGCACGCGGCGTTTCTCCGCGGCTCGCCCGAGCAGGCGGCGGATATCTATACGCGCTCGGCCGCGGGGAACTGGTTCTGGGGCAATAACGGCAACAGTTTCTCGAAGACGCTATTCGGCCGGCGTGAGGGCGAATACACCATCGTGGACGGGTTCAAGCCTTTCACATCAGGCTCCCATATCGCGGATCATCTCAGCATCTCCTGGGAGGACGAACTGACGCGGGAGCGCGTCTTCGCCGTCATTCCGGCCGGCCGGGAGGGACTCACCGTGGAGGACGATTGGGACGGCTTCGGACAGCGCCAGACCGGCTCCGGCCGGGTCACCTACCGGGGCGTGCGCGTGCACGAGAGCGAGGTGCTGAACTACGCCGGCCATGACGGACGGCCGCTGCGAACGCTGGGGCCCCAGCTTCAACAGAGCGTGCTTCTCAATGTCTTCGTCGGCAGTGCGCAGGGCGCGCTCCTCGCGGCCCGTCAGTACACGCGCGAGACATCGCGGCCATGGATCCATTCCGGCGTCGAGAGCCATGTCCAGGACCCCTGGGTGCAACGTGTCTATGGCGAGCAGTACGCACGTATCCGGGCGGCGACTTTGCTCGCGGACGAGGCAGCCGAGGCGCTCGATGCGGCGTGGTCGCGCGGTTTCGATCTCACGGAGGCCGAGCGCGGCGAAGCCGCTGTCAGCATCGCGGCCGCGAACGTCTTCGCCGGAGATGTGGCGCTTGAGGCGACGAGCAAGATTTTCGAGGTGATGGGCGCGCGTTCGGCGACACGCGCTCTCGGGCTGGACCGCTTCTGGCGCAATGTGCGCACCCACACGCTCCATAATCCCGCGGAGTACAAGCTCCGGAACGTCGGCAAGGCCTTTCTCACCGGCCTCTATCCGGAGCCGGCGGCTTTTCAGTGATCGGCCGCGCCGCAGCCTGGGCTACGGCGCGCGCCCCGTATCAATGCGGCCTGGGAATGTCGTGGCGCTCGGCGAGGAGCTCGAGAATCCGGCGGGTGTCGTTGACGAAGCGCAGGCCCGACGCAGCTGTGGCTGCATCGGACGGCGCCGGGATGTCGTCACCCAGGATCAGCAGCGGCAGCGATTGATGATCCTCACCGACGAGTTCGGCGACCGGGTGACGCGGCCGCGGAAACGGAAGTTTGCTCACCTCGAGACGCGAGGCCAGTTTCGGGTGGCTCACCAGCACCCCTTCGATCTGGTTGCTGAAGGGACAAAAGAACGCCTCGCCGGGCCGCTTCGGATCCTCGAAACCCGGTTCAAGCAGGAAAATTCGATCACGGCTCATGCTGACTCCTCGAAATAATTGTACACTCGATTAGTATATAATTTTGGATGCCGGTCGCCAACCGCATTTCGTCCCTTCATTCGCGTTCAAAAGACATCCCGGTTTTCGCGGATCGGTTGCGCCGATCACCCACCATGCCCAAGGGGCGGTTCGAGGGTGCGTCCCCTTCACGCAAGTGAAAATTTTCGTTTCCGCGCCTTTGCCAGACCCGGCACTGCGCGACCCGAGCGATATTAGAATATCATTTCTATAGACTATTTTGGTTTGCCTGGTAGTTTTTCAGAAGGTCATCGATCGCATGGCCGCACACGCCACGGGAAGGACAAGCTGGCAAGCCATGACAAGCCTGACCGAAGTGGCGTTTGAGGCGGAGCGTCCATCACGGCGCCTGGAGCCTGTTTCTCTTTATGGGCTGACCTCCGGGCTCGCCTGGGGCGCTGTCGCGGCCGGCGCCCTGATCTGGCCCGATGTCGGCGATTGGCTGGAGACGCAGCGCTTTGCGGTCGCTGCAGCCGTGTTTGGGGCCGGCTTCGTGGCGATTGCCGTAGCCGGGCGCTGGTTGCTGCGCGCGGGAGCCTGGATACGCGAGGCGGGTCCCTGGCTGACGGTGTCGGGGATCGTCCTGGCGCTTTGGCAAGTGGCATCGGCCAAGTTCGGCTGGTTGCCCCTGCCGTTCTTCCCGCCGCCGCAGGCCTTGCTCGAGGTCTACACCGAAGATTATGCCAAGCTCGGCGACAGCGTGTTCGCGTCGCTGCGGCTGCTCGTCGTCGGATTCGCCATCGGGGCCGCGTTCGGATTCTTCGCCGGGGTCGCCATCGGCTGGTCGCGCCGGGCCGGCTACTGGGTGCATCCGGTCCTGCGCTTCATCGGCCCGCTGCCGGCGACCGCCTGGCTGCCGATCGCGTTCTTCGCCTTCCCTTCGAGCTGGAGCGCCAGCATCTTCCTGATCGCGCTGGCCACCGGCTTTCCGGTGACCGTGCTGACCTGGTCGGGAATAGCGAGCGTCGACGGTCGCTATTACGATGTGGCGCGAACCCTCGGCGCCAAGCCTCTGTTCCTGGTGTTGCGCGTCGCCATCCCTGCCGCCCTGCCGCATGTCTTCGTCGGGCTGTTCATGGCGCTGGGTTCCGCCTTCTCGGTCCTCATGGTCGCCGAGCTCATGGGCGTGAAGGCCGGGATCGGCTTCTACATGCAATGGGCTCAGGGCTGGGCGTCCTACGCCAATGTCTATGCGGCGCTCGTCGTGCTCGCCTTGCTGTGCTCGGGGTCGATCACCCTGCTGTTTCGCCTGCGCGACCGCGTTCTTTCCTGGCAGAAGGGTCTTGTCCAATGGTAGCCGCCGCCTTGCGTGAGGACGGACCCGTCGCCCATGCCGGAGCGTCGCTCGGTATCGCCGACGTCAGCCACGCCTTCGATCTCGACGGGGCCGTCCTGCCGGTCCTCAATCATGTCAGCCTCGATGTCGCTCCCGGCGAGTTCGTCGCGCTGCTGGGGCCGTCCGGCTGCGGGAAGTCGACATTGCTGCGTCTGGTCGCCGGCCTCGAGCCGCCGCGGCGCGGAGCGTTGCGCGAGAATGGCCAGCCCATCAAGGGGCCGCACCCCTCCCGCGTCGTGGTCTTTCAGGACCCGACGCTGTTACCGTGGCGCACGGTCTGGGACAATGTGGCGCTGGGGCCGCAGGCGCAGGGCACCCTCAAAAGCCAGCGCCAGCGGGTCGATGAAACCCTCGAACTCGTCGGCTTGTCGCAATTCGCGAAAGCCTATCCGCACCAGCTCTCGGGCGGCATGGCGCAGCGCGTCGCCCTTGCCCGCGCGCTGGTCAACGACCCGTCGATTCTCATCCTGGACGAGCCGCTGGGCAAGCTCGATTCATTGACGAGGCTGACCATGCAGTCGGAGCTCGTCGCGCTCTGGCAGCGGAAGGGTTTCACGGCGATCCTGGTGACGCATGATGTCGAGGAGGCGCTCTTCCTTGCGACGCGCGTGGTCATCTTCAGTGACCGGCCGGCGAGCGTGAAGGCCGATTTCGCCGTCGATCTCCCTTACCCGCGCCATCGCGGTGATCCCCGCCTCTCCGGGCTCCGGCACGAGAGCCTGCGTCTGCTGGGCCTCGATGCCAGCTGGTAGGCGCCTTTCCATCTCATCCGCAGAAGGAATCAAAGCCATGTCCGACGAAAACATCTTGAAGAACGGGGTTTTGTCTCGCCGCAGCGTGATCGCCGGCGCAGCGGGGTTTGCGATCGGCGCGCCTCTGGCGGCCGGCCTGGGTTCGCAGGCATCACTGGCTCAGAGCGGCCCGACGAAGCTCAAGCTTGGCTGGAGCGGCACCGGCATCTGCCTGATTTCCGTTCCCGTCGCGGCGGAAAAGGGCTTTTTCACCAAACACGGCCTCGATGTCGAGATCGTCAAGTTCGGCTCGAATTTCGACGGCAGCCTGGAAGCGGTCGCCTCCGGGAAGATCGATGCGACCGTGAATTTCATCCTCCGTTTCCTGAAACCGCTGGAGCAGGGCATCAACATCCGCTTCACCGGCGCGTTGCACGGCGGCTGCATCCGGGTGATCTCGGCGGTGGATTCGCAGGAGACGGACTACAAGTCGCTCAAGGGCAAGTCGATCGGCGTCGTCGACATGGCGAGCGCCGGCAAGAACTTCCTGGCGGTGCAGCTGTTCAAGGCCGGCATCAACCCCGAGAACGAGGTCAACTGGCGGGTCTATCCCGTCGATCTTCTCGGCGAGGCGATCAGAAAAGGCGAGATCCAGGCCGCGGTCGATGCCGATCCCGGCATCTTCCTCGTTCTCAAGAACAATGAGGACAAGCTTCACGAGATCGGCGGCCTGCTGACGACCGACCCTTACAAGGACCTTTCCTGCTGCGGCATCGCGGTGCGCAAGGACTTCGCTGAGAACAACAAGCCGGCCAGTGCCGCGCTCACCCGCGCTCTGCTCGACTCCGCCGACTGGGTAACGAAGAATCCCGATGAGGCGGCGCAGATATTCACCGCCTACAGCCCGATCGCAAAATCGACCCTGGGCGAGATCATCCGCAGCCACACGCACCAGCATCATTTCGGCTCGGGCCAGCGCCTGCGCGACGAGATCGCGCTGTATGCCGGCGATCTGCGCTCGGTCGGCATCATCCGCCCCCGCACCGATCCGAAGGCTTTGGCCGAGCGCGTCGTCGTCGACGTGCTGACCTGAAGCCAAACGCGCCGGCGGGGGTGTGCGCCCGCCGATACCCGGCCAGATGGTGAGACAACCGTGACCGAAGCGACCCTACCAGAAACTCCGGTGTCGGCCGCGCTGTCCAGCGCGCCGGAAGCGCGAGCCAAAGACATCACCCTGGCCGTCGCCGCGATCGCCTGGGCGGCGGCGGGCGGCGTGACGCTGCTCTGGCCCAGCATCAAGACCTTTCCCTTCACCTTCCATCTGGCCGCCGGCCAGGCTCTGATCGGGCTCCTTCTGCTCCTCGCCTATGGCTTGGGATCTTATCTGCGCGGGGTCGATCGCTGGCTTCGCCGCAACGGGCCGTGGCTCGTCGCTCTGCCGGTCCTGCTGTCGATCTGGCAGATCGCGTCGGCCAAGACCGGCTATTGGCCGCAGCCTTACTTTCCGCCGGCACAGGGGTTGATCGAGGCCTATGCGGCTGATTACCCGCGGCTGTTGGAGGGGGTGCGAGCTTCTCTGGTGCTTCTCTCCCTCGGTCTCGGACTCGGCGCGACGGCGGGTTTCCTGACTGGGTTGGCCACCGGGTGGACGCGCCGCGTCGGCTACTGGACCAGCCCGATCCTGCGCTATGTCGGCCCGATCCCGACCACGGCGCTGATCCCGCTCGTCCTCTTCCTGTTTCCTTCGAGCTTCAGCGCCGGCGTGTTTCTCGTGGCGCTCGCGACCTGGTTCCCGGTCACGATCCTCACATGGTCCGGCGTCGCGAGCGTCGACAAGGCCTATTACGACGTCGCCCGCACGCTCGGGGCCGGCCCGTTCTTCCTGCTGCGGAGAATCGCAGTCCCAGCCTCGCTCCCGCATGTCTTCGTCGGGCTGTTCATGGGGCTCGGCCACGGTATCGCCGTGCTCGTCGTCGCCGAGATGATCGGCGTCAAGGCTGGGCTGGGCTATTACATCGACTGGGCACGGGGATGGACCGCCTATGGGCATCTCTATGCGGGACTGCTCGTCATGGCGCTGCTTTTCTCCGCCGTGACCACGCTGCTCTTCCGCATTCGCGACCGGCTCCTCGTCTGGCAAAAAGGTGTTGTGCAATGGTGACGTCACGGCTTACGCGCAGGGAGTCCGGGTTTGCCGCCCTTGCGGCCATCCTCGCGGGAGGCGTGCCCCGGCCGGCCTGGGCACATGCTCATCTCGCCGCCGCCAGCCCCGCAGTCGACAGCACCGTCCGCGGCGCACCGCGTGAGGTTTCGATCACCTTCACCGAGAAACTCGAAGGCAAGCTCTCGAGCATCGCCGTCAAGGACTCGGCCGGGCGACCGGTCGACGCGGGCAACAGCGCGCTGGCCGATGCGAGCGGAAAGAAGCTGGCCGTCGGTTTGCGCAGCGACATTGGCACCGGCAAATATACCGTGAGCTGGGTTGCGGTTTCGGTCGATACGCATCGCACCACGGGAAGCTTCGGGTTCACCGTGAGCGGCTGAGAATGGCGCAGGTCACAGCGGTCGAGCTGTTGCCGCGCCTTGCACGTGGCGTGGAGCTCGCCGCGCTCATGACCGCGCTCGGTACCCTGGCGATCGGCGCGCTGATCCGTTCGCTGCCACGACCCGAAGACCTGGCATCCTCCGTCGACAGCGCCTTGCTCCGTATTTTCCGGAGCGCGGCCACGCTGGCCCTTGTCGCGATGCTGACATGGCTTCCGCTTCAGGCCCTTCAGATCGCCGGCGAGAGCCGAGGATGGTTTTCGGCAAGCCTGCTCGTGCTGACGGGGACGACGTTCGGTTCGGCCCTTGCCGCACGCTTCGGCTTGGTGGCGCTCTCGCTCGGCATCGCGGGCGCGCTCCGCTCGACCTGGCGCCTCGCGGCTGCGCTTCTGCTCGCTGGCGCGGCGCTCTCGATTCAGCCTTGGCTCGGCCATGCGGCGGCGGCCGATGATCGGCTTCAGCGTGTCTTGATCGGGGCTCATGTCGTTGCCGCGGGATTTTGGCTCGGTTCCCTGCCGGCGCTGACGATCGTCGTCGCGCGGCTGCCTCCCGACATGGCGGCGGTGGCGACCCGGCGCTTCTCCTGGCTCGGCCTCGGATGCGTCGCCGTGATCGCCGGCAGCGCATTGCCGCAATCGCTGTCGCTCATCGGCGATGTCGGCGGCTTGTTCGGCACCGCCTACGGTCTCACGGCGCTGGCCAAGACGGCCGGGCTGGCCGGGCTTCTCGCCATGGCCGCCCTGAACCGCTTCATCCTGACGCCGCGTATCGGGCATGAGGCAGGGCGTCGCGCGCTCGTGCTCAGCATCGCCGTCGAGACGGCGCTCGGCGCGGCAGTGGTCGCTGCTGCGGTCGGGTTGGCGAGCCTCCCGCCCGGCGCGCATGAGCAGGCGGTCTGGCCGTTTGCGCTGCAGCCCGACCTTTCCCGGATCGGCGAAGCCTATTATGCGAAAGAGCTGTGGCGCGGCGCCGCTATCCTTGTGGTGGCCCTGGGCATGGTGGTCTCTCTGCTTTGGCGGCGCACGCGGTTGTTCGGGCCGATCATCGGCGCAGCCTTGCTCTTTTGGTTGCCTTTGCCGAATTTTGCCCTGTTGGCCAAGCCGGCATGGCCAACGAGCTTTCAGCGTTCCGAGACGGGTTTTGCGGCCGCAGCGATCTTGCGGGGCGAGGCGCTGACGAAAGAGCTCTGCACCGCCGATTGCTTCAGGCCGCGAGACGATCCTTCGGACCCCAGCCCCTACGGCCTGTGGCAACGCGGCGACGGCGATCTCTATGGCTGGCTGACCGATGTCTTCGACAGGATCGGCCACAGCCCGTTTCCGTACGGGACGATCGCAAAGCTCGACCCCCGCGAGCGTTGGCAGCTCATCGACTATTTTCGTGCACGCGTCGCCGGCAGCGTCGCAAGGAATGCTGGCAACTGGCCCTATCCCGTGCTGACGCCGGATTTTCCCGTGACCTGCCGTGACGGACGCAGCTCCATGCGCGACATCCTGGGACAGTCCGGCAGGCCGATTGAGATCGCCATCCCGGGTCGGGATGGCGCTGCACCGCCTCCTGCTCCGCAGGACATCGTGCTAACCCGCATTCTTCTCGCGAGCGCTCAGGATGACGCTGTTCCTACAGGGGTCGATTGCGTGTCCACGTCCCCCGATGCCCCTGCCGCTCTGGCTTTGATTGCGGGCGTCGATCAGCGGGGCCTCGCCGGTGGCCGCCTGCTCGCCGATGCCAATGGCTGGCTGCGCAGCCGACTGCTACCGCTTCCGAGCGACGACGAGAAGCGGACGCTGACGGCCTGGGCGGCCGAGATCTCGCGGGTCGCGGCCGCTCCTTTCGAGGCCGGCGGTATCGGCACGCACCGGCACTGAGGCACATGGGGAATGTTGGCCGCCGGAGAGCGACGCAGCGTCCGCTTCGGCGCCGGGTCTCGCATGGATTCGAGAGTTCGCACTGCCATGTCCGGACGGGCGTCTGTCGATCCGCCCGTCCTCGAGTCCGTGTCAGGAGGCCTTCGGGCGGGTGGCGCGATGCCAGCGGGCAACATCCACGGCGATGAAGACGGCGAGGCTCAAGCCGACGAGCGGCAAGGCCGAGCCGAGCAGGATGGCGGCGGCAAACGCACCGAACCGCGCACCCCATTGCAGCCGCAGCCACGCGTCGATCACCGTGCGCGGCACGGCGCCGGCCGGGGGGCGCTGGCGCCACCAGATCCGGTAGCCGAAAAGGGTGGTGATGGTGAGCGCGATGCCGAGCGCGGCCATCAGCAGTTGGTTCGGCAGGCCGAAAAGCACGCCCATATGCGCGTCGATGCCCCAGCGGATCAGTTTGGCGATCAGGGGAAATGTCTCGAAATCGGCGCGGCTCACGACGGTGAAGTCGCGAGGGTCGATCGCGATGGTGTCCACCTGCGTCGGCCAGCTCCGGTCGTATTCGCGGACCAGCCAGGCCTGACCTTCGGCACGCGGCGGGCGCAGTTCGACGAAGCCTGAGTCGATACCCGCTGCGCGTGCTGTCGCAAGGACCCGGTCGAACACGCCGCCGGTCGCGAGGAGGGCGGGCCCGGCATGGTCATGCCCAACGTGCCCCTCGTGTCCACCTGATGCCGACGCACCGGCGCCCAGCTTCAACGACACCGAGGGCGTCACCCAGCCGAGCGTCGCGCGAAGCGCATCGATACGGTCGCCGGCGTATTTCGACCAGGTCAGGCCTGTCACCGAGAGGAACAGTAACCCTGCGGAGAGCCAGAGGCCGAGCAGGGCATGGCGGCGCCGGGTGCGCAGCGCCGCATTGCGCCGTGCCCGCGTCGCTGCCTCGGGATGCCGCCGCCAATACCACATCGCGATGCCCCCGAGCACGACGGCCCAGAGCCAGGATGCGGCGAGTTCGCTGTAGTTGCGGCCGAGATCGCCGAGAAGCAGATTGCGGTGCAGGTAGTCCAGCGTCGTGCGGAAGGGCAGAATGCCGCTTGTTCCATAGACGATGAGATCGCCCTGGACGCGCAGCGAGACGGGATCGACGAAGATCGCGCGGCTCTCCGACTCGCCGAGGCCGGGCTGCGTGAACATGACGCGCGCCGTCTGTCCCGGGCCCGGCGATGGCCGCACGGCGAAGAGCTTTGGGCCTGCGCCGATATGCGCGCGTGCAGCCTCGATCTGCGCGGCCAGCGGAAGAGACTCACCCGTGGTACGGGTCGTCAGCTGATCCCGATAGAGGATCGTCTCGATCTGCGGGGTCAGCACATAGAGCGTGCCGGTAATGGCGGCGACGAGGATAAAGGGGCCGACGAACAGGCCGGCGTAGAAATGCAACCGGGTGATGAAGGCCTTGACTTCAGGGGACAAGGCGAAGGCGCGGCTGCTCTCGACGCGCGAAGAGCGATCCGTGTGGACGGTCATGGAGAATTCCCGAAAGACTGAACATGGCGGGCCCGCAAGCGTTGTCGAGCGCGAAGCGCGACATCGATCGGAGGCCCGTTGCGAATGGTGCAGCTTCAGGCGGGAATGGGCGGCCCCCTCGGGCGGGCGGCCAGGGTGATTTGCGAGAGACGCAGTTGCCGCGCAGGAGGCGAGGCGTAGGCCACGACCTCGCCTGGCTGCTCGACCAGCACATGGGCGGTGGGCGGCGAGGGGGCCTGCGCAGGAGCTGTGCTGAGACAAGCCACCAGGCAGCAGCCTGGCAGGCTCCGCTTCAGCGGATTCTCCGCTGCCGGCATGGCGGTTGAATCCGGCGAGCACAGCGTGCCGTGAATCTGACGATCGATGGAGGCAAGATCGAGCGCACGTGCCGTCTGAGCTGCACCCAGGATAGCCTGGACCAGGAGCACGGCCGCAAACAGGAGTGCGATCGGCGAACGCAAGGGCGAGCCGAGCAAGGTTTTCCAGATCTGCCGGCTCAAGGGCGGCAGATCTGGTGTTCCCTCCTGTCGCGGGATTTGCGGCAACGCGTCGGCTCCGGCGGCTCTACTCGGCGGCGAGCGGCAGCGGGCTTGCGGCCGGCCGTTTCAGCCCGAGATGGTCGCGCAGGGTTGTGCCCTCGTATTCCGTGCGAAACAAGCCGCGGCGGCGCAATTCGGGCACGACGAGCCGTGTGAAATCGGCCAGCCCTCCGGGCAATGTCGGTGCCATGACGTTGAAGCCGTCGGCGCCATAGTTGACGAAGCGCTCCTCGAGCTGATCGGCAATCTGCGCGGGCGTGCCAACGAGTTGCCAATGCCCGCGCGCTCCGGCGATCCTGAGGTAGAGCTGGCGGATCGTCAGGTTCTCGCGGCGCGCCAGAGCGATCACGAGTTCGCGCCGGCTCTTGCCCGCATTGGTCTCGGGCAGGTCGGGCAGCGGGCCGTCGAGCGGGTAACTCGAGAGGTCCAGCCCGCCCGCATGCTGGCTGAGGAGGTCGAGGCCGACCTCCGGCGTGATGAGATTCTGAAGCTGCTCGAACTTTTCCTGCGCCTCCGCCTCGGTCCGTCCGACCACCGGGAAGATGCCGGGCAGGATCTTGATGTCCTCGGGCCGGCGCCCGTATTTCGCCAGCCGTCCCTTCACGTCCGCGTAGAAGGCGATCGCGTCATCGAGCGTCTGCTGGGCGGTGAAGACCGCCTCTGCGGTTCGCGCCGCCAGCTCCTTTCCAGGTTCGGAAGAGCCGGCCTGCACCACGACCGGATGCCCCTGAGGTGGCCGGGGTATGTTGAGCGGACCCTGAACCTGGAAATGATGGCCGCGATGGTCCAGCCTGCGGAAGCCGGCGGGATCGAAATAGCGGCCCGATGTGCGGTCGCGCAGGAACGCCCGATCATCCCAGGAGTCCCATAAGTTGGTGACGACGTCGATGAACTCCTCGGCCCGGCTGTAGCGGTCGCCATGGGCGATGTCCTCACCGTGGCCGAAGTTCTGCGACGCCTTGGGATCGCCCGAGGTCACGAGATTCCAACCGGCCCGACCGTTGCTCAACCGGTCGAGCGAGGCGAACTGGCGTGCCAAATTGTAGGGATCGGAATAGCTCGTCGACGCCGTCGCCACGAGACCGATGCGGCTGGTCGCGCCTGCCAGCGCCGAAAGCAGCGTCAGGGGCTCGAACGGATAGGCGCCGTTATGGGCCTTGCGAGAGGCTGCGCTCGCCTCTTCGCCGAACCGTGTCGCCACCCCGTCGGCGAGGAAGACCGCGTCGAACTTGGCATCCTCCGCGATGCGCGCGAAGCTGACGAAATCGGCGAGCGTGTCGCTGTCCGAAGCAGCCGGATGGCGCCACGCCGCGACATGGTGCCCGGTGAAGAGCAGGAAGGCCCCGAGGCTGAACTGGCCGTTACGTCTGGTCATCCGGTGTCTCCGCTTTTGGCTGCCGATCACGGTCTCTTCTGAACATTTGCGCCGGCAGGATCAGCGCGCCGAATGCGTCAGGTCGAGCATGTCCGTGCGTCGAGCTCATGCCGCGCCGACGCGATGGAAAATCGCCGGCCGGGTGCCGTTCACGGCGAAGTCCCCGACGATGCGGTCGCGATAGATGCGTGGATTGTGCGACGCGATGGTCCGGGCGTTCCGCCAATGCCGATCGAGCCCGTAGCCGCGCTTGGCGGCGGACGCGCCGAGCGCGTCGAAAAGCTGGGTGGTGGCGCCGAGCACGAGATCGGTCACCACGCGCACGGCCTGATTGACTTCCAGATCGGCCAGGGCGCTGACCGCATCCTTGCGCTCCTCGTCGAGATCGCGGGCGTCATAGGCATGTTGCAGTGCCTCTGCAGCCTTGAGCGCGATAGCTCCCGCACCATACGCCGCTGCTCGGACTGCACCGACGACCTGCAGGATCTGCGGATCCTCGCCCGCGCGCCCGGCGTTGCCGTGGCTGTAGATCCGCTTGCGCTCCGCCACGAGCCGGGCGACGTCGCTGGCGGCGGCCCGGGCGATGCCGGCCAGAGTCGCGACATGCACATGCTGGTGGAACGCCGTCGCATAGCGGAAGCGCACCGGCGTCGGCTTCACGAGTTCCTCGTCGAGATGGACGTCGGCGAAGGTCGCCGTGCCGCTGGCGCTGAGCTGCTGGCCGAAACCGTCCCAATCGTCGACGATCTCGACCCCGGGCGCGTGGGTCGGCACGAGCGCGGCGATAGGCTGTCCCTCGGCATCGACACCGGCCAGATTGATCCAGTCGGCGAAGAGCGAGCCTGTCGTGTAATATTTCCGGCCGTTCAGCACCCATCCCTTGCCGTTGCGGACGATCGTCGTCGAAAAGGCTGAGACCTTGCTGTCGCCGGCTTCCGAGAAGCCGGAGCCGACCAGCTCACCCGCTACGGCGCGGGCGAACCAGCGCGCGCGGAATCCGTCGTCGGGTGCGTTGAGCAGATCCTCGATGAAACCCGTATGAGCCCGCAGCGCGTTGGTGACGTTCGGATCGGCCGCCGAGAGTTCGATGACGAGCGCGAAGAGTTCCGGAGCGGTTGCGCCGAGGCCCCCTCCGCTCTCCGGTATGCGCAGGCGGGTGAAGCCGGCCTCGCGCAGCCAACCGATCTCCTCGCGCGGCAGGCGGTGCTCGGCCTCGCGATCGACGGCGCTTTCGGCGATGCGTTGGAAGATGGGCCGGAATCGCCCGGCCAAAACGTCATACCGCGCCGTTGGCCCGGCTCCCCACCCCAATTCGGCTTGCGTCATGTGTCGGGTCCTGCCTTCAGGGCTTGCTGGATTTTGCGCGTGCTTCGGCTACGACACCGCGCAGCTTGTCGAGTTCCACGCAGCCTCGGTCGCCGCAGAGCAATTCGAGGAGCTGGATGTTTCCCTCTGCCGCGACGAGGTCACCGGTCGCGACGAAAAGCTCGCCCTGATATTCGATCGCCGGACGATGGGCGGGGTCGTAATACAGCGCCTGCTTGTACCAGCGCCCGGCTTCGTCGTAGCGGCCGAGGCTGCGCAGGCTGAAGCCGAGCAGATTGTAGAGATCGGCGTGTTTGACCGTGTCCGACAGCGCAGTCAGATCCTTCACCGCGCCCTCGAACTCGCCGGAATAGACCTTCGCGCGAATGGCAGAGAGGTCCGGAAGCGCGCTCGATGGCGGGGTATCGACGGCGTGTGCAGATGTCGCGATCGCGCAGGCGAGCGCCGCCTGGACGAGCATGGGAACAAGCCTTCCTTCACGGAAAGTCTTCACGCTGCCACTCGGCGATCAACTTCGCCCATCTCATCGAGAATCTGGCGCTTGAGCGCGACGAAGCCGAGGCTCGCGCGGTCGCGCTGCTCGCCGAGCTCGACGGGGAATTCACGCACGATCCGGCCGGGATTTGCGTTCATCACCACGATGCGGTCGCTGAGATAGATCGCTTCATCGACATCGTGGGTGACGAGAACCATCGTCACCTTTTCGGCCCGCCAGATCCGCAGAAGCTCTTCCTGCAGGCGCAGCCGGGTCAACGCATCGAGCGCGCCAAGCGGCTCGTCGAGCAGCAGCACTTCCGGCTTGCCGACGAGCCCGCGCGCGATCGCCGCCCGCTGGGCCATGCCGCCCGACAATTGATGCGGGTAGACGCCCTCGAAGCCGGAGAGGCCGACCAGCGCGATATGCTCGCGCACGGCACGCTTCTTTTCCTCGCTGCTCCAGCCGGCATTCTCGAGCCCGAGCGCGATGTTCTGTTCGAGGGTCAGCCAAGGCAGCAGCCGGTGGTCCTGGAAGACGATGCCGCGCGAAAGGCTGGTACCCGAAATCCGCTCGCCATGGGCGAAGATCTCGCCCTTATAGGCGTCGTCGAGCCCGACGATGAGCCGCAGCAGAGTCGACTTTCCGCAGCCGCTGGGACCGACGATGCTGACGAAGGCCCCGGCGGGGACGTCGAGATCGACGCGGTCGAGCACGGTGAGCTTGCTGCGCTCGACCGCATAGGTCTTGCTGACATTCCTGATCTGCAGGCTGCCTGGAGAGGCCATGGCGAAGTCTTTCCGGATTGAGACGGGGGGAGGGCTCAGCCGTCGAAGCCTTGCTTCCAGCGCAGCACATGGCGCTGCAGCAGGAACATGCCGCGGTCGATGATGAAGCCGACAAGCCCGATGACGACCATGCAGACCAGAAGCTGGTCGGTCAGCAGCAGCCCTTGCGCCCTGAAGATCAGAAAGCCGAGGCCCTGCATACCGCTGAGACCTTCGGCGACGACGACCAATGCCCAGGCAAGGCCGGCGGCGTAACGCAGGCTGACCATGATGTTGGGTATCGCGCTCGGCAGGACGATGCGTCGCACGAGCTGCCAGCGCGTCAAGGTGAGCACGCGCCCGAGCTCGATATAGTTCTTCTCGACGTTGCGGATGCCCTGCAGTGTGTTGAGGAAGACCGGGAAGAACACCGACTTGGCGATGACCAGGATCTTCGCCGGGGCGCCGATGCCGAGCCAGAGCACGATCAGCGGCAGCCAGGCTATGCCCGGGATGTGGCGGATCGTGTCGAAGGTAGGCCCGAAGAACTGCTCGACCCTGCGCGATAGGCCGGCTGCGATTCCGAGCGCGACGGCGGCGATCGAACCGTAGAGGAAGGCTTGGCTGACGATGCCGATGCTTTCGAGGAAATCGAGGTGCAGCTTCTGGACCGTCAGCATCTTCCAGAAGGCCTGTACGGTCGCCAGAGGCGAAGGCAGGAAGACGGGCGGCACCCAGCGCAGCGAGGCGGCGAGCTGCCAGAATGCGAGAATGATCAGCGGCAGCACGAGGCCGATCCAGTTGCGGCCCCTGACCCAGCCGGAAAGGCGCTCCGCCGGCGGGATGGATGAGGCCGGCTGGACCGTCGTGGAACGCGTGAGGATGTCTGTGGTGCTCATGAGGGTTTCCAGGCGGGCGACGCGGGCCCTCGAAGGCGATCCATCGCCGCCGGAGCTCGCGCTCCGGCGGCGAGACCACCGGCTCAGTTGTAGATCGAGTATTGGCCGCCGGCGAAGAAACGCTCGTCGACGAAAGCGTGGATCTGCTCGTCGGTGAGGCGACGGTCGGTCAGGATGTCGTCGCCATTGGCGATGTACCAGGCCTGGAAGTCGCGAATTCCCTTGCGGGCGTTGTCCGCGTTCCGCTCGCCCTTCATGAACTCGTAGGTCGAGGGATCGGTGATCTGGAACTTGGCGATCTCGACCGGGACGCGCGTGCCCTCGGCGATGATCTGCGAAGCCTCGTCGATATTCGCGTAGATCCATTTCTTGGTGCGCTCATGCGCGATCAGGAAGGCTTTCACCGCCTGCGGATACTTGTCCACGAAATCGCGCATCGCGAAGTAGGAGACGCGGCCCGCGCCGTTGACGTAAACGCCGTCATTGGGCGAGCGGCCGACAACCTTGACCTCGCCGGAAAGCCACAGGGCGGCTGCGTTGTTGACGGCCAGATGCGCGGCTGTCGCGTCGATCGCCCCGCTGAGCAGCGCCGCGTTGACAGCCGCCGAATTATCGATCGACTGGTAGCGAACGCGTCCTTTCTGCGTGCGCGAATCGAGCGGTAATCCGGCCTTCGTCAGAACTTCGAAAGGCGAGGTGAAATAGCAGCTGACGCGGCTGCTCGCGAATTTCTTGCCGTCGAGATCCTGGACCGTCTTGATCTGGTCGTTGTTGGCGCGTGCCAGGATCGGCGTGCGGAATTCGTTCGAGGGCTCGGATTCCCAGATGATCACCGCGTCGAGGCCGTTCGCCCTGTGCACGGTCGCCGGATAGATCATGCGCTGGGCGATCGCGATGGCGCCCTTGTCGAGCGCAGCCGATTCGGCGCCGACGAGCTCGGCGGTGCCCGAGGCGATCAGATTGACCTGCGGCGTGCCGATCTTGTCGAACTCTTCTTTCAGGATGCCCTTCTTCTGCGCCACGACCGTCCAGGGGCGGAGCTGCAGGTTGATGTAGGGCAGCTTTTCCTCGGCCAAGGCGGAGGGGCTCGCCCAGAGCGATGCCAGCACGCTGCCGGCGATGGCCATTCCGATCGCATTTAACCTAAAGCTGTGTTTCATGATAGGGTTTCCCATGCTCTGCGAGGAGGAAATAGAAAGCGCCTGAATGCAAAATTTGATGCCGGAAAACCATAGTTATATCGGCAGAAAATGAGCTTTCTTTGTTGCGTGAATTGCGCGAAGAAAAGGCGCGGAAGCGTGTTATAAAACAAAATAAAATACTATTTTAATAGACTAATATTCTCGGTAATCTCAGGCTGTCCGAGGCTGGGAAACAGCATGCGTCCCTGGGGTTTCATCTCTCGCTTGACTGGCTGTGCGCATTCGCTGGCGCTCGTGCCAGCAACGCTCGCCAGTGTGCTGGGCATCGCACCGGCGGCGCAGTCCGCGCAGGCGCTTCGCATCGGCGTTCCCTATCTGCCGCCGGTATCGAAATCGATCGAAGCACGGCTCTATACGGAGGAAAGCTTCGAACTCGATCTCGCCCGGGAGGTCGGCGCGCGCCTCGCCCGGCCGGTGGAACTGGTCCGCTTGGGGGAGGAGGAGACAGGGGCGGCGCTTGCTTCGGGGCGCGTGGCGCTTGTCCTGACGCGCGGCGCCACGCCGGCTGGCACGGGTCTATCGACCGGCTTCTCTTCGGGGCTTGCCGCCTCGATGCGCAGCGATACGAGCATTCGCCGGTGGGAGGATCTCGCCGGCAAGACCGTCTGCATATCGGAAGCCAACGAGCCCGCGCGAAAGCTGGCGGAGGGCTATGGCGCCGCGGTCCGCGCCGAACGTGCCCCGGCCCGGTCGCTGATGCGCGTGCGAACCGGAGAGTGCGACGCGGCTATCCATGACGAGGAGCTGCTGCGGCGCTTGTTCTCGCGCAAGGAATGGCAGAAATTCTCGGCGACCCTGCCGGCGGCTCCGGCGACCGAATTGCGAGCCGTCCTGCCCGCCGCCGCGAGCCCGCTGAACGACGAGCTCGCGCGCGCCATCGCAACGCTCGGCGTGCCGGCCGAATGGAAGCGCCGCGAGGAGCGCTGGGTCGCCAATGTCGCCTTCGAGGTCTATCTCGAACAGGAGGCCCCGGATTGCCATTGATGCCATGCCGGTCCGGGCGGGACAGCGTCTCCGCGGGGCCGTCGCGTCGCGCCGCGCTCGCAGGCCTCGCGGCTGCCTTGGCCTGCTCCGATGTCGCCGGGGCCGATAGCGCCCTGGTCGATGTCGGCGGCGCGTTCAACCTGATCAGCCATGAGGGCAGGAGAGTCGGCTCGCGCGAATTGCTGGGCCGGCCCTACGCGATTTTCTTCGGTTTCACCCATTGTCCGGATGTGTGCCCGACGGCGCTGTTCGAGCTCGGTCTGGTGCTGAAGGACCTCGGGGACGCCGCCGATGCCCTGGCACCGCTCTTCGTCACGGTGGATCCCGCCAGGGACACGCAGGAGCAGCTCGCACTCTATCTGAGCTCCTTCGACCCCCGGATCATCGGGCTCACCGGGACGGAGGACGAGATCCTGGTCGCGATGCGCGCCTTCAAGGTCGTGGCGCGAAAGGTGCCGCTGGCGGCCGGCGACTACACCATGGAGCACACGGCCCTGATGTTCCTGATGGACCGGCGCGGGCGCTTCTTCGACAAGCTCGACTATCGTGACGAGCATGCCAAGCAGGTCGCGGCATTGCGGCGCCTCCTCGCCCTTGGTTGAGGCAGCCGGCCTCCGTGCCCCGCGGCGCGCCTGCGTCGGATTTGCGGTCGCCATCCTGATGTTCTGCGCCTCTTCACACCCTGAGGCTCCCGCGTCGCCCGAAAAGGTCGAGAGCACGACGCTGAGGCAGCTCTACGCCGGGCCGCCCCCGACATGGCCAGCTCCGGAGCTCGATGCGGGCGTGGCTTTCGTCGAATTCGGCGAGCGCCCGCGAAAGGCTCCACCGACGGAGCGGACGAGGGCTCTGGCCGCGCTCGGCAAGCAGCTCTTCTTCGATCCGTCGCTTTCGCGCGACGGCACGGTGGCCTGCAGCCATTGCCACGATCCGGCCCGGGGATGGAGCGATGGTCGCCCGGTGAGCGCCGGTGTCGGAGGTCTACGGGGGCGGCGCAACGCACCGTCGCTGTTCGGTCTCGACCATGCGGGACTCTGGGGCTGGACCGGGAGGACGACCGATCTGCGCGCTCAGCTCGCGGCGCCGCTGTTCGACCCGCTGGAGATGGCCAATGAGGACATCGCGGCAGTCGCCCGCAGCCTCGATCGATCGCCGGGCTATCGCGAGGCCTTCTCACGCCGTTTTCCCGAGGCGGAAGGCGTCACGATCGAGGGAATTGGCGAGGCTCTCGAGGCCTATCTCGCCGGCATCGACGAGACGACGCGGTTCGATGCCTTTCTGGCGGGCGACAAGGCGGCTCTGAGCGACATCGAGATCACCGGCCTGCATCTCTTCCGCACCAAGGCGCGCTGCGCCAACTGCCATTTCGGGCCGCGGCTGAGCGACGGCTTTTTTCATAATCTGCGTTTGTCTTTCTTCGGAGAGCCGGCGGAGGATCGCGGGCGCTACGACGTCACGGGACGGCTCGAAGATGTCGGCCGGTTCAGGACGCCCAGCCTGAGGCAGGTCGTCCGCACGGCGCCCTACATGCACAACGGCCTGTTCGCCGATCTGCGCGGCGTCATCAATCTCTACGACCGCGGGGGCGGTGAGGTCTGGGCGCGCAATGCCGGGGAAGCCGCCAATCCGCTCAATCCTCATGCGCAAAGGCTTTCGCCTCATATCCGAAAGCTGGGATTGTCCGACGACGAGAAGGCAGCGTTGCTCGCGTTCCTTTCGACCCTTTGAGTGGCGGAGGCCCGGGCAATAGCATCCCCGGGCGGGATAGTTCAGGCCTTGCGGGTCGATAGTCGTTCCTGCGACGGGGCGGTATCGTGAAGCCGTCTCCAGGCGCGGCGAAACTGCCGAGCGGAGGAAAAGCCGGTTCTTTCGGCGACGCTTTCCATATCCAGCCGTGAATCGGTTACAAGTTCCCGTGCCAGGGCGATCCGGATGCGGTTCACATATTCGGTGACGCTCATTTGCGCGTGCTCGTTGAACAGCCGCGACAGATTGCGCGGACTTGCGCCGGCGGCACTCGCCAGTTGGGCCACGGACCAGTCCCGCGCCGGTTCGGCCGCGACCAGATCCTGTGCCCGATGGATGGCAGGGTGGATGTGGTTGCGGCCTTCGAGCCAGGGCGAAAGCTGCGGGTCGGAGCCACCGCGACGGAGATAGACGACCAGATAGCGGGCAACGGAGAGTGCCGTGGCGTGGCCGACCTCTCGCGCCACGATGTAGAGCATGAGATCGATGCCGGACGTGATCCCGGCGCTCGTCAGCCTGTCGCCGTCCTCGACATAGAGCCTGTTCTCGCGCAACTTTGCCAAAGGGGCGAGCCGCTTCAGCTCCGCGATCGCCGCATGATGGGTGGTGCATTCGCGGCCATCGAGGAGGCCCGCCTGCGCGGCAAGCAAGGCGCCGGAGCAGATCGTCGCCAGGCGCATGCCCGGGCGAATGCCGCGCCGGAGCCACGCGACGATCGCCGCCTCCAGCGGCCCGTCCTCCGCCTCTTCGCGCACGGCGCTGCCGAGCGGTTCGTCAACGGCGCCGGATATGATCACCAGCGCATCATCCGGCAGCCTGGCCGGCAACGGCGCGATACCGGACAGGCAGAGCCCGATCGAGCTCGCGACATCCGGCGATGGGCCGATATAGGTGACGTCGAAATGGACGCTCGCCTGTTCCAGATTGGTCTTGCGCAGAACCTCCATCGGCCCGGCAAGGTCGAGCAACAGGGCGCGCGGCGGCACCACCACGAAGACGGGAATCCTCAGGGGCGCCTGCGCCTGCATTATGCGGCGGTCTGCCGGGCGGTAGCCGCAAGCGCATCCTCGACACTGGCGATGCGCGCGAAGCGGTTGGCCAGAACCAATTCGGTGCGGGTGCGAATCTCGGCCGGACTCCACTCGCGGCCGGTTGCGTCGGTCATCGGAAAGGTCAGGGTCGCCTCACCGACATAATCGACGGTGTAACCGAGGTCCGAGGCGTGTCGCGTCGTCGTCTCACAGCATTGCTCCGTGCGGATTCCGGAAACGATGATGCGGCGAATGCCGTTCTCCGTCAGCCAGACATCGAGCCCAGAGCCGACAAGGGCGCTATGCCGCGATTTCTTGAAGACCGCGTCGGGTTCGATGCGCAACGGCTTCAGGGGGGTGACGAGCCCCGAGGCCTCCGAGAACGGGCCGGTTTCGTCGACATGGAAAATCTGGACGATCGGGATGCTGGCCGTTTTCGCGCCATCGATCAGGGCCTGCTGGCGCGCGACGTAGGTGGGAACACCATCCTCGCGAAAATAGGAGCGGTGCCGAAAGGATTCCTGGGCATCAATGACCAGAAGTGCGGCTTGGGCGGACATTCGCGTTGCTTCCGTCTGTTCGAGGTCAGGGTAGGATAGACCTTGAAGGCGTCAGGGAAATGCCGCTGCCGGACGATGTGCGGACAATTTACGCCAACGCAGTGCGCGATCAGCATTCGCCTGTCACGGCGGCTGTGTCGTTCCTCGTGGACCGGGGACACGAAGCCTCGAAGCCTCGAAGCTCAGAAGGCGTTCATCTCGCATCAAGGCCCGAACGGGATTCGGGTAATTGATATCTGTTTCTTGTCCGAGTTGTAAAATATAAATCGCATCGCAAGTCAAATATTGGGATATGTTTCTATTGTTATCGCGCATATCAATGCAGTAAATTGCTTACAATCGCATTGGCGGTATGAATTTTGAAGCTTAACTCGCGGATTCATTTGCGCGCCCTGATGCGGCGCGTTCTTGGCTGCAGGCGTAGATTCCACAGCGAAGTTTTCGATGTCTCATATCGTCACGAGTTATTCTGATCAGCCTTTCGGTTCCGGAAGCGAGCGTCTGCTCGAGAAAACAAAAGCTTCCGTTCGCCTCAGTCCGCCTCCTCCCATTCCTGGACAAAGGCTGCTCGGCCCCGCGCTCGTTCTGCTGCTGTGGTTCGTGGCTTCCGGCTTGGGCTGGCTCAGCCCTCACAAGATCTCGCCGCCCGGTGTGGTGGCGAACTCGTTCCAGGAATTGATCCGCAGCGGCGAATTGCAGGCTCATCTGCTGGCTTCGCTCGAGCGGGCAGCGGCCGGGTTGTTCTGGGGCCTGTTGTCCGGTCTGGTTCTGGCGCTTCTCGCCGGGTTGACGCGGATCGGCGACGCGCTGCTCGACGGGCTGGTGCAGGTCAAGCGCGCCATCCCGAATCTGGCACTGATTCCGCTGGCGATCATCTGGTTCGGCATCGGCGAGGAGATGAAGATCATCATCATCGCGCTTGGCGTTCTGGTCCCGATCTACATCAACACCCATGCCGCGCTGCGCGGCATCGACCGGCGCTATGTCGAACTCGCCGAGTCGCTCAGCTTCGGCCGCGGCAGGTTCCTGCGCACCATCGTGCTGCCGGGCTCGCTGCCCGGCTTCTTCGTCGGGCTGCGTCTTGCCATCACGCATGCCTGGACGGCGCTGGTCGTCGTCGAGACCGTCAACGCCACGACCGGCATCGGTTTCATGATGACGCAGGCGCGCATCTACGGCCAGACCGAGATCGTTCTCGTCGGCCTGGTGCTCTATGGGGTGCTCGGTCTCGTTTCCGACGCCGCGGTGCGCTTCCTGGAGCGGAAGGCCCTGTCCTGGCGGCAGGTGCTTCAGGCATGAAGGCGCTTCAGGCATGAGGCGGACGATATGAGCGCCAACGCCTTCGTACGCGTTGAGAACCTGACGCGCCGCTTCGGCGAGCGCACGGTCCTCGATGCGCTCGATCTCAGCATCGCGCCCGGCGAGTTCGTGGCGATGCTCGGCCGCAGCGGCTCGGGCAAGAGCACGCTGCTGCGCGCGCTCGCCGGTATCGATCACGATGCCGGCCCGGGCGAACGGATCGTCGCGCCGCCGCGGCGGGCGGTTCTGTTCCAGGATGCACGGCTGCTGCCCTGGACTCGCGTCATCGGCAATGTGCTGCTCGGCGCCGATTCGCCGAAGCGCGCCGAGAGAGCCCGTGGCGTGCTGGCGGAGGTCGGCCTTGCGGGGCGCGAGGCCGAATGGCCGAAGAACCTGTCGGGCGGAGAGCAGCAGCGGGTGGCGCTTGCCCGATCCTTCGTTCGCGAGCCCGAGCTTCTGCTGGCGGACGAGCCGTTCAGCGCCCTCGACGCGCTGACCAAGATCCAGATGCAGGAGCTGCTCGCGACCGTCTGCCGCAACCATGCGCCTTCGGTTCTGCTCGTCACGCACGATGTCGAGGAGGCGATCATGCTCGCCGACCGGGTCGTGCTGCTCGATGCGGGCCGGATCGCGCTCGACCGCCGCGTGACCTCGCCGCACCCGCGCCATCGCGGCGGCCCGGAATTCGAGGACCTGCGCGACGAATTGTTCGCGAGGCTCGGCGTGGATTTCGGGCGCTCGCAATCATATCGGCCGCGACGCGAGCAGGAAGCTGCCGCTCCCGTTGCCGAACTGCAGCCTTGACGGAGATTCCGATGACCGCGTTCCACCTGAATCGCCGCGCATTTCTCGCAGGGCTGGCGACGAGCGCCGTCCTGCCCGGGCTTGCTTCGCGCGGCTTCGGGCAGGCTGCGGCCCAGCCGGCCGCGCTGCCGACCAGCGTCAAGCCCGGCACGGCGATCGTGCTCGCCGACGACGCCAATGGAGTCCGTGCCCTGCTGGAACAGTCCGGCGAGCAGGCGAAGCTCGCCGCGAAGGTGAGTTATGCCAATTTCTCCAGCGGCCCGCTGCGGCTCGAGGCGATCCGCGCGGGCGCGGCGCAACTCGGGGCGGTCGGTGACGTGCCCCCGATCCTGGCCCATTTCTCCAACGCCAATGTGATCATCGTTGGCGCCGTGCAGGGGCGCGGGGGCGGTTCTCTGATCGCGACCGCGCCGGGTTCCGGCATCAAGGCTCTTCCGGACCTCGAGGGCAAGAAAGTGGGCATCAACCAGGGGACGGCGCAGCAGGCGATCTTGCTGCGCAACCTCAAGGCGGCTGGTCTCTCGATCAAGGACATCCAGCCCATCAATCTCGGCGTCGCCGAATTCGCCGATGCGCTGCGCGCCCGGCAGATCGATGCTGCCGTCCTCAAGCAGCCCGATCGCAGCCGTTACCTGGCGAGCGTGCCGGGCACGGATGCGCGCGAGCTGGAAAGCGCGCCCGGCGCGAACCCCAACCTGTCCTATTTCTACGCCGCCCGCAGCGCGCTCGACGATCCCGATCAGGCGGCTGCGATCCGCGATCTCGTCATCCACTGGTATCGCGCCCATGCCTGGAAGAATGCCAACAGGGACGCCTGGATCGACGGCTATTTCGTCAAGAACCAGAAGCTGAAGCCCGAGGATGCCGCCGCAGCCTACGACACGCAGGGCGACACCTTCGTGCCCGGTCTGACGCCCGAGCTCATCGCCATCCAGCAGCAGACGATCGACGTGCTGCAGGAGGCGGGGTCCTTCGCCGGCAAGGAGCTCAAGGCCGTCGACGAGTTCGATCTGCGCTTCGCCAAGCTGACGGCGGCCGACAAGACCGCCAGCGACTGAGCCCGGCGGACCGCGCTTTCAATCCATCCCGTCGAAGGAGACGTTTCATGACCTCCGCGCCGCGCCAGCTTCATCTCAACGCCTTCCTGCGCAATATCGGCCAGCACGAGGCGGCCTGGCGCCTGCCCGAGACCGAACTGTCGGGTATCACCGACATCGGCCATTATATCCGGCTTGCCCGGATCGCCGAGCGCGGGAAGCTCGATGCGGTGTTCTTCGCCGACCATCCGGTTCTCAAGGACCGGACGGAGGACAGGCCGTTCGACGCCCTCGACCCCTTCACGCTGATCGCGGCGCTCTCGACCGCGACCGAGCGGATCGGCCTCGTCGCCACCGCTTCGACGACCTACAACGATCCCTATGGCCTGGCCCGGCGCTTCGCGACGCTCGACCATGTCAGCCGGGGGCGCGCGGCCTGGAACGTCGTCACGACCGCCAATGCCGACGCGGCCCTGAATTTCGGTCTCGATATCCATCCCGACCCCAATGCCCGCTATGCGCGGGCGCAGGAGTTCCTCGATGTCACGACCCGTCTCTGGGACAGCTGGGAAGACGATGCCATCGTTGGCGACAAGGATGGCGGCGTCTTCGTGGATCGCGACCGGATCCACACCATCGATCATGTCGGAACCTATTACCGCGTCGCCGGTCCGCTGGAGGTGCCGCGCTCACCGCAGGGGCGGCCCGTGCTGTTCCAGGCCGGCTCGTCGGAGCCCGGCAGAGACCTCGCCGCCCGCTATGCGGAAGGCATCTTCACCGCCCAGCCCGATTTCGACGATGCGCGGGCCTTCTATCGCGACGTCAAGCAGCGCGCCCGCGAGCATGGCCGCAACCCCGATCACGTCGTCATCCTGCCCGGCCTGTCGGCCTTCGTCGGGAGCACGGAGGCGGAGGCGCGTGCGCTGCAGGAGCGTTTCGAGGATCTGACCATCCCGACCTACGGCCTGGCGCAGCTCAGCCGCGTTCTCGGGACGACGGTGGAGGCGGGCGATCTCGACCGTCCCTTCGTGCTGCCGCCGGGCCTGGTCAACTCGCCCCATCAGAAGAGCCGTGCCGAGCTCGTCGAGCGCATCCTCGCCGGCGAGCAGCTCACGGTGCGCCAGCTCTTGCGCCGGCTCAGCGCGGGCCGCGGCCACCGCATCTTCGCCGGAACGCCGGAGCAGGTCGCCGACACGATCGAGCACTGGTTCCGCGGCGAGGCCGCCGATGGCTTCAACCTGATCCCGCCGGCGCTGCCGAGCTCGCTCGAGGCCTTCGTCGACCATGTCGTGCCCGTGCTCCAGAAGCGCGGTCTGTTCCGCCGCGATTATGCCGGTACGACGTTGCGCAGCCATCTCGGCCTTGAGCGCCCCGAAAGCCAGTACGCGCTTCGGCGCCGGCAGGAGCGGGCGGCATGAGCCAAATCCCCTATCGCACCGCCCTGATCGTCGGCGCCGGTTCGGGCATCAGTGCGTCCGTCGCCCGACGCCTCGCAGAAGCGGGACTCAAGGTCGGGCTGGCGGCGCGCGACAGTGCGAAGCTCGAGACTTTGGCTGCCGAAATCGGCGGAAAGGCATTCTCGGTCGATGCCGCGGTGCCTTCCAGCGTCGAACGCCTCTTCGCCGATGCCGATGCGGGCCTGGGTGTGCCGGACCTCGTCCTCTACAATGCCAGCGCAAGGGTGCGCGGGGCCATCGTGGATCTCGATCCCGAGGCGGTTCGCAGGGCCATCGAGGTTTCGGCCTTCGGCGGCTTCCTGGTGGTCCAGCAGGCCGCGCGGCGCATGGTGCCCAACAGGCACGGCGCGATCCTGCTCACGGGCGCGACCGCCAGCGTGAAAGGGTTTCCGCTCTCGGCCAGCTTCGCCATCGGCAAGTTCGGCCTGCGCGGGCTGGCACAGAGCGCCGCGCGCGAATTGGCGCCGCAGGGCATCCATGTGGCGCATTTCGTCATCGATGGAGGCGTGCGCAGCCCGGTCCGGCCCGACCCCAGCGAGAGCCCCGACAGCACGCTCGATCCCGATGCCATCGCCCAGAGCTACCTGGACGTGCTGCGCCAGCCGCGCAGCGCTTGGAGCTGGGAGCTGGAGCTGCGCCCCTGGGTCGAGCGCTTCTGAGCCAGGGCCTGTCCAGTCGTACAAAGGCAAAACCATGATCGAACTGTTCTATTGGCCCACTCCTAACGGCAAGAAGGTCACCATCCTGCTCGAGGAGCTCGGCCTGCCCTATCGCGTCACGCCGTTGAATATCGGGCGGGGCGACCAGTTCGGCGAGGCGTTCCTGCGGATCAGCCCCAACAACCGCATGCCGGCGATCATCGACCATGCGCCGAAGGAGGGGGGCGCTCCGCTCAGCCTGTTCGAATCGGGCGCAATCCTCGCTTATCTCGCCGAGAGGGAAGGGCGGTTCTGGCCCCAGGATCCTCGCGGCCGGCACGAGGTGCTGCAATGGCTGTTCTGGCAGATGGCCAATCAGGGGCCGAAATTCGGCGAGCGCGGCCATTTCTCGCGGCTGATCGATGCGGGTGACCAGAGCTATGCGCGACGCCGCTTCGGCGACGAGGTGCATCGCCTCTACGGCGTCATGAACAACCGCCTTTACGATCGCCGCTATCTCGCAGGCGATGCCTATTCGATCGCCGACATCGCGGCCTTTCCCTGGACCGTGAACTGGCGGGACCAGGGCATCGACCTGGACGAGTTCCGCTATTTCAAGCGCTGGTTCGAGGAGCTTTCGGCCCGGCCCGCCGTTCAACGCGGGCTTGCGGTCAAGGCCGGCGAGCCGGAGGATCCCGCCACGCTCACGGACGAGGAGAAGGCCGGGCGGCGCGGCATTCTCTATAATCAGCGCGCTCGGCCTGCTCCACCGGAGGGGCTGCTGTGATATCGATCCTCGGTCAAATCCGGACGGCGATCGTCAACTGGTTCGACGGGGCGTTCGCGGCGGACGGCATGAGAGCCGGCGGTGGTGAATTCTGGTCGTTCGACGCGCTCGTCGAGCCTGAGGATCGTTTGAAAGAGCGGGAGCGCACAACCGAGCGCGAGCCGGCCACCGAGCAGTTTGAGCCGCTTCACTGGTCGAGCCATACACATTTCTGACGGACGTGTTCGGCGGAGTGCAATCGCCGGTTGCGATCGATCCCGACAATGAGAGGTGCTGCCCCGGAGCGTATTCTTTCGCACGATGAATCCTCCGCAGCGCGTTTGATCCTCATGGTGTCGTTCCTTAAAAAGAACGTTCTGGTTGACTTGACGAACAAGCGCGTTGATCATTCGCAGGCTTTTTGGGGCAGTTCCGGCCGCTCTCGGTCGATTTGGCGACGAGTTCGTGCCCAGCCTTTGGAGATCGGTATGCGAGCAAATTTCATGAAGTCGAGCAGAACTCTGGGCTACTCGCTTGCCCTCGCCGGGTGGCTGGCCGGATCGGCGGGAGCCGCCTGGGCGGGGCCGACGCTGGACGCGATCAGGCAGCGCGGCACGATCAAGGTCGGAGTCGGGACGTCGCCCGGCTTCTTCGCTCCCGACAGCGCCGGCAAATGGCAGGGCTTCTTCGTCGATTTCGGCCGGGCACTGGCGGTGACGGTCTTCAACGATCCGGAGAAGGTGAGCTTCACGTCCTCCTCACCCCAGCAGCGCCTGCCGGCCCTGCAATCGGGCGAATTCGACATTCTGCTGTCGGGTGTCACGCAGACGGTGACGCGCGCCTTCAAGCTCGGCTTCCATTTCGGCCCCGTCGTTTTCTACGACGGTCAGGGCCTTCTGGTGAAGAAGTCCCTCGGCGTCACCAAGGCGGCCGATCTCGATGGGGCGACGATCGGCATTCAGAGTGGCACGACGGGTGAGCTCAATATCGCCGACTTCTTTCGCAAGTCGAAGAAGACCTTCAAGCCGGTCGTGATCGAGGAGACGAAGGAATTCGTCAACGCGCTTGAATCGGGCCGGGTCGATGCCCTGACGCAGGATGCCTCCGACCTCGGCCTGCGGCGGATCCAGCTGGGCAAGCCCGACGATTACGTTCTCCTGCCGGAGCGTCTGTCGAAGGAGCCGCTGGCCCCGGCCATCCGCGCCGGAGACGATCGCTGGCTGGAAATCGTCAATTGGACGGTATTCGCCACGATCCAGGCGGAGGAGCTCGGCATCACCCAGGCGAATGTCGACGAATTCCTGAAAAGCGACGATCCCGGGATCAAGCGCTTCCTCGGCGTGGACAAGTCACTGGGTGAAGCGCTCGAACTCGATCCGAAATTTGCCTACAACATCATCAAGGCTGTCGGAAACTACGGCGAGATCTTCGAACGCAATATCGGCAAGAAGAGCAAGGTGGGTTTCGAACGGGGTTACAACCAGCCTTGGACGCAAGGCGGTCTGCTCTATTCCCCGCCGTTCCGTTGAGCTTGCAGAGCCAGGATGACCTCTTCCTCATCCGCAGCGGCAGGCCGGCCGGGCCCGAAAGGACCCGGCTTCTTTTTGGCCATCGCCATCTGGTGGGGCGCCAAGCCTCTCCAGCAACTCGCGCTGTTCATCGCGGTCGGCCTCGTCTTCGTCCTGCTTGGCTCGAACCTGGTGCAGAACATGCACCGCCTCGGCCTCACGCCGGGCTTTCAGTTTCTTGGACACGCCGCCAATTTCGAGATCGGCGAGGGGCTGATCGCATATTCGGCCGGGGACAGCTATCTGCGCGCGGTCGCCGTGGGCTTTCTCAATACGCTGAAGGTTTCGTTCGCGGGCTGCATCCTGGCGACGGTGCTCGGGGTCGCGCTGGGCATCGCCCGCCTCTCGTCCAATCCGATGCTGGCCAGGCTGGTGCAAGCCTATGTCGAGATCGTGCGCAACACGCCGCTCCTGCTGCAGATCTTCTTCTGGAACACGCTGTTTCACGCGTTGCCGGGCCCCCGCCAGGCATTGTCGCCGCTGCCTGGCGTGCTGCTGACCAATCGCGGCGCGTTCTTCCCGTTCATCGCGGACGACCAAGCGACCGTCGCGATCGTCTCTGCCAGCTTCCTGCTGGCACTGATCGTGGGTGGATTTCTCAAATGGCGCGCCGGCAGGCGCGCAAGAACGTCGTTGGTCGGGGCCGCGATCTGGACGCTTGCCGCGTTTCTGCTTCCACCGGCGATCGCGGTCATCGCAGGGGCGCCTCCGACGTTCGATCTGCCAGTGCTGTCGGGTTTCAACATCCGCGGGGGCACCTCGTTGTCGCCGGAATTCGTGGCGCTGCTCGTCGCGCTCGTGATCAATGCGTCGGCGAGCATCGCGGAAACGGTCCGGGGCGGCATCCTCTCGGTGGCGACCGGTCAGTGGGAGGCTGCGCGTTCCCTGGGGCTGTCGCGGGCGAAGATCATGCGGCTCGTCATCCTGCCGCAGGCTCTGCGCGTCATCGTCCCGGTCATGACGTCGAGTTATCTGAGCCTGACGAAGAATTCGAGCCTAGCGGTGGCCATCGGCTACCCGGATCTCGTGAACATCCTCAACACCACCGCCAACACCACCGGCCAGGCGCTGGAGGCGATCCTGATCATGATGCTCGTCTACCTCGCGGTGAGCCTGATCGTGTCTGCCGCGATGAACGCCTATAACCGCCGCTGGGCCCTGCGAGAGCTGCATTGACGATGACGCGGCCCTCGCTTCCTTCCGCTGCGGCTGGATTCCGCGGCCTGCCGGATTTGATCGCCCGGCTGACCGGAACGCGCGGCAATCTGCTCATCACCCTGGCGCTGCTGACCTCGGCGGCCTGGCTGCTTCCTCCTTTGGTCAGGTGGTCCCTGATCGATGCCGTCTGGCGGGGCGACGCCGCGACATGCGCATCCGCAGCCGGCGCCTGCTGGGCCTTTATCGGCGAAAAGCTGCGTTTCATCGTCTTCGGCTTCTACCCGCAGCCGCTGCAGTGGCGCGCCTCGCTGGCGGTGGTGCTCGTCGCGCTTCTCGTTACTGCCACAGCCTGGCCTTCGCTCTGGGGCCGGCGCCTGCTCGCCGTTTGGCTGGTCGCGATCCCCGGCATTCCCGCGGTGCTGCTCGGCTGGCCGGCCGGAGACGTCGTTCCGACCGAGAAATGGGGCGGCCTGCCCGTGACCCTGTTGCTGGCGGTCGGGGCCTTCGCCGGAGCGTTCCCGCTCGCCATCCTGCTCGCGCTCGGACGGCGCTCACGCATGGGCGGTATCAGGCTGCTTTCCATCGTGTTCATCGAGCTCCTGCGCGGCGTGCCCTTCATCGCCGTCCTGTATGCCGCGACGCTGTTGTTCCCCCTGATGCTTCCGGCCGGGTCGGACGTCGACAAGTTCCTGCGGGCCCAGATCGCCCTCGTGCTGTTCGTCGCGGCTTACTTGGCGGAGATCATTCGCGGCGGGCTTCAGGCGATTCCGGTTGGGCAATACGAGGCGGCCAAGGCGCTCGGCTTGTCCTACTGGCGCTCGATGCGGCTGGTGGTTCTTCCCCAGGCCTTCCGGCTGGTGATCCCGCCACTGGTCAATCTCGCCATCGGCGTGTTCCAGGATACCACGCTGGTCATCATCATCGGCATGTTCGATTTCCTGAACACCTCGCGCGTATCGGCGACGGATCCCCACTGGCTGGGCTTCTACACGGAAGCCTATGTGTTCGCGGCACTTATCTACTTCCTGGTCTGCTTCGGCGCATCGCGCTACAGCCTTTGGCTCGAAGGCAGGGTTGCCGATGCCGGGTTGGCGAAGCCCAACGAGCGGCAGATTCCCGCCGATCGGTAGCGTTTCGTCTCACTCCAGGCTCATTGCAGCGGAGGAGGCTGGGGGGACGATCGTTCGGCTCCCCTTCGCGCGGGCTGTTTGAGAAGAGCTTCCTTCGAGGCGATGTTGATAGAGCAGGTCGATTACCTCGGTACCGAAGTGCATCAGGGTCGCATCGCCCCCCCTTGATGTGCTCCGGCCGGCGATTCATGCCACGCACCTCAGGTTGCGTGATCCCGGCAGAGCTTCTTCGCTTGGCCGAACACCATGAAGCTCACCGCTGCGAGCAGCCAGGCGCTCACGCCGCCATAAAGCATGACCCGACCGAAACCGTTGGCCAAGGCGTCATGAACGACAGCATCTGATATCCCCTGTCCGAGTGAGCCAACGGTTCCGGCAGCGCTTCTTTCTGCAAGCGAACGCAGAATAACTGGGTTCGTGTCGAGCGGGAGGTTCGCTCCGAGCGAAGACAGCACGCCTTCGACCAGAATGAAGCCCATGATGGGAATGTTGATCGCCAGCGAGATCATCCGTGCGCTCATGTCGATGCCGGACGCCATGCCGGAGCGGGCCGCGGGAACAGATCCTGTCGTCGTGTTGGTGACTGGCGTGTTGGTCAGGCCGAGGCCGACACCGGTCAGGATGCAGCCCGGCAGCATGGTCAACCAGTTCGCGTTCCCGGCGCCGCTGCCGAGCTTCATCAGCATGAAGCCGAGGCCGATGGTGAACAGACCGGCCGGAATGACGAGACGGGGCTGGTAGCGCAGCGACAAACGCTCGGCCAGCGGCGGCACGACCAGGGCGGGCAGCGTATAGGCGAGCAGCCCCAGACCGGCGGCGACGCTGTCATAGCCCAGCCCCGCCTGGAACCAAATCGGCAAATAGATCATGAACGGCCAGAAGCTCATATTCATCGCTGCCGAGCCGATGATCGCGCCGGAAAACGCGCGGATGCGGAAAACCGAAAAGTCGAACATCGGCCTCGGGGTGAGCCTTTCCGCAATGAGGAAGGCGATGAAGCTCGCGACCGCCACGCCCAGGATCGACAGCGCCGCCGGGCTGGCGAAGCCGGGTTCCGGCCCCTGGGTGATGAAGAAGGCGAGGCAAAAGACTGCGGCCGAAAGCGTGACGATGCCGACGAAGTCGAGCCGGGTCGCTTCCGGATCGCGTGATTCCCGCACTCCGCCGGCCGCCAGCAGCAAAGTCACGATGCTGAGCACGACATGGACGAGGAACACCCATTCCCAGCTCCAGAGCGCGACGATGGCGCCGCCGATGATCGGACCGAAGCCCAGCCCGACGCCGGAGACGATGCCCCACCAGCCGAAGGCCATGCCTCGGTCGGCGGCTGTGCGGAACTCGTGCGAGAGGATCGCGATCTGGCACACCAGCATCGCCCCGCCGCTCAGGCCTTGGAGAAAGCGAGCGCCGATCAGCACCGGCACGCTGCCGGTGATCCCACAGGCGAGGGACGATGCGCCGAAGGCGACGATGCTGGCGGTGAACACGCGTTTGCGTCCGAAGCGGTCGGCAAGCGCGCCCGTCGCCATCAGCACCATCGTCACGCCAATCGTATAGGCGTTCATGATCCATTGAAGTTGTCGGAAATTCGCGTTCAGCACCTGCTCCAGAGTCGGCAGGATCGCCGGCACGCTGGAGATTTCCAGTCCGAACATCAAGGCGGACAGGCAAACGGCGGCGAGCGCGACAGCGTGCCGGCTGCTGGTCGGCGCGGAGATCGCAATGGTCATGGTTCAGCCTTTCGACGTCCGGACCGCGACGGCGAAATCCGGTCATGACGGAAGGCGCGTGTGCTTCGGTCCGCGTGTTGCGGTCGAGGCAAGCTAGCGAAACCTTGACCATATCTGAATTAGATGGTTAAGTATTTCAGAGACAACATATTCGGATCATTGGATGACCACGCTGGATGTGGACGCCGTCCAGGCGTTCGTCACCATCGCCGATTTGCAGAGCTTCACCCGCGCCGCCGAGGCACTCGGGACCACGCAAGGTGCCATCAGCGTGAAGCTCAAACGATTGGAGGACCGGCTCGGCCAGCGGCTCATCGAACGAACGCCCCGCTCGGTACGCCTGTCGGCGCAAGGAGCCGTGTTCCTGGTGGGCGCGCGCGACTTCCTCGCCGCTCACGACCGCGCCATGGCCGGTCTTTATGCGGGAGGCCGCCGCTTCGGCCTCGGCATCGCCGCCCATGTGGCCGGGCCGGAGGTTCCGACCCTTCTGGCCCGACTCAATGCCCACGATCCCGGCCTGACCATTGAAGTGCGGATGGAGAGCTCGCGCGTCCTGCTCGACGCCTTCGATCGCGGCGAACTGGACGCTGCCATCATTCGGCGCGAGGATGATCGGCGCGACGGCGAGGTACTGGGACCGGAGCACTTCGGCTGGTTCGCCGCCCCGCAATTCGAGCACCGTCAGGGCGAGCCCTTGCGGTTGGCCGCGCTTTCGCCCGCCTGCGGTGTGCGCGACATCGCCACTCGCGCGCTGGACGCCGCTTCGATCCCCTGGACCGAGGTTTTCCTTGGCGGTACGTCATCCATGGTGACGGCCGCCGTCTCCGCCGGCCTCGCCATCTCGGCCTTTTCCTATCGCCTTGCGCCTCCCGGCACGATCGAGGTCAGCCAGCGTTTCGGCCTGCCGCTGCTTCCCTCCACCGAGATCGTGATGTTTTCCACGCTCACCGATGCAAAATCACGTGAGGCCCTTCGGGCGCTCGCTGCCGGTTTCCGGGAGCATCGGCCGGGTTCGTGAGAGGTGCAGAGAGCCTCTCCGGAGCGGCTCCCCTCGAGGGCGAGCGCGCATCTTGTGAAATCCTGGACATGGACGATTCCGAACCATGGCCCGCCAACCTTGAGATCCGTTCGGAAATACCGGAATAGGTCTTCGCGCTCTGCGCCGTTGCTGTGGCAAATTGCTCAGACGATTCGGAACTATCTAAACGCCAGGGTGTATTCGTTGCTTACGTCTCTCAAGCGGGTCGTTTCGATTCTCGACGCTTTCGTGGGAAGCAAGCGCGAGTGGACCATTCTTGAGCTCAGCCGCGAATTGGGGATCCCGCAGCCAAGCATCCACCATGTTTTGTGACCTGAGACACTGCTCGATTTCCGCTCCGGAGGCACTCTGGAATGCGGCTTCCATGATAAGAAGTTGCTGACTTCGAATGCCGCTTTGCGACAGGATCTAAGGCAAATTTACACTTTCCCGCGCACTCCAAACATGTAGTTTTGATCGAACGGGATGACGACGATGAAGATCCCGCCGGCGAGGATGATTTGGGCCTGGAGGATGAGGAGGGGCTCGGCGATCCGGCCTTCGCCGACATCGACGCCTTGTTGGTCCGGACGCGAAAAAAACTTGACGCCTGGAACGATTTTTCCTCCGACGAGGGCCGCAAAAACCTGATGCTACGCGATCCCACCTATGACGCCGCCGGGCGGTTCGCGCGGTGGCAAGACATCCTGGAGGAGGGCAGGGGGCTGCCGGCGGCGCTCGCAGCCGCGGTCGCGCTCGATGCGTGGCTGTGGCTCGAGCCGTCGGAACGCGCCGGCGAGCTCGGGTTCGCGCTCGCGGCGACCGTGTTGCGACAGCGCGAGTTGGCGCAGGCGCATCTGCCAACAGTCGGGGTTGGGCTGAGACGGGGAAAGTTCAGGTGGAGCCCGCATTTGGCGCTCAGCGCCCGGGTTGAGGGGCTGCTCGGCGCTTTTGGCGAGGCCGCTGCGTTCGGGCAACGGGATCTCGATCGGCTGTCATTGGCGCGAACGCTGATGCTACGGAGGTGCGAGGGCCGGCGGGGGAATTCGAAGTTGGCGGACCTGGTTGACCTGTTCGTGTCGTCGCCGCTCGTGACAGTGCAACTGGCGGCGGCGCGGTTGCAGGTGACGCCGCAGGCGATCGAGGCGATGCTGAAGGAACTGAGCGGCAGCTTGCCGCGCGAGCTCACTGGGCGGAAGCGGTACCGCGCTTGGGGGATCCTGTGACCAGGCAGATACATGCACTTGACGACATAATGCCTTTCAAGGCATATCGCTTTCATGGCCTGGGCTGTTCAATCCGTCGCCGAATTCGAGTGCTGGTTCTTGAATCTGTTCGGGTAGAAATCGCGGTCAAGATTAACCTGCTGCAGCAGGTCGGACCGACGCTTGGCAGGCCCCACGCTGACACGTTGAATGGTTCAGTCTATCCGAACATGAGAGCTGCAGATCCAGATCGGTGGCGATCCCTGGCGGGTGTTCTTTGCCTTCGATCCTAGCCGCTCAGCCATCTTGTTGGTCGGCGGCAACAAGGGCGGTGACGGCCGCTTCTGTGACGTCAATGTGCCGATCGCTGACGAGCGATATCGCAACCATCTTGCGACGCTGATCGTGCCACCACCACCGAAGAGAGGGTCAAAACGATGACCACCTCCTGGAATGAGACGCTGACCAAGCTCCCAGTCGACGAGCAGGTCGCGATCGCAGAGCGTAGCCTCGAGGTGATGGCCGAATATGTCGGCCTCAAGGAACTCCGCAAGGCGCGCCGCCTGAGCCAGGCGGCATTGGCCGCAAGGCTGCACACCGATCAGGCCGGGGTCTCGAAACTCGAGAAGCGCGCGGATCTGCTGCTGAGCACGCTCAAAGGCTATGTCGAGGCCGCCGGCGGCAGCCTTGAGATCGTGGCGCGGTTTCCGGACGGTCCGACCTTGCGCATCGACCGGCTGGGAGATGTCGGGCGGCCAAAGAAGGCTGATGCCGCGTAGTCTCTCGCTTCTGCTTGTGGCCCTTTCCGGACATCAGCAGCGTCAGCTTTCGGGCATATTGCTAGCTCGCGCGCCCCTTCCAATGTCATCACACGCATACGCTTGGCAATTCGTCCGCTGGTGTCACGATCTGGAAGTCGACGCCCAAGCCGCGGCCATTGGCGCCGCGCAGATGCGGTCAGGTGTGCTCGATAGTGAGGACCGGGACGAAACCTCCAAGTTTCCGGTTCTGGTCGTAGATTCGCAGCGGCAGGTCGGCTTTGGGCATCCAGATGCGACCGGTTTCGACCGCGAGCGAGACCGGCACCGCCGGAAAGACATGGATGGTCGCACCCTCGCCGTGGGAGGCCTTAATCCGGTCGAACGCTCGTCGAAGAATCGTGCGGTACGAAACCAAGTCTCCAGGGCGTCTCATCACGTCGTTGCCTGGTGTGGCCGCCGCGATCGACCAGATCGCAGTTTTGGCACCGAGCACAGCCTCGATGCGCTCGTTACTAACGGTGCCGCTGACGCCGAGCTTCAAGGCGACCGCGCCGCCGCGCTTTAGGGGCTCTTCGGTGCTAAACTCGATCGCTGGACCATCCGACTGCCACTTCCACGTCTCGGGTTCGCGATGACGCTGGTGCACGTGGGCGGGCACGATGTCGCCCAGCAGCCGCCCGAGCTCGATCAGGAGCGGAATGGGCGCGAGCGCAAACACGCTGAGGTGCCGGATCTCCTGTCGCTCGATGCGCCCTCGCACCTGGTCCGAGAATTGACGCCGCATATTGGCCTGGAGCGCTTGCCAGTAAGCGGGGTCGGCGTCGTCGAATGAGAAGCCTGGCATGTCGAGATCTAGCGGGCGGCCGTCGTTGTCCGGATAGCGATCTGGAAGCATCGCATCGAAGATCTCCTGCCGCGAAACGAGTGCCTGGTTGGCCCCTATGTTCGATCCAAACCTTAGAACGTGCGACGCGCGGTCGGGTTTGATTGCAGTTTGGATCTCAATCCGGCGCTCATGTTCAGACTTCATGCTCAAAAGGAACGACTCCGGGTGGTCCTCCTTGGCGTCGACATCAACCAATTTGTGATGCCCGCCACACAATAACATCAGGTTGGCAATGTCGCCCGCGAGAGCAGCAGAGCGGGCGGGGTCGTAGCGCGGGCCGCCCTTTCCTGACGTGCCCTTTGGCACGTCGCCTATGACATGGGCGACGTAGCCGAACTTGCCTGTGGTCTTGCCGGCCAACAGGTCACCGACCAGGTGTTCATTGCAGCCGCGGTATTGGCATCGCCCAGCCGACCGCGCCCAAAGTGCGTACTGAATTTTCGGATCGATCTTCGTTCCGGCCATTTTATACTCCGATCATGACGTAGGGACGCCGTATGGCGATGTGCTCGCGCACAGGCTGTACATGTTCGCCGGCATCTGATGGATGGATCTCGCCTCCGAGCCGGGTCGGGATAAAGATATGGCGCCCGCGCTGCTTGGAGAGATCACGCAGTTGCCGGACATCGAAGCCAGCGCTGAGGCCGAGCGCCAGGGTGCCGCCCGTGGACGTTCCGACGATCAGGTCGAAGCAATCCGAGATGGGCTTCCCACCGGTGAGAGTCTCCTCCAGGCCCGCCAGGATCGCGGCGGGAAAGACCCCTCGGATGCCGCCGCCATCATTCGAAAGGATGCGGAAGTCCCGGTCCTCAGGCCAAGCCTGTGGAACGCGGCGTTTCCGGAGTGAGCCGGCAGAGCGGGGCAGGGCGGCGCGTTCGTAGGACATGGGCGGGATCTTTCTAAACTTGGGTGGCCGCGGCCGCCTCCGTGCCATTCGCCGGTCAGAAGCCAGGCCTCGTAGAAGAAGAGCCACTCCATCGCCCAGGGAATGATGGTTTCCGCCATGGCGCGCGCCGGGGACCATTCCTGGGTGCGGGGATCGTACAGGCACAGCGGTGATCGCGCGGGCTGCTCCGGATCGGCGTAGACGTGGTGGACGAGGCCACCCTTGACGGGGTGGAACACGACGAGTTCAGGGCTGATCAGCCGGACCGTGATGTCGCCGTTCAGGATCGTGAACTCGTCGAACGTGTCGAACGGGCAGTATGCGATCTCGATCTCATACGGCTTCTGGATCGGGCAGAGCGCTCCCCTCCAGATGGCGAACAGGCCGCTGTCATGGACCAGCGTGAACTGAGGAAAGTCACGCTGGATTAGACGATCCTGTTCCTCGATCGACAGAATGGTCATGGTCGTCAGCGCCTCCGCTTCAAGGGGCCGCCGTAGAAGTTGTGATTAGGGACCGTGCGAGCGGGTGCTGCCGTCGGGATGCTGGCCAACCCTCCGGTGATGAGGCCGGACCCCAGGACGACTCGCGACTGGCCGAGCCGGGAGGAGTCGGCCTGGCGGGTAATGTACTCGTTCAAGGCACCGCGCGCCGGCCGTTCACCGAAGAGCTTCTCAAGGATGACGCTCATCTCCGCCAGGGACAGGCCGCCGAAGCGGAGGAGTTCCATCTTGGCGCAGAAGTCGCGCAGGTCGGCGATCATCAGATCCTGGGCAGCGTGATCACCCGGCCAGCGGTCAGTCAGCACATCGCCATGGCAGTCCGGGTTCACTTCATGGATGAGCCGACCGATCGACTTTTCGTGGATGAGGCGATCCAGCAGGCACTGGGCCTGGTGTTGCAACTCGTCGGAGAGGCTCCGCGTGCGTCCCGCGTTATCGGCGATCAATTTGCTGAGCAGGACCGAAGGCGGCCGCCTGAGTTTCGAGCGTGACGGTGCCTCGAAGAGCACGTTGCGCCAGCGCTTGAGCAACTGGAGGCTGATCAGGGCCCTGGACTTACGATAGGCGGGCTGCAATTCGGGAACGGGTTCGCCGTAGGCGCGAGCCTCGACGACCATCTTGTCGTAAGTGAGCGAGCGCTGCTCGTAGAAGGCCGCGAAGTCGGCATCCTGCGGCGTCCGCGCGTTGAAATACTCGGCCAAGCCAAACGGGTTGGCTAGCAGCCGGAAGCTGGGGTCGCGAGGGGCATCTTCCTTGTGATGGAAGATCCAGCTGGTGCGCTCGGCGGCCCCCGGGACGATGACCGCGGGGGTCAGGTCGATGTGCATGCCGTCGGCGTACTCGACGGTGACGCAGCGCGTGTGGCGAACCGTCATCGCATGATATCGCGACCCCGGCTCGCCCTTGATCGCCTCGTAGGTCACATCCAGCACGGTCTGGGGCGGCGTCTCCGGCGAGATCGCCAACTCGGTCATGACGTCGATGTCGTATTCGTCGCTGTCGGAATTCTGGGCCACCGTCGAGCCGGTCGCCATGCTGCCCTGCGCGTACATGCGGGTGACACGTCCCGCGAGCGGGCTGCCGTCGCGATCGATCCAGTCCTGCATCGTCTCGTAGCGATCGACGGCCTTGTCGTGGTCGGTCTGCGAGAGCTGCACGCGGATCGCGATGTCGCTCAGCAGGATATCGATGGGGCTCAGGTTGAGCGGGGGTCGGTTATGGGCGTTCATGATCGTTCTCCTTCAGGTTGGGGCCCGTCGTCCCGAGGGAGCTTCCTGGCCATCTGAGGGACCAATCAATCCGGCGCCCGGGAACCGGAAACTCGCCGCGATCTTTTTTCTGGAATGGAACGGGATGCGGGCAACCCCCGCACCCGCCGCTGGCTAGGCCTTGGTCAACGCCCCGCCGGGGAGCGTTCCACACGTAAAGTAGTGCGGGCATCGCGGGCATGACCTGGCCTCGGGCTTCGCAGGGAAGTAGCCGCCCACGATGCCAGCCGCCAACCGTGCCGCCTTATCCCGCTGGCTAGCGATCTTGGCGTCCTTCAAGATGGCGGGACCGACGACGTCATCGGTCAGAAACACCGCTTCGACCGTCGCGCCAGCTCCGCCGCTGTCCCGGCCCGCGAGATGGAAGAGCGCGTAGGCGATGTCGTCCATCTCGTTCGAACGCTCCTTTCCCGTCTTCACTCGACGCAGCACGATGCCGCCAGGGCCCTGCCTGGCCTCGTCGGGCCGGATGATGACGCGGGCTCCGCTTAGCGGGATCTCCACCGAGGAGGGCTCGACGAACGTGGTGCCGCGCCTGGACGATAGCAGGCTCTCGATGAGGCGCAGGCCGACGCGATGATACTCCGCGGCGCTGGCGTGCTCGGTCGGACCACGTTCGGCCCAGACGGCATCGAAGTCCGTCACCACCTGGGCGAGCGGGACGTCCCATTTCTCCGCATCGCCGCGCAGGCGCCGCATGACCTCGTTCACGACGTCATGCATGCGGGTGAACGGCGTCGAGGTCCGCGCGCCGGGCACTCCGATGACATGGGTCAGGAAATAGCGGCGCGGGCAGCGATCGTATTGTGCCAGATGATCGTGCGTGATGCCGGGTGGCGTCTCCCAGACGATGGGGAGGTCAGGTCCGGGTTCGGTGTTGGAGTCCGGGTCCAGAAGGGGCGCCGGCTCCAGCAAGGTCAGTGACGATTGCACTTCGGCAAGGAAAGGCGAAGGGCTGCGGTTGTTGCCGTTCGCCTGCTTCGTACTGGAATAGAAGATCACGCGACTGTGGGCCCGGGAAATGCCGACGAAGAACAGACACTGTTCCTCTTCGTCGTGCCCCTGCTTGACGGCCTCCAGGCCGGTCAGGCCATCGGCCCCTGCAATCATGCCGTCGGGCGGCGTGCACCTTGGCGCGGTATTGTTCGTCGGGAAGCTCGACACGGTCATGCCCGGCATGTGCACGACCTCGAACTCCAACCCCTTCGAGCCGTGGACGGTCATCAGATTGACGGCGTCGAGCCCGCTCGCGGCCGCCGGCATCTGGCGCAGATCGCGCTCCTCGGAAAGCAAGGCCAGCCTCCGGGCGCGGTCCAGAAGGCGCTGGATTGGTCTGCCCCGCTGGGCCGCCGGCAGGGTCCGGCAGAATGCCATGAGCTGCCATAGGCCTATTCTGCGGATCTGATCCCGGGGCCTGTTCGAGCCGCACAAGTCCCGCAGCAGCTCCGTCCTGTCCAGAAGCCATGCCGTGAGCACTTGCCATGGCGTGCTCTCCGGCCCGAACCCGGCCAGGTCGGCAGCCAAGGTCGCCAGCGAGGCGCCCGTGCTGGAATTGCGCACCACCGAGGCGGCGGCCGACATCCATTGCAATGGCTTCTCGCATTGCGCGGCATGCTTCTGGAGGATCGCGAGGTCCGTGATGTCGATCGGGGTCCGGGCCATCGCCGCGACGCGCGGCAGGGTCCCCGCCCTGGGGTCGATGAGGAGTGCGAGGATCGAAAGGAGATCCTTCACGTCGGGACGTTCGAAGAGATTTCCGAGGTATAGCGCGGGCACATCCCTCGCTTCCAGCGCTTCGGCGATATCGCCCAGTCGAGCGTTCCCGCGACAGATGACAGCTTGGTCCTTGAAAGCCACCCCGCGATCGTGAAGTTCGGTGATCGCGGCGGTGACGGCGGCCCCTTCGTCGACCGGGCGTCCGACGCGGCGGGACTCATGCCGGATACCCGCAGGGCCTCGTTTCGCCGTCAGGTCCAGGGCGAGCATCCCGCTGGACGCCTTCATGCCCGCGGCGAACTTGATAAACGTGCCGACGACCTCCTGGCTCGACCGGTAGTTGACCTTCAGGGGTCCCACCTTGCCTGCGGGGAAGTCTCTCAGGAAGCCGGCCATGTTTGAGGACGAGGCGCCCCTGAAGCGATAGATCGATTGCCGTGCGTCACCGACGACCCATAGTCTCTCGCCACTGCCGACGATCGCCTTTAAGAGACGCACGCTGGCTCGGTTGACGTCCTGATACTCATCGACGAGCACGTGCTGGTGTCGCTGCGCTAACGCCTCCCGAATGGCGGGCTCCCTTTCGACCAGTTCGACGGGCCGCATGACGAGATCGCCGAAATCGAGGACGCCACCCGCCCTCAACTGTTCTTGATAGGCGTCATAGAGCTCCGCGACGTCGAGCACCTTTTCCGCGCGGGTCAGCGCGTCCCTGTCGCCGGAGGCGGTCGCCCGGGTCTCCATGGCCTTCCCCAGCCGGCGATAGGCGGCCGGGTCGCAAACCTCGTCTTTCGCGCGCGAGATGGCGGCGAGCATGTCGCCGATGTCGGCGGTCGGGTCGAAGAAATTCCTGAAATGCTTCAGCGGAAGCACCGGAATGAGGTCTTCGAGGAGTCCGACAGCATCGGCCTTGTCGACGAGCCGTGGGTTAGTCGAGAGCCCGACATGGTCGTGGAAGCGCCGAAGAATATCGAGGCCGAAGGCGTGAAAGGTGCCTATCCAAACCGCCGGTGCCGCGGCGGGTCGGGACTTGGCAAGCCGGTCGATCAATTCGCCGGCCGCCTTGTTCGAGAACGTCAGCACCAAAATCTTGCCGGGGTCGATCCCCTTGTCGATGAGCCTTTCGACCCTCGCGATGAGCGTGCGGGTCTTCCCCGTCCCGGGGCCCGCCTGAAGCTGAAACGGGGAGCCCGCATGATCGGCGGCCGCGGCCTGGCTCTCGTCCAGAGCGGGAGGAGGCTTGCTTGGGCCAGCCTCGACATCGAGGGACGGCAACGGCAAGAGCAACGCGTCGAGCAATTGCTGCGCGACAAGGGAATAGGGAAGCCCGGACCGGGATGCGATTTCCTTCGCCCCGAGCTTCTCGCCCAAGTAGAGGGCGCGAACTCGATGCCTCGGCAGGACGAGTTCGCGGGCAAAAAGATCGGCCTGTAGCTCGCGACGCTCACGACGCCCGTAATCGACCACTTTCTCGATGCCGCTCGCCGCACCTTCGGACAGACGGCTTGGATCGATCTCGTTGTCGATGACGGTCTCGGCAGGCAGATGCAACACCGCATGGCCGACCTCGTGGGCCGCCAAGATGGCGCGATCGGCATCCGTGCCACCATCGAGGCAAGAGGCCAGCATCATCGAGGGGTCGAAGGTGGCAAGGCCCCCCATCAAGGCGGGATCTTCCTTCCTGGCCCACCGTAACTCGACGCCTGCCTCCGCGGCGCCGGCGACGACGACGGACAATGGCACCCATGGATCGGCACCTGCCTTGACGGCCTTGGCATGCAGATCGACCGCGGCCCGCCTGACGGCTTCGAACGCCTCCATCGACGCAGGCCTACAATGACAGCAACCGACTCTTCTGGTCCTCTTCGAGGCCGGAATCGTCGAGGGCTTGCTGAAGCGACTGCTTTGTGGGGTAGGACGGTTTTTCGTCGGCCTTGAACATGCGCGTCGCGGGCGCAGGCGGAGCGCCAGCGAGGAAGTCTCTCATGGCTTCGAGGTTCGTGCCAACGGCGGCTGCGATAGCCTCCAACAGGCCGTTGCTGAAGTCTTCCACCTGGATAAGGCGGTCTCTCAATCGTTGCACGAAGGACGTGTTGACGCCGAGGTTCGCCGCGACGGCCCTGTAATCCTTGACCGAGAACCCTTCGAAGGGGACCGGTTGGCGCTCGAGCAGCCGCTTTCCGAATTCTGCCTCGATGTCTGCGAAGCGCGCGAGCGCTTTCCTACCCGCTTCCTCGTTGACCTCGAATGCATCCGGCCAAGGTGTCTTCTCCATCAGCGCCAATTCGTGCGCGAGTTCGGTGAAGTCCTCGGTCAGTTCGGGATAGCGCTTGCTGAAGTCGCGAAGGCGGTCTTCGGTGATGTTGCCATCGACTGTCACGAAGTCGGCCAGCACGCTCTCCCGAAAGGTATCGTCGTGGTTCGGGCTCATGGCGCTTCTCCATGCAGTTTGTCGCTTAGTCGCGCCGCTGCGCTCTTGAGCCAGTTTCGAACCGTTCTCTCGTCCACGTCGCATAACTCCGCGATAGAGGGCTTTGTCGGGTCGGACGCGTCGATCTTGTGGCCACGTAGAATGAGGGTCACCGCTCGCCGTTCCTTGTCCGGTAGTGCGTCAATCCTTTCGGTTGCCTGGATCCGGAAAATTGCGAGTTCGGTGGCGTTCAGTCGCATCGCGTTGTCGGGCTCGGGCTGGACCGGCTCGAATGGCGAAGCCGTTCCCTCCTCGTCATCATGGTCGGCAGCCTGAAGCGCGGCCTTTTCCTTGTGCTCGATGCGCCTCCGCTTTTTAAGCATGTTTTTCCGAAGGGCTACGAAGGCCTTGTCGAAGACCACCTCGAAGACGTCGAGCCGTTGCGGCTCCGGCCCAAGTCCGCGCGCCAGGATGATCTGGAACTCACCGAGGATATCTTCGCGGACGGTCTCGGCATCGGTCACGGCGCCATAGCTCACGGCATGTGCCAGGTTTCGCTCGCACCGGGCATAAAGCGCCAGGAAGAGCGTGTTGAACCACTCGGAGCGGTTGCCCTGCCGGCTCGCCTCGCGGAGCATGTACATCAAGCATTCGCTCGGGATGAACTCTGCATGCGTTCGGCTCCGATGCCCTAAGCGCCGTACGATCTCGTCCCGCGGGAGCGCTATCAGTTGTTCAAGAATGGCGGCAGTTTTGGGGAAGCGCTCGTAGAGATCGCCGTTCCCTCTTTTCTTGGTTAGCGGCGTCAGCATTGGTCCCCCTAGCCAAGATATCCCGCTAGTCGCTTGGGATCGCGACCCTTCGTCTGGGATATCCGCTGACGCAGGGTCGTTCAGATTCGGTTTTTTCACAATGGCAGGCTGTTCGGGGAACGTCCGGCTGCGCTCTCTAATCTACGGTGATGTTGTGAGCGCTTGGACAGCCTTCGCGCGGATCGTTCGGTGCTTCCGTGGCTTGAGACTAAGGTCGATATGACCGGAGCCCCCTGCTAAGGGACACACGTTTTTGGAATCGAATAGCGAGTGCGCATGCCAAAATTCGAGAACGCAGATGTAAGGGCGCGCATCGCGGATGGTTCTGTCACCGCGGTCTCGATCGATACCGCCATTTTCGACAGGTACGGATGCAACCTCGAACACGCGGTGCTTGCCCGTCTCGACCAGTTTAAGAAGGGCGGCGTCAACCTCGTCTTTTCGGAAGTCGTGGTGAAGGAGGTCAGAGCCCATATCGCTGTCGCCGCAGGTGAGACCAAACGTGAGCTGACCGCCGCCTTGAAACGCCATGACCGTCGTTGGAGACTGGCTAAAGACCTCGACGCCCTCAAGAAGGAGTTGCAGCTCGACATCGATCCCACTGCCGCTGCGGTCGAGCAATTGGACCAATACCTCGCTGCCGTGGGTGCCGAGGTCATTCCAGGGGAGGGCGACGGAACTCTAGCCGCCGAGGTGCTCCGCCGATATTTCGAGATCGTAACCCCATTTGAGGCGCGCGAAGCCAAGAAGCACGAATTTCCGGATGCCTTCGCACTGCTGGGGCTCGAACAGGCAGCAAGGGCACGCAATAAGCTCATAGTTTGTGTGAGCCCGGATAAGGGGTGGGCGGAGTTTGCCGAGAAGTCGCAATATCTAGTGGTTGTTCCAGAACTCGACGTGCTTATGTCCTGGTTCAATGATCCCGGCTGTCACTTCGCCGAAAAGGTGGTCGCTGTCTGGAAGAAAGACGCCCCCAAGTCCATCGCGGAGGAAGTAGCGAGAGGATTCGAGTACTACCTCGACGGAATCGGTTTCGACATCAACGCAGATGCGCCGCTCAACTATGAGGTCGAGCCGCTCAACGCAGTGCTACAGCACATCTACAGCGACAAGATCGGCGCGCCGTCCGTCATCGCCGAGGACGAGAACGAGATGACCATGACGGTCAAGGTCGTCGCCAAGATCGGGTTCGAGGCAGCCTTCAGCTTTTACGCACATGACGCTGTTGATGGTGACAGCGTCGCCCTCGGCTCACGCGTTCCATACACTGAGGATGATCTCACTTTCGACGTGACGCTGGTTGTCGCCCGCGAGATGGACGGAGACGAGATCGAGGTGCTGGATACGACGGTCACCTCCACCAGGGTGGTCGCGAACTTCGGTTACGTGGACCCGTTTCCCGACGAAAATCCTACGCACGAAAAGAACTGATCGGCTAGAGACCGGCTCGAAGAGCGCATCCAATGGAAGCCAACGAATTGAGGCAGGAAGACTTGGCTTCAGCTCACGCGGCCGGAAGCGCCGCAGCCGCACTTTTCGAAGAGACTCTGAACTCACTCATCAAGGAAACGACCTCCGTTGACGCATTGGAAATCCTCGCGCGGGCCGGATTTTCGGTCATTCTCCGAGGGGTGCGTCCAGAAGAGCAGCAGATTGGGAAGCCTGGCTTGCAGCTCTTTCATCTTGAACTAATTCAGGCTCTCGCACTGTCGCGCGGCCGCAGCAGTCCGGTCTCCGACACCGACTATCCCGGCAACACCCAGCGAGTTATCGACCTGATCGCCGAAAATAGCCGAGCGTATTGCGACCGGGCGAAAAGCAAAATGAGCGCCGACGCAGCTGCGAACCGACGTCAGAACCTGCTGGCTCGCATCCAAGAGTGGACGTTGATTGTGAGGGGCGCGCGCCAAGGCTTCCAAACGCGGGAATATGCGACAGACTTGGCGAAAGCAATCAATCCTACATTCCGACACCACATTGGCTGCGACGCGACGGAAGTAGTCGTCGCACTCTCGACAATCATCGAGACCACTAAGCATCGCCTGCGTGGTCTCATGGACGAGGCGCGCGCCTGGTCCCAAAAGAAGACCGGCATCTCAATGATCGAGGCCTTCGTCCAACGTCTACCGCCGGAGCTTCGGTCGGTTGCGAAGGAAAAGGCGTTGCCTTTCCGGAATGACCGCCGGCGACTTCGCGCCTATCTATGGAGCCATAACGAGCATCGCCTCCGCGAGATCTTCACATTCAAAATCGAAGATCTGACGGCCGCAGCCCCGCCGGCTCAAAAGCAGTATTTGTCGGAGGTGATCACTGCGCTGTCACTGAAGTTCGGCGCCGTCACGCCGGCAGACTTGGAACACCTGCATCTATCCAATCCGGTCCAGCTCAAGCCACTGATTCAGCTGGCAGAAGGTATCATTTTCTGCGCGGCACCGCAGGTCATCTCCGCCCACTTCGCGGAGATACTAGAAGCACTCTGCACCGCGAATCCCAAGCTCAAAAAAGCGTCGGAGAAAGCCAGGGGCTGAATGGTTGGAGGCTCGCTTGAGCGCGACCGTACGAAAATTCCTGCCGCACGCGGACGTTCGGGAGAACGTGAAGTGGAGTGACGACGGTGGAAAGACGGCCTGGGAGTCTGACCTCGTGGCCATCATCGACAAGACCATGTTGGTGTTCGAGGCGAAGTCAGCGAAGATCAAATCCGCGGCCCGTCGAGGCGCAGTTCAGAGCCTGAAAGAAGCACTCCACGAACTCGTGGTCGCTCCCTCCGAGCAGTCTCTTCGATTGAAGCAGCGCGTGCTTGAAGCGCGGGGACCCATCACCTTTCAAACCAGACAGGGTCTGCTTGAAATCAATCCGCACGATGTGCGGGACATCATTCGCATCAACGTGCTTCAGGACGCGGTCGGCCCGCTTTCGGCGCACTGGCCGCAGCTCAAAGCCGCTGGTCTGATTCCTCAGAATTCAGACATCGCTCCATCGATGTCCATCTTTGAGCTGGAGACTGTCTTCGACGTTCTCACGCAGGAAATCGAGCGCTGCCATTATTTGAGCCGCCGTGCCGAATTGGAACGCAACGCGGTCTACTTTGCCGACGAACTCGATTTGCTCGCGGTCTACCTCGGCACCCAGTTCATCATCGGCGAAGACGAGTTCGATGGCAGGCCGCTTCAGTGGTACGGCGCGTCCCTGCGTATCGCACCGACTTACAATGATGCGGGGGAGAAGCAGCCGCTGCGCATTTCTATCAGCCGCACACCGTTTTGGAGTCGGCTGCTGACTGCGCTTGAAGAGAAGCGCCCGACGGGATGGACTCGTTTTGGGCATCGGCTGCTCAATGTCGATCTCACCGGCCAAAGAAAAATCGAACGGCTGATGAAGCAGGGACTAAGGCAAGTCACACTCAGGCCCGACTGTTTTTTTTCGACAGGTTTGACGCTTGGATCACCCCAGCGCCTCCAGACAATTGCAATCGGCGTCGGCTCGCCTGCTTCGCCCGGACAATTCGACGCCAACCTGACTCACATCGCGGAAAGCGCTTTCGTGCAGGGCGGGCAGGAAGACCTGTTGCTGATTTACTGGTTCATTCCCCGCACTTCCGAACCATACGATTTCATCGGGATATTCAAGCGAGGTAGCCGCTCTTCTGCGAAAGCGTTCCAAAAGGCAGTCGCTGAGAACATGCACGGCCGGTCGTAATGTCGGCTCTCGGACGACGGCCCAATGTCGACTATTTGCGCTAGTCGTCCAAATCCGTCCGGCGGATTCGCCTATTGCTCGGCACACTCAACGAAGTAGGCACTTGGCGCGCTACAATCACAGGTTCTATCCTGAGCCGGCGTCGGGGAGCAAAATGCTGAATCAAGAAATTGGGCGGCCTGTGAGCGGTGACAGCGAAGCGCCGCCATCGGTTACAATCGATGCAGCAGTCGCTGGAAGCTTCACGTATGCTTCCTATCAGAACGCGGTCCCGGTCTTAAGATCACTCGCGATTGCAAACCCAACCGATAGGCACTTGGAACAGTGCCGGCTGGCGATGGTATCGACCCCGGCCTTCCTCCGCCCCAAGCTCTGGACGCTCGATCGCCTGGTGCCCGGCGACCGCATCACCATCAGCGATAAGCGGGTCGAACTTGATGCTGGCTATTTGGCCGGTCTGGACGAGGCGGAGCGCGGCGAAATCGCGTTCCGACTCTACGCGCAGGACGCGTGCCTGGCCGAAGTCCGGTTTCCCGTGCGGCTTCTGGCACGCGACGAATGGGGTGGTGTCGCCGACATGGCGCAACTGCTGCCGGCGTTCGTGCTCCCCAACGATCCGGCAGTCCCGAAGATCCTACGCGCTGCGGCCGAGTCGTTGACGGCGCATGGGCATCCTTCGGGACTCGACGGCTACCAATCGGGCGATCCCAAGCGAAGCCTGCTGCTGACGGCGGCTGTCTATTCTGCCATCGCCGGGATGAAGCTGCACTATGCTGAGCCCCCGGCGAGCTTTGAACAGCGCGGCCAGAAGGTTAGGCGCCCATCGACAATCGCTCGGGATAAGCTCGTGACCTGCCTCGACAGCTCCCTGCTGTTCGTCGCAGCCCTAGAAGGCTGCGGGCTGAACTCGGCCGTGCTGCTCTTCAAGGATCACGCGGCCGTCGGCGTCTGGCTGACGAAACGGACCTTTCCGAGAGCGGTGGAAAGTGACCTTACGGAAGTCCGCAAGGCTATTGCCGCTAGAGAGCTCGTCGTCTTCGAAACGACCGGCGTGACGCATCGGCCGGTTGCGACACTGGACCACGCTCGCCGGCTCGCCGAGCCGCGCCTCGCCGAAACCCAGGCTTCAGGCTTCGAAGCGGCGATCGACCTGCACAGGTCGCGCAGCGGCGGCATTACACCGCTCGCCTCACATCATGCTCCGGTCCCTGTTGCTGATGAGGCGCAGGATGGCGACATCCAGTTGCCGCTTTCGGTCGCGGCGGAACTGTCCGATCTTCCGGCGGAGGTCGTTGAGCTCAAGCCGACCACTGCCGCAGGGCGCATCGACCGTTGGCAGAAGAAGCTGCTCGATCTCACGCTACGCAACCGGCTGCTCAATTTCGCCGACTCCAAGAAGACGATCCCTTTCCTGTGCACCGATATAGCCTATCTCGAGGATAGGCTTTCGGACGGTGCTGCGATGCGGCTGATCTCGCTGCCGGAGCACAATCCACTCGGCCAGCGTGATGAGGCCCTATATCGAGAAGTGCGCGGCCAGGATTTGCATCGCGGCTTTGCGGCGGATGCGCTCGCGCGTGGCGAACTCACGTCGCCGCTGGACGCCAAGAACCTCGACGCGCGGCTGATCGAGCTCCATCGGCAGGTCCGCAACGACTTTGCCGAGGGCGGGGCAAATACACTCTTCCTCGCTGTCGGGTTCCTACGCTGGAAGCGCATGCCCAGCGATGAGCGCAGCTATCGTGCGCCGCTTCTGCTACTGCCGGTGAAGCTCGACCGGCGCAGCGCGAGTTCGCAGTTCACGCTACGCTTCCACGAGGACGAGCCGCGCTTCAACGCGACGCTGCTGCAGTTCCTGGAGTGCGAGTTCGATCTCCCGTTGCCGCAGTTCGCCGGCGAGTTGCCGCAGGACGAGAACGGGATTGATGTGCCGCGTCTCCTCGGCGCAATGCGCCAGGCGGTACGTGACGTGCCTGGAATGGAAGTTGTCGACGACGCTGCCCTGTCGACCTTCTCCTTCGCGAAATACCTGATGTGGAAGGACCTCGTTGAACGGACCGACGCGCTGCGACAGAATCGGATCGTCCGTCACCTGATCGATACGCCCGAGCAGGCCTTCTCTGGATCCGATGATGCTTTCGTCGATGAGCGCGAGCTCGACGGGCGCTATGCGCCGGCCGACATCGTCTCGGTTCTGCCGGCCGACTCCTCGCAGATCGCAGCCAGCATGGCCGCAGTCGAGGGGCGCGACTTTGTCATCATCGGCCCGCCCGGTACGGGAAAGAGTCAGACGATCGCGAACATGATCGCGAACTGCCTGGCAAGCGGCAAGACGGTGCTCTTCGTTGCGGAGAAGACCGCAGCTCTGAACGTCGTGCATCGCCGCTTGAAGGCGCATGGGCTGGGCGACCATTGCCTCGAACTGCATTCGAGCAAGGCCGATCGCAAGTCGTTCCTCGCACAGCTGCGGAACTCCTGGGAGAAGGGCCGCACGGCGTCTTCCTCCGACTGGGTCGCCGTCAACCATCGGCTGAAGGTGAGGCGAGACGTCCTGAACGCCTATGTCGAGGCGCTCCACCAGCGCCATACCAATGGCCTGACCGCGTATGCCGCGCTCGGCGTCGCCTTGCGCGGTCGCCATCGTCATGCTCCCGAGCTGTCCTGGTCGCATCGCGATCTCCATGACGACGAGGCGCGGCGCGCACTCGGCGACCTCGCCGAGGAGGTAGGCCGCGTGTTCGCGGCCGTCGAGCGCGCGCCGGTCCTCGCCTGCGTCGATGCTCCCGAATGGTCCTCGGCCTGGCAGGAGCGCCTGCTGGCGACGGGGCGCGACCTTGCGGGAAAAGTTACCACCCTCGGGACGGCGCTCGCGGCGTTTCTGCCGCAACTTGGACTGTCGGCATCTAGCGATGCCTCAGGCACAGAGCTGGAAAGGCTGTCTCTCCTGGCCTCCGCCCTCTGTGAGAGCGTCGGCAGCGACCAACGCATCACGTTCGATCCCGACTTCGCGGGCCTTCGCCAGGCACTCGCCGAACTCGAAGGCTCGATCACCTTCTATCGGACTACGGAAGCGGAGCTCTCGGCGACGTTCGAGCGTGATTCGGTCGTTCGGATCCCCCTCGACGATCTGGAGCGCGACTGGCGCGAGGCCGGCGCCGCCATCTGGCCGTGCAGTTGGCTGGGACGCCGGCGGGTGAAAAGGCTGCTGCATGGCTATGCCGCTGCCGGCCAGCCCAACCCAGACAAGGATCTGCCTATCCTGCGCCGGTTGCAGGTGCTCCGCTCGTCAGTCGAGAGCTCCAGTCTTGCGGGCAAGCCACTCGCCTTTTCCGGCCTCGATACCGATGTGTCGGCGATAGACCGCCATCTCTCCGGCGCGACTAAACTTCGCGACAGCTTGCTGCGGCTCGGACGCGCGGCAGACGATATCCGCGCGGTCGTCAAAGCTATCGCGCCGGTGCTCGTCCCGGGCATTGATGCTGAGCCGGTCCGGCTGACTGCCGTCGCTTATCGCGATGCTTTCGCTGCCTTCTCAGTGGCCATGGCGCAGTTCGCCGCGGCCGCGGGGTCGGACCCGTCACGGTCTACCAGCGAGACGCTGCTGTCCGACCTTGTGGGAATGGCTGATCAACTCGCGAGTGCTCGCCAACTGCTGCGCGATTGGACGAGCTGGTGCCGGGTCAGGGCGCAGGGCGAGGCGCAAGGTCTCGGCCCACTGATCGCTGACCTACAGAGCGGCGCGCTGAGCCCGGATGAAACGCGGTCGGCCTTTGATCTCGCCTATACGCGCTGGTGGCTGCCCCACGCTCTCGACACGAATGCAACGTTGCGCGATTTTCGCCGCTTCCAGCACGAACACGCCGTCGAAGAATTCCGCGAGATCGACGATCTCGTCCGAGCCAAGGCGACCGCTCGCGTGGTGAGTGCCCTTGCGCACGGTTTGCCTCCGGTCCAGAGCGTGCCGCGCAACTCGGAGCTCGGTCTACTGCGTCACCAGATGGAGCTGCAGCGACCGAGCCGCTCGATCCGCGAGATGATCGGCGGAATGTCAGGCAGCTTCGGCAAGCTCGCGCCCTGCATGTTGATGTCGCCACTGTCGATCGCGCAGTATTTCCCGCCGGATCAGGCGCTGTTCGACGTCGTAATTTTCGACGAGGCCTCACAGATCACCACCTGGGATGCCGTTGGCGCGATCGCACGGGCACAGCAGACGATTATCGTCGGCGATCCCCGCCAACTCCCACCGACGAACTTCTTTGGTCGCAACGAGGACGACGAGGAGGTCGCCGAGCATGAACGGGACCTCGAGAGCATCCTGGATGAGGCCAAGGCCGCCGGAATCCCAGTCCGCGACCTGCGTTGGCATTATCGCAGTCGCAACGAGTCGCTTATCGCGTTCTCCAACGCGCATTACTATCAGAACAGGCTGATCACCTTCCCTGCACCGGAGGTCGAGGACCGGGCGGTCAGGCTGATGCGGGTCGATGGTGTCTATGACCGCGGCAAAAGTCGAACGAACCGCACGGAGGCCCGCTCACTAACCGATGACGCGGTCCAGCGCATGAAAGAGTGGTTGAAGCTGCCCGAAACGAGCAGGCCGACGCTGGGCATCATCACCTTCAACGCGCAACAGCAGGCGCTGATCCAGGATCTGCTCGACGAGGCACGCCGCCATGAGCCGGCGCTCGAATGGTTCTTTGCCGAGGATCGCATCGAGCCAACCATCGTCAAAAACCTCGAGAACGTGCAGGGCGACGAGCGCGACGTGATTCTGTTCTCGATTACCTTCTCGAAGGATGCCGCAGGCAAGCGCACGATGGATTTCGGAGCACTCAATCGGGACGGCGGCGAAAGGCGCCTCAACGTGGCAGTGACTCGAGCACGGCAAGAGCTCGTGGTGTTCTCCGGCTTCAGCGCCGACGATATCGATACCGGCCGCACCAAGGCGGTCGGCGTCCAGCATCTCAAGACGTTCCTCGACTTCGCCGAGCGCGGCGCGATCGCATTGCCAGCGCAGGACAAGGGATCGGTCGGCGCGCTTGAATCTCCATTCGAGGAGGCGGTTGCAGCGGAGCTGACCCGCCTCGGCTGGCAACTGGTTCCCCAGGTCGGCATCTCCGGCTTCAGGATCGACCTCGGCGTGAAGCACCCCGACCGCGCCGGCGCGTTTCTCGCCGGCGTCGAATGCGATGGCGCGACCTATCACAGTGCGGCGACCGCCCGCGATCGGGACAAGGTGAGGGAGCAGGTGCTGCGCGGGCTAGGCTGGAACATCGTCCGCGTCTGGTCGACCGATTGGTGGTTCGATGTGAATGGAGCCACCATTCGCCTTCATGAGGCGTTGACTGCGCTGCTTGCGGACAGCCGGGCGAAGGACGCCGAGCAGGCGTCCAATCAGACCTTGCACTGGGAGCTTGGCGACGAGGTCGATTCTGTTCAGTCGACGGCGGACGTGATTGAGCTCGAGGAAGCGCACATAGAGGGCTCGATGTCGCCAATGGGTCCCGTCAACTCCATCCCTGCCGCTGAGCTTGCAGCCGACGTCATGGCCGAGACGGAACCTCAGCCCGTTAGGCTGGCCGCCGCTGGCACTCTGCTCGGCACACATTCTCAACAGACCGGTGATGCGCCGCGCTATGGCCTGACGGACCTCTCACGATTCCGGGCGGAGCCGAATATGTTTCACGAGTTCGGCTACCGCGCCACTCTACGCGGCATGGTCGATGCCGTGATGGAAACAGAGGCGCCGCTGCGCGAGGAGATCCTGGCGCAGCGCATCGCTCGCGCCCACGGATGGCTGCGCACCGGCGGTAAGATCCGCGAGCGCATCCAGCTACATCTGCGTGACCTTCAGCGCACGAGCGAGTCCAGTGGTGAGTTCCTGTGGATACCGGGTACGATCGTGCCGATCCATCCCTATCGCGCGCCGGTCGATGTCGAGGCGCGCCGAGGCATTGCAGATATCCCGCTCGCCGAACTCGCCAGTCTTGTCGTCGCCGAGCCCGCCCTATTGGAGGAGACCGATCCTGCGCTGGCATTGGCGCGCCTGTTGGGCGTCGAGCGGCTGGCGGCGACATCGCGAGCGCGACTGGACGAGGCCCTCCGGCATGCTTCTACCCGTCTTGAGTCGGCCGAAGCAGATGGCCAATAGACACGCGTGATGGTTCGCTTCCTCCAAAGTGCCGGGCCAGAGGGCAAAACGTGACCTATCGCTTCGTCCATGCCGCGGACATTCATTTGGATTCACCGCTGCGTTCTCTCGCGCTGCGCGACGCGGACCTCGCCGACCTGATCGGAAACGCGACCCGGCGCGCTTTCGTGCGCGTCGTCGACCTGTGTCTCGACGAACAGGTCGATGCGCTGCTGCTGGCGGGCGATCTCTATGATGGCGACCAGACCTCGATGAAGACGGCGCGGTTCCTGGCCGAGCAACTCCGCCGGCTGCACGAGGCCGGCATCCGCGTCTTCATCATCCGCGGCAACCACGATGCGCTGTCGCGGATCAGCAAGGAGCTGATCCTGCCGGATTCCGTGAAGCTGTTTGGCGGCCGCGCCGAGGCGATTGCGATCGAACGGGCCGGAAGCCAGTTTCCCGTCGCGATTCAAGGGCTCAGTTTTGCCCAGCCCCATGCCCCCGAAAGCCTGATCGGCAAGTACAGGCCACCGGTCGAGGGCGCCGTGAATATCGGCCTGATGCACACCAGCCTCGCCGGCGCGACCGGACATGATCTCTATGCACCCTGCAACCTCACTGATCTGCAGGGCACTGGCTTTCGTTACTGGGCGCTCGGCCATATCCACAAGCGGTCGGTCGTCGAGGGCGGCTGCGCGATCGTGATGCCCTATGCCGCAGGGCCGCGACATCAACGAGGCTGGCGCCAAATCGGTGACCCTGGTCACGATCGGCGACGATCGCTCGATTCGGATCGAAGAGCGCGTCACCAGCATCGCACAGTTCGAGCGGGTTGCCGTCGATGTAACGGGGATCGACGATTGGCGCGATCTCGTCGCGGCGCTGGCGCGAGGGCTGGAGCACGCGCGCGGCGACGTCGCTGCGGAGCACCTTGTCGCCCGCCTGCGGGTAACGGGCGCGACGCCTCTGGCCTGGCGCATCCGGCGTGATCTCGATCTCCTCAAGACGGAAGCCGACGATCGGGCATCCGTCATCGGGAACAGCTGGGTCGAGAAGCTCGAGGTCGACTGCCGGGCGCCCGGTGCGGTCGCCGGCGCATCGGCTGACCCGCTCACCGAACTGCGCCGCCTGATCGATGAGGAGGTCATCGGCTCCGACGCCTACCAGGCCGAGGTCGCGGGCATCGCAGACGAGCTCAGGACGCAGCTTCCGCAGGAATGCCGTGGCCTGCTCGGCTCAGACGAGGAGGCGTTCAAGGCCACGATCGCGGCTCTGGCGAGGGACGGGTCCGAAGATGTGCTCGCCCGGCTACATGCTGGTGCGGAAGGCGGCGTTTCCTGATGCGCCTGAAGTGCCTTGATCTCACACGCTATGGCAAGTTCACCGATCACCGCATCGAGTTTGGCGAGCGGGTGGCGGGCCAGCCCGATCTGCACATCGTCTATGGCCCCAACGAGGCCGGCAAATCGACCGCCCTGGCCGGTTTTCTCGATCTCCTTTTCGGGATCGAAACGCGCAGTCGCTTCAACTTCATCCATCCCTATCCGACGATGCGCATCGGCGGGACGTTAGAGCTTGCCGCCGGGCCCCAGGAGCTCGTCCGGATCAAGCGGCCACAGAACAGCCTGCTCGATGTCCGCGATCAGCCGATCGCCGAGGGCGTCCTCCTGGGAGAACTCGGCGGCATCGACCGCGAATCTTATCGCACCATGTTCTCGCTCGACGATGCGACCCTGGAGGCAGGCGGTGAAAGCATCCTGTCGAGCAAGGGCGATCTCGGCCAGCTCCTGTTTTCCGCGAGCGCGGGTCTGGCGGATCTCAGCAAAGGCCTCGTCGATCTCAAGGCCGAGGCCGAGGGCTTCTACAAGTACCGCGCCCGCAGTGGCGAGCTGTCGGACCTCAAGGCCCGACTCGTAGAGCTCAAGGCGGAACGGGAACGGGTGGACACTCTAGCGTCCGACTATGCCCAGCTCATCGAAGCCCGCGATCGGGCCGCGATCCAGTACGAAGAGGCGATCGGCAGCCGCGGGAAGATCCAGGCGCGCATGGATGAGATCCAGCGCCATCTGAACGCCTTGCCGCGCCTGACGGATCTGCGCGCGCTCCGAGCGCGCATAGCGCCCCTCGCCGACCTTCCCGATGCTCCGCGCGGCTGGGCCGAGGAGCTGCCGCAGCTGCAGAAGGACGAGATCGAGCTCGGCACTCGCGCGCAAGGCCTCGCTGAGGAAATCGCGGAGCTGTCAGGGCAACTGGATGCGATCATCGTCGATGAGACGGCGCTGCGACTGGCCGACAAGGTCGAGCGGCTTGCTGATCTGCGCGCTCGCCATGTCACGGCCGAGAAGGATATCCCCGAGCGCCGTCTACAATTGCGCGAGGCCGAATTCGCGACCGCCACGATCCTGGGCCGCATCGAGCGGACCGGAGAGACAGATCCCCATCGCCTCGTGTTGGGAGCCTCCGTCGTCGGTGCGCTTCGCGCCCTGATTGAGACGCGCTCCGGCATCGAGGCCGCGCTGAAATCGGCTGCCGACGAGTTGTCCCAGGCTCGTCGGCGATTGGACGAGGCGCAGGCCAGGCTAGGTGAGGCCGGCGGCGATCCGGAGACGGGGCAGGGGCGAGAGACACGGATGTCATCGCTCGCGGCGACCATTGCGGCTGCGCGGGCGGACGACCATGCGGCGCGTCGCCGGCTGGCCGAACGGGCTCGTGATGCTGCCCGCGCGACGTTGGCGGATCGTCTGCGTGAGCTGCGACCCTGGAACGGTGACATCGACGAGCTCGTCGACCTGCCTGCTCCTTCTGCGGCGGAGGTTCAGCGCTGGACGCTGGCGATCACTGAGACACAGAAGCGGATCGATCAGCATGCCGGCGACGTCGAGCGCCTGACGACGGAGCAGATCCGTCTGACGGCCGAACTGGGCGCGCTCAGTGGGATCTCAGGTGTCGTCTCTGATCAGGAGGCCGCGAGCATTCGTGCAATCCGGGAGCAGGCGTGGGCCGCTCATCGGGGCGCGCTCGATCCTGCTTCGGCCGACGGCTTCGAAGCGGCGCTTCGGCATGACGATGTCGTCACGAGTGGACGGCTCGGTCATATGGCGGATGTCGCAAAGCTCCATCAGGTGAGCCAGGCGCTGGCCATTGCCAAGGCAGAGTGCCATCGCGCCATCGAACTTCGGGATGTCGCGGCAACGACTATGGAGGGCCTCCAGCGCGAGATCGCGGCGGCCGTGGCTGTGACCTGTCCGGCGCTGTCGGACAGCATGCCGCTGCCTCAGTTTGAAACTTGGCTTGGCCGGCGTGACACGGCGCTGGAGGCGAGAGCGCTCGTCCGTGCAGCGGAGAGCGATCTCCGTGAGGCGGAAGCCGACGCCATGGCGATGCGGGATCGAGTGGCGATGGCGCTCAACGCGGCTGGTCTGCTGCAGGACGCCGAAGCCCGGTTCGAGGCGCTGCTGGCAGCAGGGCAGGGGGCGATAAACCGGGAGGTCGAGCTGAAGGCGTTGCGGGCTGGCGTGGATGAGCGGCAGCGCGACCTGGCGGGCCGTGAACGCGAGGTCCAAAAGGCCACGGAGGCCGACCGGGACTGGAACGCCTCATGGACCAAAGCCTGCTCGGCCTGTTGGCTGGGAGAGGGCGGCACAGTGCCGACGCTCGCAACGGTTCGCGAAATCCTCGCGGCCATCAGCGAGCTGGGCCCCGTGCTGGAGAAGAAGGCTGGCCTCGTCGACCGGATCGGCAAGATGGAGAAGGATCAGTCCGCATTCCGCGATGAGGCGGAAGCGCTCGCCAGCAACATCGGGATCATTGCGCCGTCGGGCGATATCCTGGATCTGGCGCAGGCGGTCAGCGCTCAGATTCAGCAAGCCTACGCCGAACGAACGCGGCGGGCGACTGGGCCCAAAACCTTGAGGCTGCTTGGACCCGGCAACGCATGGTCTCCGAGACGGTCGCGATCCATGATCGCCGCATGACGGAGATGATCGCGTTCTTCGGCGCCGCGACCCTGGCGGATGTCGCCGGCAAGCTATTGGCCATCGAGAAGCGGGCGGAATTGATTGCGCAGGCCGAAGCTGCCGAGCGTGACATCGTCGCAGCACTTCGGCTGCCCGCGATAGACGAGGCGGAAGCCGTGCTCGATCGTGCCGATCACACCGCCCTGGAGGCTGAGCTTGTCGAGCTGAAGGCTCGCTTCGATGATCAGGACCAGCGCAGCCGTGACCTGTTCTCTGTCCACAGCAAGGCGCTCGACCGGGTCGAGGCCGTTAGCGGCGATGGCGTCGTGGCGAAGATCGAGGAAGAAAAGCGCACGCTGCTGCTCGACATCGAGGATCGCGCGCTACGCTATCTCCGGCTTAAGCTGGGCGCCGCCGCGGCCGAAAGGGCGCTGCGCGCCTATCGCGATCGGCATCGCAGTTCGATGATGGCGCGTGCTTCCCAGGCCTTCGCGACGATCAGCCGTGGCGCGTATACCGGGCTCGCCGCCCAGCCGGAGAAGGACGGCGAAATCCTGATTGCGCTGGCAGCTGGCGGGGGCTCGAAGGAGGCGGCGGAGCTGTCGAAGGGCACGCGTTTCCAGCTCTATCTCGCGCTGCGCGTCGCCGGGTACTACGAATTCGTCGCCTCTCGACAACCGGTGCCATTCATCGCCGACGACATCATGGAGACGTTTGACGATTTCCGAGCCGAGGAGGCGTTTCGACTCTTCGGCGAGATGGCGCAGGTCGGGCAGGTGATCTACCTGACGCATCATCCGCATCTTTGCGAGATCGCGCGGCGGGTGTGCCCCGGTGCTAGGGTTCATGAACTGACTGCACGCCTGCAACGTTAGTAAGATTGCTTGCGCACACCGATATCTGGAAGTTAATCACATGCACTTCCTCGCAGAGCCCGTCTCTGTTTGGGCGCCGTTAATTGGCGCCTGCCATTTTCCTAGACGCAGGATTTCGAATGTCCGAGAATCATGAAGAATTACTGGAGCTGACGGCTTCTATCGTCTCGGCCTATGTGAGCCACAATAATGTTCCTGCCGCTGACGTGGTCGGCCTCATCGCCAGCACTCATTCCGCGTTGGCGAAGCTCGACAGCACGCCGGCAATCGCGCCGGCGGAGCCACTCGTGCCCGCTGTCTCGATCAGGAAATCGATCACCCCGGACTTCCTGATCTGCCTGGAAGACGGCCAGAAATTTAAATCGCTGAAGCGTCATATCGGGAATAAATATGGGCTGACGCCACAGGAGTACCGCGTAAAATGGAGCTTGCCAGCCGACTACCCGATGGTAGCTCCCAGCTACGCCGAGGCGCGGTCAGTATTGGCAAAATCGATTGGGCTTGGGCGCAAGCCAGCCGCGGCTCCAGCCCCGGCCCGCGAGCCGGTTAAGCCAACCAGAGCGAAGCGTGTGACCAAGGCCAAGGCATTACCCTAACGGGCTCTATGCCGCCGCTTTGCCGAGCGCATTGCGCTCGCGGCCGGGTATCTGTGCCATTTCATCCAATTCGATCGGCGCCCTGATCGCGCGGGTTGGACGGCTCGCCGCAACTGCGCTTTGTCAACCATGCAGCGACCGCCGCGACGATATGAAGGGCGTGTATCAGTGAAGCCAGCAGCCAAGGTTAGTCCCGCGGGAGGCATCGCGGCCGATCTGATCGCCGATCTGATCGCCGTGACGAATGGTGAGCCTCTGTCCTTGCTAACGTGCTCCGTTCGCCGCTCGTTCAATCATTTCCATCGAGGCTAGGATTTCTTCGAAGCGAGGGGCTTCGCCGAAAATCATGGGCGTCATGTTTGCATAGTCGCGCGCAAGCGCGTCGATCATTGCTGCTGTCGGCATGAGTGCAAATGATCCGGCTGCGGCCGTGGCCAGGTCGTAGTCGGTCCGATTGAAGAACATGAGCGCGTGGCGAACAGTCTGCTCCCAGCGCTGCATCGGCCAATGCGGTTCGGCCGGTGTCGGATGCAAAGAGACAGTGGAGATCATAGAAGTGCCGCGAAACACGCTGGCCTGCGTGGCGCAACTCGCCGCGCCGCTCGAACCAGCGCCGCAAGCCGTGTGCGATCACGACCTTGTCCCAAAACGTGCGCTCCCCATTGATCGTTGTGACATTCGGAACCGTGAGATCGAGTCCGCCCGCATCGTCGGCAATGTAAGGCCGGATGTTCCTGAGCTGGTTGGGGTCGAGTGCCGACTTGGCGCCGGACTCGATCCGCACTGCCGGTCGCACGTAGGACTCGTCGCGCGGCTCAACCTCTGGATACCAGACCAGAAGCGTCTGTCGGTCGGGGTCTGCCTCATCGATCTCGACTCGGCCTTTTCCGTCCGTCGCTGCAGCAAGGTGTTCGGCCAGGAATTCGTGCAGCGCGCCGGTGATATAGCTGCGACAGGCGTCGCGGATCGCGTCTAGGCGAGCACGGCGCTTGTTGTTCGACAGGGCCTCGAGCTCTTCCACGGAAGCGGGCTCGTCGAGATCGTCACGAAATACCGTGACGTCGATGTCTTCCGAAAACCGCTCAATGAGTCCATAGGCTTTCGATAGCGATGTTCCGCCCTTGAACAATAGGCGTGGCCCTCCCGCTGGTCGTTCACGATAGAGGGCGTCGAGAGTCCAGCAGACCCAAAATCCTTTTCGACATTCCTGATCGGGGTGCCGAGCCGGTTTGCTGTGGTCAAAAAGAGGTCGAGCTTTTCGGCGGGTGCGGCTGAGATGACTTCGGCATAGGCAACGGCGCTCACGAGTGATTCTCCAGCTCGCCATTCAGAGGTTCAAGAAGGGGTCGGAGAAAGTCCTGCATCCAGATTGGCATGGCAGAGAGCCCCGCGCGAAGATCCTCGCGTATCTCCTTTCCATGCTTTGGAGCGGTGAGCAGCCTGCGAAGTTCGTTCTCGACGCTCCGTAGATCGTCTTCCGTACTCATCATATCCTGCATCCAGTAGAGTGCTTGGACGACGCGCATGCCTGGGCGTCCCGCCCAGTAGAGACGACTGGGTGCGGCCGATTTGAAATGGATGACCTGCTTCCCGAGCGTGATCGGTTTCAAGCGGGCATCAATCAGCACTTCAATGCGCGCCGGGACCGCCGTGGTGAGGCCGAGGTCGTTTGCGGCGGTCATGCCGTCGACCACGACTCGGGCTTGGTCCCGCCGCGTAACGGCTCTGATCACAGCGCGATAGTCGGGGACCGCCGGTTTGCCGGTGAGGTTGCTTTTTCTCGGCTTGTCGTAGAGCCCGCGATCGATGCGACGCAGCTCTCCTGCCGCGACGAGGCGTTGCAATGTTTTGTCGATGGCAGCGCGGCTGGCGAGATCGGCGAAGTCGGCGGGGGTCCACACCTCTGCCGGCGTTGCGTCAATTCGGGCCATAAGGCGCCGCCGAAGGTCTGTGGCCGGTTGATCGAACATGTCCGAAATATGATGCACATTTCGGACGCTGTCGACCGTCCTAACAATGCTGCATTCTTCGGACAGGGCCGGGAGCGCCCTCAGCTGGCGTTCTACAATCAGAGCCGGCTGTCGCTTTGCAGTTAAATGTAAGAATGGCCGCTTCCGAACTGGGTTGAGCATTTAATCGTGAGAATGGGCGGGTGCTCATCTTCAAATAAGCTGCTTCTGTGAATGGGCACGCACGCTGACCCATTGAGCGATGGCTTCTGCTGCGAAGGCATCGAACAGCTCGCGTCGGACGCCGATGGCGTGCCTGCGAAGCAGGTCGAGCATTTCCGGTCCGCTCTCCAGAACGACCGCCACGCCGGCGAGGAGGAACGGGCGCAGATGGAGCGGCAGGATGGGCTTGCCGGAGTTGGCGATGTTGCTCGGCTCCCCCATGGCAATCCGGTCGAACTCTGGGATGACGAGCCCCAGTACCTGCGCTGCCAGGCCCAGGCGCAGGCGAAGGCAGCCGCCCAATACGATGTTGAGAAGGTCGCAAAGTCGACACTCGGCGACGAGCGAGCCAAGCTCTGGATGCGAAACTTTCATCCGGACCTAAAGGCGCGCCCTGAAGAATTCGCCATTGACGAAGGGACCGCCAAACGCTGCCTTGAGCTTCTCCAACCGAAAAAGCGGCGCTGACGTTCGAGGCCCGCGTGTGCGTGATCCCCGCGGGGGCGTCATGGGAGATCCTCATGGTTTCCTAGCAGGGGCCAACCGGCTGCTATTTCTGATCTCTTCGATGATCTCAGGCTCAAGCCAGTAGTGGGCCTGGAGCGTACGAAGGCGATCTCACACGATTTGGCAGCGGGCTGTCAGGCCATTTATGCGCTCGACGGAAAACTCCAGCGCCTTACCCTTCTGCTTCACTTGGTATGCGCCATCGGTGGGGTTCTGATCAAAATGCCCGTGCGCCACGGTATTTCTCTGGCCAGCAATATCTTTCATCTCATCGAGAGGGGCGGAACCGAGCTTCCCCGGGTCGGAAACAAGGCTCAGCAGGTCAAGATGGAAGACCTTACGGCTGAAATCGACGCTGATGGCGCACTTCTCGAACAGATCTTCTCGATTGTGTGCCCGAAGAACCGTCCGAATCAGATCCGTCAGCTCATTGTCGATCTTGTTGAACGCGACCAGGAAACGACCGAGAGCCGCCTCATATTCAAGCTGGATAGCGGGATCTGCGAACGGAGGGTCGTCCTGGTACCAATCGGTGTCGTGGTCGTCGTCGTTCGGCTCGCTCATGGTTGTCCTGTCGATGGACCAGGCGGAAATGCGCCTCTCTTCTATCGGTCCGAGAGGGTCTGTCGTCACAATCATCGTCTGAGTCCCGCGGGCTCGCTCAAGGTGCTCTGCGAATTGCGACACTGATGGAGTTCAGCGCGCGAACCAGGTCCGGGTGGCGCACGAGATTCACCGCCGGCCCCGAGACCAATTTGACGTCCACCGCGCGGTCATAGACCGCGAGGCACTCGGCCGAGGTCAGGCGGGAGGAATAGAGCAGGGCGTCAACCGCGAAGGCGCCGTAGACCGCCTTGCTGAGCTCCTGTCCCTCTCGATGTGCTTTGGCGCGGGCCGCGTCAGTACTGACGCCGAGCCTCAGCAAGCTCGTCGTTCGTAGGTCGAGTACCAGGAGAGGAGACGGCGCAGTTACCTCTGCAAGGCCCATTCGTCGATCTCGCTGTAGTCGAGCACGCGTTCTGTGGCGCCTTCGAAGCGATCCCGGACAATGGTCTCCGCGATTGCCGTTGCGAGATCACGCGCGATGTAGACCAGCCGAAACGACTGATCGGGACTTGAAAAGCGGGTATGACCAAAGCCCATGCCGAGCGGGGTCGCGGCATGGGCGGCAGGCATGACCCGCAAGTAGGACTGCGGCTGGAATGCTAGAGCCAGCTCCGCGACGGTCTTCGGATCAAGCCTCACGATCAGCTGAAGTCTCTTTCGGCCGCGTCGATGACCTCGTCCAGATGTCCAGCCTTGAGCCGATCGAGCGGAGTTCCGCCGATGCTCGGCTTGGGCTGAATGAGCCACTGCCAGGCGGCTCTGGGGTTGCGGATGATCCTGGTGACGTCCGACATGCCTTCCACCGGCCGGCCGTCGACGAACTGCGCCAGGGGGAAGACATGCTTGCGCTCGCCCTTGAGCAGCCCAATGACGGCGCCTCGCCTTTGCCAGTCATGCAGGGTCGATCGCTTGGTGCCGAATGCCTTTTCGATGTCACCCGGTCCGGCAACCGGCCCCGCCCAGTCCTCAAGGCGAAGAGGCGTCGCGTAGGTCGCAAGACGCCGGCGGCCTTCGTCGAAATCGACCACGTCGGCCAAGCCGGCACCCTGGCTGACCTCGACGGGCTTGTCGACCGTGAGCTCGATCAGCTTTTCAGTGTGGCGGCCGGCGAGATCGGCGACCACGGTCTGCATTGCCTCGGCAAGGTCGTTCTCGTGGGTCAGAATCTGGCGCTGCTGCTCGTCAGACAGCCGGACAGCGGCCGCCGTGAGCGCGGCGACAACTTTGCTCTTTCCCTTCAGCACGGATCTGGAAATGCCGGGATTGTGCCGGGCGAGCACGTCGAGAATGTCAGCGACGGCTGCGCTGTTCACATTGAACTGCGCCCCACCGCCAGACTTGCGAACCGTTGCGACCATGTTGGCCTCCATAACTTCGGAGGGTTATATAGTCCGGATTGTCCGATTTGTCCAGATTGTTCGGCTTGGATGCTAGAGTTCCAGTCGAAGCTGCCCGGCCCTGAAGTTCGCACTCACCACAAGAGACGACAACGTCACGCCAAGCAAGCGAATGCCTTTGGCAGCCGGAAACACTTGGTCGATGAGCGCGAAGCAAAGGGCTTCGATCTCGCCTTGGCTCGCCGGAGGCGAGACGGCCGTTTGGCTGCGTGTGATCTGATGGAAATCGGCCTATTTCGCCTTCGGCGTGACCGTCCGCCGCTCCCGCGACGGGATCAAGCGAAATGGCGCGGGACGGACCGAAGGCGCCGTCGGCCGGCCAGCGTCCGCTGTCTGGCGGCAGCCCAACTTCTGCCAATGGCGCGAACAGAATGCCGCCCAGCAGCACTGCAAGCTTCTTGCGGAGATTCCGGCTTGTTTTCCCGCGCGATCTCTATTGCTGCAATCCAACTGAAATCTCCCTGGCGAGATCAGCGAGATAGCTGCATTCGGCGGCAGATTTATTGTCCCACCACATCGCGCAGAGATTATGGGACGGGATCGGCGGATTGGCCTCGAGCACACGCAAGGCAAGGTCGTCGCCCGAGACCCTGATCATCTCGCGCGGGATCAGGGCCGCGCCGGTGCCGGCATTGGCGAGCCTTGCGATCACCGTCAACGGGTTGCAGGTGTTCATCCGGTGGGGTTTGAGCCCCTTCGTGCCGAACCACATCTGGATGGTGGTGAACAGGCCCGATGGCGAACTGTTGGTGAAGATCGGCAGATCGACGAGATTCTCCGGCGTGGCGACATCGCCCTCGAAGGGCAGGTCCCTGCCGATGACCCAGACGAGATCGATCAGCCAGAGCGGGACGATGGTGACGCCCTCATGCGCGCGCGGCTGCGACAGGAAGGCGATATCGATCGAGCGGTCGAACAGGAGCTGTTCCAGCCGTGTGCTGAAATCCACGGTGACGTCGACCTGCAGGGATGCGTGCCGTGCCGCCAGCGCCGCCAGCAGATCGGGCAGGATCAGCGCCGCAAACGAGTCGGCGGCGCCGATGCGCAGCAGGCCGCGCCCCGGCAGCGCGTCCTTCGAGCGGCGCTGGACCTGTTCGGCATGGGCCAGCATGCGCTCGACATCGGCATAGATCGCACTGCCCAGCGTCGTCGGCACCGGCCGGTACAGCGCGCGGTCGAACAACTCCCCGCCGAGAATGCGCTCCAGCTCCTTGACCCGCAGGCTGACGGTCGGCTGGGCGAGATTGAGATGAGATGCGGCGGCGCGGAACCCTCCCAGCCGGGCCACCCAATAGAAAGCCTCAGCCTGACCGAAGGTGTAGCGCATGGGCAAAGACGATAGCGAACCGCTATCGAGACGCCAAGAGTTCTTATTTTCATTGGTCTTGACGCGGGTGTTACGCTTCTCCCCGTTCAGCGCGACGCCGATGTTTGCGCCACCAAGGCTTTGCCAGCCAAAAAGGGGATGTTCGATGGTCAATCTGCCGACGGATCGCCGACAATTTCTGACAGCGAGCGCCGGTGGCGCGCTCGCCGCTCTGCTGCCGTCCAGCCTGCTCCATGCCCAGCCGAACAACCGCAAGACGCTGACGATTGTCCTGCCGAGCAACCCGATCACCATCGACCCGATCAACCAGCTCAATCATGACGCGATGGTGCTAGGCCAGACTGTCTTCGAGAACCTCGTCGAGTTCGATGTCGAAGGCGTGCTGAAGCCGCAGCTCGCCAAGGCGCTGCCGACGATCTCAGGCGACAAGAAGACCTACACCTTCGAACTGCGCGACGACGTCACCTTCCACAACGGCAAGAAGATGACTGCGGAGGATGTGAAATACTCGTTCGACTACCTGCTCGACGCCAACAACAAGGCGCTGCGTCGGCCGCTCTTTACCAAGATCGCCAAGGTGACTGTGCTCGATCCGCTCAAGGTCCAGGTCGAGCTGTCCGAGCCCTACGGGCAGTGGCTCTACTTCCTGACCAAATATATGGGCATCTTCCCCGACGGCTCGCGCAAGGAGCATGGCGACGACTATTTCAAGTCGAAGCCCGCCGGCATGGGCACCGGCGCCGGCATTTTCGAGGAGTGGAAGCCCAACGACTCGATCAGCTTCAAGAAGAACCCGAATTATTGGCGCAAGGGCCTGCCAGCCTGGGATCGGCTCGTCGTCAAGATGATCCCGGAGGACGCCACCCGCGTCGCCTATCTCCTGACCAACCAGGTCGACATCATCAGCGCGCCGCCGGCGCGCGAATTCAACCGCCTCAAAACCATGCCTGGCATCACCGGCGCGTCGCGCCCGACGCTGGGAGGCGCGCTCTTGATGTTCACCAACAACCTCAAGCCGCCGCTCGACGACCTGAACTTCCGCAAGGCACTGTCCTGCGCCATCGATCGCAAGACGATCGGCGACAAGGTCTATTACGGGCTGCTCGATCCGGCCGCCGTGCTCGCACCGCCGCGCGGCTGGTGGTTCAATGCCGAGGCCGAAAAGGAGCTGGGCTTCGATCTCGACCGCGCCAAGGAGTTCCTGGCGAAGTCGAAATATCCGACCGGTGCCGAGATCGACATCTCGATCCAGGCCGAGCCCTATCTGCTGGATACAAAGGATGCGGCGATCTTCCTGCAGGCGCAGCTTGCCAAGATTGGCGTCAAGATCAACCTCAAGGTCTATGAGTTCTCGGTGCTGATCCAGCAGATCGCGCGCGGTGAGCACCAGATGGCGATGCAGGTCTTCATGTCGCCTGGCGAGGCGACCTACATCATCGCCAATACGGTGATGCCGGGCCAGTTTCTCTCGAAGAGCACGGGCTATGACAACGCGGAGCTCAATGCGCTGATGGCCGCCTCCTTCCTCGAGACGGAACAGGCCAAGCTCAAGGAGCTTTACGGGAAGATGCAGGCGATCATGGCTCGCGACGCGCCGATCGGCGTGCTCGGCTTCGTTCACGCCTCCAATCTCTGGCGGCAGGGCGTTCAAGACTTCAAGGTCAACCAGGCGCTGACGATGAGCGTCGGCGAGGTGAAGGTCTAAAGCCCGCCACCAACGCTCGGAACATCGCCCATGCTTCGCCTCGTCGCCGGCCGGATCGTTTCATCCATCGGCACCTTGCTCTTCGTTGGCTTCGCGCTGTTTGCGCTGACGCGCGCCGGTCCGGGTTCGCCAGCCCGGATCGTGCTCGGCGCGGATGCGACCGCAGAGCAACTCGCGCAGTTCGAGCAGGCGAACGGGCTCGACCGGCCCTTCCTGGCGCAATATGGTTACTGGCTTTCCGACATCCTGTGCGGCGATTTCGGACGCTCCTTCGTCACCGGCCGCGATGTCGGCAGCGAGATCGTCAACGCCCTGCCGGTGACCTTGTCGATCGTGCTCTTCGCCTTCGCGCTCGCCGTGATCTTCGGCATCGGCATCGGCATCGCGGCGGCCCTGCGCCCCAGGGGCATGTTCGATCGCGTATCGCGGCTTTTGTCGGTAGTCGGCCTGTCGGTGCCGGCCTTCTGGCTCGGCATCGTCCTGATCCGCTTCGTCGCGGTCGATCTGCGCTGGCTGCCGCCCGGCGGCTATGCGCCGCTGTCGGCCGGGCTCTCCGCCCATCTCCAGACGATCCTGATGCCGGCGGTGTCGCTGGCGGTCTACTACATCGCCGTGCTGGCGCGGATGACGCAGGCCAGCCTGCAGGACACGTTGCGCGGCGACTATGTCCGCACTGCCCGCGCGATGGGGCTGTCCTCGCCGCGGGTCGTGGTCTACGCGCTGATCAACGCCCTGCCACCGGTGATCAACCTCGCGGCGCTCTCCTTCGGCTACATGTTCGGCTGGGCGCTGATCATCGAGCAGGTCTTCAATGTGCCGGGCCTGTCGCGCGCCTTGCTGAACGCGATCTCGCAGCGCGACTTCCTTTTGCTGCAGGGCATCGTCTTCCTGTTCACGGTCATCTTCGTGCTGGCCAATCTCGCCGCCGACCTCGTCAATCACCTGCTCGATCCGCGCCAGAGGGTCGCCGCATGAAGGGCCTCTCGTCGACGCTGCGCATGATCGACTGGACCGGCTGGCTCGGCGCGGGAATCGTCCTCGTCATGATCTGCGCCGCGGTCTTCGCGCCGCTGATCGCGCCCTATGATCCCGTCGCGCTGAGCATCGAGGATCGCCTGCTGGCGCCCGACATGGCGCATTGGCTCGGCACCGACCAGGCCGGCCGCGACGTGCTGAGCCGGATCATCTTCGGCGCACGGGCTTCACTCGCCGTGGGCGTCGGGGCCGTCGCCATCGGCGCTCTGATCGGCGTCTCGGCTGGGCTGTTCGCCGCCTATAAGGGCGGGCTCGGCGACCAGCTCGTGATGCGCATCGTCGATGGCGTTGCCTCGATTCCGCTGCTGGTCTGGGCGATCGCGATCGTCGGAATCCTCGGCGTCGGGCCGGTGCCGGTCGGCCCGCTGCTCCTGCCCAACGAGATCAAGATCGTCTTGCTGGTCGGCGTGCTGTTCTCGCCGGTCTTCGCCCGCGTCACCTATGCGGTGGCGAGCCGCGTGGTCGGCGCCGACTATGTCCGGGCGCGCTATCTGCAGGGCGCGACGCATTGGGACATCGTCACCGGCGACATCCTGCCCAACTGCCTGTCGCCGATCATCGTGCAGGGCACGCTCCTGGTCGCGATCGGCATCGTCGTCGAGGCCTCGGTCTCCTTCGTCGGACTGGGCGTGCAGCCGCCTCAGGCGAGCTGGGGCTCGATGCTGTCGGATGCGCGCAGCGCGATCTATTCCGGCGAATGGTGGCTGCCGGTGTTTCCGGGGCTGGCGATCTCGATCACCGTGATCGGCTTCAACCTGCTCGGCGACGCGGTGCGCGAGCTGTTCGATCCGCGCAGCGAAGCCAGGACGCTGGTCGCATGAGTGGCACGGGTCACATGAGCGCGCCTCTGCTCAGCATCGAGGGTCTGCGCGTCGGCTTCCGCAGTGCGGATGGCGGCGTGGTCGAGGCGGTGCGCGGCGTCGATTTCTCGGTCGCGGCCGGGGAGGCGGTCGGCGTCGTCGGCGAATCAGGTTCCGGCAAAAGCCTGAGCATGCTCGCGGTGATGCGCCTGCTCGGCTCGCCGGCGCATACGACCGGCGGGCGCGTGATCTTCGACGGCCAGGATTTCCTCGCCCTCAACGAGGCTCGCATGCGCGCCATTCGCGGCCGCGACATCGCCATGGTGTTTCAAGACCCGCAAAGCTCGCTCAACCCGGCACTGACCATTGGGCGGCAGATCACCGATGTCGTGCGGGCCCATCGGCAGGTGTCGGGTGCGGAGGCCCGCCGGATCGCGGCGGAATCGCTGGAGCGCGTCGGCATCCGCGAAGCCGGAAAGCGCCTCGATGCGTATCCGCATGAGTTCTCGGGCGGCATGCGCCAACGCGCCCTGATCGCTATGGCGATCGCCTGCCGCCCACGCCTGCTGATCGCAGACGAACCTACGACGGCGCTCGATGTCACGGTGCAGGCCCAGATCGTCGATCTGATCGCGGAGCTCCGGCGCGATCTCGGCATCGCGGTAATCTTCATCTCGCACAACCTCCAGCTCGTCGCCGAGATCGTCGACCGGGTCGTGGTGATGTATGGCGGCAAGGTTGTCGAGGATGGGCCCGTCGAGGCGATCGAGCGCGCGCCGCGCCATCCCTATACCGGGTTGCTGCAGGCCTGCGTGCCGAGCCTGACCGGCCCGGTCGGTCCGCTGGTGGCGATCGAAGGCGCGCCGCCGCGTCTCGGCCGCATGCCGCCGGGCTGCCCGTTTTCGCCGCGTTGCCCGCATGTCGTCGAGGCCTGCATCGCGGAGATGCCGCCGCTGGAACGCGAGGCCGACCGCCACTTCGCCTGCTGGAGGCCGCTATGACCGGCCCGATCCTGTCGCTGCGCGGCATCACCAAATCCTATGCGCAGGGCACCGCCTTTGACCGGCTGCTGGGCCGCGACACGCGTTTCGTCGCGCTCGCCGGCATCTCCCTGGAGATCGGACGCGGCGACGTCGTCGGCATCGTCGGCGAAAGCGGCTCGGGCAAATCGACATTGGCGAACATCGCGGTCGGGCTGACCAGGCCGACATCGGGCGAGGTTCTGCTCGATGGCGAGCCGCTGTCGGCCTTGATGCGCGACCATGGCGGGCCGTGGCGGCGGCGCATCCAGATGGCCTTCCAGGATTCGAGCAGCGCGCTCAATCCGCGCAAGACGGTGAGCCGCTGCCTGACCGAGACCCTGGCGCTGCGCGGCGTGCCTAAGCCTGAGCGCGAGGGCGAGGCTCTGGCGATGCTGGCGCTGGTCGGGCTCGGCGCGGAGCTCGCGCCACGCCTGCCGCATGAACTTTCGGGCGGCCAGCGACAGCGCGTCGGGCTGGCGCGGGCGCTGGCGATGAAGCCGGACATCCTGATCGCCGACGAACCGGTCTCCTCGCTCGACGTCTCGCTGCAGGCGCAGGTCATCAACCTTCTCAGCCGGCTGACGCGCGAACTCGGCCTGACCCTGCTCTTCATCAGCCATGACCTGGCGCTGGTGCGCACGCTCTGCTCGCGGATCATCGTGATGCGCAAGGGCGAGATCGTCGAGCAGGGGCCGTGCCTCGACGTGCTCGACCACCCTGCCCATCCCTACACGCAGCTCCTGATCGCCGCCGTGCCGAAAGGCATCAAGGGGCGTCGCGGCCAGGCGGCCACAACCTCTGCCAGCCCCGCCCGTGAAAGCGCCGGCTGATCTCTCCTCCGACCTCACGAGACCAAACCCATGACGCAGCACAGCTACAGGATCGGCATCGATATCGGCGGCACCTTCACCGATATCGTGATTGCCCGCGACGACGGGCTGATCGAGACCCGCAAGGTGCCATCGACGCCCGACGACTACAGCCGCGGCATCGTCGAGGCGCTGGGCCGGCTCGTCGCGGACTATGAAACCACGCCAGACCGCATCACCGGCATCGTCCACGCCACCACCGTCGCGACCAACGCGATCCTGGAATACAAGGGTGCCCGCACCGGTCTTCTGACCACCGAGGGCTTCCGCGACGTGCTCGAAATGCGCCGCCTGCGAATCCCGGTGCTCTACGATCTGCAATACGACAAGCCGAGGCCGCTGGCGGCGCGGCATCTGCGGCTGGAGGCACGCGAGCGGCTCGGACCGGACGGTTCGGTTCGGATACCGCTGAACGAGGATGATGTTCGGCGGGCGGCGGCGCAGTTCCGCGACGAGAAGGTCGAGGCGGTCGCGATCAGCTTCCTGCACGCCTATGCTAACCCCGACCATGAGATCGCGGCCGAAGCGATCCTGCGCGAGGAGCTCGGCGATGATGTCTATATCTGCCGGGGCTCGGAAATCCTGCCCGAGATCCGCGAATATGAGCGCACCTCGACCGTCGTGGTGAACGCCTATATCGGCCCGGTCGTGCGCAACTATGCCGCCGCGCTGACGACGCGGCTGGCCTCGATCGGCGTAACCTGCCCGGTTGAGATGATGCATTCGGGCGGCGGCATCATGCGGCTGGGTTCGGCTGTGAAGCGCGCGGCCTCGCTGGTCGAGTCCGGGCCTGCGGCGGGCGTCATCGCCTGCGCGAGGCTGGTCTCGGGCAGCAATGAGCCGAGCATCATCTCCTTCGACATGGGCGGCACCACCGCCAAGGCCGCGCTGATCGAGGATGGCGAGCCCGCCCGCACCACCGAATATGAGGTCGGTGCCGGCATCAATCTTTCCAGCAAGCTGGTCAAGGGCGGCGGCTATCCGATCAAGATGCCCTTCATCGACGTCTCCGAAATCGGCGCCGGCGGCGGCAGCATCGTCGCCATCGACAAGATGAACCAGGTTTCGGTGGGTCCGCAGAGCGCCGGCGCCTATCCCGGTCCGGTCTGCTACGGGCTCGGCGGCAAGCAGGCGACGCTGACCGACGCCTTCCTGACGCTGGGCTACATCAACGACGTGGCGCTGGCCGGCGGCACCTTCCCCCTGCAGGCCGATGCCGGACGCGCGGCGCTGAACGATCAGGTTGCTCGGCCGCTGCGGCTCGACCTGACCAGGACGGCGCGCGGCGTGCTGACGCTGGCGGTCACCACGATGACGCGAGCGGTGAAGGCGGTCTCGACCTATCGCGGCCGCGATCCGCGCCATTCGACCCTGGTCGCCTTCGGCGGCAACGGGCCGGTCGTCGCCGCCGAGGTCGCAAAGGCGCTGGGGATCCGGCGGGTGGTGATCCCGCGTGCGGCGGGCGTCTTCAGCGCGCTCGGGCTGCTGCGCTCGGATGTCGAGCAGGAGTTCGTCCGCCCCTCGCGCCGCCGGGCCGGAGACCTCGACGATTCCGGTCTGGCGCAGCTCTATGCCGAGCTGACCGAGGATGCCCGCCGCGTTCTGGCGCTGGAAGGCTACGAGCTGTCGCGCGCCGAATTCCGCTACGCCGCAGACCTTCGCTATGTCGGGCAGGCCTATGAGCTGACGGTGCCGGCGCGGCGTCTGGTCTTCGACGAGCTGGCGGAGCTGTTCCACCTCGAGCATGAGCGGACCTATGGCCACCGTTCGCAGAAGGACCAGGTCCATCTCGTCAATGCCCGGCTCACCGCGAGGTTGCCGCTCGTCGCGCCACCGCAGCATTTCGCGCCCGCTCCAGGCCAGCGCCGGTTCGACCGGCCGGTATCCTTCGAGGATGTCGGCACCGCGACTGTCGCGGTGATCGGGCGCGCCGATCTCGACGCCTCGCCCCGGCGCGGCCCTTTCGTCATCGAGGAATACGACTGCACCTGCGTCGTCGGGCCGGGCCAGACCGCCCGCCTGGAGGACGCCGGCAATATCGACATCGCGCTGGAGGCCGCATGATGACCGACGCGATCGACCCGATCACGGTGGAGGTGATCCGCAACGCGCTTGCCTCGACCGCCGACGAAATGGCGCTGATCGTGATGCGCAGCGCCTATTCGCCGGTGGTGCGCGACATCATGGATTACTCGACGGCACTCTGCGATGCGCAGGGGCGCGTGATCGCGCAGGGGCTGACGCTGCCGATCCAGCTCTGCTCCTTTCCGCGCGTGATGCGGTTCGTGAAACAGCGCTATGGCGCGACCCTGAAACCGGGTGACGTCCTGATCGCCAACGACCCCTATGGCTCAGGCGGCCAGCATCTGCCTGACATCTACATCCTGAAGCCGATCTTCGTGGAGGAGCGCCTGGCCGGTTTCGCCGCCACGGTGGCCCACCACACCGATATCGGCGGCATCGTGCCCGGAAGCGTCGCGATCTATGCAACCGAGATCCAGCAGGAGGGCCTGCGACTGCCGCTGCTCAAGCTTTATGAAGCGGGCGCGCCGGTCGATGCGGTCTTCCGCATCATCGAGGCCAATACGCGCGCGCCGGTCGAGGTTCTTGGCGACATCCGCGCCCAGATCGCCGCCTGCAATGTCGCCGAAGAAGGCCTGCGCTCGCTAATCGCCCGCTACGGCGCCACGCTGCTCGACCGCTATATCGACGCGCTGCACGACCATGCCGAGGCGATGATGCGCGACGTGATCCGCGCGCTCCCCAACGGCGTCTACAAGGCGACCGATTATATCGACGGCGTCGGCGGGCATCCGGTCCCGCTCGCCATCGTCGCCACCGTGACGGTCGAGGACGACAGCATCGATGTCGACTTCGCCGGCACGGCCGGTCAAGTCGCCGCCTCGATCAACTGCCCGATCTCGCTGCCGGAATCGGCGGCCTTTTGCGCGATCCGCTGCCTGTCGCAGCAGGACATCCCCAATTGCGAGGGCTATCTGCGCCCGATCACGGTGCGCGCGCCGGAGGGCTGCCTGGTCAATCCGCGCTATCCCGCGGCCTGCGGCGCGCGCGGCGTCGTCGGTTACCGGGTGTTCGATGCGATCATGCAGGCTTTGGCGCAGATCGTGCCCGAGCGTGCCATCGGCGGCTCGGAGGGCGGGCCTTATCTGCTTGCCGGCGGCGGCATGCATGACGGCAAGCCCTTCGTGCTCAACGAGATGGTGGTCGGTACCTGGGGGGCGCGCGCCGGCAAGGATGGTATCGAGGGCATCTCCAACCCGGCCGCAAATCTCTCCAACCAGCCAATCGAGATGGTCGAGACCGACATGCCGGTCGAGGTGCTGCGCTACGGGCTCGTGCCGGATTCCGGCGGCGCCGGAGAGTTCCGCGGCGGGCTCGCCTTCGTGCGCGAGTTCCGCTTCCTTGCCGATGCGCGCTTCACCTTGCGCGGCGACCGGCGCGACCACCCGCCCTTCGGTATCGAAGGTGGCGGCACGGGCGCGCCCTCGGCGCATCTGTTCATCCGGACGGATGGCACGCAGCATCACCTGCCGACGATGCCGATGGAGAGCTTCAACGCTAAACGAGGCGACATCTTCCGCCTGACCGGGGCCGGCGGCGGCGGCTACGGCGACGCGCTCAAGCGCGAGCCCTGGCGCGTCGCCGACGATCTGCTCGAGGGCAAGGTCACCATCGAGGGCGCCATGCGCGACTATGGCGTGATCTTCGCCGCCGACCGCGTCAGCGTCGATCTCGCCGCGACCGAGGAGGCGCGGGCGCAGCGGATGGGACAGCGCCAATGAGCCTCAAACCCTTCGGCGCGGCCGCGCTCAACCAGCCGCTGATCGGCCAGCCCGGCGGCCGTTCGCGCCTCGAAACGCCGGCCGCAGTGCTTGATCTCGACATCTTCGAGCGCAATATCGCGAGGCTCGCCCAGACCTGCAAACGCGCCGGCATCGCTTTCCGCCCGCATGCCAAATCGCACAAATGCGCCGAGATCGCGCGGCGCCAGATGGCGGCGGGCGCATCGGGCATCTGCTGCGCCAAACCGGGTGAGTTGCTGGCGCTGTTCGAGGGCGGCGCCAATGATCTGATGCTGAGCGCACCGATCGCAAGCGCCGCCAAGATCGATGCGCTGGCGCGGGCTGCAGCCAGAGGCGCGCGCATCGGCGTCGTGGTCGACCGGCTCAATCTGGTGGCGGCTTACGCCGAAGCGGCCTCGCGGCATGGCACGCGCTTCGACGTCTTCGTCGACCTCGACACGGGGCTGAGGCGCAGCGGTGTCGCCAGTGCACAGGAGGCGGTCGCGCTCGCATGCGCGGTCACGGACCAGGCCAGCCTGCGCTATGTCGGGGTGCAGGCTTATCAGGGCCGGGTCCAGCATATCGAGGGTTTCGCCGCGAGGCGGTCGGCCAATAACAAGGCGAACCGCCTACTGACCGCGATGCTGGATGTGCTGAAACAGGCCGGCCTCGCGCCCGGAATCGTCTCGGGCGGCGGCACCGGCAGCCATCTGCTCGACGGGCAGGCGCAGGTGCTGACCGAAGTGCAGCCGGGCTCCTATGTCTTCATGGACGAGGCCTATAATCCGGTCGACATCTATGGCGCCGGCGGGCCGGAATTCGGACCGGCGCTGCGCGTCGCGGTGACGGTGGTCGGCCACAGCTCGGCCGGCTTTGCGATCACGGACGGCGGCAGCAAGAGCTTCGCGCCGGACGGGCCGCCCCCGCGCGTCTTCCTCGGCGGCGCCCTCGTCGGGCGGATCGAATGGTGCGGCGACGAATTCGGTCGAATCCTGCCTGAGCCCGGCTATGGCACGTTGCCAATCGGAACGGTGGTCGAATGCACTGTTCCGCATTGCGATCCGACGATTAACCTCCATGACTTTTTGCATGTTGTGTCGGAGGGCCGGCTCGTCGCGCTTTGGTCTATTGAGGCGCGGGGCCGCGCAGATTGATCGATCGAGCTCGAGTTGCGCGTGGTACGAACTGGGTCGGCATGATGGCATGTCCCCCGCTCGGATTCATAAACAAAACAGCTGCCACGCTGTTTATTTATCCATTGATCAAATCCTTGCTCAGGGTGCAGCTACTTGCGCATCTCGCCCGGGCGAGCCGTGGACGATTTGTGGCCCATACTGGAAGTCTAGGTGTCCGCTTTCGGGCGGGTGCTTCGGTCGCAGGCGAGCAGCCGGATTGGTTCATCGCGGAGGTTGAAAAGGGCGAAGGCTGGCTGAGGAGCACGACGGCCTGCTGGCGACGCCCCGGTAGCGCACAGGTTGAATAGCCCCTAGATTTCTGGACGCCTTCTTCCCTAGTTTTGAGGCAAGGAGGCCATGATGGGGCCCGGACATTTCACGGACGATTTTGAATAGCCCCGAGTTTCGTAGACGCCGTCGGGCTACGTATTGTGCTGCCGTTCGAACTCGACGGGTGACAGCATCCCGTTCCTGACGTGCTTGCGCTTGGGGTTGTAGAACATCTCGATGTAGTCGAACACGTCCTGCCTTGCCTCTTCGCGCGTTCGGTAGGTCTTGCGGCGGATTCGCTCCCGCTTGAGCAGATTGAAAAAGCTCTCTGCCACCGCGTTGTCGTGGCAGTTCCCGCGCCGGCTCATCGAGTGCTCAAGATTGTGGTGCTTCAGGAAGGCAGCCCAATCCATGCTGGTGAACTGGGAGCCCTGATCCGAGTGAACCAGGACCGTGGTCTTCGGCTTGCGTCGCCATACCGCCATGAGCAACGCCTGCAGCACGACGTCGGTGACCTGCCGGCTCTGCAGTGACCAGCCAATGACGCGGCGGGAGAACAGGTCGATCACCACGGCCAGATAGGCGAAGCCTTCCTGGGTCCTGATGTAGGTGATGTCCGTCACCCACGCTTTGTCCTGGGCATCAACATCGAACTGTCGGGCCAGGGTATTGTCGACCATGACCGACGGCTTGCCGCCATGAGAACCCGGCCGGCGTCGATAGCCGATCTGAGCCTTGATCCCCGCCAGCCTAGCGAGGCGGGCGACCCGGTTGGCGCAACTGGTCTCGCCCTGATCGAGCAGGTCGTCATGCAGCTTGCGGTAGCCATAGACCCGGCCGCTCTCTTTCCAGGCCCTGTCGAGGAGCTCGATCTGGCGCGCATCCTCCCGAGCTCTCCGGCTCAACGGATTCTTCAGCCAGGCATAGAAACCGCTGGGCTGGATGCGCAGGCAGCGACACATCGCCCGCACTGGGAACTGGCGGCGATGCTCGGCCACAAACGCGTATCTCACTTTGCATCCTTGGCGAAATACGCGGTGGCTTCTCTTTTGGGGCGGTACGAGTCAAGCAAAGGCTCTCATCGCGGGCTCATCGAGCCCGACGCCGCACATGATG
>NZ_JBFUPU010000013.1:0-150446 GCF_041360765.1 Allobosea sp. RCC_152_1
GGAAGCGGAGCGCCACGGGGCGTGCGGAAGGTGGCTCAATCCCTCCGCGCCGCATCCTGGCTCAATGGAAGCGGCCTGATACCCAACCGCGCCTCGCGGCGCTCCGCTGCCCCTCACCACCACCGAACGCGGCGACGCGGGCGGGCGAAGGCGTGTGCGTCGCGTGGGTTCAGATGGCTTTTGCGGCGTATTGCGCGTCGGTCACCTGTTCGAGCCAGTCGACGGGCGAGCCGTTCAGCTTTTCCTGAAGGGCGATGTGGGTCATCGCGGTCGTCGCCGTGGCGCCGTGCCAGTGTTTCTCGCCGGGCGGAAACCAGACGGTGTCGCCCGCGCGGATTTCCTCGATCGGTCCACCCTCCCGCTGGGCCCAGCCGCAGCCGGCGGTCACGATCAGGGTCTGGCCGAGCGGATGGGTGTGCCAGGCGGTGCGGGCGCCGGGCTCGAAGGTGACGAGGGCCGTGGCGATCCGCGCCGGCTCGGGCGGGTTGAACAGCGGGTCGATACGGACCGTGCCGGTGAAATATTCGGCCGGCCCCTTGCCGGAGGGCTGCGAGCCGATGCGTCGGATTTCCATGGTTCGCTCCTGCTCGCGCCCCTCGTCTTATTCCATCACCGCGGCCTTGAGGATGCAGACCATCAGCGCCGAGCCGGGTTCGTTGCCGACGCAGCGGACGATGTGGCGGCGGTCGCAGCGGTAGCGCAAGGTCTCGCCCGCCTTGGCGCGCTGGACGATATCGCCGACCTCGACCTCGAATTCGCCGGCGGTGACGGAGAGCGATTCGATCGAGCCGCGCTGATGGCCTTCGGAATCGAGCTCGCCGCCGGGTTCGGAGGAGACCTCGTACCATTGCAGCCATTCGACCGTCTTGATCCAGCCGACGATGGCGAGCCTGAGCTTGCCGTCCTCGGAGACCAGAATCGGCGTGTCGGCGCGGGTGGTCTTGTCGATGAAGGGCTCTTCCTCGCCGCTGGACAGCACGCGCTCGATCGAGATGTCGAGCGCCTGCGACAGCCGCCAGATGGTCGCCAGCGTCGGATTGGTCTCGTTGCGCTCGATCTGGCTGATGATCGACTTGGCGACGCCCGACTGCTCGGCGAGGTCGGAGAGCGAAAAGTTGTAGGCCTTGCGCAGGCGCTGGATCGTCTTGCCGAGCTGGCCCGAGATGACCTGAGCCCCGGATTCAAGCTCCCGCCCGCCGCGCTCCTTCGTCTCGATTCCCATGAATTCGGCCCCTCCTGCGTATGAGGCCGTTTGTAACGGCGGACGTTCGTTTGAACAAGCGAACAATGCCCGGCATCCGGCGAGGCCGGACCGTGCACCGCCGAAAACGCACCCGGACTCAGGTCAGGCGGCTGGGGCCGACCTCGCGCTGGGCGCGCCGGGCGAGGCCGAGTTGGCGCTCGCGGAAGATCACGTAGATGCCCGAGGTGATGACGATGAAGGCCCCGATCACGATGGTCTGCGCCGGCCATTCCCCGAACCAGAACCAGCCGATGGCCACCGCCCAGAGCATGGTCGAATATTCGAAGGGCGCGACCAGCGAGGCGTCGCCATAGCGATAGGCCTGGACGATCAGGATCTGGCCGAGTCCGCCGAGGATGCCGATGACGACCATCATCATCGCATCCCTGGCATCCGGGATGTTCCAGCCGAGCAGGATGGTCGAGAGGCCGAGCAGGCTGGTCAGCAGCATGAAGTAGAAGACGATGGCGCCGGTGCGCTCGGTCGAGGTCAGAAGCCGGACCTCGACCGAGGCGAAAGCCGAGCAGAAGGCGCCGGCCAGGCCCAGCGCGGCACCGATCGCGGCGTTGCTGCCGACAGGGTGCGCGCCGGCGCCCAGATGCGGCGAGAGCATGATGAGGACGCCGACGAAGCCGATCGTCACCGCGGTCCAGCGATAGATCCGCACGCGCTCCTTCAGCACCAGCGCCGCGAGCACGACGACCGCCAGCGGCGCGGCATAGCCGATCGCGACAGCCTCCGAGAGCGGCAGGAACTGCAGCGCCGCGAAGCCGCAGAACATGCCGGTCGAGCCCATGATGCCGCGCTTGAGATGGCCGCGCAGATTGTCCGTCTTCAGGGCTCCCGGCAGCTCAGAGCGCCAGGCGAGCCAGATGAGCAGCGGGATCATCGCGAAGAAGGAGCGGATGAAGACGATCTCGCCGGTGGGATAGCGTGTCGAGATCGATTTGATGCCCGCCGACATCAGCGTGAAAGCCAGCGCCGAGACAAGCTTGAGACTGATGCCGAGAAGAGGGGACAAGGCGGCGGCGCGGCGGGAGGGCTGGGACGGGTTCGGGCGAAACCGCTTCTCCTTAGACCATGTCGAGATCGAGGAGCGAAGCGTGAACTCTGCAACCCGGCTAGGCCATTGGCGTGGGAGCGGGCCGTTCCCGGCGAAAGCGCGTCATTCCCGGGTGGCGCATCGCGCCGACCCGAGAATCTCTTTGCGGAAGAGGCGCAAGAGCCTCCGTGTCGCGAGATGCTCGGGTCAAGCCCGAGGCGCGCGGCTCAGAACGTCCCGCGGAAGGCGCCGCCATCGATCAGGAAGTTCTGGCCGGTGATGTAGCCGGCGTTCGCGCTGGCCAGGAAGGCGCAGAGCTGGCCGAATTCGTCGGGCGTGCCGAGGCGGCCGGCGGGAACCGCGGCGAGCCGCCGCTTCGTCGCCTCCTCGATGCTGATGCCCTGCATTTCGGCCACCTTGTTGGTCGCGGTCTTGATGCGGTCGGTGTCGAACACGCCGGGCAGGATGTTGTTGATGGTGACATTGGCGTGGGCGACCTCGCGGGCGACACCCGAGAGGAAGGCGGTGAGGCCGGCGCGGGCGGCGGAGGAGACGTCGAGGCCGGTCAGCGGCGTCACCACGCTGGCCGAGGTGATGTTGACGATGCGGCCGAAGCCGCGCGCGATCATGCCGTCGATGACGCGCTGCACCAGCTCGAGCGGTGTCGCCATGTTCTGGACGACGCCTTCCAGCAGGCCCTCGCGCGTCACCTGGCGGAAGGGCTTGGGCGGCGGGCCGCCATTGTTGTTGACGAGGATGTCCGGGTTGGGCGCGGCCGCGAGCAGGGCGTCCTGACCGGCCTGGGTCGAGACGTCGGCGACGACGGCGATGACGGTCGCGCCGGTCGCGGCGCGGATCGCGCTGGCGGTGGCTTCCAGGGTGGTCGCGTTGCGGCCGTTGATCACGACGGTGCAGCCCGCCTCGGCCAGGGCCTGCGCACAGCCGCGGCCCAGCCCCTTGCTGGAGGCGCAGACGATGGCCGTGCGGCCGGCAATTCCAAGATCCATCAGATGTCTCCGTCAGTTTCGCACGCCGTTGTCGGACAGCGGCCGGTCAGCAAGGCTGAGCACGGATTGCTGGTTCCGTCATCAAAGCGCAACGCAAATCAGACACACGCCGCAAACATCGCAACAGCATGGACTGCCGCGCATGAGCGACGAGGACGACGCGAAGCAGGTTCGCAGCATCTTCATCTCGGACCTGCATCTGGGCACGCGCGGGGCGCAAGCCGATCTCGTGCTCGAGTTCCTGCGGGCCTATGATGCACCGAACATCTATCTCGTCGGCGACATCATCGACGGTTGGCGGCTGAAGAGCGGCTGGTATTTCCCGCAGAGCCACAACGACGTCGTCCAGAAGCTGCTGCGCAAGGTGCGCAAAGGCTCGAAGCTGATCTACGTCACCGGCAACCACGACGACTTCCTGCGCGATTTCACCGGCCTGCAGTTCGGCGGCATCACGCTCGTCGACGACATCGTCCACGAGACGGCGGATGGCCGGCGCCTGCTCGTCATCCATGGCGACCTGTTCGACCTCGTGGTGCGCAACGCCAAATGGCTCGCGCTGCTCGGCGACTGGGCCTACACGGTGGCGCTCGGGCTCAACATGGTGATCAACAAGGTCCGGCGCGTCCTGCGCCTGCCGCATTGGTCGCTCTCGGCCTGGGCCAAGCACAAGGTCAAGAACGCCGTGAACTATATCGGCGAGTTCGAGACCTGCCTGGCCGACGAGGCGCGCCGCCACAATGCCGACGGCGTGATCTGCGGCCATATCCATCACGCGGCCTATCGCGAGATCGCGGGGCTGACCTACATCAACACCGGCGACTGGGTGGAGAGCTGCACCGCCTTCGTCGAGCACCATGACGGTCGCTTCGAATTGATCCGCTGGCCGCAAGGACGCCTCAAGGGCGAGGCGGCCGTGCCGGTCGTCGTGCCGGCCCGGCCGGCCGCCGTGCCGGAACTCGTCGAGGCCGCCCGGAGCATGCTCCAGCCTCTGGAACTGGCACGCATCATTGGCGCTCTGCCGGAAACGGCGGAACGGAAAGCGCGCTGATGCGCGTCCTCATCGCCACGGACGCCTGGCGGCCGCAGATCAACGGCGTGGTGCGCTCGCTCGAACGGATGATCGAGGCGGCGCCGGATTTCGGCGCGACGGCGGCGGCGCTCACCCCGGACGGCTTCCGGCAGATCGCCATGCCGAGCTATCCCGACATCCGGCTCGCGCTCGCCACCCGCCGCGCGCTCGCGAAACGGATCGCCGAATTCAGGCCGGACCACATCCATATCGCGACGGAAGGGCCGATCGGCTGGCTGACGCGGGCGGTCTGCCTGGCGCAGAAGCGCCCGTTCACCACGAGCTACCACACGCGCTTCCCGCAATATGTCGCGGCGCGCTGGCCCATTCCCGAAAGCTGGAGCTACCGGCTGCTGCGACGCTTTCATGGCCCGGCGGCTGCCGTGATGGTCTCGACCGCGACGGTCGAGGAGGAGTTGCGCCAGCACGGCTTCGAGAAGCTGGTGCGCTGGGGGCGGGGCGTCGATCTCGACCTGTTCCATCCGCGCCCGCAAAGCGTGCTCGACCTGCCGCGGCCGATCTTCCTCAGCGTCGGGCGCGTCGCGGTCGAGAAGAACCTCGACGCCTTCCTGTCGCTGCGGCTGCCGGGCAGCAAGGTCGTGGTCGGCGACGGGCCGGCGCGGGCCGATCTGCAGCGCGCCTTTCCCGAGGTGCATTTCCTCGGGACGAAGGAAGGCGAGGAACTCGCGGCGATCTATGCCTCCTCAGACGTCTTCGTCTTTCCGAGCCTGACCGACACCTTCGGCATCGTGCTGCTGGAGGCGGCGGCGAGCGGGCTGCCGGTCGCGGCCTTTCCGGTGCAGGGCCCGCGCGACGTCTTCGCCGGCAGCGGCGCGGCCGTGCTCGACGAGGATCTGCGCAGCGCCGCCATGCAGGCGCTCAGGATACAGCCTGAAATCCCGCTGGAGCTGGCGGCGCGGCATAGCTGGACGAGCAGCGCGGCGCAGTTCTACGGACATATCCGGCGTGTGGCGCAGCAGGCGGGCTATCTCGCGCGCGAGGCCGCGAGCCCGGGCCTCACAGCCTTCGGGAACGGGCATGGCGCGGAAGGGCGCGGGCTGCCGCGGCGCCTGCCGGCTTGAGCTGGGCGCGGAAGCCGTCGCGCCGCTCATGCACCGAGGCGATGACGAGGCCCATCGGCACGCCGAGCCCGACCAGCGCCGCTTCCGACAATTGCAGGCTCGCCTCGATCGTCTCCGGCACGGCGTCGTTGACGCCGATCTCGTAGAGATGGCGGGCATGGGCCGCGTCGCGGGCGCGGGCGACGATGACGATGTCCGGACGCAAGGCGCGCGCGGCCTGCACCGTGGCATCGACGGCGCGCGGATTGTCGATGGTAACGATCAGCGCTGTCGCCTCTTCCAGTCCGCATAGCCTGAGGAAATCGGGCTGCGTCGCATCGCCGTAGAAGGCCGGACGGCCTGAGCGGCGCTGGGCGGTGACCAGGGCCGCGTCCGAATCGATCAGGATGTGCGACTTGCCGTGCTCGTCCAGCATCGAGGCGACGAGGCGCCCGACACGCCCGCCGCCGACGATGATGGCGCGCGGCGCGCGATCGTCCGGCGGGAGCACCTTGGCCTCGTCCGGCAAGGTCACCGGCGCGGCGAGCTTCTGGGCGAAATGGCGGGCGAAGCGCGCCTGCAGGGGTAGCGCGACCATGGTCAGCGACACCGCCGCCAGCGCGATGCTGGTCGCATTGCGGTCGAGAAGGCCTGTGGCGGAGGCGTCGTTCAGCAGCACGAAGGCGAATTCGCCGCCGGGGCTGACCATCAGCGCGGTTTCGAGCGCCGTCGCCGCAGACAGGCGGAAGCGGCGGGCGAGAACGAAGATGATGAGGCTCTTGATCGCGACCAGCCCGACCGCGATGGCGAGGATGGCGACGGGGTGGGCCGCGATCTGGGCCGGATTCACGCCCATGCCCACGGTGAGGAAGAAGACGCCGATCAGCAGGGACTTGAAGGGGTCGATCGTGACCTCGATCGCCCGGCGGAACTCGGTCTCGGCCAGCAGCAGCCCGGCGATGAAGGCGCCGAGCCCCATCGAGAGCCCGGCGGCGGCGGCGATGAGGCCCGTGCCGAGCGCGGTCAGCAGCGTCGCGGCCATGAAGCTTTCGGCCGAATCGGTCGAGGCGACGAGGCGGAAGAGCGGGCGCAGCGCCAGCCGGCCGATGACCACGATGGTCGCGATGGCCGCCGCCGCCTGGATGAAGGCCTGCGCCAGACCGGCGACGAGCGAGCCCGAGCCGTTCTGCGCATCGAGCACGGCGATCAGGAACAGCAGCGGAATGACCGCGAGATCCTGGCAGAGCAGGATGGCGAAGCTGGCGCGGCCGGCCGAGGTCGTCATTCGCTTCTTGGCGGCGAGCAATTCGACTACCATCGCCGTCGAGGAGAGCGCGAGGCCGAAGCCGATGATCAGCGCCGCCGTCGTGGGCTGGCCCAGCGCATAGGCGACGAGGCCGATCGCCGCCGCCGAAAGGCCGACCTGGCCGAGGCCGAGGCCGAAGACGAGGCGCCGCATCGTCATCAGGCGCTCGAAGGACAATTCGAGCCCGATGACGAAGAGCAGGAAGGCGACGCCGAGCTCGGCCGGCCCGGCCAGCGCCTCCGCATTCGAGACCGTGACCGTGCTAAGCAGCGGCACCTTCGAGACCAGCCCGCCGAGGCCGAAGGGGCCGAGCAGCGCGCCGCAGGCCACGAAGGCGATGATCGAATTGATCTTGAAGCTCTTGGCAAAAGGCACGATCACGCCGGCCGTCGCGAGCACGACGACGGCGTCCTTGTAGACGGAAGGATCGACGGTTCCGGCCAAGGCCTGCCCTTGCGATTCGATGGAGAAGCGGATGCCTCGTCATTCTTGCGATTCGTGGGTGCGATGCACAACCTTCGAATTGCGGTGGCGGAGAGAAATTCGCCTTGCGACGCGAGCGCTTAGGCAATGACCTTCGCGCCGAGCGTGCAAATGGCGGTTTTCGCGTTCGGCGCCGATGGGCTAGCGTACCGGCGTAAAATCAAAAGGATCGCTCATGCGTTTTGCCGGCACCGAGAACTATGTCGCGACGGAGGACCTCACCGTCGCCGTCAACGCCGCGATCCGGCTGGAGCGGCCGCTCTTGGTGAAGGGCGAGCCCGGCACGGGCAAGACGGTGCTGGCCGAGGAGATCGCCGCCGCGCTCGGTGCGCCGCTCATCACCTGGCACATCAAGTCGACGACCAAGGCGCAGCAAGGGCTCTACGAATACGATGCGGTGAGCCGGCTGCGAGACAGCCAGCTCGGCGATCCGCGCGTGTCGGACATCGCCAACTACATCAAGCGCGGCAAGCTCTGGGAGGCTTTCGTTGCGCCCGTCCGGCCGGTGCTGCTGATCGACGAGATCGACAAGGCCGATATCGAATTCCCCAACGACCTGCTGCTCGAGCTTGACCGCATGGAGTTCCACGTCTACGAGACGGGCGAGACCGTCAAGGCGGCGCGGCGGCCGGTGATGATCATCACCTCCAACAACGAGAAGGACCTGCCGGACGCCTTTCTGCGTCGCTGCTTCTTCCACTATATCCGCTTCCCCGATGCGCCGACGATGCAACAGATCGTCGAGGTGCATTTCCCCGGCATCAAGAAGCGGCTGATGGAGGAGGCGTTGCGTCTGTTCTTCGAGGTGCGCGAGGTGCCGGGCCTCAAGAAGAAGCCCTCGACCTCGGAACTGCTCGATTGGCTGAAGCTGCTCGTCGCCGAGGATATCGGGCCGGAGGTGCTGCGCGAGCGCGACCCGCGCAAGCTCATCCCGCCGCTGCACGGCGCTTTGCTCAAGAACGAGCAGGACGTCTCGCTGTTCGAGAAGCTCGCCTTCATGGCGCGGCGCGAGAGCCGTTGAGCCATCTTCAGCCGATGCCGAGCAGCGGACGGGCGTTCAACGCAGCGATGAGTGCCGCTGCGGTGATGCCGGCATAGACCAGGGCGAAGGCTTCGACGCTGCGCAGCGCTGCGGTGCGGCCAAGCAGCGAGGCGAAGAGCGCGAAGGCCGGCAGGATCTGCATGGCGTGCAGCGCCAGGAAATGGCCGAAGCGCAGGTCGCCGACGCTGAGCGACCAGCCGAAGAACGGGACGGCGGGCGCCGATGGCGGCAATGCGCCGACCGTATGTGATCCGGTCGCGCTGAGGACGACGCCCGACAGGATGCCGAGGACGGCTGTCAGGCCAAGGCCGAGGATGAGCGAGCGCCGCAGCGCCGGCGGGAGCGGCGCGGCGTCATGGCGGGCGAGGCCATAGGCGAGGATACCGCTGGCGGCCGTGAAGAGCACCGCTGCGATGCCCATCGCAGCATAGAGCGCGATGGCGAGCGCGCTCGCCTCATTGTAGTGCGAGGCTTCGGCGCGCGAGGCGCGCCAGGCGATGTAGATGATCTCGAAGGTGAGCAGGGCGATGACCGGCCGGACCGTGAAGCGGCCGAGCCACGAGCGCTGGAAGGCTTCACCGGTCAAAGGCAGGATGAGCGCGAAGGAAAAGAGGTAGATCGCGACCGAGATCTCGAACTTCAGCGGCTTGAGCCAGACATTGTCGCCGTTGAACAGGCGCGGATCGAGGGCGTAGGCGAGCGCGGTCGGGACTGCCAGCAGCAGCATCGCGATCCCTGCGGCGGTCAGCCGGGGCTCCCATTCGAGCGCGCGCAGCGGCGCCGGCAGCCGCGCCAGGAAACGCGGAATCCGATCTTCCGAGGCGATGGCGTGACTTGCCGCAAGAAGGAGGTAGAGCAGATAGCCGACCGGGCCGAAGAGGAAGGTCAGGGCGAGGACAGGCAGCATCGCTCCATGCGGCAGGCCCTCGCGCTGCGAGCGGCGCAGCAGCCAGGCGCCGATGAGGAGATCGAAGGCGAGATAATGCGCCCAGCCGGCGAGCAGCAGCGGCCGCGAGGCGAACAGGGCCGCGACATCGTCGAGCGAGGAGAAGCCGCCGCGCGCCTGATGCCAGTAGACACCGATCAGGACGAGATAGCCGAGCGACAGCAGGCTCGGGATGACCAGGCCGGCGAGGAACTGGCCGGCGCGCCAGCGCGGCGCCACGAGCAGCAACAGCCAGCCGCCAACGGCCAGCAGATTGGCCGCGGAAAAGGCGGCGTCCAGCGTCAAAGGTGGCATGACGACCTCCCAACTTGACAGTGTTCAGTTGCGGGACGGTTCTGACTCGCTATCTTGACGTCGTCAAGATTATTTTGACACTGTTAGGATTGGTGGAGTTGCCGATGGCCGAAGCGACGCCCCGGGCCATGCGCGAGCATTATCACCATGGCGCCTTGCGGCAGGCGATGATCGCGGCCGCGGAGGAGGTCCTGGCCGAGCGCGGGCTCGGCGGCTTTACCTTGCGCGAATGCGCCCGGCGGGCCGGGGTGTCGCCGGCGGCTCCCGCGCATCATTTCGGCAATCTCACCGGCCTGCTGACGGCGATCGCGACGCTGGGCTTCGACGATCTCTCGACGGCGATGGAGGCCGCAGTCGCGGCGGCGCAGGAGGCGGGGACCAGCCGGCTCGCCGCGATCGCACGGGCCTATGTCGAAACGGCGCTCGCCAATCCCGGGCGCTTCCGGGTCGTCTTCGGCCAGCGCGGAATAGACAGGGAGGACCCTGCCTTCCGGGCCGCCTCGACACGGGCTTTCGCCATCCTTGTGCGCGAAGTCCGGTTCGGCCGCGGCCTGCCGCCGCTTCAGCTTCCGGACGGGAAACCCAGCGCTGACGCCCTCGATCCCGAGCTGCCCGAGGTCCTGCTGGCCTGGTCGGCAGTGCATGGCTTCTCGACGCTGCTGATCGATGGCGCACTGGATTTCCTGGCGGAAGGCAGCCGGCAAGCTTTCCTCGACAGGCACGCGGCGCGGCTGTTCGGGCTGCTGACATCGGCGTTCCCGGCGATGCAAGGGCTCGCAAAAGCGGATGCCCGCGATTAGGTTCGTCGGATGCGACGCCTCATGCTTCTGCGCCATGCGAAATCGAACTGGCCCACCGGCGTGGCCGATCGGGACAGGCCGCTCGCCCCGCGAGGGCGCGAGGCGGCTCCGGTGATGGGGCGCTATCTCGCCGACGAGCTGCTGCTGCCGGACCTCGTGCTGATCTCGCCGGCCAAGCGCACGGTCGAGACCTGGGAGCTGGTCGCGCCGATGCTGCCGGAGAAGCCGGCGACGCAGTACGAACCGCGTATCTACGAGGCCAAACCCGGGGCGCTGCTCTATGTCGTGCAGGAGACGGAGCCCTCGGTCAGGACGCTGCTGATGATCGGCCACAATCCCGGATTCGAGGAGCTGGCGCGGCGTTTGGCCGGGCATGGCGACCGCTATGCGGCGGCGCGGATGAGCCAGAAATATCCGACGGCAGGCCTCGCGGTGATCGATTTCGCCATCGAGGATTGGCGCGATGTGGCGGAGCGGGGCGGGCGGCTCGACCGCTTCGTCACTCCCGCGTCGCTGGGCGAAGGCCCCGACGAATGAACGTCGTCGCATCGTGAGCGATACCTCCTATATCGATACCGCCCGCAATGCGGCGCTGGCCTTCGGCGACAGCCTGCTCGGGCTCGCGCGGCCGCGCCTGCGGCTCGGCGTCACCGGGCTGTCGCGTTCCGGCAAGACCGTGTTCACCACCGCCCTGATCCAGAACCTGATCGAAGGGGCGCGGCTGCCGGTGCTGAAGGCAGCATCGGAAGGGCGGATCGCTCGCGTGCGGCTGGTGCCGCAGCCCGATCCCGACGTGCCGCGCTTTCCCTATGAGGCGCATCGCGCCGCGATGAACGGGGCCGAGCGGCGCTGGCCGGACTCGACGCGGCGCATCTCGGAACTGCGCGTCGAGATCGACTATGAGCGGGCCTCGGGCTGGTTCAAGGGGCCGGCGACGCTGACGCTCGACATCGTCGATTATCCCGGCGAGTGGCTGCTCGACCTCGCCTTGATCGGACAGGACTACAAGAGCTGGTCGGCGCAAGCCGTGGCGGATGCGCGCAAGGCCCACCGCCGCGCGGCCGCAGCCGAATGGCTCGCCGATCTCGCCGGGCGCGATCCGGAGGGGCCTGCCGACGAGCTCGCGGCCGAGGCGGCGAGCGAGCGCTTCAAGGGCTATCTGGCGCGGCTCCGGGCCGACCCCGAGGCGGTGGCGGTGACGCCGCCCGGCCGGTTCCTGATGCCGGGCGATCTCGAGGGCTCGCCGGCGCTGACCTTCGCCCCGCTCGATCTCGGCCATGATCGCGAGCCCCGTCCCGATACGCTCGCCGGGCTGATGGCGGAGCGCTTCGAGGCCTATAAGCGCGTCGTGGTCACGCCCTTCTTCCGCGACCATTTCGCGAGGCTGGACCGGCAGATCGTGCTGGTCGACGTGCTGGCGGCGCTCGATGCCGGGGCGCCGGCGCTGGCCGATCTCGAAACCGCGCTGGGGCAGGCGCTCGCGGCCTTCTCGGTCGGGCGCAATTCCTGGCTCTCCAGCCTGTTCGCGCCGCGCATCGAGCGCGTGCTCTTTGCCGCGACCAAGGCCGACCATATCCATCATTCCAGCCATGACCGGCTCGCAGCTGTGATGTCGCTCCTGGTCTCGCGGGCGCTGACGCGGGCGCAGGGTGCGGGCGCGCAGGTCGAGGCGATGGCGCTGGCCGCCGTCAGGGCGACCCATGAGGTGCGCATCCGGCAGGGGCGCGAGGAATTGCCGGCCATCGCCGGCGTGCCGGAGGCGGGCGAGGAGATCGACGGGAAGGTCTTCGACGGCATCACGGAGGCTGCGATCTTTCCCGGCGAATTGCCGGAGCGGCCAGACGCGATCTTCGACCCGAAGGCGCGTTGGCAGATTAGGGCGCCGCGCTTCCGCCCGCCGCTGGTCGAGGCGGATGCGGGCGGGCGGCTGAAGCCGCCGCCGCAGATCCGCTTCGACCGGGCGCTCGAATTCCTGATCGGCGACAAGCTGGCCTGAGGAGGGCGCGGCGATGACGAAGGCACCGCGAGCGATCCTTCTGGGCGAGAAGGCTGCGCATGAGGTGGAGGTCGACGACGGCGTGATCCGGCAGGGCGATGTCGCCATCCTGCCCGAGAGCGAGCCGGTCGATGCGGCCGAGCCGGCGGCCGGGCCGGTGGCGAAACGAGCTTTTTCCTGGGGCTCGCTCTTCGTTGCCGGCCTGTCCGGCTTCCTGGCGCTGGCCGCTGGTGTCTGGGTCCAGAACACGATCTCGGCGCTGATGAGCCAGAACCCGGCGCTCGGCTATGCCGCGCTCGTCTGCGCAGCCATCGCGGCCTTTGCCTTGCTGGTGATGCTGGTGCGGGTGCTGCGCGACATCCTGCGCGAGCGCAAGGTCGAGTCGTTGCGCCAGCGCGGTGCGGATCTGCTCGTCGGCGGGACGACGGACGATGCCAAGGCGCTCGCCGGCGAACTCATCGGCCTCTACAAGGGCCGGGCGCAGACGGCGAAGGGCCGGGGCGAGCTCGAAGAGGCTATGCCGCAGCTTTTCGCGCCGCGCGACGTGCTGACCGTGGCCGAGCGCAGTCTGCTCGCGCCACTCGACGCCCAGGCAAAGGCTCAGATCGCGATCGCGGCGCGCAGGGTTTCGCTGGTCACGGCGGTGAGCCCGCGTGCGCTCGTCGACGTGCTCTTCGTCCTCGTCGCCTGCGCGCGGCTGCTGCGTGCCATCGCCGGCATCTATGCCGGGCGGCCCGGCACGCTCGGCCTGTTCAGGCTGGCGCGGCAAGTGCTCAACCATCTCGTGCTGACCGGCGGCATGGCGGCGGGCGATGCGGTGATCCAGCAGGTGCTGGGGCAGGGGCTCGCGGCGCGCCTTTCCGCCAAGCTCGGCGAAGGCGTCATCAACGGCATGCTGACCGCCCGGATCGGGCTCGCAGCGCTCGCGGTCTGCCGGCCGCTGCCCTTCGTCGAGGCCACGCCGCCGACGCTGTCGGACGTCGCGGGCGATCTCGCCTCCTGGCGCGGCAGCAAGGCCGAGGCGGAATAGACCCGGCAGAATCTGCCGGGGGTAGGCGTTTCTGCCCGGCGCGGACTGCCACGAAACCTCCTGTAAACGATCTAACTCACTGAAATGAAACGACCATGCCGGTGGCATGGCGCGTGCAGACTTCGCCGAGAGTTGTGGGCTGCCCCAGGGGGCATGCCGGTCCAGGCGAGGGTTCCATGGGTGTTTTCAGTGCGCTGACGACAGCGGTTTCGGGCATGCAGGCGCAGTCCTATGCGCTGGAGAACATTTCCGGCAACATCGCGAACTCGCGGACGACCGGCTACAAGCGGGTCGATACGACCTTCGCCGACCTGGTGCCGGATTCCGCGCTGAACCGCCAGACCGCCGGCTCGGTCGCCGCCTTCAGCCAGGCGACCAACTCGATCCAGGGCGATCTCAACGCCACGCGGATCGACACCAACGTCGCGATCAACGGCGACGGCTTCTTCGTGGTCGATCAGCGCAAGAGCGGCGTCGGCGCCAACACCCTGTTCGCCAACCAGAACCTCTACACCCGCCGCGGCGATTTCGACTTCGACGCCAATGGCTATCTGGTCAACGGCGCGGGGTACTATCTCAAGGGCCAGAAGATCGACCCGGTGACGGGCCAGCTCATCGGCACCCAGCCGGAGGTCCTGCGGATCACCAAGGACCAGTTCCCGGCCAAGGCCACGACCTCCATCGAGTACAGCGCCAACATCCCCGCCTATCCGAAGACCAACACTGCCGACAGCACCGTTCCCGGCTCCGAACTGCTGAACCCGGCGAGCTTCCCCACGAGCAATCCGCTCGCCACACCGGCCGGCACCGGCCTCGTCGTCGGCAGCGAGATCACCAGCTTCCTCAGCCAGTCGATTCCCGGCGGCTCGGTCACGGTCTACGACTCGCTCGGCAAGGCGACCAATGTCGAGCTGCGCTGGGCCAAGACGACGAATGCCTCCGCCGGTCCGCCGGCCACGGTCGACACCTGGAACCTCTTCGTCGCTGAAAATACGGGCGCGACCGGCGGCGCCGTGGCCTATCGCAACGCCAATGTGAACGTGACCTTCGATGCGACCGGCAAGATGGCGCTGCCTGCCGGCGGCACCATTCCGCTGCCGAACATGACGATCGGGGGCAACGCGATCACCGGCATCCAGCTCACGACCGATGGCGGCACCGCCCTGACCCAAAACGGCGACGTCAGCGGCCAGATCGATGCCCGCAGCATCCGGCAGGATGGCTACACGGCCGGCACGCTCGACCGCGTTTCGGTCTCGGCCGAGGGCCAGGTCATCGGCACCTTCTCGAACGGCCAGGTCGTCGCGATGGCACAGATCGCGGTGTCGCGCTTCAACGCCGACAACGCACTCAAGCGCCTCGACGGCGGTGCCTATGAGGAGACGATCGAGTCGGGTCCGCCGATCGTCGGGCTGGGCACCTCGCAGCTCGTGGGCGGCAGCGTGGAGCAGTCCAACACCGACATCGCCGACGAGTTCTCGAAGATGATCGTCACCCAGCAGGCCTATTCGGCCAACACCAAGGTCATCAGCACCGCGCAGGAGATGCTGACCGCGGTGTTCAACATCATCCGCTGACCGGCACGTCCGCGAAGGCGGTCCAGGAGGGCCGCCGATAACGACAGGAGTTGACGATGGGGCTGAGCACCTCCCTCAATACGGCGATCGGCGGGCTCAACGCCACCCAGGTCGGCATCGGCGTCGTCTCGCAGAACGTCGCCAATGCCGGAACGGCCGGCTATGTCCGCCGCGTCGTCTCGAACACCGACAGCCTGTCGGGGCTGACCATCGGCGTGCAGAGCACGCAGGTGCAGCGCCTGCTGGACACGATCGTCCAGAGCCAGCTCTGGCAGGAATCGGCGGGGTCCGGATACACCTCCACCCGCGCGAGCGCGCTCTCCAATCTCGACCAGCTCTATGGCGCGCCGGGCAGCTCGACCGCGCTCGACACGATCTACAACAACTTCACCAGCGCCCTGCAGGGCCTGCAGAACGATCCGTCGTCCTACAGCCTGCGCTCGCAGGTGCTCGACGCCGCCAACACGCTGGCGAAGCGGCTCAACGGGCTGTCCGATGGCGTGCAGGCCTTGCGCAGCCAGGCCGAGGCCGGCATCGGCGCCTCCGTGACCCGGGTCAACGACCTGCTCGGCGCGCTGACCAAGGTCAATGCCCGCGTCGTCGCCGCCCCGCACGACAACGCGACGGCAGCCCTCAAGGACCAGCGCGATCTGATCCTGTCCGAGCTGTCGCAATATGTCGACATCAAGACGACCGAGGATGCGCGCGGCTCGGTCAGCGTGGTCACCGGCTCGGGCACGCAGCTCTTCGACGGCCAGGCTGCGGTCACCTTCAGCTTCGACCAGCATTCCGATCTCCAGCCCGGCGATCAGTGGAGTTCCGATCCGACGAAGCGCGGCGTCGGCACGATCACGATGAAGGACGCCTCCGGCAACATGTCGGACGCGATCGCCAACAACGTGTTCAGGTCGGGCTCGATCGCCGCCAATATCGAGCTGCGCGACAAGTCGCTGGTGCAGGCCCAGGCCCAGCTCGACGAGATCGCCGCCCAGATGTCGAAGGCGCTCTCCGACCGCGAGATCGCGGGCACGCCCGCGACGGCGGGCGCCGCGAGCGGCTTCGACGTCGATATGACCGGCCTCCAGGCGGGCAACGCGATCACGCTCGACTACAAGGTCATGCCCGGCGGGCAGACCCAGCGTTTCACCTTCGTCAGGGTGGATTCCGCGGCTTCGCTGCCGCTGCCGGCCTCGGCGGGCGGCGACGCCAACAACCGCGTCGTCGGCATCGATTTCTCGGGCGGCCCGGCCTCCGTCGCGGCGCAGATCCAGGCGGCGGTCGGGCCCGGCTTCACCGTCTCCAACACCGGCTCGACCCTGCAGATCCTCGACGACGGCGCGGCCGGCACGCGCGACGTGGTCGGGCTCACGGCGCGGCCGACCAATACGGTGCTGTCATCGGCGGGCGGCACGGCCGAGCTGCCGTTCTTCGTAGACGGCTCTGCCGCCAAGGCCTTCACCGGCTCCTATGACGGCGGCTCGCAGACGGTCGGCTATGCCTCGCGCATCACGGTCAATCCCGGGCTGATCGCGGACCGCTCGCTGCTGACGGTCTACAGCACCAATCCGGCGACGGCGCAGGGCGACGCGACGCGCCCGCAGCTCATGCTCGAGCGCCTGACCAAGAGCCAGCGCGCCATCACCAACGCGACCGGCCTGGACGGCGGCACGTCGACGTCCAGCAGCACGGTCGGCAATCTCGTGCAGCGCGTCATCTCCACGCAGGGGCAGGCCGTCGAGAACGCGAAGCGGCTCGACGAGGGCCAGCAGGTCGCGCTGGCCTCGATCCAGAGCCGCTTCCAGCAGACCGCGCAGGTCAATGTCGACCAGGAAATGTCGCAGCTCATCGAGCTCCAGAACGCCTATGCCGCCAATGCCCGCATCATCTCCACGGTCAAGGAGATGATGGACATGCTGATGAGAGTGTGAGGCTGCCATGACCATCAACGCCTACGGCACCGGCGCCTATCGCGCTGCCAGGACCACGGACTTCGTCTCGCAGCGCGCGCAGTTCGACGATCTGCAGCGCCAGCTCGCGACCAAGGAGCGCAGCACCAGCTATGGCGGGCTCGGCGCCGACCGCACCGTCAGCCTGGACCTCAACGCCAAGATCACCACGCTGGATTCCTGGCTGGACGGCATCCAGCTCTCCAATACCAATCTGAAGCTGATGTCGAACGCGGTCAGCAACTTCGCGACGATGACGAGCGAGAGCCGCAACGACATGCGCTCGAACACCTATCTGGCGAGCTCGACCGGCCAGACCGCGCCGCAGGTGCTCGCGCAGGAAAAGTTCAAGCAGACGCTCGACCTGCTCAACACCAACGTCAACGGCCGCTACCTGTTTTCGGGCAAGACGTCGGATGTCGAGCCGGTGGCGGGCTTCGACGAGATCATGAATGGCGACGGTGCCGGCAAGGCCGGGCTGAAGCAGCTTATCGACGAGCGGCGCCAGGCCGATCTGGGCTCCGGCCTCGGCCGGCTGACCGCGGGAGGCGCCGGGACGACCGCGACGATCTCCGAGGAGGCGACGGTCCACCCCTACGGGTTCAAGCTGGCGAGCGCGGCGACGAGCTCGGCCGGGATCACGACGGCGCTGAACGCCGGCCCGCCCGCCGATCTCTCGATCAATGTCGCCGCTCAGCCGGCGGCCGGCGAGACCGTGACCATCGGCCTCAACCTGCCGGACGGCACGACCACCACGATCAAGCTGACAGCGCGCGCGACCGGCTCGCAGGGCTCGGACACGAACAGCTTCGAGATCGGCGCCGATACCAATGCCACGGCCGCCAATCTCAGGACGGCGATCTCGGCCGCGCTGGGGCAGGAGGCCAAGACCACGCTCTCGGCCGCCTCGTCCCAGGTCGCCGCTCAGGACTTCTTCGCCGGCAGCCCGAGCAACCCGCCCAAGCGCGTGCCGGGCCCGCCCTTCGACACGGCGACGGCGCCGCCGACCAATGCAGGCGCGGCCGCGACCACCGTGATCTGGTATCGCGGCGACGACGGCTCCGATCCGGCGCGCGGCACCTCGACCGTGCAGGTCGACCAGGGGCAGATCGTCGGCACCGGCGCCCGCGCGAACGAGCAGACGTTCCAGGTGGGGCTTGCCCAGTTCGCGATCATGGCGGCCGAGACCTTCCCGGCCGATGATCCCAATTCGCAGTCGCGCTACGAGGCGATGGCGGCGCGGGTCAGCGACAAGCTCGGCTTCGGCGGCACGACGCAGAAGCCGGCCGAGATCATCACCGAGCTCGGCTCGGCCCAGACGGCGCTCGACCGTGCCAAGGATCGCCATCAGAGCACCAAGGACTACCTGACCACGACCTTGTCCGGGGTCCAGAACGTCACCACCGAGGAGGTGGCGACGCAGATCCTCGCCCTGCAGACGCAGCTCCAGGCGAGCTATCAGGTGACCTCGATGCTCTCGAAGCTGACCTTGACGAATTATCTCTGAGCCGCGTCTGGTCCTGCGCTGGGCCCTCGTCGCGCGACAAGACGAAACCGCCGCTTCCGGGTCCGGAAGCGGCGGTTTCGTCAGTTCTGAGGCCGGTCGTGGCCGTGGAGACAGGTGCTCTCAGCGCCCGCGCAGTCCTGCGGCGATGTCGCGGTTGATGTTGACGAGAATGCCGAGGCCCTGCGGCTGCGGGTCGGCTGCGATCTTGAAGGTCTGGTTGAAGATGAAATTCGCCAGGCCGAGGATGTTGGTCTTGATGCCGACCGGCAGCGGGTTGTCCTCGGCGATCACCGCCGAGACGAGCAGGGTCCAGAGCCGGCGGTTATAGGTCAGCGCCTCGTCGAGGTCGTGCTCGCGGGCCTGCCAGTCGTCGGCGACGGCCTGCAGCCGGGTTGCGGCCTTGATCAGCAGGGAGGCTTCGAGTTCGCGGGGTGAAACGACGGATTGGGCCGTCTTGGCAGCGGCGGCGTAGGCGTTAAACCCGTTTTGCATGCTCGATCAGTTCCGCTTCGTAGGCGATCAGTTTCTTGGCGGCCTTGAGGGCTTTGTAGAGGTCGTCGCTTAAGATGCGGTTATTGATCTCATGAACATACGGCAGAGCGCTGGGCGCCGCCTGGACGAAATCGCGCACGAGCTGGAAATAGGTTTCGTGCTCGTGCGTCGGATCCTGGGCGAGATACATCAGCTGGATGGCGAAATAGATCTTCTTCGCCGGGCTGTCCGCGGTCGCGGCGGTGAGAATGTCCTTTTCGCGCAGGATCGGGGCGTCGCCCTCGATGAAGAAGCGCGTGCGCTGCTCGTCGTTGCGGATCACCACCTGACCGATGATGATCCGTTCGCGCGGCTTGAGCTCGACCTTGAGAGCCATGTCTGTCCTGCCTTCTGGCCGAGGGGAGAGGGGCGAAGCGAACCCGAAGGCGTCAGCCGAACAGGCGCAGCACGCCCTGGTCGGCCTGGTTCGCCAGCGACAGCGCGGTCTGCGAGAGCTGCTGGCGGGTATTGAGCGCCAGGAGGCTCGCGCCTTCCTCGTTCGGGTCGGCCAGCACGAGGTTGCCCGCGCCGGTGGTCAGGACGTTGGCCAGTTCCTTGGTGAAGTCCTGCCGGGTCTGGGCGACCGAGAGGTTGGAGCCCAGGGTCGAGGAGAGCGACTTCAGCGAGGTCAGCGCGCCGGTGAGAGCGGCGGTCGCCTTGTCGAGGTCGGCATCGTTCTGGAAGTTGACGAAGCCCGCGAGCTGGGTGTTGATGGCCTGGCTGATGCCGAGATTGTCGGCGGTCAGCGTCGAGCCCTGGATGTCGAGCTTGGTCTGGTTCTTGCCGGTCTTCTCGTTGAACTGGATTGAGAGCCGGTCGCCGGCGAGCAGGTTGACGCCGTTGAAGCTCGAATCCTTGGCGAGATCGTCGATCTTGTTGCGCAGGTCGTTGTACTGGTCGATCAGGTTCGAACGCACCGAGGAGGTGATGTTCTGGCCCTTGATCGCGCCGGCTGCGGTGGCATCGGCAGCGAGATAGCCGAAGGCGGTGTTGGCGCTGCCGGTTCCGGCGGCGGTGACGGCCGCGGCGGCCGAGGTTCCGGAACCGATGCCGAACTGGACGTCGTCCGAGCCGTTGCCCTTGACGTTGAGCTGGCCCTTCTCGTCGACGAAGGCGGTCGCGATGCCCGACTTGTTGATCTCGTTGACGACGTCGCGGACCGTGGCGTTGGCCGAGCTGAAAGAGGCCGTATAGGTATTGCTGCCGCTGGTGATCGAGATCGCCAGATTGGTGTCGGTGTTGGCGATGCCGAGATCGCCGGAGCTGGTCGCGGTCGCGGCATCGGCGGCGCCCGCGGTGCCTCCGGCGATATCGATGACGTGCTTGTCGAGCGCGATGTCCTTCAGGCTCTTGCTGGTCACGGCGGTTTCCGCCGCGGTCGCCAGCGCCGTTCCAGCCTTGGTCGGGCGGTTCTGGGCTGCGTCGGCCTGGGCCTGCTTGACCGTCGATTGCAGGGACTGGACCAGCTTGGTGATGCCGTCGATGCCCTTGGACGCGGCCTGGATGGTCTGGATGCCGTTCGAGATGCCGTCGAGAAGGCCGGTGAGCTGGCTCGAACGATCGTTCAGCGACAGGGCAGTGAAGTAGTTCACCGGGTTGTCGATCGCGGAGTTGACCTTCTTGCCGGTGGCGAGGCGGTTCTGGATGACGCTCTGCTGGGCCGTGGTCTGCTGCAGCGTCAACAGGTTGTTGCGCACTCCGCTGGAAAGGATCGTGTTGGCCATCTTCGGTCCCCTGAACGCGCGACTGCGGCGCGATGCAACCTGATTTCAGGGGCAATCATCACTCGTTAGGGATAACAAAAGGTTAATCACGGCCCGATCCGGTTACTGGGCCGCAACGAAAAAGCGGCGGAGCCGAAGCTCCGCCGCCCTTTGATTTCGCCCCGCGTTCTGCGGGCTGATCCGCTTCTGCGGACCGAAGATCAGAACAGGCGCAGGACGCCCTGGTCGGCCTGGTTCGAGAGCGACAGCGCCGTCTGCGAGAGCTGCTGACGGGTCTGCAGCGCGAGCAGGTTGGCGGCTTCCGCGTTCTGGTCGACATTGACCAGGTTGGAGGCGCCAGTGCTCAGCACATCCGACAGGTCCTTGGTGAAGTCCTGACGGGCCTGTGCAACCGAGAGGTTGGCGCCGAACGTCGACGACAACGACTTCAGCGAGGTCAAGGCACCGGTGAGGGACTTGGTCGCGGCTTCGAGGTCGGCGTCGTTCTGGAAGTTGACCTGGCCGGCGAGCTGGGTGTTGCCAGCCTTGACGATACCGAGGTTGTCGGAGGTGACGTCCGAACCCTGGATGTCGAGCTTGGTCTGGTTCTTGCCGGTCTTTTCGTTGAACTGGATCGAGAGACGGTCGCCCTTCAGCAGGTTGATGCCGTTGAAGCTCGAATCCTTGGCGAGATCGTCGATCTTGTCGCGCAGGTCATTATACTGGTCGATCAGGTTCGAGCGCACCGAGGAGGTGATGCTCTGGCCCTTGATCGCGCCGGCGGCGGTCGCGTCAGCTGCCAGGAAGCCGATCGCGGTGTTGTTCGTGCCGGTGCCGGCCGCGGTCGCGGCTGCGGCCGCATCGGCGCCGACGCCGAAGCCGAACTGGACGTCGTCCGAGCCGTTGCCCTTGACGTTGAGCTGGCCCTTTTCGTCGACGAAAGCCGTGGCAATGCCCGACTTGTTGATCTCGTTGACGACATCGCGAACCGTCGCGTTGGCGTTGGCAAAGCTCGCCGTATAGGTCGTGCTGCCGGAGGTGATCGAGATCGCGGCCTGGGGCGAAGCGCTCGTGTCGATGCCGAGGTCACCCGAGGAGGTGGCGGTGGCAGCGTCAGCGGTGGCATCGGCGCCGGCGATCTTCTTGTCGAGCGCGATGTCCTTCAGGCTCTTCGAGGTCGCGACCTGCTCCGCCGCGGTGGCAAGAGCCCCGCCGGCCTTGGTCGGGCGGTTCTGGGCCGCGTCCGACTGAGCCTGCTTGATGGTCGACTGCAGGGAGTTCACCAGCTTGGTGATGCCGTCGATGCCCTTGGAGGCGGCCTGGATGGTCTGGATGCCGTTCGACATGCCGTCGAGCAAGCCCGTGAGCTGGCTGGAGCGGTCGTTCAGCGAAGCAGCGGTGAAGTAGTTGACCGGGTTGTCGACTGCGGTGTTGACCTTCTTGCCCGTCGCCAGCCTGTACTGGGAAGCCTGGGCCTGGGCGGTGATCGACTGCAGCGACGAGAGAGCGTTGCGCACGCCCGGGTTGAGAGAAACGGCCATCTGTTTTTACCTTCTGGTATGATGCCTTCTGGCGCCCGGACCGTTCTGGCCAGGACGAGGCGACCTTGAGGCGGCAGCCCGTAACAATCGGTAAATTTCCCGCCGCGAATTGAATGCAAGGCGGGGCTCGTCGGGCGATGGTTAAGCATGCGCTAACCGCCGTCGATCTCCCGACCTGGCGATCATGTGCCGACGTAAAAAAGCCCGCGCGGGGCGCGGGCGTCATGCCGATGATGGTTGGAACGGAAGGGCGGAGCCGTCAGGCCGTCCGCTCGATCCGGTGGCGGGCCTCTTCGGCCTCGCGTGCCCGCTCGCCGAGTTCGCGGGAATAGGCGCGGAGCTTCAGCAAGGTCTCGTCCGGGAGCTGCGAGATCGTCTCGCCGGTCTCGCGATCCTTCTTCTGCAGCACGACAGCACGGGTCTTCGGATCGATGATGAGCTTGCGCTCGACGCCCTCGTCGATCGTCTTGTCGGCGAGGCGTCCGTTCTGCGCGTTGGCGAAGGCGCGCTGCTCGCCGGCTGCGCGGCTGCGGGCGTCACGCTGCTGCGCGCCGACATCGACATGGACGGCGTCGCCGGCCGGGGCGGACTGGACGGTCTTCTCGGGAGGGAGCTCGACGGCGACGCTGCCGGGCCGGGCGATGACGTCGGCGCGTGCGACGACAGGTGCGCCGGCTGGAGCAGCCACCCTCGGGGCATTGCCAAAGTCCATGTCGCACTCCTTCTGGAGCTTTCAACGGCACCGTCGTGCCGCCAGGCGTCGTCGTCGCGGACTGGATGCACCAATCCGATCCTGACGATAATGCCGGAAATGATTGAATCCGGCGTTAGGAAATTAGGTAAATATTGACGGTTGCCGTGGCAGCGGCCCGCCGCCGCCGTTCCCTTGGTCGCCGCCTGGAACGGCGTGACCGGCCCATCCGGCCCTAGAGCCGCCGCGATACCACCAGCGGACCGGAATTGGGGCGCGCGAAGACGCCAGCGCCGACCGTGGCGGCCGGTCCGTAGCCATTGGCGCGCATCGGCTTGTTGGCGTCGGCGGCGAGATCGCGGATCACCGATTCCGAGACGGCGCGGGCCGTCGCCAGGACCAGCTGGTTGGTCTCGATGAGATTCTGGAAGGCGTGATGCGCTTCCTTCAGCCGCTTCACCTGATCGGGCGCGAAGCGGGCCAGCGCCACGGCGTTGAGCTTCACCTGCTCGACGCCGCGCATATAGGTGCCGGCGAGCTCGGCCTTGCGCGGCTCGCGTGTCATCGCCTCGGGCAGGCGGCCGACGCGCACGAGCTCGGTCTCCTCGCCGACGAGATGGGCGAGGGCGGACAGCGCATCGAGCACGTTCTCGATCAGCGCCCGGGCGTCGCTGGCGCCCGAGACGCGCGGCCGCTCGTCGAGAATGCGTTCAGCCACCGACATGTCAGGCTCCCTTCGAGGCCTGGGCCTGGAGGCTCAGCATCTCGCGCATGATCTGGTCGGAGACGCCGATGCCGCCGGATTTCTGGATCTGCTTGGCGTATTGCTGGGTGAGCTGCGAGCGCCAGACGTCGCCGCCCGTGCCGTTCTCGCCGAGCGGACCCTCCGCGCCCATGTTGGTGAACATGTGCTGGGTCATCTGCTCGAGGAACATCGTCTCGAAATCATCGGCCTGCTTCTTGGCCTTGGCCTTGGCCGGGTCCAGCGCGTTGGCAATGCCGTCGACGACCTTGCCGGCGACGCCGAGCGCCAGATTGGCGGCGGGGAGGGCGAGAGCGGCAGTCATCACATCACCTCGATTTCGGCCTGCAGCGCGCCCGCCGACTTGATGGCCTGGAGGATGGAAATCAGGTCGCGCGGGCCGATGCCCAGCGCATTGAGCCCGTCGACGAGCTCGGCCAGCGTCACGCTTTCCTTGACGAGGGCGAGCTTGTTGCCGCCTTCGGTGTCGACCTTGACGCTGGTGCGCGGCGTCACGACCGTCTGTCCGCGCGAGAAGGGCTCGGGCTGCGAGACCTGGGGCTGCTCGCTGATCGTGACGGTGAGGTTGCCCTGCGCCACCGCGACGGTGGAGACGCGCACGTCCTTGCCCATAACGATGATGCCGGAGCGCTCGTCGATGACGACGCGGGCGCCCTGGTCGGGCTCGACGCGCAGCTGCTCGATGTCGGTGAGCAGCTTGATCATGTTGCCCTTGAAGCGGGGCGGGATCTGCAGGGCGACGGTCGAGGGGTCGGTCGGCTCGGCGGAATCGCCGCCGATGAAATCGTTGATCGCGGCGGCGACGCGGCGCGCCGTGGTCAGGTCCGGATTGCGCAGCGAGAGGCGCAGCGTCTGGAGCTTGTTCAGCGCGAAGTCGATCTCGCGCTCGACCACGCCGCCATTGGCGATGCGCCCGACGGTGGGGACGCCGCGGGTGATCTTGCTGGCCTCGCCCTCGGCCGAGAAGCCGGAGATCGCGACCGGCCCCTGCGAGACGGCGTAGACCTCGCCATCCGCGCCGAGAAGTGGCGTCACCAGCAGCGTGCCGCCCTGAAGCGACTTGGAATCGCCCATGGCGGAGACGGTGACGTCGACGCGGGTGCCCTGGGTGGCGAAGGGCGGCAGATTGGCTGTCACCATCACGGCGGCGACGTTGGCGGTGCGCATGTTGGCGCCGCGGGTGTTGACGCCGAGCCGCTCCAGCATCGCCTGCAGCGACTGCTTGGTGAAGGGCGTGTTGTTGAGCGTGTCGCCGGTGCCGTTGAGGCCGACGACGATGCCGTAGCCGAGCAGCTGGTTGGTGCGGACGCCCTCGACCGAGGCGAGGTCCTTGATGCGGGAAAGCGCGAAGGCGGGCTGCGCCGGCAGGCTGAGGCCGAGCGCGAGCAGGCCGACCAGCGGCCGCATCAGCGATCTCAGGACAGGCAGGCGAAACATGCGGCTTCCGATGCTCGTGAACGAATCTCGGCTTTGCCTTGCGAGCGCCGTGCCAGATCGCGAAAAATCGAAAAGCCTTGTTTGTCAGTCGTTTGGAGTTTCGATGCAGTCTGGCGCCGGGGAGACCGGGCGGCCGTTCCTGCCGGGGCGGCAGTTTCTGCCGGGTGATTTACCGGCTGTTAACCGTGCCGGGGCAAGCTTTCGTTAACTGTTGAGTTCACGCATCCGATCACCGGGAACCAGCTTCCCCATTCCGGTTCGATGCTCCAGCGAGGCCGCCATGATCAGGATCGACCAGCGCGCGCCCGTCTCCAACGCCGGCTCGGCCGGTTCCGCGAGGCGCACGGGCGGCGCGTCCTTCACGCTTCCGACATCCGACAGCGAGGCGCCGGCCCGCAGCGCCGGCGTCGCCGCGGCCGGTCCGCTCGACATGCTGCTGGCGGTGCAGGCCGATGAAGACCAGCAGGAGCGCAAGCGCCGCCAGGCCCGGCGCGGCCATGACCTGCTCGACGGGCTCGACCGGCTGAAGGCCGCGCTGCTCGCGGGGCGCGTCCTGCCTTCGGAGCTGGAGCGCATCAGGAACGCGCTGACGCTCAGGCGCGAGACGACCGACGACCCGCGCCTCGACGAGGTGCTCGCCCATATCGAATTGCGCGCGGCGGTGGAGCTGGCGAAGCTCGGGCGCTGAGGGGGCGCGTTACCGCTTCGTGCCCAGGGAGGGGCTGGGAAGCGTCTGCGCCGCCAGGCGCTTGATCTCGTCGGAACGGAAAGTCTTCAGACGGCCAAGAAATGCACCGATCGCCTCGTTCCCGTAGGCGCGATGGCTGATCGCGAAAAGCAGGACGCCGGAGCGGCCGTTCGCACCTTTGAAGGAAGCATAGCGATAGGCGTTCCATTCGGCGATTTCGCCGCCTTGCGCGTCACGGCCGCCGATCAGGAAATCGACGATGATCTCGCCGCTCTGCTTGTTCTCCATAATGGCGAGGTTGGCGAGCGGATCCTTGCCCTTGCGGGCGTTGATCGTCCGTATCTGTGCGGAGGCCACGCTCGCGACGCCGCCTCCTTCGAGCAGTTCGACGAGAAGCATCCGCCCATAGCGCTCGACCGTCTGGCCGGCAGGCAGATATTCCTGCTTGTAATAGGCCGGTGTCGGCTGTGCGCTCCAGGCCAGCGCATAGGGCGTTCCGGCGAAGGAGAGGGGGCCTGGCACGCCGATCCGGTCGATGGCCTGAGCGCCAGCGGGCACGGCCAGGACCGCCGACAAGGCGACGGTCGCAGCTTGGATGGCTTGCCGTCTCGTGGCGCGAACCATCTGCCCTCCCAACTCAGCGAATGAACTGGTCGACATACTCCGCGCCGAGGCCGTTCTGCGCATAATGCGCCCGGCATTTGTCGATGCGCGTGAAGACGTCGTCATAGCCCAGGCATTTGCCGTCCGGATCGACATAGATCATCGCGCCGTTGACCTGGAACATGGTGATCATCTCCTCGACATCGGGATCGACCACCAGCGTATGCGTCTCGCCCGGCGCCTCGTAGACATAGGAGCCCTCGGTCGCGACCCAGTCATGCTCCAGGTAGCGCCATTGGCCCTTCAGCACATAGCCATGCACCGGCAGCGGGTGGCGATGGCGCGAGAGCACGCCGGCGCGGCGGACCTTGAGCAGGTTCATCCAGTAGCCGCGCGAGGTGCACAGCAGCAGGGGACGGAACCAGACATTGTCGTCGACCGGCACCCAGACACGCTCATCCGTCGGGATGACGTTCGGCACGATCAGCTCCGGCGGCGATTCCTTCGGCTGGGGATGGCGATAGGGCGTCCAGCGCTCCTCCTGCGTGGCCGTGACGGGCATGGGACTCGTCGAGGTCATGGCGTGTCTCCCGTGTTGAGTTCTTGATTCAAATGCCGCTCGAACTGATTCAATATCGGCGCGCAAGCGGTTGAAATATCTGGGTTTCTAGAGCGTCAGATAGCCGCCGTCGACGGGCAGGATCGCGCCGGTGATGAACTGCGCCTCGTCCGAGACGAGAAACGCGATGGCGCCGCCGACATCGCCCGGCTTGCCCCAGCGGCCCATCGGCGTGCGGGCGAGGATCGGGGCCGAGCGGGCCTCGTCCTCGACCAGCGGCCGGGTCAGTTCGGTCTCGATCCAGCCCGGTGCCACGGCGTTGACCCGGATGCCTTCGGGCGCCCAGGCGGCGGCGAGCGACTTGGTGAGCTGGCCGACGCCGCCCTTCGAGGCTGCATAGCCCGGCGCGAAGGGCGAGCCATGGAAGGTCAGCATCGAGGCGGTGTTGACGATGGCGCCGCCGGGCTTGTCAGGCCCCTTCGCCGCGAGCTTCTCCTTTGCCGCCAGGCTCATCCGCATCGTGCCGGTGAGGTTGACCTCGATGGTCAAGCGGAAGGCGTCGATCTCGAATTCCTTGCCGCCGCGCTGGATCATGCCGGCGCAGTTCACCAGCGCGTCGATCCGTGGGCAGGTCGCGACGATGGCGGCGACCTCATCGTCGCGGGTGACGTCGAGCCTGGCGTGGCGGATGGCCGGGTGGGCGGGCGGCACCGCGACCTCTTCCACGGTCAGCCCGGTGGCGAGAACCTCGTAGCCGGCCTTGGCCAAGGCGAGGGCGGCGCCGGCGCCGATGCCGCGCGTGCCGCCGGTGACGAGAGCGAATTTGGACGAAGTCGGCTGTGTCATGCGCCGGAGGCTAGAGTGCCGGCCGGCGCCGGGGAAGCGCGCGCGCCGCAAGCCGCCATGAGCCTGCGGCCTGCCTCACCTCATTGCCACCTGTATTTCAGCGAAAGCAGCGCGGTGCCGCGCGTCTCATAGTCGCTGGCGACCAGCGGCAGCTTGCGGGCTAGCGCGAGGTCGAAGGAGGCCTGCCAAGGCAGGTCCGCCGCCTTGGCGAGATCGACCGAGAGCTTGACCTCCGGCGTCAGCGCGGAATGAAAGCCGTCGCCCGCCGCGAAGACATAATTGCCGGCCATGCCGAGCTGGGTCGTCAGCATCAGATGCGGGAAGAGCTGTTGCCGATAGCCGATCGTGGCATCGCCGGTCTGCTCGGGATTGCCGCCGACCGCGCCGCCGCCACCGGTCGAGACGCCCCAGATCACGCCGGGATCGGTGGATGCGGGCCGTGCCCAGCGCCAGTCCAGGCGGGCGTCGCGCGAGGTGCCGGGCCCGGCCGGCGCGTTCAGGCTGGTCGAGAGCGAGAAGGCATCCCGGCCGAGCTTGAAGCCGACGGAACGGTCCTGATCCGCGCCCGTCATGGTCTCGCGCGCGGCGAAGCCCTTGCGGATGATGTCGACCGGGATGGGGGCGCGGGCGCGCAGATGGGCGCCGGACGCAGTGTCGGCGCGGCCGATCGCGGCCAGGGCCGGATTGAAGACGACGGCATCGGAATCCGCGACGACGGGCGCGGCCGCGTCCATCCCATTGGCGTCGGGGTCGAGCAGGGCTCCACGTGGGATCGGGAGTTGCACGGCGGCGTCCGCGCTTGCGTCCTGCGCCCAAACCGGGCTGCAAGACAGCATTCCTGCGAGGAAAAGCGCCGCCGATGCCGGTGCGGCGCTCCACATCATGATGATACGAGACACGTCGTTCGTCCTGTCGCTATGACGAGCGGCAGGACAGGCTAGGCGGCGAAATTGCCGATTTTGCGGCGGTGCAGCATAAACCGCCGGGCGAGACATTGCCCGAAAGCTGCGCTTCCCCCGCCGCCCCGAACCCGCTAGGAAGCGACCAGCCGGAGACCTTGGCCGAAAGCCACGGTTTCGGACGTTCTATCTGGAGAGCACAGGGGTCATCGCATGAGCAAGATCAAGGTCGCCAACCCGGTCGTCGACATGGACGGCGACGAGATGACCCGGATCATCTGGCAGAAGATCAAGGACACGCTGATCTTCCCCTATCTCGATCTCGAACTCGAATATTACGACCTCTCGGTCGAGAACCGCGACGCGACCGACGATCAGGTTACGATCGACGCCGCCAACGCCACCAAGAAGCACGGCGTTGCCGTGAAGTGCGCGACCATCACGCCGGACGAAGCCCGCGTGAAGGAGTTCAACCTGAAGCAGATGTGGAAGTCGCCGAACGGCACGATCCGCAACATCCTCGGCGGCGTGATCTTCCGCGAGCCGATCATCTGCAAGAACGTGCCGCGCCTCGTGCCGGGCTGGACTCAGCCGATCGTCATCGGCCGCCATGCCTATGGCGACCAGTACCGCGCGACCGACTTCAAGTTCCCGGGCAAGGGCACGCTCTCGATCAAGTTCGTCGGCGAGGACGGCCAGGTGATCGAGAAGGAGGTCTTCAAGGCCCCCGACGCCGGCGTCGCCATGGCGATGTACAACCTCGACGACTCGATCCGCGACTTCGCGCGGGCCTCGCTGAATTACGGCCTGATGCGCAAGTACCCGGTCTATCTCTCGACCAAGAACACCATCCTCAAGACCTATGACGGCCGCTTCAAGGACATCTTCCAGGAGATCTACGAGAAGGAGTTCAAGGCCGAATTCGACAAGCTCGGCATCACCTATGAGCACCGTCTGATCGACGACATGGTGGCGTCGGCGATGAAGTGGTCGGGTGGCTACGTCTGGGCCTGCAAGAACTATGACGGCGACGTGCAGTCCGACACCGTGGCGCAGGGCTTCGGTTCGCTGGGCCTGATGACCTCGGTGCTGATGACGCCGGACGGCAAGACCGTCGAGGCCGAGGCCGCCCACGGCACGGTGACCCGCCACTACCGCGAGCACCAGAAGGGCAGGGAGACCTCGACCAACTCGATCGCCTCGATCTTCGCCTGGACGCGTGGCCTCGCCCATCGCGCCAAGCTCGACAACAATGCCGAGCTCGCGAAGTTCGCTGCGCTGCTCGAGAAGGTCACGGTCGATACGGTCGAGTCCGGCGACATGACCAAGGACCTCGCCCTGCTGGTCGGCCCCGACCAGAAGTTCCTCTCGACGACCGGCTTCCTCGAGAAGGTCAGCGAGAACATGAAGAAGGCGATGGCCGCCTGATCTCGGGCCCTATCGCAGCAAGCCATGCAGAGCCCGGCCGAGAGGCCGGGCTTTTTTTCTGCACGGGAAGGCGAAGCGCGAGGTTGCCCTGAGGCTTCCCGGTGGGGAGCGGGCGCTCATCGTGAACAGGATCGGGGCGCCTTTTCACCGAAAGCCGATACCGATGATCACATGAAGCCCGGATTGCGCGGCAGGTATCGCGTCCAAGTTCCATAACCGTGCGATGCCATCAGCAGCATCGGGAAGGTGATGCGCATGCCACGACTGACTGCGAGGCTCAGGGCGCTTTCGCATGTCCCGGGCAGGAACGCCGATATGTTCTCGCAGGATCGATTGGCCGCCATCTTCAATGCGGACGCAAAGGCGTCACCGAGAGCGTCGGCCTCCCTGACCGCGAGAGGTCCGATATGCCCGCTGGAACTGACATAGCAGTAGCCGACACAATCGCTGCCGGAGCAGAGCAAGACCCCTGTGGCAGCCGGGTCATTGAGCAGGTAGCGGTGATGCTTCTCTCGCGTGAAGCCGATCGCGCGGGAGTCGATTTCAGCCAGTTTTTCCATCGTCGCGGCATTGTCGTCGATCGGGATGCTATCGAATGGAGGCTCCCGCAATCCCTCCATCACCCGCTCTCGCGCCGCGCGGAACAAATAGATCGGCATCTTTGGAAAAAGCCCATGCCGGATGTAGAGGCCCTGCGAGACCCTGTTAAAGGTGAAAGTGATCAGGGCCTTGTGAGCCACGTCCGATTTCCGGGCATGTTCCAAGCTGCGTTTCAATAGTTCATTCCCGATGCCACGACCCTGTTGGGCGGGATCGACGAATAGCTGGGCAAGAAACCACACATTCCCGCACACCCAACTCCAGACAAAACCGAGGATGTCATCGCCATCCTCCGCGATCCATAGGCCGTCAGGGTCGTCCCTGAGGGAGAACAGCTGAAAATTGGGCGCGCTCGGGGTCGCCATCAGACCGAAGCCATGGCGCGTGGTCAGATCGTTGATGCTGGCAACAACGAGGGCGTCTGCCGTCGCCAAATCCTGCGCTCGGGCGGGCCTGTAGACGAGTGACATCGGACAACTCCGTCAGAGCTATTCAAACAGGTCTTGGCATCCCGTGTCCGGCTAACAGAGCCAACAATATCGCGTCGCGTTGCCGTCCGGTTGGGAAAATTCATGGCGAGATCCGCTGTGGACTCGCTCCAGCGTCCTATGGGATCGCCGCGATTGGTCCGCAAAGGGTGGGACGCGGAAGCCGGTGCGTCCTGATTTTGCGAAAGGGAGCGAGCCTTTCGTCGGACGTGCTCTCCTGTCCGGAAGGCCTGAGCAGGAGGCCATGAAGCGGCGGATCGCCGGCGACCAGGCTTCGGCCAGCATGGGCTTTTTCGTTTGCGCCCTCGCGAGCGGTGAGTCCGCGGCAAGATTCGGAAACGAAATGGCCTTGGAAATGCCGGCTCGGCACCCAAAAAGCTGCACAGACCAGTTCTAGCAAGCAAGGCATGAACACAGGCTTTGCACTTGCCATGGGCGTCGTCGCCGGACTGCTGACAAATCTGTCGGCCGGGATCACCGTAGCCGGCCTCGTCTGGATGATGCTGATGGCGCTCCGCGAGGTCACACGCCAGTATTGAGACCCCGTAGAATGTGAGCCTTTGCGGAACGGGGACCGGGCCGCTTTGCGTTCCCGGAACGATCCGCACGAGCCGCAAACCACCGCATCAGGGTGGTCTCAGACGGGATTCATTCCACCTTGACGGGACGGCGGGCTAGAATGACGGGGCCGCTGACCGGCGCGTTCATCACATAGCGCAATTCATAGACGCCCGGCTGCTCCGGCGCCTCCAATGTCGCCTCGACATTCTCGGCCGGGAAGAAGCGCGGCCCATCGGCCTCGGCCGGGGCGCCGGGCTGCACCAGCACGACGCGATCCTGCTCGCCGTTCGGGCCGATGCCGCGCACCGGCAGCGCCTGGCTATGGCCGACGCGCTCGGGGGCGGCCAGGGTCGCGCTCGGCTCGGTCGTGACAAACGGCTGGCGCAGCAGGATTTGGGGCGCGCCGTCCTTCTCGACGGTCAGCCGCAATTCGTAAGCGCCGACGGCTCCGGGCGTCTGCAGGGAGGGAACGGTGGTCTTCGGCTGAAGGACGACGATCGCCTTCTCGGCCGGATCGTCCGGGCGGGCGATGGCGAGGCGTGCGCCCTGCGGCGCGTTGCTCAGGAAGACGCTGAGCGGGGCGCCGGCCATGATGCTGCGCGCCGCCGAGATCGCGGGCTGCGGCGGACGCGGGGCCGGCTTCTGCTGCTTCTGGGCTGATGCGACGGCCGGCCAAAGGCCGGCCGTGATCAGCACGACACGGCGGGAGAGGGCGCCTATGGCGGCACCGCTCTTCCGGGGCTGCATCAGCCCATCGCGGCCGCGACGGCGTCGAGCGCTTCCTGCGCCTTGCTGCCGTCCGGTCCGCCGGCCTGGGCCATGTCGCGGCGGCCGCCGCCGCCCTTGCCGCCGAGTTGCTCGGAGGCCGCGCGCACCAGCGCGACCGCATCGAAGCGCTCGGTCAGGTCGGGCGTGACGCCGACGACGACGCCGGCCTTCCCGTCATCGGCGACGCCGACGATGGCGACGACGCCGGAGCCGACGCGCGCCTTGGCCTCGTCTGCGAGGCTCTTGAGGTCCTTCATCTCAATGCCGGTGACGGCCCGCGCCAGGAGCTTGGCGCCGGCGATTTCCTGGATCGGTTCTTCGGCTGCGCCGCCGCCGCCCATGGCGAGCTTCTTGCGGGCCTCGGTCAATTCACGGTCGAGCTTGCGGCGCTCCTCGATCAGCGCGGCCAGACGGTTTCCGGCCTCCGAGGCCGGGACCTTGAGCAGGCTCGCGAGCCCATCGAGCAGGCGCGATTCCTCGTTGAGGCGCAGGCGTGCGCCATTGCCGGTCATGGCTTCGAGACGGCGGACACCCGCCGCCACCGCGCCTTCGCCGACAATGCTGACGAGGCCGATGTCGCCGGTGCGCGCCGCATGGGTGCCGCCGCAGAGCTCGACCGAATAGGCCTTGCCGGCCGGGTTTGTGCCCATCGCGACGACGCGGACCTCGTCGCCGTATTTCTCGCCGAAGAGGGCGCGCGCGCCCGATTCGATCGCCTCGTCGACGCTCATCAGCCGGGTCGTGACCGGTTCGTTCTTCAGCACGATCGCATTGGCGATCTCCTCGACCTCGCGCAATTCCTCGGCGCTGATGGGCTTGGGATGCGAGAAGTCGAAGCGCAGCCGGTCGGGCGAGACCAGCGAGCCCTTCTGCGCGACATGGTCGCCGAGGACGAGGCGAAGCGCCTCGTGCAGCAGATGCGTCGCCGAATGGTTGGCGCGGATCGCGGTGCGGCGCTCATGATCGACGATCAGCTCGACGGCAGCGCCGAGCTTCAATTCGCCTTCCTTGACCGTGACGCTATGGGCGAAGACGTCGCCGAGCTTCTTCTGGACGTCGGAGATCTCGACGACCGTGCCCGGCGCCTTGACCACGCCGGCATCGCCGACCTGGCCGCCGGACTCGCCGTAGAACGGCGTCTGGTTGACCAGCATGAAGCCGCTCTCGCCGGCCTTGAGGGACTGGACCTCGGTATTGTCGCGGATCAGCGCGGTGACCACGCCCTCGGCAATCTCGGTGTCGTAGCCGAGGAACTCGGTCGCGCCGAGCCTGTCGCGCAGCGGGTACCAGAGCGTCTCGGTCGCGGCCTCGCCGGAGCCGGACCAGGCGGCGCGCGCCTTGGCCTTCTGCTGCTGCATGGCGGCGTCGAAGCCCTCGACATCGACCGTGATCTCGCGAGCGCGCAGCGCGTCCTGCGTCAGGTCGAGCGGGAAGCCGTAGGTGTCGTAGAGCGTGAACGCGACGTCGCCCTTGAGGCTCTGGCCGGCGGTCAGGTCCCTGGAGGCGTCGTCGAGCAGCGAGAGGCCGCGCGCCAGCGTGGTGCGGAAACGGGTTTCCTCCAGCTTCAGCGTCTCGGTGATCAGCGCCTCGGCGCGGACGAGCTCGGGATAGGCCCGGCCCATCTCGCGGGTCAGCACCGGTACGATCCTGTGCAGCAGCGGCTCCTTGGCGCCGAGGAGCTGCGCGTGCCGCATGCCGCGGCGCATGATCCGGCGCAGCACATAGCCGCGGCCCTCATTGGAGGGCAGCACGCCGTCGGCGATCAGGAAGGCAGAGCAGCGCAGATGGTCGGCGATGACGCGGTGGCTCGCCTTCATCGGCCCGTCGGCGGGGACCGAGGTCAGGTCGGCGATGGCGCCGATCAGGGCCCGGAACAGGTCGATATTGTAGTTGTCATGCGTGCCCTGGAGCACGGCCGCGACGCGCTCCAGCCCCATGCCGGTGTCGATCGAGGGGCGGGGCAGGTCGGTCCTGATGCCGCCCGCGGCCTCCTCGTATTGCATGAAGACGAGGTTCCAGATCTCGATGAAGCGATCGCCATCCTCCTCGGGCGAGCCGGGCGGGCCGCCCCAGATATGGTCGCCATGGTCGTAGAAGATCTCGGAGCAGGGGCCGCAGGGGCCGGTGTCGCCCATGCGCCAGAAATTGGCGGACGTCGGGATGCGGATGATCTTGTCGTCGGTCAGGCCGGCGATCTTCTTCCAGAGGGCATGCGCCTCGTCGTCCTCGGAATAGACGGTGACGAGGAGCTTGTCCTTGGGCAGCTCGAACTCGCGCGTGACCAGCGTCCAGGCGTGGGTGATCGCCTGTTCCTTGAAATAGTCGCCGAAGGAGAAGTTCCCCAGCATCTCGAAGAAGGTGTGGTGGCGGGCGGTGTAGCCGACATTGTCGAGGTCGTTGTGCTTGCCGCCGGCACGCACGCATTTCTGCGCCGTGGTGGCGCGGGAATAAGGACGCTTCTCCTGGCCGGTGAAGACGTTCTTGAACTGCACCATGCCCGAATTGGCGAACATCAGCGTCGGGTCGTTGCGCGGCACGAGCGGGCTCGACGGCACGACCTCGTGGCCCTGAGACTTGAAGTAGTCGAGGAAGGTCGACCGGATATCGTTGACGCCGCTCATCGGTTCTTGCGCTTTTCAACACGGGCAGGGCCGGGCTGGCGCCCGGCGGGAACGACCGGTTCTAGTCAGGCCGCTCGCGCCTGTCCAGAAAGCTCGTTGCAGCGCACCGCGCGCAAGGTCTTATCGGCAAACGAAAACGGGCGGCCCGAAGGCCGCCCGCTTGATGGAACGTCATTCTCGGGCGGAGCGAAGCCCAGACTCGAGAAGCTCTCTCAGGATAGGTCGCCTCATTCGGCCTGAGCGGCTCGGGTCAAGCCCGAGCATGACGGCATTGGTTGTCTCAGGCTTCGCCTTCGTCGAGATCGTCCGCGGTCGGGTCCGCCTGATCGAGGATGCGCTCGGCGACCAGCCCGGAATTCTGGCGGATCGTGGCCTCGATCTTGGCGGCCATGTCCGGATTTCCCTTCAGGAAGGTCTTGGCGTTCTCGCGGCCCTGGCCGAGGCGCTGGCTGTCGAAGGAGAACCAGGCGCCCGACTTCTCGACCATGCCGGCCTTGACGCCGAGGTCGATCAGTTCGCCGACCTTCGAGATGCCCTCGCCGAACATGATGTCGAACTCGACCTGCTTGAAGGGCGGCGCGACCTTGTTCTTGACGACCTTGACGCGGACCTGATTGCCGGTCGCCTCGTCGCGCTCCTTCAGCGTCGAGACGCGGCGGATGTCGAGGCGTACCGAGGCATAGAATTTGAGCGCGTTGCCGCCGGTGGTGGTCTCCGGGCTACCGTACATCACGCCGATCTTCATGCGGATCTGATTGATGAAGATCACCATGCAGTTCGAGCGCGAGATCGAGGCGGTGAGCTTGCGCAGCGCCTGGCTCATCAGGCGGGCCTGCAGGCCGGGCTGGACATCGCCCATCTCGCCCTCGATCTCGGCGCGGGGTGTGAGCGCGGCGACCGAGTCGACCACGAGCACGTCGATGGCACCGGAGCGCACGAGGGTATCGGTGATCTCGAGCGCCTGCTCGCCGGTGTCGGGCTGGGAGATCAGCAGGTCGTCGAGATTGACGCCGAGCTTGCGGGCATAGACCGGGTCGAGCGCATGCTCGGCATCGACGAAGGCGCAGACGCCGCCCTTCTTCTGGGCTTCGGCGATGGTATGCAGCGCCAGCGTGGTCTTGCCCGAGGATTCCGGCCCGTAGATCTCGATGACGCGCCCCCTGGGCAAGCCGCCGACGCCGAGCGCGATGTCGAGCCCAAGCGAACCCGTGGAGATCGTCTCGATCTCGATCGAAGGCGAGTTCTTGCCGAGCCGCATGATCGAGCCCTTGCCGAAGGCGCGTTCGATCTGGGAGAGCGCCGCATCGAGCGCCTTGGCCTTGTCCATCGAGGAGCCTTCCACGAGCTTGAGATTTGCCTGATTCACGGTTCGGGCTCCTTATGGCAGGGCTGCAGAGACATCTCAATGCGTCTTGACAGGAGAATGGTCACGCTTTGTTCCTGTCGGCAAGTTCTTTTTTTGTTCCCGTTGCGGGTATGGTGACAGGAGATGTCATGAGCCCGCTCTGACCAAGGGGACAAATGGGCGATCCGCGCGGCAACCGGACATTGGGAGATCGCCCGGATCCGGTCGCTTCTCGCTCCTGCCGCCCAAGCCTCGAAGCCGTGGCCGGAGGACGACGCTTACAAGCCTGCGGGCCACTGGCCATAAACTCGCCCTTAACCTTGATCGGGCATTTCCTCGGACCAGTGAGTGGCTTCGCGCGGGCTGTACCTGCTGCGGCGCGAGGGTGGCAAACCATGCGGCTGATCGTCGGCACAATCATCGTCTTCGTCTGCGTCTTCGGTAGCTACGCGGCGATGGGCGGCCACCTCGAGGTCCTCTGGCAGCCCTTCGAGTTTGTCATCATCCTCGGTGCAGCGATCGGTGCCTTCGTCATCGGCAACCCCGCGCCGGTGCTCAAGGCCGTGCCCGCCATGCTCGGCTCGCTCATGAAGGGCGCCAAGTACAAGCAGGAATGCTACGTCGAACTGCTGGGGATGCAGTATTCATTGTACAAGCTCGTGAAGCAGAAGGGCATGCTCGCGGTCGAGCAGCACATTGAAAATCCGAGCGAATCGACGCTGTTCAACGCCTTCCCGACTTTTGCGGCGAACCATCATGCGGTCGAGTTCGTCTGCGACTACATGCGCATGTTGACGATGGGCGCCAACAACGTCCACGAGATGGACGCTCTCATGGACGAGGAGCTGGAGACGCACCATCAGGAGCAGGAGCGTGTCGTTGCGGCCATGCAGTCGCTTGCCGACGGAACTCCGGCGCTCGGCATCGTCGCCGCCGTGCTCGGCGTGATCAAGACGATGGGGGCGATCACCGAGCCGCCGGAGGTGCTGGGACATCTGATCGGCGGCGCGCTCGTCGGCACCTTCTTCGGCGTCTTCGTCGCCTACGGCTTCTTCGGGCCCATGGCGCAGTCGCTCAAGGGCATCTATGAGGCGGAAGCCAAATACTACCTTTCGCTCAAGGCGGGTCTGCTCGCCCATATCGCCGGCCAGCCGCCGGTGATGGCGGTCGAATTCGCCCGCAAGGCTCTGATGAGCGACGTCCGTCCGACCTTCAGCGAAGTGGAAGCGGCAACCGCCGGCCTGCCCGCCTAGATCTGACACAATCTCCAGCAGGCACTCGATGACCAAGCCCGTCCAGCCGATCATCATCAAGAAGGTCAAGAAGGCCGCTCATGCGCACCATGGCGGCGCCTGGAAGATCGCTTATGCGGACTTCGTGACCGCCATGATGGCGTTCTTCCTGTTGATGTGGCTGATCAGCATGACGACGCAGGAGCAGAAGATCGGCCTGGCGGAATACTTCGCGCCAGCGGCTGCGAGTCTTTCAACCAGTGGCGCTGGCAGCGTCCTGATGGGCAGTGCCCTGGACAAGGCCGGCAACAGGTCGTCGGTGCCCCGCGACGCCGCGAGGGGCACGACCGGGCAGGACGACAAAGCGCGTCCGACCAATTCGGGCCACGCCAGCGATCGCGAGGCGAACCGCCCGTCCGCCGGCGTGCAGGCCAATTACAGCGCCATCGCCAGCCTCCGGCAGGCGATCCAGAGCATGCCCGAAATTGCCGAGCTGTCACGCAACATCGTGATCGAGCCGACCAAGGAGGGGTTGAACGTTTCCCTCGTGGACGAGAACGGCCGCGCCATGTTCCCCGAGGGCTCGGTCCAGCCCTACCAGCACACCCGTCTCGTGCTGGAGGCGCTCGCGCCCACCCTGCGCCGGATGCCCAACCAACTGTCTGTCGCCGGCCACACGGCCGCCGCGAGCCCGGGCGCGGTGCCGGCCGTCGATTCCTGGAGCCTCACCGCCGGGCGCGCGCTCGCCGTGCGTGAGATCCTGTCGGGTGCCGGGCTTCCCAGCAACCGCTTCACGTCCGTGGTGGGACGCGCCGACACCGAGCCGCTTTTCGTCGAGAATCCCTACATCCCGCCGAACCGACGGGTGACGATCACGCTGCTCAATGCGGAGCCACCGCTGCCCCCGGGCGCCCGTCCCTGACGGGCTAGGCACCATCGAAACGATGCTCGGTGCCAATTGTGGGTTTAAGACGAACCACGCCGTCTGATCGGAGCATAAAATCCGCTGGATGAAGCAGGATTGGCCCGCCCCGCCGTTGGGCCCGATCAGCCCATCGCCGCCTTCACCGTCTCGACGAGCTGCTTCATGGTGAAGGGCTTGGGCAGGAAGTGGAAGCTCTCGCCCTCGGGCAGGTTCTTGCGGAAGGCTTCCTCGGCATAGCCGGAGACGAAGACGACCTTGGTGTTTGGATTGCGCTGGCGCAATTCGCCGAGCAGGGTCGGGCCGTCCATTTCCGGCATCACGACATCGGAAACGACGAGGTCGATGTTGCCGTCCTTCTGCAGGAAGATGTCGAGCGCCTCGACGCCCGAGGCGGCCTCGTGGACGGTATAGCCGCGCGAGACCAGCATGCGGGCGTTGAGCGCACGCACCGCGTCCTCGTCCTCGACCAGCAGGATGACGCCGGCGCCGGTGTGGTCGGCGGCGAGCTTCTTCGGTGCCTCCTTGGCGGCGGCTTCGGCGGCGATCTCCTCCTCGCTCGGGACATGGCGCGGCAGGAAGATCTGGAAGGCCGTGCCCTTGCCGACGGTGGAGTCGACGAAGACATAGCCTCCCGTCTGCTTGACGATGCCGTAGACCATGGAGAGGCCCAGGCCCGTGCCCTTGCCGACCTCCTTGGTGGTGAAGAAGGGCTCGAAGATCTTGTCGAGATGCTCCTGCGGGATGCCGGTGCCGCTGTCCTCGACCTCGAGCAGCACGTAATCGTCGATCGGCAGCGCCTCGTGGCCGAAGCTCACGCAATCCTCGCGGGCGACGTTGCGGGTGCGCACAGTCAGCTTGCCGCCATCGGGCATGGCGTCGCGGGCATTGACGGCGAGGTTGACGATGACCTGCTCGAGCTGGCCGAGATCGGCCTTGACCGGCCAGAGATCGCGGCCCTGGCGGACGTCGAGCGTGACCTTGTCGGCGACGACCCGCTTCAGCATCAGCGAGAGATCCGAGAGCACTTCTCCGAGCTCCAGCACCTGCGGACGCAGGGTCTGGCGGCGCGAGAACGCGAGCAGCTGCCGCACCAGCGCCGCGGCGCGGTAGGCATTCTGCTTGATCTGCATGATGTCCGGGAAGGACGGGTCGGTCGGCCGGTGGCTGGCGAGCAGGAACTCGGAGGCGTTGATGATGACCTGCAGCACGTTGTTGAAGTCGTGCGCGATGCCGCCGGCCAGCTGGCCGACGGCCTGCATCTTGCCGGCCTGGTCCATGTTGTCGCGCAGCTTGCGCTCGGCGGTGGTCTCCAGCGCGTAGACGATGGCGCGCTCGCCATCGCCGTCCTCGGAGGCGGCGACGGGCGAGAGATAGAGCCTCGCCGAGCGGCCATCCTCGCCCGAGAGCGTCACGTCGAGCGGGCTTGCCCCCGAAACGCCCTCCATCGTCTCGATCATCGCCTTGTCCAGGCCGGAGCCCGGCGCGGCGAGATCCTGGATCGTCACGACCTGTACGCCGGCCGGGACCAGCCGGGCGAAGGCGGCGTTGGAGCGCAGAATCGCGCCGGCCTTGTCGACGGTGGCGATCGCCATCGGCGTCGAGTGGAAGAAGCGCGCGAAGCGGACCTCGGCATCGCTGCGGCTATCGGCACCGGCCTCGCCGGCGGCGCGGTTGAGGACCAGGGTGCGCGAGGGGCCGGCGCGTCCGTCCTGACCGAAGGCGACCTGATGGTGCAGGCGCACCGGCAGGGGAGAGCCGTTGCGGCGCTTGAGGTCGAGATCGAGCACTTCGACCCGGACATCGCCGGGCTGGCCGCGGATCGCCTGGACAAGGGCGGCTGCGGCCGGCGTGCAGATATCGTCGAGATGCAGGCCGCCCGAGCCGAAGCGGGCGAGGTCGAAATCGAGCCAGCCCGACAGCGTCGCGTTGAGATAGGAGACCTCGCCGTCGGCGTCGATCGAGACGAAACCGGCGGGCGCATGGTCGAGATAGTCGATGGCGTGCTGGAGCTCCTGGAAGGCGTTCTCCTGCCGCTCGCGCTCGGGGGTGACGTCGGAGACGGTCCAGAGCGTCGCGGTCGAGGTCTCGCGGCGCACCGGCGCGACGCGGACGCGATACCAGCCGACCTCGCCGCGCCCGTTGAGCGCGGGTTCCAGCCGGACCTCCTCGACGAGGCGGCGGTTCTCGCGCGCGGCGGTGGCGAGCCGGTAGATCGCTTCGGAGACGTCGGCGCGGCCGGTGAGCAGCCGGCCGACCGGCTTCAGATCGTTGGCGCCGGTTGCGCCCGCGAGGCCGAGATAGGCCTCGTTGGCATAGACGATGTCGTTCTCGCCCTCGGTGACGACGATGCCGTCATCGGCGCCGTCGACGATGGTCTTGGTGAGGTCGTTGCGCGCGGCGCGGCCGGAGAACTGGATCAGGCCGATCGCATAGGCGAAGAGGCCGAAAACGCCGACGACGGAGAGGATGGCGAGCAGGCCGAGGATCAGCGGCTGGGCCCATTCGTTGGCGATGAAGCCAAGCGCGATCGCCGCGCCGACGAGCAGGCCGGCGACGAGCAGGATGACGCCGATATGCCCCGGCTTGTCGGAGCGATCGATCGCGCTGGTGGCCGTGCTTCCGCTCATTGCGGTCAAGTCCGTTTCCTTGCTGCCGTGCCCGTCCGGCGGGGAGAAGACTGGCGGCTTAGGTTCATTCGCATCCGCTGTCGAGTTAGGCGCGGCGGCCCTTCAGGCGCAAGACGTAACCGATGACTTCGGCGACAGCCTGATAGTGTTCGACAGGAATTTCTTCGTCGATGCCGACCGTCGCGTGGAGCGCGCGGGCGAGCGGCGGATTCTCGACGATCGGGACGTGGTGCTCGCCCGCGACCTCGCGGATCTTGAGCGCGACGGCATCGACGCCCTTGGCGAGGCAGAGCGGCGCGGCCATGCCGGGCTCGTATTGCAGCGCCACCGCGAAGTGGGTCGGGTTGGTGATGATGACCGTCGCCTTGGGCACGGCCGCCATCATGCGCTTGCGCACGCGCTGGCTGCGGATCTGGCGCAGCTTGGCCTTGATCTCGGGATTGCCCTCGGAGTTCTTGAACTCCTGCTTGAGCTCCTCCTTCGTCATCTTCTGGCGCTGGTACCAGGAAAAGCGCTGCCAGACGAAGTCGCCGATGGCGATGACGGCGAAAAGCGCCAGCACCGCGCCCATGAGCTGGATCGCCAGTGAGAGCGCCGCCGGCATCAGCGCGGACACGTTCATCTCGGCGAAGGCTTCCAGCCGGTCGTGCTGGTTCCAGAGCGTGTACCAGATCACGATGCCGATCAGCGTCGTCTTGGCGAGGCCCTTGGCGAAGTTGACCCAGGCCTCCTTGCCGAACAGCCGCTTGAGGCCGGCCATCGGCGAGATGCGGTCGAATTTCGGCATCAGCGGCTCGAAGGTCCAGAGCAGCTTGTGCTGGATGAACGCGCCGGCCAGGCCCGCGCAGAGGATGAAGGCGAAGGGCAGGCCGAGCGCCATGAAGCCGGTCAGCACGCCTTGCCGCGTCACCTGCATGAAGGCGGCGCCGTCGGGCGGAACCTGATGGGCGTTCATCAGGAAGCCGCGCAGCGAGAGCATGGCGTCGCGTGCCGACCAGCCGGCAGCGACCAACAGCGACAGCGTGAAGCCGCAGAGCACGAAGAAGGTACCGATCTCCTGCGATTTGGGGACGTCGCCTTTCTCCGTGGCTTCGTCCAGCTTTCGCTGGGTCGGGTCCTCTGTCCTGTCTTCCTTGTCGGAGTCGTCCGCCATCCCGCGCTAGCCCCCGGTGAACTGGCGCAGGAAGACGCCGAGCCCGTTCATGAAGACGCTCATCATCACGCCGAGGACGACGAGCAGCATCAGCATGCCGCCGAAGATCGAGGCCGGCACGGCGAGGAAGAAGACCTGGAGCTGTGGCATCATCCGCGCCAGCACGCCCAGCCCTAGATTGAAGAGCAGGCCGAAGACGATGAAGGGCGCCGCGATCTGCACCGCCAGCGCGAAGCCCTGCGCGGTGGAGCGCACGGCGAGCGTCATCACGTCCGTCAGATCCGGCGCACCGCCGGGCGGCAGCAGGCGGTAGCTCTCGTGGATCGCGGCGATGGCGATGTGGTGCAGGTCGCTGGTCAGGATCAGCGTGATGCCGAGCATCGTCAGGAAGTTGCCGATCGAGGGGTTCTGGTTGCCGCCGGTGGGGTCGACCGTCATGGCGAAGCCGAGGCCCATGGACTGGGCGACGATGGTGCCGGCCGTCTGGAGCGCTGCCATCACCAGCCTGGCGCAGACGCCGATGACGAGCCCGATCAGCAATTCACCGATCAGCAGCGTGGCCAGGGCGGGGAGGGTCTCCGGGATCTGCAGCGAGGGACGCGCCATCGGCAGGATCATCAGCGCGATGAAGAAGGCGAGCGAGAGCCGGGCGCGCGAGAAGATGAAGCGCTCGCCGATGCCGGGCATGAGCATGACCAGCGTGCCGACCCGCGCGAAGACGAGCACGAACAGCGCGCCGATCTGGGGCAGGATCGCGATCTGCATCGTGCCGCGGTCATCCTCGCGCCGGAATGGATGCCGCGGGACGGCACCACCGGCGAGGGCGGGGCGCAGCCGCGGCAGGTTCATCCGCCCGTGGCGATTCGGACGGCGACCCGTCCCATATAACCTGCCAGCGCGTCTCCCATGAACGGAAGAAGCAGGAGCAGCGAAGCGAAGACGGCGAGAATCTTCGGGACGAAGACCAGCGTCTGCTCCTGGATCTGGGTCAGCGCCTGCACCAGCGAGACGACGAGGCCGACGAGCAGCGCGACCGCCATCAGCGGGCCACCGACCTTGAGGAAGACGACGATGCCGTCGCGGGCGATGTCGAGGATGGCTCCGGAAGTCATGGTTTCGATCCGTCCCCGCCGTCAGACCGGCATCCGCATGATGTCTTCATAGGCCGCGATGACGCGGTCGCGCACCGCCACCAGCGTCTCGATCGCGGTCTCGCTTTCGGCCACCGCCGTGACGACATCGACCACGTCGGCGCGCCCGGCGGCGACGCTCGCCGTCTGGACGTCGGCCTTGCGGCCGGCCTCGGCCGTGGAGTCGAGCGCCTTGCCGAGCAGCGCGGAGAAGTCCGGGCCGCCCGCTTCCGCGCCGCCGATGCCGGCGGCGGGTTTCTTCATCAGATTGCCGGCGCCCAATCCCCCGATCGAGGCATAGGCGCCTGCAGCGAAGCCCGGTGTAGCCATGGCGGTTCAGTCTCCTTCTGGAGGCGCGCTGTTCAGGCGCGCAGGATGTCGATGGTGCGCTGGATCATCCGCCGGGTGGAGGAGATCAGGTTCAGGTTGGCCTCGTAGCTGCGCTGGGCCTCGCGCATGTCGACCATCTCGACCAGCGAATTGACGTTCGGCATCTGCACGTTGCCGCTGGCGTCGGCGGCCGGGTTGCCGGGCTCGTGCTTGACGCGGAAGGCGCTGGGGTCGCGCTGGACGCGGCCGAGCGCGACCGTCTGGGCATCGAGCTCGCGGTCGAAATGGCGCTGGAAGCTCGGCACCTTGCGGCGATAGGGGTCGGCGCCGGCGCGCTCCGGCCCGGAATCGGCGTTGGCGATGTTCTCGGCGATGACGCGCATGCGCCCCGACTGGCTGCGCAGGCCGGAGGCGGCGATGGCGAGGCTCTTCATCAGTTCCATGAGATGCTCCCTCCGCGATCGCTGCTTCAGCGGCCCTTGCCGATCGCGATCTTCATCAGGCCGAGGCCCTTGCTGTAGAGCGATGCGGCGAGCTGGTAGTCGGACTGGTTCTGGGCGACCTTCATCATCTCGTCCTCGAGGTTGACGGCGTTGCCGTTCGGGGTCGTCTCGAAGCGCGGGGCGCCGGTGCTGTCGAAGCCGCCCTTGCCGCCGGTCAGGCTCATATGTCCGGCGCTGGTGCGGGCGAGCGCCACGCCGCCCCGGTCGAAGCCCGGCGGCTTCAGGTCGACGGGGCGGAAGCCCGGGCTGTCGGCATTGGCGACGTTCTCGGACAACACCTTTTGCCGCGACTGCTGGTAATGCATGCGCAGCTTGAGGGCCTGCATGAGGCCGCCGCCGATGTTCAAGCCGTCATTCGCCATGGCTGCCGCCTCGCAGGGGCGGGCCCGCATGGCCGCCTCACTGGGCAAATCTTGCCGGGCTCATGGTTAAGAAGGCGTTAAACGCATCGCCTTTCGGATAACCGGTTAACCACGCGTTCACCATGTTTCCCGTTAAGGAAAGCGTTATGCTATAGCCAAGGTGTTGAACCTTGAGCGGAACTTCTGCCGCCCAGGGCGGCCGTCGCGGAAGAGGCAGACCTTGCAGAGCTTGTTCGGATTGGAACTCACGACCGCACAGAAGGTGATCGTCGCCTCCGTGGTCATCCTGGTACTTCTTGCCCTGCTCGGCCTGTTCGTTCGGCAGATACAGGGTGGGCGCCTCAGGATGCGCGGGCAGGCCGGCGGTCGGCAGCGCCAGCCACGGCTGGGCATCGTCGATACCTATGATCTCGACCGGCAGCGCCAGCTCGTGCTGATCCGCCGCGACAATGTCGAGCATCTCATCATGCTCGGCGGGGCCTCCGACGTCGTCGTCGAGACCAATATCCTGCGCAGCGGCGCGCGCGCCACGGCTCCCTCCTATAGCGAGGGCGCGGCACCCGACAGGCCGCTACCGCCCTTCGAGACGCTGGTGCCGCCGAGCGAGCCTGCGCTACGGGCCGGTGACGAGATTCGCCGCAGTACTGCGGTTTCCGCCAGCCCCGACGTCCTGCCCCCGTTGCCCACCCGCCACGCCCAGACGCATGCCGAGGCCGTCACTGCAGCGAGCGCGGGCGTCGCGGCCGCGCTCGGCCTCGAGGAGGTCGGCGCTGCCGCTGCGCCCACGCCGGTTGCTCCCGCTCCGGTTCCGCCGGCGACGGCTCCCATGCCCCCGATGACGACCGGCCCGGCTCCGAGCTTCCCGCGCGAGCATGCGCCGGCGCCCGCCGTGAGCGCCGACGAGCTCGACGACATGACGAAGCAGCTCGAGGCGGCGCTGAAGCGTCCGTTCTCGGCCGTGCGGCCCGCGAATCTGCCGCCCGAGCCGCAGGTAGAGGCGGTCGTGGTGCCGCCCAAGCCCGCCGCGCCTGCGCCGGCCGCTCCGGCAACGAGCCGGGAGCCGATCGCTTCGCCGTCCAGGCCGGTCGAGCCGCCCAGGACCGTGGAGCCGCCCAAGCCGGCCGGTCCCTTCGCGCCTGCGGATCGGGTCAAGCCGGCCGAGCCGGCGAAAGCTCAGCCGGCTCCGGATGCTCCCGCAGCGCCGTCGACCCCGGCTTCGGTGGCGACGAGCATGGAAGCCGAGCTCGAGGCGGCTCTCGGATTGAAGCCGGCGCGCGTGCCGCCGACGCATGCCGAGCCGAAGCCGCCGCAAGCGAGCCCCGCTGCTGAAAAGCCCGCCGTTGAAAAAACCGGCAGCGAGAAGCCCGCGCCGGTCGTTGGACCGGTGGAGCCGGAACCGTCCGTGACCGTCGCGGAGCCTGCCCAGCCCAAGCCTGCCCAGCCCAAACAGGCCGAGGCCCCCGAGCCGCCGCAGAAGCCGACCGAGGCAGCCAAGGAGCCGGACCCGGCGAAGGAGATCGATCCGTTCTCGGTCGATGCGATCGAGGCCGAGTTCGCCCGGCTGCTCGGCCGCGATCCCAAGGCGAAATCCTGAGCGGCGCGGCGCGCCGGCACAGCCTAGCCGCCGCCATCAACAGGAATGTCGCCGATCCTGCGGCGGGCCGGTCCGCCGCGGTTGCTTGCCGATGCCCGCCCGCTAGCTTCGTCTCGCCCGATCGTCTGAGTCGGGCGGCAGCGACGGTCGCGCGTGATACCCTACCTCGCCACGGCAAGACGGCGGCGCCTGTGCCGATCCCTGACGGCAGCGGTGCTGCTGCTCGGCCTCGTCGCGACGCCGGCAATGCCGCAGACGCTGTCGCTCGATCTCGGGCAGGGCGGCGGCGTGGCGGAGCGGGCGCTCCAGCTCATCGCCGTGATCACGGTGCTGTCGCTGGCGCCGTCCATCCTGGTCATGGTGACGTCGTTCACGCGCATCGTCGTGGTGCTGTCGCTGCTGCGCTCAGCGCTGGGCACGCAGACGGCGCCGCCCAATACAGTGATCATCGGGCTGGCGCTGTTCCTGACCGGCTTCGTGATGGCGCCGACCTTGCGGGAAGCCTACACGACCGCCGTGCAGCCGCTCGTCGCCGGGCAGATCCAGCCGCAGGAAGCGTATAACCGCGGCGTCGTGCCCTTCAGGACCTTCATGCTGAAGCATGTGCGTGAGAAGGACCTGCAGCTCTTCCTCGACATGTCGCAAGGGGCGCGCCCGCAGACGCCGCAAGATATCGGCATCGAGGTGCTGGTGCCGGCCTTCATGATCTCGGAGCTCAGGCGGGCTTTCGAGATTGGCTTCCTGCTGTTCGTGCCCTTCCTGATCATCGACCTCGTGGTCGCCTCGATCCTGATGTCGGTGGGCATGATGATGCTGCCGCCGGTGACGGTGGCGCTGCCGTTCAAGCTGATCTTCTTCGTGCTGGTCGACGGCTGGGGGTTGGTCGCCGGCTCGCTGGTGAAGAGCTATGGCGGTGGGTGAATTATCGCTAAATCACGTATCGGATCAATTGGCTGAACGCGGTTCCTCCGAGCTTGATTCAGCCGGACTTTAGCCCACCACCACCCGGCCGCGCTGGATGCGCAGGCTGAGCTGGCCGTTCTTGAGCGCCAGCGCCTTCTCGCCGAAGACCTCGCGCCGCCAGCCCTTCAACGCCGGCACATCCGACAATTCGTCGGAGGCGATGGCTTCGAGGTCGTCGGCGGTGGCGATGATCTTGGGCGCGACGCGCTCGGCGTCGGCGGTCGCCTTGAGCAGCACCTTGAGCAGGTCGAGCACCGCGCCGTTGGTCGGCCGGCCGCGCTCGCGCTCCAGCCGGGGCAGGGTTTTCGGATCGATCGCGGCTGCGCGCTCGATCGCGGCGAGAACCTCGCCGCCATTGCGCGAACGCTCGAAACCGTTGGGCACGGAGCGCAATTCCGCGAGAGCCTCGACCGAGCGCGGGCCGCGCTGGACGATGTCCATCAGCGCGTCGTCCTTGAGCACGCGCTGGCGCGGCACGTCGCGGCTCTGCGCCTCGCGCTCGCGCCAGGCGGCGATCTCCATCAGCAGCGGCAGCTCGCGCGGCTTGCGGATGCGGCCCTTGAGGCGCAGCCAGGCATTCTCTGGCTTGACCTCGTAGGTGGCGGGCGAGCTCAGAACCGCCATCTCCTCGGCGACCCAGGCCTCGCGGCCGCTGGCGTCGAGATCCTCCTTCAGCGCGAGATAAACCTGGCGCAGATGGGTGACGTCCGATTCGGCATAGGAGAGCTGCGCCTCGGTGAGAGGGCGGCGCGACCAGTCGGTGAAGCGCGAGGATTTGTCGATGCGCGCCTTGGCGAGATCGTTGGCGAGCTGCTCGTAGCCGACCGAGTCACCATAGCCGCAGACCATGGCGGCGACCTGGGTGTCGAAAAGCGGTGTCGGCAGCACGCGCCCGAGCAGCCAGACGATTTCCAGATCCTGGCGGGCGGCGTGGAAGACTTTCACCACGGCCTCGTTGACCATCAGCCCGAAGAAGGGGGCGAGATCGAGATCGGGCGCGAGCGGATCGACCAGCACTGCCTCATCCGGCGAGGCGAGCTGGATCAGGCAGAGTTTCGGATAATAGGTCGTCTCGCGGAGGAACTCGGTGTCCACCGTGACGAAGGGATGAGCCGCAAGGCGGTCACAGGCTGCGGAGAGCTCGGCGGTATCGGTGATCAGATGCATGGCTTTCGGCTCATAGCAGACAGCGATGCGGGATGTCGCGGGCGTTCTTGACATTTCGGGCGCGCGCGTGTGGTTAGCCCCGAAAAGCTGTGCGCTGGCCCTTTCGGCCTGTTCCCGGCGCCTTTTGCCGAAAGACCGATACCGTGACCTTGCATCGCTACCGTTCCCACACCTGCGGCGCGCTCCGTGACAGCGACATCGGCCAGAATGTCCGTCTCTCCGGCTGGTGCCATCGCATTCGCGACCATGGCGGCGTGCTCTTCATCGACCTGCGCGACCATTATGGCATGACGCAGGTCGTGATCGACCCGGATTCGCCGGCCTTCGCGGACGCCGAGACGCTGCGCTCGGAATGGGTCGTGCGCATCGACGGCAAGGTCAAGGCGCGTCTCGCCGGCACCGAGAACGCCAACCTGCCGACCGGCGCGGTCGAGGTCTTCGCGACAGGCATCGAGGTGCTCGGTCCCTCGGCCGAATTGCCGCTGCCGGTCTTCGGCGATCTCGAATATCCAGAGGATACCCGCCTCAAGTACCGCTTCCTCGACCTGCGTCGCGAGAAGCTGCACAACAACATCATGCTGCGCACCAAGGTCATCGACTCGATGCGCCGCCGCATGAAGGATTCCGGCTTCTCCGAGTTCCAGACGCCGATCCTGACCGCGTCCTCGCCGGAAGGCGCGCGCGACTTCCTGGTGCCGAGCCGCCTGCACCCCGGTAAGTTCTACGCGCTGCCGCAGGCGCCGCAGCAGTACAAGCAGCTCCTGATGATGGCGGGCTTCGACCGCTATTTCCAGATCGCGCCCTGCTTCCGCGACGAGGACCCGCGCGCCGACCGCCTGCCGGGCGAGTTCTACCAGCTCGACGTCGAGATGAGCTTCGTCGAGCAGGAGGACGTGTTCGCGACGATGGAGCCGGTCATTACCGGCGTGTTCGAGGAATTCGCCGAGGGCCGCACCGTCCAGAAGAATTGGCCGCGCATTCCCTATGCCGAGTCGATCGCCAAATACGGCTCCGACAAGCCGGACCTGCGCAACCCGCTGGTGATGCAGGATGTCTCCGAGCATTTCCGCGGCTCGGGCTTCAAGGTCTTCGCGCGCATCCTGGAAGGCGAGAAGAACCGCGTCTGGGCGATTCCAGCTCCGGGCGGCGGTTCGCGCGCCTTCTGCGACCGGATGAACTCCTGGGCGCAGGGCGAGGGTCAGCCCGGCCTCGGCTACCTGATGGTCAAGGAAGACGGCGAGGGCCAGGGGCCGATCGCCAACAACATCGGGCCTGAGCGCGTCGCGGGAATCATCAAGCAGATGGGGCTGAAGGGCGGCGACGCCTGCTTCTTCGTCGCGGGCGATCCGGACAAGTTCTACAAGTTCGCCGGCAGCGCCCGGAACAAGGTCGGCCAGGAGCTCAACCTGATCGACGAGAACGTCTTCGCCTTCGCCTGGATCGTCGATTTCCCGATGTTCGAGTATAACGAGGACGAGAAGAAGGTCGATTTCTCGCACAATCCCTTCTCGATGCCGCAGGGCGGCCTGAAGGCGCTGACCGAGGAAGACCCGCTCTCGCTCAAGGCGTTCCAGTACGACATCGCCTGCAACGGCTTCGAGCTGGCCTCCGGCGGCATCCGCAACCACCGCCCCGAGGCGATGGTGAAGGCCTTCGAGATCGCCGGCTATGGCGAGGAGACGGTGATCGAGCGCTTCGGCGGCATGTATCGCGCCTTCCAGTACGGCGCTCCGCCGCATGGCGGCATGGCGGCGGGCGTCGACCGCATCATCATGCTGTTGGCGCGCGCGACGAACCTGCGCGAGGTCGCGCTGTTCCCGATGAACCAGCAGGCCGTCGACCTGCTGATGGGGGCACCGGCCGAGGCGACGCCGAAGCAGCTTCGCGAGGCGCATCTGCGCGTCAACCTGCCCGAGAAGAACGGCTGACCACCATGCCTTCGCTGCCTGTCGGGCGAGCCCTGCTGCTCGCCTGCTTCCTCGCGCTGCCGCTGGGCGCTTGCGTCGCCGACGGGGGCGACACCAGCGCCGGCCGCGCTTCGGTCCTCGCGACGACGATCTCGCGGGCGAGCGCCTGCAAGGCCGGCTCGCCGCAGCGCTCGACGCTGGACCGTTTCCTGGCGGCCGAGACGGCACGTGGCGCCACGCCTGAGCAGATCGCGGCGGCGCGCTCGGCCTATGTCTCCGTCTCCGAGGCCGAGATGGTCAATCAGGATGCGCGGCCGCAAGCCTGTGCGGCTGAGGAGCGCGCCGCGCTGAAGGAGCGCATGGCCCGAATCAGGGCCGGCCAGTTCGACTCACCCTGAGCCGGCCAGACGGGCATGCTTCCGAAACCATCTCTCGCGGCAGCGCTCCTGCTCGGCCTCACCGCCTGCACGAGCGCCGGCCCGATTCCCGGCACGGTCGAATATGCCGCCGCGACCGTTTCGCGCGGCTATGATTGCGGCTTGCGTGTCGATCGCGGCCGCATCATCGCGCGGCTCGACCGGCAGGAGCGGGCGGCCTTCGTCGCGGCCAATGCGGGCTATGCGGTGCGCTCCTACAAGGCGCCGCATGCTTGCGGAAGCGCCGAGCGCGAGCGGGTGCAGGGCGAACTCGCGGCGCTGTCGCGGCGCTGAATTCGCTTGATTCCGGCCGGTTCGCATGGCCAGAAGGCCGCAATGCCTGCCGCCGCGATCACCGCCATCGTCGTCAGCTACGACAGCGCCGAAGTTCTGCCTGCCTGCCTCGATGCGCTGGCAGGCGAGGGCGTGCCGGCGATCGTCGTCGACAATGCCAGCGGCGACGACAGCCGGGGCATCGCGGAGAAGCGCGGTGCGCGCGTTATCGCCAATGCCCGCAACGAAGGGTATGGCCGCGCCAACAATCTCGGCGTGGCGGCGGCGGATACGCCCTATGTGCTGATCGTCAATCCCGATCTGGAGCTGAAGCGGGGCGCTGCCGCTGCTTTGCTGGCGGCGGCCGGGCGCTACCCCGATGCCGGGATGCTGGCACCGCGCATCGTCGAGCCCTCGGGGCGCGTCTTCCTGCAGCCGCGCTCGTTGCTCTCGCCTGATCATCTCAATCGCAGCGGTGCGATGGTCGTGCCGGAGGGAGATGCCTGCCTGCCGTTCCTCTCCGGTGCCTGCCTGCTGATCCCGCGCGAAACCTTCCTCGCGCTCGGCGGCTTCGATCCGGCGATCTTCCTGTTCTACGAGGATGACGATCTCTGCCGGCGGATGCGCGATGCCGGCCATGCCCTCATCCATGTCGATGGTGCCGAGGCACGGCATGGGCGGGGGAAGTCGAGCGCACCGTCTCCGCAGCGGCGCTTCAAGGCGCGCTGGCACCTCGCCTGGTCGGAGCATTACATCGCCCGCAAATATGGCCTGCCGGAGCCGGCGCCGCTGCGCAGGCTGGAGAATCTCGGCAAGACATTGGGTTACGGCGTCCTCCTCAACCGCGAGAAGATGTTCGCCCATGCCGGTTCCGCCGCCGGCGCGCGGGCCTGGGCGCGCGGCGAGACGGCGCTGGCATATGAAGGGCTGGAGACTGCGCCATGATCCGCAACGCACCGGGGATCGAGAAGGCGCTCGCCAATCCGCACAATAATTTCGGCCTGCTCAGGCTGGTGATGGCGCTCGCCGTGGTCGTCTCGCACGCCTTCAGCGTCACCGACGGGCGGGTCGAGCAGGAGCCCTGGTTCCAGACCACCGGCTTCACGCTCGGCGAGCATGCGGTCAACGGCTTCTTCGCGATTTCCGGCTTCCTCGTGACGATGAGCTTCGTCAGGCGCGGCTGGCGCGACTATGTGGTGGCGCGGCTGCTCAGGATCGCGCCCGGCCTGATCGCGGCGACGCTGGTCGTGGCGCTGCTGCTCGGCGCGGCGATGACCTCGCTCGATCTCGGCAGCTATCTCAGGGACCCGCGGCTCTGGCGCTTCATCTCCGCGACGCTGACCAGCTTCAAGAGCTCGGCGGCGCTGCCCGGCGTCTTCGAGCACAACCCGCTGCAATTCCCGATGGGAACGGTGTGGACGCTGAAATACGAGACTTTGTGCTATCTCGGCGTGCTCGTCGCCGGGCTCGCCGGTTTGCTGGCGAAGCCGCGCGTCATGCTGGCGGCCGGGCTGGCCCTGACGCTGGCGGTGGTGCTGCGCGAGGTCGTGACGCCTCATGGATCGAAAGGCACCGAGACGGCGCTGCGCCTGCCGCTGATCTTCCTCGCCGGGGGGCTGTGCTATCTCTATCGCGAGAGGGTGCCGCTCTCGCTGCCGCTGCTGGCGCTGGCCATTCTCGCCTTGGTGCCGCTGTCCTTCACGCCGCTCTACAAGGCGGCGCTCTATCTCGTCAGCGCCTGGGGCGTCCTTGTGCTGGCGCTGGCCCCGGCTCTGACACGCCGTTCGGTTGAGCCGCCGGCCGATCTCTCCTACGGCGTCTATCTCTATGGCTGGCCGGCGCAGCAGGCGCTGCATGCGCTGTTCCCGGGCCTCGGGGCGATGGCGCTGCTCTGGCCTTCGCTCGCCGTCACGCTGGTCGTGGCGGCGCTGTCCTGGTTCCTCGTCGAGAAGCCGGCGCTGGGCCTGAAGCGCCGCCTGCTCAAGGGCTCCTGACCGCGGCGATGAACTCCTCGATGCGGCTGCTGAGCAGGAGTGGCAGCAACGCGTCGATCCGCGGCTTGGGCAGATCCCACCAGCGCGTCTCCAGCAAGGCCGCGACCTTCGCCTCGTCGAAGCGCAGGCGGAAGACGCGGGCCGGATTGCCGGCGACGATGGCATAGGGCGGCACGTCGCGCCTGACCACGGCGCGGGCCGCGATGACCGCGCCATGGCCGATCGTCACGCCCGACAGGATCATGCATTGCGAGCCGAGCCAGACGTCGTGGCCGATGACGACGTCGCCGCGTGTCGCGTCATGCCCGGTGAAGCCGGTCGCTGCCGGCCAGAGCCCGGGCAGGGCCGGGAAGGGATAGGTCGTCGTCCAGTCGAGCCGGTGGTTGCCGCCGAGCAGGATCTCGACGCCGTCGGCGATCGAGCCGTAGCGGCCGATGACGAGCTTCGCCCCGCTCTCGGGAAAGCGCACCTTCGGCCGGCCATAGGTATAGGCGCCGGCGACGATCTGGCCCGGCCGCCGGGCGATGAGATGCGCCAGATGCAGCCGGGTCTGGTTGTCGCGGTTCACGTATTTGCGCAGCAGGCCGCGGGTGACGGGCGGCAGGCCCGCCCACCAGGCCTGCAGCGCGGAAGGGCGCCAGTCGCGATCCTCGGGCGCGATGACGCCCTCCGACTTATCGGGCATCGGCCTTGACATCGATCTTGTCGAAGATCTCGGTCGGCTGGGTGATGGTCAGCACGTCGGCGAGGCCGAGGCCGGACGGCGATTTCGCCGTGGCGTCGATCGTCAGCGTGCCGGGCTTGGCGACGAAGCGCGAGGCCGCCGACGCCAGGGTCTTGGCCGCATCGGACGGGCCCAGCATGGCGGCGAGCCCGACACTCGCGACCATGGTGAACTGCTGGCGCACCTCCTCGACCTTGCGGCCGGTGTCGCGCGCCTGCTTCGCGATCAGTTTCTCGACCAGACCGAAATTCTGCAGCTTGATCTGGAGGTTGCGAGCCGTGGCGCCGAGCGCCGCCACCTGGGCGAGCGCGAGATCGCTCGAGAACAGGTCCTGCGTCACATTGGCGAGCGTGCCGTTGGCATCGAGCTGCACGAGGCCGGCGCTGCCGAGCGAGAGGGTGCGGATGGCGAGCTCATTCTTCGCTGCCTCCCAGGCCAGGTCGAGCTTCGCCGAGAGGTCGAGCTTGTCGATGCCCATGGCGAGCAACTCTGCGATTCCCGGATTGTCGCCGGTATCGACGACCGGCGTGACCAGCTTGTCGATCGTCAGGCCGAGGCTGGTCGGAATGCCGTTCAGCGGCTCGCCACCCTTCAGCTCGAAGGTGCCGAGAGCGATCTTGATCGGCTGCTTGCCCGGGATGATCGGCGGCGCATCGACCGAAAGCCCGGTCAGGCGCATGGTCCCGATCTTCGGAATGAAGCGCCGGTAGTCGATCTGCTCCAGATTTGCGTCCGGGCTGGCGAGCAGAGTCCGCAATTCACGCGCGGCATTCCCGAAGGAGAAGCCGGAATAGCTGATCGAATCGACCTTGCCCTTGCCGGGGCCGCTGGTGAACGCCATGCCTTCGATCGCGAAGCCCGACTTGTCCGGCGCATTCTCGCCGAAGGCCATGCGCGCGATCGTCCACTCGACCGGATCCTTCGGCTTGGCACCCTTGTCTGCCGCAGGCGGGCGGATCATGGCCTTGAAATCGCGCGCCTCGCCGCTGCCGTACTCGAACATGTCGAACAGCGTCAGCATCGACAGGGCGAAGCGCTTCTCGACATCGCTCTTGTCGTCCTTGGCCGCCGACTTGTCGTCCGCCTTCTTCTCGAGCTCCTCGGAGCCCTTGCCGACCTTGTCGAGGAGGTCGAGCAGGGGCTCCGGCCCGACCTTCGCCGTGAAGCCGCGCGCCGTGGTCTTGCCGATCGACATTTTGCCGGCCTGGCCCATGTCGATGTCGTAGCCGTCCTGCTCGAAGCTGCCGATCACCGGGACATAGGGCTCGTTCGTCCCGGGCGCCGCCTTCTCGGTGAGGACACGCGCCGACTGCTTGAGATCGAGCATGTCGAAAGCGGTGCGCTTCAGCGTGCCCTTCATCGCCCCGGCAGGGCCACCCAGGGCGCTGAGGCTGGCGCTCCCCGATTCGCCATGCGCGATCTTGCCGTCGCGGATGTCGGTGAAGCGAATGTCACGATAGGTCGTGGACTGCTTCTGCTCGCCGAACGCCTGCTCCATGGTGAGCTCGGGCGCGCTGATCTCGGTTGCGGTCAGCTTCGCGATTCGGGTCGAGGCGGTTTCGTTCGCACCGCTGGCGAAAAGCGCGAGGAAGGCGTCCTTCTCGAGATTCGAGCCTTTGACGGCGACCTTCGGGATGCTGATGACGAGCCGGCCCAGATCGATGCGGACGTTGTCGACCTGGAAATCCGCGGCCCAGGCAGGAGCGGAAAGCGCGACGAAAACAGCCGCGAGGGCCGTGTTCCCGAGATGCGTTGGCCGGCGAAGGCGCGCAGCGGTCATGATATTCTCCTGTTCAGTGCCGGGCGAAACTGCCGCAACCGAGCGGCGAAAGAAAGCCGTCCTTCGCTCGAGGGCGTCATAGGAGCGAATGATCATGACGGAATTCTTGACCTGAGACGGCGGAAAGCTGCCTTCTGCCGAAGATTCGCCATCGCCGCCTTCTAGCTCGGAGCCCGGCGACGATCGCCATGGAGTTCAGAAGCGATGCATGCCCTCCGGACCGCTTTCGCCGCAATCGCGCTTTTCCTCGTCGCGCTCGCTCCCCTGGGGGCGAGGGCACAGGCCCAGCCGGCCGCAGGGGAGGCGCCCGGGCTCGAAGCGCTGACGATCGTGAGCGGCGGCACGCGGCACGCTTTCCATGTCGAGGTGATGCGCACGCCGGACCAGCGCGCCAAGGGCCTGATGTATCGCAACTACCTGCCGCCGGACCGGGGCATGCTGTTCGACTTCGGAGGCAGCGAGCCGGTGGCGATGTGGATGCAGAATACTTATATTCCGCTCGACATGCTGTTCATCAGGGCCGATGGCACGGTCGCGCGCATCGCGGAGAACACCGAGCCGCTGTCGACGCGGACGATTCCGTCCGGCGAGCCGGTGCTGTCGGTGCTGGAAATCAATGGCGGTGTCAGCCGGCAGCTCGGCATCAAGCCGGGCGACAAGGTCGAGCACGCGCTGTTCAAGCGCTGAACGGCGACGGGCGGCGTCCTGTGGGGGCGAGACCGCTTCGCTTTGGCTTGCGGGTTCGGCCCATGGCGTGATAGCGAACCGCAACGTTTCGAGTGCCGTCGGGGTATAGCGCAGCCCGGTAGCGCATCTGCTTTGGGAGCAGAGGGTCCCAGGTTCGAATCCTGGTGCCCCGACCACTGGAAACGTCACGCCGCAGCCTGGCTTTCGGGTTGCATGGGATTTTGTGACGGCAGAGCGCTTTCATGACCGCACGCATCTATCGCCCCGCCCGCACGGCCATGCAGTCCGGCACGGCCAAGACCGAGCGCTGGCTGCTCGAATACGAGCCGGAAAGCGCCCGCCAGATCGAGCCGCTGATGGGCTGGACCTCCTCCTCCGACATGAAGAGCCAGCTCAAGCTCTGGTTCGACAGCGAGGCCGAGGCGGTCGCCTATGCGACGCGCAACGGCATCCCCTATCGCGTCGAGCAGCCGCATGAGCCGGTGCGCCGCTCGATCTCCTATTCGGACAATTTCAAGTTCTCGCGCATCGGCCAGTGGACGCACTGAAGCGTCGAGGCGAGGATAGAACCGGTTACGGGCCCGTAGCTCAGATGGATAGAGCAGCAGCCTTCTAAGCTGCTGGTCGCAGGTTCGAATCCTGCCGGGCTCGCCATTGATTTCATTGCATAATCTCCGTTTGTTCCGTGACGCATTCTGACAAGGATGCTGTTGGTCATTCTGACTTTTGGCCAGTTTCTGTTCGCACGGCGCGGCGTTTCCTGGCTCCGTTGGCGACCTGCTTCATGGTCTTTTTGACGTAGCGCGGAAGCACCTTCGGAGAGGTCTGCGCCGACTGAGCCAGGATCTCGCGATCGGTCATGTCGGCGTCGCCGGTCTCAGTCAGGCCACCGTGGCGGAAGGACGTGAAGGTGATGCTTTCGGGCAGTCCTGCTGCCTTGGCGATCCGCTTCACCTCGTGTCGCATGTAGGTGAGGTCCCCCCTGTTCCCGGTCGGCCAGGGGAGCGGGCGCCCCTCCTTATCGTCCTTCCAGTCCCGAACCAGCATTAGGCCGCCGATGCGCTCGCGCTTGATGGCGTCGAGCCGGGACATGAGTTCGGGGAAAAGCGGAACGCGCTCGGGTTGCTCCGGGTCGAAGAGCGGCCACCAGACCTCCTTGCCGGTCTTCGGGTGAACGATTCGCACGTCGTCGGGGCGCTCCTTCGGCCGATAATGTGCCACCTCGAAGGAGCGGAAGATGTGCTCGCCTCGCTGCAACCACTCCCAGGTGATCATTGCGGCGGTGCCGAGCGACGAGCGCTTCTCCTTGTCCGCTTGGGCGACGAAGGCTTGGAGCTGCTCAAAGGTCGCGTCGGCGTTCGGCGTCGAAGATTCGTTCAGGCCCATGCGGGAAAAAGGGTTCTCCTTCGGAACAATGGCAGGCTCGGCCCGATAGGCGATGTTCCACGCGCGCCGGCATGATTTCATGGCCGCATTGGTCGTGGTCTTCCGCTCGCGCGTGACCTCGTTGCCGTCGTCATCCGTCTCGGTGACCGTCAGAAGCGCTTCGAACAGCGCGTCGACCATCTTCGTGGTGATGTCGCCGACCGGCTGCGCTCCTACCCGTGCGCCCTTCCGAGCACCCTTCGTCAGCACGTAATCAGCGACCATGCTGAAGCCGCGTTCGTGATTGCGCTTCTGACCGTCGCTCAGATCCTTGTAGCTCTTGTGGTTCTTGTAGAGCATGACCAGCCAGTCGAAGGAGCCGACGGCGCCGCGGACCTCCACAAGGTCGCTCATGCCGGCCGTGCGCCAGGAATCGAACTGGGGCAAGACGACGTCCTCCGCGTGATCCCACGCAGCGTCGCGCTCGGTGCCCAGTGGGACATCCTGCATTGGGCAGCCGCGCTCTCGTGCCCACGACGGCACAGTGAAGTACCAAGCCCAGCGTCGCTGCCCGCTGAGCCACTTCTTATTGGTGTACCTGGGCTTCTTCCTGATCTTCATTGTCACACCATGTCGGCCAGGTCTTCGGACACGACGCGATCGGCCGCGCCGGCATCGAACCGCCTGCCAATGAAGGCGAGGCAGTAGGATCGGGTCCAGACCGGCTCCTTGGCCTTGCCTGTCCCGATCGAGCCACATGGTGGAGGAACTTCGCCGCGGACGACAGCCGTCGCCAGATCCTTGGTGTCCTTCCTGTCGAAGAAGGCCGCAGCCATATCGGCACGCATCATCTCCGGCCATGCGCCGTGTAACGGATAGCGAGCCGGTAGAGCGCGGGCCACGGTCAAAATCCCCCGCCCGAGAATTGCCCAGCCGCAGCGCGGGCGATGGCATCTCGCAGTTTCGAATTGAGGGCGAACCACTCGCCCCGGACCCGCGCGCCTGCAAATTCGTCGTGGAGGCGGCGCTCATCGCTCCTCTTCCCCTTGATGATGACGAAAGCCGTCATTTCGTCGGCGAGGCCTGTTTTCAACGCGCTCGCCCGCCCAAAAGGCTGGGTCGAAAACCCGATCTTCACAAACCGAGCGGTCATGAGGAAGTACAGGTAACCCTGGCGCCGCGACGGGGTCAGGACTGGTCCGTCGATCTCTTTCCGAGCATTTCTCATGCCCTCATAGAGTTCCACAGCGCGGGATTTTGCTTGGTCTGAAGCCGGTCCCAAGGGGCGGGACTCAAAGCCAGCCGGAATGACGCCGCGAGGTTCCCAATACGCGCGGCCATTCCTTTCCGAATAATACCGCGGCAAGTGCCGGCCGGCATCAGCGAGCGTGCCGTCGCCAAGGATCTCGGTCACCAGCATCGGACGGGCGCGCGCCATCGTCAGCCCTCCGCCTTAGGCAGCAGGGATGATCGGAACGCCCATAGCTGGTCAGCGCAGCGCTTGGCTGCTTCTGCCGCCTGCTCCCGCTTCTTGGACGGCCTGCCACTGGCGAGGATATCAGAGGCGATCGCATCGCAGAGATGCGCCGCATCTCCATATGCGCTGATCATCCCGAATCGGCCATCGCCGGTCGGCGCTGTCCGCGCAGCAACGTCAGCCATGAACTTGAGGTGCCTCGCTGTTGCCGGTCCCATCGCTACGCCCTCCTCAGCGCGTTGCCGGAGGAGACCATGCGAAAGCCGTCCTCGAATTCGAGGCCAACGGAATTCATCGTGCCGCGCGCGAAGACGCGGCAGCGCTGGCCTTTGCGGCCCTGGCGGTCCCATCGATAGACATAGGCGATGGAAGGGATGGCTGCCGGCGCCCTTTGCTGGGAGGTGGCGCCGGCAGCCTGCGCATCCGTCAACGGGAGGATTCGGATGGCGGGCTCAAGCTGTCCGACTGAGCGATTCGCAGCGTCATCCATATGGAGGGGGTCCATCAGAGCAGCCTCCCAGCCCGATCGTCGGCATCCGCGCGCTGACGGAATTCCGATTCCATCTCCTCGAAAATCCCGATCTGAAAATCCGCATCAGCCTGCTTCATCCGGCCTTCTGCAACGCGGGTCGCATAGACGCGCCGGCGAAAGCCGATCTCGCGGGCGAGGGCCTGCTGTTTCTGACGGGCGGTGAAGCGGTCAGACATCAAATGTCCTCCCCGGCTTCACGGCGCATTCGGCGATCTTCCTCACGATGCCAAGCCTCGTCGGCCGCGGCCTCGTTTAACACGGCGGCGTCATCGAGGATCGGAGTTCCAGGGATCTGAGGACCCCAATGGTTGAGAGTGTAATCGGTCACGCTAAGAGCCGAGATCGGCGTCATCGTGGGTGCTTCCGGCTTCGCGACATAGGGGTGCCCGTGGACATAGGCGCTGGTCACCCGGAGCCAGCCCCAGTAGACAGTCTCGAACATCCGGGCCTCCAGGCTGAAACCCTTTGCTCTGATGCGTTCGATCATGGCGGTGACGGCCTTGACGCCGGCCTCGTCGATCTCCGTGCTAGCCATCAACGCCCCTCCCGCCCTGCGTTGGCCTTCGCCCGCTGGATCGCTCTGTTCGTGATGGCGGCCCGTTCGACGTTCAGCCGCTTCCATTCGGATTTGGCTGCGTCGGCTCGGGCGAGAACCCGAGCCTCATCAGCCGTGAGGAAATCGCGCCAGGGCCATTTCGGGGTGCGGGGCTTGAAGCGGGACATCAAAACGGAATCTCGTCGATTGCCGCCGGGTCTATGCGCTGAGCATCGTCCATCGGCGTGATCTCGACATCGCGCTTCACGACATGAGCGACGGTCTGGAGGACGAAGAACTCGACATCCGGCACGACCCGAGCGAGACGCCGCGCTTCGACCAGGGCGCCCTCGGCGGTATGATGCCGCACAGTCGGCGCGCGCTGGCCGGCGCCGTAGATCATCCAAAAGGTGCGAGGCAGGCTCACGGCTTGCTCCTCTTGCGATTGGGGAAGGTGCGGGGGCTCATGTGAATCGCCGGGGAGGAAGGGGCTTGGACAGCGGAGCCGTGGCGCGGCACTGCGGCGGAGCCGGGCGGCGGATCTGCTTCGGCCACTTCTTCCGCTCATAGGCGCCGGTGTGCTTGTCCCGCTGGCGGTCGGCTTTGCGGATGCGGGTGACATCGGCAGCGGTTTTCGGCGCATCGCAGGTGACGCACTGAACCTTGCAATTCTCCAGCGTCGGCTCTCCGCCCAGCGCATCCGGAAGGATGTGGTCGTAGCGGAACTTGCCGGGCATCAGGTGCGCGCCGCAGGCCTCGCAGTGGCCCTTCGATCGCTCGAATGCTTGCGCTCGCGTCTTGCGGGAGAACTCGCGCCGCATCAAGCGTCCTCCAACTGATCAGCCGGCGACAGCAGGCTCTTGAAGATCGCGATGTCGGTCGGGCGGTCGAGGAGAGGGCGGAAGCACGAAAGCTGGAACCGGACGGCGCCGCTCAACGGGCCATCGGACTGCATCAGTTCGATCTCATAGAAGGAGACATAGACCTCCCCTTCCATGCCGGTTCCGAAGCTGGCCTCACCGACGACGAAGTCGCGAATCGTGAGAACTTCGTCGATCATCGGGACGCGAGTGGGGATCGAGAACTCACCCTGGTGGACGGAGCAAAAATCGTCCTCGATGCAGATGCATTTCGCTCCGGGGAAAGCCCAAGAATAGGGAGATGCCATCACCGCGCCCTCCGCGGCTTCAGGCGCTCTGCCGTCTCAGCCTCAAGCGCAGCGACATCGAGCCCGAGATCAGCGGCAAAATCTTTTGCCTGCTCGGTGAACAGCGCGAGCTCGTCCCGGCTCATCTTGCCGATGGATTTGAACTTCGCTTCGCCGCCGGCTGCATCGAAGGTGACGCCGTCGAGCCAATGATGCGTAGCCTTCAGGCTCGCCTTGAGCTTCTGGTCCGTCATGGTCTGGTCGGGGTGCGCTTCCGCGAAGACCTTCAGGAAGACGGAGATGAAAGCCCGCGCGCCCTGAGTGCCGGGCTCCCATTTCCGAAGCGAGAACACGGTATCGGCGGGGAACTCAGCGATAGCGTCGCGATCGCGACCACCGACGGCGCGCAGCGCCATACCGTCCCAGCGCGCGAGAATTTCGTCGCCGCGCTGCATGGCTCAGCCCTTCGCCTTTTCGAGCTCGCCCTTGCGGGCAGCGAAGTGGTTTTGCAGCCGCTCGATATTAGCGTGCTCTTTGATGCCGAGGGCGTGCCGGACGGGACGCGTTGCGCTCCACCAGGAGCGGACCTCCTCGTAGGCATTGAAGTCGCCGGCGGCGGCCAGCTTCGCCTTCACCAGAGCCTCATAGGCTTCCGGCGTGCTCATATCCTCTTCGGCTGAGGACTGGTCTTCAGCCGGCGGTGGTGGAACATCGTCGCTGGCCTCGTCGGCAGCCGGCGCCGCGGGGGCGGCATCAGTCTGTCGGGAAACGCGCGCGACATGCCGGTCGCGGATATCACGGGCCCGCTCCACGAAGCCGGTGAAGTCGGCAAGGACCGCCTCGACGTCCGTCTCGACGTACCAGGCTTCTACGTCATCGGAATTTGTCGCGAAGCCGAGCTTCTCGTCGAGGTTCGACAGTTCGGCTTCGGGATCAATCGCGTCTTCCGAGGGTGCCGCCGGCGCGTCGGCGGCCTGGGGGGCAGTTGTCGATGCGCCGGCGGCGTCCGCTGCATCCTTGGGAGCGATAGCAGCGGATTCGGAAACGATGACTGCATCCTCAACTTTCAAGGCCGAATTGAGTTCATCGTCAGAAGGAGGCGGCGGCGGGGCTGAGTTGTTCGAGGAGATCGGGCGATAATTGGCATCCTCCGTCTCGTCACCGATCATCTCCTCGGCGATCGGCATACCCTTGAGGATATCGGTGAAGGCATCGCGCAGCGCGAAGGCGCGCGCTCGCATGGCGAGCATCCGCTTCGGGTTCGTTACCCACGGCGTCGGCCCCTTCGGTCCAGACTTGTTCCAAAGCTTCGCGACTACCGCATCGGCGATCGAATATTCCTTGACGACCTCGTCCTCGCCCTTGCGCTTGACGATGCAGACGGCCTTGTAGTCGCGCTCATCGTCCTTCGGGGACGGCCAATCCGCTGGCGGCGTACCAACCAGTTTCTCGCTGAACTTTTCGAGCTGCCCCGATCCGCGAACGACCGCCAGGGCGAGGTCGCCCCAGATGCGCGGCGCGCCATTGATGACGGCGATGCCCTGCACGGCCTGCATCGGCTTCACGCCGATCTCCAAGCCGGTCAGGATCGCGACGGAAACCTTCTCCGGCGTGTCCATGCCGTACGGCACGAGCCCGCTCCGGGAGAGGACCTGGGCGAAGCGGTAGACGTCGTCGAAGGTCTGCGGAACGATTGCGTTGACGCTACCCGGAGACAAATGAGCGACGCGCTGATGCGCTGGTTCGATGTTCGCGACGGCAGTTGACGGGGTCTGAGCGTTCATGATGGCCTCTCAGGCGACGTATTCGAGGGTTTTCAGTTCGCAGCCCGGCACGGCGACGCCGGTCTTCAGGTTCTGCTCGGCCATCTGCTTGATGACCGTCACGAACTGGACCGGGGGCTCGGGGAGGGCCGCATAGAAGGCTGCCGCGGCGGGCAGGTCATTGATGACGGCCACCTTGCGCGTCCGAACCGTCGTGCTGCCGGTGGCGACCTTGCTGCGGCCGCGCACGGGCGCCTGCTCAACCGGGGCGGCTTCGCCCATGGCGGCGGCAGCTTTCGCGCGGGCCTCGCGTTCGGCCGCCTCCTGCGCCTCGACAGCCCGCTTCTTCGCCAGCGAATAGACCGACATTCCGGTATTGACCTTGGTGACCAAGGCATCGGCGCGGTCGCGCGGCGGAACGAACTTCTTCTGGATCTCCTTGGCCTGCTGATCGATCGGCTTTTTTGCCGCGACCCGCATGTCCTCGATCTTGCCGGAGAGTTCGCGCGCCCGTTCCTTCCACTTGTCGGCTTGGAGGGCGCGGACATCGTCTCCGGCGAGGACCGGCGTCTTGAAAAACTCTGCGATCTTCAACTCGATCAGATCGAGCTCTGCGATCAGCGCCTCGAACGGATCGGTCGGAAAGTTGGACCGGGCATCATCGAGGCTCTCAATGTCCTCGGGCCACGGCTGGTTCTTGTTGGCGACGGCGTCGTAGAGATCTGACGAGATCGCGTCGCGGCAGAAGAACGAGAAGGTCGTCTCAGCGAACGAGGCGTCAGCCAGACGGCGCGTCTGCTGACCCTTGCGGCCGATCCAGGCAAACATGGTCCCGTCGACGACGCGGATCAGGACCGGATCGCCGCGGTACCGGTAGCAGCCGCAGCGCGGCAGCTTGTCGGTCAGTTCCGGCTTCTGGCCGGCCAACTGCGCCTTCCAGTACGAGAAATCCTCTTTCAGCGCGGCGCTCATGGTCAGGCGCCCTTCTTCATCTCGATGGCCGGGACCATCTGTTCGGACACGAAGGCGGCGATCTTCTGAGCAACCACATCGCGGGCCTGCTTCGTCACCGTGGCGACGGCATTGGTGGTGACGGGCTCGATGTGCTCGCGGACCATCGTCGCGATGATCCAGGCGGCGCGGGTCTTCTTGTTGTCGCTATGGTAGCTGTCGACTTGCCCCTTATCGTTGACTTTGGTGTTGAGATAACTGTCGACGATGCCGGGGATCAGTTCGGCGAAGGTGACGGTCGGGCCAGTAGGAGTGCCCCACTCGTTGGTCTTCTGGCGCGGCTTGTCGAGTATCTCGCGAACAAGCGTTTCGGCGCGATCGCCGATGACCTTTCGGACGCCATCATCGACAAGCTGCTCGACCTTCTCCATGACGGACTTCTCGATCCGACGGGAGGTCGAGTTCTCCAATCGGCTCGCGATGCTGGCCGCGATGCTTTCCAGCGCGGAGCCCGGCATGTTCACGGTGGCGGTGATGCCTTTCGGGTTCACCTTCACCTCGCCCTCGGCGATCTCCTCGATCTCGTCTTCGTCGAAATAGTTCATGTCGTTTTCCTCATCGGGAGGCGGACGACCGGCTTGCCGTCGCGCCAGGCTGTGATTTGCAGCCCGGCTTTGCGGGCTTCCGTTTCGGCTTGGAGCCGCATGTGGACTGCGAGGGTGGCGCGCCTCAACGAACCATCGGAGGCGCGCCGGGTTGGCATCAGGCGGCCGTGTAGGCGTCGAAATCGACACTCTCGACCCAGTGCCGAGCCATGGTGTCGCCGTAGAAACTTGCGACGCGGATGTCGTTGCGCCGCCCGAACTGGGTAGAACCGGCCCCCTCGGCGAAATGCGGATCCGGCCGGTCGCGGACCTCCAACACGACATGCGGCTTACCCGCACCCTTCATGTTGGTGCCCCTGCGAGGGGTGATGAGATCACCCGGCTTGAAGGGGCAGCCGGTCAGAAAATCTGCATAGGTCTTCTGGAATTCGACGAGGACTTCCGCCGCCATCGCTGGCTCTCGGCCGTCGCTTTCGTCTCGCTCGCCCGCGATGTCGGCCAGCAATTCTGCGATTCCCATTGTTGTCTCCCTGAGTGAAATCGCAGTGCCGCTGCGCCGGTCGAAATTGGTCAGAACGGCCGATGCCGGGCGTCGGCTTCCGGATCGTGCCGGCGGGGTTCGACATCCCAGTCCTCATCGTCGTGGACGGGCTCATCGTTGCGCTTGATGGCCCACCAGAGGGCGGCGGCCAGCAGCACGGCGCCGCAGATGATCAGCCAGCCGGCATCGAAGGACTGGAACAGAGGTTCAGGCTGCATCGCGATCTCCCTTGGGTTTGCTGGAGAGGCGGACACCATCCCGGTTCTCGACCATCGAGAGCGGGCCGGGCGAAGGGGGAACGGCGGCCTGCGCCGCCTCCCCAGCAAGGCGTGAAACGCGCGTCACAGCAGCGATACCAATCCGACGAGGAAGGGACCGCCGATGACGAGTAGGAGGGCGGCGACTGCCTGCCCCGCGGTATTGGCGACACGTGCGACCTTGATCCGGCCGTCATCGGTCAGCCCATCAACCATGATGATCGGGATCACGGTGTACGGGACGCGATGAAGCTCGGTCAGGGATGCGGCCGAAGCCTTCGCACGGGCCTCATCGAGGTACTGCTTGAGGCAGGGCACGCGACCAGCTTCGACAGCATGCGCTACTATGCGCGCCTCGCTCAGGCTCTTGGCCGGGATATGAAGGACGCGAGTGGTCATGCTGCGCTCCGTTCGATGCGGTTGAGGAGGGCGCGAGCGCGGCCGAGATTGCGCATGCAGTAGGCGCGACGGTCGCGGTCGTTCAGCTTGTTGGCGCTGACCAAAGCTCGCGTCAGCGAAGACACGACGAGGTTCAGGTAGAGGGATTGAGCCGCAGGCGAGCGCTCGAGTTCCCAGCGTTTCGTGTCCAGGTGAGCGGCGCGCAGCCAGTATTCGTATTCGCGGAGCACGTCGTTCGTCACGCGGCCCTCCGAAGATCGGAAGGAACCGGAACAGCCGGACCCCAAACAAAATCGGGAACCCACTGGACGAATTTCACGCCAGAGACGTGCACGCCGAGATATTCGGGGTCGTTGCGGTCTAGGCAGTTTTCGAAGACCTGCACGACTTCCCAATCGACGGATGCCCAATCCTCGCCTGCCGGCATGCGGGTCGGGTGAACGAGCTTTGCCCAGTAGTGGCCGGACTCGGTCGGCGTCGGGAAACGGGGCATTAGGAAGCCCTCCGCAGGATTGCGCGGTTCCGAACCATGCGGCGGTTGGCGGATATCGCGTTCTCAGCGACATCCGAGGTGATCTCGGTCAGTTGCTCGTCGGTCAGCCAGTCGAGGCCGTCGCGATAGATGCGCTCGCTGATGGCGGTGATTGCCGTGCGCAGCGGGCTCTTGTGAGCGTCGAAGCTGCGGAGGAAGCGATCTTTGCGGTCGCGGGAGGCGTGCTTCATGGCCATCACTCAGCCGCCTGCAGATGGACGGTGATGTCGTCGGACGCCGCGATCCCGGCCAGCGAACGATCGAAGGAGGCGAGGGCGCGGGCGAAGGTGTTGCGCCGAGCGTCGATGATCTGATTGCCAATGGCGGACTGGATGGCATCCATCCGATCGAAGGTATGGACGTCAGGGCCTTCAATGGCCTCGATGACGAAGGGCTCGGTGCGCGGAGGCGTCAGGCCGTCCAGCGCGCCGGCCACAAAAGCGGCAGCCGCACCCCAAACCCGATCCTGTTGGTCAGCAATCCAAGCCTTGCGCTCATCATCGGCAAGGCGCCGAACCCAGGCCAGAGCCTCGGACGTGCAGGCTTCGATATCCGAACGGCGCCAGCGGGCCAGATCATCCGCCTTGCGAGCGACCGCAACCGAGACCTTTGCCTCGTCGATCTGTCCTGCGGCATCCAGAAACTTGAAGGCCATGTGATCCCCCATCGCCAGTTGGCTGATGGAAGTATCGCTACATGAAGTAGCGATCCATGTCAACACGCCATGTAGCGATCATCGCCGGGCGTTTCCTGACAGCACGAGTCAGTAGCGCGAAAACTCGACTCGACTCGTGGCGTCGCGTCTGGCTTCAATGGGAACGCAACGAGAACAAAACTGGGTGGCGTCGAGATGAGCCAATGGGCGGAAGAGGGGCCGTGGCGGCCGGAGTTATCGCTATTTCGAGCGATCGACATCAGGTGTGAGGACTGTGGCCGCACCAAGCGAATGCCGCCTGGTGAGATCCGACGGCACATAGCAAATGGCGTCTTCAGCCTGATTGGGCTGCACGACAAACTGCATTGCGCCGTCTGCCGCGACCGTGGCGGCCTCGGCAAAAACGTCAGCGTCTATCCAATCAAGCGAGGTGAGTGATGAAACCGTGGCATGAAGGATTGCCCGAGACGAAGCAGATCGTCGTGTTCCCGCCACTCGGCAAGGAGCGCGCGTTCAATGGGGCGCGCGAGCGGATCGAAGCGTACCTGCGCCGCGAGTTCCCAGAGATGCAGTTTGAATTTGAAGAGTACGGCCTACACGAGGATGCTAGCGTCATGCCGATGTGCGGGACTGTTGGCGGAGCGAACAGCCGCGTGCTGGCACCGCCGTCAGAGTTCAAGCTCCGCGAAATCGAGCGAGAACTGCACGCGTTCAAGTTCGCAGCGATCAGCCTTTCATAATGGCGCTGTTGTCAGGAGACACACTGACCACCCATTGATATGGGCTCATACCATGTTATCTTGCTCGTACTCCTCCGTGGCCGAATCCACTGCCTACGGCAATGGGCCCGCTCAAGGCGGCTGGCGGCTCGACCGCCTAGGCTCGGAGGACCCCGCCCTCAACGAAGTTGTCTGTGCCAAATCGTAAATCGGCCAGCCATCCCGGTGTCGCGCGATGGGTCCCGTACTCGGGCTAAGCGAAGAATCTGGTCGGAGAGATCGCATTTGTGAGGCGACGCGCCTTCCTTCTGCCTGTGCCCGTTGACGTGGAACGCTACGGCGCCGAGCAAGATGTCAACAATCTGAAGGCAGTTGCAGGTGTGTGACTCCTTAAATTGAACCCGCCTGAAAGGCCAGTCTGCATCGCGGCGATAGCGTCTGGCTCCGTTGTTGAGCACAGACTTCAGATCAGTAAGGGGGATTGGAGTGTTTCGGCTGTCTAGATAAACGTTCATCAGCTTTCCGCTATTCAAACGGAAAACCTTCAGAAGCAGTTGGTAAATCTCCTTATTGAAGCCGATCTCTCGAGATCCATCATTATAAGAGCCATCTTTGATCTTGCTGGTGTCTATGATGATCGAGTGGAATTGAATGTTATTCAACACGGGAATGGGAGAGAAGAATACATCAACAGATCGGCGGTAGGCATCCAGTTTGGACCGGCTGACCTTCGTCCAAGCCATTTCGCCATGGGGCAGCTCTGGCCAGCGCGCATCCGCGACCAGGTCGCGAAACAAATCGGCGCGAGCCGATGGTACGACCATGGCCCCGAGCGCTAGGTATCGGTGCTTTGTTTGGCTGCTCTCATCGACATAGACGTCGACGTAGTTTTCCTGCGAAGCTGGTATACCCACCGTTCAGACCGCCAGCCCCATAGCCTCGGGGTAGGGGATAACACGGAGAATTTGCTTCACTCGATCGATAGGGAAGCGGATCTCCTTCTCGGGGTTCTGCTGCCACAGAACAACCTCGCCACCACGTCGTGAGATGAGCTTCTTCACAAACGCGGGTCCGGCTTGACCCTCTTGCTCGGAATAGAGTTCGACCAGGACGTCATCGACGCCCTCGACCGGCTTGCGCCCATCAGGGTCTACGAAGATCGGCCAGCTCGGCTTGTAGGAATGGATCATGCTGTGGTTTCGAATGACGACGGCAAATGCTCGCTTGCGTCCGACGAGCCCAGCAGGTCGATCCAAGAAGTACTGGACTTCACCATTGAGCTGAAAATCGCCTTCCTCCTCTGACCCTCCGAGGGCAATACCAGGCACAGGAAGGTCTCGAGCTCCGCCGCGCAGGGCTCGATCAGAGAGAGGAATGCGCGCGCCGGCTACGATGAGCTCGTCCGGCTTGGAAAAGTCATCCTGGGAAGCGTCAGCACTGGGACCGAACAGGATTTCTTGAGCGGTGATGCTTACCCCGGCGGCGCGAAAGCGTCGCGCATATGTCTCGGCGTCGTTCTGGCCGATCGTCCGGCTGCCGTTTTCGTGGGCGCGATAGCTGGACTCTGCCCAACCATTTTCAATCGCCGCTGCTCGTGACGAGCGCCACCCCGCTTTGAGGCGAGCTTCAGCGAGCCGCTGCCCCTGAACTTTTCGAATGCGGTCGTCGGTCATGCTACAGAATGTAGCGCCCATATCGCTACGTGCCGCATTGACCAGTATCGCTACTTAGTGTAGCGATACGGATATGCACAGCTTCGCATCCGTGATCGACGCCTTTGGCGTGAAGGTGGTCGCCGAGCTTCTCGGCGTGAAGGAGAGCCATGTCCGCGTCATGAAGACGCGAGGCTCGATCCCTGCGGAGTACTGGGGACTGCTCATTGAGGCGGCGCCCGAGCACGGCATCAGCGGGGTCGATTACCCGCTCTTCCGCCAATTGCGATCCCAGAAGTTCGCTCCCGCGAGAGAGGTCGCCTGATGTCGCGCGCCCTCGATCTCATCGTCGGCGTTCTCTTCGTTGGCGCCCTTGCGGCCGCCGGTCTCATCGCGTTCGCGCCGATCCTGCTGATCGGCCTCGTTTTGTCGGGGCGCTAGTCATGGTGGGCCACGCGCTTCTCCATCCACTGCCATCATCTCCTTCGAATTCCGGTGGGGTGCGGGTTGCCGCCCGCCATCCCCGGAAGGTCGATCCCGCGTCCGCCACCAAGCGATCTGCAGTGCCGTCCTCGTCTGTGAGCCCACAGTCGCAGAGGCCGGATTCCATGTCTGGGAAAGACGTTTTCAAGATTGGGCAGATCAATGGCGAAGCTTGCCCTGATCGTGCGGTCGAGTTCATCCGCAAGCTCTATCCAAACAAGACCGCCGATTGCGTTTCTGCCGATACCGGCGTGCCGGCTCAAACGGTGCGGCGCTGGCTTGAAGGCGTTGCGAAACCATCATGGGTCGCGTTCTCCCGGCTCATCCTAGCCTATGGCCCTGCGTTCCTTGTTGCGGTGTTTCCGTCCCGCCCTCGTTGGCTGGACGATGCCTACCAGCGTGAACAGCTTGCCGAGCTCGAAGCCGAGCAGGCCCGCATCCAATCGAAAATCAGCGCGCTCCGCGCCAACAAGTGAGGAAGCCGCAGATGCGCGGACTTCTGGCTTTTCCATTTCGGCTTTTCGCGTCCGTTCTGATCGTCGCCTCCAAGGGCACGTCTCGGATCGCGAACGGCTGCGTCTCCATCGCCAGCTTCATCGATCCGCAGGAGCCTCGCCCATGAAATCCCCAGACTGGCATGACTATGCCAAGCGCCTCCATGCAGAGGGAAAGCTGATCGGCGAGATCGCACGCCGCCTTCGGCGCCCGCGCAGTTCCGTCGCTTGGGCGCTGGATGTCGGCGACACCAAGCTGAAGCATCGCGAGCGCGTCCGCATGCAGCGGCGCGCTCCCTCAGAACGGATTGTCCGCGAGCCGGTCCGTCGTCAGCCGGCACCGCCTGAGGCAACGTCCGAGCCGGTGATTGAGGCCGGCCGGAAGCCGACGCTGCCTCACATCAGCATGCCGGATCTCGATGCACGCGAGCCGATGCGCGTCCTGCGCTTCGCGCCGCGCACCCGGTTCAAGACACCGTCAGCCGGCGCCGAGCGCATCCGCCAGATCCATCAGCGGATGATCCGCGAGGGCCGCATCCCCGAGCCCGGCCTCCCCGAACAGCTTCACCACTGACCCGCAGCAGGAGCACGCACGCATGTCGGAATCAACCAAACTCCCAAATGCCCAACAGATGCTCGGCATCGCCAAGGAAAGTCTGCGCGCCAAGGACAAGGCGACGCAGCTCCATACGCCGGTCAAGGATCGGAAGAAGACTTTCTATGAGGTCGGAAACGGCAATCCGAAGGCGATGTCGCTGCTGGAAAGCCTTCTCAAGATCCACGGCAATAACGAAATCCGCGCGCTCGATACGGCTGCGCACTGCCAGCAGGCGATCGAAATCTTCCTCACCGAATGCCGCGAGAAAGGCCATGTGGCCAATCTTGACGATATGGCGCGCCAAGCTGGCGACGACGATGAGGCCGACGCCCCGCAGGAAACCGCAGCCGAGGCCGCGAACCGCATCTTCACCGAGCAGAACCGTGCCGCCGCTGGCGAAGCGCTCGATCTCGAAAACCTGAAGCCCGAGCCGCCGACTGAGCCCACCAAGCCGAAGGGCAGGGGACGCAAGAAAGCTGTCGAGGCCCAGGCCGAGGAAGCCCCTCCCGCTCCGGTCGATGACGATGTCCCGGCCGCTCCGTCTGAGGACTTCGACGAGGACATCCGTCCTGCCTTCCTGCGCGCTCGCGAGGAAGAGCGCGAAGCCGGTTCGGTCCACTGACCATGAAGCTGCTCACCTTCGACATCGGCGTGAAGACGGGATGGGCGTTTGCTCCGATCGGCGGAAAGCTGATCGGCGGAACGCGCCGTCTCGCCCCGTCGGGATCGGATCACGGCAAGATCGCGGGTGAGCAGCTTCAGTTCGTTGGCGACATGATCGGGCTGCACAAGCCAGACCGCGTCGCCTTCGAATTCTCGACACAGACGATTGCCGGAAAGCAAGGCCAGGGCTTCACCAACATCGACACCATCATGATGCAGGCAGGGATGCGCTGGGGAATTCTCGGCATCTCCCATCTGCTGCGCGTTCGCTGTGACGAGATCCAGCCTGCGCAGGCCCGCATCGCTTTCCTTGGCAAGGGCAAAGGCCGCCTGAAACGCGAAGAAGCCAAAGCAGCCGTCAAGCAGGAATGCCTGACCCGCGGTCTCGAATTCGTCGACGACAACCACAGTGACGCTCTCTGCCTCTGGTTCGCCGTCGCCTTCAAAGCCGATCCCGATTTCGCCGCCCGCGATGCCGTCGCCCGGATGCGGATGCGCGACCCCTTCATCGCAGGAGCCGCCTGATGCGCGTCGGTCTCACTCCGCGCCAGCTCGATCTGCTGGAATATTTGCGAGAATACATCGGCCGGGAAGGGCACGCCCCGACCTACGATCAGATGTCCCTCGATCTCAAGACGTCGAGGGCGTTCGCGCACAAGCTGGTCTGCGGTCTGATCGAGCGCGGCTATGTGCAGCGGCTTCAGAACCGGCCGCGCGCTCTGGCGCTCGTTGACGAGCCCGAACGCTTCGCTCCGGTCGTTGAGAAGCAGATCGCCGCCTACTGCAAGCGCAACAAGGTCGATCGCGTCGCCGCCGTTTCCCGTGCCGTTGAGGCCTTCTTCGGGCGCGCGGCATGAACATCGCAGAGCCAGAGAACCGCCGCGCCCGCGTATCCCATATCTGGGAGCGAGAGGAGCATGAGCACTACGTCGAAAGCGCCTGGGTTGGTCGCCGGCTGTTCCAAGTCGAGCGTTTCGAAGGCGAGGTCTGCGATCCGTGCTGTGGCATCGGCAACATGGCGGAAGGCGCGCGCGCGGCCGGGCTCGAGGTTCGCGCCTTCGATATCGTCGATCGCGGCTATGAGCATCTGACCGGCATTTGCGACTTCCTGCAGAGCCGGCAGCGGTTCAGCAACTTCGCAACGAACCCGCCCTTCGATCGCATCCGCGAGTTCACGGAACTGGCTGTCCGGCTTGCAGAGAGGAAGGTTGCGGTCGTCTTCCCGGTGCGCCGCCTGAACGCCGCTGGCGCGTGGCTGAAGGCGTTGCCGCTGGCGCGCGTCTACTTCCTAACGCCGCGCCCGAGCATGCCACCTGGCCACGTCTACCGCGAAGCGATGGCAAAGGGCCGCGAGCCCTCCGGCGACACCAAAGACTACGCGATCTGCGTCTTTACCAAGAACTGGGAAGGCGAGCCGGTCACTCGCTGGCTTCATCGCGACGGAGTCGGCGTCAGCCCATCCATCACAACCGGAGGCCAGTCATGACGGCCATTCGCCGCATTCAGCCATTGCCGCTGCCCGATGATCTGTCCCCGGGGCCAATCGGCGACCGTCCGAAGATCGTTCGGATGAATCCGGCCGACCTTTCGGTTGACGCGGCATACCAGCGCGACCTTTCCCGCAAGTCGATCTCACTCATTCACAAGCTGATTTCCGACTGGGACTGGAAGCGATTCAAGCCTCCGGTCGTCGCAAAAGTCGGCGATGCTTGGCACGTCATTGATGGCCAGCACACCGCGATCGCAGCAGCATCCCATGGCGGCATTGGCGAAATCGACGTGATGATCGTCGACGCCGACGGTGGCGAAGACCGAGCGCGAGCGTTCATCGGGCACAACCGGGATCGCGTCCAGATCACCAACACCCAGATGTTTTTCGCGGCGGCTGCGGCCGGCGACGATGATGCTCTGACCACCAAGCAGGTCTGCGAGCGGGCGGGCGCGACGATCCTGCGGAATCCTTCGCCGGGGCGCCCGTTCCAGCCGGGCGAGGTCATCGCGGTCTCGGCGCTCGTCAAACTGGTCAAGGCTCGTTCGGCCATGAAAGCGCGCGTGGTCGTCGAGACACTGGTGAAAGCGCGGGTCGCACCGATCAGTGCAGACCTCATCCGCGCCGTCGATTTGATCCTACACGGCGATGACTATGCGGGCGAGCTCGTCGCCGATGATGTCGCCAGCACCATCATGCGGATGGGTCCGGCCATCGACGCCAAGGCCTCAGAGATCGCCCTCGCCAAGAAGATGCAGCGCTGGCGCGCCACGGCAATCGTCCTTTTCCAAAACACGAGGAAGCGTCGTGGATCTCAGCGCGCGGCTTGAGGCCCTTGAGGCCGAAAACGATCGCCTGCGCGATCGCTGTGAATTCCTGGAAGAGGCTATGGGCCTCACCGTCGATGCGCCCGTGTTCCTTGGGCTGACGAAGCACGAGGCGCGCCTATTCGGCGCTCTGCTGAAGCGCCCGATGCTCACCAAGACCGGTGTGATGGCGACGCTCTATTCCGAGCGGCCAGACGAAGAACCCGAGATGAAGATCGTGGACGTCTATGTCTGCAAAATTAGGAAGAAGCTCAAGCCGTATGGGCTCGAGATCGAGACCATCTGGGGGCAGGGCTATCGGATGACCGAGGCCATGCGAGCGAAGGCTGCCGCGCTGATCGAAACGAGGATCAGCGCATGAGCGCCCCCTTGCATCCAACGCCTTGGCGTGTCGAGCACAGACGGCGCTCTGACGGCTGCTTGAACTACGCATGGATCATCGATGCAGACGGTGCCACCGTCTGCCAGATGGCGATCTATCCGCCCTTCACGAACAGCCAAATGCCGTTCGAAGAGCCGGATCATGAGGTCGCGCTTCGGCTGGTCGCGCTTGTGAACGAGCGGGGAGGATGGCGATGAGCCTTAACCCCGACATCGTCGACATCGGCGCCGCTGGCTGGACGCTCGTGCTCACCACCCGTTCCAACGGCAGTGGCGACGCGAAGATCGCATGGGAAGCCATCGGCCAGCATGAGGCTGAGTTCCGAGCCGGACTCTCCAGCCCAGCCGCGGCGCTGGAAGTCATCCTCGCTCGCGTAGAACGGAATGGCGCCGTCTCGCCTCTCGATGTCCCTGCGCTCGTCGGTGTCCTCGTTGGTCACTTCCAGCGGAGGGCGAGATGAAGAAGCGTGTCGCCCACTTCGCCAGCGAGGCCGAGATGTGCACGCTGTTCATCGGCATAGCGACCGGTGAGGTGTCGAACGGCTATCGCGCCCGGGCAACCGGGTGGAAGGCCTATCCGGAGGTCTGGGGCGACATCCTCATGGTCCGCGAGGACGGCTTCCAGGTCGGGATTGAGGCAAAGCTTCGTCTCAATGACGACGTCATCCTGCAGGCGATGGATGGCGGCACCTCGTATGTCACGCAACCCGGGCCGGATTGCCGTGCTGTTCTGGTCCCTCAAGGCACCGGCAGCGCGCTCCATCGCGTAGCCTGCCAGAGGTTCGGCATCCAGGTCATCACGATAACGGCCGATCCCGAACCGCATCAACCGTTGGTCTATCCCGAACTGCCGCGACCAGGTCATTGGACGGGCGACGGCATGTGGCCCGAGATGTTCCCGATCGAGCGGGTGAGACTTCCCGACTTCATCCCCGACGTCGTCGCTGGCAGGCCGGCGCCGGTCCAGCTCACCGCCTGGAAGATCAAGGCAATCAAGATCGCCTGCATCCTTGAACGGCGTGGTTGGGTCTGCCGGCAGGATTTCAAGCACATCCAGATCGATCACCGCCGGTTCCTCGACAGTGGATGGCTGATTGCAGTCGATGGTGCATGGCGCCGTGGTCCGGCTTGGCCGGATTTTCGGATGCAGCACCCTCGCAACTTTGGCGAGATCGACGATCTGTTCGACGACTGGAAGCCGCCGGAGCTGCCAGCCCCGCAGCAAGCAACCTTCGGGAGGCTGCTGTGAACGCGATGGCCCCCGATCAATTCACCGACTGGTTCCGCGAAATCTCCGAAACGGAGATGGCGCTCGTTGGCGGCATGCTGATGGCGCCGCCGGCGATCAGCAGCGTTATGCTGACGGGCCTGCAGGAGGAGCACTTCGGCGATATCTCGGCCGGGGCCCTGTATCGCCGCATCATCGACATCGTCGCCCGAGGCGGCACGGTAGACTTCCGCACCGTCGTTCAAGGGGGTGCCTCTGTCCTGATGGGCGAGGGCGGTTCGATCGATAAGCTCGTCGCCCGCATGGCCGCCATCGCGGCCCCTGCCGGCTCGCTGGCCGAATACGCCAAGATCATCCGCAGTGCATGGGTCGTCCGTCGCATCTTCGACGCCGCCGACGGCGCCCGGAGCCAGATCGCGACGTCGGATGTCTCGGATCTGGCAAGGGGCCTTATCGAGTCCGTCGACGCTCTGCGCGACGCCGCGACCGATCAACGTCGGTCCAGTCGCGGAAGCTTGGGCGACATCGCTGAACAAGCTGGCCGCGAGGCTGAGGCCATGATGCGCGGCGAACTGGAGCGGCCGCCATCCTGCGGTATCCCAGACCTCGATAAGCATCTTCCCATGCGCGGTCTCGCGCCGGGGGCTCTGTATGTGCTTGCCGGGCGCACCGGGCAGGGCAAGACGCTCATGGGTTCCGCTCTCGCTTCGAAGATGAGCAGCCAGGGCGGGGGCACGCAGTACTATTCGCTCGAGGTGCCATCGAAAGAGATCGCCGCACGGGTCATCTGCGAGCGTCTCGGGTCAAAGGGCCCGACCTACGGTGAAGTCCTGTCGGGGCACACCACCGAGAACGAGCTTGAGGCCTATATGTGGGCCGCAGGTCAGGCGAAGAAGGAACCGCTCCGCATCGACGACACGCCGGCGCTCAGCATGGCGGACATTCTCGTTGAATCCCGCAAATACGCTGACCGTCTCGACAAGCAGGGAAAACGGCTTCGCCTCGCTCTGATCGACCACGCCATGCTGGTGAAGCCATCCGGCCGGTACCAGGGCAACAAGGTCAACGAGCTCGGCGAGATCGCCAATTCCGCAAAGGTCATGGCGAAGACGCTGGAATGCACGGTCATGCTGTGCTGCCAGCTCGGACGTGACGTCGAGAAGCGCGAGGACAAGCGCCCGCAGCTTTCCGATCTTCGCGCCTCCGGTGAGATCGAGGAGGCCGCCGACGCCGTCCTGATGCTTTACCGCGAGCACTATTACGCCACGCGCACAGAGGCTTTCCGCCGCGGCGACCAAGCCGCGCACGACGAAGCCGATGCCGTCCGCAATAACATCGAGATCGGCATCGAGAAGAGCCGGCAAGGCCAGACCGGCCGCGTCAACCTCTGGTGCGATCCGGGCCGCTCCATCGTCTGTGGCATCCATGGAGATGGCCGGTGAGCGAGCGCGGCGTATTCGCTGTTGATCGGGGCATCTTCGAGCACCCAGCCTTCCAGCGCGAGCCTTTCACGCAGCGCGAGGCATGGCTGTGGCTGGTCTCTGAAGCGGCATTTAAAGAGCGGAGCAAGAGGGCGGACGGGAAGGTCATCAACCTCCAGCGCGGGCAGCTCTGCCACTCGATCCGGTTCATGGCGGAGGCCTGGCAGTGGTCCAAGTCACGCGTCGACCGTTTTCTGACCATGCTCGAAAATCGGGACATGCTGCGATCAGAAACCGGGACAAGAACGCCTATCATAACCATTTGTAATTACAGCGAATATCAGAGGGTATCCCTGCCTGAGCGGGACAAGAGCGGGACAACTTCCGGGACAAGAGCGGGACAAGAGCGGGACAAACTAGAAAGCACTGAAAACACTGAAATACCCTCAGAGACTACGTCTCTTCGGGAGCCGCGCGCGGAGCGCGCTTCTCGCGATGCCGAGAAAAGAACTCCAGTCAAGCGAGCGCACCGTCTGCCCCCAGATTGGTGGCCGGATGAGGCACTGCGCGCTTATGCCAGGGGACCGTCTGCCAAGCAATCGCGCCTGCCAGGACGAGACCGAGAAATTCAAGAACTATTGGGCTGCGGCAGGCGGGAAGAACGCCGCCAAGCTGGACTGGGATGCGACCTATCGGAACTGGGTTCTGACCGCCGCCAAGTCCTACGGCGATGAGGCCGAACAGCCCCGCATCGGCTTCGCCGGGCCAATGCGCTCAGGACCAACCGGATCTCGAGACGCGCCACGACGGCCGTCCTCGGATGACCGATTGGTCGCAGGTCTCAGAACGGTGATGGAGCTTTTCCCCGATGAACAATAGCCTAACAATCTCAGCCGAGAAGCAGCCCGTTCCGGTGGGCGCCGAGCTTGTGCGGAAGGCCACGAAAGCCGAACTGCAGGCGAGCCTCTCGCTCCTTTTCCGCGCTTTTGCCAGCCAGCAACGCGATGACCCGGCTCAGCTTGCAGCCGTCTACGTCATGGTCCTTGGCGAGTTCAGTGCCTGGTCGATCAAGGAAGGTATCCGGCAACTGATTAGCGGCGAGGTCGATGGCATCGACAGGACCTGGCTGCCGTCGACGGCAGTCGTGGCGCATACCATCCGAACCATTGCCGCGAAGAGCCCGGAAGCCAAGGAGCGCCAGTGGCGTCACCGGCTGGAGGCATGGCGCACTGGTCAAGAATGGAACCCGCACTGGGCGCAGGACCCGGAAAGCCCGAGCTTCCCGCATCTGTGCCCTCCGCACCTCGTTCTCTTCTTCGAAGAAGCGACCCGTCAGCGCAAGCAGGCGAGGGCGGCATGAGCATGCTGCCTCGCGATTTCGGCGCCGATCCGATCCCCGGCAAGGTCGGCTGGACGGCTTGGTACATCGCGCCCGGCGTCGGTTTCCGCACCCTGACGGTCGACGGCGTCGTGACCCGCGAAAACGGGAAGCCGATCGCCCGGATTTTTCCGACCGAGGTCGAAGCGATCATCGCCGCGGCTCGAGCGAAGGACCGCGCCGAAGACCGCGGCCGCCAGCCTCTCACCCGCAGCGCGAAGGTGTTCCGACCGTCAGGGCAGGGGCGCCACCGCAGGATGGAGACCGCACGATGAACGAGCCGAAGGAGTTCACCGTCGAGATCTCGGATCAGGTCAAGGCGGAGATGGACGCCGATCCCGAGCTCGGCGCCGCGCTGCGGGAGTTCTTCGCGAACTGCCACCAAGCCCATGACGCTGTGGCGGCTGGCCGTCACCCCACCTTCGAAGCCGCCATCGAGGCGATCACCGGCCACAAGCTCAAGAAGATCGAAATCGACGACGAATGACCAATTCCGCCAACGGCGGGATCAACCGGGCCGCGCGCCCAACATGGAGAAGCCCAAGTGAACAAGGCAGAATTGATCCAGGCGATCGCCGACGACAGCGGGAAGAGCAAGACCGACGTCGCAACTGTGCTCGCCAGCCTCGGCCGCGCCGTCAGCGGCACGCTCAGCGCCGGCAGCGACATCACGGTGCCCGGCGTCGGCAAGCTTTCGACTGCGAAGCGCGCCGCCCGCGAAGCCCGCAATCCATCCACCGGCGCCACCATCGAGGTCCCGGCCAAGACCGTCGTGAAGTTCAAGGCGGTCAAGGATCTCGCTGACGCCGTCGCCTGAGAAGTCAGGCACCGATATCGGCCGGCGCATCCCCGCGCCGGCTGCCACCACCACGATGCGGCAGGATGATGGGACCGATCGACAGAACCAAATTCAGGCCAGCGCGGGACCGGGCTCCTAAGATCGCGGCTCTGGCTGCGGAGGGCATGACCAGTCATGAGATCGCGCAGGCGATTGGCGAGATCAGCCCGCAGCGCGTTCGCGCCATTGCCAAGCGGTACTGCATCAAGCTCGCCCGTCCCGGCGCCCGCCGCTTCGGCACCTACCTCCCCGACCGCAATGCCCGCGTTCTTACAGAGCTCGCAGCGGCCGCGAACGTCAGCGCCGCCACCATGCTCGACCGGATCACCCGCGTCGTCCTCGACGACGGGATCGAACACGCCCGCCGCCGCCTCGGCAAACTCGCCCTCCCAACACGGCCACGCCCATGAACGCTCATGCCATCGCCATCCCCGGATATCTCGGCCCCGCCGACGAGCTGGCCAGCCGCATCGCAGCGATAGGCGAGGGGGATATACCAACCTCGTGGACGCCTGAGCACGTCCAGAACCGTATGGTCGAGGCCTTCGATATCCTTGCCCGCTCAGGCACGCGCGTCGGGCCCCGCCAGCATGCGAACGGCTGGCCGGCGATGATCCACGAGTTCTCTGACCTCGTCGATGCTCAAGCCCGAGCTCTGGCGGAGAAGGAGAAGCAACAGGAGCGCGCCGCCCGCCCGACGGCCGATGAGCTCTCACGCATGAACGAAGCGCTCAAATGGCCGATGACCTATCTCGATGGCCGGCCCATGCAGTCGGATGCGCTGATGCTCTGGGCCTATGCCACCGCGCTGGGCCGAGACATGTCCGCCATGCTCCACCACCGGAAGAAGAAAGCCATGGCGTTGGCAGACGAGATCATGCGCCGCCACAACGCGCCGCCGCATATCCATGAAGGCGTCGTGATGGATACCCGTGATCCGGCAGTCGTCGACGCCTATCTTCGCCGTGTCGAGATAGCTCGGGAAGTCGCGAAGATCACGAACGACGCGCTGGCCCGGGCCAGCAAAACCACCCACGGCCAGATCAAAGTGCATGCCCAGTCGATATTCCGCGCGCGATGCCGGGAGGAGGGTTGCCTGCCCTTGGCCGTGAAGCCACATGAGGCAGTTCCAGGGCGGTGCCTGTCTCGGACTAATCTCGACCGGCAGCGGAGGGCTGCTGCCGGCGTGGTGGCAGCGCAATTATGCCGTGGCGGTGTCCCCGTCAGATAGGCTGCGGTTTTTCTCCGCGGTCCCTCCGCACGCGCCGCTGGACCTCCGCGGCGACGTTGATGGGGTCTTTATCTGCACGTACGCGGGAAACCGGGAAGGCCTCTGCCCACCACGCAAAGTCAGCCGGCCGCCGGCCGTGGGCCGCAAGCACATTCTCGCAATGCTGCCGGTGCATGGTCGCCGCCGCCTCCTTGTGCTTTCCGACAGCTTCGTGAAGCGCCGGATGCACGAGATCAGCCACCACCTGCCCGAAAGTGGTGGCACTCGCCTGGTCTGTGATGTCGCCCTTGTGTACGAGATCGTTGCGCAGCGAGACCATTGTCTGTGGCAGCAGCGGAGGCATCTGCCCGGTATCAAGCAAAAATGTCGCGGCGAAGAGCCCTAGCTGCCGCTCGCTCTGTTTCGCCACCTGACCCCAGAGATCTTTGCGCGTCGCCGCGTCTATGCCGCGCGCCTCCCAAATAAGCCGGACGTAGAACTCATAAAATCTTTCCAGGGCCGTGCTGAACGTCATGACGGCCTCGCGATAGTAGCCGTCTACTAGAGCCTGCATGCCAATTTCAAAGAGAACCTCAAACCTCACCGCGACGAGCCCGACGGTGATCTCGTGGCCTCGATGGCAGCGGAAGCTATAGATGTTGCTTTCGGAAAACGGCAGCCCGTACGCCGTCCCGTCAGAATCCTTTGCGCAAGTGGGGCAGGGCAAGAACAGGCGCATCGTGCGGATCCAGGGTTTGCGGAATGGTACTCAGAGCCTGAAATCAGCGCCTGCGCAACATCTCCATAATCTTGTAGCAATGCAAGATTTCCGGCTGAAAAAGGATGGTTGTCGAACCGCCATTTTGCATGCATGCTTTGGTCATCGTCGCGAAACGTGTCGCTACCGGCACCTCTCGGCCCCGCCTAGCGCGAAATGGCCCTTTGCGATGATGCAAGATTTAGATGTCGTGGCGACCGTCGGCGCACCAGCGCCGGTAAAGCAGCGCCACCGATCCCGGAGCACCGGGGCCAGCAAAGTCGGAGTGGTGTCCGGCGGAGCTTGTGCCGCCCGGGAGAGTTCAGAGTTCGACGCCGAGAGGAACGGCAACGGGGTGCGCCCAGCATCCTAGCCGCCCTGGGTGATCCGATAATTGACCATCGAAATCCGGGTTAGTGGTCAGCCTGTCCCTCTCGCAGGTGCGGAAATGGCGGCGTCGATCATTCCTTCGGCTTCGGCAGCGCCGCAGCCACATAGGCATCAGAGGCTGCAAGGGCGGCCTCGACCATAGGCCGGACAAGCGCTCGCAGGTCGCGGCGCCATTCCTCGCTCGACTGCGCCCAAGTGTATTGCCGCTTCTCGCGGCAAGTCTCGTGAAACGCCTTCGCGGCAGCCTCGACCGCAACATCGGTCCTAGTCTCGGGCATCGAACTGAACCCCAATTCGCCTTCACCGGATGTTGCCATGAAGCTCCTCGACACGGAAAGCCCCGCTGGCCGTGCGGTTGAGCTTGCCGCCTACCTCGTCAAGCAGGGCAGGATGTCCAAGGCCGAGGCGAGAGTGATCGAAGACCTCGTTTGGCATCCCGACATGCCGGAGAGCCTGAGGCAAGCGAACCGCGACAGCTTCGACCTCGATGCGTTTGCTGGCATCGACGATGCCACCGGGAAACCGCTCACGATGCGTGAACTCGGCTGGCGAGAAGATGGCACGTTCAATTACGCCAACGGCTTCACCGGACGGCTTCGTGCATCCGGCAGCCTCAGCCCCCGCACCTGACCAGTGCCAGTCCTTCGCAACAACCGACACGAGGCATTCGCCCAGGCGATTGCTAAGGGCTTAGCAGCCCGTACCGCCTACAAAGCCGCTGGATACGGGGCTTCTGACAAGGCCGCCGAAGCCTGCGCCTCGCGGCTGCTAACAGATGCTAAGGTCGCAGCAAGAGTTCTGGAGCTGCAATCCAAGGCCGCTCGCAAGGTCGAGGTGACGGTCGAAAGCATCGCTCGCGAATTGGAAGAGGCCCGGGTCCTCGCCATCGCGGAGAAGCAGTCCAGCGCGGCCGTCGCGGCTTCGATGGGCAAGGCCAAGCTGTTCGGCCTCATCGTCGAGAAGCACAAGCACTCCGGATCAATCGGCACCTATGACCTCACCAAGCTCTCAGATGACGAGCTCGGTAGCCTTGAGGCGATCCTCGGTCCGCTTGCCGACGCTGGCGGAGATCAGGGCGGAGAGGAATAGGCGAACTGCTGCGATCGAGCGTGATCGGATTGCCAAGGACGCCGAGGGCATCCGCGCCCGGTGCCAGACGCTGGCTGGCTTCATTCGCGAAGCATGGCGGGTGCTGGAGCCAAATGCGGCCCTGGTCTGGAACTGGCATCTCGACGCGATCTGCGCGCATCTTGAGGCGGTGTCTGCGGGGAGGATCAATCGCCTCCTGATCAACGTGCCCCCGGGCTCGTCGAAGTCGCTGATCGTCAGCGTCATGTGGCCTGCCTGGGAATGGGCACAGGGGCACCGATCGCTTCGGTATCTGACGACCTCGTTCAACGACGGCCCGGTCAAGCGCGACACCCGCAAATGCCGAGACCTGATCCTCTCGGATTGGTATCAGGCTCTCTATCCCGAGGTGGTGCTGACCCGAACGGGGGAGACCTCGTTCGCGAATAGCTCGACAGGATCCCGCGAGGGTGTCGCGTTCGGGTCGCTGACCTCCCAGCGCGGCGACAGGCTGATCATTGACGACCCGCACTCTACCGAGACTGCGGAGAGCCCGGCGGAGCGGCAGACGACAACGCGGCGCTTCCGAGAGGGCGCGCTGAACCGACTGAACGATCAGGAGAGGTCCGCGATCGTCGTCGTGATGCAGCGGCTGCACGCGGAGGACGTCTCAGGCACGATCCTGAAACTCGGCATGGGGTTCGTGCACCTCTGCCTGCCGATGGAGTTCGACGCCGATCGCCGCTGCCGAACGGAGATCGGCTTTGAAGACCCTCGCGAGGTCGATGGCGATCTGCTCGACCCGGTACGCTTCCCGCGCGAGACGGTCGAAGCCCTGAAGTCGGGCATGGGTTCCTACGCCTATGCTGGCCAATACCAACAGCGCCCGACGCCCCGCGAAGGCGGCATGTTCAAGCGGGCGTGGTTTGAAGACAAGATCATCGGCGAGGCGCCGCCAGGTACCCGCTGGGTTCGGCATTGGGACTTGGCGGCCTCGACGCGGAAGACATCGGCGCGGACCGCCGGCGTAAAGCTCGGGCGGACGCCTGACGGTCGCTATGTCGTCGGGCACGTCGTCATCACCCAGTCCGAGGGCAACGAGGTCCGGAAGCTGATCAAAGCACAAGCCGAGATCGATGGTCGCGGCGTCCATATCAGCCTGCCGCAGGATCCGGGACAGGCCGGCAAGGTCCAGAAGTCGGACATGGTCGCAATGCTTGCAGGGTTCATCGTTACGGCGGAACCCGAGACTGGTGACAAGGAAACCCGCGCCGAACCGTTCGCCGCTCAATGCGAGGCAGGCAATGTCTCGATCGTGCGCGGCGAATGGAATGACGCGTATCTCGATGAGCTTTGCCTTTTCCCAGGCGGCTCTTTCAAAGACCAAGTCGACGCGAGCTCAGGAGCATTTGGAAAGCTGATGAGCGTGCGCGGTCCTCTGGTTATCAGCGACGAAGTTTTGGCTCGCGCTGCGGCTGGTGGCCGGCGATGAGCTTCCGCCTGCGTCTCGCGGCATGGATCGCTGGGCCGCAGCCGGCGCCCGAGGTTGCCCCTGAGCAGCCGCGCAAGCCGTTCACGGTGAGTCCAGAGGCTGTCGCGCGATCCCGCATCCCGCCGGCCCAGCCGGAAGCCGAGAAGCTCAACCCGTTCAAAATCCTGCCGCCGCCGGCTGGGGTGCTGCCTGACAAGTCCATGGCAATGGACGAGAGTGCATTGCCCGGCCAGTCCTGGGCGATCCAGCAGGCGGCCGCGGGCCTCTACAACGAGGGAATGGCGTGGCTCGGGTTCCCGCACCTGTCGGAGCTCGCCCAGCGCCCCGAGTATCGGCGCATCTCGGAGATCATCGCGACCGAGGCGACGCGGCAATGGATCCGCGTCACCGCCGCCGGCGAGGACGACAAGGCCAAAAAGATCCAGGCCATCGGCGACAAGCTCAAGGAGTTCGGCGTCAAGGAGCTGTTCCAGCGGATCACAGAGCAGGATGGGTTCTTCGGCCGGGCGCATCTCTTCGCTGACCTCGGACAAACCGAGGGGCACGAGCTCGCCACCCCGATCGGCAATGGCGCCGACAAGGTGACGAAGGCCAAGGTCGGGAAGGGGGCTTTGAAAGGCTTCCGGACCGTCGAGGCCGTCTGGTGCTACCCGGCTGAGTACGAGACGAGCAATCCGCTCAAGCCGAACTGGTACAAGCCGTCGGCATGGTATGTGCAAGGCCAGAAAGTCCACGCGACCCGTCTCCTCACGTTCATCGCTCGCGAGGTGCCTGATCTCCTGAAGCCAGCCTATTCTTTCGGCGGCCTCAGTATGAGCCAGATGGCGAAGCCATACGTCGACAACTGGCTGCGGACCCGGCAGAGCGTCGCGGACCTGATCAGCTCGTTCTCGGTCAGCGGCATCAAGATCGATCTGGCGAATGTGCTGCAGGTCGATGCCGATGGGCTGTTCCGACGCGTCGAGCTGTTCAACAATCTCCGCGACAATCGCGGGACGATGGTGCTGAACAAGGGTTCCGGCCCGAACGACCCGGCGGAAGAGTTCTTCAACGTCTCGACGCCGCTTGGGACGCTGGATCATCTGCAGGCGCAGAGCCAGGAGCACATCTGCTCAGTTGCCGGCATCCCGCTGGTGAAGTTCACAGGCATCACGCCTTCGGGGCTCAATGCCTCGTCCGAGGGCGAGATCCGGGTTTACTACGACGGGATCGAGGCGCTACAGGAGAAGTTCCTGCGGCCGCACCTGACGACGGTCATCAACCTGATCCAGATGTCGGAATTCGGCGACGTCGACCCCGATATCGGCTTCGTATTCGAACCGCTTTGGAGCCTCGACGACAAGGCCAAGGCAGAGAAGCGGAAGGCGGAGGCTGACACCGACGCCGTGTACATCGATTCCGGCGTCCTCGACCCGCTCGAAGTACGCAAGCGCCTCGCGAGCGATGATGAATCGCCCTACGCCGGGCTCGACGTCGACGACGTGCCGCTGCCGGCCCCAGGCGAAGACAATCCTCCGGCACCTGAGACGAACGAGGAGGAAACCGAAGAGGCTGAGGCATGAGCCGTCGTCATCGCCTCGCCTACGATCGAGCCAAGCCGAGTGCCAAGAGCCTGTTCCTTCGGGCTCGCAAAGCCGAGGTCCAGTACGCCCGGCAATTGCGCAAGGTCGCACGCCATATCGGCGATTTGGTCATGGGCCTGTTCGACCAGGCTGATCCAACATCGGCCGGCATCGTTGAGCGCGCGCTGCGGCGCTACGCAGGCACCATCGAAGCATGGGCCAGTTCAGTAGGCGGTCGCATGGTGGCAGAGGTCGCCGCCCGCGATCGCAAGGCTTGGATGGCCGTCTCTCGCGAGATGGGTACCGCGATCCATCGGGAGATTGAGCAGGCTCCGACCGGCGCGCTTCTCCGGCAGCGGCTCGCGGACCAGGTATCCCTGATCACGTCGCTTCCTACCGAGGCGGCGGAGCGCGTCCACCAGTTGACGATCGAGGGCCTGAGCAAAGGAACCCGCGCCAGCGAGATAGCAGCCGAGATCATGCGATCAGGTGAGGTCAGCGCGGCTCGCGCCAACCTGATCGCCCGAACCGAGGTTTCGCGCACTGCCACGGACTTCACCGAGGCGAGGGCGCAGAGCGTCGGTTCCGAAGGCTATATCTGGAGGACTGCCGGCGACAGCGATGTCCGCGATTCACATCGGGCTATGGCCGGCAAATACGTGGAATGGAAAAGCCCTCCGACATTGGACGGGATGACCGGACACGCCGGGCAGTTCCCGAACTGTCGGTGCTATCCCGAACCCGTGATCCCTGACGTCTAGTCTTCGGGGTCGGAGGATCGATCCACCCAAGCCTGCGCGATCGCGATGCCATCCGGCGCGCCGGCCGCGATCTTACGGAAGTCCGCCAGCATCTCGCCGATCATGATCGCGGCCTCGCCCTCGATCGTCTCGGCTTCTGGGATGTCTGGGAAGGTATCCACGAAGCTGGCGCGGGCCAGCTCCTTGAGCGCCTCGATCACTTCGGTGGGGTCGGAAGGGTGCTCGATCATGCAGTTCGCACGATAGCCGAGCGGCATCAGCCATTCAAACGAGAGATGCCATGGCGACGGAACAGCCCGAGTTGCGGACGCTGTTCGCCAGGCGGCCAGTTGTAAACGGCGATGCCTTGATCGAGTGGGCGAAGGAGCAGGGTCTTTCGAAGCTCCTGAAAGCCTCGGACCTTCACGTCACGGTCGCCTACAGCAAGGAGAAGTTCGACTGGTTCGCGGCGCCCGACGATTTCGACCGCATTCGAATACCGTCTCTTGCTGATCACGAGGCGCAGCGCTCGGTCGAAGAACTCGGCGACAAGGGCGCCATAGTCCTTCGCTTCGAATCCTCCGACCTTGCCAAGCGCTGGCAGCAGTTTCGAGAGGCTGGGGCATCTTGGGACCACGATACCTACAGGCCGCACGTCACCATCACCTACGATCCGGGTGACGTCGATATCGCGGAGATCAAGCCATACAGCGGCCCTATCGAACTGGGCCCGGAAGAATTCTCAGAGATCGACGTGGATTGGAAGCCGAAGATGGCCGGGGATGCGCTCGCCTTCGACCGCGCCTCTGCGCGCACCTACGATCAGGACGGCCATCTCCATGTGGCTCGCACCCCGATCAGCAAGGCCAACGTCTGCCCCTACTACGGGCGTGAGATCCCCGATTGGGAAGGGCTCGGGCTCAATCCTGATCGCCTCTACCAACTCCTCCGGGATCCCGAGGAACTTGAGAAGGCAGCTGGAACGTTCGCCGGCAAGCCGCTGCTGAACATCCATCGGCCTGTCACGGCAGATGACCACGAACACGAGGTGGTCGCCGGCTCGGTCAGCAACCCAGTCTGGGATGCCCCTTACCTCAAAGCCGATCTCTCAATCTGGGACGGCCCGGCGATCAAGGCCATCGAAGCCGAGACGCAGAAGGAATTGTCGAGCGCGTACCGCTACCGCGCCGACATGACGCCCGGCACCTACGAGGGCGTCCGTTACGACGGCGTGATGCGCGATCTGATCGGCAACCACGTCGCCCTCGTGAAGGAAGGCCGCGCCGGGCCCGATGTTGTTGTCGGCGATGAAAAGCCTATCCCCAAAATCAAGGAGTTCATCAGCATGGCCAAGAAGCCATCGATCACCCGTGGTGGCGCGGCTGCGCTGACCGCTCTCTCCCTCTACCTGAAGCCGAAGTTGGCCCAGGACGCGAAGATCGATCTCGCTCCAGTGCTGGCGAAGGTGACTGCCGCCAATTTCGCGGCCAGCAAGCCGGCCATCCTGACCGGCCTGCAGAAGGCGGCCGAAGGCAAGCTCGCGAAGGATTCCTCGATCGAGGACGCCGCCGAGGTCATCGAGGCTCTGGCCGATATCCTCCCCGAGGAGGAGGCCGATCTCGCGACCGACGAGGACGAGACCGACGAGGACGGCGAGAAAAAGAAGAAGGTCGCCGAGGATGAGGACGGCGATGACGAGGAGGACGACAAGGTCACCAAGACTGCCATGGATGCGGCCATCGCCGCTGCAGTGAAGTCCGCGACCAAGTCGGCTACCGCCGCTGCGATCAAGACCCAGCAGGATATCCGCGAGGCGGAGCGCGCCGTCCGGCCTTACGTCGGCGACCTCGCAATGGCGCATGACAGCGCCGATGCGGTTTACCGCACCGCCCTGACCTCGCTCGGCGTCGATGTCGACGGCGTCCACCCGTCCGCCTTCCCGGCCATCCTGAAGCTGCAGCCCAAGCCCGGCGACACGCTGCCGGCGCGCAAGCCGATCGCGCAGGACGCCGCTGCCTCGAAGGAATTCGAGACCCGCTTCCCGCACGCCAACCGCCTCAAGGTTTGAGGAAGGAGATCAGCACATGCCTTTCCAGACCCAGGTCAATCTGACCCAGGCGCCGGCCGTCGAAGGCGACTTCGCCAGCGCCAATCCGCGCCATTCGGTGCTCTCCGTCGAGGGCGGTTTCGTCGCAGGCCCCAGCGGGCTTACCATCGGCCGCTTCTGCTGGGCCGATGCCTCGACGAACCGCATCCTGGCCAACACCGGCACCGGCGCCCCGACCGGCTTCCTGCATCGGGATCTCCAGGCGCTCATCACCACGTACCTCGCGGAATCCGGGATGGTGATCCCGGCCGGCTTCGGCATCGGCGAACTGTTCAACGGCGGCGACTTCTGGGTGAAGAACGCCGGAGCCGGCGCCGTGACCGTCGGCATGAAGGCTTTCGCCAAGAACGCCGACGGCACGATCAGCTTCGCGGCCGCGGGCGCCACCGTCGCCGGCAGCACCGAAACCAAATGGTTCGCCATGACCGCCGGCGCGGCTGGTGAACTCGTCAAAATGTCCGACACCCCGCTGGGCTGAGGGAGCAACCACACATGACCCGCAATTCCGACTTCGCTCGCCTCGAGCGCGAGTGGGGCATCCATCTGCCGTTGGCGATGGACTGGATGCCCCGAGAGTTCCGTGCCGATTTCCAGTTCGCGCTCGATGCGCAGCCGGCGCTCGCCACGACTGCCAGCGGCGGTATCCCGGCCTGGCTGACGCAGTATGTCGACCCGGAAGTGGTCCGCATCCTGCAGTCGCCCAACGAGGGCGCCGACATCCTTGGCGAGAAGAAGACCGGCGACTGGACTGCCCAGACCGCGGTCTTCACGGTCGTCGAGAATACCGGCGAGGTCTCCAGCTATGGCGACTTCAACACCAACGGCCGGTCGGACGCGAATGCCACCTTCCCGCAGCGTCAGTCCTACCTGTTCCAGACCGTCGTCGAGTACGGTGATCTTCAGATCGACCGTGCCGGTGCGGCCAAGCTGAACTGGGTTGGTGAGCTTCAGACGTCCGCCGCGGCGACGCTCGACAAGTTCGCGGACTACACCTACCACTTCGGCGTCTCGGGGCTGCAGAACTACGGCCTGCTCAACGATCCGTCGCTGTCGGCAGCTCTCACGCCTTCCACGAAGGCCGCTGGCGGCGTGAAGTGGATCAACAACAACGCCATCGTCGCGACCGCCAACGAGGTCTTCGCCGATGTCCAGGCGATGTTCTCCCAGCTCGTCGCGCAGACCGCAGGCCGCGTGAAGAAGAGCGACAAGCTCACCCTGGCGATGTCGCCGGGCTCGGAAGTCGCACTGACCGCGACCAACTCCTTCGGCATCAGCGTCTCCGACCTGCTGAAGAAGAACTTCCCCAACCTGACGGTGAAGACCTCGTATCGGTACGGCACGGCGGCCGGCAACGTCGTCCAGCTCATCGCCGACAGCTTCGACGGCCACGATACCGGCTACTGCGCCTTCAACGAGAAGCTCCGCGATCATGCGATCGTCCGCCAGCTCTCGTCCTGGCAGCAGAAGAAGACCAGCGGCACCTGGGGCGCGGTCATCCGCTATCCGGTCGCCATCTCGCAGATGCTGGGGGTCTGAACCATGGCCGCAACCGTCACTGTCGCCTGCAAGCTGCCCCATGGGCTGCTGCTGCAGCTCCAGAACCCCATCGAAGTCGCTGAGCCGACGCAAAGCAATCCCGAGCGGAAGGTTACCCGCTACGAGCGCGTCGGCAAGGTCGTCCGCATCAACGGATGCGCCATCCCAATGGATCGCCCCTCGACCAAGGAGCTTCGGGGCGGCTACGCCCTGACGCGCGATGTCGATGCCGATTTCTTCTCCAAATGGCTGGAGCAGAACAAGGCGCATCCGGCGGTCGAAGGCGGCTTCATTTTCGCCTCCGAGCAGCCGGCGGCAATCGACAAGTATGTCGATCGCTACGCCGACAAGCGCACGGGTATGGAGCCGGCCGATCCCCAGAACCTGCCCGCAGAATTTCGGAAGATCGAAACCGCCAGCGTCGGAGGCTGACATGGGCAAGACCGTCACCATCGCCAGCCGTATCCCGATGGCGATCCGCATCGAGGAGCCCGAGGGCAATCCGGACAAACCGGGGCTGTCCAAGGATCGTCAGTCGACCGTCATCAAAGGGGCCGGGAACGATCTCGGCACCGTCGAAGGGCTCACTACCGGTGTCGACGAAGACGTCTTCGATGCCTGGGTGAAGGCCAACCCGAACCATGCGGCGGTCGTCAATGGCATGCTGCGAAAGGTTCCCGGCGACGAAGCTCCCGCTGAAATCGTCTACGGGTTCGAGACGGCACTCCCGGTTCCGGAGGCTCCGGCCACCGCCAAGGACAAGAAGAGCTGAGGGCATCGCCGTGGCGGTCACCTACGACGACTTCGTCGCGGCGTTCCCCGAGTTCTCGGATGCGACTGTCTATCCGCAATCGCAGTTCGATTTCTGGGAGGCACAGGCCTACCTGCAGCTCAATGCAGGGCGGTTCGGTCCTTCGCTCGATCTCGCGGTGATGCTCTTCGTCGCGCACAACCTCGTGCTCTCGGCGCAGGCCAAGAAGTCGGCGCAGAGCGGCGGTGGAGTGGTCACAACGTCTTCAAGCCTGGTTGCGTCGAAGGCTGTCGACAAGGTCAGCGTCAGCTATGACACGACCACTACGACGATTGCCGGGGCAGGGCTCTGGAACGCGACCGTTTACGGGCAGCGCCTCTACGCCTTGATCAGGGCCTTTGGCGCCGGCCTCCTCTATGTCCCGAACAAGCGCTTCGCGATCCCGTGACGGTCAAGGTCACGAAAGATGGCGTGCCGGCTCTCCTGAAAGCGATCAAGGACTTGACCTCGAAAGAGGTGCTGGTCGGGATCCCCGACACAGCCGCCGGCCGGGATGACGAAGACGCCATCAGCAATGCCGAAATCGGCTACCTGATGGAGACGGGTTCCCCAACCCAGAACATCCCACCGCGGCCGCATCTGGTGCCTGGCGTCGAATCCGCTCGCGATAAGATCGAGAAGCGGATGAAGACCGGGGCGCAAGCCGCGCTTTCAGGCAAATCGTCGGACGCTGATGCCACCCTGACCGCAGTCGGGATCGTCGCGGAGAACGCGGTGAAGGCGAGGATCACCGAAGGGCCGTTCGCGCCCCTTTCGCCGGTCACGATCGCCAAGCGCAAGGCCAAAGGCCGCACGGGTACGAAGCCGCTGATCGATACGGGGCAGTACAGGCGCGCAATCACCCACGTCGTGCGAAAGAAGGGTGAGTGATGCCGCTCCTGGACGTTTCCGACGTGTTGGCGGACCCGCTCTTCGCCGACACAGCCACGATCACGCGCACGGTCGTGACAGTTGATCCCGCCACCGGGCGCACGATCGAGACCCCGACCACCACGCCGATATCGGTTGTGGTCACTTCGGATAAGGGCCGCAACCTTCAGCGCAACCCCGAGGCTGCACTGTCGGAAGGCTCGATCATCGTCCACACCGCCTTCACTCTGACCGAAGGTGGAAACGGCGTGGACGCCGACATCATCGACTGGAACGGCCGGAAATGGACCGTCGTCACGGTCGATGACTATTCCCGCTACGGCGCCGGCTTCACCTGCGCGATGTGCCGCCTTCTCGACCTGCGGTGATCCGACATGGCCAACACCTCTGCGACTGGCGGACCTCTGGTCCCGTCATCGACGACGCCTGTCGAGGATGATGCCTTTGAGGATCTGATCGGCAACACGATTTCAGGCCTCACTGGGATCACCCGGGGAATGGTTCGGCCGCGCTGGCAGCCAACACCGCCGCCAATGCCGCCCGACAATGTCTCATGGTGCGCCTTCGGCATCATGGAGCTCGATGCGGACTGGGGCGCTCACCAGCAACATCACCCAGAAGGTGACGGCAGCACCGAACTGACGCGGCACGAGACGCTGACGATGCTCGCCAGCTTCTACGGGCCCAATGGCTACTCCAAGGCCTCCCAGCTTCGCGACGGGCTCTGGATCAAGCAAAATTGGGACTCGCTGAACGCCGCTGGCGTCGCGCTGCTCGAATGCAGCCGGGCCCGTACAGCAACTGACATCGTCAACGAGCGCTACATCCGCAAGATCGACCTCGAGATGCAGTTCCGGCGCGTGATCACGCGCACCTATCCCATTCTCAACCTTCTCTCGGCCCAAGGTTCGTTCACGACGGACACCGGCCATCTGCAGCCCTTCATCGTGGAGAACTGAACCATGGCCCAGGGCCTAGCGGTATCAGACGTCGTCAAGGTCGACATCACACTATCGCCCGTCGCGGCGCCAACTCGGAACTTCGGTGCCGGCATGCTGATCGGAGCAACCGACGTCATCGATGTCGGCGAACGCATCCGCGGCTATTCGAACCTGTCCGGCGTCGCGCAGGATTTCTCGACCACCGATGTCGAGTACCGCGGCGCGGTCAAGCACTTCTCGCAGGTGCCGCAGCCGTCCATCCTCTATATCGGCCGCTGGGCTCGCACGGCGACGCATGCGACCCTCGGCGGCGGCGTGCTAACCACGGCAGAGCAGGCCCTGGCCAACTTCACCGCGGTCACGTCGGGTGCCTTCTACTTCGTGCTTGACGGCATCCCGCGCGCGGTCTCCGGCCTCAACTTCTCGGCACAGACCAATTTGAACGGCGTCGCCTCTGTGCTTCAGACGGCGATTGCTGCCCTGGTCGCGAGCTCGACGGTCGTCTGGGATGCCGACAACGGCCGGTTTGTCATCAAATCCGGCACGACCGGCGCGACCTCGTCGATCTCGTTCCTCAGCGATCCGACGGCCTTCGGTTCCATTGCCTTCGCGGTCGGCAACGCGGCGAACAACGACGTCGTGACCGTCAATGGAACGGCGGTGACCTTCAAGACGACCGGCGCGACCGGCAATCAGGTCAACATCGGCGCCGACAACATCGCCACGGCTGCAGCCTTCGCGACCTTCCTCAACGGCTCGACGGATGCCGGCATCGCTGCGGCGAACTACTTCGCGCTGAATGGCACGATCTATGTCGTCTATGACATCCCCGGTACGGTAGGGAATGCCTTCACGCTCGCGAAGACTGGCGGCACCAACATCACCCTCTCTGGCGCCACGCTGACCGGTGGCTCGGGCACCTCGATCGCTGGCCTGCTCAAGGGCAAGTCTACGCAAGCCAGCCTGCCCGCTAATGGCATCGCTGCCGAGACGCTGGCTGCGGCTGTCAGCGCTCTGATCGCAGCGTCGGGCGACTGGTATTCCGGCGAGCTTGTCGAGGAGGGCGTCGACACCAACTCGATCATCGCTGCGGCCAACATCATCGAGGCGCAGCAGAAGAAGCGCATCTTCGGCGTCACCATCACCGATACGACGGTGATCGATCCGACGAGCACGAGCGATCTCGGCAACTTGCTGAAGGCCAACAACCTCGGTCGGACCTACGCGCAGTACAGCCAGTACGATCCGCAGGCGGTGGCGTCGTTCTTCGGCCGAGCCTCGACGGTCAACTTCAACGGGTCGAAGACGACCCTGACGATGAAGTTCAAAGTCGAGCCGACTGTCCGCGCGGAAGTGATCACCGAGAATCAGGCATCTGCGCTTAAGGCGAAGAACGTCAATGTTTTCGTTGCCTACGACAACGAAACGAGCATCATCCAGGAAGGGGTGATGTCTAACGGCACCTTCTTCGACGAACGCCACGGCCTCGATTGGCTGGAAAATGCGGTTCAAACCGCCGTTTGGAACGCCCTGTACACCTCGCAGACGAAAATCCCGCAGACCGACGAGGGAATGCACACCCTCTGCACGGTTGTTGAAAACGTGCTGGTGCAGGCTGTCACCAACAGCCTCGTCGCGCCGGGCGTCTGGAATGCTGCTGGCTTCGGGCAGATCAAGCAGGGGGATTTTCTGTCGAAGGGCTATTACGTCTACGCCCCGCCGATTGCTTCTCAAAGCCAGGCTGACCGCGAGGCCCGCAAGTCGGTGCCGATCCAGATCGCGGTGAAGCTGGCTGGAGCTGTCCACTTTGTCGACGTGATGATTTCTGTAAATCGCTGAGGGCTGATCGATGGCATCCGCAACCTATTCGTTCCTCAGCGCCCTAGCTGAGCTCGTCGGGCCGAACGGCCGCGTTTCGCTCGGCAACGGGGCAGGGGCGGCGGAGGAGGGCATCACGATCGCCCAGACCGAAGACCGCGACACGATGACGATCGGCGCCGACGGCAGCGGCATGCACAGCCTGCATGCTGGCAAGTCGGGGCAGGTTACCGTCCGGCTGCTGAAAACCTCGCCGACGAATGCGATCCTGATGACGATCGCCAATGCCGACTTCGCATCCCCGGCCAATCATGGACAGAACACCATTCTGATCCGTGATGTCCAGCGCGGCGATGCTGTCGCATGTTCTTTCTGCGCCTTCCGCCGGGTTCCCGACCTCTCCTATGCGAAGGTCGGCAACACAGTGGAGTGGACGTTCAACTCCGTTTCGATCGACTACATCCTCGGCACTGGTACGCCGGCCGCGGTGTTCTGATGCGCGAGCCTGCTGAATTTGAGGTCGGGGCTTACCGGTATCGGTCGGCTCTGCTCTCGGCGATGGATCAGGTTCACCTCGTCCGCCGCCTCGCTCCCATCCTGTCCGCGCTGCGTGAGGCTGCTCAAGACGGCGATCCGCTCGGCATGATCGGGCCAGCCGTCGAAGCCCTCGGCTCGATGCCTGATGCCGCCGTGGACTACGTGATCAATACCTGCATGGCCGGCGTGTCTCGCCAGAAGCCGGGCGATACCGGGTGGGCCAAGGTTTGGCAGGCTTCGGTGCGCCGTCCGATCTTCGACGACATCACCGGATTCGAACTCATTTCAATCACGGCAAACGTGGTGATGGCTGAAGTCGGCCCTTTCTGGGCAGGGCTGGCGTCCAGTTTGAGCGCCGCCAGCCAGGGCTAAAATTCGAGCCGGTTCACATGCCGGACGGCGAGGACTACGTCCTGCGCCCCGTCATGGAAGGGCTCTGTCGATATGAATCCGTGATCGACGGCTCGCTGTCCCTCGCGGACATCGCCCGGTTGAACGACGCGCTCGATATCCGCGACGAAAACGCCCATCGGGCAAGAGAAGCCGCCAATGGCTGATGTCATCCGCGAATTCCTTGTCAGCCTGGGCTACAAGGTCGACCCAAATTCCGAGAAGCGCTTCGAGGCATCGGTCCGTTCGGCGACATTGCAAGCGGATCTACTGGGCCGCGCCATAGCCAAGTCGGCGGAAAAGGTCTTCGAGGGCGTCCAGCAGATCTCGAAGTCCTTCGAGCAAGTGTACTGGCAGGCGCAGCGGACACAGGCGACCGTCCAGGGCATCCGCGCCATCGGCTATGCCGCTTCGCAGCTTGGATCATCCGCAGAAGGTGCCGGCGCCTCGATCGAGAACTTTGGGCGGCAGCTCAAGTGGAACCCCGGATTTGAGGGGTTCCTGAAGCAGCTTGGCGTCGCAACCCGTGACAGCAAGGGGTTGCGGGCATCCACCGATACCCTGATCGATTTCGCGAACAGGATCAAAGGCAGGCCGAAAGCTGAGCAACTTGGCCTGGCGGAAGTTGCCGGCATCGACCTCGCGACGCTTGAAGCCATCCAGTCGGGCACGTTTCAGAAGCGGCTCGATGAGTACAACGCCAAGGTCAAGGCGCAGGGACTGAACTCAGAGGAAGCCGCAAAGCGCGGCGCCGAGTTCACACAGGCCATGAAGTCCCTCGGGGCTTCGCTCGAGATCGTCGGGCAGAAGCTGATGGCGGAGTTTGCTCCTGCCTTGCAGCGCGTCGTTGTCGCTTTTGATAAGTGGACGAACGAGAACGGGAAGTCCTACGTCGAATTCATCGAGAAGGTCGGTCGGACGCTCGGGGAACTGGCGACGGTTGCCGAGAAAGTCGTTTCGGCCTTGAAGCCCATTTGGGAAGGCTTCGACAATTTCTCGCAGAAGCTGACGGGGCAGAACGGCATAACGCTCGCGGTTGAGGCACTGATCGGGCTGAAGCTTGCCCAATGGCTGATGAGCGTGGCGGCAGGCATCATCGCCGTAGGTAATGCCGCTTCGGCCGCAACCATCGGGGGGGCGCTGACGCGCTTCTTCGGAATGCTCGGTATCGCTGGCGCGGGCGTCGGCGGCCTCGCCTATGGCGGGTACAAGCTCTACGAGAGCGATGCGGACTTCAACTCTCGTCGCAACGCGATCGAAAACCCCGGAGGCCGGAACCCTTTTGCCGCGATCGACGAGAAGGCGGCCAAGGAGAAGGCTACCAGGGAAAAGGCGAAGCCATCACTTTGGGAGCGCACGAAGCGCTTCTTCGGGTGGGGCAATGACGAATCCCCGGCAGGCGGCCTCCCCGGCCTTTCTGAGAAAGCCGCCGAAGATTACGCGAACCGCTTGGGCCGCAGGGAGAGCGGGAACAATTATGCTCAACCCGGAAACCAATATGGATTTCGGGGGAGGTGGCAGATGGGCGGCCCGGCTCTCGCAGATGCTGGCTATGTGCGTCGTGGAACGACGAACACCGGACTTACGGACGCATCAAACTGGCTCGGCAAGGATGGCTTGAACAGCCTTCAGGATTTCCTCGCCAATAAGGGGGGCGGCCAGGATAAGGCTTTTGCGGGCCATACCGCCATCAACCATGCCCGGATGAAGAAGGCCGGTATTATCAAAGACGGCATGTCAGAGGAGGAGATTGCCGGCTGGCTCGCGGTTGCACATCTCAAAGGCATCGGTGGTGCCAAGCAGCTTCAATCCGGCATGGACAACTATGATGCCAACGGCACGAGCGCGAGCTCGTATTTCGGCATGATGAAAGGCCTCAAGACCGGATCTTCCCAAAAGCAGGGTGGTCCCGATCTTCCCCCTCTCGCTCGCGTCAGCCCGACCGCACTAGGCATCGCTGCCGACAACGCTTCGAAGGTCGGCAGCGGCACCGGATCTGCATCGGGCGCCACGCTCACCCCGTCGATTGCCAGCCGCGGCGATACAACCGTCACGATAAACCAAAACAACCGCGTTGAAGTCGTCGGAAGCGGAGACCCGTCGCTTACGGCAAATCAGGTCGGAGATGCCCAGCGCGGACTTGGGCAGGTGCTATTGCGCGACGTGAAGGGTGCCGTCCGCTAATACTTGAACTTGGGTGCCGGACCTTCTTTCAACGCCTTCATCTCAGCCTTGCTGCGGGCAATGGACAGTTTGTCCTGGTAACACATGTTTAGAACCGTGTAGTTCATCGCCTTCGCCGAATTGGCCAGATTCGAGCAGTAGGCCTTGTCCTCATCTGACACATCAGAGCGCAGGTAATTGGCTCGGTTATATGCTCTTTGCTCGTTGTTGATGCAGTCGGCGTAGGCAGCACGATCGCCCAACGTATGCGTCTTGCAGCGCTGCTCGACCGGGAACATTGGGAAATCGCCTTCGCCGGCCCAGGCCGCCCCGCTCACCATCACTGCCAGAGCTATCAAGATCGCGCGCATGCTCGCCTCCGTCGCTTGGAAACTATCAGGCAGAAGTCGCTCGGAGAAGTCAGAGGGTTCAGCGAACGACCTCACGCTCTTCAACTTCGCCGCATGCTGAACATGTCCACGTCTCGTCCATCGCGCCGACATCGCCAAAAACACCGGCTGACTTTCTCCGGCTAGTGCGGCGCATCGCCCGTTGGCCGCATGCTTGGCAAGGCTCGCCAGGAAGGATTGCCGGAGCCGCGTTCGCCTCATCAAGCTTCGCCTTGAGTGCCACCACCTGATCTTCAAGAGCGGCAACCCGCTTCGGCAGCGCGGACACAGTCTTCCAGATCGGAATCTGCTCAAGGATTTTTAGAATGTCGGAAACCGAAATCACGGATGCCCCCAAGCCCCCGGCAATCGATCCTGCCGTCGCGGAAATCCTGCTGCTCTTCGGCGATAGAGTCGAGTCGGTTACGGTCTCAACAGTGAGCGGAGATCTGCGGCGGGAGACACGGGTGGGCATCGGGCCGTCGAGCGCCGCGCTTGCTGAGTTAGGGCTGCCGGACTCCGTCAATCAGCGGGTGATCCGCAATATGAAGCCGCTCGTCCGTTAATTCGCGCCCTCGGGGCCTTCACGGTGGGGGAGGAGGCCTAGGGTCGTAAGCTGCTCCGTGACGAGTGTTCGGACGGCTTCGGGACGGGAGGCGGGGGGCGATTGATCCGCCGCGAATTGATCGATGGCATCGAGGATTTTCCGCTCGGCACGGAAGCGGACAAGATCGGAGTCCACAGGAGGGCGGCCGCGGGCTTTATTTTTTGTGCTCATTAATGTTGACGCCTCGAATTAATGAGCATATAAAATAGCGGACCGGGCGAGAGGGTGCAACCTCAAACCCGGCCCTGACCTCAAGCACGGTGATGGCCATGCTCAAAGCTTCGAACAGCATACCTCTTTCGCAACTCGTCCGCGACCCCGCCCTTCGCCGCTTCTTCGAGCGTGGCGAGCGCGACAATGGCGCGGCCTTCGCCATTCCGACCCCGAAGCCCCTGCCGATCGTTGGCGGCGCGGTACGGGAGCTCGAAAATGCTTGAGACGCGCCGGCTCTTCATCAAAGGCATGGCCGCCATTGCGGTGGCCGCTGCGGCTGGCGCGGGATTGGGCCCCAACAAGGTCTACGCGCTGACCCCGGAGGAAATGGAAAAGGGGGATACGGTCGCCCGCGTCCCTCACATGCTCCGATACTTGGACGAGGCAGGTGCGGTGTACTCGGCGGTTCCTGGAATGGCCGGATACTACCAAGCCGAGTGGTCCGATCCCGATCTATCCGACGTGCCCATCATCTGGATGGCGAGCGTGGAGACCAACGATTTCGATTGGCTGTACGCCCGCGCCTTCCGAGCGAAGGTCGAGGGCTGGGAGAATTTTTAGCTCCGCGAAAGCGGATGGCTGGCGGCCAAGGTTGAGACGATCACCATACCCGATCTGCCGCCAGCCTTTCATTCGAATGCCCTGCCTACAGGCAGGGCGAGACCGGCGGCCAGTAGTTGACTGGACCCCAAACGTCTTCTGCCGCCGGTCACTCATTTCCATGACTGCCCCGTCCGCCAACGGGTAGACGCGATGCCCCGAGCTCTCCAGCTCCGGGGATCGTGAAAGCGATCACCTGACTTGCGTCCAGGTCTTGGCGGCCCGGATGCTGGAGAGAACCGATGAACGCACAAGCTAAGACCAGAGAGATCGATTACGTCGCCGAGGCCGCGCGCCGGGCTCTGGACGATGCCCAGGGTGATGTCCGTGAGGCGACACGGATGATGCAGGAGGCAGTGAAGCAGAGCCGCAGGCTTCGCGATCTGCTGACCGAGCCTCTGATCGCAAATGCCTGCTACGACGCCATCCGCGCTCAGGTGCATCTCGACCGCCGCAATGCGTGGAAAGCGCCGGTCGAAAAGCTGGTGCCGAGCAAGTCGGGCGTGACGGGATCATATCGCGTCGTTCAGTTGGCAGCCGGAACGCTCCTCATGTTCCCGTTGCCCGGAGGCAAGAAGCTGGGTGAAGCGACCCGCGAGGATATCGCTACTGCGGCATCATTCTATGAGAGCCAGTCTGCGGATATGGCGCACAAGGCGAGATGGCTCAGGCTGGTCAGCCAGCACCTTGAGGGGGACAACACCGTCGGTGACGTCATGACCGACAAGCGGCTGCGCGAGCTCCAAGAGGAGGCTTCGCGTGGATAATTTGCAGATGCTGGGTGTTACCCAGCGCGAGGATGGCCGCACGGCTCGTGATGCCCAAGGAGGAGGTGCTATCCTCGCACCCATTCAGTTCGCCGGAAACGGCGAATGCGAGGTCGACCAAACTCCTTGCGGCTCCCATGAGATCATTGTCGACCTCGCGCCCATCATCGCGGAGATCAGGGAGCAATGGCGGCGGCGGCAAGCTTGGCATCGCGCCGAAAAGTCCCTGACGCTGCAGGCAAGGGCACTTTGCCGACGCCTCGCGGAAGGCGGCGACAAGAAGGAAGCTGAAGCGATCTACAACGCCGCGTTTAGCAAGGGGGCGCACGAGATGGCGGAGATCGCGCTAGCGGCGATTTTTCCGCTGACCGAGGCGAGGGATGGTGTCGAGAAGCATCGGAAGCTTGTCGAGAAACGGCTGGTGAAGCTCGCGAAGGAGCTTCCGGTTGCCTCCTGGGTCGAGAGCGTCCGCGGCGTTGGCCTGGCGTCACTCGCGGCGATCATCGGCGAGGCGGGCGACCTTTCAGCCTATGACAACCCTGCGAAGCTCTGGAAGCGGATGGGCCTAGCCGTAATGCCGGACGGTGGGCGGCAACGCCGGATTGGTGGCGTAGAAGCTCTCGATCATGGCTATAGCCCGGCCCGACGCTCGGTCATGTGGAACCTCGGTGCCTGCATCGTAAAGGCAGGCGGTCCGTTGAAGGACGTTTACGACGTGCGGAAGCTCTACGAGGCCGAACGCGTCGAGACGAAGATGCACGCTCACAATCGGGCGCAGCGATATGTCGAGAAGCGTTTCCTGCGGGACCTCTGGTCTCGATGGAGGCGGGCGGCCATTGATGTTCTGTAACCCAGTCGGTTCACGCCGCCCGCAAGTGACAGAACCTCCCGGCTTCGGCCGGGAGGTTTTTAGTAGGCGTGCGCGTCAACGCGAAGAGGTTCATGCCGCGACGAGGGCGAGTTTCAATCCCAGAGCTTTCGTAGCCTTCGTGAGGGTGTCTAACGTCGGGTTCCCTCCCGGCTTGAACGCCTTGTAGATCGCTTCCCGGCTTAGCCCTGTCTCGCGGGCAAACTCAGACACGCCACGAGCGCGCGCGACCACGCCGAGGGCATGGGCGATATAGGTAGGGTCCCCTTCCTCGATCGCGTCCTTGAGAAGCTCGATCTGGGCCTCTTCGCTGGTCAGGAATTCCGCTGCATCGAAGGGAGTGGTTTCGAGGGGCATTTCAGACCTCCTTGGCCATTTCGATGGCCCGCTTGATGTCGACCCATTGGGTGGCCTTGTCGCCACCGCAGAGCAGGATGATGACGACGTTGCCGCTCTTGGTGAAATAGACCCGGTACCCCGGACCGTAGTCGAAGCGCAGTTCGCCGATTCCGTCGAAATACTTCACGTCGCCCATCAACCCGGCGCTGATCCGAACCATCCGCTTAGCGATGATTTCCTGAGCCTTCCGGTCCTTCAGTCCGGAAATCCATTCCCGGAAAACGGCTGTCTGGCGGACTTCGATCATGTGTATCTTAGTACACGGCCGGGCGACGATTGTCAACTTAAATACACAAAGATAGGTCGATTAAATTGGCCCTACTCGATGACACCTTCGCGCTGATCCGGCGCCCGGGCGTGACTATCGACACGATGGTCCCTGACGTAATGGTCCGCGAGGCGGGCCGCGACACTCTGATCACCACGGATCACCCCGTGGAAAGCGGCGCGGCCATCTCCGATCATGCGTTCAAGATGCCCGCCGAGATCGAAATGATCGTCGGGTGGTCGGATTCGACCGGTGGCTATACCGGCTACAGCGACGAGGCATATCAGATGCTGCTCGCTATTCAGGCACGGCGGCAGCCGATCGAGGTTTCGACCGGGCGGCGCAACTACCAGAACATGCTTCCGGTCGGTATCCAGGAGACGCGGGACGAGTCGACAGCCAACGTGCTGATGTGCTCGTTGCGTCTGCGCGAGATCATTATCGTCAACACGCAGACGACGACGGCTCCGAAATCTGCCCAAGCCAATCCGGCCAAGACTGGATCGACTACCGATGTCGGGCAGCAATCGCTCAAGACCGGGCCGGGCGGCCGCGTCGTCGGTGGCGTATAATGGCGACGAGACAGGAATTCCCACTGCGGCCCGAAGCGCAGAAGATGACGATCGAGCTCGCTTCGGTCCTTTACACGGTGCGGTTCGGCTGGGGCGACACACCGGACGGCGGCTGGTTCATCGATCTCAGCACCTATGAGGGTGTCCCGCTCATCATGGGGCTTCCGCTGACCGCCGGCGAGAACCTCTTGCAGCAGTTCGACTACCTCGGCATCGGCGGTGAAATACGCGTGGATACCGACGGGAACGTCCTAGTCGAGCCGACCTTTGACAATCTTGGGTCGAACGGCAAGGTTCTGTTCGTCACGCCATGACCAGGCAGTGGCTGCGCAAGCTCAATCTCACCGTCGAGGGCGGTGGGAAGACGCTCGATCTCTCGGAACTGCGCGTGCGCTTCATCGTGCAGCAGGAGCTTCAGCGGCAGCGGCCGGCGGTCGCGCAGATCACCATTTCGAACCTGTCCGACGACACCGCCAACGCGATCAACAAGGAAGGCAAGATCGTCTCCCTGTCTGCCGGCTATGAGGATGGCTTCGGACAGATCCACAAAGGCGAGATCTACCAGAAGCGCGGCCCGGCTCGGGAAACCCCGGTCGACAAATATCTGGTCCTGAACAGCAAGTCTGGCGACACCGCCTATTCCTATGCGGTGGTGAACAAGTCGCTCGCAGCCGGCCATACCTATCGGGACCAAGTCGATGTCGCGCTTGAAGCGATGAAGCCGTTCGGCATCACCGCGGGCTTCATCGCCGATCTCGGCTCGCAGAAGATGCCGCGGGGCAGGGCGCTGTTCGGGATGGCGCGCGATGTCCTCCGCACCGTCGCGCAGTCGACGAACAGTGCTTGGACGATCCGCGATCAGAAGCTTGAGATCGTCAAGAACGACAAGGCCATGGAGGGGCAGGCCTTCGTCCTCAATTCGCAGACCGGCATGATCGGGATGCCGGTGCAGACGACAGGCGGCATCCAGGTCAGGATGCTGCTGAACCCGAAGGTCCGGCCAGGAACGCGGCTTAAGATCGACCAAGCATCGATCCAGCGCGCAGCGCTCAACCAAGACTATTTCAACCCGGTCGAGCTCCAGCAATTGGTTTTGCCGAGCATCGCGGCGGATGGTTTCTACAAGGTGCTCTATCTCGAGCATTCCGGAGATACCCGCGGCACCGCCTGGTACACCGACTGCGCCTGTGTGGCGACGAGCGAGCAAGGCCTCGTGCTGGCGAATTTCGCCAAACAGGGCATCCCCACGGACGTTTGATGACCATCGACCTCAGAGATCGCAGCGACAGCTTCGAAGAGACGCTGCGCGCCATGTTCGATTCCTTCCGCTCCGGCTTCTTCACAGCCATGCCGGCCCGCGTGGTGAGCTATGACCCGCAGAAGCAGACCATTTCGGCCCAGCCGGCGATCAAGGCCTATCAGCTTCAGCCGGACGGCACGTCCAAGGCCGTCGACTATCCGGTGATCCCTGACATCCCGGTGCAGTTCCCCGGCGCCGGCGGACAGACGATGACGTTCCCGGTTTCGGCCGGCGACGAATGCTTGCTGAACTTCTGCTCGCGCTCGCAGGATTCCTGGCAGCAGAGCGGTGGAACCCAGGTGCCGATGGATGCCGGCGGGAACAACCTATCGAATGCCTTCGCCATGCTCGGCTTTCGGTCCAACCCGCGGGCACTCCAGAACGTCTCGACGGACGCGACTGAGGTCCGCTCCGACGATGGCAACACCAAGATCAGCCTGAGCGGGGCAGGGGGCGTCGGCATCTCGACGGACAAGCAGGTCGGTATCGCCGCTGCCAACGGGGTCAACATCTCCGGCGGGGCTGGCAACGTGAATTTCGCAGGCACGATGATCGTGACGGGCGAGATCATCCTGAACGGGATCCACCTTTCGACACACAAGCACACCGGCGTTCAGCCGGGAGGCGGCACGTCGGCTGGGCCCACGGACTGAGGAGATCAGAATGTCTTCAGCCGAAAATGAAGCGTGGCTTAGGCTCCGAGCTGCCCTTGACGCTTATGCTACTGCTACTGAGCCCGCTCAGCGCAGCATCCAGGATTTGACGCGCTTGATAGCCGAGTGCGGCCTTCACAGCTTCGTGGAAGTCGTCCTCATAACCGCACCCGGGACAGCGAATCCTGCGTGTCGTGTCCGCCTTCACGACGGCTTCGGCCGGTACGTTGCACGTGCTGCAGAGTATTGGACGCGTCTCGTCGCTGCTCATGAGCCATCCCCTGCCGTTTGAATATCGAGCTCATCTTTGGGCGCGCGGCTTTTGGAGTCGAGTCCTTGAAATATCGCAAGCTCGATGCCTCGGGGGATTACTCCTTCGGGAACGGCGCCGCCGACTTCTGGAAGGACCAGCCCGAGGCCGTTGCCCAATCGGTCCAGACCCGTCTGGGCCTTTGGCAGGGCGAGTGGTTCCTCGACCAGACCGAGGGCATGACGTGGAAGACCGAAGTGCTGGGCGTCCGCACTGCGAACACCCGTGATCCGGCCATCCGGCGCCGCGTGCTCGGCACGACCGGCGTGAAGGCGATCACGGCCTATTCCAGCAATCTCAACCGCGACACCCGGGATTTCAGCGTCAATCTGACCATCGACACGATCTATGGCGCGGCGACCGTGACCGGGGTGAACTTCTGATGGCTATTCCGGTTGCGACGATCGATGAAAACGGCATATCGGTCCCGGATTACGAGACTGTCCGCCAGTATTTCGTCGACGAATTCAAGGGCATCTTCGGTCAGGATATCGACGTCGATCCCGACACGCAGGACGGTCAGCAGATCGCGATTTTTGCCCAGGCCGTGCACGACGCGAACTCGATGGCGCTACAGGTCTACAACGCCTACTCGCCTTCGTCGGCGCGCGGCGTCGGGCTTTCCTCGGTCGTCAAGATCAACGGCATCAAGCGGCTGGTTGCATCGAACTCGACCGTCGATCTCACGCTGATCGGTCAGGCTGGGACCACCATCACTGGCGGAATTGCCAAGGATGACGCTGGCAATCAGTGGCTTCTGCCGACGTCTGTCACCATCCCGGCGGGCGGATCAATCACGGTCACGGCCACCGCGAAGGATGCTGGTGCAATTCAAGCGCTGCCCGGCGCGGTTTCGACCATCGGAACACCGACGCGCGGTTGGCAGAGCGTCACAAATGCGAATGCCGCTTCGCCGGGCCAGCCGGTCGAGCTCGACGCTCCGCTTCGCCAGCGCCAGACCATCTCGACCGCTCTTCCATCCCTGACGGTCTTTGAGGGCACCATGGGCGCTGTCGCAAGCGTGACCGGCGTCGATCGCCTGAAGGGCTACGAGAACGATACCGGGGCGCCGGACACCAACGGCATCCCTGGGCATTCGATCTCGCTGGTTGTCCAGGGCGGCGATGCCACGGCAATCGCCCAGGCCATCGCTGACAAGAAGACGCCCGGCACCGGCACCTATGGCAGCACCTCCGTCAATGTCACCGATGAATACGGGGTAACCCGCGCGATCAAGTTCTACCGGCCGACGCCGGCGACGATCAAAGTCAACATCTCCCTGACGGCACTGCCAGGCTACACCACGGCGATCGAGACCAGCATCAAGCAGGCGGTCGTCGACTTCGTGAATGGGCTCGATATCGGTGGGACGGGCGGCTTCGTCGAATGGGCCGAGGTGTTCGTTCCCGCCAACCTTGCGCTGGCCGGCAACGCCAAGACCTACAAGATCACGGCGCTGACGATCGCCAAGAATGCGGGCTCGTTCGGCACCGCTGACCTCCCGATCGCGTTCAACGAAGCTCCGACTGCTGACCTGACCAACGTCGCGATCACGGTGACCTGATGGCTGACGTCGATTCCTATCTTGGCCTGATCCCGTCGCTTCATCGCGGGAAGCCAAAATTCTCGGCGATGATCAAGGCCTTGATCGAGCCGATCGTCGCGCAGCAGGCTTTCATGGAGCATCTGCCGCTGGACTTCGACCTCGACCAGGCCATCGGCGTACAGCTCGATCAGGTGGGCGAATGGGTCGGCCGGACGCGCTTCATCAAGGTTCCGATCGCGAACGCTTGGTTCACATGGGGCGATGCCAACAAGGGCTGGGGTCGTGGCATCTGGTATGACAAGCGATACGACACGCCAGCGGGCATCACGCGCTTGGACGATGGCACCTACCGCACACTGCTGCGGGCGAAGATCGCGGCGAACAACTGGGATGGGACACTTCCCAGCGCAAAAGCCGCGCTCGAAATCCTGTTCCCGAACGGTGACACCAGCATCGTCGTCATCGACAATCAGGACATGTCAATCACGTTCGCCGTTGCTGGCGTGATCCCTTCAGCCCTGTTCATTGCGCTTCTGTCGCAAGGCTATCTGCCGCTCAAGCCTGAGGGCGTTAAGGCGAATTACCGCATCACGACTGTGAGCGGGCCAATCTTCGGCTGGGGGGTCGATAACGACCTCATCGGCGGATGGGGGCGCGGCGCTTGGGGCGCCCCTCCCGAATATTTCACATCCTAATCATCGGAGCACTCGATGCCCACCAACGACTTCCTGCCGTTCGCGTCGGCGGGCGGCGCAAACGTGCTGTCCCAGGCAGACTATCTGGTGCTCGCAGCTCGCCTCGCGGGTTTCGTCGATGGCGTGGCAATGCCAGAAGAGGCCAATAAGGCTTGGCGTCAATCCGCGGCGATGGCCACCATGATCGGCCGCTTCATCGCAGATCATGGCGGCCTAGATGCACTCGACAACAGCGATATTGACACCCTGCTGGCGAACTTCATCTCCACGTATCGGAGTCAGAAGGCGAACGTCATCACAGTCGGGGGAACGGCAACCGCACTGGTTGGGACACTCAATTCACCTATCGTGGGGTATTCGGTCGGGATTACTCTGCGCGCGGTGATGCCGGCTGCTGCGGTGGGTGGCGGGACCACGCTTGCCCTCAACGGAGGTCCTCCGTTTGGCGTCGTACGGCCGGGCGGTGGCGCCATCCAGCAGGGCGATTGGTTAGCCGCCGACATCGTTCAGTTCGCGTGGAACGGCACATCATGGCAGATCATGTCGCCGCTCGTGGGCGAGAGCCTAAAGCATTTCATCCAGACCTTCGACGTTTCCGGCACTTACACGGTCGGTGCCGGCATCTACTGGATCTTCATCGAATGCTGGGGGGGCGGTGGCGGTGGCGGTGGGGCGAACGGTCCCGGCGCTGCCGGTTCGGGCGGCGGCCCGGGCGGCCATGGCTACGGCTGGTATCCCGTCACGCCCGGCCAGGTCTTGACGGTGACGGTCGGCGTCGGTGGTGCTGGCGGCACTGTGTCGGTCGCAGCTGGTTTCGGCGGCACCTCGTCTGTCGGTTCGCTGATTTCCTGTACCGGCGGCGGTCCTGGCGTGGCCTCTAGCAGCGGGCCGCAGAACACGTTTTTCGGAGCCTCGGGCACATGTACGGGCGGCAACGCCGTGTTCGGCGGCGTGCCCGGCGGTTACGCCTACCAGATTGCAAGCGGCCAGCTTTTGGCGGGCCAGGGCGGCGGAGCGGCTCGCTCGACCGGCTCGACCGTCTCGCCCTCGAACGTCGTCGGCGTCGGCGGCAATTTTCCGGGCGGCGGCGCCAGCGGCTCCAACGCGAACGGTCCCGGTGGGACCGGTGCCGGCGGCCGCGTGATCATCACCTGCTGAGAGGCCTGTCATGTCCCGCTATGCCCAAATCCGCGACGGAGTAGTCGCTGAAATCATCACCTTGCCGACGACCATCACGGTCATGGTCACGCCGGCTGTGCCGGCGGGCGTTGACGAACAAGGCGAGGCCGTTCCAGAGCAGCCGGCGACCTATGGCGAGCGCGCCACGACCCTGGCGGACTTCTACCATCCAGACGTCGCCGTTGGCATGAAGCCGTGTGGCCCGGCTGTCGAGCCTGGCTGGACGTGGAACGGCACGAGGTTTTCAGCGCCCGTCGTCGCGCCTGTCGATCTTCAAGCCGTTAAATCCAGCTTGAAGGCTCAGATCGACGCCCAAGCGGAGGTGCAGCGACTGCGCTACATCACCCCCGGCTCTGGCCAGGCGATGACTTACGCTCGCAAGGTAGAGCAGGCGAAGGCGGCGCAGGCGGACGCCGATCCGCAGCCGGGGGATTTCCCATTGCTCGCCGCCTCTCTGGGTATAGATGGCGGCGACGTCGAGGCGGTGGCAGCGACCGTTCTTGCCATGGATGCTGCCTGGGCGCAGATCGGCGCGGCGATCGAGGCGGTTCGGCTCAACGCGAAGAGGGCGATCGACGAGGCCGAAACTGCCGAAGCCGCGCAGGAGGTAGAACCAGCATGGCCGGATCCCGCCTGATCTCTCCCTCGCTTTGACGCGTGGCCTCAGAGCGGCTTTTCCACATCCGGAGCATCCGCGGCCACGGCCGCCGTCCAGCGGACGCTGGTCGTATCGCGGCAGGCCTTATCTGATCATCCGTTGACGTCTATCGCACGCATCCCGGCGTTTTCTGCGGCCTGCATTCCCTGCGGGGAATCTTCAAAGACGATGCATTTCGAGGGGGCAACGCCGAGCCTGCGTGCCGCCTCCAGGAAAAGGTCAGGGTTCGGTTTCGGTCGCGTCACATCTTCGATGGTCACGACCGCGGTAAACAGGGAAATCAGGCCAGCCGCTTCCATGCAGGCGGAGACGATCTCGCGAGAACCTCCCGAGGCAACGGCCATCGGTAGAACTCCAAGGTAATCTCTGGCGATGCCGGCCACAGCACTGATTTCGCGTACACTGTTGATATCCGCCAGGAACCTCTGCCGCATCAAGCGGATCACCTGATCTCGATCGACCTCGACATCGTGTTCAGCGTCAAACTGATCCATGAGGCCATGTTCCGAGTAGCCGGCGCGTTCCAGGTACCAGGCCCGGTCCATCGTCTTGCCAGATGCCATGAAGCCGTGTGCCCACGCGCCGGCGTAGATGGGCAGCGTATCAACGAGCGTCCCGTCGCAATCAAAGATCAAGGCTTCGGCGTCAGCCGGGATTTCGAACCGTTTGCTCATGGTGCCGCTATATCGCTCGCCAACTTTGGCGTCCAACGCCAACCGGAGCGTTTTGCTTAACCCGGCAAATAGGTTCCGACCCGGGCGGCCGCCGGACAGCCTTCGGCGCCTATCTAACTTCTAATCTTGGAGATTCGGTAATGGATTGCCGCGAGGTGCAAGCCACGCTGGTCGCGCTCGGCTATTCGATTGTCGTGGATGGCAAGCCCGGCCCGAAAACCAAGGCGGCCATCCAGGCGTTTCAGGTGTCACATGGGCTGCATGTCGACGGGATCGTCGGGCCGAAGACGATTGCAGCGCTGAACGCGGCGACGGCGGGAAAGCCGCAGGGCGCTTCGGTCTTCGATCGCGCGAAGTTCTTTGCCTATCTCCGGTCGGGCAAAGCGCCGATGTTCGGCACGTCGCTGTCGCCCGGTCAGGTCCGAGGCATCGAAGGTATCCTCGACGGCTTCGCGAAGACTGGCGATGGCCGCGACAAGACGCTGGGGTATGGGCTCGCCACCGCACGGCGCGAGGTCGGGCCTGGCATGGTCCCGGTGCGCGAGGGCTTCTGCAAGACCGACGCGGCGGCCCGCGCCTATGTCGCCAAGCACTATCCGAACAAGGGCTACAGCAAGCCGTTCGGGCCGTGGGGCCACGTCTATTATGGCCGGGGAATCGTTCAATTGACGTGGTTCGACAACTACGACCGTGAGGGCATCGCCGATGATCCCGATCGCGCGCTCGATCCCGAGTTCGCTGCCGAGCTCATGTTCGCAGGCCTCGTTGACGGCCGCTGGAACGGGCAGGGGAAGGGCATCGCCTTCTATCTGCCGACCGGCGGGCCCGACGACCTGAAGAACGCGCGCCGCACGGTCAACGTCACGGACCACTGGGAAGAGATCGCCAGCTTCTATCGCCAGTTCATGGCGGCGATCTTTGCGGCTAAGGGCGCCGCTTGATCACCTGAGGATCAGTTGCACGGCCTTCCAGAAGCAGAACGCTATTGCACCGATCCAGATGATTTGGATCGCAACCAGCGCCGCGGAGAACATGAATTCCACCGCCTCTGAGCTCAGCCTCTCCGTGCTTCGCTTGTGCCGATGTGGAGCAGGTTGGGCCATCTGAGAACACTCCAGTCTACATGACCGGCATCCCCGCAAATGTGGTGCCGCGCCTTTGATCCCGTAGCGGCCGGGCCTGCCGCTTCCTCACCCCGGAGCATCACATGATCGGCACCCCTGTGCCGGGCTTGCCTGCGCCTGGTCAAACGCTGACGCAGGAGATTGTCCGGCGCATCTTCGATTACGACCCGGATACTGGCGCGCTGGTTCGGCGGGTCAGTTATGAGCGTCATGTAGGAAAGCGGGTGGATGCCCAGTATCGGGGGCGCCGCCGCGTCTTGATCGCACGCAAGCTCTACGAGGTCAGCAGGGTCATCTGGCTATACGTTTATGGCCATTTCCCTGATTGTGACGTCGATCACATTGACCGCGATCCACTGAATGATCGGCTGGATAATCTTCGGCTAGCGTCTCGCGCGCAGAACGCCTCGAACCGCGGTCTTTCGAAGAACAACCGCAGCGGCATCAAGGGCGTTCGACAACGCGGTCCAAGTCGGTGGGTCGCAGGGATCGGCTTCGAAAACCGTTGGATACACCTCGGGTCGTTCCGAACCGCTGAGGCGGCACGGGACGCATACAACGCCGCAGCTTTGAAGCTGCACGGCCAGTTCGCTTGCCTCAACTGACACCACCACAGGAGATCAAAATGCATAACCGTATCGTCCTGGCGCTCGTTGCCTTGGGATCGCTGGCGCTCGCCGGTTGCCAGAACTGGAATACCCAGACATCAGCCGCCGGCTGGGAGCAGATCGCCGTCGGCACTGGCCAGGTCATCGGCAAGACCAAGGCTGACGAGAAGGTGGCGAAGGCATCGGTGGAACTCGCCAAATACTGCGGCGCCCTTCAGGCCGTTGCGGTCGGCGCCACGATCTTCGCGCCGGAGAGGCAGAAGAGCGCGGCGGCTATGGCGGCAGCGGCGGTCAACACCGTCTGCGCCAATCCTCCGTCTGATGTCGCGTCAGCGCTGACGACTGCGGCGGCGGCTTATGGCGCCGTGATCGCGGCCCAGCAGACCGCAACGCCCTGACCGCAGAAGAGGAGATAGGCATGTTCACGATCGAACAGTTCTGGAGCCTCGTCCGCACGCTCCTGCAGACGGCCGGTGCCGCCCTCGTCACGAAAGGCTATCTCGACGACGGCTCGATGCAGGTCGTCGTGGGTGCGCTGATGACGCTGATCACCACCGGATACAGCGTCTGGCTCCGCCGTAAGGCCGGCATCGTTGCTTCGGCCGCAGCTCTGCCGGAGGTGAAGCAGATCGAAGCGGCGCCATCGATCGCGGCGAAGATATCTGACGACAAGGTCATTCCGGCGAGCCCACCTGGGCTCAAGATTTCTCCCGATGGGGCAAGTCCAGGTTTGTGAAAACAAGCCGGAGAGTTTCTTGAGCGCCAAACTGCGCGTCAGGCCCCAGCTGATCAGCATACTGGTTCACCAACCTTTGAGCAGCGAATTGTGCTCGGTCGGCGAAGGCCCGCGCTTGCTCTCGGCTCATTTCCGCCGCGGTAGCCTCGATGAGGCCTTTTATCGCGGCGGCCGCGCCGATTGCCCTTCCGCTGCCCGCGTCGTTTAGCTTTGCCATGGAGTCTCCTCGAATGATCGAAGCCAGGATACTCGCGCTCCGGCTGGCGAGATGACAATGCCGTACCGCAATCACCCTTTGCCGGTTCGGCTCTATCTCGGCATTCATGACCATTTCCCGGCCCGGCGCTCCGAATGGGTTCTGGCCGGGATCATGGTGGCGTGGGGCTGCATATTGATCGGTCCGGCTCCAACCTTTGCGGGCAACCCTGCCTGGGCCCAGATGGCGGCCATGATGAAGGAGAGCACCTGGGGGTGGTTCGCCATCGCGATCGGGGTCTTCCGACTGCTGGCACTCGTCGTGAACGGGACGTTCTCGGGCACCTGGTACGGTCGCTGGTCGCCGCATGTGCGGGCCCTGGCGTCGTTTCTGTCCTGCTTCCTCTGGCTCCAGATCACCTTTGGCCTGCTGGCCTCCGATGCGGCGACGACTGGCCTTGCTGTGTATCCCGGCCTTCTTGTCCTCGACGCGATGAACATCGTCGCCGCGACCAAGGATGCCGCGAGCATGGACAGGGTCGTCGCCGATGGTTCTCCCTGAAGGTATCACCCCAGAGAACGCGATCGGCACGCTTGTCGCTGGCCTTGCCATCGGCGCCGTGATGATCCGCCAGTACCTGAAGGATCGGAAGAGCCCGACAACGCCGTCTGGGGATCGATTGATCCCCGGGCTGTCGATCGCGGACATGCGACCACTTCAGGAAATAGCCGCCGAGCAGTTGAAGCTGACCGCGATCATGGAGCGCATCGCCATCTCGCTCGAGAAGATGCTGGTCATCAGCCAGGAGCGCGCCGAGGACGCCGAGATCGTGCGCCGGGCAGAAATCATGGCCCAGGAGATGCTGAAGCAGCTTCAGGTCACGAAGTCCGCGCCGCGCCGGCGCCGGACATAGATCGCGGCTCCGGCCGCTGATCGCCTCGCCCTCGTAAGGGGCGGCCCTCCTTGGGCGTTTCCTCCCGAACTTGGCCCGGTTCCGAAAGGGATCGGGCCATTTTTGTTTTGGAACCGGAGCGGCGCTCTTTGCGTATCTGCTACAGCAGATGAAACCGACTTGGCCCCGTCAGCTCCGGCTGGCGGGGCTTTTTTCGTTTTTGGCTCCGGTCCCGCACGGAACGAATCGGCCAGCGCCTCGTTGGCGATTCGTTGCGTTGTGGAGTTGCGTCGATGTGTGCGCGTCGGGTTCTGAGAACCGGGCCGGGTGTCGATACCGTGAAGGGGCCAGTCACCCGGCGCCGGAACCCCGAACGTGATCTGTTTTCTGATCCGATGCCCGAACGCATCGAGCCCTGCTTGGCGATGCTGAAGGCTAGGGCGCCAGTCGGTCCAGATTGGGCCTTCGAGGTGAAATGGGACGGCTATCGCCTGGCGATCCACATCGTTGGCAAGCGGGTGCGGATCATCACGCGCGGCGGCCATGACTGGACGCCGCGCTTTCCAACGATCGGGCATGATGCGCTGAGCCTTGGCGTGGACTGCGCCATCCTCGACGGTGAGGCCGTGGTGCTCGACAAGCGCGGCGCTTCCGATTTCGGCGCTCTGCAAAAGGCTCTCGGCGGCCGCGGCGGCAAGCGTTTCGCCTCGGAGGCCATCTTTTATGCCTTCGACCTGCTTTATCTGAACGGCCGTGACCTGCGTCCGATGCCGCTGAGCGATCGGCGCGAGTTGCTGGAGGATATTCTCCTGGCCGAGCCTCATGGCTCGATCCGGTTGAGCGAGGAGATCGACGCCGACGGCGCTCCATTCCTCAAACTCGCCTGCGAGATGAAGCTTGAAGGCATCATCGCCAAGCGCCGCGATGCGCCCTATCGATCGGGACGGGGTGGCGACTGGCTGAAGATCAAATGCAGCCAGTCGGAGAGCTTCGTCATCGTCGGCTATGAACCGTCGACGATTGCCCTGGGCGGGATCGGCCGGCTGCTGCTCGCCGCGAGGCAGGGCGACAACCTGGTCTATGTCGGCGGCGTCGGCACCGGCTTCACGCACGCCACCGGCACGGCGCTGCGAAAGGAGATGGACGATCTCGTCATCCCAAAGCCTGCGATTAATATCCGAGGAAAGCGAGCCTATCGCTGGCTCACGCCCGCGCTTGTCGCCGAGATCCAGTTCCGCGGCTGGACCGATGACGGCAAGCTCCGTCATGCCTCCTATAAGGGCCTGCGCGAAGAGGCCGACGAGGCGACGGTCTACGAGATGCCGACTGGCTAGAGCGGCGGCTCGCCTTCACCGGCTTCCTTCTCATGTGCTTCGGCCAGCAGTTCCCCGGCCGCGAAAAGTATAGCCCCTGTCGGTGCGATCTCCTGCTGCAGATGCCACTCGATCTTATCCCGCGGTTCACCGGAGCGGTCCGCTATCAAGGGCCACCCAATCTTGATCGGGGTAAGCCTTCTGCATGCGAAGCGCGAGTTCCCTTCCGTTGGAAATCGGTTCTTCGGGTTCCATGTGCGATCCTGTCCCCTCGGGCGACCCCTCTGACGCCTTGCCGGCCACGCTGATGGATTGCAGATAGGTCTCGACAGCATCCGCGATCGCCGCAATCTCGCGTTCTTCGTCGCTGTCGGTCGTGCAGCCCATCAATTCGTCAGCCCGCTCCAGCGCAGCGGCCAAATCCTGCTCATTGCGGATGACGAGGCGGGCCATGGCGCATCAACCGGCGCCTAATCCGATCGTTCCCTTCGGCGCTTATCGATCTGCTCATAGAACTCATGCGTATCGCCCCGGCTGATGAGGTTCTTCGAGCCGCAGCGGGAGCAGATATAGCGGAGGTAAATATCCGGGATCGGCGTTTCGGGCGGCAGGTCGCTCACGTCGATGCCGTTCTTGTTGTGCTTGCACTCGTTGCAGAAAATCTCGACACAGCGCAGGCCCAAAGCGAGGCGGCTACCAACGGTGGCGGGCGGAACTTCCCGGCCATCCTTGTCATAGGCGCGCCGCGGGTTGCGTTTCATAGCGCGCGGATCTGCTCCTCAAACTCCTCCGGGATGGCGCCATGGCGGGCGAGGACATCGATCGATGCGACTTCGCCGGTCTCGTCATCCGCGACGACATGCACGACGGCGACGCCTTCGGCTGTGCGCCCCAGGCGTTCCCCTTCATTGAGCGCGTGGTGCTTCGTTTTCGCCGGCACGCGCTGGCTAGGAATGAGCTTCCTTCGGTATGTCTTGAAGGGCTGGAGAAAGAAGGTGTCGACGTTCATGGCTTGACTCCCCGGGGCGGTTTGTTCTCATAATGTTCTCATACACGAGGACGCAAGCCATGTCAGCCCAGCCGGCCGACCAACATGTCGAAGACACCACGCTGGACGCGGAAATTACGGGCATTGTTTCCATGCTGATGGAGGAGCACGGCACCGAAGCCGCGGCCCTACGCGCGTTGGCTCATGACTTCATCATCCTGTTGGCCGATGCCGACCGCTCGACTTCGCGAGGCTATCTGCGTGGGCTGTTTTCGCAGGGAGCGCGGCCGGTCCGCGAGACCGAATGAGCCATGAAGCCTCCGAACGACCTCACCGAGCTGCGGAATTTTCCGTGGATCTTCGTGCGCCTTCGCTGCCACTTCTGCCAGCGCAAGGGCGACGCCCGCCTCGCGGTCCTGTCCTGGCACTATGGAGCGGGCGCGACACTCGCTCAGATCGTCGCCATCTTCATGTCGCGCTGCCCATGGGACCCGCACAACCCGGCCCGGAAGCCGCAGAAATACGGCAGGAAGTGCGGAGCCTACTGTCCCGATATCGGCCGGACCTCACCGCCCGATCTGCCACCCAGCATGACCGGGCTCACCCTGATCGAAGGAGGGAAGGATGACCAACTTCCAACTGAGCAACCCGGAGAGCCGAACCGCCGCCGCGTTGGAGGCGACTAGGAGCGTCTATCTGCAGATTGAAGGCGCCAGCCCGGAGGAAACCAGCCGTGGCCTCGCGGCCGCGCAGGCGGTTTTTGAGAAGGCCGGCGTCACTGCGGGCAAGGCGTATTGGGCGATCTGCGAGCTTGAGAGGGCCGATGACCTGGGATGGGTGGATAAGGTGCCGTCCGAGGCGATCGAGTACATGCATGTCTGGGAGGAGGCGGAGCGCGCCGCGATCGACGCCTGTTGCGCCGGATGGCAGTCCAATAGGCCGGAGCGCTATGTCCTCCACCTGTTCCCAAAGGCGGAAGCTGCGGTAAGCTGAGGCCGGGAGGCCTCATGTGCAATCTCTACAGCCATACCCGCAACGTCGAGGCGATACGGAAGCTGTTCGCCAAGTTCGACAGCGGCGGCGTCAACATGCCGCCGCAGCCCGGCATCTATCCCGATTATGCGGCACCGATCGTGCGCAATGAAGACGGCGGCCCACGGCTGGCAATGACGCGCTGGGGCATGCCGTCGTCGAAGAAGGCCTTGCTCGAAGCTGCGACGAAGCGCGCCGACAAGCTGCGGGCGAAGAACAAGGAAGTCGACTTCGACTGGCTCCTGCGGATGGAGCCGGACGGCGGCACGACCAATGTCCGCAACACCTCGAGCTCGCACTGGAAGCGTTGGCTCGGTGTCGAGAGCCGATGCCTGGTCCCGTTCAATTCGTTCGCGGAGCCGGGCCCCGGCGGGAACCATTGGTTCGCGTTCGGCGAGGAGCGGCCGACGGCATTCTTCGCCGGCATCTGGTGTCCCCAATGGACCAGCGTCAGAAAGATCAAGACCGGCGAAGAGACGATCGACCTTTATGCCTTTCTCACGACCGAGCCGAACGCCGAGGTCGGCGCGATCCACCCCAAGGCTATGCCGGTGATCCTGACGACGCCTGAGGAATGTGAGGCCTGGATGACGGCACCGTGGGAGCAGGTGAGGGCGCTTCAACGCCCGCTGCCAGACGGCTCTCTCGATATCGTTGCCCGCGGCGTGAAGCAGGACGGCCCAAGCGAGGAGCTGTTCCCTGCAGTAGCCCCGCCGGCGCAGGGCGATCTATTCTGATGGGTCATTGGGAGCAGATCGGCCAGGACAATGCCGAGGCGCGGGCGCGCAGGGCTGCCCTGCCTCGCTGGCGGCGGGTGGTGGCCTTGCATGGCCTTGCCGCCTTTCCTCGCGCTGTTATGGATCGTAATGGCCGCTTCGCTGCTCAGGCTCTTCGGGATGGTCTAGAAGCCGTCATCCTGGACGGTCGAACCGATCTCTTGGACATGGTAGGGCGCCAGCAGGGCCTCGATGATGGCGTTGTGATCTGCGTAAAGAGCCGGGATCGCGTCCCATTTCGTCCACTGCGCAGCATCGGCATCATCCCGGCGACGAGCTCCGGGCGCTCGATCTCGTCCGACAAGGTGATCAGAACGGCGCCCGAGATGATGCGGCTCCGCGGATCTCGGTCGATCGCGTCGAACGCCATAGGCCGATAGACGGCAAGGATGAGCCCCGGCGTGGCCCGCAAGTCGACCCCGGCTTCTTCCTTGAACTCCCGGATCGCGCAATCGCTGAAGGTCTCGCCCTGGTCGAGAAAGCCGCCCGGCAAAGCCCATTGCCCGCTGCTCTTTCGCCGGACCAGAGCAATTTCGTTCCCGCGCACGACCACTGCGTCGGCCGTTAGGTGCGGGCCCTTGCCGTATTTCGATTCGTAGGCCGGATCAGGCATCTCACTCTCCCTGCGCCCGGATGGCTGCGGCAATGTTCCGCGAGCAAGCTTTGCCGATCGGCTCGTTCGATACCAGCGCGCCGTGATCCTCCGCAATCTTAGCGCATCGCTCCCTCTCCGCAGCGACCGCTGCTTCGACCTCCTGCCGATGCCTGATCTGCTCGCATGGCGTGCCCATCTGCTTGTCGAGGAGGAGGGACAGTTCGCGGACGCGTTCGCCTAGACGCTCCTTCTCCGCCAGGATCGGGGCGAAGAGGCAGGCCACCTTCTGCGCGATGGCGAACGCACAGGCGCGAAGGGTGAACACACCGCCATTGGCGCCCCGCCAAGACATCATTTCGCGCTCGACCTCGTCAGCCAGTTCGCGCTCTCCCGGCATCGCGGCAGGGGCTGTGTCAGCGCTCATCCTTCGCCTCCCGCCGCAGAGAGCATGGCGCGGTAGCGTGCCGCCATGGACATAGCCGCGAGCTTCCGACTTCCGAAAATCGCGCCGTCATCTGGCCCGATCGCGGCCGCTAGCATTTGCTCGTTCGGCTCCTTCGGCACGAGCACCCACCCCTCCGTGACGCCGGTAGAGCCTGGGCAGAGGGTGGTGGCGAGGAACGGCATCAGAGCCTCGGCAAGCGCACCGGCGCCAAGGCTGCGGTTGCCGTCAACGCGGCGGATTTCTTGCGCAAGGGCGTCAATCGTCAGCTTAGCGCTCATCGCGGGGCTCCAAGGCGGCGCGGCCTGCTTCGGTAAGGCGGTCATGCCCGCATGTCATTTCGCTCGACCGACCCGCAAGGAACATCTCGTCAATTCGGGCAGTGGATAACACGTCGCCCGTTGCTGTCAGGCGCCATTCGAATTCGGTCAGTCCCTTCCGCCGCATCGAGCAAGGCATGTTGCCCCGCCCCTTCGGGTTCTGAGGGCCATGGTCGCGAAGAAGGGTCAACCAAGCTCGGGCCTTTTCGCTCAGCTTCTCAGCCATGGCCTTCGTTCTCCTTGGCGGGGCGGGTCGCTTGAAGGGCAAGGACGACATATCCCGGTTCAACGCCATGCTGGCCGCCGGTCAGTATCCATGCAATTTCGCACTCGATTGGCGGCGTCTTGTCGTAGCCCTGCCATTCGGTGTTCCAGCGGCGAAGCCGGACGATATCGCCTTTCTGGAAGCCTCGATCATCGCGCCGGACCTCGAACGTCTTTTCGCCTCGCGCGACCGCGTCGAAGTAGACAGGCCACGTCTTCAATTCGTGGACGACAGGCATGTTAGTCTTCCTCCTTCGGCATGGCGGCGCGGGAGGGGTCTTTTGAGTGCGCATCAGCGAGGCCTGCGGGGCTGTTCTCCAGAGTCTCCCAATCGCTCGCCACCATGTCGCAGCCAGATGGCGTGTAGGGACCGACCGTCCCGTCCCTCATCACCATCACGATGACGCCATTGGAGAAGCCTTCGACAACGCGCATCTCGATATGAGATGGCCGGTTCCAGTCCCGTCGGCTTGCCCGACCACCACAGAGAACGGCCTGCATGGCTGCATCGAAGCAACCGTCCCAAGGGTTGACGACTACGCGCGGGGCATGAGCTTCCATCGCCCCAACGACGCGCTCTAGCATCAGGAGCGGCACAGTGAGGGTGGCCTGCTCTTCGCCGTCGCCCTCTGACTCGCAATCGCTGATGCCGAGCTTGCGCCGGCTATCGCAGCGAACTCGCAGTCCGATAACATCGGCGCGCAGCTCATTAAGTTCTGGCCGGACACTCGCGGATGCCACATCAAATCCCCTCATCCCTTCCTCCCCTCGGTCGCGGGCGCTAGGGCGGCGCGTAGAAGCCGTTCGCACTCTGAACGCCGCATCGGCGGGTGAAGGTTCTTCATCTCAACCATTGCCGCGTCGATCATAGCTGTCGTGACGCCACCCATCTCCACCGTGGCGGGCGCGGGGTGCGCGTAGAGGGGCTCGCCCTGCGCCTCTGATCCCGCACGGGTCAGCCACTTGATCCGGTCCGCGTCTGTCTCAAATTCCCAATGCGTGAACTTGCCGCCGTGCAGTGGATATCTGAAGCGCCAAGCTACCGCCTCACCCCGCGAGATGGCGTCGCTGGCGAGGAGGGCAAGCGCTTCTTTCGCCAAAGCTTTCATCTCAGCTTCAACTTGGGTTCGGCAGTCTCCCAATTCTCGCAACGCAATGATCTGTTCGAGCTTCACCCGCACCCCGCTCGGAGCCGGCGCTGGGGCGTCGTTGGTCGGGATCATGGGCTGGTGTCCTTATCGCTCGAAGCACGGGCAACCCGCGCCAGTTCGTAAGCCTTGTCGACATCGGCGTGCCATGTAGGGTCGCCGTGGTAGGCAATCGGCTGCTCGTCAGCGTCGATCTTGATCGCGCCGGGGCCGCCGTCGTTCGTCCAGCCCCACCACCGCATCCACGATTTCGTTTCGTCGATATCAGCCATCGTCCTGATCCTCCGGCGCTGGGGCAGCGGTGAGGGCGGCGCGGTCCAGGCGTTCGATCTCAGCGAGGATCAGAGCGCCGGCTTTCACCAAGTCGCGGCGGCGATCGGCTGGCTTCCACCAACTCCGGTCCCACGGCCATAGTCCTTCGGTTTTCGTTTGCTTTGTCCGATGAGCACGCCGCTCTTCGGCGCTTAATTCGCGCTCAAATGTGGTTCCGGCCGCGTAACAGGCCGCCGCCTTGGCCAGTTCGCCAGCCGAATGCTGGTCATCATGTTCGGCCGTCCATCCCTCGGAAGCGGTCTGACGGCGGCGCTCTGCGAGAACATCTTCCCAAGCCCGCGTCGGTGTGCAGTTTGGGCAAGGCTCGGCATCGTAGCCATCGCCTACACGCCAGCCGCCAATCAGCCCATGCCCGTTGCATGACTTGCACCGCGCCTCCATCCCGCTCGCCGGCAAGGCTTCAGGGGATGGGGAGGCGAGATAGGTCATGGCGCGGATTTCGCGAATTGCGGTCAGGCTCTGCTTAGGACCACGGCGCCACTCATCTGCGATGCGGGCGATCTCGCACATGTCCGCAGCCGCATCGGCAATCTGCTTGGCCAGTTCTTCGGGCGCCACCGTCCCCTGCGCGGCGGGGGTTGAGAGAGGGGTCATGCTGCCTCCACTTGCGTGAACATGCCGCCATCCCGCTCAATCCGGGCGCGAGCCATCGCGACATATTTGGGGTTGAGTTCAGTAAGCACAGCGTCGCGACCAAGACGGTCAGCAACCAAACCCGTGGTTCCGGCGCCGCCGAACGGGTCGAGGACAGTTCCGCCGTAAGGGCAGCCAGCGAGAACACAACGCCGCGCGATCTCTTCCGGCATGACCGCAAAATGTGCTTCGTCGTATCCACCAGGCGGAACGAACCAGACATCTCGCATCATTGCGGGCTTCGACTGCTGCTCCGCCTTCTCCATGGCATCCCACCGATCGTTGAAACCGGCGTGCCTGCGAGAGTGCCCGCGCTGCTTGTCGATGCCACCAACTGCCTTCATCGGGCCGTTTGTCTTCGCCCCGCCGTTGGCGCGATGGCTACCCGCCTGCGCCTGAACATCTTGAGCCTTTCGGATCAGCGTCGATTCACGCGGAGGGGTTTTGATTGCATCGAAGTCAGACCAATAGGCGGCCTTCTTCGTCAAAAGAAAAACGGCCTCGTGGGACGAAGTGCAGCGATCCTGCTGGCTCCCCGGCATTCCGTTCGGCTTTGCCCAGACGACCTCAGATCGGAGGAACCAGCCATCCGCCCGCAGGGCGAACGCCACCATCCAAGGAATGCCGATCAGGTCTTTCGGCTTGATGCCTTCCATGGCCTGCCGCTTCCGGCGAACGGCCCAAGACGGCACTTCACCGTCATCTGCCCGCGTCTGCTTGCCGATGTTGCCGCCGCCACCCCATTTGTCCGTGCTGCAGTAGCTATCTCCGAGGTTCAGCCACAGAGTGCCGTCGCCTCGCAGGACGCGGCGCACTTCACGAAACACCGTGACCATCGCCTCCACAAACTCATCAGGTGTGGGTTCGAGCCCGATTTGAGACGGGTTCTCGTAGTCGCGCAGCCCGAAATACGGCGGCGATGTCACGCAGCAATGGACTGACCCGGCGTCGAGTTGACGGAGCGCTTCCCGGCAGTCCGCATTGATGATGCGAACCGTCATCGTCCCGCCTCCCTCTGTTCCGTCCCTGGATCTTTATTTGTGGCATCCGCGAGCGCGGCAGGGCCGTTCTCCAGAGCCTCAAAATGTTCAGGCAAAGGCATCCACTTCAGCGGCACGATGTCGGAATGGAAGACGTGACCGGACGCCCATTTCCAGTCGCCAGCGATATGCATCGCCTCACCAACCCAGCCGCCCGTCGTGGCGACAAGCATCCATTCGTCTTCGGGTGCCGACGTGACGTCCTGCCAAGTCTCTGGCCGGAGCCGCGCGGATGCCAACTCCTGAGAAAGCCTTTCCCCCCTCTCTTCGGAGGCTTTGAGGGCGGCTAGGGCTTCGTCGCGCTGGCGGGTGGCTTCGGCTTGCGCTACCTGGTCCGATTGCTCGTTCTCCTCAACCGCGTCCAAAACCGCCTTGAGTTTTTCAGCGGCCGAATTCCACCCGTCGATCGCGGGATCGCCAAGCTCATCGAGGAAGGCGCGCTCGCACGCCTCCTTCTCGCTCAGGGTGCGGGAGGTCGACTCTAGGGCGTCGGCGACACTGGTCAGAAACGGATCGTTATGCTCGATCCAGCTGACGCCTCCGTCAATCGGGTCGCCAGTCCACTCTCGCCGGACGGCCCGCCTCCTGATCTCCGACGCCAGCGATGCTGCGTTGAGGGGTGCGGTCATCGGTGTCCTCCCTGGCCGTACTTCTGACGGCGCGTTGCCCATGCGCGGGCTCGAATCTCTCGGATCTCATCAGCGGGCTTGGGAGCCGCCTTCTTGCGGGGCGGATTGAGCAGCGGCCCATCGTCCAGACCGGAATTGTCAGACCTGTGGTCGTGAACCCACGTCAGGAGCCCGCCACATTCTTCGCAGCGCACAGCCTCAGACATCGGAGGCCTCCCCGGTGGGGGTGGGGAGGTCCTGCATCGGGATCGGATCGTCCATGCCCCTCAGGATGGCGATCGTCGCAACATACTGCTTGTAGATGCGCCCATAGGCTTCATCGAGGCGCTTGTTCACCTCGTCGTCAGCGGCCTCCGCTTCTTCCTCTGACAAGGTCAGGTCGCCCAACGCAGAACTGAGGCAGTGCATTGTGGCCTGAACGTCTGCCTTGCGGCGCATGCGCTCAGTGGGCGTGGTCGGACCCCAGCCACGACGCATGCGGTCTAGTTCCTGACGCTCAGTTATCGTGGCGTCATCCCATGAGCGAAGAAGTTCAACCTCCCGCTGCCAAGCCTTCGACAGCCTTTCGCGCTGCTCCCGGACGAATTTGAGCGGGACGCCGGGCAGATCGACGCAGCCCAACACTTCGCAAATGGCCTTACGCTCGCGGGTCATCTCATCGATGATCGCTTGGAGCGCCGCCTCCTTATCGGTCGGCACAAGTCCCCGCTCACCCATGGCGCGCGCTCCTCGGGGAGAGGGGCGTTCTGACAACCCGGAAAAGTCGTGGATTATCAGTGAGGGGTGAAACGCAGAACGTGTGAGAACGTCCCTTGCGATCTCCGGTTTTTCTGAGGCCTTCTAAGCTGCTGGTCGCAGGTTCGAATCCTGCCGGGCTCGCCATCGTTTCATAGCGGAATTCCTCTTTGTTCTTCGAGGCGTTCTGACAGGCATGCCGCTGTCATTCTGACTTGGAGCCGCGCCGATGGGTGCGGCGCATCGTTCCCGGAACGCTCCAGCCTCGCCAGTGATCAGCGACCGCGCGGGTGTCGCGGATCGAACTGTACGATGTTCGAAAGGGCTCTTTCCTTTTCGGCTTCGGTCAGGTCGACCAGCAGGCCTTCGATGGCCTTTCGCAAGTGGTTGTCTGCTGCCGTTTGCCCGGTCACGCAGAAAAACGCGCTCAACAGAAGAACGGTGCACTCGTCATAGTTCGAGACGAACTGTTTTTGGTCGTGCTTCAACGACATGATGGCCCCATGCGGTACAAACTGTTTCAAATCGGGCCGGCATAGGCATAGCTGCCGACGGCCGCGCAATTTCGAAGCCAGCGCCCGGTTGCGGATTGGGCCGAGCCCTCCAACGCGGCGGGCGGGTCTGGCAGGCGCCCGGCTCAGCGCCCGGCATCTGCGCTCGGGCCAGGCGCACTGCCTTGATCGCGCCCGAAAGGCGCTTCATCGGGAGCGGCTCTTCGGCTAGACCGGCTCTCTCGGCAAAAGCGCGGCCTCGGCGTCGCGAGGATGGATGATGTTTTCACTCACGCCCGCGATCGACCGGCTCACGGCTTTCGTCTCGGCCAGCCACGCGCGCGCCTGTGCCTTCCTGCTGCTGCTCTCGCTTTGCGCTTTCCTGCCGGGCTTCAGCACGCTTCAGCCGATCGACCGCGACGAGCCGCGCTTCGCCCAGGCCAGCAAGCAGATGCTGGAGACGGGCGATTTCGTCGATATCCGCTTCCAGGAGGAGGCGCGGCACAAGAAGCCCGTCGGCATCTACTGGTTGCAAAGCGCGGCGGTGAAGGCCGGCGCCGCGCTCGGCGTGCCGGAAGCGCGCACGCAGATCTGGCTTTATCGCCTTCCTTCGCTGATCGGCGCGACGGCGACCGTGCTCCTGACCTATTGGGCGCTGCTGGCCTTCCTGTCGCCGCCGCTTGCGCTTCTGGGCGCAGCTCTGATGGCGACGGCGGTGCTGCTCGGCGTTGAGGCGCGTATCGCCAAGACCGATGCCGTGCTCGCCGCCTGTGCCGTCGCCAGCATGGGCGCGCTCGCCCGCACATGGCTGGACTGGACACGCTCGCTCGCCTTCGTGCCGAGCCGACGCAACTGGCTGGTGTTCTGGGGCGCCACCGCCATCGGCCTGCTGATCAAGGGACCCATCGTACCGATGGTCTGGGGCCTCGCCATCCTCGTGCTGAGCGCGAGCCAGCGCTCCTTCCGCTGGCTGAAGCCGCTGCGCTTCGGGCCGGGGCTGCTGCTCTGCCTGATCGTCGCGCTGCCCTGGTTCGTCGCGATCATGGTCAAGACCGGCGGCAGCTTCTTCGCCGAGAGCGTCGGGCAGGACATGCTCGGCAAGGTCGCCGAGGGGCAGGAGAAGCATTGGGGGCCGCCGGGGCTCTATCTCCTCTTCTTCTTCGCGACCTACTGGCCGGCAGCGGCCTTCGCAGCCATGGCGATGCCCTTCGCCTGGGTTCGGCGCAAGGAGCCGCAGATCCTGTTCCTGATCGCCTGGATCCTGCCGTCCTGGATCGTCTTCGAGGCGGTGCCGACCAAGCTGCCGCATTACGTGCTGCCGCTCTATCCGGCGATCACGGCCTTGCTGCTGCTGGCTGTCGTCAATGGCGGTATCGCTCGTCACCGGCGCGGGGCGGTGGCGACGGCGACGCTCGTCGTGACCGTGCCGCTCGCCCTGATGGCCGTGGTCATCTTCGGCAACTGGACGCTGGATCATGCGGTCCCGTGGCTGGCGCTGCCGTTCTTCGCGCTCGTCCTGGCGGTCGGGGTGAGCGTCGTTGCCGCATTTCGGCGGCTCGAATTCGAGGGCGCGCTCTGGCGCTGCGTGCTGGCGAGTCTGTTCCTGACCGTCGCGATCTATCCCTTCGCCATCGAGAGCCTGCGCTCGCTCAAGCTCTCGCCGCGGCTGGCACAGGCAGCGAAGGCGGCGGGCTGCGCCGATCCGGCCGTGATCACGCTGGGTTATCGCGAGCCGAGTCTCGTCTTCCTGACCGGTACCGATCTTGCCATGGCGGCGGGCGGGACGCAGGCCGCCGCCTTCCTCGATCAGCCCGGATGCCGCGTCGCCTTCGTGGAGAGCCGCTTCGCCGGCGAATTCGACGCGGCGCTGGCTGCTTCGCCGGTGAAACCGCGCCTGCTAACGACGATCGAGGGATTCAACCTGAATGGCGGGCGCAAGCTTTCGATCTCCGTCTTCGCCAAGGAACCGGGCTGACCATCGGCCCCGGAACCAGATGGACATGAGAAAGGCCCTCGTCCCGGGACGCCGTTTCGCCGGAAATGGCGTCTTGAAGGATGCTTCGGATGGCTCCCGAGCGTCCCGAAACATCCTCCAGGATGCTCCCTGTCATCGCTCCTCAGGGTGAGGGGTGGAATGTCCACAGTGCCGTCCAGAACGCAAAAGTGGTTCACACACAGCCGCATCTTGCTCTAGAGCAGTGCCAGCCATGTCCCGGATGAAGCCGTTTTGACCGAAGTCCCTTCCCCTCAGCCCTTGCTCAGCGTCGTCGTGCCCGTGCGCAATGAAGAGGGCAACATCGCGCCGCTCGTCGCCGACATCGAAAAGGCCTGCGCCGCGATCGGCCCTTTCGAGGTCGTCTACGTCAATGACGGCTCCACGGACGGGACGGCCGCGGCGCTGGCGGCGCTCGCGGCGGCCAAGCCCTGGCTGCGCGTCGTCACCCATGCGCAATCCTGCGGGCAGAGCGCGGCGGTGCGCAGCGGCGTGCGCCATGCCCGCTCGGCCATCGTCGCGACGCTCGACGGCGACGGCCAGAACGATCCCGTTTTCCTGCCGGAGATGGTCGAGGCCCTTCAGAAGGCCGGGCTGGCGGCCGGGCTGGTGCAAGGGCAGCGCGTCGGCCGCAAGGACACCGGCTTCAAGAAACTGCAATCGCGCATCGCCAACACCGTGCGCGTGCGCGTGCTCAGGGACGGCACGCGCGATACCGGCTGCGGGCTGAAATGCTTCCGGCGCGAGGCCTATCTGGCGCTGCCCTATTTCGATGCGCTGCATCGCTTCATGCCGGCGCTGATGGTGCGGGAGGGCTACGGGGTGGTGCATGTCGATGTGCGCGACCGGCCGCGGCTCACCGGCGTCTCGAATTACGGCTTCTTCGACCGGCTCTGGGTCGGCATCCTCGACCTTGCCGGCGTCTGGTGGCTGATCCGCCGGCGCAAGCGCGTGCCGCAGATCGTCGCGGAGACCCTCTGATGCTGATCGACCTGCAACAGGCCGTCGGAAACTATTTCCACGACGTCTTCGTCAACAACATCGACTGGTGGGTGCTGCTCGGCGTGGTGGCGCAGGGACTCTTCACCATGCGCTTCGTCGTGCAATGGCTGGCGAGCGAGAAGGCGAAGCGCTCGGTCGTGCCGATGACGTTCTGGTGGTTCTCGATCGGTGGCGGAGCATTGCTGCTGGTCTACGCGCTTTATCGGCGCGATCCCGTCTTCATCGTCGGCCAGGGCTTCGGCGTCTTCGTCTATCTCCGCAACTTGCAATTCGTGCTGCGGGCCAAGGCGCGAGGCGAGGATACCAATTCCGGGCCGGGCTGAGGTTCGTTCGGTGCCGGAGGCCGACGTCGTCAGCCGAAAGTCGTCATTCCGGACAAGCGGCGAAACCGCGCCGATCCGGAATGACGGAACGGAGGTCTCTCAACCGTTCGACTGCGGGGCGCCGTCGGCCGCCGCGCCCTGGGCGGCCGGAGCTGGCCCGGCCGCGCCCGGCGGTTGCGGCTTGCGCATCGCCGCGGAATAGGCCGGGTAGCGCTCGCGATAGGCCTTGAGGAACTCCGAGATCGTGTCGGCGCTGGCGGCGGCGCGCGCCAGCTCGCGGATGTCGGCCGCCTTGTTCCGGTTCGCCCCGGTCATGAAGGCGAAGGTGCGGGCATCGGCGCTCTGGGCCATCTTCGGCGCGAATTTGCTGCGCAGCCGGTCGAGCGAGAGCGCTTCGTTCGCCATCACATAGGAGATGCCGGCGCGCATCACGTCGGCCCGCTGGCTATCGGTGAGCGGGCTGTCACCGCGCCAGCTCTCGTCGAGGATGCGCTCATAGGCCTCGCCCGCCTCGCGCCAGCGCCGGCCGGTCCAATAGATATCCGCACGTAGCCGGTCGACTTCCGGGCCGCGCTCGCTCTCGAGCATCTCGAAGGCCTGATCGGTGCGCGAGAGGTCGGACAGGGCCTTGCTTTCCAGCAGCAGGCGGGCGCGCCTGACATCGGCCGGCAATTCGACGAGGCGCGTCGCGTTGAGGGCGCGCACCGCATCGGCGGGCTTGCCGTTCATCAGGTCGATCATGGCGAGACGCGCGGCGACCGTCGAGCGTGCCGCCCCCGTCAGGCGTCGGTCCATCTGGTATTTCAGGATCTCGGCCGCCTGGTCGAGCAGGTCGAGCTCCACCAACCTGTCGGCGAGCAGGCGGGTGATCTCGTCGCCGCGCCGGCCGATCGGCAGGAACTCCTTGAAATCGTAGAAGAGGGCGAGCGCGTCGATGCGCGGCAGCTTGTCGGCGCCGCCATCGGCGAAGAGCTCGGCGAAGCGCTGTGCCGTCTCGTCATGCATCCGCCGGGTCAGCGGATCGTCGGGGAAATTCTCGTTGGCGCGGCGAGCGATCAGGAAAGCGTCCCGCCAGCGCTTCTGGTCGGTGTAAAGCCGGTTGAGCTCGGCCAGGGCTTCGATCTCGACGCGGCCGCCACGCCAGACCACCGAGACGGTTTCGAGCCGGGCGACGGCCTCGTCGACCTTCAGGTCGCTGCGCTTGTCGGTGTCGGCGAGCTTCACCGCGCGCAGTTGCGCCTCCGCCGCGACGGGGCGGCTCGTGGCCTCGAACAGGGGTCGGTAGCCGTTCATCGCGATGTCGGCGCGCCCGCTGGCGTCGTCGAGCATCGCCTGCAGCAGAGCCAGCTTCTCCTGATCGAAGCTGTCGCGCGGCATGTCGGCGAGGGCCTGGACCTGCCGCTCGGCCATGCCCATGTCCTGCGTCGCGAGGGCGGCACGCGTCATCGCCTCGCGGAATTCTCCCTGAAGGTCGGCCGGGTAGCGCTCGAGAAACGCTTCGCCGCGACGGAACCCGGCAAGGGCCTGGGCATTGCGATTGAGGCGCTGCTCGATCAGGGCGCGCCAGAGGGAGGCTTCCGCATCGTCCTTGATCGGCGCCGCCTCGAAGGCGGCGAGCGCTTCCGGGTTGCGGTGCATCTGCGCCGCCGCGACGCCCTTGAGGAAGAGCGCTTCGCGATTCGCGCGCATCGGCTGATCGTCCCGCATCAGCGCATCGAGCGGGCCAAGGGCCTCGGGGGCGAGGTGATTTGCCAGGTAGAAGCGGGCGAGCGCCAGCCTTGCTTCCGATTTGTGGCTCCGCGATGCGCCCGCCGCATCCTGGATCAGGGCCCGGGCCTGCTCCTGCGGCGAGCCGAGGCGCAGTTTGGCCCAGCGCTCGGGGTCGAGGAGGGGAGGCGCCGGCGGCGGCTGGTCCGACTGGGCGGCAGCCTGGGTCCCGTCCTGGCCGGAGAGGTCGAGCGAGACGGTGAGCCCTCCGGCACGGCCGATACGGACCTCGTTGGTGCCGGCACGTGTGACGACGTCGTCCGAGCGCGGCTGGACGGCGAGGCCCTGTGCGGTGGGCAAAAGTCCGAACTCGACGAAGCGGTAGGGCTTCGGCGTCAGTCGGGTCGGGCCGAGCGTGGTGGCGACGGCGACGGGCAGTCCCGCAGGTCCGGATTCCAGCCAGTGCACGCCGGTCAGGCCGGGCATCGGCACGGCGAGGATCGTCTGGCCGCGCTCGTCGACGCCGCGCCGTGGCTCGATCGCCGCGGCAGGCCCGCCGCCCTCCTCAGCGAGGTCGAGCGACCAGCCATTGCCGTCTGCGAAGAAGCGGGCGAGCGGCTGGCCGGCGAGGCGCAGCCTGACGAGCGTGGCCTTGCCTTCGCGGCTGACCGTGCTGTCCTCGATCTGCTGCGGCAAACGCCCGGTCAAATCGGCGGGGTCAATGGTGTCGCGCGTGTCGAAAACCAGCGTCATCGTGCCGGAGTCGAGGAAGGCGGCGGCACCGGTGGGGCGGGGAAAGCGGAAGTCGAGGCGCTTCTCGGCCGCGACGATCGCGACCTTGGACGGGGCGGGCTCGGGCGCAGCCGGCACTGCGGCGGGTGGTGTCGCCCCGGGGGTGGGCCTGGCTTCCGAGGCGGGAGCGGAGCCGCCCGCGGCCGTGGCCTCGGCCGGTTGCGCCGACACGGGCGAGGCGGCGACGGGGGTGGCTGCGGGCTCGGGCAGCGTTTGCAGGGACGCAAGCGAGAGCGCCGAAGGCTTGGCTGGCCTGAGCAGGTCGACGACCAGCCCGGTCTCGTCGTCGAAGCTGCGCGCCTGCCAGTCCGGCGGCAAGGCGAGCGTCAGGCTGAGCCGCTCCTTGCCGGCGTCGAGCGCGGCCAGCGCGATGCCTTCTGGCAGGGCGGTGCGAAGGGCGGCCTCGTCAGCGTTCATCGCCCGGTCGAAGGTGAGCTTGAGCTTGCCGTCGGAGAGGTCGGACGCCATCGCCGTGCCGGCAGGCGCCTTGAAGATCAGGCGCTCCAGCGTCGGCAGGCTCGCGCTGCGCATCGACAGCATGGCCGCGGGCGCCGGCGGCTGTCGGCTCGCCTCCCTGGCCCTCGCCTCGGCCAGGCGCAGGCGCTGGGTCAATTCCGCGATCACCTCGGGCGGCGGGCCGGGTAGCAGGCCGGTCCAGTTCTGCGGCAGGAGGTCGATGAAGGCCTTGTCGCCGGCCTCGATCAGATTGGCCTTATAGGGCTGCGTCAGCGCGAAGCGCATGCCGCGCCCGTCTGGATCGATGCGGGCGATCGAGACATAGTTCGGCAATTCGCGCGCGACCTTCGCGACATCGACCGTGACAGGATCGCCGAAGGCGACGATCAGCACCCCGTTGGCGACGCGCACGCGCGTCTGCGTCGGCTGGTCGAAGGCGAGCGAAAGGCGGCCGAAGCCGGCCGGCATCGCCTCGCCGCGCAGCGTGGCGCTGGCGGCAAGAGCAGGCGCATTCAGACCGGCCGCAAGCACAAGCGCGGTCAGCCCGATACCGAAAGCGAGGGAACGCGACAGACGCAAAACCGGAGACTCGACCCAACGCGGCAGGCCGGACTCGCATCCCGGGGGATGCGCCGACCTGCGCGCAGGTTACTGCGTCAAGCATAATGGCTGCTTAACGCGGCGCCCCGGCTTGCCGGCATCAATGCCGCTTGCAGTCGTCGCGGAAGCGCTTGCGCGCCTTGCCGTGGAGCCCCTTCTGATCGGCCTGGGTCGAGCATTCCTTCGACTTGGCAGCCTTGTCGGCGGCGCTCACCGTGGTCTTGGCGCCCGTCGTGGCCGTCTTGGCGGGAGCAGCCGGAGCCGGCGCGGTGACGGCGGGCTTCGCCGGGGCGGAGGGGGCCGGGGTGGCGGTCTGCGCCAATCCATAGCTCGTCGTCATGGCGAGCATGGCGAGCGGGAGCAGGTAGCGGGCCAGCTTCATGGAGGTCGTCCGTCAATAACCCGGATAATCGGTTCCTGGCAGTCGCCGGGTCGGCTGTCGGATGACAGAAATTCGCGCCTCTCCGGTTGAACGGCTCCTGAATGAATCTTGACCGTGATGGGGCGGGGTACAGGGGCTAGGGCATTGGGTCGGTCTCGTGTTCGATCCGATGCCTTGGCTCGTTGTCTTGGCATCGGCTTTTCCCGAAAGCCGCACGCCCTTTTTCGAGCCGATGCCCTAGCGCGAGGCCGGCGCGATCGCCGGGAGTTCGTTGCCCGGTAGGGCGGCCTCGCTCGCGACGCGGTCGAGCGCCGGGCCGCGGCCGCTCGTCGCCAGCGCGATGGTGAGCTTCTCCGCCCGCTCGGGAGCCATGGCGGCGAGCACTTCCGACATCTTGCGCGGGTTCATCTGCTGCACCACCGGCACGAGCACGTCGAGGCTCAGCCGATCGAAGACGCGGGCGGCGTCCTTGGGCTTCATCGCCTCGTACATGATGACGAGGTTCTTGATCGCCTTGGATTCCTCGACGGCGGCCCTGGCAGCCGGGCTGTTCTTCTCTTCCAGGGTCTTGAGGTCGCCGACGCGGCCGTCGAGCTTCTTCTCGGCGGTGTCGAGCAGGCGCTCGCGCATCTCCAGCTCGCGCATGCGGCCGTCGAGCTCCTCGCGGCGCTCGCCGAGGCGTTCCAGCAGCGCCTTTTCGGCTGGCGAGACGGGCTGCGCCGTGCCGTTCATGATGCCAGCCTTGTTGTTCGGGTTCGCGGCGCGGGCGGCTTCCGCCTTGGCGTCGGCTTCCGCCTTCTCCCTGTCCTTCTTCGGATCGGGGGCGGGCACCGAGCCCGTCGTCTCCGGGTCGAAGATATCGGGAGCGTGGGCCCGGGCGACGCCCTTGGCGAGCCCCCGGACTTCCGGTTCGGGCTTCGCCTTGGCGGAGGCGGCGAAGGCCGGGGGGCTTGCCGGGATCGTGCCCCGATAGGGCTCCGCCGTCCAGGCGAGCAGCTTCAGCGCCAGGAGACCCATGGCGCCGAGGATGACTGCCGGCAGGAGGCGGGGGCGTTCGATCACGCAGCCTGGCCCTCGAGGCGACGGGCGGCGCGGGCGCGGATCGCGGCGGCGGACTGCGCGGCGCTTTCGAGGCGGGAGAGCGGGGTCGGCTCGACCGGGGCGGTCGGCTGCGCTTCGGCTACCGGCTTCGCGACGAGGGCGGCGGCGCTGACGATCTGGCCGATGCGCTCCATGACGGCCTGGCCGGCCTCGACCTGCGCGGCGAGGTCGGCGGCGTAGCGCTCGGCGGTGCGCAGGCGCTCCTCCAGCGTGCGGTCGCAGTCGCCGAGCGTGTTCTTGAGGCCGGCGATGGCGCGTTCGGCATTGTCGGTCGCGGTGACGAGCGCGCCGACGGTCTGGCGCATCCCGGCCTCGTCCGCCTTCAGCCGCTCGATGCGCTTGGCCAGGATGTAGCAGGTGATGATGGTGGCGACGAGCAGGCTGGCGACGAGCGCATCGGCGATGAGGTTGATCGTCATGGCTGTCCTGCTCAGTTGGTGGCGCCGAGATGGCTGGCGAGACTGTCGAAGGCGGCGAGCGTGGTCTTGGAGCGCCGCAGCGGGCTCGTGACCTGCACGGCGATCTTGCCGTCGACCCGGCCGACGCGCCCCTCGGTCACCATGAAGTCGCCGCAGCGCAGCGACACGGCCGAGTCCGGGCGGGCGTCGAACATCAGCGTGTCGCCGATCTCGAGCTGCATCACGCGCTTCAGCGGCATCCGGGTTTCGTGCAGCACGCAAGTGACGTCGACATCGGCCTGCCAGACCTCGGTGGCGAGGTGGTTTTCCCAGATCGGATCGCGCCCGAGCTTCTCACCCATGAAGCTTTCGAGCAGCAATTCACGGATCGGCTCGATGGTCGCATAGGGCAGGAGGATGTGCAGCGAGCCGCCCCGGCCTTCCATGTCGAACTTCAGCTCGACGCGGATCGCGGCATTGGCCGGCCGCGAGATCGAGACGAAGCGGGGGTTCGACTCGACGCGGTCGATGGTGAAGGTCACCGGCGAGAGCGGCTTGAAGGCGGCCTCGGCGTCGCCGAGCACGAGCTGGATGACGCGGCGGATCAGCTGGATCTCGATCGAGGTGAAGGGGCGGCCGTCGACGCGCGGGGCGGGCTGGCCGCGCTTGCCGCCGAACATCGTGTCCAGCACCGAATAGGTGAGGGCGGTCTCGATGGTGACGAGGCCGAAATTATCCCATTCCTCGGCCTTGAACACCGAGAGCAGCGCCGGCTGCGAGATCGAGTTGACGTAGTCGCCGAAGCGCACCGAGCGGATGCTCTCCAGCGTCACCTCGACATTGTCGGTGAAGAAGTTGCGCAGGCTGGTCGAGAGCAGGCGCACGAGACGCTCGAAGATGATCTCGAGCATCGGCAGGCGCTCATAGGCGACCGAGCCGGAATCGACGATCGCCTGGATGCCGTTGCGCGAGGCGCTGTCCTCGGCGCTGGAGAAACCGAGCATCGTGTCGATTTCGTCCTGCGACATCAGGCGGTCGGTGCCGCCTTCCTGCTCGCCATCCTCCTCGAAGGTGGCGGGCATCGTCGACCACTCTGCCGCCATCGTCTCGGGCGTCAGCGGCTGGTCGCGGGGCTTATCCGGATTGTCGCGTTCGAGGCTCATCGGGATGCCGTCACTTCGTTGCGGTCGTCGGGGCGATTGGAGGCGCTCATTGCACCAGCAATTCCTTGAACAGAACGGCGTCCACCTTGGCGGGGTAGACCGTCATGTTGACCCGGCGCAGGAGCTCCTCCTTCAGCCGATACATGCCGGCCGAGCCATCGAGGTCGGAGGGGCGCAATTCGCGCATGAAGATCTGGAAGGCGTCCTCGACGCGCGGCAGCAGCGGCTTGACCTCCTCGGAGACCTTGGCGTCGCCGATCTCGAGCACGACCTTGATCTTCATGATCGGCTGACGGTCCTGCTGGCCGCCATTCGACATGCCGATCATCATGTCCTTCATTTCGAGGAAGGTGGCGGGCTTCTTGACCTTGGCGGCGGCCTCTGCGGCCTGCTCTGCCGAGGGCCGCTTGAACAGGAACCAGTAGCCTCCGCCGCCGGCGGCGGCCAGCAAGGCGACGGCGGCAATGACGATGACGAGCTTCTTCTTGCCGCCTTTCGCCGCTTCCTGGCCCGAGGCGCCTTCGTCTTCGGTCTTGGCTTTCTTCGCCATCTGCTTCAGCCCCGGGCCGTCCGGCCGGCGTCCTGCCGACCTCTCCCGCACCATCTCCAATCACGGTTAACGTCCCGTTAAGGGCGGCAGATTTTGCCGGGCCATTCTTGCCGTTGCGAACGGTTGTGCCGGGTGTCGGTATCGATCTGGTGCCAAGAAAACCGTTTTAAATCAATATGTTGCCTGAGTTAACCATGCTGGCACGGCGCTTGCCGAGTGTCCGGTGTGGCGACTGCGCTGGGGAGCGTCGAGGTCGCCGCGGGACATATCGGGAGTTAAGCCGTGGAGAACGCCTCTCTCATCGGCCTTTCGCGCCAGGTCGCCCTGTCGCGGGAGCTGGACGTCATCGCCAACAACATGGCGAATGTCGGCACGAGCGGATTCAAGGCGCGCAGCGCGCGCTTCAGCGAATTCGTCATGCCGAAAGCCAAGGCCGAGGCCTTCAAGCCGGCCGACCAAGCGCTGTCCTATGTCATCGACAAGGGCACGCCGCTCGACCTTTCGCAGGGCGCGACCGAGTTCACCGGCAACCCGCTCGATGTCGCGCTGAAAGGCGACAACTTCCTGGTCGTGCAGACGGCCGGCGGCGAGCGCTACACCCGCGCCGGCTCGCTGACGATCAACCGCCAGGGCCAGCTCGTGACGCAGTCCGGCCAGACCGTGATGGGCGAGGCGGGGCCGATCACCTTCGGCAACACCGAATTCGACATGCGCATCGCCGCCGACGGCACGGTGACGAGCGACCAGGGCACGCGCGGCAAGCTCCGGCAGGTTCGCTTCGCCAATCCGACTGCGCTGGTGAGCGAGGGGACGAACCTGTTCTCCTCGCCGACGCCGCCGCAGGCCGTCCCGGCCGGCACGCGGCTGGAGCCCGGCTCGATCGAGCGCTCGAACGTCAAGGCCGTCACCGAACTCACCCGGCTGATGGAGGTGCAGCGCGCCTACCAGAACGTCGCGAACATGATCAGCCGCTCCGACGACCTGCGCAGCAAGGCGATCTCGCGCCTGGCTGACCAGCAGGCCTGAGCCGGAAAGGAAGCCCTCCCATGCGCGCCATGCAGACAGCCGCCACGGGCATGATGGCCCAGGAGATGAACGTCCAGGTCATCTCCAACAACATCGCCAACGTCCGGACCACCGGCTACAAGCGCCAGCAGATTCACTTCCAGGATCTGCTCTACGAGAATTTCCGCCGCGCCGGCTCGGCCAGCTCGGACCAGAACACGCAGGTTCCGGCTGGCACCTTCATCGGCTCGGGCGTCAAGACGGTCTCGACCGGCCGCGTCATGACGCAGGGCAACATCAGCCCGACCGAGAAGCCCTACGATCTGGCGCTGCGTGGCGAGGGCTTCTTCAAGATCCGCATGCCGGACGGGCGGACGACCTATTCGCGCGACGGCTCCTTCGATCTCGATGCGCAGGGCCAGCTCGTCACCCGCGACGGCTACCTGGTCGAGCCCGGCATCACCGTGCCGAACAACGCCGCCTCGGTGAACATCAACGCCCAGGGCATCGTCGAGGCGACGATTCCGGGCCAGACCGCGCCGCAGCAGCTCGGCCAGATCCAGCTCACCCGCTTCGTGAACAAGGTCGGTCTCGAATCGATCGGCGACAATTTGTTCGTCGAGACGGCCGCCTCCGGCCAGCCGATCGACGGCTTCGGCGGCGGGGAGGGCTTCGGCACGCTGCAGCAGAACTACCTCGAAGAAGGGAATGTTCAGGCGGTCACGGAGCTCTCGTCGCTGATCGCGGCCCAGCGCGCCTACGAGATGAATTCCAAGGTCATCACCGCCGCCGACCAGATGATGTCGGCGACGACGCAGATGTTCCGCGGTTGATCGGGAGGGCCAGCATCATGATCCGCCTCACCCTCACAGGATTGCTGCTCGCCGCCGCGGCCTTCGACGCCGGCACGGCGCTGGCGCAGCAGCCTCGCGCACGGAGCGGGACCGCTCCGGTCGCCATCGCTTCGGCGGCTGCGACGCAAGCTGCTCCGGCGCCGGCCGTGGCCGTCGTTCCCACGCACAGGCTCGTCCTGCGGCCGGAGCTCAATCTCGTTCGAGACCTCGTCACCTATGGCGACCTGATCTCGGGGCTTTCCGGCGATCTCGCCGGTATGGCCGCCTTCCGGGCGCCGGCGCTCGGCGAGACCGGCACGATCCAGGTCGGCCGCATCGTCGAGGCGGCCCGTGCCGCGGGCGTGATCCGGGACGCGGCGGAGCTCGAGAGCCAGGGTTTCGCACAGGTGGTGGTGACCCGCACCGCTCGGCGGATCGGCGCCAACGAGATCGAAGCGGCGGTGAAGGCCGGGCTGCAGGAGCGCTTCGGCGTCGATGCCCGCATGTTCGCGCTCGCGATAGACGGTGGCGTGCCGCCCGTGGCGATCGAGCCTGAGCTGACCGGCGAGATCGCCGTGTCCGACCTCTCCTTCGATGCCCGCAGCCGGCGCCTCCAGGCGCGGCTCACCGTGCCCGGCAGCGCCGCCATGCGGCTGAAGCCACTGCGCATCCTGGGCCAGCTCGTCGAGACGGTCGAGGTGGTGGTGCCCAAGCGTGCGATCGCGCGTGGCGAGACGCTCGGCCGGGACGATGTCATCGTCGAGCGGCGCCCACGTGACGGCCAGGGCAGCGAGCTGATCGGCGATTCCCGCGCCGCCATCGACAAGGTGGCGCGCCGGGCTTTGCTCGCAGGCGTGCCGCTGCGCACTGGCGACGTCCAGCGCGAGGAGATCGTCGCCAAGGGCGAACTCGTCACCATCGTCTATGAGGGGCCGGGCCTGCTCATCACCATGCGCGGCCGGACGAACGATTCCGGCGCGATGGGGGATGTCGTCTCCGTCACCAATCCCCAGTCCAAGCGCACGCTGCAGGGCACCATCACCGGCCCCGGCCGCGTCTCGGTCAAGCCGGCCATCGGCCGCATCGCCAGCGCCCAGTGAGTATCGTCGTGGAAAGCGTCATGATCCCGAACCGCATCCTCAAGCTCTCCGGCCTTTTGCTGCTGACCGCCTCGCTCGGGGCCTGCGGCGTCGGCGACCGGCTCGCCAATGTCGGGCAGGCCCCGACACTCTCGCCTGTCGAGGACCCGACCGCGGCGAAGGGCTACAAGCCCGTCCAGATGCCGATGCCGGCGATGGAGCATGCCTCCTTCGCACCGAACTCGCTCTGGCGCACCGGCTCGCGCGCCTTCTTCAAGGATCAGCGCGCCCGCAATGTCGGCGACCTCGTCACCGTCAAGGTCAAGGTCACCGACAAGGCCCAGCTCAACAACACGACCCAGCGCTCGCGCAAGAACGGCGAGGATTTCGGGGCGGCCAACACCTTCGGCTTCGAGAACAAGCTCGACAAGTTCCTGCCGGACGGCGCCAAGGCCGACTCGCTGCTCAAGCTCGATTCGGACTCGTCCAGCCAGGGCGCGGGCTCGATCAACCGCTCCGAGACGCTGGCGACCAATGTCGCGGCGGTGGTCACCCAGAACCTGCCGAACGGCAACCTGGTGATCGAGGGCAAGCAGGAGATCCGCGTCAATTTCGAGGTGCGCGAGCTGATCGTCGCCGGCGTCATCCGGCCGGAGGACATCGAGTCGGACAACACCATCGATTCGACCAAGATCGCCCAGGCCCGCATCGCCTATGGCGGCCGCGGCCAGATCACCGACGTCCAGCAGCCGCGCTACGGCCAGCAGGTGATGGATATCCTGCTGCCCTTCTGAGCCGCGCCGATCTTCCGAAATCCGGCCGGCGCGGAGCGCTCCCCCTTGTCTCCGCTCCGGTTCGGCCGGCGGTTCCTCCCGAGCCGCCGACAGCCCCGGCCGCCCGCCACGCTCCCCAAGCTTCAAAGGCAGGCGGCCAGAAGCCCCGCGTCCTCCCGACGCGGGGCTTTTCCATGTCAGTCGTCCTCGATCTTCAGGATCACCGCCTGATCCGGCCCGATGGCGCGGCCGTCCTCGGTGCGCACGTCGAGGCTCACGCGCTGGCCGGTCTCGCGCTCGACCAGGCGGGAATGCTTTTCCTCCGGCGCGAAGAGATGGCGCTCGCCGAACTGGCGCAGCGCGACCATGACCGGGAACAGGTCCTTGCCCATGGCGGTCAGGCGATATTCCACGCGCGTTCCACCCTCGCCCAGCGGAACCGCGTCGAGAATCCCGCTCTGGACCAATGTCTTCAGCCGATCGGTCAGGATGTTCCGGGCGATGCCGAGGCTTTTCTGAAACTCGCTGAAGCGGGTCATGCCGTCGAAGGCATCGCGAACGATCAGCAGCGACCACCAGTCCCCGATCACGTCCAGGGAGCGCGCGCTGGGACAATAATCCCCCTTCAGGCTCTTGCGAGCGACCATCAGCCCGTTCCCCACCCGCGGGCGATCGATCTGCGTCTTTTTGGTTGCATGATGAAACTCATATCGTTATGCCCAATTTGGTTTCATCATAAAACTGATGCCTGAGGTCTGCAATGGATTTGGATCAGGACGCGGCGCTGCCCAGCGCCGCGAAGCAGAGCGTTCGTCCTTCAAACGGGGACGGGACCGTTCAGGCCGCGGACCGGGTCGCAGGGGAGGCGCCGCCCGAGATGCCTTCGCTGAATGGCCGCACCATTTTGCTGTTCGCCGTGGCGAGCGGGCTTGCCGTTGCCAACGCCTATTTCGCGCATCCGCTGCTCGATGTCATGGCCGACGATCTCGATCTGTCCCGCAGCGTCGCCGGGCTGATCGTCGGGGCAACGCAGTTGGGTTATGGGCTCGGCCTGCTGCTGCTCGTTCCGCTGGGGGATCTTCTCGATCGCCGCAAGCTGATCATCGGCCAGTCCCTGCTGTCCGTGCTGGCTCTTGCCTGTGTCGGCGTCTCGCATTCGGCTGCGATGCTGCTCGCCTCGATGGCGGCGGTGGGCCTTCTGGCCGTCGTGACGCAGGCTCTGGTCGCCTATGCCGCGAGCCTGGCGCGCCCGTCGGAACGCGGCCATATCGTCGGCGTGGTCACGAGCGGGATCGTCCTCGGCATCCTGCTGGCGCGAACCGTTGCCGGATCTCTCACCGACCTGTCCGGCTGGCGAACGGTCTATTTCGTCTCTGCGGCTCTCACGATGGCGATCGTGCTGCTGCTCTGGAGAGTGCTGCCGCGGCAGGAGCGCAAGCCCGCCGGCTTGTCCTATGGGCGTCTGATCGCGTCGCTCGTCACCCTGATCGTCACGGAGCCCACCCTGCGCATCCGTGGGGTCATCGCCATGCTGATCTTCGCCAACATCACGACCTTGCTGGCCCCGCTCGTCCTGCCGCTGAGCGCGCCGCCCTTCTCGCTGTCCCATACGGAGATCGGTCTTTTCGGTCTGGCGGGCGCCGCCGGTGCGCTCGGGGCGACGCGGGCGGGACGCTGGACCGATCGCGGCTACGGTCAACGCCTAACGGGGATCGCGCTCGCGCTGATGCTGCTGGCATGGTTGCTGATAGCCCAGCTTCAGCATTCGATCCTGTGGCTGATCGTCGGGGTGCTGGTAATCGATTTCGGCCTTCAGGCCGTCCATGTCACCAATCAGGCGATGATCTATCGCGTGCGGCCCGATGCGCAGAACCGCCTGACGGCGGCTTATATGATCTTCTATTCGATCGGCAGCGCGGCCGGTTCCTCGACATCGACCGTCATCTATGCCCATGCGGGCTGGCCCGGCGTGTGCGCCGCGGGCGCGCTGATCAGTCTCGCGACACTGGCCTTCTGGGCCCTCACGCTGAAGTCGACCCCGGAAGCCGCGACGAGACGGATCTCCGGCTAGATGCGCGGACGGCGCTGCGGCCTCCCGAGCCGCCGACAGCCCACCATGCTCCCCGAGCTTCAAAGGCAGGCGGCCAGAATCCCCGCGTCCTCCCGACGCGGGGCTTTTTGCGGATGGTCCAACCTGATCCTGTCGCCGAAGAGGTCGGCCACAGGAAGCCCAGGCATCAATTCGTGAGCGCGCTGCGGGCGAGACTGGCTGCCAGCGTCAGCATCATGACGCCGATGGCGAGGTCGAGGACGCGCCATGCGCCAGGCCGCGAGAAGAGCGGGGCGAGGAAGCGGGCGCCAAAGCCCAGCGACGCGAACCAGGCAAAGCTGGCCATCACGGCGCCAGCCATGAACGGGAGACGCTCCGTCGGCGGAAGACTCGCGCCGACCGCACCCATCAGCATCACCGTGTCGATGTAGACATGCGGGTTCAGGAAGGTGAAGGCGGCGGTTCCGGCGATGGCGGCGCCGAGGCTGATGCTGGCCTGCCGGTCAACGGTGAGTGCCGACGGATGGGCCGCCCGCCGGAGAGCCGAGGCGCCATACCAGCTGAGGAACGCCGCGCCTCCCAGGCCGAGGGCCAGCGATAGTCCCGGCACGACGGCGAGCATGCTCCCCAGACCACTGACACCCGCCACGATCAGCACCGCGTCGGCGGCCGCGCAGAACAGGACGATCGGCAAGACATGCTCGCGCTTGAGGCCCTGACGAAGGACGAACATGTTCTGGGCGCCGATCGCGATGATCAGCCCGGCGGATAGAGCGAAGCCTTTGGCGAAGGCGGACAGAAGAGCGGTGGTCATGCCGCCTTGATGCGTCGAGGCGACGATGTAGTATAGCTCAATTTTCTTAATCTGATTTAGGAATGCTAATGCTGGACTACCTGTCCCTCGCGGCCCTTGCCGCCGTGGTGCGCGAGGGCAGTTTCGAGAAGGCGGCTGCGGCACTCTGTGTCACGCCTTCGGCGATCTCCCAGCGCGTCAAAGGGCTGGAGGAGCGGGTCGGGGCAATCCTGCTGACGAGAGGTACGCCCTGCCGGCCCACTGCGATCGGCGCCAAGCTTTGCGCCCATATGGAGCAGGTCCGATTGCTCGAAAGCGAAGTCGTCCATGACCTGCCCGGATTGGCCGGTCAGGAAACCGGGCCTCATACGGTGCGTGTCGCCGTGAATGCGGACAGCGTCAGCACGTGGTTTCCCGCGGTGGCCACGCAATTCGCAGCGGAGACCGGCGCTCTGCTCGACCTCGTCCTCGAGGATGAGGCCCATACGGCCGAGCGTCTCCGCGCCGGCGAAGTTCTGGCCGCGGTCACGGCCGATCCCACTCCCGTTGTCGGCTGCAGGATCTATCCATTGGGCGTTATCGAATATGTGGCCGTCGCCAGCCCCGATTTCCTGGGCCGGTTCTTCGATGCGGGCGTCGATGCGGCCGGCCTTCGGCGCGCTCCGGTGCTGCGCTTCGACCGGCGGGACGAGTTGCAGTCCCGCTGGGCGCGGGCGGCCTGGGGAACGGAGGTTTCATCCGCGATCCATTGGACGCCGTCGACCCAAGGCATGCTGGACATGACGCTGGCGGGTCTGGGCTGGTCGATGGCGCCTTTGCCCCTCGCGTTGCCCCTGCTCGATTCCGGAAGGCTGATCGAATTGCCGCCTTACCGGCGGATCGCCGTCACACTCTACTGGCAGCGCACGAGACTGACGGCGCGCCTGCTCGACCGATTGACGGAAGCCGTGCGCTCCGTCGCGGCCCGAAGGTTGGCGCCGGTTCAAGCGCCGGAGCAGCTTCCCGGGCACGACTGACCGCTGTCCGGATATCCGATGTTTTCCGGCGGGTGAGTCTATCGGGTTTCCGATGCCCGGCTACCGACGCAAAAGGCCCCATGCCTGTGGGCATGGGGCCTTTTAGAGAATGCCGGAAGACTGTCTGCCGCGACTCAATCGTCCCTGAAGACCCGCTCGTTGCGCTCGTGGCGCTCTTGGGCTTCCAGCGAGAGCGTGGCGATCGGGCGGGCTTCGAGGCGCTTCAGCGAGATCGGCTCGCCGGTTTCCTCGCAATAGCCGTAGGAGCCGTCGTCGATGCGGGCGATCGCCGAATCGATCTTGGCGATGAGCTTGCGCTGGCGGTCCCGGGCGCGCAGTTCGATGGCGCGGTCGGTCTCGGAGGAGGCCCGGTCGGCGATGTCGGGGTGGTTCTCGCTCTCGCTCTGCAGGGCGACGAGGGTCTCCTTCGCCTCCTTCAGGATCTCGTCCTTCCAGGCGAGGAGCTTGCCACGGAAATACTCGCGTTGACGGTCGTTCATGAACGGCTCGTCATCGCTCGGCTTGTAGTCCGCATCGAGGATGATCTGCTTCGACATGGGCGCGCTCTCTTGCGTTGTCCGCTCACGCGCCCTTCGGCTTTGCCGCGGGAGGGTGAGCCGATTTCGCGCCCTTATAGCGATCCGTTTCAAGCGGAACAATCGCTTCCGACACAGCTTCAACCGCTTCGTGATTGACGTCGGTCAAAAGGCGGATTCTGCCGGCTTTTCAGCCGAATCCGCCTCAATCCATCGCCCGGATCGCTGCGACGATGTCGTCCTCAATCAGCCGGGCGATCGGCTGACGGTAATGTGTGTGGTCGAAGAAGAGATTCGAATCGTGCAGTTCAGGGCGGTCGATGCGCCAGTTCAGCAAGGTGGTGCGGGGCCTGCGGGCCGCGAAATCGCTGAAGGCCTTGAGGCAGGCGGCCTCGGCCGAGCCGTCAGGCGTGCCCGGTTTGGGAAGGGCCGAGACATAGACCGGCGGCCGAACGAGGATGAGCTTTGTCTCGGGCGGGGCCGATTTCATCATCGCCTCGAGGGCGGCTGCAGCGGGGAAGGGGCCGTTGGCATTGCCGCCGCCGGTCTCGACCGGCGTTTCGAGCATCTCGCGCAGATCGGGCCGGGTCGCATAGCCCTGGGCACGGTAGCTTGCCTCATAGTCCCAGTACCCGTCGGGCCGGCCGCGCTCGGCCGTGGACGAAGTCAGATAGGCGATCCGCCGCGGGATCTCCTCGACCAAATCGTAGCGCATCAGCTTGGCGAGATATGCTGTCAGGCTGCGGCTGAGCAGCCAGAACGGAAAGGACTTGTCGTTCGGCAGAGCCGGGTCCGGCGTGCACCAGAACGCGTCGACGCCGACGACGATCGCCTGCGGGGGCGTCGCCTGGTGATGGCGCAGGAACCAGTCGATGGTGAATATGATCTCCTTCGGGCGCGTCGCGGGGGCCACCAGTGAGACGAAGGGGATGTCGGTCTTCGCCTTTAGATGCTCCGGCGAGAGGAGCTGGACATGCGAGTTGCCGAAGATCGCGCCGGTGAATTGCGGGTCGCGGCCGCGGCTCGCCAGAGCGGTGCGCGGTCCCTGCGGGCGCACGCCCTCCTTGAGCTTCAGCGGTGAGCGGCCGGTATCATAGGGGTCGAGCAGGAAGGCCGTAACGAGGAAGACGGCGGCGAACAGCGTCGCGGCAGCGAGCAGCGTCGCGGTGAAGCGCTCCCATTGCGTCCGCCCGGCCATGCCCGGGGTTTCAGAACTGGAAGTAGATGAACTCATAATTGGCGTCTTCGCCGATCTTGAGCAGGATGATGACGAACAGGAGGCCGCTCAGCACGGCGATCCAGCGCGCCGGCGGCAGCTTGTGGACGAGGCTCCAGGCTGTCGGGCCGATGATGGCGAAGGCTGCGGCCGGCAGCAGCGCGCGCCATTTGAGGCCGGTTCCGATGGGGGCGAGGCCGAACAGCCCCTTGTAGATGGTCACCGCCGCGTCGAAGCTCGTGGCGCGGAACAGGACCCAGCACAGCACTACGAAGAGGAAGGTCAGGAGCCAGCCGAGCGGGGCGGGCATCGGCAGCCCGGCGCGACGCCAGAACAGGGCGACGATCAGCGCCAGTCCATGCGCGACGCCCCAGGCGACGAAGTGCAGGCCGGCCCCATGCCAGAGGCCGCCGAGCGCCATGGTGGCGAAGAGCGCCCAGAGCTGCGTCGGCAGGCCGGAGCGTGAGCCGCCGAGCGGGATGTAGAGATAATCGCGCAGGAAGCGCGAGAGCGTCATGTGCCAGCGCCGCCAGAAATCCTGGATCGAGACCGAGCGATAGGGCACCTCGAAATTCTGCGGCAGCACGACGCCGAAGAGCAGGGCGAGGCCCAGCGCCATGTCGGTATAGCCGGAGAAGTCGAAATAGATCTGGAAGGTGAAGGCGAGAGTCCCCTGCCAGGCTTCCATCACGCTGACGACCTTGCCGGCCGCGGCGGCCGCGAAGACCGGGTTGGCGTATTCCGAGAGCGGGTCGCCGATCAGCACCTTCTTGGCGAGGCCGAGGGTCAGGAGCATCAGCCCGCGCCCGATGCGCTCGGCGGCGTCGGGCCGCTGATAGGGGCGCTCGTCGAGCTGGTGCATGATCTCGCGCCAGCGCACCAGCGGACCGGCAAGCACCTGCGGAAAGAAGGCGATGTAGAGCGCGTAGCGGACGAGATCGTAGCGCGGCGCCTCGCCGCGCCGCAGATCTGTCAGGTACATGATGTGGTGGAAGGTGAAGAAGGAGATGCCGAGCGGCAGCGCGATGTCGAATTTCGGCGCCGGCAATCCGGGAATCATTCCAGCGAGATCGGCGAAGAAGTTGAAGTACTTGAACACCGCCAGAACGGCGAGGTTGAGCAGGATTGCGAGCGTGATCAGCCCGCTGGCCTTGGTCTTCTGAAAGCTTTCCGCGATCAGCCAGTTCACGCCGATGGACAGGACCAGCAGCGGCAGGAAGCGCCAGTCCCAGTAGCCGTAGAAGGCGAAGGAGAGCAGCACCAGCACCGGCAGGCGCAGACGCGGCGCGAAGCGCTCCGCCAGCCAATGCAGAGCGAGCGCCAGCGGCAGGAAGGCAAGCAGGAAGACGAACGAATTGAAGAGCATCTGGCAGGCGGATTGAAAGGATGGTTTCCGCCTTAGACCAATCTTTCCGGCGAGTCATGTGATGCATCGACGCGCTTGTTCCGACCACGCGGTGCAAGGGAGTGCTCACCAAATTCAATCAATCAATCGATTGATTGAATTTGGTGGTTATGGTACGCTTCGGCCATGCCAGCGCTCTCTCTCGACGATCAAGGCACCCGCACGGCTCTGATCAGGGCTGGACTGGATCTGTTCGGGCGGCACGGCTTCGAGGCGAGCTCGATCCGGCAGATCGCCCAGGCTGCGGGCGTCAACAGCGCGGGCATCGCCTATCATTTCGGCGGCAAGGGCGGGCTGCGCGAGGCCTGCGCGCAATCCGTCGTCGAGACCATCCGGCAAAGGCTGCTCGGAGACGCCGCGCCGCCGCCCGTACCGGTCGATCTCGGGCCTGACGCGGCTCTGGAGGCGATTCTCGCCCTCGTCGGCCGGGCGACGACCTTCATCGTGCGCAACCCGGAAAGCGAGGCGATCGCCCGCTTCGTGGTGCGCGAGATGATGGAGCCGAGCCCGGCCTTCGACATCCTCTATGAGGGGCTGGTCGGGCCGGTTCATGGCCGTCTCTGCCGCCTCTGGGCCGCCGCGACCGGCATCGAGGCGGAGGCCGAACGCACCCGCATCGGCGTCTTCGCGATGATCGGGCAGCTCCTGTATTTCCGCCTGGCGCGCCCTGCGGTGACGCGGCGCATGGGCTGGAGCGGCATCGGCGAGGCGGAGGAGAGGGCGATCGCGGGCAGCATCCGCTCGGCCATCACCGCCACGATTCTCGCAGCACGGGGAGAACGCCCATGATCCTCGGATTTCTGTGCTCGGTCGCCTTCATCGCCTCCACCTTCGGCGCCTGCGCGCCGGATACGGTGCGCATCGCCGGCTATGTCGAAGGCGAATATGTGCGGATGGGCCCTATCGACACGGCCCGGATCGAGCGGATCGACGTGCGCCGGGGCGATCGCGTCGAGGCCGGCAAGCTCGTCGCCGCTCTGGAAACGACCGATGCGGAGCACAGCCTCCGGGAGAGCGAAGCGCGGCTGGTGCAGGCCCAGGCGCAGCTCGACAACCTGCGCAGCGGCAAGCGGCCGGAAGAGATCGCGGTGATCGAGGCCAACCTTGCCTCCGCCCAGGCGCAGCAGCGCGAGGCCGAGCGGGCGCTGGACCGCCGACAGGATCTGTTGCGGCGCGGCGTCTCGACCCAGGCCGATTTCGACCAGGCGGAAACGGCGCGCGATGTCGCCGCCGCGAGCGTGCGCCAGAACGCCGCAAATCTCGCCGTCGCGAAGTTGCCGGCCCGTCCCGACGAGATCAAGGCGAGCGAGAACGCGGTCGAGCAGGCGAAGGCCACGCTGGCACAGGCACGCTGGCGGCTGGAGCAGCGCCGCCTCGTGGCGCCCTCGGCCGGCCGCGTCAGCGATGTGCTGCGGCGCGTCGGGGAGCTCGCGGGGCCGAGTGCGCCGGTCGTGCTGCTGCTGCCGGACGGGGCCGCCAAGCTGATGCTCTATGTCCCGGAAAGCTGGATCTCCAGCGTGAAGCCCGGCATGCCATTGCAGGTCCACTGCGACGGTTGCGTGCCTGGGCTGACGGCGTCGGTGACCTATGTCTCGCCGGAGCCCGAATTCACGCCGCCGGTGATCTATTCGGAGCAGACACGCCAGAAGCTGGTCTATCTCGTCGAGGCGCGGCCGGATGGCGGATCGCAATCGGCTCTGCAGCCGGGGCAGATCGTCGACGTCACCTTGCGGGGGCAGCGGTGAGCACGAGCCTCGCCATCGACGTGCGCGGCATGACCAAGCGCTTTGGACCGCGCACGGTGGTGGACGATGTCGATCTGGCGGTCGCGACAGGCGAGATCGTCGGCTTCCTCGGCCCCAACGGCTCGGGCAAGACGACGACGATCCGGATGATCTGCGGGCTGCTCAAGCCCGATGCCGGGGAGGGCACCGTGCTCGGGCTCGACGTTCGCACGCAGAGCGCGGCGATCAAGCGCCAGGTCGGCTACATGACCCAGCGATTCTCGTTCTACGAGGACCTGACCATCGCCGAGAATCTGACCTTCGTGGCACGCCTCTACGAGCTGAAGCCCGCCGAGGAGGCGGTGGCGAAGACGCTGGACGGGCTCGGACTGACCTCGCGCAAGGACCAACTCGCCGGCACGCTCTCCGGTGGCTGGAAGCAGCGGCTCGCGCTCGCCGCCTGCATCATGCACCAGCCCAGACTGCTGCTGCTCGACGAGCCGACGGCCGGCGTCGACCCCAAGGCGCGGCGCGAATTCTGGGACGAGATCCATCGTCTCGCCGGCGACGGGCTCACCGTGCTGGTCTCGACCCACTACATGGACGAGGCCGAGCGCTGCCACCGCATCGGCTACATCGCCTATGGCCGCATGCTGGCGACCGGAACCGTTGAGGAGGTGGTGCGCGGCTCCGGCCTCGTCACCTATGTCGTCCACGGGGCGGTGAAGCCCGCCCAGATGAAGGCTCTGTCGTCGGCCGACGGGGTCGAGCAGGTCGCCGCCTTCGGCGCGACGCTGCATGTCGTTGGCACCGACCGGGGCAAGCTGGAAGCGGCGCTCGAACCGCTGAAGCGGGAAGCCGGCATCAAGGTCGAGCCCGGCGAAACCAGCCTGGAAGACGTCTTCATCAAGTTCATGAGCGATGCGCGGGAGCGGGCGGCATGATCGCGCTGTTCTCCCCGCGCCGGCTCGGCGCGATGCTGGCCAAGGAATTCGTGCAGATGCGGCGCGACCGCATCACCTTCGCGATGATGCTGGCAGTGCCGATCGTCCAGCTCCTGCTCTTCGGCTACGCCATCAACAATGACCCGCGCGGCTTGCCGGCGGCGATCCTGGCGCTGGGCCAAGACCGCTATACCCGCGCCGTCGTCTCGGCGCTGGAGGTCTCGAACTACTACCGCTTCCGCGAACGGCCGCAGAGCGCGGCGGAGGCCGAGAGCCTGATGGCGAAGGGCGAGATCTCCTTCCTCGTCACCATTCCCAGCGATTTCGGCGTCCGGGTCGAGCGGAACGACCAGCCGCAGCTCCTGGTCGAGGCGGATGCGACCGACCCGGCCGCTGCGAGCGGCGCGGTTTCGGCGCTGGGAGCGATCGCGAGCCGGGCGCTGCAGCGGACCCAGGGTCTCGAGCCCGAGACGAACCCGGCGGCCGCCGCCGGGGACGGGCTCTCCTTCGTCATCCATCGCCGCTACAACCCCGAGAACATCACGCAATACAACATCGTGCCCGGTCTGCTCGGCGTCATCCTGCAGATGACGATGGTGATGATGACGGCGATGGCGCTGACCCGCGAGGTCGAGCGCGGCACGATGGAGAACCTGCTCGCCATGCCGGTGACGCCCGGCGAGATCATGCTCGGCAAGGTGCTGCCCTATCTCGCCGTCGGCGCCGTCCAGGTCGTGATCGTGCTCGGCGCGGCCCGGCTGCTCTTCGCGGTGCCCTTCCTCGGCGGGCTCGGGCTGCTGCTCGCTTGCGTGCTGATCTTCGTGCTGGCCCTGGTGCTGCTCGGCTACACCATCTCGACGGTGGCGCGCACGCAGCTCCAGGCGATGCAGCTCACCTTCTTCTTCTTCCTGCCCTCGCTGATGCTGTCGGGCTTCATGTTCCCTTTCGCCGGCATGCCGGGCTGGGCGCAGACGCTGGGCGAAATCTTCCCGCTGACCCATTTCCTGCGCATCATCCGGGCGATCATGCTGAAGGGCGCGGGCCTCGGCGATATCGGCGACGAGGTGTTCTATCTCAGCCTGTTCGTGCCGGTCTTTGCGGGCCTCGCGCTGATGCGGTTCCGGAGCACGCTGGATTGAAGGAAGCTGCCGGCGCCATCACGGCGGCGGACACGCCGCTGCGATAGTGGCTTGCAAAATGATAGTTACATCATTAGTGCGAGGACCATGCAGCCCCGGCTTTCCCCGCTTGCCGAATGTCCCTGCGCCCGCGCCGTCGAAGCGGTGGGCGAGTGGTGGAGCATCCTGATCCTGCGCGATGCGCTGCAGGGCTTCACCCGCTTCGACGAGTTCCAGCGCAGCCTCGGCATCGCGCCGAACATGCTGGCGCGGCGCCTGAAGCATCTCACCGAAGCGGGTTTGTTCGAGCGCAGGATCTATAGCGAGCGGCCGAAGCGTCACGAGTATGTGCTGACCGAGCGGGGTAGGGACTTCTTCCCCGTGGTCGCGGCGCTGGTCGCCTTCGGCAACCGGCATCTCGCGCCGGAAGGGCAGGCGTTAGTGCTCGCCGATCGGGAGAGCGGGCGGGAAGTTGTACCGGCCTATGCCGATGCCGAGACCCGGCAGCCCGTGAATTCCAACAACGTCACCGTCATCGCCGGCCCCCAGGCCAGCCCCGGCATGCTGCAACGCCTCGCCATCGTGGCGGCGCGGGATGCAGCTGCGCCGGTCTCTCCCGAATAGGAGCTCTCCATGCGCCGTATCGTCGTCACCGGAATGGGTGTGGTCTCGCCCCTTGGCTGTGGAACCGAGATCGTCTGGCGGCGCCTGCTTGCCGGGCGCTCCGGTTTGCGCCGCCTGCCGGATGCGATCGCCGAAACCTTGCCGGCCAAGATCGCGGGCGTCGTTCCCTCCAAAATGGAGGATGACGAGGGCGGATTCGATCCCGATACAGTGATCGCGCCCAAGGACCAGCGCAAGATGGACCGCTTCATCCAGTTCGCGCTGGTCGCCGCCAGGGAAGCGCTGACACAGGCGGGGTGGCAGCCGCAAACCGAGCTGGAGCGCGAGCGTACGGCGACGGTGATCGCTTCCGGCATCGGCGGCTTTCCGGCGATCGTCGAGGCCGTGCGGACGACCGACCAGCGCGGCGTGCGCCGGCTCTCGCCCTTCATCGTGCCCTCCTTCCTGGTCAATCTCGCCGCCGGCCATGTCTCGATCGACTATGGCTTCAAGGGGCCCATCGGCGCGCCGGTCACCGCTTGTGCCGCCGGCGTGCAGGCGATCGGCGATGCGGCGCGCATGATCCGGGCGGAAGAAGCGGATATCGCGCTCTGCGGCGGCACCGAGGCTTGCGTCGATCTCGTCGCGCTGGGTGGCTTCGCTGCGGCCCGGGCGCTCTCGACCGGCTTCAATGACGAGCCCGAAAAGGCTTCGCGGCCCTTCGACCGGGACCGCGACGGCTTCGTCATGGGCGAGGGGGCAGGCCTGCTGGTGATCGAGGCGCTGGAGCATGCCGAGGCGCGCGGCGCGACGATCCTGGCTGAACTGACCGGCTACGGCACCAGCGCCGACGCCTATCACATCACCTCGGGACCCGAGGACGGCTCCGGTGCGCGGCGGGCGATGGAGACCGCGCTGAAGCAGGCCGGGCTCCGGCCGGCGGATATCGCCCATCTCAACGCCCATTCCACCTCGACGCCGGTCGGCGACCGTGGCGAGCTTGCCGCCATCAAGGCGGTGTTCGGCACCGAGGGCGGCATCGCGATCAGCGCGACGAAATCGGCGACCGGCCATCTGCTCGGCGCGGCCGGCGGTTTGGAGGCGATCTTCACGATCCTGGCGCTGCGCGACCAGATCGCGCCGCCGACGCTCAACCTGGAAAACCCGGATGAGGCGGCAGCCGGGCTCGACCTCGTCGCAAAGGAGGCGCGGCCGGTCGCGATGGAACACGCCATCTCGAACGGCTTCGGCTTCGGCGGGGTGAATGCCAGCGCAGTGTTCAGGCGCTGGCCATGAGCCGCCCGCTCAGAGCGGAATATTGTCGTGCTTGCGCCACGGGCGTTCGACGTTCTTGGTCCTGAGCATGGCGAGTGCGCGGGCG
>NZ_JBFUPU010000014.1:0-125061 GCF_041360765.1 Allobosea sp. RCC_152_1
AGCCTGCCCGGAAAGCCACCCTCCCGTCACCCAGCGACCAGGAGGAGGCCGGAGCCCCAACAACCCGATCTTTTTTTAGGATGTCGCGCTCCTCGGTGACCCGTGCCAGCTCCGCCTTCAGGCGGCGAACCTCCGCAGCCTCGTCAACACCAGCCGGGGCCGATGGCTTCGAGAACTTCCGCTTCCAGGCGTAGCGAGTGCTGGCTAACGCCGAGCCGCTTGGACACCTCTGCAACCGGGTAGCCCCGCTCCGTGATCTGCGCGACCGCGTCACGCTTGAAATCACTTCGCCGACGAAGCGCACCTCGCCTCCGCGCTCACCATCGGCTACGGCGATGGCGTTCCGCATCTTCGCAACATCGATCCCGACAAAAATCTCGCTACAATGGCCCACGGCTCGTCCTCCTGCGATGAGGATCGGCTCGGCCACTCCGAGCAACCCTCGAAGGCGCAGTGCAGGGCGAGCCACCCCGGCTCAGCGGACATACGGTCTTACTGAGAATCGGACACCCTCATCGGTGATCTCAGCACCAAAAGGCATTTTGTGGCGGCTCATTCCGGCTCCTGTTCAATGTCAGCTCAATTGAACAATGAAGAACAGAAAGTTCGGTTGCATAGCGCTTGGGCTAGACACCGGGTGCACCCGCCAACCTGGCGCCACAGGGCGCAGCCTCTTCTACATCTTTGGCGATCCAAACCGATGCATCAGCGAAGGAACTACGACACCGCGATCTGGTTGCGGCTCAGGGATAAGCCCAACCACAGAGGGTCACTCCATGATTAAAACCATATTTGTCGTGGCCGCGCTCGGGGCCACCTTGGGCGGGTGCATACCTGTTTCATCTCCGGTCGCGACTGTCGCGGCATCCGCTGCCACGACCAGCGGCGCGTTTGCGCCGATGGCCGTGTCCTCCAACCTTCTTGAGATCGAAACCAGCCGCCTTGCCCTGCGACGGTCGCGCGACCCCCAGGTGAAGCGCGTCGCTGACCGCATGATCCGCGACCATACGGCAGCATCGCGGCGCATGGCGACAGTCATGCGGTCTTCGGGCATGCAGCCGCCGCCGGCGGTGTTGAGCAGTCGTCACCAGGCTATGGTGGCTCAGCTTGCCGCTACGCCGGCCAACGAATTCGACGCCGCCTATCTGGCCGTTCAGGCGCAGGCGCACGACGAGGCGATCACGCTGTTCCAGATTTATGCGCGAAGCGGGGACGATTCCAGGCTTGTCTCTTTCGCGCGCGAGACTCTTCCCAAGCTCGAGAGGCACGCGGAGCACGTTCAGGCCGCAGCGCAGTCAGGGAACTGACCCGCGGCCGAGGCTGCGGAGCTTTGTACGGTGAATCGGCGCTGGAGCTACCGGCAAGGGCGACGGCACAGGCGCCATGAGTACACGAACCGAGGAGGTCAGAGAAAACATGGTCCTGACAAATCGCGATAAGGCGCAGCAGTCGGGCGTACGGGGACTGGACGGCAAGTTCATCCAGATCGAGCAGGCCTTCGACAGTGCAGCCAACCGAAGATCCGCTGATTCCTCCGCTACGGATGACGCCAGCTGAGCGCTGGAGTCGCCGGGAGTGGCTCTCCAAAGTGGATGAAGGGAAGAAAATCCAGTGGCGGATGACCAGCAACATCATCCCAGACCAATCCAGGCATTGGCGCCATCGCAGTTTGCAAACCCAGCTATTCTGCTCGCCGGGCCGGTCGACTTTGCGATGTATGATAACTTTCGCAGGATGCTCGCGGCTGCGCCGGCCGAGGGAATCGTTGTTGTCGAACTCAGCACCCTTGGCGGCGATCCGGAGGTCGCGCGTATGATGGGCGAGGACATCGCGTTTCATAGCAAGCAGGAGCCGGGACGCCATTTTGCCTTCCTGGGCAAGGCCGCCATATATTCCGCAGGCGCCACCTTCATGGGCTTCTTTCAGCGCGATAACCGCTATCTCACGCGCGGCGCCCGGCTGATGATTCACGAACGCAAGATGAGCACTCAGTTGACCATAGAAGGCCCTCTGACAACTTGCGTTGCATCGCTCAAAGCCAAGCTAAATGAAATTGAACATTCGATCCGTATACAGAACGAAGACTTTGAGAGCCTAATCCGCGGGTCCTCGGTATCAATGGAAGAGGTTCTTCGGAAGGCACCAGAAAACTGGTACATTGAAGCTGCGGATGCCAAAAAGCTCGGCCTGATCAGAGACGTGATTTGAACCAGGGCGTTGAGCGTGGCCGGCAGTGCACAGTGTTCGAGACGAGCGGTGCGACCAGCCGCCAATCGTGAGTGCAGGAACGGCATTGTCTATGCCACCTCTGGCAGCCTCCTCGCGCCCGCGCCAGCGCCTCCGGTGGAGACGCCAGGAGCGCCAGAGAGGGGGCGTCCACACATGGCCATGGGGAGCATAGGCCGGAAGGTGCTGTACGTTGGGTACCAGCCGCGCGGCGGTGCCATGTTGGTTTTGATCCAGGTCTCGTCGACGAAGACGAGGCGAGTGGACCGACGCTGGTGTGCCTCAGCGCTCCCGCTTGCGAATTTTTCATGGCCCCATTGAACAGGGCGTGGGGCACGCGCGGCCATCTGCCATGCCGATAATGGCCCCGTACTATCGCCACTTGGCAAGCGCGGGCCTTATCATCTCGGAAGCGACCGGCATCAGCCGCCAAGGCCTGGGCTGGCCTTACGCAACCGGCATCTGAAGGACGCGCAGGCGATGATTGGCCGCACGGCACGAAAGCTGTCCGTGAGGCGGGTGGGCGCATTCTTTGCGCTTGTCAGCTCTGGCATACGGGCGGGGTTCTCCGCCCAGCCGATGGGTTACCTATTTCACTGCCCTTCAGGCTGGGAGGTGTCGGTTGCGCAGCGATGCTCCACCGCAGCTGCCAGATAATGGGCGATCGTATCGCCGTCTGCGGGCTTGTCGAGGTAGGCGCAGGCGCCTGCGGCCATGACACGGCTCCGCGTGGCCTCCGTCGGAAAGGCGGTGATGAAGATGATCGGAAACACGCGGCCCGCAGCGAGTAGCTCGGCCTGGAGCTGGTCTCCCGTCATCTGCGGCATCTGGATGTCGGATATCATGCAGTCCGGGTCACCGATCTCCTGATCGTTCAGGAACTCGGGCGCCGAGCCATAGCTGCGGGTGTCGTAGCCCAGTGAGCGCACGAGACTGGTCAGCGAGGTTCGCACGCCGTCATCGTCGTCAACGATCGCAATTATTGGAGAACGGGCCATCGGCAAGAATCCTTCGCGCCGTGTGTCGCACGAATGGGAACGTCCGATGCGCGGCTGTGATCCTATATGGCCCCCTGCCGACGCTGTGGAAATCATACACTGGTTTGGAGGCGGCACCCGTCAGGGTCGGGAAATGCCCAGAGCCTCCGCCTTGCGCACAAGGTCGGCGAGCGAACGCACGCCCATCTTCCGCATGACGTTGCCGCGATGGATCTTCACCGTGATCTCGCTCAGGCCGATCAGGCCGGCGACCTGCTTGTTCATCAGCCCTGACACGACATGAGCCAAGACCTCGCGCTCCCGCGGCGTCAGGGTCTCGTATTCGGCGCGTAGATCGTTCTTCGCGCCGGCCTCCGTTCGCCTCTGCTTGTCGCGCTCGATCGCCGCGGTCACCGCGTCGAGCATGTCCTGGTCCCGGAACGGCTTGGACAGGAAATCGACGGCGCCGGCCTTCATCGCCCGCACCGTCATGGGGATATCGCCATGACCTGTCATGAAGACGATCGGCAGATCGATGCCCTGCCTGGTGAGCTGGTCCTGGAAATCCAGCCCGCTGATACCCGGCAGGCGCACATCGAGAATGATGCAGCCCGGCAGGTCCGGAAGCGAACCCTGGAGAAGTTCAGCCGGTGACCCGAAAAGCCGTGTCTGGAGGCCGATGGACCTGAACAGGCTGTCAAGGGATTCGCGCACGGCGAGGTCGTCATCGACAACAATGACCAGAGGCTCGCTTGGCGTGATGGCGGCGGCGGCCCTCGCCGATGTCTGCCTAATCATGGTGTCGTGCCGTCCTGCCATACCGGGAGCATGATCTGGAACGTCGCGCCCCCACCCAGTGCGCTCTCGGCCCAGAGCCTGCCACCATGAGCTTCCGTCGTCGTCCGGCAGATCGCAAGCCCCATGCCCATCCCCTGCTGCTTGGTCGTGAAGAAGGGATCGAACAGGCGAGCCAAATCGCCTTCGGCGATGCCGGGCCCGGAATCGGTGATCGTCACCGCGAGGCTGTCGGGCGCCGAGCGTGCGGCGACGATCGAAAGCAACCGCTGCCCGGCTTGGTCCGCCATCGCCTGGCCGGCATTGACCATGAGATTGACCAGCACCTGCTGGAGTTGAATCCGGTCGCCCATGACCGCCGGCAGTCCGGGCTCGATCTCGATGCGCAATTCGACGCGCTCGCGTGCCAGTTCGCGCTGCACGAGCTGGCTTGCCTCCTCAATAATCGCAGCGACGCTGAGCTCGCTCTGCTGTGCCGGCGCCTTCTTGAGAAACGCGCGGATTCGCTTGACGATCTCGCTCGCCCTGCGTCCTTCCGAGATGATGCGTCTGATCGCGGTCTCGACCTCGTGCAGATCCGGTGTTTCGCGGCTCAGCCAGCGCATTCCGGCCTCGCCGCTGGTCACAACTGCCATCAGCGGCTGGTTGACTTCATGGGCGATCGAGGCCGTGAGTTCGCCGAGCGTCGCGACCCGTGCGGCATGGGCGAGCTCGGCCTGGGCCGCGAGCACGGCATCTTGTGCCTGCTTTCGTTCGGTGTTGTCGATGACGAAGACAAGTACATTGCCGTCGCCGTCATCGACCCCGGGAAAGGTGATCGCAAAGAGCACTGGGACGCGGCGCCCGTCGATGCCGACGAGTTCGGTCTCGCCCTCGTGGAAGGCATCGCCCCGGGCGAATGCCACCAGCGCCGCGGCGAAAGTCCTGTCGGTTTCACACAGGATGTCTCCGACCGATTCAAGAAAGCGGGATGAACTTCCGGCCGCAACCATCGAAAGAAATGCGGGGTTCACATCGATGATCTTGGTCAGCTTGCGCGCCCGTTCGATGAAGTCCGGATGGCTCGCGAGATGCGCGCCCAGCGCCGTGGCGTCCGAAAGACCAAGCGCAGTCAGTTCGGCCCTGATGCCGCTCCAGTCCTCCTGGACGACGCCGATCCGGCTGGCGTCGAACATCCGGCGGTAGCGCCGCTCGCTCTGGACGAGGGCGGCATGGGCTGCCTGGCGATCGGTGACGTCGGTATGCGTTTCGAGCACGCCCATGGGACGGCCGAGCTGGTCGCGCTGCACGGCCCAGCGGCTCTCGACGATCAGGGTGTCGCCGACTTTGGTCCGCTGTTCCAAGGTCCCATCCCAGCGCCCCGTATCGAGCAGGGCCGCCTCGATCGTCTCGCGCCGTTCGGAATAGCGTGTCTCGAGCAGTTCATCCGCCACCCGGCCGACCGCCTCGCGAGACCGCCAGCCATAAACCTCCTCGGCCGCGCTGTTCCAGAAGGTGATCACGCCGAACTGGTCCCTCACGAAGATCATGTCGTGCGAGAGGTTCAGCAGCCTGGCCTGCGCGGAGAGCGTATCCGTCGCGCGCTGGTTTTGGAGCGCGAGAGCGGCGGTGATGCCGATCGCCGATAGGCTGACGAGCGCGCGCAGGGTCGGCGAGCCGGCATGAGTCAATCCGTGGCTGTCGATATACGCCGCGACGGTGAGCACGAGGCTGCCGACCGCGGCCACGAAAATGTCACCACGTCGCGATGTCCGCGCGGCGAGCAGGACCACGACGACATACAGCACGGCCACCGCGCCTTCGAGCGGGGTCAGCGTGTCGATCAGGAAAATCCCGAGCGCAAGCAACGCGGCTGCGACGCGGAACGCAGTGCGCGTCATGCGTGATCCCGCTGCCACGGCCGCCTTGTCTGAATCGCGCTGCGGCGAACGAGGCGACCGCGGATCGACGAGCGCGAGAGACGACATGAACAGGGTCGGCCTTGGGGCGTGGGGGCTCTACGACCTGGCATGTAGGTCATCGTACCCACTCGGGCTTGAACATTCGCGTGATCCTTGGTCGGAATTCGTCGTCCTCGGCTCGGACGTTCTGACCGATCCGGACGGGTTAGGACATCATACAGGGGTTTAGCCTGTCTCGCGGCAGCCTCCAGCAGGCATTGCGACATACGCCTGCGTGCCGACCTCTCGGGCACCGGGACTAAACCGACGTATGAGGCGGCGAAACGATCGTCCGATACAGACCGGCCATGCACCCCCCTATTCTCAGCTTCATCGGGCTGACAGCCCGTCCTCCGGCGCTCCCGTCGGCGGTCCGCAACGGTCGCGGCCTGCATCCAGGCCAGCCAGGTTCAGGAGATCTCCCATGACCGATCTTTCCCTTCAGCTTCGCAGAACCGCTGCCCTGCGCACCCCGACCGATCTCGGTGCGCAGGCGACGACGGATATCGCGGCTTCGCTGACCGGGCTGCTCGCCGACATGTTCGCGCTCTACCTGAAGACCAAGAACTTCCACTGGCACCTCTCGGGGCCGAATTTCCGCGACTACCACCTGATGCTCGACGAACAGGGCGACCAGATCTTCGCCACGACGGACGCGATCGCCGAACGGGCCCGTAAGGTCGGCGGCGCAACCCTGCGTTCGATCGGCCACATCAACCGCATCCAGCGCCTGCTCGACAACGATGCCGATTATGTCACGCCGCAGGACATGCTCGCCGAACTCGCCGACGACAACCGCCGGCTGACGGGCTTCCTGCGTGCGACCCATGGCGTCTGCGAGAGCCATAATGACGTCGCCTCGACAAGCCTGATCGAAGTCTGGATCGACGAGGCCGAACGTCGCAGCTGGTTTCTCTACGAAATCACGCGCCCGGCGCGCTGAGCGCGAACCGTCCCACTCTCAGTTCCGTTCGCTCGCTCGAGAAGGCTTGCCATGTCTCAGTCGTACCCCGCAACGGCGCTTCCCCCCGGAAGCGTCGCGCCGGCCTTCAATCTGCCAGTGACGCCGGACCAGAAGGTCTCGCTCGACGATTTGCGTGGCAAACCTGCGATCCTCGCCTTCTATCCGGCCGACTGGAGCCCGGTCTGCGGCGACCAGATGGCCCTGTACAACGAGATTCTCACCGAATTTCACCGTGCAGGAGCCCAACTCGTCGGTATCTCCGTCGACGGCGTCTGGTGTCATGCAGCCTTTGCCGAACAGCGCAAGCTGCACTTCCCCCTGCTCGCCGACTTCGAGCCCAAGGGCGCCGTGGCGCGCAGCTACGGCGTCTACCGCGACGGGGAGGGGACGACCGAGCGGGCGCTGTTCGTCATCGACGCGGATGGGGTCATCGCCTGGAGCTTCGTCTCGCCGCTGGGCATCAATCCCGGTGCCGACGGCATTATCGAGGCGCTGGACAAGCTCGCCTCACCGTCATCTTTCCAAGGAGTTCAGCCATGAGCCGTCTCTCCATTCCCGTCGGCCCGCAGGATCACGCGCAAGGCCCCGCCGATGCTCCGGTGACTCTGGTCGAGTACGGCGACTACGAATGCCCTTATTGCGGCGAGGCCTACCCGGTCATGAAGGCCGTCCAGCAGACCATGGGCAACCAGATGCGCTTCGTCTTCCGCAATTTCCCCATCGCCGAACTTCATCCCCATGCCGTTCGCGCGGCCGAGTTCGCCGAGGCCGCCGCGAGCTTGGGTACGTTCTGGCAGGCACACGACATGCTTTACGAGAATCAGACCGCGCTGAGCACTGATGATCTCTTTGCCTATGGGGTGCGCCTGGGCCTCGATGCCGCTGCGGTTGCAGAAGGGTTCGACGGCCGTTTCGATCAGAGGATCAAAGGCGACTTCGCGGGCGGCGTCCGCAGCGGCGTGAATGGCACGCCGACGCTCTTCATCAACGGCCAACGCTATGATGGCGAACGCGATGTCGAGAGCCTTGTCGAAGCTTTGAGCCGGGCAGCGACCATCGGTATGCGATCCGTGGCGCCTTCCCGATAAGCCCAGTGGTCACAACGTCACCGTGGGTCAGCCGGCGGCGGCAACTGAACCGCTGCCGGCCTGCATGATGCGCGCCTCGGGCGTGTGACTGAAGGCGACTTCAACCTGATGGGAAGAACTGGTCGTGAAACCGCTTCGGATCAGAATTGTCGGCGGTTCGCTCGCTGGCCTTTTCGCTGGCGTCCTGTTCCAGCGCGGCGGGCATGACGTCCGCATCTACGAGCGTTCCCGCCATGGACTGGGTGGGCGAGGGGCCGGTCTGGTCGCGCAGCAGGAGGTCTTCCAAATGCTGCGGCTGATCGGATGCGAGCATGTCGCCAGCATCGGCGTCGTCGCCAGGGAGCGCATCTATCTGGAACGCAATGGCGTCGTCGCCCAGACTCTTGCAACGCCGCAGACGCAGGTATCGTGGGATGTGCTCTACGAAGCGGTCGCGTCCCATATAGCCTCGGGCCACTACGTGCTCAGCCGTACGGTTGAACGGGTCAGCGACGGTCCCAATGGCGCGACGATCCGGTTCTCGGATGGAACCTCAGAGGAGGCGGATCTGGTCATCGGGGCCGACGGGGTCGGCTCCGTGGTGCGCAGGGCGGTTAATCCCGACAATTATACCAACAGTTTTGCCGGCTATGCGGCTTGGCGCGGCCTGATTCCCGAGACCGCGCTTCCCGAAGGGGCAGGGCTCCTGTTGGAGCGCTTCGCCTTCTATGTGGCGCAAGGTGTCCATGTCCTGGGCTATCTCGTTCCCGGGCCCAGGGGCGAAATGGCCAAAGGCGAGCGCCGGTACAACTGGGTTTGGTATCGAAAGGTGCCAGCTGGCGAACTCGCCGGACTCTTCACCGATCGCAGCGGCAAGAGATTTGAGTTTTCCTTGCCGCGGGGCGGCCTTTCCGACGATCGACGAGACGGATTGCGGCGTGACGCCTTCGACGTTCTACCCCCGCAATTCGCGCTCGCTGTGGCTGCCGAGGACGCACCGTCGATTCAGGGCATTTTCGACTATGAAGCTCCGCGCATGGTTGGTGGTTCCATCGCGCTGATCGGCGATGCAGCTTTCGTCGTCAGGCCTCACACCGCCATGGGGGTATCGAAGGCAGCAGGCGACGTCCTGGCCCTGCAACGCCATATTGCGGCCGGAAGCGAACTGCGACCTGCGCTGGCGCATTATGAAAGCGAGCGCCGCCCGATCGGCGAAGAGATTGCCGCTTATGGACGCAGGCTCGGCGCTTCGGCCTTGTGACGGTTCGCGACGCCGACTGCGTCCCTTGATCATGAGGAGGCCAACGGCCCTCGGTCTTGGTGTGCCCGAGTCAGCTTGCTACGAAATTCGCAAGCAGGTCTTCTGCTGGAATACCGTGCTTAGCTCCGTCACGCCGGAACCAACGATGCGAGGTACAATGTCGAAACGCAACGTCGCGGATATGATCGTCGAAACACTTGATCAGGCGGGAGTCGAGCGCATCTATGGTGTCGTCGGTGACAGCCTGAACGGCCTGACCGAGGCGTTGCGCCAGACCGGCAACATCGAATGGATCCATGTCCGGCACGAGGAGGTCGCCGCTTTCGCGGCCGCCGGCGAAGCTCAGATCACCGGCAAACTTGCCGTCTGCGCGGGGTCCTGCGGGCCCGGCAATCTGCACCTGATCAATGGACTCTTCGACGCCCAGCGCAGCCGCACGCCGGTGCTTGCCATCGCCGCGCAGATTCCATCGGCGGAGATTGGCGGCGGCTATTTCCAGGAAACGCATCCGCAGAACCTGTTTCGCGAATGCAGCGTCTATTGCGAACTGGTCTCCGACCCCAGCCAGATGCCGTATGTGCTGGAAAACGCGATCCGCGCCGCGGTCGGCGAGCGTGGCGTCGCCGTCATCGTGATCCCGGGCGACGTGGCATTGAAGCCGGCCCCCAAGCGCGACGTCTCGCCCATCGCAGGCCTGTTGCCGCCAGTGCCGGTCATGACACCGGCCGATGCGCAGGTCACGGCGCTGGCTGGCCTGCTCGATCGCGCGCAGCGTGTGACGCTGTTCTGCGGTCGCGGCTGCGCTGGCGCGCATCCGCAATTGATGCAACTCGCCGAGACGCTGAAGGCTCCGATCGTGCATGCGCTCGGCGGCAAGGAATATGTCGAATACGACAATCCTTATGATGTCGGGATGACCGGCTTCATCGGCTTTGCCTCCGGCTATGAGGCGATGCGTGCCTGCGATCTGTTGCTGATGCTGGGCACCGATTTTCCCTACAAGCAGTTCCTGCCGAGCGGCATCACGATCGCGCAGGTCGACATCCGCGCATCTCAGCTCGGGCGGCGCTGCAAGCTCGATCTCGGCGTCGTCGGCGATGTCGGGGCGACGATCGAGGCCCTGCTGCCGCGCCTCTCGGTGAAGCAGGACCGCAAGCATCTCGACGACAGTCTCGACCGCTACCGGCACTCCCGCGAAGGGCTCGACGCGCTGGCGCGCGGCACGCCTGGCCGCAAGCCGATCCATCCGCAATATCTGGCGAAGCTCGTCAGCGACCTCGCGGCGGAGGATGCAGCCTTCACCTTCGATGTCGGCACGCCGACGATCTGGGCGGCCCGTTATCTCGCGATGAACGGCAAGCGCCGGATGGTCGGCTCGCTCGTGCACGGCTCGATGGCCAACGCCATGCCCCACGCCATCGGCATTCAGGCGGCGCAGCCTGGGCGCCAGGTGATCTCGCTCTCCGGCGACGGTGGCTTCACCATGCTGATGGGCGATTTGATCACGCTCAAGCAGCAGAAGCTGCCGGTCAAGATCGTGATCTTCAACAACGGCGTACTCGGCTTCGTCGCGCTGGAGATGAAAGCCGCCGGCTTCCTCGAACTCGGCACCAGTCTCGAAAATCCAGATTTTGCCGCGATGGCGCGCGCCATGGGCATCCATGGCGTCAGGGTCGAGGATCCCGGCGATCTGCCCGGTGCGGTCGCAGAGGTCCTCGGCCATGATGGGCCAGCCGTCCTCGACGTGGTGACCGCCACCCAGGAGCTCTCCATGCCGCCGACCATCGAGGTGGAACAGGCCAAGGGCTTTGGGCTGTGGATGTTGCGCGCCGTGATGAGCGGCCGGGGCGACGAGGTGATAGATCTCGCGAAGCAGAACCTGCTGCCGCGCTGACGCTCCACCCGCTGGTCTTTCATCAAACCGAAGCAGCGCTGGGCCCGGCGCGGGCTTTCGCCGTCGGCGCTGCCCGCAAAACATGAAAAAGGGAGGGCGGAGATCATCCGCCCTCCCTCGATTTTTGGGCTATCCGGATTTGAGCGTGGATCTAGTCAAGCCGAGCGGGATTCAGTCCCGTCGACTGCTGTTTCAAGCCCCCTCCTAATGCCTGCCGTTCGAGATATCTGCCAGCGACAGGCAAGAACTGGCGAGTTCACTTGAGCCTCGCTGAGCAATGATGCGCAGCAATCGAGTATCCGCTGTCACGAACCTCGCCTCCGTTTCGACCGCGGCTGCCAAATAGGTGCAATCATATGCGGGATGCGAGAGCTCGATCGCAAGGCTCGTTGACCGTTCCAGCAATCCCGCCATCGAGAGAAATGCGACACCCGAGCGTTCGAGCAGCCTTGCTGCCAAGATGGCTTCTTCGCGAGTGAGTTCACCTCGTTGCGTCTTCTTCCAAAGGATATTAGCGCATTCCGGGATGAGAAGCTCAGGGGACGCAAACCGGAATTGCGAACGCAGATCGACAGCGACCTGGGAGCCTTCTTCTGCCACGACCCATTTTATCGCGACGCTAGCATCAACGACCACCCTCTCCATCAACGCTCGTCTCGCCCTTGTCGAAGGAGCTCCTCGGAGGGCGTCTGCTTACGCGACGCAGTCAGCCTCCTTAAATCAGCTGCCAAGCTATCAAAGTCAGCCTCCGTTTCGTTCTGCAAAGCCTGGCGCAGAATCTCTCGATGCTCAGCTTCCGCAGAGCGACCGTGGCGGGCGGCGCGCATTTTCAGTTTCACGATCAGGTCGTCGTCCAAGTTCCGCACATGCAGATTTCCAGCCATTCACATGCCTCCAATGATATCATTGAGAGCAAAGATAGCGCTCGTGGCAAGGCTGCGCAAGGGCTCGCTGTTCCACACTCAAATCCGAATAGCCGATTTTTGTGACCGGGACGTGGATCAGCCCTTCACGAAGGCAAGCAGATCCTGGTTGATCACATCGGCATGGGTGGTCAGCATGCCGTGCGGATAGCCCGGATAGAGCTTCAACGTGCCGTTCTTCAGGAGCTTGACCGAGAGCACACCGGCATCCTGATACGGCACGATCTGATCGTCCTCGCCATGGAGCACCAGCGTCGGCACGGTGATCGCCTTCAGATCCTGCGTCTGGTCGGTCTCCGAGAAGGTCTTGATGCCCGCATAATGGGCCTGGGCGCCGCCCATCATGCCCTGCCGCCACCAGTTCTGGACGACGCCCTGAGACACCGTCGCGCCCTCGCGGTTGAAGCCATAGAACGGGCCGCTCGGCAGATCGAGGAAGAACTGCGCGCGGTTGGCGGCGAGCGCCTTGCGCAGCCCGTCGAAAACCTCGATCGGCAGGCCGCCGGGATTGCTCGCGGTCTTGAGCATCAGCGGGGGCACGGCACTGACCAGCACCGCCTTGGCGACGCGGCCCTGGGGCTGGCCGAATTTCGCGACATAGCGGGCGACTTCGCCACCGCCGGTGGAATGGCCGATATGGACGCTGTTCTTCAGATCGAGATGCTCGACGACGGCCGAAGCATCGGCGGCGTAGTGGTCCATGTCGTTACCGGTGTCGACCTGGGAAGAACGGCCATGGCCGCGCCGGTCATGGGCCACCACGCGATGGCCGTGGCTGAGGAAGAACAGCATCTGTGCGTCCCAGTCGTCGGAAGACAGCGGCCAGCCATGATGGAACATGATCGGCTGGGCACTCTTGGGACCCCAGTCCTTGTAGAAGATCTCGACGCCGTCCTTGGTGGTGATGAAACCGCTGCTCATTCTCGTCTCTCCTCTTGAAAGCTGATGGGGTGGTTGGCGTTGGGCAAACGCGTCCGTGGGAAGCCACGTCGTCGCAGTGACGCCGGCAGCTCCGGCAATGATGTCGCGCCGCGTAACGTTCGTGCTTGGATCCGACATGACTGGCCTACCGGATCCCGCTCATGACCGGCCGCTGCCCGGCCACACCGCAGCCCGCGGGCTGAATCGATTTGTCGCGCCATTCCGGTCAAATATCGCGCGGCCCTTCGTCGTCTTGATCATGCTCATGTTCGTCTCCAGAGCGGGTTGACGAAGGGAAGGCTAGGGCCGCGGCTTGCGGCGGAGAATCCTACGCTCGGTTCATGGGGTCATACGAAGGTGTTGTGGTCACGGGCGCGGCAAAGCGGATTCGGATGCGTGCCGGTGCTCGAGCGCAGCCGCGACCCTGATTCTGAGACGGTGGCGCTCAGGTGCAAATTCTCGCGACTTTGTCCAAGACAGGCAGGGTGATCCGGTCGTCTGCTGGGGATCGACTGGGAGATTGTGATGTCACATGCAGGTATTGCCGGAGCCGACCTGAGCAATCCGTCTTTTCTCGGCTGAGTTGGATGCATCGGCATGCCTGGGCGTGGTCTCCACCACATAACCGCCGTCTCGACCGACATTTCGCGCAACATGGCATTCTACACGGCGTGTTGGGCTTGCGGCTGGTGAAGCGGACCGTGGCTCATGAGGATCCCGGCGCACATCACGTCTTCTATGGGGGACGGCTCGGCGTTCCCGGCACATTGCCGTCGTTCTTCTCGTGGTCCGGGGCTTCAGCCGGCACGCGCGGTGCAGGAGAAGCCGAGCAGATCGACTTCGCCGTTGGGCCGGATTCGCTCCCGTGGTGGGAGCGGCGGCTGACCGACGCGGCCCTCGGCTTCAGACGGGAGCCCTCGGCCTTCGGAGAGGAACACCCTCATTCTGACGGACCCGGACGGGACACCTCTCTCGCTCGTCGCCTCCTCCATGCCGGATGCGATGCAGTCGCATCATTCCGTCATTCCCGTGGCGAACCGCATCCGCGGTGTCGGAGGGCTGACGCTATGTCAGGCGCGCATCAGAGATGGCTGCCATTCTGGTCGATGTGCTTGGCTTTTCCGAAGTCGCGCGAGCGAGCGGCCAGGTCGCGCTTGCGGCTCACGAAGGTTCCGGAGGCCGCATCTGTCTGCACGAATCCGGAGCCCCGACGCGCGGCCGCGTCGGGGCGGGCACCATCCACCATGTCGCTTTCCGGGCTCGTGACGCCCGCGATCAGGCGGATATGGCCGAGCGGCTTCGCTCGGATTACGACATCGCCGTCAGCGTGAGCAAAGACCGGTCCTATTACCAGTCGATCCATTTCCGGGGACCGGACGGCATCCTCGTCGAGATTGCCACTGACGGGCCAGGATTCCTCATCGATGAAGAGGTCGAGGCGCTCGGCCGCTAGAACTTGGTGGGACGGCTTTGTGGCGCCGCGCAGGGCCTCAACGGCGCGCTCCCTCACTCGGGCCAAGGCTCGCGGCGAAATCAACGGCGAGGTCGATGCTGAGTGGATTTGCGACCTCCTCACAGGCCCTCTGATCTGCCGCGCCTTTCTCGGCGGTTATCGCGGACTGCCCGACGAACTTGCTGAGGAAACGACACGCTTCGTCATGAGCAGCCTGGCCACTGCTGACAGTAACAGCCTGGCTGAACCATTGCGTCCGGGGACGCAAAACTAGTCTGCCTGCGCTGATCGACGTTCAAATGCGGTCCCGGCCAGAGTGGAGGCGAGATGATCTCCGCGATCGGAAGTTTCTGGCGTTGAGGGTATTTCCTTTGCCGATCATTGACGCCGGTCTTCTGTCGCCAGGTACCACCGTTGCGGCTTAGGGCGTTTCTGGCCGATGACAGGACAGGTCGCTAAAGCTTAGGCACCGCTTCGAGCAGGCGGCGCGTATAGTCGTGTTTCGGAGCATCGAACACCTCCTCGGCCGCGCCTGTTTCGACGATCACGCCGTCCTCACCACGGCGATGCGATCGCTCATGTGCCCGATCACGCCGAGGTCGTGGGAGATGAAGAGCATCGCCAGCCCGAGCCGGTTCTGGAGCGCTATCAGCAGGTCGAGCACCTGCGCCTGCGTGGTGACATCGAGCGCGGAGACGGGCTCGTCGCAGATCAGGAGATCGGGCTCGCTGGCGAGCACCTGGGCGATCCAGGCGCGCTGTCTTTGGCCGCCCGACAGGGCGATCGGCCTTCGGTCGAGGATATCCGGTGGCAGATTGACGAGCCGGACCAACTCCTGCACACGCGCCGACCGCTCGGCTTTGCCGAGAGCGGGTGTGCAGGAGCAAAGGCTGCGACGGCATAGCGCGGGTCGAAGGAGTTCAGCGGGTCCTGAACGATCGTCTGGATGTGCCGGCGCAGTGGCCGGCGCTCGCGTTCCAGGAGCTGGCTCCAAGCGTGGCCACGGAAGAGGACGTCGCCTGCGTCGGGCTTTCGCAGCGCGAGCGCGACCTTGCCGATCGTGGTCTTGCCTGAGCTCGATTCCCCGACGATGCCAAGGGTCTCGCCGGGGAAGACGGTCAGCGAGACGCCGTTCGCGGCATGGGTCACGCTGCGATCCGGGCGGACGAAACGCACCGCGATGTCGCGCACGCCAGGATCGGCTCCGCTCGCTCGCTCGGGCGGCGGAGGTCGCCGGCCGCGCCCCTTGTGTCGAGCCGGCCTGGTGGTGCGTCAAACCCCGCGCGACCGCCGCCAGCACCCGAACCCCAAGATCGACAGACAGAGCTTTCGACATCCCGCCGGCCTCCGATCCGGCAGGCAGCCTGAATCACCTCACCGCTGATTTGGGAATCCCAAATGATTCAATCAGCTCGAAATTCGCTCTAGCATTCGCGTCCTCTGCTTCCGGAGGCGAAGCAAATTGAACGACGCGGCCGATTACTGCCAAATGCCGATCGCTGCTATGCATAACGGCTATCGTTACATTGGTGCCGTCGTCGCAGCCAACGGTCAAACGGTCCAAGAGCACGCCGGGGTCCAGGCCGGATGTGTCAAACACCAGGTAGCCCACGCGAGTATCATCGTGAGTGCCCCCAAACTGATATTCGACGGGTATTCTGCGTTGATCCCGCAGGACGAGAACGCCCTTCCCTTTGATCATAACACTCTCCCGCTGTATGGCTTTGGATGCCGTGAGCGGTCGTTTCCACACGATGATGGATACAACTGCGGATGAACTTTGCTCTCCTCTCAAGCCGCCGTCCGCCACAAATGTTAAAGTTGGAGATTCCAAGCTAACGGCGCGCTGCCAGACGAGACCGCTTGCTTTGCAACATTTGATATAGCGAGCCGCCGAACCGCGTGGTAATTATCGAGCACTTGGATTAACGCCGGGCATTGAACCCTGATGCCGCGCTATTTCGTCGACAGCTCAGACGGGCATTCTGCCTATGTTGACCGCGATGGCTTCATCGCGCGTGACAACGTAGCGGCTCGCAAGACGGCCTTGGCCGGCCTTCCGGACATGGCGCGCGACGCGGTGCCAGATGGGGATAGCCAACGTTTCGTGATCCGCCTCAGGGATAGCCAGGGCGCCGTGCTTTATAGCGCGTCGCTCATCCTGACCGGATCCTGGACCAACAACGAAACAGATCCGGTGTCGGCCGACTTTAAAGGGCACGATCGGCCCGGTTCCCGCGAGCGACCTGATCGAGGTGAAGATAAAGCTCGCTGAAGCCCGCAACGCTCCGGAGCCGCTCCCAATCGGGAATGCTCACGAACCTCTTCTTCCGTTCAATGAGGTTCATTTCCGCGAGCTTTTTGAGAACCCGATTGACGTGTACGAGAGACATGCCCGTTGCATCAGCGAGTTGCTCTTGCGTCATGGGCAAATCATAGCCCCGGGTGGTAGCGAGGCCCGCCACCTCTAGCCGGCGCCCAAATTCACAGAGTAGGTGCGCAACACGCTGGAATCCTTCTCGCTTCCCAACGTTCACGACCCATTCGCGGTAGATCGAAGCGTCGATCAGGGTATCGACCCACAATGCCATCCCCACCTTCGCGTGAGATGCGATGAGGTCGCGCATAGCGCTCCGCGGAATGAAAGCAATCTCGCAGCGCGTTAGCGTTTGAACATTGTGGTCGGCGATATTCAGCAGTGAGCCTTCAAGATCAAGAAAATCGCCATCGAGGTGGAAGCTAATAATCTGCCGTTCCCCCGCCTCGGTAGCTTTATGGCGAAGCGCAAAGCCCCTCAAGAGGACGCATGAATGATCCGGTCGGTCGCCTTCTCGCACCAGATAGATATTCGGCTCGATTGTCTGAATGCGGGACGGCAGTGCTAACACCGCTTTTCGGTCCCGCTCTTCGAGAGGAGCCCGCAACTCCAGTTTGCGCAATAATGCTGCAAAAATACCGTACTGAGAATCAGACATTATGCCACCGCGCCGTTCGAGGGGCGGGAGCGCTTGATATCTCTCAGCCACTGGAGCCCAAAATAGCCGACCAGCGATCGACGTACTTTAACAGATGATGCTCTCGACGTCCGATCAAATGACTTGTTGAAAATTGGGCTTTCGCTCGCCGAGGGCGCTGGCTAGGCGGTTCAGACTTCGCGCCATGAGCGCGCGAGATGGCATATTTGTGAAACGATGAAACGGGATGATGATGCCGGCGCTATGCGCTGGCGCGAGAGCAAAAAAGACCCGGCACAGCGCAAGCGGGGCGGGTCACCTCGCTTCCGACGCAAGCTGACCCTCAGGCGAGCCGCATCGAGAGTTACCCTGACTTGAGGCCGGCTTTTTTCGCCTTCGCTTCCGCCGCGGCTTCAGATTGGGCGATTTCCGTCAACTGGGCGGAAGTGTGCTTCTCGGCAAGTTCTCGCGCTTTGCCGCCGAGTGCCACTCCTTTTTGCCGCCCGGGCAGCGCGGCTGCGGCCTCCAGGCTCAGGAAACGGGACGTGACCGAAGTCAAGTTGTCTCCTGTGAAGATTTTGGAAAAGCCTCATTCCAAAGCAATGCGCCGGGCGGCGTCGGCATCGTCACCCGCTGTCGTCAATTCGAGGACAATCGGGCCATTCTGCTTTCTCGCGTCATGCAACGATCGAGAAAGAAGCTAACCGTTGCATAATCGATAAACCATGAAGTTATGCGTTGGGCTGGCAAAAATGGATAAATCGATCATCTATTTACTCACGTCGCTTTCCAACAAGCGCTCGGTGCTTTTCAACCGAGCTGGCGTTGTAGCAGATCAAGGTTGGCTAGGTGCTCCTTGATCTGGCCGCGTGCCAATGCCGCGATGGATCGATGCAGCGCATCCTTGCCATTGGCGAGATAAGCCTCCTGAATTTGCAAGAGCTTCTGGTGACCATCGACCTGCACCTTCACATAGGCAGCGTCGAATGATTTACCGGAACCCACTCCTGAGAGCGCCTCAAGCACGGCCTTTCCCTGATCATCGGGGCTGGCGGCTGCTGGATCGAGCCGAGACGCGGCCTTGACGACCGACCCCACAGTTTCTTGCTCAGCCGCCTCAAACTCAGCGAAGCGCTTCACGCCAGCATCGGACGCTTTCTTCATCGCGACGCGACTTGTCTCCAGGGCCAGCGCTCCTGCCCTGAGCGTATCAGCGGCATGCTTCGCCTCGGCCGACGGCTTACTCTGACTGGACTGCGCAAATGCACCGGTGGGCATAATTGAGGAGGCTAGAGCCAGCTTCACAACAGTTCTACGGTCCATTTCAAGTTCCTCCAACTATTGCGTGAACAACAGAAGCTGCCCCGGCGGTGCCGGGGGCAGCTCTGCAGTATTAGCTCTTTCCGCCCTTGCGGCCGGCTTCAGAGGCACGGTCACGGTCGTTGGCGAAGTTACCCGTCCCACCACGCTCGTTTCCGCTGCTCTGCTGGTCGCGGTCGCTACCGCTGGCCTGCTGCTGGCGATTACCGCCGCCGCTGTTCTCGCCGCCCTTACGGCCGGCCTCGGACGCGAGTTCGTGGTCCTGCGAGAAACTGCGCTTCTCCGCCGGAACGCTCTGGCCTCCCTGGGAGGCGATATCGCGCTGCTTGTCGTCGTCCATGGACGCAAAGCCTCGGCCTGACTGATTAGCCATTTTGCATTCTCCAGTTGGATTTTCGAAAGCGTGGATATGAGTCATCCACTGTGCGACCAACCGAATGCGCGCCACACAGTTCCTGAAAAACTGCCGGTTTAACATAAAGCACAAATCACTTTATGGGGTTGAAAAATATGCCTTATTTTAACAAATCCACTGCCAAGCTTCATGGCGGAATTGCATTCAATGCAAGCCCGAACATCGAACGGTCTATTAGTCGCGACAGAAAATGCAGTGGGTCAGGCCAAGCTAATGGTGACGCTGCGCTAGACTTGGGGCGCCCCGCAGACACTCCCAAGGAACCCAAGCTCATCCACCTTGTTCTTGATGTCGAGATATGGCGGTCGAAGCATTGGCTTTAATTGCAACCCGTCTTTATTCCTCAGATTTCGCACGACGCTTTGTTGCCCTTGCTTCGGCGGCGGCCTCTGAGGTCGACATTTCCCGCAGTTCTTCGGTCGTGTGACGCTCTGCCAGCCGCGCAGCTTCAGGGCCGAGCGAAACACCCTGCTCGTGCCCAGCAAGTGCAGCCGCAGCCACCCGTTCTTTAATTCCTGGTCCCTTAGCCATCGCTTCCTCCACGAATGCTGCGAGTCTTCCTGACTCCTGGAGAACTAAACCAGTCGGCGGGGAGGTTGTTCCTGGCGGGTACGGTCCCGTGCATTCTACATAGACCCCGCGTGGAACCACCAGGCTCCGAGTCGATTATCGTCGTCAGGAGGCTACAATGGCAGACGACAAGGACAATCGCGGCTCGCAGGACCGCTCGCGCATTAGTCTCAGCGAGGACTATGAGGTGCGCTATTGGACCGACAAGTTCGTGGTTTCAAAAGCGCAGCTTGAAGGGGCCGTTCGCGCTCCTCCGCCGATGCTGTGGAAGCCGAGCTTCGGCGCAAAGCGCTAGGCAGCGGCGACAAAGGCCAGCCCTTGTGAGCGCAGTGCGAATCGAGAGTTTCGAAGACCTTCGGCACTCAGACGTTTCGAGGAGCTTTTTGGTTCGCTAGACGGCTCAAAAGAAGCGCAGGAATTCCAGGAGTTGATGTTTGATCCCGGGCTTTGATGGGCATCCTTATCTTCCGAATCAAAGGATGCGCTATGGGCCAGGTTCTGCATGGGAGCGCCACAACGACAGAGGCGGTCCGTCGAGCGATACAGCATAGTCAAGAGAGCCTGAGGGCGCTGGCCAAGCGCTACGGGATCAACCAGAAGACGGTCGCGAAGTGGAAGCGGCGCGCTTCGGTCGCCGATCTGCCGACTGGTCCGAAGGAACCGAGATCGACGGTGCTCTCGATTGAGGAGGAGGCGATCATTGTCGCTTTCCGCCGCTAAACGCTGCTGCCGCTCGACGACTGCCTCTATGCGCTTCAGACGACCATCCCGCACCTGACGCGGTCTTCATTGCATCGCTGCCTGCAACGCCATGGCATCGGCCGGCTGCCGGATGTCGAGGGCGACAAACCGGCGAAGAGGAAATTCAAGAGCTACCCGATCGGCTACTTCCACATCGACATTGCCGAGGTCAGAACCGAGCAGGGCAAGCTGCACATGTTCGTCGCCATCGACCGCACCTCGAAGTTCGCCTTCGTCGAGTTGCACGAGAAGGCTCCCACCGCCGTATCGAGAGACTTTCTAACTGCGGCAGATCGCGGCTGTCCCCTACAAGATCCACACCGTGCTTACCGACAACGTCCTATGTCGGGAAGCAGCTTTGGGCTTTGGCCAACAGGTCTCATCGCGCCGGCAGGCTACCGACGTCGGCAGTAAGCTGATCCAGATGGTTTCCACCGTCAACGGGATCGCTCCCAGCAAACACAGGATCCAGCGGCATTGACGCGGCCGTGGTCCTCACCGTCCTCAAGACGAGATACGCACCCAGGTGGAAGGCCCGAACATTATCTACAGGGTCGCCTCTGGCGCCCTCACGGCACTTGCAGAGAGGGGTCCTTCCACCTGGCATCCGACCGCTCCAGGAACGGCCGGTATTCTGTCCCCGTCTTGACGATGGCATGCGCCACCCGCGCCATCTTGGCGGTGAGCGCGGTCATCGCCTTGCGACGGCGATCGGCATCGTCCGCGTGGCCGGCAACATAGCGGCCGAGCTTGTCGCGGAAGCTGTTGTCACATTGGCGTGCGGCGACCTGCGCCGCTATCCAGAACGTTCGGCGCAGTCGCGCATTGCCGTACTTCGACAGCTTGGTCCGACCGCGGAAGGTGCCGGATTGGCAGGTCGCGAGGTCGAGGCCGCAGAACTTCAGGAACTGGCGGTGATGGCCGAACCGCCGCAGGTCTCCGGCTTCGGCCAGGATTGTCAGAGCGTTGATTGGTCCGATTCCCGGGATCCGCCGCAGCAACTGGTAGTCGGGATGATTGGCCAACGTGACCTGCGCGATCTCCTCAATCCGGTTGCGCTCCCGGATCAGACCCTGCGCCTGGGCGATGATCATCCGGAACATCGTGATCGCCGCACTCTCCTCCGGCACGGGCAACGCGATCGATGAGCAAGCCGTCTCGTAGATATCGTTGATCAGCCGAGCCTTGGAGACTTTGCGGCCGACCAGAGGCCAGGCCTCGGCCACGAACGCTTTCCGCTCCAGTGCCGTGATGCTGCCGGGCGTCGGGAAGCGCTCGATCAATGCCAGCAACCAATCGGAGCGGCTGTTGCCGGCGAAGCGGCCGATCTCCGGGAAGTACAGCGGGAGATAATGCGTCAGGATACGGTGCCAGGTCTGCGTCTTGGCCTTCGAGATCGTCTCGTGTGTCTTCGATAACTCCTGGAGATCGTTGATGCCGGCGGCCAGCGGATCGACATAGGCTTGTGTGGCGCCGATCCGCAGCATGTGCAGGATGACCTGGGCATCCTTGGGATCGTTCTTGTCCCAGCCGTTGTGCAGCGCCTCCCGGGTTCGGGCCAGCGGGACCGAGGAGATCAGCCGCAGCTCGAAGCCTGCCGTCAGAAGCCGGTAAGCGAGCGTGCGATGGTAGTGGCCGGTCGCCTCGAAGCCGACGAGGATCGGGCGTCCGAGCGCGGCAAGGTCCGCAGCCAGGCGGTCATAGTCCGACTTGGTCGCCATCACGGTCATCCGCCGGCGTCGACCGCCCTCAGGTCGTTCGATCAGGACTTCCTGATGGTGCTTGGACATGTCGATCGCTACCAGCACGGCGCCGGTCGGAGTAGAAAAGCGCTTGGTCATGGTCGGCCTCGCTCCAAAGTGTTGTCTCGACAACTTCACTTTAGAGACCTGCTGGCTGGCCATGACCGCCGTGACGGCGCGCTGCGCTACGCAAGGCTCCGCGCGCCGTCAGCCAACGGTTGAGCCTCTTCCCAATGTGCTATGGAATCCAGTTCACCACCCCCGGCGCCGGTGGCTCGGCGGTGCCGCTGATCAAGGAGGCAATCGCCAATGGCGAGATCTTCCGCGCTCACGCCTTCGAATACGCCTGCGCCAGGAACGACATCGAGCACCGCACGACCAAGGCCAGGCATCCGTGGACCAACGGCCAGGTCGAGAAGAATGAACCGGACTATCAAGGACGCCACCGTCAAGCGCTTCTACTACGAGAGCCACGACCAACTCCGCACCCATCTCGCCGACTTCGTTGCCGCCTACAACTTCGCCCGCAGGCTCAAGACCCTCAAGGGTCTCACACCCTACGAGTTCATCTGCAAGGCGTGGGCGTCACAACCGGAACGCTTCAAAACCAATCCGCTCCAGCAAGTGCCGGGACCAAACATCTAGGAGTGCTGCGCTGGGAAGCCGGCCCTGCAGATGGTCCAGTCACCGTGACCGGAGCCGACGCGGCCGAATTCGTCGAAGGCAAGATAGCGAGATGTGGGTTCTGCTAAACTCGCCCAGCGAATAGCAGAATGTCATGTGCCACTCAGAATCTCCCGCATGGCGTGGAAACTACGCCTCTAGCCTTGGAATGTCCGGTTGTTGGCGACTAGACGGTTCCAACGGAACAACGTCTGCGCCCCGTGCCGGGCTGTCGTCGACGAGACGCCGATGCTGAAGAAGGACTGATCGCCGAAGCGGTCGAGATTGCCGACCATGATCGGGATGCCGCCGTCGAGCGTCGCTTCGGCGACCGCCTTCGAGAAGGCCCTCAGCTCGGGGCAGGCGTTCACGTGGAACTCGGTCGTATCCTTCACGCCGACCGAGTCGATGTTGAGATAGGCGACGCCGCTGCGGTTGATCTCCTCCCAGAGCGCATTGACGAAATAGGCCGATCCCGCAGCTTCAGCCACCTCGTGCCCGTTCCAGAAGCAGAACACCACCGAGGGGCGGAGTTCCGCGCGCCTGGTCGCCAGCACGCGGGCGACCTCCATCATCACGGCATTGCCGGTGATGTTATCGGTGACGCCGGGCAGCCAGGAATCGATATGGCCGGACGATGACGAACTGGTCGCGCTCGGGCGAGGTCTGCGGCGCGCGCAGCCACCCGACCGGCTGGCTGAGCGTGCGCCATTCGCGATGAGCGGTGACCTTGGCGCTGACCTCGACCTTGCTGGTCTTCATCAGCTCGCGCAGGGCCTCGCCATCGCTGCGCGAAATGCTCAGGCCAAACAGGCGCGGAATGTCGCCCCAGGTCTCCGGCGTCGGACTGCCCCTGTAGCCGCCTTCCGGCGTCGCGTCGATATGGGCGCAGGCCAATGCCGTGGTCTGACGTCGCACGGGAGCGGCCACTTCGAGGACAGCATCACCTGCTCGATGGAATCGGGGAGCTTGGCGGAACCGAACGTCATGATGCCGTCCCTCCTATGGCCGGGACGAGGAAACGCCCGGCGAGGTCGAGATAGACGGCGCGAGCCGCGACCATCTGGGAGACATCGGCCCATTCGTCGGCGGCGTGCATGTTGGCGCCGCCGGGCCGAAGAGAAGGGTCGTGATGCCGCCCAACCCGTTGAAGATGTTGACGTCGGAGACGCCAAAGCGGAAGGTGAAGGCCGGCGGCTTGCCGAGCTGGCGCACGTAGCTTTAGCGGGGCTGTTCGATCGCCGTTGGGCCTTGCCGCATGCTCAACCGCGCCTCTCCTAGGGAACCCCGCCGCGCATCGCTCGTTGCGAAGTGGGGGAGACCTGAAGTGCAACGCAAGCTCCAACAGAACGGTGGCGGGGGGCTTCGGAGCGGCTCGGTCGCCGTTCTGACGAGTTGCGTGCTGGTCGCGGCGGTCGGCACGGTGACGGTCGCGCTGGTCGAGATCGGTCCGCTTTCGCTGCAGATGCTGCAGCACCTCGCGGTGATGAACGTGTTGGCTCCGCTCGCCGCACTTTCTCTCAACCAGCGCGTCACGCCATCCGACCCTGGCACCATCTGGGTGGCGGGACTGCTCCAACTGCTGTTTCTGTGGGTCTGGCATGCTCCGGCCGTACAGCAGGCCACGGCAGGCTCGGTTCTGCTGCAGGCTGCTTTGCTCGTCCTGCTGGCGATTTCAGCCGTCATGTTCTGGCGAGCCGTGCTGGTCGCCGGGCTCGAGTTAGGCTGGCGGTCGTTGGCAGCCCTCATGCTGACCGGCAAAGTCGCCTGCCTTCTCGGCGTGCTCCTGATCTTCGCCTCGCGCGATCTCTACGGGCTGCCAAGTCTCGCGCTGGCGCTTTGCGCGACAGGCCCTTCGAGCCTGGCCGACCAGCAGCTGGCGGGTTTGCTGATGATCACGGCCTGCCCGCTGAGCTATCTCGTCGCGGGGGTCATCCTTGCGGCGCAGATGCTGTTGCGCCTCGACGTCGATGACGAGCGCGCCGTGCCGCTGGTGGCTGGCGATGTCGCTGATCGCTCGCGCTAGGCTTGCAAGCTTGTGGCTGTTCGCCAGCTGGCGCCGGGTGATCGGCGCCGTGCTGGCGCTCATCGGCGCGGGCCTGGTCGGGGCGACGTTGTTTGCCTGGTTCGGCGTCTACAACGTCGCGGCAAGCACCGGGCATTTCCGCATCGTCGATCACATCCTGCGCTTCGGCATGGAGAACTCGGTCAAGGCGCGCGCGCCCGATGCGACGCTTCCAAGCCGGGACGACGAGGACATGATCCGGCTGGGCGCCGGCCACTTCCATGGCGGCTGCGCCTATTGCCACGGTGCTCCGGGCATGCCGATCAGCCCAGTCGCTGCGCGCATGCTGCCGCCGCCGCCCGATCTGTCGGAGAAGGTCGGGCTGTGGCGTGATGGCGAGTTGTTCTGGCTCGTCAGGCACGGCCTGAAATATGCCGGCATGCCCGGATGGCCCGTTCTCGAGCGCGAGGATGAGGTGTGGGCGCTGGTCGCCTTCCTGCGCCGCCTGCCGACGCTCGATCGCAAGGGGTACCGGGCGCTGGCGCTAGGCGAGGTCGAGATCGAGCCGCCGGACGGCTTTGCCATCGCGACCGGCCGGACCGAGGCCGACGCCGTCGACGCCTGCGCGCGCTGCCACGGCGCCGGTCAGCGGCCGACGAGCGGGCTTGTGCCGCTCCTGCACGGCCAGCCCGAGGCGATGATTGCGGGCGCCTTGCGAGCCTATGCGGCCGGCGAGCGTCCCAGCGGTATCATGCAAATGGCGGCATCGGGCCTGTCCGACCGCGCGATCAATGCGCTCGCGCGCTATTATGCCGGACTGCCTGCGCCTGGTGTGCGTGTCGCGCTTTCCGTCGACGGTGAAGCGGTCGCGCGCGGCGAGGCGCTGGCGCGTGACGGCGTCCCCGTGCGCGACATCCCGAGCTGCCTGGGCTGCCATGGTCCCCAGGCTCTCTCGCCCTATCCGCGCCTGGCCGGCCAGGCGGCGCGCTATCTCGAAGGCCAACTGCGCGTCTGGCGTGCCGGCCTGAACGATCGCAGCGCCACCGGCGCGATCATGGCGCCGATCGCGCGCCGGCTGACCCCGGAGCAGTCCGCCGACCTTGCGGCGTATTTCTCCAGCCTGGCGCCCGCCGATGGGGCAGGCCGCGAGGCCGGCCGATGACGTGGCGCGCGCCGGTCGGCATCGGCGCGAGCGGGCTCGCGCTGTCGGGCTGCAGTGAGATGCAGTCCGCGCTGGCGCCGGCCGGCGACGAGGCGAGCCGCGTCGCCCTGCTGAGCTGGATCCTGTTCGCGGGCGCGGCCGCCGTCCTGCTGATCGTCTGCGCCGCATTGTTCCTGGCGATCGGGGGATCGGAGCGGTCGCGTCATGCATTGCGATCCGAAAACGCGGTCAGGCTCGGCGGCATCATCTTTCCCGCGGTCACGCTGACGGTGCTGCTCGGCTACGGCGTCTGGCTGATGCGCGAGACGATCGCGAGCGATCGTCCTGCTGCCCTGCGCATCGACATCACCGGCGAGCAATGGTGGTGGCGCGTCACCTATGCCGGAAGCGACGGGCAGTCCTTCGCCGAGGCCAACGAGGTCCGGCTTCCGGTCGGACGCGAAATCGACCTCGTGCTGCGCTCCACCGACGTCATCCATTCGTTCTGGGTGCCGAGCCTCGGCGGCAAGCTCGACATGATACCCGGCCGCGCCAATACGCTCAGGCTCAAGGCGGAACGGCCCGGGATCTATCGCGGCCAATGCGCGGAATATTGCGGCGGGCCGCATGCGCTGATGGCGCTGGAGATCGTTGCCATGCCGGACGCCGATTTCGAGGCTTGGCTGCGGAGCGGAGCCGGGGCGCCGGCGGCAGGGGGCAGCGGCAGCCGTGGCGGCGAACTCTTCCAGGCGGCGGGGTGCGGGGCCTGCCATGCCGTTCGCGGCACGCCTGCCGCAGGCACGATCGGGCCCGATCTCTCGCGCATCGGGGCGCGGCGCTTCCTTGCCGCAGCGACGCTTCCCAATACGGCGGACAATGTTGCGCGCTTCATCACCAGCGGCCAGTCGATCAAGCCCGGCAACCAGATGCCGGAATTCCGCATCTTTACCGAGGACGAGCTGCGTGCCCTGGCAACCTATCTGGCGGGCCTGAAATGAGCGCCCCACGCAGCCCGGATCCGGCCGGCGACGATGGCTTGCCGAACCCGTTGCCGCGCCCGGCGGACGAACTTGCGACGCTTGAAAGGATCTGGGCCGGGCCCAGAGGCTGGCGCATCGTCAGCGACGTCAACAACACGGTCATCGGCTATTTCTACGTCGCGACCGCCTTCCTGTTCTTCTTGCTGGCGGGGGTGCTCGGCCTGCTGATGCGGCTGCAGCTCGCCTCGCCGGGCAATGATTTCCTCCCTCAGGAGACCTACAACCAGATCTTCACCATGCATGGCACGGTGATGATGTTCCTGTTTGCGGTGCCGGCGGTCGAGGCGGCCGGCGTGCTGCTGCTGCCCCAGATGCTGGGTGCGCGCGACCTGCCGTTCCCGCGGCTCGGCGCCTTCGCCTTCTGGGCTTATTTCGTCGGCGGGTTGGTCTTCTTCTGCACGCTGTTCTTCGGCGTCGCGCCGTCGGGCGGCTGGTTCATGTATCCGCCGCTGACCGGTGTCCGCTTCTCGCCCGGTGTCGGCGCCGACTGGTGGCTGCTCGGCATCGGCTTCATCGAGATCTCGGCGATCGCCGGCGCGATCGAGATCATCGTCGGCGTGCTGCGCACGCGGGCGCCGGGCATGACATTGGCGCGGATGCCGATCTTCGCCTGGACCATGCTGATCTTCGCCGGGATGATCGTCTTCGCCTTTCCCGCGGTGATTCTGGCGACGATCCTGCTGGAGCTGGAGCGGGCCTTCGACTGGCCCTTCTTCATCGCCGAGCGCGGCGGCGACCCATTGCTCTGGCAGCACCTGTTCTGGTTCTTCGGTCACCCGGAGGTCTACATCATCTTCCTGCCGGCGGCGGGCATGGTCTCGATGATCGTGCCGACCATGGCCGGGACGCCGCTGGTCGGCTACCGGCTGATCGTGGTGGCGTTGATCGCTGTCGGCTTCTTTTCGTTCGGGCTGTGGGTCCACCACATGTTCACCACCGGCATTCCGGCGAGATCCCTGGGATTCTTCTCTGCCGCCAGCATGGCGGTGGCGATACCCAGCGGCATCCAGGTCTTCGCCTGGATCGCGACGATCGCGGCCGGGCGGCTGAAGCTCACCGTCGCCTCGCTCTTCGTCATCGGCTTCCTGCTGATCTTCACGCTGGGCGGACTGACGGGCGTGATGGTGGCGATGGTGCCGTTCGATCGGCAGGCCCATGACAGCTACTTCGTCGTCGCGCATCTGCATTACGTGCTGTTCGGCGGCATGGTGTTTCCGCTGTTCGCCGCGATCTACTACTGGACGCCGGCCTTCAGCAGGCGCCCGCTCTCCGAGACCCTCGGAAAATGGGCCTTCGGGCTGGTCTTCGTGGGCTTCAACACCACCTTCCTGCCGATGCACGTCACCGGGCTGATAGGCATGCCGCGCCGCGTCTATACCTATCCGGCAGGCATGGGTTGGGGCGTGCTCAATCTCGTCTCGACTGCCGGCGCCTTCATGATCGGGGCGGGCGTGCTCGTCTTCCTGGTCGACGTCGCCCGCAACATGCGGCTCACGCGCAGCAGCCCGGCCGGCGATATCTGGCGCGCCAATACGCTGGAATGGCTGCCGAACCATGATTTCGCGGCGCGCAGCACGCCCCGCGTCGATAGCCGCGATCCGCTCTGGACTCAGCCGGGCCTGGCCCGCGATGTCGAGGCCGGGCGCTATTATCTGCCCGGCAGCGCGACCGGCTATCGCGAGACGATCGTGACCTCGCCGGTCGAGGCGGAGCCGCAATATCTGATGCGGCTGAGCGGCCCAGGCTGGGCGCATGTCGCGGCTGCGATCTTCACGGCCGGGTTCTTCCTGCTGCTGACGGTCAAGGCCGTGTTCCTGGCGGCAAGCTGCGGCGTGCTCGCCATCGTCGCCATCATCGTCTGGATGTGGGGCAGCGACCCGGCTCCGACGGAGCCGGTCGATATCGGTGGCGGCATCGTGCTGCCGACCTACGCGTCGGGATCGCTCTCGCATAGCTGGTGGGCGATGGTGGTCCTGATACTGGTCGCCGCCGCCCTCTACCTCTCCTATTTGTTCGGCTATCTCTATCTCTGGACCGTCTCGTCGCAGGGCTGGCCCGATGCCTCCGCGCTCTCCAGCCTGGCCGGCCCGCTCGCCGCTGGGGGACTGTTGGCGACAAGCGCGGGGATGCTGCTGGGTGCGCACCGTCTGTCGAAGCGGCGCGAGCTGCCGCGAGCCGGATTTGCTGCGCTCGTCGCGCTCGGCATCGTCGCGCTTCTGGCGGCGCTCGCCGTAGACGCCCTGTCGCAATGGAGCGTGGGGCTGCGGCCGCAGGCCAGCGGCTATGGCGCGATGGTCTATGCCAATGCCGCGCTGCAGCTCCAGATCTCGGCGTCGGTCGCTGTCATGGGGGGCTTTGCGATCACGCGTGCGGTCGCGGGCCGGCTGACCGCGATCCGGCGGGTCGTGTTCGACAATCTCGCGCTGTTCTGGGCCTATGCCATCGGGCAGGCCGCGTTCGGCCTGATCCTGGCTCATGGCTTTCCACGCCTGGTGTCGCCGTGACCGGTCGCGCCATCCGGATCCGCCAGGCTGCGTCGGCAATGTTGGGCCCGCTTGTCTGGGCGTTACATTTCATCGTCGTCTATGGCCTGGAGTCGCAGCTGTGCAAGAGCTCCGCCGGGTATGCGCACACCGTTCTCCTTGCAGCTGCGAGCGTCGCCGCAGCTCTGGCGCTCGTCATGCATGCCGCCAGGCAGATGCGGGCGCTTCGGAGCCAGGGCGTTCGAGGCTTCCTCGCGCAAACAGCCCTGGCGCTGGACGGCCTGTCGCTTTTGGCGATCGGGCTTGTCTTCGTCTCAGGTCTCGCATTGCCGGCCTGCGGGTATTTTCTCTAACACCCTCGCTCCGTCGATAGTGGTGAGCAGCCAGAACAGTCGGCCCAGATGGGGCGACAGGTCGATGATGCGACGAAGTTCAGAATGGGAAATGAACGCGACCCTGACATCCGTGAGCGCGATGACGGCATGGTCCATTTGTTTCAGGACGAAGCTGTGCAGGTCAACGAAATCGCCGGCGATGTGAAGCGCGCTGATTTGCCTCTTGCCGTCGGGCGTCACGGTCTCGCGACCCGAGATGCCCTTGATCATGAGGCAGCTCTCGCCGGGCCGCGACTTGGCTGCGACGATCTCCTTGCCGCGTGCGAAGCCGAGATGGCGAAATTGAGCGGATGAGAGAAGGGCCTTTTCTTCCGTGGTGACGTGGTTCACCCCGACGTGGCTTGTCCGGAGGAGCTCGATATAGCCCGACAGTGATTTGAGCTGTCCGATCTGCATGCGCCGTCTGACCCGGCGCAGAAAGGTCTTCGTCTTATAGCCGGAAAATCATGCCCCGTGTGGCTGTGCAGGATCGCATAGATCGCGGCACGGTCGACGTCCTCGGAGCGGCTCTTGTCGTCGTCGTCATCCGCCAGAGGCTCCAGCACGCCGGAACCCGATGCGAAGGCGACCAGCCTGTCACCCATCTCCTCGGCGGCAACGGCGATATCGACGACGCCGCTCGCAATGGCGCTTTGCGGCATGTCGGGATTGCGCGGTCCCGACCCGTCGGCGGACTGGGCCAGCACGAGGCCGCCGTTTTCCTTGATCGCCTTGGCGCCGAGCGTGCCGTCCCCGTCGCCGCCCGATAGGATGATGCCGACGGCATAGTCATGCTGGTTGTCGGCCAAGGCGCTGAAGAACATGTCGATCGGCTTGCGCTCACGGTTCGGCGGTTGAGGACGGTGGAGTGCGAGGACGCTGTCCTTGATGGTCAGCACCGCATTCTGCGGCATGACGTAGATATGGTCGGGCTCGACCTTCATGGCGTCATCGGCGATGACGACCGCCATTTCGGTATACCGTTCCACCACCTCATGAAGCAGGCTTTCGCGCTCGGGGCTGAGATGGGTGACCACCACGAACGCCATGCCGGGCGTGGCGGGAAGGTTCTTGAAGAGCGCCTCCATCGCCGGAATGCCTCCGGCTGAAGCGCCGACGCCGACTATGGGAAAACGCGTCATCTCAGTCATCTGGGCCGCCCTGGGCGAACAGCCTCGACAGGCAATGAAGGCGGTAGAGACCGGTTGCCATATTATGAGGGAAGCAGCCGCAAATGCAGACGCCGAATTCCGATCTCGGCGGTCTTCGTCACGGCCCCTTTCTCCAGCGGTGATGACCGGCCCTTTTTCCCCGTGGAACGGTCCCAAAGCTTTGGATCCGTGCGGCCACGCAATGATGCGCAAGATTTGCCAGAACCATCGCTGCGAGCGCGCGTTGATGTCGTGGCCGTCGAGCGAGTTCCGGGTCCTGCGCCGCAGTCTCCGGGACGGCCGATCGCAGTGCGGGGGTGGGTTTGCGTATCCAGCGTACAGGTTTCGCCGTGGCGGTCGCAGCATTGTCCGCGATGGCGGCCGCCTGCCAGCGCGAGGAGCGCGAGCCCCGCCTGGCGCCCGCTTTCGCCGAGGCGATGGATGCCGTGGCGGCCATGCCGAACCGGATTTCCGGCGCGCCGCCCGAGGTCTATTTAGCGCTCGGCAAGCCCTATGAGACCAATGCCTATCAGCTGAGCCAGGGCAAGCGGCTCTATGCCGGCTTCGGCTGCCGCGCCTGCCATGGCGATGGAGAAGGAGGCGCGGGGCCGTCCTTCCTCGATGGAAGCTGGCGCTACGGCCCGAGCATGGTTTCGATCGTGATCTCGGTACGCGACGGGCGCCCGGGCGGGATGCCAGCCTTTCGCGATGTTCTGACGACCGAGCAGATCTGGCAGCTTGCCGGCTATGTCCAGGCGATCGGCAGCTATGATGGCAAGACGGCGGCGCCGGGGCGCAATGACGAGCCGCCGTCGCGCCCGGCCGAGAACCGCGCCCCGGCGGTGACCGTGACGCAGCAGTCCAGCCGATGAGGAGCCGCGCCGGGCACATCGGCGTTGTCACACTCGCCGCGCTGCCGGCCGCCGGTTGCGCGGGCTGGCAGTCGGCGCTCGATCCTCACAGCCCGCAGGCCCAGGCGCTCGCCGAGTTGATCGGCGTGATCGTCCTGATCTGCGGTGTCGTCTGGCTGCTCGTTGTCCTCGTCCTGGCCTGCGCGATCTGGCGCAGGCGCCCGCTGCGGCCGCAACCGCTGGCGCTGGATCAGCGGGTCGAGCGGCGGATGTCCATCGCTGTGGGCAGCGCGGTTGCGCTGACCGCTGTGACGCTCGTCGCGCTCACGGCCCTGAGTTTCATCGCCACGCGCAAATCCGACGCTACTGCGCAGGAGCCGCTGGTGATCCGGCTGCGCGCGTTCCAGTGGTGGTGGGAGGTGACTTATCTCGGGCAATCGCCCGACGAGATCGTCGTCACCGCCAATGAGATCCATGTGCCGGTTGGGCAGCCCGTCCGGGTCGAGCTCGTTGCCGCCGACGTGATCCACTCCTTTTGGGTTCCGAGCCTTGCCGGCAAGCAGGACATGATCCCCGGGCGGCAGAACGCGCTGACCTTCACGGCGCGGAGGGAGGGCGTCTATCGCGGGCAATGCGCCGAATTCTGCGGCGTGCAGCACGCCCATATGGCGTTCCTGGTCGTCGCGCAGCCGCCCGAGGCTTTCGAGGCCTGGCTGGCGCGGCAGCGCGCGCCGGCTGCCGCTCCCGCCGACGCAGAGCAGGAGGCCGGACGCGCCGTCTTCATGAGCCGGGGCTGTGCGGCCTGTCATAGCGTGCGGGGGACGCAGGCCCGCGGCAGGCTCGGCCCGGACCTGACCCATGTCGGCAGCCGCCGCATGATCGCCGCCGGCCTCGTCGAAACCACGCGCGGCTCGCTCGCGGCCTGGATCGCCGACCCGCAGACGATGAAGCCGGGCAATGCCATGCCGATGGTGAGCCTGAGCGGGGACGAGCTCAGGGCGGTTTCGGCTTACATGGCGGGGCTACGCTGATGATACCCGAACTCGCGCCCGATACCCGCGACGGCGCCCTTTCGCGGGATGTGCTGGAGGCACAGCTTGCCCGAACATGGCAGACCCCTCCTGGGCTCTGGGGGGCGCTGACGACCGTTGACCACAAGCTGATCGGCAGGCGCTACATCGTCACGGCCTTCATCTTCCTGGTGCTCGGAGGTGCGCTCGCGGTCGTCATGCGGCTGCAGCTGGCGCGGCCGGAGGCGCGGCTCGTCAGCCCCGATCTCTACAACCAGATCTTCACCATGCACGGCTCGAACATGATGTTCCTGTTCGCCGTGCCGGTGATGGAGGCCTTTGCGGTCTATCTCGTGCCGCTGATGCTCGGCACACGCAATATCGCGTTTCCGCGCCTCAACGCCTTCTCTTACTGGATCTACCTCGCCGGCGGCATCCTGCTCTGGGTCGCCTTTGTGCTGCAGATGGGTCCCGATGTCGGCTGGTTCGCCTATGTGCCGCTGTCGGGCCCGCAATTTGGCGCCGGCAAGCGGGCCGACATCTGGGCTCAGATGATCACCTTCACCGAGATCGCGGCGCTGGCGGTGGCGGTCAGCCTGGTCGTGACGGTCTTCAAGCACCGCGCGCCGGGCATGTCGCTCGATCGAATCCCGCTCTTCGTCTGGGCGATGCTGGTGACCTCCTTCCTGATCATCCTGGCGATGCCGGCCATCATGGTGGCCAGCACGACGTTGATCCTCGACCGCCTGGTCGGGACCCATTTCTTCAACCCGGCGGCGGGCGGCGACGTGCTGCTCTGGCAGCATCTGTTCTGGTTCTTCGGCCATCCGGAGGTCTACATCATCTTCCTGCCGGCGGTCGGGATGGTCTCCTCCATCCTGCCGACCTTCGCGCGCCGGCCGGTCTTCGGCTATCTGGCGCTGGTGCTGGCCTTCATCGCCACCGGCATCCTCTCATTCGGCCTGTGGGTCCACCACATGTTCACGACCGGGCTGCCGCGCCTGGCGGAAAGCTTCTTCACCGCGTCGAGCACGGCGATCGCGATTCCCGCCGGCGTCCAGATCTTCTGCTGGCTGGCGACATTGTGGGACGGCCGACCCATCTTCAAACCGCCGCTGCTGTTCATCATCGCCTTCATCGTGACCTTTGTCATCGGAGGGCTGACGGGGGTCATGGTCGCCTCGGTGCCCTTCGACACCCAGGTGCACGACACCTATTTCGTGGTGGCGCATTTCCACTACGTGCTCGTCGGCGGCGCGGTCTTCCCGCTGCTGGCCGCGACCACATACTGGTATCCGAAAATCACCGGCCGGATGATGAGCGACAGACTCGGGCGCTGGTCGTTCTGGCTGATCTTCGTCGGCTTCAACCTGACCTTCTTCCCGATGCACCTGCTCGGGCTCCAGGGCATGCCGCGGCGCGTCTACACCTACCCGCCGGAGATGGGTTGGGGCGGCATGAACCTCTTCGTCAGCGCGAGCAGCGCCATCCTGGTGGCTGGCTTCGTCGTCTTCGCCGTCGACGCGATCCGGAGCGCCTGGCGCGGGCCGGTGGCGGGCGACAACCCATGGGACGCTGCGACGCTTGAATGGGCGACGTCATCGCCGCCGCCGTCCTATAATTTTGCCCGCATCCCGGTCGTGATCGACGCCAACCCGCTCTGGCGCGAGCGGGAGAGCCTGCCCGTAGCCTGCGGCCTGCGGGTCGACCGGCGCGAGCTCATCGTCAGCAGCGTCGCGGAGGCGACGCCCGAAGCCCGCGAAGCCTCGCCCGGCAACTCGATCTGGCCGCTGCTCGCCGCCGTCACGACGTCGATCCTGTTGATCGGCTCGATCTTCACACCCTGGGCTGTGGTCTGGGGCGCGTTCCCCGTCGCCGCGACCTTGATCGGCTGGTTCTGGCCCAAGGGCGATCCGGAGGACGAGGCATGACCGGCCGTGGCCTCAAGGAGCGCGTCGTCGCCGATCTCTCGGATCTGCCGATGCACGGTCATGGACGGGCAAGCCCGACCTTCTGGGGCACGATGGCCTTCATGCTCCTGGAGGGCTCGGGCTTCGCCTTGGTGATCGCGGTCTATTTCTATCTGGCTGGCCTCGCGCCGCAATGGCCGCCAGCCGGCGCCTTGCCCGACCCCGGCCCCGGCAGCTGGATCACGCTGCTGCTGCTCGTCAGCCTGGTGCCGAACCTTTTCGTCGCGCGCTGGGCCGGCGAAGGCGATCTGCGCAAGGTCCGCATCGGCCTGGTCGTCATGAGCGTGCTCGGCATCGCGCCGCTGGTGCTGCGAATCTACGAGTTTCCGGCGCTCAAGGTGATGTGGGACAGCAACGCCTATGGCTCGACGCTCTGGCTGCTGCTCGGCCTGCACACGACGCATCTCGCTACCGATGTCGTCGATACGCTCGTGCTGCTGGCGATCATGTTCACCCGGCACGGCGACAACCGGCGCCGCTTCGGCGATGTCCAGGACAATGCGCTGTACTGGAACTTCGTCGCTCTGACCTGGCTTCCGATCTATGGCTGCATCTATGGGATATCTTATCTGTGAAACGAAGCCCTGCCCTTGCGATGATCGCCGTTGTCGGTGCGGGTGACGCGCTGGCGCACGGCTCCGACTTGCATGCCGCCGGCATGGGCTGGACCTTCGATCCCTGGATCGTCCTGCCGCTTTCGCTTGCCGGAGCGAGTTATGCCATCGGCGTTGCCCGGCTCTGGCATCGCGTCGGCCTTGGCCATGGCGTGACGCTGCCGCAGGCCGGCGCCTATGCCCTCGGCTGGCTCAGCCTCGCTGCAGCGCTGGTTTCGCCGTTGCATGAATGGGGCGAGCACCTCTTCACCGCGCATATGATCGAGCATGAGATCGTGATCGCGGTCGCGGCGCCGCTTCTGGTGCTGGCGCGTCCCGCCGCTGGTTTGCTCTGGGCTTTCCCGGCAAGCCTGCGGCACGCGATCGGCCGGGCCATGCGCCAACCATGGGCGCGGCGCTGCTTTGAGGTGCTGACGCGGCCGAGCCATGCGACCGTGCTGCATGGGCTGGCGCTCTGGATCTGGCATGTGCCGCTGCTTTTCGATGCCGCCGTCGCCGACGTCCTGCTTCATCGGCTGCAGCATCTCAGTTTCATCCTGACCGGCGTGATGTTCTGGTGGGCGGTGCTGCGCCGCTGCGATGCCGGTCTGGCGGTTTGGCACCTCTTCGTCACCATGATGCATATGACGATCCTCGGCGCGCTGATCGCGCTGTCGCCCCGGGTGCTCTACAGCCTGCAGACGGCGCAGGCGGCCCGCTTCGGGCTCACGCCTTTGGAGGATCAGCAGCTTGCCGGACTTGTGATGTGGGTGCCGGCCGGCACCGTCTATGCCGGGGCTGCGCTGGTTTTCGCTGCGCGGTGGATCGGGCGCTCGGGTCGTCGAGGGGAGCAGCGCGATGCGCCTCGGCAGGCTTGAGATCCGGCTCTTGCCGCTCGCCCTGGTGAGCGCAGCCTATGTGCTCGGCCGCTACACCGGTCGTCAGGCTGCGCGCAAGCGTGACAGGGCCTCCAGGGCGGCCGGTGAAGCGCTCGAGCCAGTGCCTTCCCCGCGTCGGCTCGGCAGGCCGGCATTGCTCGCCGGAGCCGTCCTGCTCGTCTGCGCTGCCGGCACGGGCGCTGTCTTCCTGCAGTCTTCGTGGCAGGCAGACCGCATCGGGCATGCGTTGACCGGCGGCGATCCCGCGCGCGCTCCGGCGCTGCTGCGCCGCTATGGCTGCGGCGGCTGCCATACCATATCCGCGCTGAACGGCGCCGACGGCAAGGTTGCAGCTCCCCTCGACGCCTTCGCGCAGCGTGTCTTCATCGGCGGAGCGGCGCGCAATTCACCCGATAATCTCGTGCGCTGGATCGTCTCGCCGCAGAGCCTGTCGCCCCGCTCCGCCATGCCGGCGACCGGGATCACGCCGGAGGAAGCGCGCGACGTGGCAGCCTTCCTCTACGCCCATTGAGCGGCCTTACGGCGATGGCGTGGGGCGCGACGGCAGGCTCTTGATGTAGGCTGCGATGGCGAGCCGGTCGCGCTCGGGCAGCATGGCGGTGTTGGTGACGACGTCGGCCATCGACGAGCCGACGATGCGCCCATCGGGCGTACGGCCGCTGGCCAGGAACTCTGCAAGCTCGCCTTGCGTCCAGGAACCGATCCGGGCTGGCGTGATGTTGGGAACGAAGCCCGAGCCTTCGGGATCGCGCCCACCGGCGAAGCGCGTCTCGGGCCGGATTGCGCCGAACAGGTTGCGGGACGAGTGGCACTCGGCGCAATGGCCCAGCGCTTCGGCGAGGTAGCGCCCGCGATGCCAGGCCTCGTCACGCCCGGGCTCCGGCGCGGGCGGCGAGCGATCGAAGAACAGCAGCTTCCAGAAGCCGACGCCGCGCCGAACCATGAATGGAAAACTGAGGTCATGCGGCGGCGGGCGTCCGCGAGCCGCGGGCAGGCTGCGCAGATACGCCATCAGGTCGCGCAGATCGCCCAGATGCATCCGCGTGTAATGCGGATAAGGCAGGGCCGGGTAGTAATGCTCGCCCGCGGGCGAGACGCCGCTGATCAGGGCATTGGCGAGATCGAGCGTCCGCCAGCGCCCGATTCCGTCGGCGGGATCGGGCGAGATGTTGGGCACGCGGAAGGTGCCGAAGGGCGAAGACAGGGCCAGGCCACCCCCCAGCAACAAACGGTCGGGTTGGCCCGGCGACGCGTGGCAGGAGGCGCATTGGCCGGCGGCGAAGACGAGCCGTCCAGCCTCGGAATCGCCCGCCGGTTCGAATGCGACCGCGTCCTGCGCCGAGAAAGCCGGCCTCGGTGCCGTGATGATCCAGGCAACGGCAATTGCGAGGCAGATGGCTGCCGTCCCCAGCGCCAGCCAGAGGCCAGGGCGCTTTGCGAGCGGCACAGGCAGGCTAGAGCGGATCGCGCGGGTCGTCACGGCTCGGCTTGTCGAGCATGGCTCGCGATCCGCGCGTGCCGGTCCATATGCTGATCATGACCAGCCCAACAGGAATCGCGCAGATGACGATCCAGGCGACCGGGCTCCAATCCTCGATCATGGCGCTGCTCCCCGCCAAGTTGCCTCTTCAAAATGAACGGGAGGATCGAGCGACGGTTCCACATTGGCCGAGGTGTTGCCCAACCGTCGGAGCGGGATGGCGCTGGTGGGAACCGGTCAATTCGGCGGCTGGTTCGTCAGATGGCGCAAGCGTTGAGGCAGCGCCCCAGAGGACGAGCAGATGCGCCGCATCCCCAAGATCAAACCCTATGACGGCCCGTCCGGCGGATGGGGCTCGGTGCGTGCGCTGTTCGAGCAATCGGTCGCGCAGGCGGCTGTTCCCGATGCGCTCGCGGCGCTGCCGAAGCAGAACAAGCCGGACGGTTTCGCCTGCGTGAGCTGCGCCTGGGCCAAGCCGGCCGAGCCGCATGTCGCGGAATTCTGCGAGAACGGCGCCAAGGCGACCTTCGCCGAACTGACCCGCCGGCGGGTCAACCGGGATTTCTTCGCCCGGCACAGCGTCAGCGAACTCCTGACATGGGAGGATCACGAGCTGGAGATCCAGGGCCGGTTGACCGAGCCGATGCGCTACGATCCAGCGTCAGACCGTTACCTCCCCGTCACTTGGGAGGCGGCGTTCGCGGCAATCGGAGCAGAGCTCAAAGCACTGGCGCCGAAATCCGTCGTGTTCTACGCCTCCGGCCGGGCTTCGCTTGAAGCGGCTTATCTGTACCAGCTCTTCGCCCGGGTCTACGGCAACAACAACCTGCCCGACTCCTCCAACATGTGCCATGAGAGCACCTCGGTCGCATTGCCCGAGAGCATCGGCGTGCCTGTCGGCACGGTGCATCTGGAGGACTTCGACAAGACCGACTGCATCTTGTTCTTCGGCCAGAATGTCGGCAGCAACAGCCCTCGCATGCTGCATCATCTGCAGGAGGCGAGCCGGCGCGGTGTTCCGATCATCACCTTCAATCCGTTGCGTGAGCGCGGCCTAGAGCGCTTTCTCAATCCTCAAAGTCCGCTGGAGATGCTGAGCGGCGCGGAGACGCGGATCAGCTCAAGCTATCACCAGGTCCTTCCCGGCGGCGACATCGCCGCGATTATGGGGTTGTGCAAGGCGGTTCTGGCGCTCGACGAGGCGGAAGCACGCAGCACGGGCAAGCGCGTCTTCGACGCCGGCTTCATCGCAGAACACACGCATGGTTTCGATGATTTCATCGCCCAGCTCCGCAGCACGGCGTGGCCCGACATCGAGGTTCATTCGGGCCTGCCCCAGGCGGAGCTCGAGGCGGCAGCGTCGATCTACGCCCAGGCGAAGGCGGCGATCGGAATCTACGGGATGGGTCTCACCCAGCACAAGCGCGGCGTCGAGACCGTCCAGACCCTGGTGAACCTGCTCTTGCTGAAGGGGAACATCGGAAAGCCCGGTGCCGGTATCTGCCCGGTGCGCGGCCATTCCAACGTGCAAGGCCAGCGCACGGTCGGGATCTCGGAGAAGCCTGAGCTCGTGCCGCTCGACACCCTCGCCACGCTGTTTGATTTCGAACCGCCGCGCGAAAAAGGTCTCAACACCGTCGAGACCTGCGAAGGGGTCCTCGACGGATCGGTGAGGGGCTTCATCGGCCTCGGCGGCAACTTCGTGCGCGCCGTGCCTGAGCGCGAGGCGATGGAGCAGGCCTGGCGCGATCTGCGCCTGACGGTGCAGATCGCCACCAAGCTCAACCGCTCGCACCTCGTCAATGGCGAGATCGCCTATCTCCTGCCCTGCCTCGGCCGCATCGAGATCGACGAGCAGGCGTCCGGGCCGCAGACCGTGACGATCGAAGACAGCACGGCGCGCATCCATGCCTCGCGCGCGTTGCGCAAGCCGGCGGCCAAAACGCTGCTGTCCGAGCCGAGGATCATCGCCGAGCTCGCCAAGGCGACGCTGGCCGCCAACCCGAAGCTCAAATGGGACGCCTGGGTTTCCGATTATGGTCTCATTCGCGACCTGATCGCGCAGACCTATCCGACGGACTTCCACGATTTCAACGCTCGCATGGATGAACCCGGCGGCTTCTCGCGCAATCTCCCTGCCGCCAAGCGGGTCTGGAAGACCCAGTCCGGCAAGGCCAATTTCAAGCTGCCTTCGGCCTTGTCGGCTCATTTCGAAGGCGAGCCGGGCGGTGAGGTGCTCCGGCTGATCACGCTGCGCAGCAATGACCAGTTCAACACGACCGTTTACGGCTACAGCGACAGGTTTCGCGGGGTTGAAGGCACACGGATGGTCGTGTTCATGAACCGGGCGGACATGGCCCGGCTCGGAATCGCCGATGGCGCGCAGCTTGTGCTCAGCAGCGCGGCGGGCGATGGCCGGGAGCGTCGCATCTCGGGTTTCCAGGCCGTCGCCTACGACATTCCGGAAGGCTGCTGCGGAGGCTATTATCCGGAATGCAACGCTTTGATCCCGCTCTGGCAGCATGCGCAGAAGAGCAAGGTTCCCGCGGCGAAGGCGGTTCCGGTCAGGATTGCTCTTGCAGCGGTCGGTCCGGGCTGAGCCGGCCCAATGCTCCCCCGGGAAGCGCACCGTTTCTGACTCCGTCACATGTTTGGGAGGCCGAAGCCGCGTGGAACCGGCCACCCGCGTCGGTTGTTGCCATAGCTCCTCACAGGTCCCACCCGCGGTGCTCACCTCCAGAGATCAGTCGGCTCCGCGAGACAGGGGTCAGAGATCGTCTCGACGATTTTACGGTCGGGCAATGAAAAGCGAGAGAATGAAGCGCAAGCAACCCGGACTTCGCCATCAGGTCGCAAGCCTGCCGCTGCGCAGATCCGCTGACGGCTCCGTCGAGATCTGCTTGATCACGAGCCGGGAGACACGGCGTTGGCTCATTCCCAAGGGGTGGCCGATGAAAGGACTTGCAGCCTGGCACGCGGCCGCGCGGGAAGCGCGGGAAGAAGCCGGCCTGCTCGGCGACATCGACAAGACGCCGATCGGAACCTACCGCTATTGGAAAAGGCTCAAATTCGGCTGGGAGTTGGTCGAGGTGGTCGTTTTCGTCTTGTCGGTCACGCGAATGCTGTCGAACTGGCGAGAAAAGGGGCAACGGACGAATTGCTGGGTCTCGCTCGAAGAGGCCGTCGAGCGCGTCCAGGAGCCCGAACTGCAGGATGTGATCGGCCAGATGCTCGGCCGAGAGAGCTTCCTGCTAGCGGGCAGGCTGCAGCGCTGAGCCGGGCTGGAGTGCAGCCAAGCTGCACCCTCGATTTGACGGATGTGGGACCAGCCGGGCTCAACCCGGCATCGCCCCGAGGATCATATCCAAGTTGGCGAGGTGTTCCTTGATATGCCCGCGGGCAAGCATGGCGATGCCGCGATGCGCTTCGTCCTTGCCGGCTTGAAGATAGCTCTCCTGGATCTGCAGGAGACGCTGGTGGCCCTCGACCTGTCCGTCGAGATAGGCCCGGTCGAATTCGGCGCCGGTCTTCGCCTGCAGCGCCTTGAGCATCGCCTCGCCCTTGGGGTCTGCCGGCGGGGGCGGATTGTCGCCGAGATTGCCGCGGCCTTTCAGGACCATCGCGATGGTTTCCTGCTCCGCGACCTCGAACTGGGCAAAGCGCTTCACCATCGGGTTCGCAGCCTTCGTCATCGCGATGCGGCTGGTTTCCAGCGAAACCGTTCCCGTCGCCAGTGTGTCCATGATCTGCCTGGATTCGACGGAATTCGGGCCGTTCTGCGATATGGTTTGAGCGCCTGCCTGCCGCGAGGGCAGAAGTGAGAGCAGTGCAAGCCCGCCCAATGCGTGTCGTCTGTCCATGATCGTTCTCCTGATGGGATTTCGGCAACAACGTCGATCCCTTCCCGCCGTTCTGCGATCAGGTCCCTCATTCGATCGCTTCCTGCCTGTGCTCAGTCAAAACTTTGAGGGCGTTCGATCTGCCTCAGCACCATCTCGGGCTTGACGTCCTGCTTCGCCTCCTCGAGCTCCGTGGCCGCCGGCGCCTCGACACCGAGCTTCTCGGCGACGGCGGAGACCAGTTCGACGAGCTTCGTAACCTCGTGCTCGGCCAGCAGGTTGACCTGAAGATCGAGTTCGGCGCGCCGGTCGGCCGCGGCCGACATCGCGTTCTGGCTGATCAGGATGAAGGTCGACAGGAAGATCGCCTCCACCGAGGCGATCATCCCCAGCATCACGAAGCTCGGATCCCATGGCCGGATCTGCGGCAGCACGTCGAGATTGCCCAGGATCCAGATGCCGAAGCCGACGAGATGGAGGTACACGAAGGTCATGCTGCCGGCGAAGCGGGTGATCGCCTCCGCGATCTTCTGCTGCCACCCCGATTGGGCTGCCTGCCTTGCCGCCACCCGCGCCATCGCACCGACATTGCGCTGCAAGACCGAGGCCATGGGCCGCGCCGCTTCCGGGTTTGCGCTGGATCGATCCGTCTCAGTCTCGGCTGTTCGCACGATGCCCATCCTCCGCCCGGCCGACAAGGCGTTCCGGACATCAAGAGCCATGCGCCGACGGCGTTCCGTCCGATGCGGGGCTTCGTACCCCGGAACTGCCCGGTCGCGCCGCAGTTGGCTTCAGCGACTCAGACTTGAGATATCCGGAGATCGACATGACCGAACGGCGGCAGCTTGCGGTTGTCACCGGTGCCTCCTCGGGCATCGGCCTTGAGCTTGCGCGGCTTTGCGCGCGAGAGGGCTTCGACCTCGTCGTCGCCGCCGACGAGCCACAGATTCACGGCGCGTCGGCGGAGCTCGGCGCGTTTGGCGGGATGGTGGTCGCCGTCGAGGCCGATCTCGCGACACTGGACGGCGTTGATCAGTTGTACGATGCCGTCATTGCGACAGGCCGGCCGGTCGATGCTCTCTTCGCCAATGCCGGACGCGGCCTCGGACGCGGCTTTCTGGATCAGGATGTGGATGAATTCCGCCGCGTCATCGACACCAACATCACCGGCACTGTCTATCTGATCCACAGGATCGGCAATGACATGCGGGCTCGAAATGCTGGCAAGATCCTGCTTACCGGATCGATCGCGGGATTCATGCCCGGCAGCTTCCAGGCCGTCTACAACGGCACCAAGGCCTTCATCGACAGCTTTGCCTTCGCGCTGCGCAACGAGCTGAAAGACACAGAAGTCGTCGTCTCCTGCCTGATGCCGGGGCCGACCGAGACCGAATTCTTCCGCCGCGCCGACATGCTCGACACCGCTGTCGGCCAGCAGGAGAAAGACGATCCGGCGGAGGTCGCCAAGACGGGCTTTGAGGCTTTGATGCGCGGCGACGCCGATGTCGTCAGCGGCTGGAAGAACAAGCTCCAGACCACGTTGGCCAACGTCACACCCGCCGGAATCCTGGCCGAGCAGCACCGCAAGATGGCCGAACCCGGCTCTGGCGAGCGTTGAGCGACGACGCCTGCTCATGGCACGCGATCGGGTTTGAGGCGCCCGATTTCCGCGGCAAGATCGGCAAAGCTTTGGGTCTCGCCGCCGGCTTTGCCGGCGAGCGCGAGATAGCGGATCGGAAACAGCATCGCATCGACCTGGCTGTCGCTCAGCTGGCGCGTCCGCGCCTCGTCGGCATGGACCGCCTGCTCGGCCTTCTGAAGCGCCTCCTCGATCGCCTCCTGCGACACGGCGCCGGCTTGCACCAGGAGCCGCGACAGCTCTGCCAGCGCGACGAGCAGGCCTTCCAGCTGGAGATTGGCGGTGTTCATGACGAGCTGTCGCCTTGTGTTGCGCATGGGTGTTTCGCTGCCAGCGATTGGCTATGGCCGAATCCTGGATCGGCTTTGCCGGGCTCCGCCGCCTGCACTGCAGCGCGCCGGGCACGCAGGCTGGCGAGCGCCTCGTCCATCCTGGCGAGCGCCTTCGCAGCCGGCGATCCCTCATTGGTCGGTTCATCGTTTGAGTCTGCGGGACAGTCATCCATGGCGCGCTCCAGCTACCGGCTACCTGGTAGCTCTACGCGGCATGAGGAGCATGGTTCGGCGAATGCGGGGCGGGACCTGACATGCGGGCTTCGGCGGCCTTCAGGGCGCGCCATGCCTTTCCTGTTTTCGTTGCCGTCATGCGGTGCGGCAGAGATAGACATCGCCTGCCGGCGGCGCCTGGATCGCGAAACCCGCGCTGCGCAGCATCGCCTCCATGCAGGCGCGGTTGGGAACCCACCAATTGGTCGGATCGCCGGCGAGGCTGTGTTCGATGAAGTGCAGGCGCGGTGCCGCATCATCGGCGAACAGGGCCGTCTCCTGAAACGGATAATCGGCTTGCGATGGTGTGACGTCGTCCGACCCGCGCAACAGGGACTGGCAGATCAGATGCTTGTCGGCGACATGTTCGCGGATCAGATCAAGGGCGAGCAGCGGGTGGCGCAGGTGGTAGAGCACGCCCATGAAGAGGACGAGATCGAAGCGTTCGCGGAGATCCGCAAGCTCGTAGACCGACATTTGCCGCCATTCGACCGCGAGGCGCAGAACCTCTCCGGCGAGCCTAGCCTGGGCGAGATAGCGCGGATCGGCATCGATTCCGATTACCCGTTCGGCCCCCCGCCGTTTCATCTCAAGCGAATAGAATCCGCCATTGCAGCCGATATCGAGCACCCGCCAGCCGGAGAGGTCGGCGGGGACGAAGTGGGCGAAAGTTCGCCATTTGAAACGCGGGTAGTCGCCCAGAAAATGCTCCGGCGCCGTCGCGATGCCGTCGAGCTCCATGTTGTGAAACCAGGGCCCGAGCGCCTCCATGCGCCTGCGCAGCGCGGCTGCGGGTTTGTCGTCGGGCATCGCATTCATCAGCCTGCACCTCCCGCCGCCGCGGACTTCAGGCCGACGGCGGCCGGCCATGCCGGCGCCACCGGCCGCTTGATGGCCGAGCTTGCATCGAACCAGGCGATCGTCGCGGCGAGGCCCTCGACGACGCCGGTCCTCGGAGCCCAGCCGAGCACGTCGTAAGCCCGGCTGATATCGGGCCTGCGGCATTGCGGATCGTCGGCCGGGAGCGGGCGGCGCTCCGGTCGTGAGGCGCTGCCCGTCAGGTCGAGCACAAGGTCGGCCAGGGCATTGATCGTATACTCGTCGGGGTTGCCGAGATTGACCGGGACTTCGGGGTTGGGGTCGACCATCATGAGCCGGCACAGTCCCTCGATCAGATCGCTGACATAACAGAAGGAACGGGTCTGCTCGCCATCGCCATAGATCGTCAGCGGTGCGCCGCTGAGCGCCTGGACGATGAGGTTCGAGACGATGCGGCCGTCATCGGGCCGCATCCGCGGACCATAGGTGTTGAAGATGCGGGCGACGCGGACATCGGTCGCGTAGGTGCGGCGGTAGTCGAAGCAGAGCGCCTCTCCGGCACGCTTGCCCTCGTCATAGCAGGCGCGGATGCCGATCGGGTTGACGCTGCCGCGATAGCTTTCCCGCTGGGGATGCTCCTCGGGATCGCCATAGACCTCGCTGGTCGAAGCCTGCAGCATCCGTCCGCCGCTGCGCCTTGCGACCTCCAGCAGATTGCGGGTGCCGACGACGCTCGTCATCATCGTGTGGACCGGGTCGGCCTGATAGAGCGGCGGCGAGGCCGGGCAGGCGAGGTTGTAGACATAGTCGGCCCGCAGCCGCGCCGGCAATTCGCAGACATCGGCCTCGATGAAGCGGAACCGGCTTTCGCGCTCGAAGCGGCGCAGGTTTTCCAGCGAGCCCGTCTGAAGATTGTCGAGACAGATCACGCGATGGCCTTCGCCGAGCAATCGTTCGCAAAGATGGTTTCCGAGGAAGCCGGCGCCGCCGGCGACAAGGGTGACGGGACTTACGCGTCGTACCATGGTCGTCTCCTCAGACTGAGGCCGCGGGAGCCATCATGGCTGCGGCTTTGGGCAATTGCTGAGCGGCTCTTGCTGCCGTCGGCACGGCCGCGCTCAGGGCGGCGAGCAACTCTCCGGCGCGGGCCGTGCCGGTATGGCGGTCGAGCACGATGTCGCGGGCCCGTGCGGCGCGGCGCAGCGAGACGGCACGCGGCTCGGCCAGTGCCGCGACGACCGCCTCCGGGTCGTCGGCGATCAGCAGCGCTTCGCCCTCGGGCAGGAGTTCGTCGAGACCGCGCCAGCGATCGCTCACGATCGGCACGCCACAGGCGGCAGCCTCGAACAGCCTGACGCTCGGTGACCAGCCAGCGGCGACCATGTCGGCGCGCGTGACGTTGAGCGTCAGGCCTTGCGAGCTGTAGAAGGCCGCGTGGTCCTCCGGTCCGACATGCTCGATGCGCTCGACATTGGCGGGCCAGGCGATCGAAGCCGGATATTGCGGTCCGGCGACGACGAAACGGCGATCCGGCAAGCGCCGCGCCGGCTCCAGCAGGAGACGCTCCAGCACCGGCTGGCGGTCGTCGCTATAGGTGCCGAGATATCCCAGGTCCCAGCGCCGGGGCAGGTCGAGCGGCCTGTAGCGTTCCTCGTCGACGGCGCAGTAGAGGGCGCGCGGGCAGCGGGCGCCGAAACGTCCTGCCAGCACATCGAGCACCTCGCCGCCCGAGAACGAGAGGTAAAGATCGAGCTCCGGGATCTGCCGACGTGCGAGATAGGACGTCTCGCCCCGCTCGAGAGCCGCCAGCGTGACAGGCGTGTCGATGTCATAGAAGGCCCGCAAGCCCTTCGCATGCGCCATGACGAGGTTGAGGAGGGCCGCGCCCTCGGGCACATAGGAGCCGACGATGACGGCATCGGCTCCGGCGATCCGCGCGCCGTGGTCCCGCATGAGGCCGCCCAGATCGCGATAGAACGCGAGGTCGCAGAAATCGGGTCGCGGCAGGTCGCGGTGCTGCGCGTACCAGGGCACGTCCCGCTCCAGGAACAGCGCGTGGTGGCCAAGTCGCTTCAGCCCGCGCAGCAAGGCTCGATAAGTCGTGGCATGGCCATTGCCCCAGGAGGAGCTCAGCGACAGCCCCAGGATGACGATGTCGAGCGGGCGGGTCATGCGGCCATGTCCCTGCGCTTGGCGGCAAGCCTCTGCCGCAGCAATGCGTCGAGCGCCGCGGCGCGGTCCTCGTAGGTGTGGTCGCGCCGCACGCGGGCGAGCGCGCGCTCGCCGATGCGCCTTGCCCGTTCAGCCGAGAGCTCGCCGATGATCTCGGCGACATCGGCCCCGTCGCGCGCCACCAGTATCTCTTCACCCGGCTGGAGGAACAGCTCGATGCCGGTCCAGGCATCCGTGATCAGGCAGGCTCCGGCCCCGGCCGCCTCGAAGACCCGTGTTGCCGGGGAGAAACCCATCGCCGCCATGTCGGCGCGCGAGATGTTCAAGACGGCGCGCGGCGTCACGTTGAACGCATTGTGCTGTGCGGTCGCGACATGGCCAAGCTTGCGGATGTTGGGGGAGCAAGGCTTGTCGTCCCAGCCGGCGCCTCCAAGCAGGAATTGCTGTCCCAGCTGCAAGCTGGCGGCCTTGAAGAAGAACTCGTCGACGCGGGCCTCCCTATCGGGCAGGCGGTTGCCGAGAAAGCCGAGGTCGGCGGAAAAGCGCGGCTCGGGTTTGTCGGGATGATGCGTCGACGGGTCGAGCGCATTGTAGACAGGCACGCAGGCCTGAGCTCCCAAGGCACCATAGCCAGCTACGACCGGATCGCCGCCGCCATAGGTCAGGACCAGATCAAGCTCCGCGAGCGCCTGCCGCAGCGGGTGCAGCGGGCTCGCCGCGATCTCGCGGAGCGTCGCCGGGGCGTCGACGTCCCAGAAGATGCGCAAGGCATCCGAGCGTCCATCAGCCAGCACTCCGGCAAGCAGTTCGGCGTCGCCATAGCCGACGCCGCTGGCCTTTACGACAATGTCGGCAGCGCCCGCCTGCGCCAGCACTTCACTCAAGCCGGCTTCGGTAGCCGGATAGACCACGACGCGGCACCAGTCGGGCGGCGCGATGTCGCGATGGTTCTGGCGCTCGAAGGCGTCTGGTTCGTAGAAGGTGATCGCATAGCCCCGCCTGGCAAGCGCGTGCAGAATGCCGCGGTAATAGGTGGCCGCCCCATTCCAGTAGGACGACAGCAGGCTTGATCCGTAAAACGCGATCCGCATCAGAGCAGCTCCGTCTGGGGTAAGGCTTGGCGGGTCCGCGCGCTGCCGAGCCGTGAGAGGATGGCCAGCAACTCGTCGACGCGGTGGGTGCAGCTATGCCGTGACTCGATCGTCTCGCGTCCGCGCCGGGCCAACTCGTCGGCGAAGGCGGTATCGTCGCGCAGGGCCGACATCGCCCGCGCCATCTCTCCGCCGGTCCGGACCCTAATGAAGTCGCCCTGCCGGAACAGGCCTTCCGCATCGTCCCAGGGCGCGCTGATCAGCGGGATGCCGCACGCCAGCGCCTCGAAGACGCGGATGGTGGGGATCCCGGGCAGGGCTTCGACATAAGGCCGGCGCGGGATATGGACCGTCATGCGATGGCGGGCAAAAGCTGCGGGGACCTCGGCGTTGGCGATCGAGCCGCCATACCGCAGGCCGGAGGCGGCGAGCTTCGCCAGCGCCTCGTCGGGATAGCGCACCCCGCGCACCGTGCCGCTCAGCCCCCTGCGAGCCGCCGGCTCGGTCAGAAACGTGTAGAGTTCTCGCGCGCGTTCGCCATCGCCCCAGTTGCCGACCCAGATCAGATCCTGCCGCGGGCCGTTCGCCGGCAGCGGTGAAAACAGTCTGAGATCGGCGGCCTCGTGCCAGGTATGGACCCTGTCGGCCCAGCCGCGCGCCAGATAGCGCTCGCGCAGCGTGTCCCCGAAGGCCAGGATCAGGTCGTAGTCGTCGAGCGCGAGCCCGCCGATCTCCGCCTCGGCCGAAACCGCGCGATGATGGGTGTCGTGGAAGCACAGGGTGAAGCCGGCCCCCGCGCGGCGCAGCCGCCCGAGCCTTTCCACCAGCGCCGGCTCGGTCCATTCATGCACGATGACGACATCCGCGCGATCGAGTGCCTCGGCGTGGTCGAAGTCGGGCCCGTAGGTTGCGACGGTCAGCTCGGGAAAATCCTGCGCAAACTGTGCAATCGCGGCCTCGCCACGTTCCGCCACGAGATGGGCGCGGCTCCAGCTGTCCTCCGGTTCGAGCGCCAGCGTCTCATGGCCGCGCGCCTCGAGATCGCGCAGCACGCCGCGCAGGAAATGGGCGTTGCCATGGTTCCAGTCGGAGATCAGCGAGTGGGTATAGAGTACGATGCGCATGTCAGACCGCCATGTCGGGAGTGGGCTCGGCCGCGGCCGACGACGCCCGCAGCGCCGATTGCGCCCGTGCATGGCCGGAGCTGCCGCTGCATGCACGCGCATAAGCCGCAAGCATGCCCGCGACCTGGCGCTCGGACCTGAAGTCGAGGGCGCGCAGGCGTGCCCGGCGGGCGAGGCGCGAGCGCAACTCCCGATCGGTCATCAGTTTGTCGATCGCCTGCGCATAGGCGGGCGCCTCGCGCGGCGGAACGAACAACGCCGCATCCTGCCAGAGCTCGCGAAAGGTCGGGATATCGGCCAGGACCAGCGCGGCGCCGCGATGAGCCGCTTCCAGCACCGCCAGGCCGAATGGCTCGTAGAGCGACGGCGCGACGAAGACCGCGGCATGCTCCATCAGCGCGCAGATCGACGGCGCAGGGAGCTGGCCGAGCGGGGAGGCGTGCCGCAATTCGCAGGATTGGCCGTTGGGGCCGGTCTGCGGACCGGCCATCAGCACGCGCCATGATGTCAGCAGCGCCGCCGCGTCCAGCGTCGCGCCGTTCTTGCCTTCGTCCCACCAGCGTCCGGCAGCCAGCGCGATCTCCTGGCGCTCGGCCGAGCCATGCGCGACGGGGCTGGCGTTGTAGACAATCTCGTGCTCGGCAATTGCTCCATAGGCGTCTTGCGTGGCCGCCGCATGACTCATGCTCGGCAGGACGACGCAGGCGGCCCGCTGCAGTCCTTCCTGCGTGCGCCGCCGCTGCCAATGCCATGCGGCCGGCGGCGTCCCGCCACGCACCGCGGCCCACCATGTCGCCAGGCAGGAATGCGAGGCGACCAGCACAGGCGGCAGATCGTCGGGCAGTCCAACCGCCTGCGAGGGCAGGTTCAGATGCAGCAGGTCGGGCCGCCAGTCGCGTGCCAGCTCCGTCAGGGCGCGGGCCGCGCCTTCGAGCTCGCCTTCGGTTTCGACGAGCCAGTCGAGCGACCCACCCGGCCAGATCAGCGAGGCATTCGCAAGGGCCTCGGCCTCCTCGATTCCGTCCGGCCCCGGGGCGGGGCCAAAGCCCACCAGCAGGCATTCCACCCCGTGCTGCCCAAGCCCACGCGCGAGATCGATCGCGTAGCGCCAGACGCCGCCGACGGCATCGAGCGTGATCAGGACGCGGCGCGGCGGCGCCATCAATGGGCTGCGCAGCATGTCGCCTCCAATTGGCTCAGAGGCAGCGGCTGCTTGTCCTGGATGTCGCTGAATTCGGAGAAGGCGGCGAGATAATGCTGATGCGCCCGTTCCCAGGCGTGATCGTCGGGCTCGCCCCAGAGGTCGCGATAGCTCGGCGAGCTCGGATACGGATAGAGCGGCACGGGCTCGTTGGCCCAGACGCCGGCGCCGATCAGCACATCGCGCCAATGCGCCACCAGCCCGGCATTGTCCTGCTCCATGCCGATCAGGTTGGCTTGGACGAAGGGCACATGGCGGCGCGCCTCGATCAGCAGCGCCGCCAGGTCCTCGGTCTCGAGTTTGCAGCGCTTGGCGAGCGCGGCCCGGCCCTCGACGGTCAGGCTCTCGATGCCGGCCTCGATCGAGACGCAGCCGGCGCGGCCGAGCAATTCCAGCAGTTCGGGCTTCCACAGATCGATGCGGGTCTGGATGCCGAACTGCAGATTGCGCGAGACCAGCGCCTCGAGCAGCGGCTTCTGCGGCAGGAAGATCTCGTCGATGAAATAGACATAGCCGACCCCCTGGGCGATCAGCCGGTCGATCTCCTCCAGCACGAGGTCGAGCCTGCGCCGGCGGTAGGCGTCGCGGAACTCGATCTTGGCGCAGAAGCTGCAATTATAGGGGCAGCCGCGCGAAGCCTCGACCTCGGCCCCGAAGCCCGAGCGTGCATCGTCGAAGCGATGGTGATGGTGCTGGTGGCGCGCGATCCATTCGTCGGGCCATGACAGGGCGGGCGCCTCGATGAAGGGGCTTGCGGCCGGGCCGCCATTGACGCGGATGGCGCCGGCGTCGCGCCAGGCGATGGCGGGAACCCGCGACAGGTCCTGCGTCTCCGCAAGCGCGGCGATGACCTCCTCGCATTCGCCGCGCACGACGACGTCGACTCCGAGCTTGCGCAGCGTCGTCTGTGGCGTGACCGAGCCATGCGGACCGGTCGCGACCGTGCGCCCGCCCTGGCGCCCGAGCGCCTGCAGGAAGCCGGCCGGCACTCGCAGCTCCGGCGGCGCGCAGCGCCAGAACAGGTAGCTCGGGGCCGTGGTGACGACCGTCATCTGCGGCGCGAAGCCGGCGACCTCGGCGACCAGGCTGTCGTCGCCGCGGTCGGTGAGATGGCCGTCGAGCAGCAGCACCTCGTGGCCGGCCCGTTCGAGAAGCGCCTTGGAGTAGCCGAGTTCGAGCGGGAGATGCGGTTCCCGGCAGCCGAAATAGATGCTGCCGTCGAAGCTCCAGCGTGGATTGACCAGCGCGACCTTCATGCCGTGACCCTCCGTCTGCTGCGTGTCGGTGCCGCCGCCATGGCCGGGAGCGCGCTGCCGGCATGGCCGAATTCATGGCACGCCCAGTCGTGCAGATCGCGCAGGCCGTCGCGCCAGCCGAAGCCGGGACGCCAGCCGAGCGCCGCACCGAGCGCGCGCGTATCGGCGACGAAATAAGGCTGGTCGCCCTGGCGCCAGTCCTCGAAGTCGATCGCGAGATCGCGGCCGAGCAGCAGGCCGATCTCGGCCAGGACCGTGTTCAGGCTGACGGCATTGGCCGGGCCGCCGCCGAGGTTGAAGGCCCGGCCGGTGATGGTGTCGATCGCCGCCAATGCGCGACAATAGGCGTCGGCCGCGTCGGCGACGTGCAGGATGTCGCGCACCTGCTTGCCGTCGCCGAAGATCGTGATCCTGTCGCCGCGCAGGGCCTTGATCAGGAAATGCGCGACCCAGCCCTGGTCTTCCGTGCCGAACTGGCGCGGGCCGAAGATGCAGCTCATCCGCAGCACCGCCGTGCGGAGGCCATAGCTGTGGGCGTAGTCCAGCACATATTGGTCGGCCGCGCCTTTTGAGCAGCCATAGGGCGTGCAGAAATCGAGCGGGCGGTTTTCCGAGATGCCGTAGCGCTTCAGCGCCGCCTCGACGGGCTGATAGGCCCCGTCGCTCTCCTGCATCGCGATATCGGCCAGCGCGCCATAGACCTTGTTGGTGCTGGCGAAGACGAGCGGCGTGTCGGCCGCGTGTCGCCGCAGCGCCTCCAGGATGGTCAGCGTGCCCTGCGCGTTGACCGAGAAATCGTGGCGGGGGTCGACGAGGCTGCTCGTCACAGCGACCTGCGCAGCGAGGTGAAAGGCTGCCTTTGCGCCCTTGACGGCGCGCTCCACCGAATCCTCATCCCGGATATCGGCAAGGCAGGTCTCGACCTTCGAGCCATGACGCGCGCGCAGCCAGGCGAGATTGCGCTCGACTCCGGGGCGGCTGAGATTGTCGAACACCAGCACCCGTTCGCCATCCCGAAGCAGCCGCTCGGCGAGGTTCGCGCCGATGAAGCCGGCGCCGCCGAAGATCACGACCGGCGCCGTTTCCACCGGCCGCAGACCGCGATGGGGCGAGCGCTGCGATGCCGTTGGCAGCACGCCGTCGAGTTCGACGGAGCTTTGCGTTTCGAGCAGGCGGCGCAGGAGTTTTGGCCTGCCCTCCGCATCGGTGACGCCGAGATGATAGTGGCGCAGGTCGAAATAGAGACCTTCCTGAACGGGCACGTCGCGCGGAATGTCCTGCCAGCCATACCAGTAGAGCCGCTCGGCAGGCGCCGCCTGCGCTTCGCGGAAGCGCCGGACCTGTTCGGCCTCGTCGTTACGCCAGGTCGAGTAGCCGGCCTCGGTGATCCAGAGTTCGCAAGCGGGATTGTAGCGGGCGAGCACGGCGCGCGCCTCGGCGATATGCTGGTCGTAGCCGCGCCAGACCGCAGCCTCGCTGTCCCAGGTGCCGGGAAACCCGTGAAAGCCGACCGCCGAGACGACGTTCAGCACGCCGCGCTGGCCCATGAGATCGAGCCAATGCGCGTCAAAGGGCGAGGGGCCGCCGAGCACGGCGCGCCAGCCGCGATGCTGGATCCAGTAGGCGGCCCCGCCGATCATCTCGCAGAAGAGCTGCCAGTCGTGGTCCTCGCGCCAATCCCAGTCGAGCAGGTTGTTGGGCTCGTTCCACAATTCGATGTCGCGGACATGCTCGCCATAGCGGGTCAGGACGACGTCGATGAAGTCGGCATAGTCCTTCAGCCGCACCGGCGGGCCCGAGGCGGCGCCGGTCCGCGACAGCGACGGCGGCGTATAATGAACGCAAGGCAGCAGGTCGAAGGCCTTGCCCAGGCGCGGAATCAGCCAGTCGTACCAGTCGCGGCCGCCCGGAGCGTGATATTCAGCCCAGGACAGATGCGTGCGCAGATAGCGCGTTCCGGCCTGGCGCATGCCGGCGATCGCGGCCTCGACGCGCGCGTGCTCGCCACGCCGGAACCACTCCGCGAAGCCGAGCGCCGGCCCTGCGCCGGCAATGGGGGAGGGCGCGTTCATACCACCAGGCCCCGTGCTTCGAGCTGGCGCCGCGCCTGCTCGCCGCCGTCGACGGCCTGCGAGCCGGCAATCCATTCGGCCATCTCATCCATCGAGGCTTCGAGCCGCCGCGCCGGCAGATAACCGATGATGTCCCGGGCGCGGCTGATGTCGGCGAAGCAGTGCCGGATGTCGCCGGCCCTGGCCTTCTGAAGGATCTGCGGCCTGAGCTCGGGCCGGCCCATCGCCTCGGCCAGCAGCAGCGCGACCGCCTCGATGGTGTAGGCGTTGCCGCTGCCGATGTTCAGGACCTGGCCCGAGACATAGGCCGCATGCATCGCCAGATGGAATGCCTTGGCGACATCGCTGACATGGACGAAATCGCGCTTCTGGCGACCATCCTCGAAGATCAGCGGCGGCTGGCCGTTGAGCAGGCGCGAGCCGAAATTCGCCAGCACGCCTGTGTAGGGATTGGACAGCGCCTGTCCGGGTCCGAAGACGTTGAACAGCCGCAAGGCCACCGTCTGCACGCCATAGGCGTTGCCGATGATCAGGCTGCTGCACTCCTGCACATATTTCGTCAGCGCGTAGATCGAGGCGAGGTCGACCGGCTTGGTCTCGTCGGTCGCCACCGGGAGCAACGGCTGACCGTCCGGGCCAGCCGGATCCCAGGCGCGCTCGCCCTCCTTCAGGACACGCCGCACCGCGGGGAAGAGCTCGCCTTCGGCGCTGCGGTACAGTCCCTCGCCATAGACGCTCATGGACGAGGCGACGACCAGCCGCTGCACCTGACTTTGGGAAATCTGTTCGAGCAGGACGGCGGTGGCAAGATCGTTGCCGCCGACATAGCGCGCGATCTCGTACATGCTCTGGCCGACGCCGACCTCCGCCGCGAGATGAAACACGCCGTCGACGCCGCCGAGCGCGCGCCTCACCAGATCGGCGTCGCGGACATCGCCGGTCAACAACTCGACCCCTGGAGGGGCGTCCGCCGCATCGCCATGGACTTGCGGCACGAAGCTGTCGAGGACGCGCACCTCATGACCATGCTCGAGGAGCTCGGCGCAAAGGTACCGCCCAATGAAACCCGCTCCGCCCGTGACCAGATATCTTGCCGGCATTCCCGACCTCCGACGTGCTGAATGCAGATGATCTTGCAACCTGTTCAACAACACAGTTTCGGGTCGGTTCCGGTTGAAGAAGTCAAAGATGTAGATGAAGAAGATGATGATCCTCGGCCGAAAAGCTCTTGCTGCACTTTCGGTGGGCGCTTCGAAAGCTCGAGGTTTTCAGGAAAGCTCGTCGAGGGAGGCAAGCGCGATCGTGGTCGTCGCGGCCAGGACGAGCCACGCCAGATCTCCGGCCAGCGAGCCGGCGGTGACGATGCCCGCGTGAAGCATATAGCCCAAGGTCACGCTGGACAGGATTGGACCGAGCGACGGGACTGTCATGAAATCATCTCCCTGCTCGGCAACCGTCGCGCCGAACGGACTGTTCCAGTCGTATGGCTTGTCGGCTCGTCGGCCGCCCGGATCGGGGTGCTGGCGGGGATGTACGGTTCACGCAGATCGCGGATTTGCCGTTAAAGCTGTAGCTGGCTCGCGCCCCTGGTGATCTCAGGATGGCAGGGCCTCGAGCGTCAGCAGCGCGCCTTTGAGGGTTTCGATCGCGACCTCACGCGAGATTCCGGAAGTCAGCTCGTCCAGGGCGGCCGTCAGCAGCCCTGCGGCGGCGTAGGAGCGGATCAGGTCGTCGGCATAGCCGTCGAGCAGGATCCGGCCTTCGGCTTCCACGATGGACATGGCTTGCTCGCCCGCGATCGTTATTGCGCGCGACGATGGCATTGCGTTCACCGGGTTACGTGCGCGCACCAAGGCTCACTCCCTGTCGATGAATTTGTTGAACCGGCTATCGGCCTCCGTGCCGCAGAGCAGGGCAAGGCCACGGTCCTCGAACGTCTCGAAGAAATCATCCCAGGAGATCGGCTCGAGACCTTCATCGGGCTCGCCGAAATCGAGCCGGAGGACGCCCGCACCGTCTTTGCCCTCGGTGCCTTCCACGCGCGCCGGCTTGCCGCCGCGCTGCTCGACCCAACGGCGGATCTCATCGTGATCGGTCAAAGCTTTGGACTTGCTCATGCTCGTCTCCTCTATCTCTCCGTGTTTTTCCGAGCGGCCCCGATCAGGGCACGACCGGAATCTCGCGCATGTCGGCGGGGGTCTTGAATGTTTCGCGCGCGCGTCCGCGCGCGGCAGCCACTCCGCCGGGAAAGCCGCTGCGGTCGCTGTAGTCTCGCGGCTGGGATCTCCGCTCGTGCCGCACCATGCTGAGCTTGGCCGCCATCACATCGAGCATGCCGATGCCGATCACCGCGGCCATCGCCAGCGCGACATTGCCGCGCTTGGGATTTCGCGGATCGAGCGCTCGATTGAGCGTTGCGATGTCGAGGCTGTCGCCGGCGATCCGGCTGATCAGCCCCGTCTTCTTGTCGACGGAAAGGCACAGGATGCCGCTGCCGATTTCGCGCAGGCCATAGCCGCGGATCAGTGCCTCCTTGTCCCGCATGCCCAGGGCCTGCGCGATCCTGCGGCCCGCCAGGACCTCGGTCAGGCCGAGCGCGATGCCGAGCCAGCCGAGGTTGCGTGCGAGCCTGTCGGAGGCGCTGAGCGAACTCGGCCCGGAGCGGCGGATTTTCGGATCGCCCTTGGTGCGCATCATGTTCGCGATCAGGTTCATCGGCGGCTCCCTCAGGGCTTCAGGACGACTTTGATGCAGCTGTCCTGCTTGTCGCGGAACACCTTGTACATCTCGGGCCCGTCCTCGAGGCCGACCGTGTGGGTGATGACGAAGGACGGATCGATTTGCCCCTCCTCGATGCGGCGCAGCAGGTCGTCGCTCCAACGGTTCACATGCGTCTGGCCCATCCGGAAGGTCAGGCCCTTGTTCATGGCGATGCCCATCGGCATCTTGTCGATCAGGCCGCTATAGACGCCGGGGATTGAGATCACGCCCGCGGGACGGCAGACATAGATCATCTCGCGCAGGACATGGGGCCGGTCGCTCTCCATCAGGAACACCTGCTTGGCGCGGTCATAGAGCGTGTCGAGCTGGTCGAGCGAGACATGGCTTTCCATGCCGGTGGCGTCGATGCACTTCTCCGGACCCTTGCCATCGGTCAGCTCGTCGAGCCGCTCGATGACGCTGTCCTCCTCGAAATCGATCGTGATCGCTCCGCCGGCTTGCGCCATCGCGAGCCGTTCCGGCACGCAGTCGATCGCGACGACCTGCTTTGCACCAAGCAGCACGGCGCTGCGGATCGTCATCTGGCCGACCGGACCGCAGCCCCAGATCGCCACGGTATCGGTCGGCTGGATGTCGCACTGCACCGCGGCCTGCCAACCGGTCGGGAAGATGTCGCTGAGGAACAGGACCTGCTCGTCGCTCAAGCCGTCGGGGATCTTGATATGCGTCGTGTCGGCATAGGGCACGCGCAGATACTCGGCCTGGCCGCCGGGGTAGCCCCCCGTGAGATGCGAATAGCCGAACAGCCCGCCCGTGGAGTGCCCGAAGACCTTTTCGGCGAGGTGCTTCTTCCGGTTCGTCGTCTCGCAGACGGAAAAATTGCCGCGCTTGCACTGCTCGCATTCGCCGCAGAAGATGGTGAACGGCACGACGATGCGGTCGCCCTTCCTGAGCTTGCCACCGAGCCCGGAGCCGATCTCGACCACCTCTCCCATGGTTTCATGGCCCATGATGTCGCCGGGCTTCATCGCCGGGATCAGGTTGTGGAAGAGGTGCAGATCGGAGCCGCAGATCGCGCAGCTCGTCACCTTGATGATCGCGTCGCGCGGATGCTCGATCTCGGGATCGTCGACCTCATCGCAGCGGATGTCTTCCTTGCCGTGCCATACCAGTGCTCGCATGCGGATCTCCCGACTTCGCGTGCGACGCGGTGGGCGTCTTACGCAGTTCGATTCCGGCGCCTATGCCGAAGGAGGCCCGGTAGCCTGCCGGCGCCGGTGCGCTGGCCGCCGTTTGGGGTCGAACGGGGGCCGCGATGGCGGGTTCCGGTGGTCGCGGCGCGCCAAGCGAAGGCGCCTCAAGCATTGGGATCGCGGGCGTCTCCCGGCCGGCGGTCGGGACCGGCGCCTCAAACGGCGCAGCGGGACCGCTTTTGCCGTCGCGCGATGTCGGGATTCGCTAAAAATCCTGAGCTGTTATCATAAGTTAAGGCGTAGGCGTGACCAGACCCTAGTTTGACGTATGGGGATAGCGATGCTTGGAACGATGCTCTCCGGACGTCGTTATAATAACCATCTCAAGACCCAGGAGGCGCGACTTGACAACTGCTCGCCCAATAAAACCGCTTGCGTTGCCCAACGTCCCCAGAGCCCGGGTAGGTCCTCGCCCACATATCATGCGGCTCGACCCGGCGGAACTCTGGGTCGATGGCCTTTATCAGCGCGATCTCTCGCCCAAATCGCTCAAGCTGATCGAAAAGCTGGTGCGGGAGTGGGATTGGCGCCGCTTCAGCATCCCCGTCGTCGCGAAGGTCGACGGAGCCTGGCATGTGATCGACGGACAGCATACGGCGATCGCTGCCTTGTCGCATGGCGGAATCGGCGAAATCGACGTGATGGTGGTCGAGACGGACGCGGTCGGCGATCGGGCCGAAGCGTTTCTCGGCCATAACCGGGACAGGATCGCCGTGACGACCGGCGAGCTGTTCTTCGCAGCCGCGGCGAGCGGCGACGAGGATGTGCATACGGCGCTGAGCGTCTGCCAGCGGGCCGGCGCCACCGTCCTGCGCAACCCTTCACCCGGGCGTCCGTTCCGGCCAGGGGAGATCATTGCAGTCGCCGCCCTGATGAAGCTGATCAAGCGGCGCTCGGCGATGCAGGCCCGCATCGTCATCGAGACCCTGGTCAAGGCGCAGCTGGCGCCGATCAGCGCCGAGATGATCAATGCGATCGACGCCATATTCCACTCGCCGATGTATGGCGATGTGGAGCCGGACGCCGTCGTCGAGGCTCTGGCGCGGTTCGGCGGCGTGATCGCGCCCAAAGCGGTGGAGTTGTCGCTGGCCAAGAAGATTCCGCGCGCGCGCGCCTTGGCCGTGATCATCTATCAACATACGAAAAAGGGCAGGCGTGCCAGCGTGAGCGCGTCGGACAGCACGAATGCCGCGAGCAAACGCCGCAATGGCGCTGCGCCGCCGCTGAATTGAGGCGGCGCGGGTTCGGAAATGAGCGATCCCTGGCGCGTTCACTCCTCCAAGACGTTGCTGAAGGATCGCTGGATCGACGTGCGCGCCGATGATTGCGAAACCGCCTCGGGCCATCGTCTGAATCCTTACTACGTGCTGGGTTATCCCGACTGGGTGCATGTCGTTGCGATCACGCCGGATCGGCAACTGATCCTCGTCCGGCAATACCGGCATGCCGCCGGCTCCGATTTTCTGGAGGTCCCGGGCGGTGTCATGGAGCCGGCGGATTCCGATCCGACCATGACGGGGGTACGGGAACTCGAAGAGGAGACCGGCTATATCGGCTCGCGCGCCCGCTTGATCTCGTCGCTCCATGCAAATCCGGCAATCCAGACCAACCGCGTGCATATCTGCCTCGTGGACGACGCCAAGCCGCACGGCCGGCCGAGCCGTGACGCCGGTGAGGACGGCATGACGGTGCATCTGATGCCGATCCCGCAGGTCGTGGCCGGCTTGCGCGGAGGCCTGATCGGGCAATCGCTCCACGTTGCCAGCCTGCTTATCGGGCTGATGGCGGCAGGTCTTCTCGACCCTGGTCAGCCGTCGGGCTGAGCGGCTGCCGCAGGCCGGTGGCGGCGGTGAGACCCGCGAAGCCGCGCCGTTCGCTTCACTGCGATGGAAGTCGAGCGAAAGGAGAGCGAGATGACCGAAGCTCGCCTTATCCTGCCGGCCACTCGCTGTTCGATGCTTCCCAGGCGCGAGTTCAGGAACTGGCGCTCGGCTCGGATGTTTAGATTGGATGCGCGAGCGGAGAAGACGGCCATGGACCCGATAGCGCCCACCACGACGGGCCGCGAGCTGGCTCTGCGCATGAACAAGGCCTTTCCCGGCGAGGACTGGATCGCGTCGTTCGTGCAGCGCTCGGGCCGGAGCCGCGATGTGGTCGAATGGCACCTACAGGAGGATATGAGCCTGCCACGAGACCTCTTGTCGCCCGCGGGCGAGATGCTCGGCGAGAAAGATCGGCAGGACAGGGTGCGACCCAAAATGAGCGTTTCGAGACGTGATTCATAAGGCTGGGCGAGCCTCTCGCGCGGCCTTCAGGCAGGCCGATGATGAGGCCTTCGGCGCCCAACAGAACGGCTCCATGTCAAAATCAATGCCCACAGCAGTCGAAGCGATCACGGGGCAAAACTGGCAGTCGATTTTCGTACCGAAGGTAAATTGCTGCGAGGTGGCGCATGCCGATCGCGCTGCGGTGCTTGTGGACGGAGCGAATTATTTCAGCCACCTCGAAGCGACGCTGCGTCGGGCTCGGCACTCGATCTTTATCGTGGGTTGGGATTTTGACGGCCGAATAAGGCTCCGCGCCGACCAGCCTGCGGACATATCTCCGCCGCTGGGAGCGCTTCTTCGCGGGCTGGTCGAGGATCGCCCCGAGCTCCATGTCTATATTCTGGTCTGGAGCGTGTCGGTCATTCACGGCCCGAGCGCCACTGCTCCGGCGCTGCTCGGCAGCCCGTGGCAGGACCATCCGCGCATTCACATGAAGCTCGACACCCGGCATCCGCTTTACGCGGCGCATCATCAGAAGATCGTCTGCATCGATGGCCGTGTCGCCTTTTCCGGCGGCATCGACCTGACGGTGCGCCGCTGGGACCGGAACAGCCATCGTGCGGACGATGGCGAACGGGTCGATCTGGACGGGACGATCTATCCGCCGGTTCACGATATCCAGATGATCGTCGATGCAGAGGCGGCTGCAGTGCTCTGCAGGATGGCGGCCGAGCGCTGGTCGGATGCAACCGGAGAAAAGCCGAGTTCGACCGCAGGCAAGAACGACGACATCTGGCCCCGGCAACTGCCCGTCCAGTTTCGCGATGTCAGCGTCGCAATCGCGCGGACCAGCCCGGCCTATGGTGGGCGAGCGGAGATATCCGAGATCGGTACGCTGACACTGGACATGATCGCGGCCGCCAGGACATCAATCTACATCGAAGCCCAATACATGACCGCTCCCGCGGTGGGCGACGCTCTGGCGGCCAGGCTGCGCGAGCCGGACGGGCCGGAGATCATGGTCGTCATGACGCACACGTCGAAAGGCTTGATCGAACGCTTCGCCATGGCAAGCAACCGCGACCGTCTGATACGCAGGCTCGCGAAAGCAGACGGTCACGATCGGCTTCGCGTCGTGTATCCGGTGGTGCCCAGTCCCCAAGGGCAAACGCAGGTCCTCGTCCACGCCAAGCTGATCATCATCGACGACACGCTGCTTCGCGTCGGTTCCGCCAACCTGAACAACCGATCGATCGCTTTGGATACCGAATGCGATCTGGCGATCGAAGCGAGGAACGAAGCGGATCGCGCTGCGATCGCGGAGATCCGCAATCGACTCCTGGCGGAACATCTCGATTGTGCAGAAGCGGACATGGCCGAAACGATAGCCACGGAAGGCGGGCTGATCGCTGCCGTCGATCGGCTCAACGTCAAGATGCGCGGCTTGCGGCCGTTCTCGGCAATGCGGAGTCCGGGTCCGACCCGGCCGATCTTCGGCACCTCGATCTTTGATCCGGTCAGACCGTTCCGCCTCTCTTTGCCGTTCGTTTCACGAGGAAGAAGTGGCGCGTGGCGAGCGCCCGAGAAGGAGCTCTGAGACGGCGAGAAGGACGCCGCCGAACAGAAGCGGCACCCAAAAATAGACCAGTCGAAAGATGATCAGTCCGCCGATGACCTGGGATCCGGCCAGCACGAGGCTGACGAGGGCCTCGATCACCCCCAAGCCTCCGGGCACATGTGTGACGAGCGACGCAATGTTCGCCAGCACATACGCCGCCGCTACGTCGAGGAAAGCGGCGGGGCCTGTCGCAGCTATCGACTGGTGGAGACAGGCGGCGACCATCGCGAAGTTCAGCGGTCCGACGATGAACTGGCCGATCGCGAGCTGCCACGACGGCAACCTCACGCTCCAGCCGGCGAACTGAAGCTCCTTGCGCAAGACAATGCACGAAACGAGGTAGGCTCCCAGCGCAAGCGTGCTCGCCACGGCAAGCCAGAGAACCAGTCCCCGAGACAGGCCGGTCGCTCGCATGGCCAGATCCGGGCGGGCAGCGAGCGCCAGGGCGGCAAGAGTGGCGAGACCGATTGCGACAGTCAGACCGCAGAACAGGATGACCTTCGCCACGTCGCCCGCGCCGAGCCCCCATCGCGAATAGAAGCGATAGCGTATTGCTCCGCTGCTGAGCGCTGCAAAGCCGAGATTATGTCCGAGCGAAAGGCTGACGAAGGAGGCCAGAGCCGCCTTCGGATACGACAGCGGCTTCTCGGCAAAGTGCAGCGCGAGGACGTCAAAGACGGTGAGGCAGCCATAGCTTCCCGCCGCAAACGCCAAAGCCGCCGCTATCCGCGCGCCATCTACAGAGCGAAGCTGCGCTGCGACATCCTCAAAACTGTGGGCACTCAGTGTCCGATAAAGCAGACCTATCGCGAGACCGACGACGGCCATCGCCAGCAGAGGTTTCAGCCGGCCGAAAACCGTTGCAGCTACGGAGCGCAGCTGCGCCATGCGACTATCCTCGGTCAGTGAACCCTTCATCCGATCGATCATTGCGCGAGACGGTCGCGGGCGGGACGAACATCGAGCTCCGCCACCAGCGGCAGGTGATCCGATGCGATCCGCGCCAGACGCGACCGCCACACCCTGGCTTCGCAAATCGCGATATCGCGCGAGACGAAGATATGGTCGATGCGAAGCAGCGGGCGCCAGGATGGAAACGTCGGCGTCGGACGCGCCCGGGTCCCTGCCTGCACATCCCGCAAAAAGCTGGAGCAGCGCCGGTAGACAACTCCGCCCGGAAGCGAGTTGAGGTCCCCTGCCAGAATGCAGGGCGAGCTGCAGCCGGGATGGCCGAGCCATTCGTCGCTGAAGAGCGCCTCGGCCTGGGCCCTTCGCTCGCGGCGCCGCAGGCCGAGATGCGTATTGACGATCTGAATCGCTGTCCCGCCAAGCTCGACTTCGATCCACAGCGCTCCCCGTGGCTCGGCCGGGCGGAAGATCCCACCCCGGGGAAGAAGACCGACCTTCTTCAATCGTGACGATCCCCGCGTCAGGATCGCGTCGCCGTAGCGCTCGTCCTCGATTTGCAGTGCCGGGTGGAAGTGGATTGCGCTTGCCCCTAGATGAGTGCCGATCTCGTGGGCTTGATCCATGCTGCCGCTGCGCAGCCGGCCGACGTCGACCTCCTGAAGGGCAGCGATATCGGCGTCGCATTCGGCGATGACCTCGGCAATGCGCTTGGGAGACAATTGCCCATCGGTGCCCAGGCAGCGCCGGATATTATATGTAACCAGCCTCATGCTCGGCGTGGGGCCGGATTCTGGACCGTCGTTGTCGCTCCGGATCTGCGCCTAGAGACATCAGTTGGCGCAATTAAAAAATCACCCGAGCCCGATCCGAGAAGGATTCCCCCAGAGACCGGAAAACTCTGCTTCGTGCTCGACGCGGCCATGGCACTTTCCTTTCGAAAGGAACTGGCACTGTGTCAGCAAGTTCCGCAGTCCATGGCGCGGACCAGGTTTCTCAGAGCACTGTGAAAAGACGATGCGAGGTCATGCGCTTCCCAGCCAGCGCCAGTTGGATATTGCGGTTGATTATCGAACAATCCGAGCCCTCGTCCGTAGTGACCGAGGGCTTTTTCGCTGGCTATTTAGCCATCCGCGCGCCCTGGCAGGATCGCATCCAGCAGGGTGCGCGTGGTCTTGGAAACGATGTTGCCGGCTTCCGGATCGCCTGCGAGGATCGCTCCTGCAAAGCCCTTGGCCTGCTTCAAGGTGATATGCGGCGGCAATGGCGCGATATCGGGATCGGTCACCATATCGAGCACGAAGGGGCGGTCGGCCGCGAGAGCGCGCTCCCAGGCCGGACCGACCTGGCCCGGCTCATTCACCCGCAAGCCGTCCAGCCCCATCAGCTTGGCGATCTCGGCATAGGGCAGATCGGGCAGGTTCTGGCTCGCCGGCCATTTCGGATCGCCCTCTTGGATGCGCTCTTCCCAGGTGACATAGGCGAGCTCGCGATTGTTCAACACCATTACGATCAAGCGCGGGTCAGCCCAATCGCGCCAGTATTTGGCGATGGTGACGAGTTCGCCAAGACCGTTCATCTGCATCGCGCCATCTCCGACAAGCGCGATTGCGGGGCGGTCGGGGTGCGAGAACTTGGCGGCGATGGCATAAGGCACCGAACAGCCCATCGTCGCGAGCGTGCCGGAGACCGAGCCCATCATGCCGCGGCGGAAGCGCAGATTGCGGGCATACCAGACGGTCGTCGTGCCGCTGTCGGCGGTGACGACGGCATTGTCGGGCAAGCGCGCCGATAATTCGGCTGCGACCTGCTGGGGGTTGATCGGGTCGGCCTCGACTTTGGCCATCTCGGCAAGTTCGTCCCAGGACGCCGCGACGTTCTTTTCGATCGTGCTGCGCCAGGACGCCGCGGGTTTCTGCTCGAGCAGCGGCAGCAGGGCGGCGAGCGTCGCCGCGCTGTCACCGACGAGGTTGAGCTCCATCGGATAGCGCAGCCCGAGCATGCCGGGATCGATATCGATCTGGACGCCGCGCGCCTGCCCGGGCTTGGGCAGGAACTCCGTATAGGGAAAGCCGGAGCCGATCATCAGGAGCGTGTCGCAATCCCGCATCATCTCCCAGCTCGCGCTGGTTCCGAGCAGTCCGATCGAGCCCGTGCAGAAGGCGATATCGTCGGGGACCGTCGCCTTGCCGAGCAGGGCCTTGGCGATACCGGCCTGGAGTTTTTCGGCGACCGCGATGACCTCATCTGTCGCACCCAGCGCGCCGGCCCCGACCAGCATCGCGACCTTCTCCCCGCCGTTCAGAATCGCTGCCGCGCGCTGCAGGGCATCCGCACCCGGCAAGGCCGGCGAGGTGTCGATGCCCACGCCGGAATGGGTCATGGCATGTTCCATGCCGGGCTGGCGCATCTCCTGGATCTGGAGGTCATTGGGCAGGATGATGCAGGTGACGCGGCGCTCGGCCTTGGCGATGCGGTAGGCCCGGTCGATCAGATGCGGCACCTGTTCGGGAACCGTCGCCGTCTCGACATAGGCACCGGCAACATCCTTGAAGAGGCTCTGCAGGTCGAGATCCTGCTGGTAATGCGCACCCAACACGGACCTGGCCTGCTGTCCGACCAGCGCGAGCACCGGCCTGTGATCCAGCCGGGCGTCGTACAGCCCGTTCAGCGTATGGACCGCGCCCGGACCTGACGTCGCGATGCAGACGCCGACATCTCCGGTGAAGCGACTTTCGCCAGAGGCCATCAGCGCCGCCATCTCCTCATGCCGTGCCTGGACGAAGGCGATCCTGTCCTCCTGCCGATGCAGCGCCGCAATCAATCCGCCGATGCCATCGCCGGGATAGCCGTAGACGCGCGACACGCCCCATTGCCGCAAGCGGTTCCAAATGAAGTCGGCAACGGTTTGCGTCATCGCGTCATCTCCGGAAGCTGTCGGTGGGTCGCTTGGTCGCGTCGGCCGTGATCACGGCGTCAGTCGCTCTCTTCCGACCAGCGCTCCTTTGCCTCGGCGCCGGTCACGATCAGCCGGATCTTCTCGTCGACGGCCACGACCAGTCCGATGTCGAGATAATGGTGGACGCCATTCGACCCGGGATCGCTCTTCTTGAGCTTCAGGAGCTGCCCAACCAAAGCGTCGACCATGTCAGCATGCGCGCCATCGGAGCCGACGACCTCCAAACCTTCCTTGATCTGCTCAACATGCATCATGGCTTTCGATCCGTGGTTGGGAGCTCCTGGAAAGGCAGATGGCCATGGAACGGCACGGAGCCGACGTTGTTCCCGACTCAGCCGCGGCCCGCGACGGCGTTTTGAGCGGGCAGCGGCTTCCGCAGACCCAAGCTCATTCTGCGGCGGACGAGACCGGTGCGTCATCTCTGGAGAGGATTCGAATGCGCTCGAGGTCGGCGACGAACTCCTCATATGCCGATCGTCTGGCGCCCTCGTCGGGCACGCGCAGGAGATAAGACGGGTGCACCGTGATGTAGCCGCGCCATCCGTCGAACTGCATCTCCCCACGATTCCGCGAAATCGGCAGGGCCCGCCCGGCAAGGGCCAGCACCGCCGTCGCCCCGAGCGCGACGACGAGCCGCGGTTGCACGAACTCCAGTTCCTTGAACAGCCACCAGCGATAATGCTTGACCTCGCCGGTGGTCGGCCGCTCGTGAATGCGGCGCTTGCCGCGCTGCTCGAACTTGAAATGCTTCACGGCATTGGTCACGTAGACCTTGTCGCGGGCTATCTCCGCTTCCGACATCGCCCGGTTCAGGAGTTGCCCCGCCGGCCCGACGAAGGGCCGGCCTTCGCGATCCTCCTGGTCCCCGGGCTGCTCGCCGACAAAGGCGATCGCCGCGCCCGGCGGGCCTTCGCCCAGGACCGCCCGCGTCGCACCCGGCACCAAGGGCTCGGCCGCCAGAATGGTCGCGTTGAGTTCGTCGAGCGATTTCGGATCCTGCTTCGCGTTCTCGGCTTTCGAAATGCGCCTGATGATCGTCATGGCGGGCTTTCCCGTATGCTCGCTAGCCGTGCCAGCTTCAGTCCAGCTCGGTAATGACGCCCTCCGACGGCCGGAGTTCCACGGAGCTCGTCGCGGATGGCGTGTCGAGATAGCTCGACAGCAGGATGTGTCCGGTGGCATCCGCGTCCGGCAGCGTCTTGGCATGGTCGTCGAAATTGAGAGCGATGCGGAGCTTCCGCTGCTGATGGAAGCGCTCGAAGACGAGCACGTTCTCGTCGGCTGAGACCGCGCGATAGCCACCGACCGAAAGCGTGGGCTCGGCGCGGCGCAGCCTGAGCAGCTTTCGGTACAGCTGCAGCATGCTGTCGGGCTGACGAAGCTGCGACGACACCGTAAAGCCCTCGAAACTCGGCGGCAGCGGCAGCCACGGTTCCGCGCTCGAAAACCCGGCATGGGTCCCCTCGTCCCACTGCATCGGCGTGCGTACGGGATCGCGGCCGAGGCCTAGGCCAGGTACGCGCTTCTCCCAGGGATCGCGCACGCGCTCCGGCGCGATCGGGACATCGGTCATGCCGATCTCGTCGCCCTGATAGAGCGTCGGCGTTCCCCGCAAGGTGAGGAGCAGCATCGCGGCAATTCTGGCCTGCGCCGGGCCCAGCCGGCTGGCGACGCGCGAGCGGTCGTGATTGCCCAGGACCCAGTTGGGCCATCCGCCTGCGGGCAGCGCGGCCTCATAGGTCTCGACCAGCGTAGAGACGGCCTGCGCATTCCAGGCGGTCGACATCAGGTGAAAGTTGAACGGCAGCTGGAAGCCGCCGAGATCGACGCCGTAATAGGCCATCAGGCGGGTGATCGGCAGATAGGCCTCGCCGATCATGACACGGTCGCCGGGAAAGCTGTCGGCCACACGCCGCATCGCCATGATGGCGTCGTGAACCTCGGGCTGGTCCATCGTCCGGGTCCGGATCAGGCTTCTGGCCGGCGACATCGTCGGCAGCCATTCCGGATTGGGCGGATTGTCCTGCAGGCTTTCATCTTCGAAGAGATGATGGATCGCATCGACCCGAAAGCCGTCGACGCCGCGCTCGAACCAGAATCGGAGCGCATCCAGCATCGCCGCCGCGATTTGCGGATTGCGCCAGTTCAGGTCGGGCTGCTCGGGCAGATAGGCGTGATAGTAATATTGGCCCGTCGCCTCGTCCCAGCTCCAGGCGCTGCCGCCGAACTCGCTGATCCAGTTGTTGGGCGGACCGCCATCGGCCGCGGCATCACGCCAGACATACCAGTCGCGTCTGGGGGCATCCCGGCCCGATCTGCTTTCGGTGAACCAGGGGTGCTGGTTCGAGCTGTGATTGGGAACGAAATCCAGGACGATCCGAATGCTGCGCGCGTGCGCGGCAGCGACGAGCCGGTCGAAATCGTCGAGCGTGCCGAAGCTGGGGTGGATGCCTTGATAATCGGCGACGTCGTAGCCGAAATCCGCCATCGGCGAAGGATAGATCGGCGAGATCCAGATTGCGTCGATGCCGAGCTCGGCCAGATAGTCCAATCGTGCCAGAATGCCCAGGAGATCGCCGATGCCGTCGCCGTCGCTGTCTTGGAACGAGCGCGGATAGACCTGATAGATGACCCCAGACTGCCACCATTTGGATTGATCCGGCATGACCTGCCCCTCATTGGCCCGGCGAAGGAACGTTCGCGAACCGATCCGGTTGCCTTTGCGCAAGTTGGGGCGGGGCGGAAATGGCGCTGATCGGATTCCACGCATCGCATGAGCAGTTTGCGCCGTCGCATCTGCTGGCGCTCGCGGTCGAGGCGGAGGCTGCGGGCTTCCAGGCCCTGATGTCGTCGGACCATTTCAAGCCCTGGGCGGAAGCGCAGGGACAATCCGGCTTCGCCTGGAGCTGGATCGGGGCGGCGATGGCTCGCATCGCCTTGCCCTGCGGATTGATCACCGCGCCTGGCTATCGCTACCATCCGGCCGTTGTCGCGCAAGGCGCCGCGACGCTGGCCGAGATGTTCCCGGACCGGTTCTGGCTGGCTCTGGGCAGCGGCGAGCGTATCAACGAGGACGTCACCGGACTGCCCTGGCCCGAGAAAGCCGAGCGCAACGCGCGGCTGCGCGAATGCGCCGATATCATCAGGGCGCTGCTCGCCGGCGAGACCGTGACCCATCGCGGCCGCGTCACCGCGATCGACGCGAAGCTCTACAGCCTGCCTCCGAGTGCGCCCCTTCTGTTCGCGGCGGCCGTAACCGAAGCGACCGCCGGCCTTGCCGGTGGCTGGGCCGACGGGCTCTTGACCGTCAATTCCGATTTGCCGCAGCTCCGGCGAGTCGTAGAGGCATTTCGGCGCGGGGGCGGGGAAGGCAAGCCGATCATCCTGCAGGTCGGACTGAACTGGGACGAAAGCGAGGAGGCCGCGCTGTCTGGCGCCCATGAGCAGTGGCGCTATTGCCTGGCCGGCGGGGAGGTGAGCTGGGACCTGCGCTCGCCTGCGGATTTCGAGCGCATCGGCCGGCTGGTCCGGCCCGAGGACGTGGCCGGGGACCTTCTGATCTCAGCGGATCTCGGCCGGCACGCAGCCTGGCTGTCGGACTATATCGAGCTGGGCTTTTCGGAAATCCATCTGCACCAGGTCGGGCGCAACCAGGAAGCCTTCATCGAGGCCTTCGGCAGGAGCGTGCTACCCCAGATTGTCGGCGCCGCCCGGTAGTTCGAAGCTCAGCGCGACGGGCCACGGGCCTAAGCGCTCCGTTTCGACAAGCCCATGCTGCCAGATGCGACGCCCGCCGCAGATCGAAAGGTCCGGATTCGCGTCAGGGCTCAGATTGGCCTGGAGCACCAGTCGCGAGCCGTCGTCCAGGCTCCAGCGCACCGTGGCCGCCCGCTCGCCCGCCATCTCGTAGCTGGCGGAAAATCCGCCGATCCTGGGCAGCAGCGGGATGATCTCGGCTCTGCGCAGCGCGATCAGCTGGCGATACCAGGCGAGCCACGCCTGGTGACGCGGCTTGTCGAGCTCTGTCCAATCGATCTTTGCACGGGCAAACGTGGCCGGGTCAGTCGGATCGAGGGCCGCTGTCACCTCGGGCTTGTCGGGGTCGCCCGCTTCCGGGCTCAGCCTCAATTCCTTATGCTGGCCTTTCGCGGTCTCGTCGCGGCGCTCGGGCGGCATGTCGCTGAAGAACGGGAACGGGGTCCCGGCGCTCCACTCCTCAACCATGAAGAGCATCGGAATCTGCGGCGAGAGCAGGTAGATCGAAGCCCAGGCCTTGATCGCGGCCTCGTCGGCCAGTGCCGTGACGCGGTCCCCGGTCAGGCGGTTTCCGATCTGGTCGTGAGACTGCATGAAGCAGATGAAGGCAGTCGGCGGCAGGCCCGCGCTGGGCTCGCCGCGGCGCATGCCTTCATGGATCTTGTATTCGCTCTGATAGAGAAACCCTTCCGCCAGCACCGCCCGAGCTTATCGGCGCGTCCTTCGGCCGGATTGAAATCGGCGATGTAGCCGGTGATCTCGCCGGTCACGCAGGAATGCATGACGTGATGGGTGTCGTCGTTCCATTGGGCCGCGAAGCGGACCGGGGCGCCATCGTCGCGCCGCTTCAGCCAGCGCTCCTGATTATCCGAATTCTCGACGATCAGACGGGTATGGCGCTGCGGCCGCACCTCCTGCAGACGCTGGGCGAGCTCGTCCAGGATATGAGGCGCGCTGTCGTCCTTTATCATGTGGACGGCATCGAAGTGCAGGCCGTCCAGGTTGAATTCCGTCAGCCAGAAGAGCGCGTTGTCGATCGCGAGCTGCCTGACGCAAGCCGCGTCCTCGCCATCGAAATTGATCGCGTCCCCCCAGAGGTTGTCGTGCCGCTCGGTGAAGATCGGCGCCAGCCCCGGCAGGTAGTTTCCCTCGGCTCCGAAGTGATTGAGCACGATATCGAGGACGACCATGAGCGAGCGCTCATGCGCCGCCTGCACGAAGCGCCTGAAATCATCCGGCCGGCCGTAAATTGAATCCGGAGCAAAGCACGCCGTACCGTCATAACCCCAGTTGAACCGGCCCCAGAAATCCCCAAGCGGCATGATCTGGATCGCCGTGATGCCCAGGAAGACCAGATGATCGAGCCGTTGCAGAGCCGCCTGAAACGTGCCTTCGTGCGTGAAGGTCCCGATATGCAGCTCGTAGATGATGGCCTCTTCCCAGGGGCGTCCGGACCAATCCGCATCGGTCCAGCGGAAGCTGCCGGGATCGATCACCTCGCTCGCACCCAGGACGTCGTCAGGTTGGTAGCGCGATGCCGGATCAGGAAAGCGGCTGCCGTCGGGACCCACGAAGCGATAACGCGTTCCCGCTCCCACATCGGCAATAGATCTCGTGCCAGCCATCGCCGCGTCGCGACAACGCATGCACGCCGCCATCGCCCAGTTCGACGGAGACCTGATCGAGCTTCGGCGCCCAAAGGCTGAACCGGGTGCCTCCGGGCAATACCTCCGTCCCGAAACGCATGGCATGCCGATGGCTGCGGACGGTGATATCATGCATCGGCACTTCCGCGGTCGCTGGACTGGATCGCCGGTTGAAGCAGCTGCCGTGTGCCCGGTTCCCGCAGATGAGCATCATCGCATCCGGGCTGATCGTCTTCGTTCGGAATAAGGGTGACCGGACCGGTCCTTCGGCGGGCTATCGGACGTCTGCCTGACAACCGAGCGCGAGCGCATCGCGCAATTGCTGGCGGCTGAGGCACACGAGCCCCGCTTCCGGGACCGGTTTTCCGGTATTGGCTACAGCGCTGGCGGCTTCTCCCGGTCAAAGCTAGAGCTGATGGAGGCCTGCTGGAGCACTCGCTGAGACCCGGCATTTCGAGTGAAGCGGATACTCTAGATGGGGTAGCCGGCCTTGCGCCCTTTGCCGCTGTCCCAGTCGCTGACGGCTTGCGTCAGGGCAGCCAACTCCCGTTCCGCGCTCTCGTCCTTTGAACTGTGACGCAGCGCGCTGATTTTCTGCTGAGCCAAGGCTTAATCCTCCTTGGTCTCGATCGCCACGTGAAGCGGGCGAGCCTCGTCGCGCCTTTGCGGTTTACTGATATCTGTCTTCATCGCGGCCTCCTGTATGCTCCCCCAGAAGCTAAACGAGCCACCGCGATTTCCGTTCGCGCGGTCCTGCCCGTGCTCCTGCGGAACAGTTTGCCCGATGGGCGGTTCATAGCCGGCTTGCGGGAAGACAATGAGACATGCCAAAGTTCCAGAGCATCTCCGCGATCCCGAGTACCGCGGCGATGATCCAGTCGAGGAAAGCGGGCCGCCGGGCGCGGAGCCCCTCAGCCGGACTTTTTTCCGCCGTCCTGTTGCAATTGTCGCTGCGGACTTGCTGGGTACTTGGCTGCTGTTCGATGGTGTCGGCGGGATTATCGTGGAGACGGAGGCCTATGATGGCGAGGATCCGGCTTCACACAGTGCGCGCGGCCCGAGCAAGACCAATGGCAGCATGTTCGGTCCCGTGGGCCACGCCTATGTCTATCGCTCCTATGGGATCCACTGGTGTCTCAACGTGGTCTGCGGCTCTCATCCCGGCGGAGCCGTATTGATCCGGGCGATCGAGCCACGGGTCGGCCTTGCTCGGATGAAAGCGCGGCGCGGCGAGCTTCCCAGCAATCTGCTCTGCTCCGGGCCGGGGCGCCTCTGCGCAGCGCTTGGGATAGATGGCAGTCGAGATGGCCACGATCTTGGCCAAGCACCCTTCGCGATGCTGGCGGATCACAAACCGCCGGCGTCCGCGATTGCGATGGGGCCACGCATCGGCATCACCAAGGCCGCCGACGTTCCATGGCGCTTCTGCCTCGCTGGGTCGCGCTTCCTGAGCAGGCCGATCGGCCGGACGATTGAGGCGTGAGATAGGCCACCTCGTGCTTGCCGCATAGCGCGGTTCGGCACGTAGCCGCCGCCGACAATCAGCGGGGCGTCCGGAAGACCACACCCTGATTGGCAAAGTTTTGACGCGGAACAACGGTTCTGACGAGCCGTTCTGGCCGAAGCAACAGGAGGTGACATCATGTTCATGCGCGTCGACCAGCTTCAAGCCGAACTGCCGCCACCGAAAAAAGCCGATCCCAACGCAGCCGCAGCTCTGCAGGAACTGCTCGGCGGCAAATATGGAGAGATGTCGACGCTCGGCAACTATATGTTCCAGAGCTTCAATTTCCGCAGCAAGGAGAAGCTCCGTCCGTTCTACAGCCTCGTTGCCAGCATCACGGCAGAGGAACTGGGCCATGTCGAACTGGTCAGCAACGGCGTCGCGATGATCGCGAACGGCCCCGACAAGAGCGACGGAGATACGGGAGACGGCGGCGACATCTCGGCCGCGCCGTTCCAGGATATGAGCGATATGCGCCTCGCTGCCGCGTTCCTTTCGAACGCCGGCGGCGCAACGCCGGTCAACAGCAACGGCGTATCCTGGAACACCGACTTCGTCACGACGACGGGAAACGTCGTGATGGACCTGCTTCATAATTTCCACCTCGAATGCGGCGCGCGGCTGCACAAGCTGCGTGTCTACGAGACGCTCACCGATCCCACAGGGCGCGAGGTCTGCGGATATCTGCTCGTACGCGGCTCGGTCCACGCCCACGCCTACGCGCTCGCGCTCAAGCAGATCACAGGTGTCGATATCACCAAGATGCTGCCGACCCCGAACATCAACCTGGACAAGATTCCCGAATGCCAGAAATACCTGCAAGAGGGCTCGCACCGCCGTCTCTATACGTTCAGCCCCAATGACTACAAGGAGATGGCGGGCATTTGGGGCAATGGCGAAATGGCTCTGCCGGGCGACCCGCCGGGCGAGCTCGAGGTTGTGGACGGCATGCCCGAAGGCGGCAAGATCCATCAGCTTACCGGCGTGCCGTCCGCCTTCACGCCTGACTACGCACCGGAAGAAATGTTCGAGATCGCGACCAAACTCTACAAAGCCTCGCGCTAGGAGCAGGACCCATGACTGGACCGGAAGACCATCTGATGGACTGGCTGCGCGATGCGCACGCCATGGAAAAGCAGGCGGAGACGATGCTCTCCTCGATGGCCGGACGTCTTGAGCATTACCCGGAGCTCAAGGCGCGGATTGAAAGCCATCTGCAGGAGACGCGTGTGCAATCGGACATGCTCAGTTCCTGCATCGAGCGCAGGGGTGGCGACACATCCACGGTGAAAGACCTTATGGGCCGTTTCGCGGCGACGGGGCAGGGCGTCGGCGGCATGATGACGTCCGACGAGGTCGTCAAGGGCGCGATGGCCGGCTACGCCTTCGAGCATACCGAAGTCGCGGCCTATAAGGTGCTAATCGCCGCCGCGGATCATTGCAACGATCCCGAAACCAGCGCGATCTGCCGGCGCATTCTGAATCAGGAAATCGAGATGGCGAACTGGCTTGGAGAGCACATGGAACAGGTGACGGTCGCCTTCCTGAACCGCTCCGCCACGGATCAGCCTGCGAAGGTTTGATCGGTGACGCCCGCCGGTGCGGACGCGCAATCCGGCCCCTCGAAAGCGGAAACCAGATCGCGGGCTAACGCAGCAACCTGCGGCAAGATTGGCCGCCGGAGTGCGGACCGGATTGCGCGATCCGCACTCCGACGGCCCGAAGATTTGACCTTGCCACTCCAACCTCCGCCCGAAGGCCCGGTGTCAAGCGACTCGCGGCAATCAAAGGCGATGGCAGGGCATGAGACGTCAATTTGGGGGTGTGCAAGGCCGGGCGCGTAAGGCCAACCCATGCCCTGCCGACTGATCGCGGTAGCTTCGGAAATGATTAAGCCCGCGCCCGCACGCTGGGCGTAATAACTCGCCATGATCGGCGTCGGAACGTGGTCCCGCGTGGCGCGAGCGCGTGTCAGCGGTGCCATAAGGATGCGGTTGCGGGCTTCGACCGCACCCAGGATCAGGGGTTCGAATAGTGACGGCATCAAACTTCCTCCTGTTCGTTTCACCGGCAATCTCGGCCGGCGCAAATCGCATGGTGTTTGCATCACCAATCCAGCGCGGTCCTGGGACGCCGCGCTCGCCTGGCTGCGTTGCTCATCGAGGCACTGAGCCCGAAAGGCCGCCCTTGGCGGCGAGCGTATCCGCCATGTGGGCCGCGACGGCCTGCAGCGGCGCCAGAAGCGTTTCCCGAGCCTTGGCAGGCGTGAGGGCGCTGGTGAGATAGATCACGTTGATCGAGGCCATCACGGTCGTTCCGGCTTTGATAGGCACGCCGATCGACAAGATCCGGTTGTCGTATTCGATTCGCGAATAATTCTCGTCCATCGTCGCGTAGCCTTGCTCGCGAACAAGGTCGAGCTTGGCAGCGAGCATTTGCGGCGAGCGTGCGATCTCGTTCCATGGCCCGGTCTCATCCAGCGCGCGCGCGATCACCGCCTCGCGTTCTTGGAGCGGGCAAAAAGCCAGATAGGCGAGGCCGAGGCTTGTGCCCAGTACGGGAGCGCGATAGCCGGGCTTGCGGTTGAAGGACAGTGGTTCCCCCTGCCGCGACGATTTGATGACCAGCATCGCGTCGTTGTCGAGAATGGCGACGTCCGAGGGCCAGCCGATCCGCTGCCGGAAGGCGGTCAAATCCTCCTCAATCAAGGAGGCAATGACGCTGTGCCGATCATAGCTATTGCTGAGCTGGAGGGTCTTGCCGCTGACCTGATAGCTCGTTGAGGCTTTGTCGCGGATCACGTAACCGGCATGCACCAGGGTCTCGAGCATTCGCACGATCGTCGCCTTGTCGATGCCGGTTTGGCGGTGAACCTCGCCGACCGTCGCACGCGGATTCGCGCGATTGACGGCTGCCAGGATGTCAAGCACCCGCAGCGCGGCTGTGACCGGCTTATAGGACGACATGGGTGGTTCTTCTCCTCACGTGCAGTCTCGCGGCCCAGTCGGCGAATTCGCTTCTCCGACCTCTAGACAACTCCACTAGCGCGTAATGTGGCACGAGCCCTGTCATCAAGGCCGAGTTCATCTCTGAGAATGGCATCGGTGTCCTGCCCTAGCCGCGGAGGGGCCGTCCTGTAGGTCGCTGGCGTCAAGCTGAGCCGGGCCGGGAATGCGACGCCGGGCACGCTAACGCCGTCGTCGCGCTCGATAGCTATCGCAAGGCCCCGAGCCTTGATCTGCTTATCGGCGAAGACTTCCGGCAGCGTGTTGATCGGCCCACAGGGAACGCCAGCGGTTTCCAGCGTCGCGATGGCTTCGTCTCGCCCGAGCAAAAGGAGGCGGCCGGTCAGCATCTCGTCGAGCGCATCGCGGTTGGCCACGCGTGCGGCATTGCTATCGAAACGCGGATCATCAGCCGCTTCGGGCCGCCCCAATGCGCCGCAGAGGCGCCGAAACTGTCCGTCATTGCCGCAGGCTACGATGATGTGGCCGTCGCAGACAGGATAGACACGGTAGGGCACGACATTGGGATGGTTATTCCCGAGGCGAGTGGGTTCCACTGCGCCCACGAGCCAGTTGGCACTCTGGTTGGCGAGCATCGCGACCTGGGAATCGAGCAGCGCGCAGTCGATGTGTTGTCCTTCGCCCGTACGATCGCGGTGGGCGACGGCGGCCAGGATCGAAACCGCCGCATACATGCCGGTGAACAGATCGCTGACGGCGACGCCGACCTTCATCGGCTCGGCCCCCGGATCGCCGTCGGCCTGGCCTGTCACGCTCATCAGGCCACCCATTCCCTGGACAAGGAAGTCATAGCCGGCACGATGCGCGTAGGGGCCGGTCTGGCCGAAGCCGGTGACTGAGCAGTAGATCAGCCGGGGATTGATCTTGCTCAGGCTCTCATAATCGAGACCATACTTGCCGAGACCCCCGACCTTGAAATTCTCGATTACGATGTCGCAGCCCGCCGCGAGCTTGCGCACCAGATCAGCGCCCTCGGGCCGCGAAAAGTCGATCGTGATCGAGCGCTTGTTGCGGTTGCAGGCGCTGAAATAGGCAGCGGATTCCGGTGTTCCATCCGCTTCATGCAGGAAAGGAGGGCCCCAAAGCCGCGTGTCGTCGCCGCGCTCCGGCGCCTCGACCTTGATGACCTCAGCGCCAAGATCGCCGAGAACCTGACCGGCCCAAGGACCGGCGAGGACACGGCTGAGATCGAGCACGCGCAAATGGGCAAGCGCACCGCGCGGTGCGTCGTCGCGGTCCAAATTCATCGCGTCTTCTCCGCGTGGTGGACCCGCCGCAACCAATTCTGGACCGTTCCGAGAATTCCCTTGGGCATGTAGATGATGAATAGGACGAGCAGCACGCCGTAAATGAGCATGTCCAAAGCGAGGGCGCGGTTGCCGAACAGCCCCGACAGCGTCTGCGAGCTTTGGACCGCGACCCGCAGGCCCTCGCTGAGGAATTGTGTGAACACCGCGCCGACTGTCGGACCAAGCAGCACCCCCATACCGCCCGCGATGGCGCCGAAGACGATGCTCAGCGAAACGCCCAACCCCGCGATCGTCTCCGGTCCGATATACATCTGGTACTGGGCGAAGATAGCGCCGCCAAAAGCGCAAAGCCCGGCCGAAATGGCCGTGATCTTGAGCTTTTCCCGGGTCACGTCGATACCGACGGCTGCGGCTGCTTCTTCGTCCTGCCCCAGCGCTTCGAGTGCGAGCCGGTCCATGCTGCGATCGACACGGTGCCATATGGCGAGCGTCATCAGCCAGGCAGCGAGCACGATGAAATAAGCCAGTACCCGGTCCGGTTCGAACTGGACGGCATAAAGCGAGATGCCGTCGCCGTAGCGCTGCGCCTGCGTACCAAGAGAGCCGCCAGTGACGCTGCGCCAGCCCACGATGCAGAGCCGCACGAACTCGACCATGGCGAGCGTCATAAGCGCAAAGTAGTGGCCTTTGATCCGCTGCAGGAAGCAGGGATAGCCGATCAGCAATCCGGCGATCACCGCGATGATGACGGCAACGGGGATTCCGACGAGCGGCGTCAGACCAGTATAGTTCCAGAGCAGAACCGTGACATAGGCGCCTATGCCTGTGAATGCGCCGTGACCAAGCGAGGTCAGTCCGAAACGGCCCATCAGCGACCAGCCGGTATAGATCTGCGCCCAGATCAACATCTGAATGACGATGTGCAGATAGTAACGCTGACCGCCGGGATAAACCCCGGCGATGACCGCTGGCAAAGCGATCAGCGCGGCGAGACCCACGGCATAGAACGGGTTGATCCGCTTCATGAGCGTGCTCCGAGCAGGCCCTGCGGGCGGATGAACATCATCACCATGAAGAACAGGAACGCGATGGCGTAGCCCCATTCCGTGGCGAAGCACGACCCCCCGATAGTGATGAACTGCGCGATCACGATCGCCGCCAGAAAGCCGCCGAGCATGTTGCCGAGACCGCCGAGCACGCAGACCATGAAGATCAGCGGCCCGAACTGCAGGCCGATCTGCGGGTAGATGTCGTATTGCAGGGCCATCAGCGCGCCGGCGAGGCCGGCAAGTCCGCCGCCGATGGCCGAGGTGATGCCGTAGAGCCTGCGGCTGTCGACGCCCATCAAGGGCATGATCTTGCGGTCCTGGCTCAACGCGAGGATCGCCAGCCCCAGATAGCTGCGACGGAGGAATGTCCTGAGCACGAGCACCGTACCAAGCGCGACGCCGAAAGTGATGATGCGCGCCCAGGAGAAGTACATGTCGCCGGCGGCAAGCGAGCCGAGCTGGACCCCGAGGCTACGGAAATCGATGCCGAAGGCCATGGTGGCGCCAGCCTGCAGGGCGAACAGGACGCCGCCGGTGGCCAGCAGCTGGTTGATCGGCGGCGCATCGAGCAACGGACTGATGACGAGCTTGTGCAGCAGGACGCCCGCTAGAGCGGTAAGTGCTATACCGACTGCGATCGCGGCGGGCAAAGGCAGGCCGAGCGTGACGTGGGCGTAGTAGACGCCGTACATCCCGACCATCACGAGTTCGGCATAGCAGATCCAGACGACGTCGACGACGCCGAAGACCATGTTGAGGCCGAGCGAAAGCAGCGCGAGGAGACCAGCCAAAAGCAGGCCGTTCAGAATGGCCTCGATGAAAAAGATGTCTAGCGAACAGGTCATGCGCCGAGTCCCATGTAAGATTGGCGAACCGTCTCGGAAGCCAGCATCTCGGCGGAGCTGCCACGCTCGCGGATGCGGCCGACTTCGAGCAAATAGGCCCGGTCGACGACCTGAAGCACCTGTTTCACGTTCTGCTCGACTATCAGAACCGTATAGCCGTCGCCGCTGATGCGGCGAACGAGATCGAAGACCTGCTCCACGACGACCGGGGCAAGGCCGGTAGAGGGTTCGTCGAAAAGGACGAGCTTGGGAGAACTCATCAGCGCACGGCCGATGGCGCACATCTGCTGCTCACCACCGGACATGGTGCCCGCGAGCTGCATCCGCCGCTCCTTCAGCCGCGGGAAAAGGTCGTAGACATAGGCCAGGCGCTCATCGAAATGAGCGCGCGCCGAACGGATGAAACCGCCCATGCGCAGATTCTGCTCGACCGAGAGACCCGGAAACAGATGCCGGTTCTCCGGGACGTGCGCGATACCGGTTTCGATGACCTTGTGGGGCGGCGTGGCACGCAGATCCCGTCCGGCCATGGTCATGGCTCCCGCGGTTGCCGGCAGCATGCCCGATATGACCCGCAGCAGGGTCGTCTTGCCGGCGCCGTTGGCGCCAATCACCGCAACCGACTCTCCGCGCGCGATGGTGAGGCTCACATCGGAAATGGCTGGAAACCCGCCATAACCGGCCGCGACGCCGCTCAACTCCAGCAGGCTCACGGCGCGAACTCCATTGCGGCATCCCGACCGAGATAGACAGCGATCACGTTGCGATCGCGCTGGGCCCCGGCAGGGTCACCGTCATAGATCACCTCGCCGTGGTCGAGCACGACGACCCGATCGACCACACGCATCAGCACGCCCATGATATGCTCGACCCAGACAACGGTGATGCCCTTCTCGCGACGGATCATGTCGAGCATGCTCGCGGCTTGGTCCATCTCGGAGGGATCGAGGCCGTTCAGGCTTTCATCGGCCAGCAGGAGGCGCGGCTGGCTGGCGAGCGCGCGGGCGAGTTCGAGTTTCTTCAGCGCCGCCGCGCCCATACCCTCGGTCGTTGTCGCAGGCCCGGTCGGCAGGCCGACGAGATCGAGCGCTTCCACTGCCTGGCGCCAGCATGTCTCGCGATCAACGTTGCGATCCTGGCCAAACCAGGCGGCGAGCGCGACGTTCTCCAGGACGGTAAGCTTGCCGAAAGGGCGTGGAATCTGGAAGGTACGCCCGATTCCGGCTTGACAGATCCTGTTAGCTGCGAGGCCGGTTATATTGCGTCCCTGGAAGGTGATGCTGCCCTCGGTCGGGGCGTGAAGCCCGGCGATACAGCTGAACGTCGTACTTTTTCCCGAACCGTTGGGGCCGATCAATCCTAGGATTTCACCTTCCCGCACATCGAAGGAAACGTTCGATACGGCGGCAAATCCGCCAAAGATCTTGGTAAGTCCTCGGACTGACAGCATAGCACTTCCCCGCGGCGCAGCCGCGTCTTCACAGTTCGGGAGAGGGCAGGGTGGTCGCCGCCTTGCATTTGGCAGACGGCCGCCGGGTTCACTGCGCGAAGGTATGGCCGTTGGGCAGCGGCATTATCGGATCGCCGGTGCGGATCGCCTTCGGCCAAAGCACCCTGGTACCCTCGGGCGTATGCTGCATCACGACCGGGAACGAACGCTCGTTCTGACCGGCCATGGCATGGCCCGGCGGATAGAACTTGACGCCGTAACCCTGAACGGTCCCGCCCACAGGAATATCGGTCTCGAGCGCGGCCTTGCGCAACGCCTCCGGATCGATGCCGCCATGGTTCTTGATCGCGCGCGGCAGGACATCCGTGAACAGGATCCACGATTGGTTGAAGCCCATCCAGACATTGGTTTCGACGTCGCTGGCGCCCGTCTTGGCCTTGAAGCGCTTGACCACCTCCTGGGTGACGTCGCCCAGACCCGGCTTGAGCGTTTCGGCCTTCAGGTATTGCGCGGAGACCGGATCGACATCCATGACGTAATCGGCATCCTTTCCGGCAGCCTCGCGAATCCGGTCGATGTTGGCGTATCCGGCGCCATGGCCGATCAGGGCTTTCCACTTCAGCCCCTGCTCCTTGGCCTGGCGCAGGAACAACGCGATGTCGGGATTGTACCCGGTGTGGAGGATGACGTCAGGTCGAGCCCGGCGGAGCTTGGAGATCATCGGCGCGAGATCGGTCGCACTGACCGCATAGCCCTCTTCGAGCACGATGTTGATGCCCACCTTGGCGCAGGTCTCCTTGTTGCTCTTGGCGACGCCGGAGCCGTACGGGCCGTCCTCGTGGATGATTGCGACCTTGAGCGCAGAGGGAGCTATACCGAACTTTTCCTGCGAGGTTTCCGATAGGAACAGGCACGACGCCTCGCCGTATTGGTCCGAGTGGACCTGGGCGCGGAAGACATATTGCAGGTTGCGGTTGGCGAAGACCGCAGAGGAGATACAGACATTCGCCCACATGAAGCGCTTGGCGTTGTCTACTTTGGCCGCCATCGGTACGCATTGGGCGCTTGAATAGATGCCCATGATCAGGTCGACCTTGTCTTCGTTGAGCAAGCGTTCCGCCGCGTTGATCGCGACGTCGACCTTGGACTGAGCATCGATATTGATGGGTACCAGCTTGCGCCCCTGGATGCCGCCCCGCTCGTTGATCAGATCGATCGCGATCTGCGTGCCGATCGAGGCGTTGACAGAGCCGCCGCCAGCGAACGGTCCGGTCTGATCGTAGATCACACCGACCTTGATGTCTTGCGCTTGCGCGAGCGTATTCAAGGCAATGCCGGCGGCCGCGACCGCTGCGAATAGGTATAGCGACTTCATCAATTCCTCCCGTGTGCCATGCCCTAGTGAATGATCAGTTCCCGTCGGCTATTTTTGAGCTTACCGCTCCAAAACAACCGGCATGTGGGCTGATCACGTTTTTTAGTTTTATGAAATGACAAGATTGTCTTTTCTATAGGCGCATATACCAAATTTCTGCGAATTAATACCTGTATATAGTTTGCGATAAATCTATCTTGCAAACCGTGAAGCAGTCTGGCATCACCGTGTTCACATGTAAATGAAATTTCATTTCATACAGTGAAAATAACAAAATGGCACATTTCGATGCGCCGGGGAGAAAGACGTGACGGGGAATGCTTTGCCGATCGAGGGGCGGAATCTCGTAGACGGCCGATGGCGCGAAGCCGCTGCCGGCGACGATAGCTTTAATCCTTCGCGCCCGGCCGAGTTGATCGGACGCTTCGCCCGCGCCGATGCGCGGCTTGTCGGCGAAGCCTGCGCGGCGGCGCGGCGGGCGCTTCCATCCTGGTCAGCGACACTTCCCGGGCGGCGCCACGAGATCTTGCGCCGAATGTCCTTGCTGCTGTCCGAGCGTGCTGAGCCGCTGGGAGCGCTGCTCGCCCGTGAGGAGGGCAAGACGCTGCGAGAGGGCGTCGGGGAGGTCAACCGCGCGGCGAGCTGTTTTGACTATTTCTCGGGGGAGGCCTTTCGCGCGCCGGGTGAATTCCTGCCCGGGTTGCGGCCCGGCTTCAACGTCACGGTCACTCGCGAGCCGGTCGGCGTCGTCGCGATCGTGACCCCGTTCAACTTCCCGATCGCCCTGCCGGCATGGAAGATCGCGGCCGCGCTGGTCTATGGCAATACGGCGGTGTTCAAACCTTCCGAACTGACGCCTGCGCTCGGCCTCGCGCTCGTCGAGGTCGCGATCGAGGCGGGGCTGCCAGCTGGCGTTCTGAACCTCGTCTTCGGCCCTGGCAGCGAGATCGGCGACGCGCTCGTCGACCATTCCGACGCCATTACCTTCACCGGATCGGGCCCCGTCGGCTCCCTAATCCTTCAGCGCGCCGCCCTGGGCATGAAGAAGGTTCAGCTCGAGCTTGGCGGAAAAAACCCCCTCGTGATCGCCGCCGACGCCAATCTCGACCACGCAGTCGACACGGCGCTTGACGGCGCATTCTTCGCCTCGGGCCAGCGCTGCACTGCGTCGAGCCGCCTGATCGTCGAGCGTTCGATCCACGACCGCTTCGTCGATGCGCTCGCGGAGAAGGTCGCGGCGCTGCGGGTCGGCGACGCGCTTGCGCCGGACACGCAGATTGGTCCGGTCGTTTCCGCTGCCCAGCGCGAGCGGATCATGAACTACGTCGAAATCGGACGGCTTGAGGGTGCCAGCGCCATTGTCGGCGGCGAGCCCCTCTCCACCGAGACGGGTGGCTATTTCGTCGCGCCAACGCTGTTCGTCGGCGCCAGCAACGCCATGCGCATAGCCCGCGAGGAGATATTCGGCCCGGTCGCGGCAGTCATCGTGGCGGAGGACCTGGACGAAGCTATCGGCATGGCCAACGATACGCCATTTGGCCTCTCGAGCGGCATCTGTACGGGCCGCTTGCATACGGCGGAACGCTTCCGCCGTGCCTCGCGCGCAGGACTGGTTACCGTCAACGCACCGACCGCCGGCATCGATTTCCACGCCCCCTTCGGCGGACGCCATGCCAGCGCCATGGGCGGCTCGGAGCAGGGCTCGGCCGCGATCGAATTCTACACGGAACGCAAGACGACCTATTTCAACCACGGCATCGTCTAGGGAGGATATGCATATGAGCGAAAAAATCGCCTTCATCGGCCTGGGCGCCATGGGCGGCCCGATGGCCACCAACATCGTCCGCAAGGGCATCCCGCTCACCGTCTACGACATCGCGGAAGCCAATCTGGAACGGGTCGCGGCGGCCGGCGGTCACCGCACCGCGAGCGTCGCCGAGGCAGCGAAGGGAGCGCATATCGTCATTACCATGCTGCCGGCGACGCAGCATGTGCTCGACGTCGTCGCAGGCAAGGACGGCGTGCTCGAAAATATCACGCCCGGCGGCGTTGTGATGGACATGAGCACGATCTCGCCGACCGGCACCGATGCGGTCGCTGCGGCTTGCTCGGCGCGAGGCATCCGCTTCCTCGACGCGCCGGTGGGGCGTCTGGCGAGCCACGCCGCGGCCGGCAAGTCGCTGTTCATGGTGGGCTGTGACGACGAGGCGCTCTTCGCCGAGGTGAAGCCGCTGCTTGACGCGATGGGCGACACCATCATCCGCTGCGGCGGCACTGGAACCGGCATCCGGATCAAGATCGTCAACAATTTTCAGGTGATGAGCATTGCGCAAATCACGGCGGAGGCGCTCGTGCTCGCCGCTAAGCTGGGGCTCGACATCGAGACGGTGAAGGCGATCAACGCCGGCACCACCGCCACCAACGGACAAATGCAGGTCAACTTTGCTACCAAATCCCTGGTCGGCGATACACAGCCTGGCTTCACCATCGACCTCGCCCACAAGGACGTGTCGCTGGCCATGGAGGCCGCCCATGCCAACCGCCTCGGCCTCCCGGTCGGCGCGGCTGTCCATGCGGCCTACGGCGCGGCACGCTCTGGCGACTACGCTCGCAAGGACTTCACCGCGATGCTCGACTACGCCGCCGAGCTCGCCGGGATTGCTCCACCCCGCCTGCGCTGAGCCGCGATCCAACACGACAGCCGGGAGATCGGCATGGACGAGGTCAGCAATATCGTCATCGAGACGGCCTCCCGTCTCTTCGCCGACGCCGTGACGCCGGACGTACGTCGGGCTGCGGATGCTGGCGGCTGGCCGCAGTCGCTTTGGCAGGCCGTGGAGGACGCCGGGCTCTTAGCGGCGATGATACCGGAAGACGTAGGGGGGCTCGGCGTCGAGCCAGAGGCGGCGGCGGAACTGGTTCGCCTGTGCGGGTATTACGGGTTGCCGGTGCCGCTGCCCGAAACCATGCTGGCCACGCGACTGCTCGCCGAGGCTGGTTTGGCGGCGCCTGCGGGGCCGATCGCCTTTGCCGGTGCCGGCCGCGACGATGCGCTGTCTCTCGTCGGCGAGGGAAGCGATCGTCGCATCGCGGGCAGGGCGCATCGCGTCGCCTGGGGCGGGAGGGCGGGGGCCTTGGCCGTGCTCTGTTCGTCCCGCGACGGGCAGCATCTCGTCCTGCTCGGCCGCGACGACTATGCCGTCGAGCCGGGTAGCAACATCGCTGGAGAACCGCGCGACACTGTTCTCATTTCCACGCAGCTCGTGTCTGGCCGGATGGCGCAAACCAAGCTTCAGCCCTCGGATCTGTGGCAGATGGGGGCCTGCCTGCGCAGCCTCGCCATGTCCGGCGCGCTCGAAAGGGTTTTGGACATCACGGTTCGCTATGCCGGTGAGCGCAGCCAGTTCGGCAAGCCGATAGGTCGCTTCCAGGCAGTCCAGCAGAATCTCGCGATCCTGGCCGGACAGGTAGCGGCCGCCAACGGTGCTGCGGCGCTGGCCGGTGACACGCTGGCGGGCGGGAGCGGGGCTGAGGCAGCGGCTGCCGCCAAGATCAGGGCCGGGGAGGCGGCTGGGATCGGCGCCGCCATCGCCCATCAGGTCCATGGCGCCATCGGCTTTTCCCAGGAGCATGAGCTGCACCTGTTCACGCGGAGGCTCTGGTCATGGCGGGACGAGTTCGGCGGCGAGGCCGAATGGAGCCGCTTCCTTGGCGAGAGAGCGCTGAAAAAGGGCGCCGACGTGCTTTGGCCCTTCATCGCGGCGGCTTGAGCGGGAGCGGATTCATGTCCCATTTCACTTTCCCAAGGCCGCCCGCCGCGCCCGGATCCGAGGCGCTGCGGGATGAGGTCCGCGCCTTCCTCTCGGAGGAACTGGCGACCCGCCGGCCCGTGGAACGCGCCCAGTCATGGAGCGGTTTCGACGCCGGATTCAGCCGCAGGCTCGGAGCGCGCGGCTGGATCGCCATGACATGGCCGAAGCGCTACGGCGGGCATGAGCGCAGCGCGCTCGAGCGCTATGTCGTAATGGAGGAGCTGCTCGCCGCCGGCGCGCCCGTGGCGGCGCATTGGATCGCGGACCGGCAGAGCGGCCCGCTCCTGCTGCGCTATGGCAGCGAGGAACAGAGCAGCAGCATCCTGCCGCGGGTCGCCGCAGGCGAGTGCTATTTCTGCATCGGCATGAGCGAGCCTGATTCCGGCTCCGATCTCGCCGCCACGCGCACCCGGGCCCGGCCTGTCGATGGTGGCTATCGTGTCAATGGTACCAAGCTCTGGACGACCTATGCGCATGAATCGCATTACATGATCCTGCTGGCGCGCACCTCCGACGAGGGGGAGCGGCACAACGGCCTGAGCCAGTTCCTCGTCGATCTCGCCACGCCGGGCATCGCCATCAAGCCTGTGCTCGACATCTCCGGCGCACACCACTTCAACGAGGTCAATTTCGACGACGTCTTCCTGCCGCCCGAGAGCCTGCTCGGCGCACCCGGACAGGGTTGGGCGCAGGTGATGAGCGAGCTCGCCTTCGAACGCAGCGGGCCGGAGCGCTTCCTGTCCTCCTTCACCCTAATCTTGGAACTTGCGCGCGTGATCGAGCGGCATCCGTCGCCGGCGGGCGCCGAGGCACTGGGTCGTTTGGCGGGGCATCTCATCGTCCTGCGCCGCCTTTCTCGCTCGGTGGCTGGCATGTTGCAGGCGGGGGAGAATCCGCAGCTGCAGGCCTCGCTAGTGAAGGACCTCGGCGCCGTGCTGGAGCAGGAGGTGCCAGACATCGCGCGCCGGCTCGTCGGCAGCGAGCCCTTTCTGGCCGCAGCCGACGACTATGGGCAGGTGCTCGCCCATACAATCCTCAACGTTCCCGCCTTTTCCTTGCGCGGCGGCACGCGCGAGATTCTGCGTGGCATCATTGCCCGCGGCCTCGGCCTGCGCTGATGCGAAACCGGAAAGTCTCCCGATGAGCGACGCTGTTCTCTACGATATGGACGATCGCGGAATCGTCATCCTCACCTTGAACCGTCCCGATCTGCGCAACCCGATTTCCGACGAGGACGTGCTGCAGGCGCTTCTCGCCGCCCTCGACCGCCTGCAGCGGGACCGGGTGGCCCGTGTCGCCATCCTGACCGGAGCGGGCAGTGCCTTTTCCTCCGGCGGCAATCTCAAGAAAATGGGCAAGGGCGGCGGCCTCAACGACCTGCTGCCAGCGCGTACTCGGCTCAACTATCGCTTCGGCATCCAGAAGTTGCCATTGGCTTTCGAAACGCTCGAGGTGCCCGTGATCGCCGCGGTCAATGGCCCCGCCATTGGGGCCGGCTGCGACCTGACGCTGATGTGCGACCTGCGGGTCGCTTCGGAGAAGGCAATCTTCGCTGAAAGCTTCGTCAAGATCGGCATTGTCCCCGGCGACGGCGGCGCCTGGTTGCTGCCGCGCATCGTCGGCTTCTCCAAGGCCTGCGAGATGGCGCTGACCGGCGAGCCGGTCGATGCCGCCGAGGCGCGTGCCATCGGGCTGGTCTCCTCGGTCGTACCTCATGACGAACTACTCGATGCTGCCCGCCGTCTCGCAATGCGCATCGCAGTCAATCCGCCCCATGCGGTGAGAATGACCAAGCGGCTCCTGCGCGAAGCCTGGACCGCGCGCCTGGAGCCGCTGCTGGAGATGTCGGCTGCCATGCAGGCGCTCGCCCACGAGACGCAAGACCATCGTGAGGCGGTGGCAGCGTTGTTGGAGAAGCGTGCTCCGAATTTCACCGGCGAATGATGGCGGCAGACGCCACAGGGAGACGCCTCATGCGCATAGGGTTCGTTGGTCTGGGAATGATGGGGTTCCCCATGGTGGAGAATCTCGCCGGCGGCGGAGAAGCGGAAGTCCTTGCCTTCGACAGGGATCGCGGAGCGCTCGTCCGCTTGTCCACTCTGCCATCCTATGGCGATACGCTTTCGGCTTGCGAGGACCTCGCAGCGCTCGCCCGCTGTGACGTGGTCATCACCATGCTGCCCAACAGCGCGATCACCTCGCGGATCATCGAGGGTGGAGGTGGTGAGACCGGGCTCAGCGGGATCCTGGCGCGTGGCGCGACGATCGTCGATATGGGTTCTTCCGATCCGATGGAGACGCTCAGATTGGCGCCGCTTCTCGAAGCGGCCGGGATCGCCTTCGTCGACGCACCCGTTTCCGGCGCGGTCGCCAAGGCGCGGGCCGGGACACTGGCGATCATGGCCGGAGCCGACGATGACACCTTCGCCCGCGTCGAGCCGATCCTTTCGCGCATGGGGTCGACGTTAATCCGATGCGGCGCCGTCGGCTCCGCCCATGCGATGAAGACACTGAACAACTATGTCTATGCCGCAGGCCTACTCGCCGTCTCCGAAGCCCTGGCAATCGCCGAGCGGCTGAACCTCGATGCCTCTATCTTCGCCGATGTGCTGAACGCCTCGAGCGGCCGCAATGTTGCCAGCGAGACCAAGCTCAAACAGTTCATCATCCCGCGTGATTTCGCCGGCGGCTTTGCACTGGCACTGCAGGCCAAGGATCTCGCGACGGCGACGAAGCTGAAGGAGGTAACCGGCCTCGACGCGCAGCTTCTCGGCCTGTGCGACGCCGTCTGGAGACGGGCGCTCGAACAAGCGGAGCCTGGCGCAGACAATACGACAATCTACCAGCACGTCGCGCGACGGACCGCAGCCGTTGCCACCTAACGCACCTGCACGAAAGCCGAACGGAGACAGACGCATGTCGCTCATCCACATCCGCAAGCGCAGCCTGATCGTCGAGACCATCCATCACGAGGGTGGGCCGGCGCCGGAGAAGCCGCTCAAGCTCGCTGCTGCTAGTGCCGTCATCCACAACCCCTATGCCGGCCGCTACGAGCAGGATTTGATGCCCTTCATGGCGGAGCTGCGCTCGCTGGGGACGCTGTTGGCGATGGAACTCGTAGAGACGCTGGGCGGTAAGGAGAATGTCGAGGTTTACAGCAAGGCCGCCATCGTCGGCCTCGACGGTGAGATGGAGCACGGCGCGGTCTGGCACGAGGCCGGAGGCTGGGCGATGCGCTCCGTGCTTGGCGAGCCGAAGGCGATGGTGCCCGCAGTAAAAGCCGTCGCATCGGCCGGCTACAGGATGATGGTGCCCGTGCATTACATCCATGCCTCCTACGTGCGCAGCCATTTCAACAGCATCGAGATCGGCATCCAGGATGCGCCCAAGCCGCGCGAGATCCTGTTCAGCCTTGTGATGGGCACCGGCGGGCGCGTCCACTCGCGCCTCGGCGGCCTGCTCAAGGAGAATGTCAGCGTCGGCGATGGCCAGAGGTGAAGGAGGCGGCTCCCCACGGATGGTTGCACCGCCCAGCCGGAGAGCGATGACAAACAGGATGCGGGAGCGCCACACCAAGGGGAGGAACCAGACCGTGAAGCACCGTTAAGTCATGGCTGCAACCGCAGGAGCGGCTTTAAGCACGATCGCAATGCCAGCGACCGACCAAGTCTGCGTCCGAGATCAAATGGCGTCTGGCATCCAGCTTCCGAAGTCGCTCGACACCCTCCACAGCACCGGCAGGTCTTCGCCAAGCTGGTCTCGGAGAGTATCGGCGCATCGGAAAGCTGGATGGCTTCGCTCGATACCGCCAACGCCCCACATTCGATCGCCTAGCGTGTCAGGTCCAGCCTCAGATGCTGTGCCGTGCTGCGCAATTCCGTGACAGCAAACCATGACCACGGCCAATCGCATTGGCCAAAAGGTAAAGCTCGCGAGGATAAATGAAAGCAACCGCCTATCGCAAAGCCGGACCTGCGACAAATCCCGATGCCTTCGTGGAAATCGATCTGCCGTGTCCAGAGCCTGGACCGCGTGACCTGCTGGTCCGCGTTCACGCTGTTTCAGTGAACCCAGTCGATACCAAGATCCGCGCCTCGGGCAACCCCAAGGACGGCGAAGCGCGCATTCTCGGCTTCGATGCGGCGGGTACGGTGGAAGCCGTCGGAAACGAAGTAACCTTGTTCGCCCCCGGCCATGAAGTCTTCTATGCAGGCGAGGTAACCCGCCCAGGCAGCAACGCTGAGTTCCAGCTCGTTGATGAACGGCTCGTCGGACACAAGCCGCGCTCGCTCAATTGGGCGGACGCGGCTGCTCTCCCATTGACGAGTATCACAGCGTGGGAATTGCTGTTCGACCGGCTCAGGGTTCCCTATGGCGTCAAGCGCAAAGCCGGAACCCTGCTGGTGATCGGAGGCGCAGGCGGAGTTGGATCGATGCTGATTCAACTCGCCTGCAGGCTCACCGGTCTCACCGTGGTTGCTACCGCCTCACGTGCCGAATCTGTCGATTGGTGCCGCAGACTTGGGGCTCATCACGTGATTGATCATCGCCAGCCACTGTCACAGGGGTTGGAAGCGGTTGGATTGCGTTCTGCGGAGTACGTCGCCAGCCTCACGGCCTCCGATCTCCATCGAGTTGAGGTGATTAAGCTCATCGCCCCGCAAGGCAATCTCGCCATCACCGATGCTCCATCTAGCTATGACGTCGTGCCGCTCTTGAAGAAGGCTGTTACTATCGCGGGCGAGGCGATGTTCGTCCGGTCAATCTTCAAGACCCCTGACATGATCGAACAGCATCGTTTGCTCAACGAGGTGGCAGAGTTGGTCGATGCCGGGCTGTTGCGCACGACCGCGATGCAGAACATGGGCCTGATGCGCCCGGAAAGCCTTGCTAAGGCGCATGCCGCGGTTGAGAGCGGCACGACAATCGGCAAGATCACACTGAGAGTTTCCGAATTAGGTTAGCGGTACAAACTTCGCGGCGACGCTGAAGGCCCATCTCGCTCATGTGCCCAGGCGCAAGCCGATCGAGATCTGGTTTCAGGACGAGGCTCGCATCGGCCAAGTATTCGCGCTTTCTTATATTCGCTAGTCATTCGCGTTTTGCGAGATCGCGCGGCGGCTCTGCCTTGGCGCAAATATTTCTGAACTGGTGCGCGCGTGCCAAGGCCTCGGTCAGGGCAACGGAGGTGGTGCGCCTTGCAGCGAGAGCGTCCTGCAGTTCGATCAAACTCTGGTTCTTGATCAGGCGATTTCCGGCAATGGCTCGATCCAGTAGCTATGCGCGAGGCTGCGGCCGAGCACGGGGTCGAACAGCTCCATGGCGAAGACCGGCGCGGGGCGGATGCCGCCGATCGCCCCGACCGTGCCACAGATCATGCCGGTTCCATCAGGCAGGAGCGCGGTCCCGCCGGTGAAGCCGGCGATGAGCTCGAGCGGCGGGCGCAGGCTGGCCAGCGGTCCTTCCTGGTAGAGGACCCGGACCCCGTTCTCCTCGATATAGGAGCGGATGATCATCTCGTCCCAGTGCCCGGCGACCTCCGCGAAACGCCAGGCCGAGCGCGCCAGAGGCTTGGCGCAGATCTGCTTGGAGAGCGCGACTCCGAGCGTCTCGAGCTTGCGGTCTGTATGGTCGGAAGCGAGGCTGACATACATCTCGCCACCCACGCTGAAGACGAAGGTTTCGACCTCGCCAGAGCTCTCAGCCCCGAGCACCTGGATGCGGCTCGCCTGCGTCATCAGGTTCTCGGCGACACGATAATAGAGCGGCACGGTGCTTGGGCGCGGCACGCCGATGACGGCGAGCTCCTCGATATGATGCTCGATCGCGGCACGGTCGCGCCCGGCCCAGCCGGCGACGACCAGCTCGGTGAGGTGGACCTTGAGCACCTGCGCGGCCCCGCCTTCGACGACGAAATTCAGTTCCATGACATCCTGCGGATTCTGTTTGAGGGAAGGCGATGCGCCCGGGGCTATTCGAAGACGCGCGGGGCACCACAGTCAGGTTGCCTAGACAGGCACACGAGTGGGGTATCTTCAGAGGGAGTCAGGAGTGCTCAGGCGATCTCCCCGCGCTCGATCTGGAGTGTCTCGTCGGCGATCGCATCGAGCAGCGCCGGCGTCGATTCCGTGATGAGGATTGCGAGGTCCGGTCGGCCACGCCGGAGCTTGCCAAGCGTGCGCGCATAGTCGAGTGCCAGCGCTGGGGCGAGACCCTGAAAGGGCTCGTCGAGCAGCAGGGCCGTGCGCGCGACCATCAGCGCCCGGCCGAGTGCCACCATCTTGCCCTGTCCGCCCGAGACGCCGCCGCCGGGGCGCTGGCGCATGGCGTGGAGCTGCGGCAGCAATGCATAGACCTCGTCGAGCCGCCGCGCCCGCTCCGCCGCCGGCAGGCAGAGCGCCAACGCCGGCAGGAGGATGTTGTTCTCGACGGTGAACTCCGGCACCAGGCGGCGGTCTTCAGGAGCATAGCCGATGCCCTGGGCGGCGCGCCGGTAGGCCGGTGTAGAGCCGACCTCCTGCTCGTCGAGATGGACGCTGCCGCACTGCAGCGGCAGGAGCCCCATGATCGCCCTGAGCGTGGTCGTCTTGCCGGCCCCGTTGCGGCCGATCAGGATCGTCGTCCTGCCGGAGGCCAGCCCCAGCGACACCGATCGCAGCACCTGCACGCCGGCGATCGCCACCGTCACCCCTTCGATGCGCAGCATCATGCCACCCCCACGACATTGCGCAGCACGCGCGGATCCTTGAACACCTCGGACGGCGGTCCTTCGGCCATCACCGAACCGGAATCCCACACGACGACGCGGTTGGCGTAGCGCTGCACCACATCCATGTCGTGCTCGACGAACAGTGCCGTGACCTTGGCGCGGCGCAGCGCGTTCATCAGCGTCTCCATCAGGGTGAAGCGCTCGATCGTGCTGACGCCGCTGGTCGGCTCGTCGAGCAGGACGAGGCGTGGCTTGAGCGCCAGCGCCAGCGCGATGTCGAGCAGCTTGCGCCGCCCCTCCGGCAGCGCGCCGGCGAGCTGCCCGGCCCCGCCGTCGAGGCCAACCAGCGCCAGCAGCTCCTCCGCCTCGCGCCGGCGGCCATCGGCGCCGAGCGCCTTGAACGGCACCCAGATGCCGCGCTTGGCCGCCACGGCGATCATCAGGTTCTCGATTACGCTCTGGTCGAGGAAGAGCTGCGGGATTTGGAAGGAGCGGGCGATGCCGCGCTTGGCGATGCTGCGCGGGGCCATGGCGGTGATCGGCTTGCCGTCGAGATAGACCTCGCCCGAACTCGGCCGGAGATAGCCGGTGCAGAGGTTGAGAAAGGTCGTCTTGCCGGAGCCGTTCGGGCCGATGATGGCGAGGAACTCGCCCTCGCGAATTTCTAGATTGACGCCGTCGGCCGCCTGCACGCCGTAGAAGGCGATGCGCAGGTCCTTGGCCTGGAGGAGAGGCGCGGTCATGCCGGTTCTCCAAGGTGACGCCGGATCAGGCCATAGAGCCCACTCGGCAGGAAGAAGATCACGCCGATCAGCGCAGCGCCGATGATCAGGTTCCAGGCATCGGTGACGCCGACCGCGAGCATGTGCAGCACCTCGAGGAAGAGCGAGCCTATGAAGGGGCCGGCGACACCTCCAATGCCGCCTAGCACGGCGACCAGCACAAGATGGCCCGACGCCGTCCAGAAGGCGAATTCGGGCAGGATGTGGCCGATCGCCATGGCTGCGATCGCTCCGCCGATGCCGGTGAGCGCGGCCGAGATCGTATAGGCGATCAGGAGCACAAGCCTGACCGGCACGCCGAGATATTCGAGCCGGAGCTCGTTGGTGTGCACGGCGGCCAGGGCATGGCCGAGCGGGCTCGCGATGTACCGCTGGACGCCATAGCCGACGACGAGCATCAGCACGAGGCCGGCATAGTAGAGCGCGGTGTCAAAGCTCGCCTTGTCGAGCGCGATGCCGAAGAACCGCGGCACCGCCAGGCGCAGGCCGTCCGTGCCGCCGGTAATGCCGTAGAGCTTCGAGAGTAGCGCGTAGAGGACCATCGACATCGCGAGGTTGAGCATGGCGAAGAAGATCGCGCGATAGCGGACCAGGAAGGCGCCGACGACAAGGCCGGCGAGCGCTGAGGCGAGCGTGCCGAGCAGGAGCAGCACCACGAACTCGTTCAGGCCGGACCGCGCCAGGAAGGCGATGGCATAGGCGCTGACTGCATAGAACATGGCGTGGCCGATCGAGATCAGCCCGCCGCGCAGCAGCACGGCGACGCCGAGCGCGGCGAAACCGTTGGCGACGGCGAGCGTCAGCACGAATTGCAGCCATGGTGCGACGAGGGGCGCGAGTGCCAATGCGGAAAGCGCGATGAGGAAGAGGGCGGCGCGCATGGCAGTCAGATCCTCCGGCTCGCAGCCAGGCCGAACAGCCCGTAGGGGCGGATCAGCAGCACGACTAGCATGACGATGTAGGGGGCGACGGCATCGAGCGATGGCGCGAAATAGATCGCGAGCACGCGGGCAAGCCCGACGATGATCGCAGCCAGCGCCGCGCCCTCGATCTGGCCGAGTCCGCCGATTGCGGCGACCGCGAAGGCGAGCACCATGGTCTCGGCGCCGAGGCCGGGCGCGGCGCCCGCGGTCGGCGTCGCCAGCGCCCCGCCCAAGGCCGCCAGGAAGACGCCGAGCGAGAAGGACAGGGTGAAGACGCGGTTGGTGTTGATGCCGATGCTCTGCGCCATCTCGCGATCGGCGACGACGGCGGTGACGAGGCGCCCGATCCGGGTCCTGGTCAGCAGCACGCGCAGGCCGACGACCACGACGACGGCGAGCACGATCAGCAGGAGCTGGTAGTTGAGATAGACGACGCCGCCGATCTGCGTCGTGCCCAGCAGTTGCATCGGCGTATCCTCCGCGAGCGACCGCACGCCGAAGACGATGCGCTGCAGGTCCTCGAGGATCAGGAACAGGCCGAAGGTGACGAGAATCTGGATCGCCTCCAACTTGCCATAGGTCCAGCGCATCAGGCAGCGCTCGACCAGTGGGCCGAACAGGGCCGCGACGATCGCCGCGCTGAAGAGGAGGGCCGGGAAGGATAGCCAGGGATTGAGCTCCGCACCGGCGATCCATAGCCCAATCGAGGCGGCAACATAGGCGCCGATCGCGTAGAAGCTGCCATGCGCGACGTTGAGCACGCGCAGGACGCTGAAGACGAGCGTCAGGCCAACGGCGACGAAGAAGATCAGCGCCGCGCTGGCTAGACCATCGACGGCGAGCGGAATCAGGGTGTCGAGCATGGACGGCACCTGCAGAAGGGCGAGAAAAGGGGGGAGCGGGAGGGCCGCAAGGCTCCTACCTCTGGTGCGCTACTGGTAGCTGCCGGGCTTCGGCTGGGCGGCGAGGAAGGCCGGGGTCAGTGTGCCGACCCATTTGATCGCATCGTCGCCCTGGGGCGGCATCAGCGTGTCGGCCTTGTAGCGGACCATGCCGCTGATCACCGGGAACTTGTGGTCCGGCGACTTGGCGGTGACGCCGACGAGTTGGTCGACGAGGCCGTCATTGTCCTTGCGGGTCACGGTGGTGCCGGTCAGCGTCTTGACCGTGCTGCCGCGCATCGCCTCGGCGAGCTCGTCGCGTCTCGGCCACTTGCCGCCGCTCTTCTTCAGCGCAGTTTCATACGCGGTCTTCATGTAGATGATCGCGTTCGCCATCTTGATCGACGGGAAGACCGGGTACTCGCCATAGCGCTTCTCATAAGCTTCGACGAAGGCCTTGGTCACGGAGTTGGCTTTGGCGTCGGGCGACATCCACCAGCCGTCGCCGAGCACGCCGACGATCACGCCCTCCGGCAGGTTTGCGCGCTGGAGCACGGTCTCGCCCAGCGCCAACACGACCTGGCTCGAGGTGAACAGTCCGCGCGGTGCGGCCTGGCGCACGAAATTCTCGAGGTCGGCGCCCCAGAGATTGGAGAAGATCACATCCGGTCGCGAGGCCGAGAGCTTTGATATCTCGGTCTGGAAGTTGGCCGAGCCGAGCTTGGGGAACAGCTCCGCCACCACCTCGACATCGGGCTTCAGTGCCGCCATCGCTGTCTTGAAAATCAGCGCCGCGTCATGGCCGAAGGCATAGTCGGGATTGATGATGGCGATCCGCTTCACATCGGGCTTGCGCTGCAGGAGATAGAGCGCGTAGGCGACGAATTCCGGAATCGTGTTGCCGTTCGGGCGGAAATAATAGCGGCTCTTACCGTCGAGCAGGAGTTGGTGGGTGTCGCAGTTCCAGCCGATCGTCGGGGCTTGCATCTGTTCGGCGAGCGGGGCTAGCGCCAGGCAGTTGGCGCTCGACAGCGCCGCGATCATCACCTGGTTGGACTTGTCTTCGGCCAGGTGGCGATATTCGGCGATGACGCCCTGCGTGCCCTGCGCTTCGTCGACATAGGTTGCCTTCAGCGGCACGCCGCCAATCCCGCCCGTGGTATTGATCATGTCGATCATCAGCTCGGCCGCGTTCTTGCCGGGCATGCCGTAGGCCGCGGCCGGGCCCGAGGTGAAGGTCATCACGCCGAGGCCGAGCGAAGCCGGTTTCTCCTGCGCCGAGGCGGGAACCGCAAGCGCCCCCAACGAGACTGCCAGGGCGGCCATCCAAGCTGATCTGATCATGGTTTTCCTCTCCGTTGTTGGGTGGTTCTTGTCGCAGCCGCCCCCTCTGCGGCTGCAGCGGTCCCGACGATTTTTGGCGCTTGCGGGCGCGATGTCCGTCGGCGATGCCAAGAGAGTGTGGGGCTATGGGCGCGCCTCAGACCGGGTCGAAATAGTGGATCTCAAGCAGCAGACAGCCCTTCTGCGACTTGAACGGCCCGTGCGGGGCATGCGGCGGGCGGACCGCATACGTGTGCGGCGGGAAGGCCTCGCCGCCTTCGCCGTTCGCGTCGTTGCCGACGGTGAGGTCCCCCTCCATCAGATAGACCTCCTCCCAATACTCATGGGAGAACGGCGCGGTGGTGTAGACACCGGGCTGGAAACGCAGCAGGCGCGTGCGCGTACCGCGCCGGCCGTCCTCGTCGAGGGCGCCCGACAGGATCTTCTGCTGAATGCCGGTGGGATAACCGGCCGGCACTTCCCAGCCTTTCGACATGTCGAGGGTGTAGAATTCGTCGTGACTCTTGTTGACGGGCATGACGGGTCCTTTGCCGGCTCAGGCGGCCGCTTTGCTGTCGAGGTCGTAGGAATCGAGCATGGACTGGACGAGGCCGTTCGCGCCGCCCCAGTCATAGGTGCGGAAGGAGTGGCCCTTCGTCACGAAGGTCGCCCCGGCATAGAACATCTCGTATTGGTGATGGCGCGAGCCGAACTCGGAGCCAACGGCGTCCCAGGCGAGCTTGTAGAACTTCACTCGGTCATGCGAGTTGGCAGCAGGCGACTGCTGTGTCTTCTCGATCATCGACGCGATCTCGGGATTGGCGAAGTCCGCGACCGATGAGGGCAGCATGATCATGCCTCCGCCGGCGAGCTCGCGCAGCGAGTTCAGGATCTTCGGATATATCTGCTGGGTCAGCACCTGCGCCGAATAGAGCATGTGCCGGTCGGGTACGTAGTATTCGCCGTCCTGCGTGCCCTTGGCCTCCATCGCATTGACGAAGGCGTCGACCATCGCGGCCTCCGCGGCGAGCTGGCCGAGGATTTCGCGCACCTGCGGGAATTGGGTGATGCCGTTGGTTTGGGTGATGCGAAGGGCGATGCCCATCAGGAACTGCAGCTTCACCTTCAGACGGATCATCGCCTGGTAGTTCTGGTAGACATGCGCCGGCGTCGCGTGGAACTGCTTCTGGCACATCTCGACGCTGCCATCGATGAAGACCCTGTCCCACGGGACCTTGACGTCGTCGAAGAACAAGACGGCATCGTTCTCGTCGTAGCGGCTCGCCAACGGGTTATCAAAGATCGCGCCCGCCTGCGCTTCGTACGATTTGCGCGAGAGCATCTTCAGGCCCTTGGCGTTCATCGGGATTGCGAAGGAAACGGCGTAGCGTTCCTCGCCGGGCTGCATCGGCTGGATCGTGGTTACGAAGACCTCGTTGGCGACCACGCCACCGGTCGCCAGCATCTTGGCGCCGCGGATGGTGATGCCCTCGGCATCACGGTCGACCACACCAGCGGTCAGGAAGGGATCGGCCTGCTCGGCCGCGTTCTTGGAGCGATCGGCCTGCGGATTGATGATGACGTAGGTCAGGTAGAGGTCGTTGTCGCGAGCGTAGCGGTAATACGCTTCGAGTGCCGCGGCGCGGGCAGGGTCGTAACCCTCAAACACCGGAAGCCCCATGCGCATGCCGGAGATGCAGGAGGCGACGTGATCCGGTGCGCGGCCCAGGAAGCCGCCATGGATCGCCGTCCAGGCCTCAAGCGCCCGGCGCCGCTCGACCAGGTCGTCATAGGAGGTCGGCAACTGCCAGATGCGGTTGGCTCGATTGCCGGCCTCGGTCTCGAAGGTCATCAACTCGCGCCGCGACGGGTCGCCGGCGAAATCGAACAGGCCTGCGACCGACTGCGCCACATTGCGAAAGGCGCGGTCGCTGGTTACGTCCTCGAGGCGCTTGCCGTCGATATAGATCGAGCGGCCGTCGCGTAGGCTGGCAAGATGTTCCTGTCCCGATCTGGTCATGGGCTTCTCCTTTCCATTGATGGTTAGTAGTGGATGGGCAGCGGCCAAGACGGTTCGCGCTGCGTCTCGTCGACGAGGTCGCGGTAGCGACCACGGAAGAAGATCAAGGGCGCCGGACCGCCGGGACGCACTGCATGGCGCAGCACCCGCACGACGAAGATGATGTGGTCGCCGCCGTCGTAATTGGCGTAGGGCTCGCATTCGAAATGGGCGAGCGCACCGGTGATCAGCGGCGCCTGTGCATGGCCGACGGTCCGCTTGACCTCAGCCCATTTGTCGCTGAGTGCTCGGGCGAAACGGTTGGAAATGTGCTCCTGCTCCCGCGCCAGCACATTGACCGCGAAGCCCCTGGCTTCGAGCATGGCCGGCAAGCTGTTCGCCCGCCTATCGATGCTGAACAGGACGAGGGGCGGATCGACCGAAACGGAGTTGAACGAACTCATGGTCATGCCGATGAGCTCTTCGCCACTGCCCTGCGCGGTTATCACGGCCACGCCCGTGGCGAATTCACCAAGGGATTGTCTGAAGGCCCTGCCGTCCATCTTCCCCTCCGGCGGTGGCGTGCTATATTAGCTTTTATGGATAGCTTTATAACAAAGCTATCTTGCCAAGTCAACCTTTAGGAGACGAATAAGCGATGCCGATCGAAGAACGGCGCCTGACTGTGTCGAAGCCTGACCTGCTGGATGAGGGGAGCGACCTGCGTTTTCGCGACCTGCTCTATGATTTCTTTGCCTTCGGCAGCGGACTTGAGGAGGCGCGCGCGCGCTTCGCCGGCTCTATCGGGCTAACGCCGCCACAATATCTGATCCTGATTGCTGTCGGCCGCGGAACGCCAGATAGCGAGCTCGGCGTGGCGCAAGTGGCTGAGCGTCTCCATCTCAGCGGCGCCTTCGTTACTATCGAGGTGAGCAAGCTCGTGAAGATTGGCCTTGTCGAAAAGCGCCCGCATCCCAGCGATCGGCGCCGGGTCAATCTGTCCGTCACGAGCATTGGCTTCGAAAAGCTCGAGAGGCTGGCTTCTCTGCAACGCCCGGTCAACGATGCGTTATTCGCCTCTCTCGACCGAGAGACGTTCGAGAGACTGAGCGGGATCATGCGGCGCCTCGCTCAAGGTGCGGGGCAAGCTATCCATCTTGCAGATCACATCATCGCTAACGAGACTGCAAAGCTGCGGGACTGAGCGGCCGACCACTGCGTCGGCAACGGGATTGCGACCAATGAACTGAGCTCACAAGATCGCACGGCCACAGCCCTGTCCCGCCCGTGGGAATTCCGCTCCGAGTCCTCGCCACGGCACACAACCGGGGGCGCGTTGATCGGGCACGGGACACCGCGACAAGCCTCGCCTTGTCCATTCCGACTTTCGTGCTCGGCACCCTGTTCATTCTGATCTCGTGATGTTGCTGTGCATCGCGCCAGCGGAAGGAGCGTGCCATTCTTATCTTGAGGGATCCAGGCGCTCGATCTTGTGCAAGCCGCAGGAGATGCAGTCAGCCAGGCATCGAGCCAGACGCGGCGAGCCCCACAGGTCGCTGGCGTTAAAGCTCGCATAGACGTTGGCGCCAACCACCTCGTCGTCTATGGAGCGCCGGCTCGGCGAGTGCGTCAGCCAGGCATGGTGACCCGCATCATCGTGGTGAAGGGCTTTAATCCGGCAACGACCGTGAGGGTCTGCAAATCACCAAATTGGACTTGTCCCAACGATCGAGCTTGCTGACGGGATAAAGGATCGCCTTGCCAATCTTGATGAAGACGGACCGATGCGCATCGCTCTCGAGTTCCGCAGTGTCCCTTCGCTGAGCGGGCCACGGTAGCGGACTACGACTTCCTCGAGCGTAAGGTAGGCAGGGGGCGACACGCGATCTCCTGAGGACAGACGAGTACCGAGCCGACTAGTAAAGTCTGTTTCACGGTGGTGTCCCAGCGTCCGGTCATGGCGGCGGCGCAAGGCTGAATGTCTTTGCTGAGATGAGGTGAAGGGCCCAACCGACGAAACTCAAGCCAGCAGACTTAGCTAGTTGAGTGCTCACTGCCCAACCCTGGCCGGCCTCGCTGCCAAAAATCGAGGCTGGGATCCGTGCGCGGCCTGGGCCTCTGTAAGCTCAACCGCAGGCTGCTCGACACCTTCGTCCGCGAGCTGAAGGATCCCCGTGGACGCGAGTGCCGTCTTCGCGCGCGGCAGCCTGAAGCCTGAACCACTGCGGCGTAACGTCAGTCATTCCTTATGCGTCGGCCCTTAGGTCTCGGACTCCCTCTGGCTTTCCCAACACGGATCGTTGCTGTTAATCGGAGAAATCAATCTGAGCTTCAACCCGTTAACAAATTGAAGATTTGGAAGATGTTGATGTAATTGTACTGCGGTATCGGAGGCTGATGCGACGGCGAGAAATACTACAAATCCCGGCTCATCTACGCACCTGTAGAAATTGGTAATTTTTCCATACGTTTCCGCGATGCGTCTTACTTCAAAAGCGACCTGTGGCGCAAGGATGGAAGTTTTTACTTCCAACATAATGACATCGTGATAACCGAGAAGGGAGTAATTTATCTTCGCGTGGTAGCCTTCTATAACATTCGACTCCTCCAATTTCCTATGCCTTCGCAATGTTGCTGAAGGTGATAAGCAAATTCGTTCGGAGATTTCTGTATTCATGCTGCGGGCATTGTTGGACAATTCTTTAATAATTGCCAGGTCAAAGCTGTCAACATTGTCATCTTGAGCGTGAACTGAATCTTTGATTAACTTCAGCATCGAGTTCATCTCCAGGCGAACGATAATGCTCCTGACAAGGCTACAGCCGCTATAATGACCACAGTCAGGGCGAGAAAGACGAGCAACGTGATAGATCGTGATCTGGGAGACAGATTGGGCGCATTATCAATTTCTGGTGGAAGAACTCTCTGCTCCATTTTCGTACCACCGTTCAGATACCGCCCAGATGCAGCGTCTTCATTTCGAGGAATTCCTCTATTCCGTGGTGTGACCCCTCGCGTCCCAATCCGGATTCCTTGATGCCGCCGAAGGGGGCGGTCGTCGTGGAGACAGAGCCCGCGTTGATTCCGACCATGCCGAACTCGAGCGCCTCGGCGACTCGGAACGCGCGTGAAATATCCTGAGTGTAGAGATACGACGCCAATCCAAACGGCGTGTCGTTCGACATGGTGATCGCTTCGGCCTCGCTCGAGAAGCGGAAGAGGGGGGCGACGGGACCAAAGGTCTCTTCCCGGGCGATCTTCATTTCGACCGTAGCTCCCTTGAGCACGGTCGGCTCGTAGAACAGGCCGGAGCGGAGCTTGCCACCAAGGACGACCGTGGCGCCGAGCGCCGTCGCGTCGTCGACATGCTGCTGAATCTTGTCGATTCCCGCACGATTGATCATCGGGCCGATGGTTGTTCCCTCAGTCAGGCCATCACCAACCACCAGTCTGGATGCAGCCGCGGCGAGCCTTTCGGAGAAGGCGTCGTAGACGCCGTCCTGAACGAGGATGCGGTTGGCGCACACGCAGGTTTGGCCGCCATTGCGGAACTTGCTCGCCATGACACCGGAAACCGCCGCGTCGAGGTCGGCATCGTCAAAGATCAGGAAGGGAGCATTGCCGCCCAGTTCGAGGCCGACGCGCTTCACGGTCGCCGCGCATTGCTCCATCAGGATCTTGCCGACGCGGGTCGATCCGGTGAAGGTCAGCTTGCGAACGATCGGGCTGCGCGTCATTGCACCGCCGATATCCGCGGGCCTGCCGGTCAGGATGTTGATCACGCCCTTGGGAATACCGGCCCGTTCCGCCAGGACACCTAGCGCCAGGGCGGAGAAGGGTGTGGCTTCGGCGGGCTTGATCACGATGGTACAGCCCGCGGCCAGAGCAGGCGCGGCCTTGCGCGTGATCATCGCATTCGGGAAATTCCAAGGCGTAATGGCGGCCACGACGCCGATCGGATGCTTCTGGACGATGATCCGTCCATCGGTGGATGCGGCCGGGATCGTCTCGCCATAGATCCGGCGGGCCTCCTCCGCGAACCATTTCACGAACGAGGCCCCGTAGGCGATTTCCCCACGGGCCTCAGCGAGGGGTTTACCCTGCTCCAGCGTCATGATCCGGGCGAGATCCTCGCTGTTCTCGATCATGAGATCGAACCAGCGCTCGAGAAGGGCGCCGCGCTCACCGGCTGTCTTCTTGCGCCAGCCTTGGAACGCGCGCTCCGCCGCGGCGATGGCATCGTCCGTCTCGCTGGCGCCACATTCGGGAACATGCCCGATCACGTCGCCCGTGGCTGGATTTTCTACTGGAAAATTCGTGGAATTTTTAGCGCCGACCCAATCACCATCGATGTAGCAAAGTTCGGCCAAAAGCGACGGATCTTTCAACTGATGCGCGAGGGTCATGATCTTCTCCAATGCTGGCGAGATCATCGGCCATCCGAAGCGGCAAAATCTGCTGAAAACCCCTTCAAGGTCGACAACAACGACCGAAAGCATGTTATCGATTCATTCACTTCCGCTGCGCAAATGGCGCACAATAACGGACGTCTAAAGCGAGGTTCGTTATGGAAAAGGTACAGATCGTCTACGACGATTTTGAAAGAATTGATATCCGGATTGGTCGCGTCGTTGCTGTTCAAGCCTTCGAACGTGCCCGCACTCCCGCCTACAAAGTCGAAGTCGACTTCGGTGAGCTTGGGCGGAAATGGTCCAGTGCGCAGATAACAAGCTATAGCGCGGAAGATCTCGTGGGGCGGCTGGTATCCTGCGTCGTCAACATGCCGCCGCGCAACATCGCCGGCTTCCAGTCTGAAATTCTTATCCTCGGGGCACGAAACGCCGCCGGCGAGGTCAAGGTGCTGACGCCGACGCACGAGGTCGGGCTCGGCGAGCAGGTCTTCTGAGAACTCAATCGCAGGGCGCGTCCCGCGCTCGCTTCGACACTAAGGGACCTGAAAGATGGAAACCGCAGACTTCATCGTAATCGGCGCGGGAATCGCCGGTGCCTCGGTCGCATACGAGCTTAGCCTCGGCGGCAAGGTCGTCGTACTCGAAATGGAGTCGTCCGCCGGCTACCACTCGACCGGCCGCTCCGCCGCCGTCATGTCTGAAAACTACGGTCCCGCTCTGTGGAGCCGGCTCGTCACGGCGTCGCGAGCGTTCCTCGAAACTCCGCCCGAGCGCTTCACCGATGTTCCGCTCGTCACCTCCCGTGGCGCCTTATTCCTGGCTAAGAGCGAGGAGCAGGCGCAACTGACCGAACAGGCGGAGGAACTGGTGCGCAGGGGCGCGTCGGTCGAACTGACCACGGCCGACGAGGCACTACGGTTCTGTCCCGTGCTCCGGGCGAGCGAGTTCGCCTCTGCGATGTACGAGCAGGACTGCAAGGACATCGATACCGACGCGCTTCTCGCAGGTTATCTCAAGGCGTTGCGGGCGCGCGGCGGGCGGCTCGTTACCGACGCAAAGGTCGAAGCACTAACGCATTCGGGCGAGACATGGACGGCCACGACGCCGCGCGGCGTGTTCCAGGCACCGATTGTCGTCAACGCTGCAGGCGGCTGGGTACAGGAGATCGCGGCGCTCGCGGGTCTTCCCTACCGCAACGTCGTCCCGTTCCGCAGGACTGCGGTCGTCTTCGATCCGCCGGTTGGCAGCGCCATCCATAGCTGGCCGATGACCTTTGATGTCGCCGAAACCTTCTACTTCAAGCCCGAGGCGGGTCGGATCATGGTGTCGCCGGTCGACATGGCGCCGTCCGATCCCTGTGATGCGCAGGCCGACGAGCTCGAGGTCGCGATCGCGATCGACAGGATCCATCGCTTCACCACGATGGAGGTTCAGAGGGTGACCCATAAATGGGGAGGCTTGAGAACCTTCGCGCCGGATCACGAGCCGGTCATCGGGCGCGATCCCGAACAGCCGAGTTTCATCTGGCTTGCCGGACAGGGCGGCAACGGCGTGATGGGCGGCGCTGCGGCAGCGCGGCTGGCCGCGAGCTTCGCTCAGGGCGCTGCGATTCCAGCCGACATCGCCGCGCTCGGCATCACGGCCGAGAATGTTTCGCCGGGCCGCGCCTGCGTGGTCGATCCGGCCGCGGACGCGCCGGTCGTCGGGACGCTCGAAGCGTTCGAATGATCGATCCGTCTAGCAAGCTTTCAAGAAGGGAAGAGATCATGTCTGCCGACCAGCGCAAGCCCGAAGAACTTCTGGCCGCACGTACCAGAAACATTCCCAGGGGCGTTCTGACTGCTCATCCGATCGTTATCGATCGTGCCGCAGGCGCTCATATCTGGGACACGAATGGTCGCCGCTATCTCGATTTCGTTGGCGGCATCGGCGTTATCAATGTCGGCCATAACCATCCGCGCGTGGTAGCGGCTGTGCAGGAGCAGCTCAAGCGCATCACGCATACCGCGTTCCAGGTCGCGGCCTACGAGCCCTACATCGCGCTTGCTGAGCGGCTGAACAAATTGGTCGGAAAGGGCGCCGCCTATAAGACCGCCCTGTTTACGACAGGTGCGGAAGCTGTCGAGAACGCGGTCAAGATCGCGCGCGGCTTCACCAACCGGCCGGGCATCATCTCGTTTCGCGGCGGGTTTCATGGCCGGACACTGCTGGGCGTGACGCTCACCGGGTTTGCCCAGCCGTACAAGCAAAATTTTGGGCCCTTCGCGCCGGAGATCTTCCATACCGCCTATCCCGACAGCTATCGCGGGGTTTCCTCGGATGACGCGATCGCGGCGCTCGAAGAGGTCTTCGCCACCGAGATCGCTCCCGATCGTGTCGCGGCCATCATCATCGAGCCGGTTCAGGGCGACGGCGGCTTCTTGCAAGCGCCGGTCGAGTTCATGCGGGCCCTGCGCGATATCACGCTGCGTCATGGGATCGTGCTCATCGCCGATGAGATCCAGACGGGCTTCGGCCGCACCGGTAAGATGTTCGGCTTCGAGCATTCCGGTATCCAGCCCGACCTGGTGACGGTCGCCAAGAGTCTGGCGGGCGGCTTCCCGCTGTCTGCGTTGGTGGGCAAGGCGGAAATCATGGACGCTCCGACACCTGGGGGGCTCGGCGGCACCTATGGCGGCAACGCGGTCGCCTGCGCCGCTGCGCTCGCCGTCCTCGACGCGTTCGAACAGGACGGACTTGTGGAACGTGCCGCGGCCCTCGGCACGAAACTCTCGACTGCCCTGGATGCCTTGAAGGCGAAGCACGTGGATATCGGGGTGGTGCGAGGCGTCGGCTTCATGCGCGCCATCGAGTTCATCAGCGACGCCGCCACCAAGAAGCCCGATGCGGACCGGGCGCACCAGGTCATGGAACGGGCGCGCGAGCGCGGATTGCTGGTGATCAAGTGCGGCGTTCACCGCAACATCGTCCGCTTCCTCGCACCGATCATCCTCTCCGACGAAGACCTCGACGAGGCGATGTGCATCCTCGCCGACGCGCTCGACGCCGACAAGGTGTCCGCCGCAGCATGATGCCGTCTAGCGGTTCCGACGCGGGCACCACTGCGTCGGGACTGCATTCTCCGCGGCCGCATCCAAACGGCAAGGTGGTTGACCACCATTTTCCAAGGACGACAAATGCGCGCGATTTTCGTGGACTGCACGCCCGAGCTCGCACGTGTCATCGAGCAGGGCGGCCTACCCGTTCCCGCGACGGTCGAAATCAACGAGGGCAGTCCCACAGAGAAAGAGTTGATCGATCTTTGTCGGGGGAAGGACGTCATCCTCGTCGAGCATACGGCCGTTCCGCCCGCCGTTCTCGACGCCTGTCCTGCCGTCCAGGCGATCGTCTTCATGGGAACCGGCGCCGGAACCTACGTCGATCTCGACGATGCGGCCAGGCGCGGCGTGAAGGTCTGCACGACGCCAGGATATGGCGATCGCTCGGTCGCAGAACATGCCTTCGCCCTGATGTTTTCGGCCGCCCGCGGCATCGCCGGTATGGATCGTGGTATCCGTGCTGGGACCTGGACGCCGGCAGGTGGGCTTCAGTTGAAGGGCGAAAAGCTCGCGGTCGTCGGACTGGGTGGCATCGGAGGGTGCATGGCCGATCTCGCGCTCGGCATCGGCATGGAGGTCGCCGCCTGGAATCGAACGCCGCGCGACCACCCGGCCTATGTCGCGGAACTCGACGACGCATTGCAGGGGGCCAGCGTCGTGTCGCTCCATTTGTCTCTTACCGCCGAGACGATTGGCATTCTCGATGGCCGGCGTCTGATGCTTCCCAATCGCGGATTTATCCTGGTCAATACGGCGCGCGCCGGTTTGGTCGATGAACCCGCCTTGTTGAGGATGCTGGCGGAGGGACAGATAGGCCACGCCGCGCTGGATGTCTTTCCCCAGGAACCTCTCTCGCCGGCAAGCCCATACCGGGAGCTGGAGAACGCGACCCTGACGGCTCACGCGGCCTACATGACCGACGCCGCCTATAAGGAACTGTGGCTGCGGACGCTGAACGCCTACCACGCACTGTGAACCGGCCCGAACGGTCTAGGCCGACTGCGTTACTCAATCAAAACGAGGGATGGAGCTGATGGAGATCCTTGTGCCCGTGAAGCGGGTAGTTGACTACAACGTGAAGATCCGCGTGAAGGCGGATGGGTCTGGCGTCGAGCTTGCGAACGTCAAGATGTCGATGAACCCGTTCGACGAGATCGCCGTCGAAGAGGCGCTGCGCCTGAAGGAAGCCGGCAAGGCGACCGAGGTGATCGTAGTTTCGATCGGCCCGGCTCAAGCCGCCGAGACGATCCGCACGGGCCTGGCCATGGGCGCCGATCGCGGCATCCTCGTGAAGGTCGATGGGCTGGTCGAGCCGCTGGCGGTGGCCAAGCTCCTGAAGAAGGTGGTCGAGCAGGAGGCTCCCGGCCTCGTCATCCTCGGCAAGCAGGCGATCGACGACGACGCCAACCAGACCGGCCAGATGCTCGCCGCGCTGCTCGGCTGGCCGCAGGGCACCTTCGCCTCGAAGGTCGTGGTCGGAGACGGCTCGGTCGACGTCACCCGCGAGGTCGATGGCGGCCTGCAGACGGTCCAGCTCAAACTGCCGGCGATCGTCACCACGGATCTGCGCCTGAACGAGCCGCGTTACGCCTCGCTGCCCAACATCATGAAGGCGAAGAAGAAGCCGCTCGACGAGACCTCGGCCGAGACGCTCGGCGTCGATGTTTCGCCGCGCCTGAAGGTGCTGAAGACGGAGGAGCCGGCCGGCCGCTCCGCCGGCATCAAGGTGGCCAATGCCGCCGAACTCGTCTCCAAGCTCAAGACCGCCGGGGTGATCTGATGACCACGCTGCTGATCGCCGAACACGACAACGTTTCCGTCAAGGACGCCACCGCCAAGGCGCTGAGCGCCGCCGCCCAGCTCGGCGCACCCGTCCATATCCTCGTCGCCGGTGAGGGCGCCAAGGCCGCGGCCGAGGCGGCTGCGAAGCTCGCCGGCGTCGAGAAGGTGCTGCTCGCCGACGACGCGGCCTACGGCCACGCGCTGGCCGAGCCGCTGGCCGCGCTGATCGTCAAGCTGGCAGGCGCCTACGACGCCATCGTCGCCCCCTCCACCACCACCGGCAAGAACGTGCTGCCGCGCGTCGCCGCCCTGCTCGATGTGATGCAGGTCTCGGACGTCACCAAGGTCGTCTCGCCCGACACCTTCGAGCGCCCGGTCTATGCCGGCAACGCCATCCAGACGGTGCAATCCGCCGACGCGAAGAAGCTGCTGACGATCCGTACCGCCTCCTTCCAGGCGGCCGGAGAAGGCGGCTCGGCTGCCGTCGAGAGCGTCTCGGCCGTGGGCGATCCCGGCGTTTCCAGGTTCAAGGGCGAAGAGGTCGCCAAATCCGATCGTCCCGAGCTCGCTTCGGCCAAGATCATCATCTCGGGCGGGCGCGCGCTGGCTTCGGCCGAGAATTTCACCAAGGTGATCGAGCCCGTCGCCGACAAGCTCGGCGCCGCGATGGGCGCCTCGCGCGCTGCGGTCGATGCCGGCTACGCCCCCAATGACTGGCAGGTCGGCCAGACCGGCAAGGTCGTGGCGCCCGACCTTTATGTCGCGGTCGGAATCTCCGGCGCGATCCAGCATCTCGCCGGCATGAAGGACAGCAAGGTCATCGTCGCCATCAACAAGGACGAGGAAGCGCCGATCTTCCAGATCGCCGATTACGGCCTGGTTGGCGATCTCTTCACGATCATGCCCGAGCTTGAAGCCGAGCTCGCCAAGCTCGGGAAGTGACAGGTACAGACAGGGTGGCCGAGAGCGGGCGCCCGGTTTGATTTGCGGAAGCTGGTTGGGGCAGCCTGCCGGTCTTAGCTGGAGCCGGGCCGCATCACTCGACAACCTGCGCCCGCTAAGCAGTGTGGCGTACCATCAACGGCAAAGTCCGGCGGTTTATTATCATGGAATGACGACTTTTCCCGGATTCATCGTTCCATTCGGATCGAGTGCGGCCTTGAGGCGGCGCATGAGATCGACCTTTCCCGGCGCGCCATAGCGCTCAAGCAAATCCATCTTCACCCGACCGATGCCGTATTCGGCGCTGAAGGTCCCCCCCATCTCGGCAGCGAGTCGGTAGATCTTCGGAGACACGTCTCGTTCGAACTGATGTTTGAACGGGGCGGCTTGGGCGGTGGAAGGGGCGACGACATTGAAGTGCACGTTTCCGTCGCCGACATGACCGTAGACCGAAAGTATGGCCCCTTCCGCATCCTCCCTGACGATCTGCGAGGCTGCCTGGACGAAAGCAGCCAGTCTTGAAGTGCGCACGGCGATATCGTGTTTGACGGAGCCACCATGGTGCACCTCGGCCTCCGGGATGCATTCCCGCAGGCGCCAGAATTCCGCGACCTGCTGCCCGTTGGCGGCGATCGTTCCATCGGTCACCAGCCCGCGCTCGAAGAGTTCACCAAGAAGACCGGTGACCGTCTCTTCGAGGTTGAGCACGGGCGAGGCGGTTGCCGCTTCCAGCAGAATATAGTGCCCGCTTCGGGCCTGCAGCGGATGGCGGAGGTCCTTCCTCGCATCGAGGAGCAAGTTCAACGATGTGTCGGAGATGTATTCGAACGAGCTGATCAATTCGCCTGTCTGAATCTGGGCGAGATCGAGGATGGCCGCGAGACTGGTGATGTCATCGATGGCGAGGAACGCGGTGACCGTACGGCTCGGCTTGCGCGCGAGCTTGAGCGACGCCGCCGTGATGATTCCGAGAGTGCCCTCGGCGCCGATGAAGAGCTGTTTGACGTCGTAGCCGGAATTGTTCTTCCGCAATGGACTGAGTTCGCTGTAGAGGCTGCCATCGGGCAGGACGACTTCGAGGCCGAGTACGAGGTCTCGGGCCATCCCATAGCGCAACACCGAAATTCCGCCGGCATTGGTTGAAAGATTTCCCCCGATACGGCACGACTGCTGGGATCCTAGCGCGAGCGGCAGCAGAAGATCGGCTTCGGACGCCGCTTGCTGCAGTTCGCTGAGAATGATGCCGGCCTCGACGCAAACCGAGAGATTGGCCCGGTCCAACTCGCGCAGCCTGTTCATCCTTTCGAGGCTTATTACGAGCTCGTCGCCACGATCACTGGGGGTGGCCGCTGTGCAATAGCCGGTATTGCCGCCTTGCGGGACGAGGGGAACGCCCAACTCGGCGCAGCACCGGACGATGTCTTGCACCTCAGCAGCGTGCCGTGGCCGCAGAACGGCCCTCGTGCTCCCTGCATATTGCCTCCGGAAGTCAGTTGTGTAGGTGGCGATGATGTCTTGATCGCGCGTGACGATGCCTGGTGACAATCGCGCAAGCACCTGTGCGATAGAATCCATTCTTGGTTATTCCTGGGTGCGGCAATACCCAGAGCCGAGCAACTGGATATGTCAGTGGTTCATAAGCGCCGGTTAAAACCGCTCGTAGTAGAGATTACGAATCAACTGTCGTCGGTGAGATATTTTACTGGGACGCTTCCGCGATCGATTATCGTCTTTATTACAATGTAGCTAAAGTATTTCTCGACACCGATATTCCGTTCGAGCATGGACTCCATAAGCTGTTGATATTTAGCAACAGTTTTGGTGGCGAATTTTAGGAGATAGTCATAGCCGCCGCTGACCAAATGACACTCCTGAAGGGCGTCAAATTTGCGGATTTCAGATTCGAACTTGATGAAATCATCTCTCCGATGATCGCTTAACGTAACTTCGGTAAATACCGTAATATGCTCGACAAGCTTGGATAGCTGGACGCGGGCATTGTAGCCTATGATGTATTTGGCATCTTCCAGTCTTCTCAGGCGTGCCAGGCAGGGGCTTGGCGACAAGCCCACTGCGTCGGCAAGGTCAACAATGGTCAGCCGACCATTCTGCTGAAGCTGCGCGAGAATGTTGATATCGATACGATCCAATTTCGGTGCACCAGTCATTCTCGCGCAGCCCTGTTCTCGCTTAACCCCGGAGGGCTTCCTGGTGAGCCTTTGCCAGGTCCGCCATGCTGGTGAACTGGAAATCAACCTTTGGCATGTCGCCCGGGTTCATGGTCGCGCCAAAGCCCTCTTGGTCGTAGCGACGATAGATCCAGCAGGAGGCTAGGCCGTGCCGGTTTGCCGGGGCATGATCATGGAACATGCTCTCGGCCGTGTGCAGAATTTCGTGTTTCTGGATGCCGAGGGTTTCGAGCTTTTCGGCCATGTACTCGAAGTTGCGGTCCGACGGCTTGTAGGATCCGACGTCTTCAGCTGTGTAAATCGCGTCGAACTCGACCTGCAACTTCGCGTTGCTCGCAGCAAAACTCTTGTTGTCGACATTCGAAAGAATGACCAACTTGTAGTGACGCTTCAGATACTGGAGTGCGCCTGCAGAGTCGGTGAACGCCGGCCAATTTTCTACCGACTTTCCGTAATTCACGCACTCGTCCCAGGAAACAGAGAGGCCCCACTCTTCGGCCAGGCGCTTATATACGATCGGCAAGAGATCGCGGTAATTCTTGGCTGGCGTCTGCAACTGCTGGGACGATTCATGACGAGCATGTGCCTCGAGCACCTGGTTGCGTGTCAGCGGCGTCGGCAGCCGGCTGGTCAACGGCTTGAGGCCGTCAAACATGCCTGTTTCCCAGTCGATTAACGTGCCGTAGCAGTCGAAGGTGAGGGCTTTGAAATTTGTCAGTTTCATTGGCCTAGGTCCTGTTGGCTGTAGAATTAACGCGAAGAAGGTTGAACGGAGCGCCGTCGTAATCAGTGGTCGCACAAGCTGCATGGAGTTCGTTGACAGCCTTGCGACCGGCCGAATATTTTCTGCAGTGCGGCCACATCTTTTGGGCGCTGTCATTCTGCCTCGGACCGCACGACGGTTGCGGCAAAACCGGCGTGACCAAACCGCAAATTCCACTGAACGTGGCCTGAAGATCGGCAACATTTGCTGCAAGTGTGGAATGGTGAGGACGCTTCAGGTACCGTAAGGCTATCGCAGCGTCGGGCGCTTCCGATATTGCCTTCGAAGAAACGGATAAGCTGGAAACGTTGCTCATTTGAACATCAGCTCGGGTTCCGATGCCGTCCTAGGAAATCTTATGAACTCTTCCTTGGAGACGTCGCGTAGGATCATCGTGAGGCCGAGCGAGGTGCCGCTTTCGATCCTGATCGGGCGCGGAGACGAAAACGCGCCGCCTATGCCGTTGATCAGCAGCGGATCGAGAAACCCATAAGGGCGCACGAAGCCCTTCAGTCTCAGCAGACGCGAACCGAGATATCCCGAGACATCCTCGATCCACTCGCCGATCGCCTCCCAGGATGCAGCCTCACTCCAGCGCGCGAAGGCGATCGTGATGCGCGACGGCTGCGGTTTGCTGGCCGTGAAGGACGAGATTACGGGCGGGTGTCCGCCGGCACCGGCAAAGGCGGCGAGGGCTCGCTCCTCACGCCGCGACACGGCCACCTGGACGGCGAGCGGGTTGAAACGTTGCACCTCCGCGGCGCGGACTGGCCACCGCTTGTCGGGCACCGCGTCAAGCTTCGTAAGCACGACGATCTGGGCAGCCGCGAGTTGGGCGGCGTAATGAGGTAGGAAATCGTCCTCGTCTGTCGACTGCGATGCATCGAAGGTCGTGATGATCCGCAGATTGAAGTCCATTTGCCGGACCTGTCGGAGGGAGCGCACGATCGGACCCGGTTCGGCGAGACCGCTCGTCTCCAGGATGATCCTGCGGAGGGGTCCAAGCTGCCGGTCTGCGCGTGCGAGCAGGAGAGCGTCGATCCCATCCTGAAGGCTATTGCCGAGCGAGCAGCAGATGCAGCCGTCGCTTAGCGTCGCCAGCGCGAGATCACGGTGATCGGAGCCGATGATCGCCCCGTCGACATTCACTTCGCCTGCATCGTTAATGATAACACCTGTATCCGATGTCGCGCTCAGGGCGAGGTGATCGGACAGCAGGGTCGTCTTGCCCGATCCCAGAGGGCCGGTCAGCAGTACAAATTCCGCAAGAGCGGACGGGGCAGGGCGGCGGTCCATCAAGTCGCCACTCTCGCTGCCGACACCATGGCTTCCACGTCCTGAAGGAGCGCGGCTGGATCGTAGATCACATCGCCTTGGACGACAGTTTCCAGGCTTCTGTCCCAGTCGACCGATTTCGAGGCATCGTTGAGGCGCATCGCGCCCGTCCCGTAGAGCAGCTTGAAATCCATTAGGGGATTGATGCGATGGACCAAGATGTCGGCGCGCTTGCCGATCTCCAGTGTCCCAACGTCCTCGGCGATGCCAAGCAGTTCCGCGCCCGAGGCGGTCGCGGCGCGCAGGACCTCGAGCGGCGTGAGTCCTGCCTCCTGCAGCAGCTCGAGCTCGCGCACGTAACCGAAGCCATAAGTCTGGAACATGAAGCCGGAATCGCTGCCGACGGCGACGCGCCCACCACGGTTCTTGTAGTCGTTGACGAAGCACATCCAGAGCCGGAAGGTTTCGCGCCACTCGATCTCGTTCGTTGTCGACCAGCGGTACCAATAGGCTCCGTGGCCGCCGCGTTGCGGCTGAAAATAGGACCACAGGGTCGGATCGGTGAAGCGTTCGTGCCAATCGGCCCGCCGCGTCCGCATGAGGTCGCGATTGGCGTCATAGACGTTGAAGGTCGGAACGAAGCTGTGGCGGGCTTCGAGGAAGCCGGCCAGCACCGCGTCCCATTTTGCGGAGCCGGGTCGAGCTGCCTGCATGAAAGTCTGCCCGGCCGCGGAGAAGCGCAGGTACTCGTCTCCGTAGTCGTAGTCGACGGGAAAGGCCTGCAGCGTATGGTCCTCGAGCAGGGTCTCAGGAATGCCATAGGAATGTTCGGTGCTCGTCAGGCCCCAGCGGGCCGTCTGAAGCGGGTTCATCCGCCCGACTGCGAGTTGCGCGTGGTGGCAGCAGCTTCTCAGGCCGAGCTGCGCACAGGCTTCGAGCGCGGCTTTCATCAAGGCCGGCGGCGCGCCGAAGAACTTCACGCCGTCCGCGCCAGCCGCCTTCACCTTCTCGACCCACGCAGCGGCCTGTTCCGGCGTATGCAGGCTACGGACATAATCGGACGTCGCGGGGAAGGGCGCATAGGCTAGAATTCGCGGGGCGTCGATCCGGCTCTCCTCCACGGCCGATTTCTGTTCGAGCGTCCAGGAGAGTCCGTTGAAGCATCCCGTCTCGCGAATCGTCGTCACGCCGTGCGCAAGCCAGAGCTTGTAGACATAATCCGCGGCGGGTTGCGGGCCGTTCTTGGCATGGAAGGGCGCACCGATATGGGCATGGCAATCCACCAGCCCCGGCGTGAGAAACTTGCCCGTGCAGTCGATCTCCAGAACGTCTTCCGGCTGCGGCGCGGGCGCCGGGAATCTCGCCTTGCCGGATTTCGCCAGGTCGACGATGCGTCCGTCCTCGACGAGGAGATCGGCTGGCCCCCAGGGCGGGGCGCCGGTTCCATCGATGATCCGCGCGTTGGAGAGCTTGATGTGGCGATGCGGGCCCTGGCCGCGCTGTCTCTCGGTTGCCGGTTTAAGGGCCGGCAGACCGGCTTCGGCGAACATGATCGCGAACTCGTCGCCGGCGGCGCAGTGCTTCTGTTCGTTGATCACTGTCGCGTCCTCACTTGAGGGTGGCCGCCACGGCGGGAGCCGCCATCGCCGCGCCGGGCGCACCGGCGCCGGAACGCTCGTTCTTGAGTCCGAACAATCCCTGCGGCCGCACCTGCATGATCACGATGAGCGCTACCGCGATCGCGAATTCCCGCAGCGACGCGATCTGTACGGCGCTGAGGCCGGGGATCAGCTCGGCGGCGAACCGCGAAGATTCCAGGATGGTCATGACCGCGAACGACCCGAAGATCGCGCCGACGAGCCGGCTGTACCCGCCCGCCGTCACGGCGAGAAAGATGTAGATGGTCAGCTGGACGATGAAATTGTCCGGCGAGATGTAGCTGGTGAAATGGGCGTAGAGCGCTCCCGCGAGGCCGAACAGGCCGGCGCCGATGCCAAATGCCTGGCATTTCAGGCGCAGCACGCTCTTGCCGGCGACCGCAGCCACCTTCTCGTCGTCGCGGATCGCGCGAAGGGCGCGGCCGAGGGGGCTGCCCAGCAGGCGGGCGAGAACCCAAGCCGCCAGTAGCACCATGCCCCAAGCGAGAGCGAGGTAGAACCACGGATAGATGTCTCCGAGCGCCTGCTTCAGTGGCGCGCGAATGCCGGAAATGCCATCGCTTCCGCCAGTCAGCCAGCGCTCGTTGAGCTCGACCAGGCGCAGGCCCTCGCCGAAGCCCAAGGTGACGATCGCCAGGTAGTCGCCTCTCAGCGTTCGGGTGAGAAGGCAGAACCCTACCCCTATCGCCGCGGCGAGAAAGGTCCCCGCTGCCCAGCCGAGGCCGATCGGAGCTCCGGCCATCGTGAGCAGCGCCGAGCAATAGGCTCCAAGTCCGAAAAAGCCGACGAGACCGAGATTGACCATTCCCGCCTGGCCCCAGCTCACGACGAGGCCGAGCGACAGAAGGGCGTAGATTGCCGTCAATGTCGCGATGAACAACAGGTAGGAGATCATTTTCTGACTCCGGCAGCGCCGGCGAAGAGGCCGGTAGGCTTGACCAGCAGGATGATGAGGATCGCGATGAACGCGGTGAGCGATTGATAGACCGGCGGCATAGCGACCAGCGCCACCTCGCCGATGATCCCGATCAGCAGAGCGCCGAGAACAGCCCCGTAGAGGCTGGTCAAGCCGCCGAGTACGCTGGCCGCGAAGATCACGAGGATCAGGCGCGAGCCGGTCGAGGGATCGAGGCTTGTGTCCATCGCCAACAGCGATCCGCCGATGCCGGCCAGCCCCATACCGAGGAAGGTCGCGAGATTCGACAGGCGCTTGGGATCAATCCCTTTCAATCGTGCGAGCTCGGTGTTGTCGGCGACGGCGCGCATCGCCTTGCCCCAACGGGTGAGCGAAAAGAACGCGGCCAGCGCGATGGCGATGACGAGAGCCGTAACCAGATTGCGCAGCTGTTGCGGGCCGACGCTAAGGCCCCAGACTTGGAAGTTTCGCTCGATCGGCAGATCGAAGCTGTTGAGGTTGCTCCCGAAGATGAAACGCAGGCCGTTCTCGAGCGCCAGGTTCAACGCGATGGATACGACGGCGAGCATCAAGGCGGTGTGGCCTCCGGGCTGGCGCCGTATCGGCGCCAACGCGAGGCGGTCGGCGACCACCCCCAGCAGGCCGGGAACCGCGAATGCGACAGCCAGCATCGCAACGGGCGACCAACCCACATACGACCCCGTCAACCATGCCGCATAGGCGCCGACCGTCATCTGGGCCGCGACACTGAAGTTGACGAAGCCCTGGACCGAGAAGATCAGGGTCAGGCCCAGTGCCGGGAGCGAAATCAGCGCCCCCAGCACCAGTCCATTCAAGACATATTGCGTGAGCTCAGTGAACACGGATCAACACCCTTCTGAGGTCAAGCGACCTTCAGAAGGGCCATTTTCCCCTTCTGAGCCTGCTCGTACCGGAAGAAGACGCCTTCGACATCGCCATTGGCGGCGAAGGCGAGCGGGCCGCTCGGACCGTCGTAGTTGATCGGCTTCTTTTGGCCGATCAACTTCAGTGCCGCCGATACGTCATTGATCTTCTCGCCCTTCTCGTCCTGCGAGATGGCGCGAACGTTGTCTCGCACCGCGGTGCCGTTTGGAGAGGACGCTGCCGCCTGGGCGAGGGCCAGCGCTGTGAGGACGACATGGTCGTAGACCTGGCAGGAATAGCTATCGAGCGCACCCTTCCCGATCTTGTCGATCAGGCTCTTATAGGCGGTCGAGTCGACGGACGCAGATGGAACGAGGGAGGCGGTGCCTTCCGAGACTTCGGCGGGAACGCTATCGGTCAGAACCTGGTTGACGCCGAAGGAGAAGCCGATCTTCTTGCCGGCATAGCCGGCCCGATAGAGATCCTTCAATACGACGGCGGTGTCTGGGACATAGCCACCGAGCACGATGACGTCGGGATTGGTCCTCAACGCCTGATCGACCTCGGTGCGATAGCTGGCGCGCTTGTCCTCGTAGATGAGGCCCTCTCCAGTGCCGCCGGCCTCCTTGAACAGCTTCGAGATGATGTCGATGTAGGATTGGGCGAAGGGCGTCTGGGGGCCGAGGAAGAACATCTTCTTGGCGCCCAGTTCCAAAGCGTACTGGCCGACGCGGGTTCCCTGCAGCGTCACGGTCGGCGATGTCCGAAAGATATAGCCGTTATGGGGTGTCTTGGTGATGCTGTCGGCGCCCGACGACGTGAACAGCACGGTTTTGCTCTCGTAGCAAAGCGGCGCGATCGCCGACGTGACGGCGGAGGCATAGGATCCTCCGATTGAAACGACCCTGTCGACATCGATCAGCTTGCGGGCGGCGCGAACGGCGGCCTCCGGGTTGCTCTGATCGTCCTCGATCAAAACCTCAACTTGCCGGCCGCCGATCCCCCCGGCTGCATTGATGTCGGCGACAGCGATTTTCGCGGCGGCGCTCATCGTCGCGCCGAACTGGCTGGTTGCTCCCGTGAGGGGAATGATGATGCCGATCTTGATGCGCGGGCCGTCCTGCGCCAGCAGCGCTTTCGGCCAGAGAGCAAGCGACGCGCCGCCCGCTGCGCCCGTCAGGAAATGACGTCGATCAAGCCTGTGCATGATATTCCCCTTTTTGTATTTGGTTTGCGTCTCGTCGGCCCAGAAACAGATGGCGCACCTCATCATCGGCGAGCATGGCCGCCGCCGCCGCCTCGCGGACCTTGCGTCCCGCCACGAGGGCTAGGCCCTTGGTGCCGTATTCGAGAGCCAGGAGTGCGTTCTGCTCGACCATGAGGACGGCCAGGCCGCTCTTTGCGAGGTTGCGCACCAGCTCGAAGATCTCGTCGGCGGCGTTCGGCGACAGTCCCGCGGTCGGCTCATCCAGCAGCAGCACGCTGGGATTGGTCATGAGGGCGATGCCCATCGCCAGCACCTGGCGCTGACCGCCGGAGAGGTTGCCGGCCTTTTCGCGAAGCTTGGATTTCAGCAGCGGGAAGCGCCACACTTGCTCGTCGATCCGGTCCTTCATGCCCCGGCGCAAGAGATATCCGCCCATTTCGAGGTTCTCGCGCACCGTGAGACTCGAAAAGACGTTTCGCTCCTGCGGCACAAAGCTCATGCCCATGCCGCAGGCGAGCTGTGCGTTCCCCAACGGGAGCGGCTCGCCCTGAAGACGGACCTCGCCGTCGGTCGGCTTCAACAGCCCGGCGACGAGCTTCAGGAAGGTGGATTTTCCCGCTCCGTTCGGGCCGATGATGACGGTGAGGTCGCCGGCCGCGACCTCGATGTCGATGCCCTTGACGATCTCTTCGGCGTTCGGATAGCCGCCCCGGAGGGTTTTGACGGCGAGATCGGTCATTGACGCCTCAGCCCCAGATAGCTTTCCTGGACGTCCCGGTTCGACGCGACCTCTGCGAAGGTGCCCCGGGTCAGAAAGCGCCCTCCGGCCATGACGATGATCTCGCTGCAGAGGCGCTCGATGAGCTCCATTTCGTGCTCGATCAGGATGATCGAGATGCCGCTCTTCTGGATGGTCGCGAGATGGTCGGCGATCTCCTGAACGAGGGTCGGATTGACGCCGGCCATGGGCTCGTCGAGCAGGATCATCTTGGGCTTGGCCAGGAGGACACGACCGATCTCAAGGAGCTTCTTCTGGCCGCCTGAAAGGCGCGTCACGAGATTGTCGAGGACATGGGAAAGCTTGAGGTGCTTGGCCATGTCGAGCGCGGCATCGCGCAGCGCCTCTTCCTCGTCGCGCAGGTGTCGGCCACCGAACATCGCCTGCAGCAGGCTCTCGCCGCGCTGCCGCGGCCCATAGAGCATGAGATGCTCGAACACCGTCATGTTCTCGCAGCCGCGGGCAAGCTGGAAGGAGCGGACCAGCCCTGCGCGGGAAATGGCCTCGGGCGATGCCCGTGAAATATCCTGGCCGGAAAACCTGACGGTCCCCGTGGCTCCGCCGATCAGGCCGGATACGCAATTGAAGAGGGTCGTCTTTCCTGCGCCGTTCGGACCGATCAGGCCGGTCGTGATACCGGGCTTGACCTGGAACGATGCGCCATCGAGCGCACGGACTCCCCCAAAGTGAATCCTGAGATCAGCGATCTCTAAAAGCGGCTCTGTCATGGCTGTCCAACACGTCGTTCCCCGCGAGCTTCGGCTTGCCTGCCTGCTCTTCTGATTGACATGCGATCCCGCCGATCCGGCTGATGCATGCCTTAACGATTTATGACGCTATGACACCTAAACACTTACTGCTATAGGTGTTGAGCACTTAAGTGTCCGGCGGCTTGCCGTCGACCGGTGCAGCGGTGAGGTCGCAGCGATGGACGTCGACTATCAGGAGGCTTTCGAGAACTCGCCGGTTGGCCAGGCGATCGGCAGGAATCGTGTGATTCTGGCGTGCAATCATATGTTCGGGCGGATTTTCCGCGGCGCGATCGAGGACATGGTGGGGCAAACCTTCGAACGCCTGTATCCGACGCAGTCCGATTTCGAGAAGACCGGGCAGCGCGTGGGCGGCTTCCTGTCCATCGACAGCACCTTTAGCGATGATCGCGTGATGCGTCGGCTCGACGGCGATCTCTTTTGGGTGCGCGTGCGCGGCTTCACTTACACGCCAGAGGACCCGCACTCGCGGACGCTTTGGGTGTTCACCGAGTTGGCGAAGGACGGCACGTCAGGGCAATCCTTGAGATCCTCGCTGACCGCCCGCGAACGCGATGTCGCAACGCTGTTGATCGAGGGAAAGACGGCAAAGGAAATTGCAAAAGTGCTCGATATTAGTCATCGCACGGTAGACATTTATCGAACACGTTTGCTTCGGAAATATAACGTATCTCGTACAGCTGAACTTATAGAATTTCTTTTGCAGGGTTAATCCGGCGTGGTTTTACGGCAATTCTTTTGCAATCGTTTTGCGGGCACTTGATTTCAGTGCTTGGCGGTGCTGCCGGTTTCATCGAAATGGCGGATACGTTGCAGACCTATCCCACACAAGGCTTTCCGCACGATGGCGACAGGTCGCCTTCTGCCCGTCCGCGCGCGCCTATCACCTGATGGCTGTCTATGCGCGCTAAAGCCGAGTATCCCCTGGCGAATTGGCTCGCTGCTTTCTCGTCCCGCAGCGGCCTGTGGACCAAGACGGCCCCTCCGGCCCGGAGACGCTTATCAGGCCGGGCTCAGCTCATCGACCCGCGGATTGTCGATTGTTCGATTATTGCCAATGACGCCGTAGCCTTATCTGTCCCTGTCGAACCACGGCTCGACATGGCCCATGCATGACGAAGGCAGAAGCTGCCGCCGAGAACACGCCGAAAGGGTGACACCATGGAAAGCGCCGCTCGCCTTCTTGCTGTCGTTGCCGCAGGAAGTTGTTTCGCCGAGGCCCCTCGGGGGGTGCGGGCGCTCTATCGCGATTTCCTGCTGGACACGGTTGCGGTTATGGCGGCCGGAGCAGCGCATCCTTGTCTGGCACCAGCTCGTAATGCCTTCGTAGCGACCGGCGGCAACGGCCGCGCATCCGGGGCGGGTTCCCGGAAGGGGTTCCCGCTGCAGTCGCAGGTCTGGTCAATGGCGCGGCAATGACGGTGCTGCAATTGCAGGATGGACATCGCCGTGCGCGCGGCCGTCCCATGAGCCATGTCCTGGCCGCCGCTCTAGCGATCGCTGAAGAGATCGGCGCGCCGTCATCCGCATTCCTGGACGCGGTAATGGCCGGATACGAGATCGCTGCAAGGGTCGGCGCCTCGCTTGGAGGCATGCAGGCCCTGTTGCACGACACCGACACATTTGGGTGCATCGGCGCTGCGGTGGCGGCCGCTCATCTCCTCGGTTGCGAGCATAGCGCAGCTGAGCGCACCGCGCTGATAGAGGCAGCGATCGGCAATGCTGCCGCTGTCGCGCTTTTCCCTTTCCGAGATACCTGCATGGAGGGAGCTAGCGCCCATCATCTCTTCGTCGGCCTGGGCGTGCAGAATGGCATCAACGCCGCACGTGGGGCATGGGCGGGGCTTGTGCCTTCGGCCGCGACGCTCGAACGATTCTTCGGCCCGCGTGCCGGCGAAGCTTTTGATCCGTCGCTGATGACCGATGGGATAGGAAGCGATGGCCGGTGGTCGCGATACGAGATCGAGGATGCGTATCTGAAGTGGCATCCGGTCTGCGCGCATCTCGGCCCGATGCTTTGATTGCATCGAGATTCTGCGCAATCGCCTTGGTGGCTTCGATGCAACATGCGTCGCTGAGCTGCGTGTGGAGGTATACACGACTGCGCTACAGTACGATTCCCCCAATCCGACAAGCGATCTTGCCGCACGCTTCAGCTTCCGGCATGCGGCAGCGCTTGCGCTGCGCTTCGGATCGTTGCCGCATGACGGCTTTGCAATCGAACGCCTACGGCATTCCGAGATCGAGGCGATCGCGGCGAAAGTGGTACTACAGGCCGATCCTCGCCTCGACGCACTCTACCCGGCAAATCGACCGGGTCGAGTGACGTTGGTTCTATCGAATGGGATCGAGGAAAGCGCCGAGGTGTTGATGCCGAAAGGTGATGGCGCCCGAGCGCTGACGCAAACAGAACTCGACACCAAGGCAAGCAATCTGATCGATTCAGCTTGGGGCCAAGGGCATTACAGTACCATCCGGGGCTTGATCGACAGCGTTGAAGAGACCGCATCGAGAACAGTTTCCCCAGACCCGAGAGAGCAGCCGCCACCCTGCGGCCGCTTTCTTTTTGCCGCTCTCACGCGATCCCGCAGGGCAGGGGAGATCAGGCATCGCCACCGATTCCGATTTTGACCCCGACGGGATCAAAACCCCGACATGCGAGCAAAGCTCGCCAGCACGCGAGAGGACAGCATCATGAGCTACATGCTCGAAATCGGCGCCTTCACGAACCGCAACGATCGCCCCGCTTTCCGCTCCGTGATCGTCGGCAACCCGACCAAGACCCATTAGGGCCCGATCCTCGAACTGCTCGGCCTCGAAGACGCCGGCGAGCCCGATGGCCACTGGACGTCTGTCCTAGCCAGCGCTGTCAGTGCAATCGACACTGAGCGCCTGACTGCTGTCGACGGCATCCCCGAGGATCTGCTCGGCGACCTCCTCGAGCTCCAAGGCGACATCGTTTTGGCCGGCGGCGCCGCGCAGCCATTCGCTCGCCTCGCTGCCTGAGACCGCCAATCCGACACCAAGCATCCCATGCCTCAAAGCACCGCAGCGCACCCGCCCAGCCATACGATCGCCATGGCCCAGATCATCTACGCGGCGTTCGGCGATAGCTTCGCCGGCGCCATGACTGACATCCACGGCAAGCCCATGGGCGCCTGGCGTGACGCGCTGAAGGCAGCAAACGACCTTCAGGCCGCCTCTCTCGCGCCATGGCGCGATATCGCAAGCGCACCGCTCGACGGCACCGTCATTGGCCTCTCGCGGGACGGCGAGCGCCTGCTGGACTTCTCATGGAGCGTCGAGCAGCAGCGCTGGGAGAAGAAGGTCGGATATCCGACCCGAACCATCGTCCTCACGACCGCTCCCACGCACTGGATGCCGGTCCCGCCGCCGCCATTGACTGGGACCGCCAAGGCCGCCTGACTCGACTAGCCAAAATCCTGAATTGTGGTAACTGTAGTAACATTCTGTGGCATCGTTTCGGAGGCTCCTATGTCGATCACCACACTCTCCAGCCGTGACCTGAACGCGGATCTCGGGCGCGCAAAGCGCGCCGCAAACGACGGTCCGGTCATCATTACTGATCACGGCAAGCCAGCCCACGTTTTGCTCTCGTTCTCCGAGTATCAGCGCATCATTGGCCGACAGCAAAGGGTCGTGGACGAACTCGGTCTGCCACCCGGCATCGAGGATATTGATATCGAATTTCCGCGTTCGCCCGAAATGCCGGGTCAGGTGGACCTCTCCTGATGTTCCTTCTCGATACGAACGTCATCTCGGAGCTGCGCAAGGTCCGGGCCGGCAAAGCCGACCCCAAGGTTAGCAGCTGGGGCCGTGAAGTGCCCGGCGCCAGCCTGTACCTCTCGGCAATCGTCGTCCAGGAACTCGAAATAGGCACGCTTCAGTTGGAGCGTAAGGATCCTGCCCGAGGTGCGATCCTGCGCAACTGGCTGGAGGAGCACGCCCTACCCGTCTTTCACGATCGGATTCTCCCTGTTGACACCAATGTCGCTCGCAAGAGCGCCACGCTACACGTGCCCGATCCCAGGCCTTACCGGGACGGGTTAATTGCCGCCACGGCGCTGGTTTTCGGCATGACATTGGTCACGCGCAATACGGACGATTTTGAGAAAACCGGCGTGCGCTTGCTGAACCCATGGCTCTAGACCGTTAGCCGCGCCACGGATCCCCGAGCTTCAGGACGCATTCGCCCCGGCACGGCCTCAGGCATCCATGTCACAAAAATTGCTTTGTTTCAGGAGAGTCCAACAAGTATCGCATCGTTTCGTTACGTATTGGCGCGGCGGTTGTTGTAGAATTGCAGCTCGCGTAGAAAACATTTGCTCTCTAACCGACGGTTATTCTCGATAAGAACGCGCAATATAGCGGAGAGCCGCCATGGAATTCGCCACTGCTCGCAGGATTGCGAACGATCTTGTATTATGTTTCAGCGCCTCACGCGGAACACAATTGTAAGCGCGAGAAGCGCTTCTTACATCCCAGGCTTAGGCCTCGTGTCTCGCATCGATGATCAGCGGCTAGTGGATTGATTGGGACAAAAGAGTCCGGGTTGGGATTCTGCGCGGCGCGGCGTCGTGCGAGTCTGCGGGATGCGTGCTGGCGTTGTCGTCCATCTGAGCCCAACAGATCGTAAGCGACTGCGGTCGTTCGTTGACGACCGCAACAGCCTGCAGAAGCATGTTTGGCGCGCCCGGATCGTGCTGGCCACGGCCGATGGCATGGGCACAGTGGAGATCATGCGGACGGCGGGGGCCAGCAAGACCGCTGTCTGGCGCTGGCAGGCGCGGTTCATGGACGGAGCCGTCGAGGGCTTGCTGCGCGACAAGACCCGCCCGCCCGGTACGCCCCGCCTGCCGCTGGCTGTGGCCGAGCCGGTCGTGGCCCTGACGCTCTGCGATTCCTCCCGGCGAGGCGACGCACTGGACCGCGCGGCTGATGGCCAAGGTGGCGGGCGTTGGCTTGACCTGGGTTCAGCGCATTTGGAAGGCTCATGGCCTGGCGCCCCACCGCATCCGTGCCTTCAAGCTTTCCAACGATCCGAAGTTCGCCGCCAAGGTCCGCGACATCGTCGGTCTCTATGTCGATCCTCCCGCCCATGCCGTGGTGCTCAGCGTCGATGAGACGTCGCAGATCCAGGCCCTGGATCGCACCCAGCCGGGCCTGCCCCTGAAGAAGGGGCGCGCCGGGACCATGACCCACGACTACAAGCGCCACGGCACGACCACCTTGTTCGCCGCCTTCAACATCCTGGAGGGTAACGTCATCGGCCGCTGCATGCAGCGCCACCGGCATCGGGAGTTCATCCGGTTCCTCAACGCCGTCGAGCGCGAGGTCCCGGCTGGCAAGACGGTGCACGCCATCCTCGACAATTACGCCACCCATAAGCACCCCAAGGTGATCGAATGGCTGGGCCGACATCCCGGCTGGACGTTCCACTTCACGCCCACCTCCGCCAGCTGGCTCGACGCCGTCGAGGGTTTCTTCGCCATCCTCACCAGGCGTCGTCTCAAGCGCGGCGTTTTCAAGGGCGTCGTCGATCTACAGGCCGCCATCCACCGCTTCGTCGTCGACCACAACCAGCAGTCAAAACCCTTCGCCTGGACCGCCGATCCCGACAAAATCATCGCCGCTGCCGCGCGCGGGCACCAGGTGCTGGAGTCAATCCGCTAACCTTTGGCCATGGCGGTGCGGCGGTCAGCGCCGTATGTCCACTCTCCGGAAGGCAGCCAACGGGGAAGTTCGCCCCATTTGAAACTCGCCCACGGTCCGGAAGACCTCAGTTTGAAAGGCGAGGTCCCTGTTCGGGCATGGATATGAGAGTGCTTACAATCCTATCAGTGCTCGTGCCTGCCGCGCACATCGCAGTGGCGGTCTCCCCGAAATCGACGAGATCGTGGTGGCGAGCATCCGTGGCGCATTCCAGCGGGATCAGCCAAGCAGCATGGCCCCAACGCGTAAGGCCCTCAAAATAGAGCTTTTGAGATGAGAACGGCACGTTTGTCTCGCGAGGGTCACCGATAACGAACACTCGCCGTGTGGGATCGGCGCGCACCTTGTCGAGCGAGGCAGAGGGATCGAAACGCTCCAATTTCTGCCCCGGCTTCAAAAGGCTGCGTGCTTCGAGATAGGCGCGATAGGCAGCTGCGCCAGACGATATGACCGCACACCGCAGGTCATCTCGTCGCGCCAACATCTCTGCGACGAGCGTGCCGCCGCCGCTATGTCCACCCAGAGACCATGACTGAATCTGATACCGAGCCTTGAGACCATCCAACGCAGCAGAGATGAGTTGCGGTTCGACGGGGCGGCCTCGCATCGTGAAGTGCTTGCCGGCGCTTCCATATGTTCCTGGCCGCCCCAGGAAGATCGAGGGGATGCCGAAGCGGGCAGAGAGCCTCTGTTCGAGCTCGACCATTTCTGTCGGACCGAAACCACTTTGGCGTTTGCCCGCGTTGGTTCCCTTTGGTCCCAGTACGTCCCCGTTCAGCCAGATCGCGGCGACGGGGATCGAACCGGAACCACGCTTCAGACCCGCGGCATAGTATCGAAGGCACGTCCCCCGCGCACTGCCTTCGACCCATATCGCGGTGTCTTTGGCCTCCAGTGCAGCGCAATCTGCTCGGCTGATCTGGATACCATTGACCACGGCGTGGAGTGCGCCCCTTGAAGCGGACAGCGTGACGGCGAGGAATTGACCGGAGAGCCGGGCTTTCGAAGGATGGAAGCC
>NZ_JBFUPU010000015.1:0-54002 GCF_041360765.1 Allobosea sp. RCC_152_1
CATCATGTGCGGCGTCGGGCTCGATGAGCCCGCGATGAGAGCCTTTGCTTGACTCGTACCGCCCCAAAAGAGAAGCCGCCGGAAATCCGGCGGCTTCTGTCGATGAAATTCTGCTTCGTCCCGCGTCTCAGCGACGCTTGCGACGCTGCTGGCCCAGGCCCATCTTCTTCGCGAGCTGCGAGCGAGCCTCGGCGTAGTTCGGAGCGACCATCGGGTAGTCGGGCGGCAGGCCCCACTTCTCGCGATACTGCTCCGGCGACATGTTGTACTGCGTGCGCAGATGGCGCTTCAGCGACTTGAATTTCTTGCCGTCCTCGAGGCAGACTAGGAAATCGGCAGTAATCGACTTCTTGACCGGGATCGCCGGCTTCGGCGCCTCGACCGGAAGCACCGGAGCCACACCGCCGATGACGCGGCTGAGCGCCGAATGGACTTCGCTGATCAGCGCCGGCAAGTCGGACGCAGGAACTGAATTGTTGGAGACATAGGCAGAAACGATGTCTGCCGTCAGTTCGATGAAGTCCGCTCCCTCGTGATCGGCCATAGCTATGTCGCTCCTTATCGTTCTTAACGTGGACTTTGGCGATCGCCCGTCTTTGAAAGCCCCACCTGGTGGCCATCCTTGCCAATAGTGGCGGGCACTACCGGAAACAGAATCATCGACCCGATCGATCGAGATCAGCCTGTAATGGATACTGCCTATTCACGCAAGAGAACAATTCAATCGAACAGGAATATCTTGATCCAATATTCGGCAGCGCAAATGACTGCGATTTCCAATGCACGCAAAGGTATACCTACCGACAAGAAGTGCGTCTTGTCACCGTAGCAGCGGGGCTCTACCTCTCGGGCGCCCGTCATGGAGAACCGCTCATGCGTCCTGCCCCCGGCCTTCGAGATCAGAGCGGCGTATCGCGCCGATCCCGCCGCCTGCCGGCGCCGCCCAAAGCGGAGATCAGGACGAAGGAAAGCACCGTCCACGGCGTGCTGTTACGCGATGATTACGACTGGCTGCGAGCCCCGAACTGGAAGGACGTACTGCGCAATCCCGAAGCGCTGCCCGCCGATATCCGCGACTATCTCGAAGCAGAGAATGTCTATTGCAAGGCATTGATGGCCTCGACCCGCGACCTGCAGCGCGAACTCGTCAAGGAAATGCGCGGCCGGATCAAGGAAGACGATTCCAGCGTTCCGCAGCGGGACGGCGCCTGGCTCTACTATTCACGCTATCGCAAGGGAGCCGAGCATCCATTGATCTGCCGCCGCCCGCGGGAAGGTCACGGCAAGGACAAGGGCAAAGACAAAGGCAAGAGCCGCGAGCAGATCATGCTCGACGCCGATGCCCTGGCCGAAGGCAAGGACTTCTTCGACCTCGGCGACGCCGTCCATAGTCCCGACCATCGGCTGCTTGCCTGGAGCGCGGACGAGGCCGGCTCGGAACTGCATGGGATCCGCGTCCGCGATCTCGAAACGGGTGAGGATCTGGCCGACCAGGTCAACGACGCCACGGGCGACATCGTCTGGGCGAGCGATTCCCGTTCGTTCTTCTACGTCGCCGTTGATGCCGATCACCGCCCGTCGCGGGTGCTGCGGCATCGTCTGGGCACGGCGGCCGAGACGGATGAGCTGCTGCATGACGAGAGCGATGCCGGCATGTTCGTCGACATCGACAAGACCCAGTCCGGCCGCTTCCTGCTGATCTCGATCAGCGATCACGAAACCTCGGAGATCCGTTTGCTCGATCTCGCTTCACCCGAAGCGAAGCTCAGCCTTGTCGCCGCGCGCCTGCCCGGCCGGCAATACAGCGTCGAGCACCATGGCGACGACTTCGTGATCCTGACCAATGCCGAGGGAGCGGAAGACTTCAAGATCGTGACGGCCCCGCTCGCCAACCCCGATCCGGCAGGGTGGCGCGATCTCGTTCCCCATCGGCAGGGCCGGCTCATCCTCGACCATGTCTGCCTCAAGGGCAGGCTGATCCGGCTGGAGCGCGAGGAAGGGCTGCCGCGCATCGTGATCCGCGACTTCGCAGATGGTGCCGAGAGCAGCATTGCCTTCGACGAGGAGGCCTATGGGCTCGGCATGGATGCCGGCTACGAGTTCGACACGAATACGCTGCGTTTCATCTATGCCTCGATGGCGCGGCCTGCCGAAACCTATGACTACGATCTCGCAACCGGCGAGCGGACCCTGCTGAAGCGGCAGGAGGTGCCCTCGGGCCACAACCCGGCCGACTACAAGGTGCGGCGCATCTTCGCGACGGCCGAGGATGGCGAGCGGGTGCCGATCTCGATCCTGCACCGTGCCGATCTGAAGCTCGACGGCAATGCGCCCTGCCTGCTCTACGGCTACGGCTCCTACGGCTCGGCGATGTCCGCCTCGTTCCGGACGCGGCCGCTCAGCCTGGTCGATCGCGGCTTCGTCTATGCCATCGCCCATATCCGCGGCGGCACGGACAAGGGCTGGCGCTGGTATCTCGACGGCAAGCGCGAGAAGAAGCGCAATACGTTCACCGACTTCATCGCCGCGGGGGAAGCGCTGGCGGAGGCCGGCTTCACCCGTCGCGGGCGCATCGTCGCCGAGGGCGGCAGCGCCGGCGGCATGCTGATGGGCGCGGTCGCCAACATGGCGCCGGCGCTTTTCGCCGGCATCGTCGCGGAAGTGCCCTTCGTCGACGTGCTCAACACCATCCTCGACGACAGCCTGCCGCTGACGCCGCCGGAATGGCCGGAATGGGGCGATCCGATCCGGGACGTCAAAGCCTTCGAGACGATCCGCAGCTACTCGCCCTATGACAATGTCAGCGCGCAGGATTATCCGCCGATCCTGGCGATGGGCGGCCTCACCGATCCGCGCGTGACCTATTGGGAGCCGGCGAAATGGGTGGCGCGGCTGCGCGCGACCATGACCGGCGGCGGGCCGATCCTGCTCCACACCAATATGGAGGCGGGGCATGGCGGCGCGGCCGGGCGCTTCGATTCGCTGAAGGAAACGGCGCTGGCCTATGCCTTCGCCATCAAGGCCGTCGGCGAAGGCTGGCCCGAGAACCTCCCGCGTCATGCTCGGGCTTGACCCGGGCATCTCGCGCTCGATGAGGCGAAGGAGCCGCCATGTCATGAGATTCTCGGGTCAAGCCCGAGAATGACGGCGGCGCTCGCGGATGCTCAAACGCCGAGCCGGCTCTTCTCGCTGGCGAGGTAGACCTTGAGTTCGTCCATCGAGGCGAAGCTGTATTCACCGTCGGGCGTGCGCGCGCGGATCGAACCGTCGGCATAGATGGTGAAGTGGGCTTCGCCGACCTGATAGGCGCCGACGACACCCTCTTCGGAGGCGGCAGGTTCGGGCGCTGCCGGCTCGGACGAGACAGCGGGAGAGCTTTCGCCCGCAGGCACCTCTTCATCGGCCGGCTTCGATGGCGCTTCCGCGACCTCTTCGGAGGGCACAGGCGCTTCCGGAGCCGCATCCATCCCGACGGGCTCGGGAGAAAGCTTCGCCGGCTGCTCGGCTTCATTCGCAGGCGACACACCGAAAGCATGGGGCCCGGTACGCGGCGGCCAGACCGGTGCGACCGGCATGGGCTTTTGAGTCTCTTCAACCTCGGCCGAAGGCCGCTCCGTGTCGAAACGGGGCTCCTGGCGCTTGGCGCCGGGCTTCATCCAGGTTTCGGCTTCCGCGAAGGGGTCGTCCAGCGCGAAGGACGGCTCGACACGCCCGGCCGGCCGGCGCAGGTCGCCGAGTTCGGTGGTCAGGCTTTCCCGCAGCATCGCGAACTCGTCACGCGCGCTGTCTTCCTCATCGGCGGGAGCCTGATCCGTGACGGCGGCGACGGGATGCTCGGGCGGAAGCTCGTCGATCTCCGCCTTCTCGACCGCCGCCTCGGCCTGCTCGTCGCTGTGCGCCAGGGCCTCGTCCTCGCTCAGCGGCTGGATATGGGCCGCAACGATCTCGGCCGGCTCGTGGCTCTCATCCTCGACGGCGATGGGATGCTCCGCCTCGCTCGGCTCGATATCCGCCGCAACCTTCGCGAACATGTCCGGCACGGAATCATCGCGCTCCGGCGCCGGCACCTCATCCTGCTCTTCCTCTCCCTCTTCCTCTTTCGGCGCGGCAGCAAGATGGTCGGCGACCAGCGTGCCGAACAGGTCCCGCTCCACCGCTCCGGTGGTCGATGGGCTGGCTTCCGACGTCTCCGCGACGACGGCGGCCGCGGCGGCCGCAGCACCCGCACCCAGCACGGCGGGCACGATCGGGGACGAGGCGGGCGGCACATTCGCCGGCGCCATGGGCAAGACGGCCGGAAAAGCGGCCTCCGCAGGAGCCGTAACGGAGACGCGGGCCTCGGCCGCTTCCGCCAGCTCCGTCCTGATGGCCTTGAGCTGTTTCAGGACCCAGGCCAGCGCCAGCAGGATAAGGCCTGCCGTCATGGCGATCGAGCCGATGATGACCTGGGTGAAGCCCCGCTCCAGCACCAGATAGGGCCAGCCATCATAGACGGCATAGGCACCGCCGCCGAAGAGCCCGAGGCCGAGGAGAGTAAAAATCGCGATCAATTCGGCTTCCTTGACGCAGGGCCTGCCCGGCTCATGGACGGGCGGGAACATGCCAATATCTAACGTATTGAATAAGAGAGAGTTTCCAATCGACCTGGCTTAAGGAGAGGAATCTGGCCCCATTGTGGCCGCCTGTCGAGAGGACATGGGTTTTTCGCAGGTTTGGCGGTTGTCGAGCCGCGCGCGGCGGCTTAACTAACGCGTGGAGCGGCAGGGTTGTCATGGCCCCGCCTCCGAATGGCAAGCCATTCTGATTCAAGCGATTTCACAGCCCAAGGAGAGGCCCAATGACCTTTACCCTTCCCGATCTCCCCTATGCTCATGACGCACTTCAGCCCTTCATGTCGAAGGAGACGCTGGAGTATCACCACGACAAGCACCACCTCGCCTATGTCAACAACGGCAACAACGCGATCAAGGGTACGGAATTCGAGGGCAAGTCGCTCGAGGAGATCGTCAAGGGCTCCTACGGCAAGAATGCCGCGGTCTTCAACAATGCCGGCCAGCACTACAACCACCTCCATTTCTGGAAGTGGATGAAGCCGAATGGCGGCGGCAAGATCCCGGGCGCGCTGGAGAAGGCGATCGTCGACTCCTTCGGCTCGGTCGACAAGTTCAAGGAAGACTTCATCGCCGCCGGCATCGGCCAGTTCGGCTCGGGCTGGGCCTGGCTCGAGGTCAAGGGCGGCAAGCTCGCCATCAGCAAGACCCCGAACGGCGAGAACCCGCTGGTCCATGGCGGCACGCCGATCCTCGGCGTCGACGTGTGGGAGCACTCCTACTACATCGATTACCGCAACCGGCGTCCCGACTATCTCAAGGCCTTCCTCGAAAGCCTGGTGAACTGGGAATACGTCGCCGAGCTCCATGGCGCAGCCGCCAAGGGCTGATCCCGGCGATCAGGAACCGGAAAAGCAAACGGGGCCTCGCGGCCCCGTTTTTGTTTGCCGCTCCGCGACCGCTTCAGGCGGCGACGTTGCGCAGGAACTGGTCCACGGTCGAATCGAGCCTCTGGGCCTGCGTCGCCACCTCGCCGGCCGCGCCGCGGACCTGCTCGGCCGAACGGCCGGTCTCCTCGACGCTGTCGGCGAGCACGCTCAGGTCGCTCGAGACGGACAGGGCCGAGGAGCTCGCCATGGCGACGCCGCTGGCGATCTCGCCGGTCGCGAGCGCCTGCTGCTCGATCGAGGCCGCGACCGAGTTGGCGAAGGTTTCGATGGCGTTCATCCGCTCGGCGATGTTCTGGATCGCGCCGACGACCTGCCCTGTCGCTCCCTGAATCGCGGCGACCTGGGAGACGATGCGGTCGGTTGCATCGGCGGTCTGGGCCGCGAGCGACTTGACCTCGGAGGCCACCACCGCGAAGCCGCGCCCGGCCTCGCCGGCCCGCGCCGCCTCGATGGTTGCATTGAGCGCGAGCAGGTTGGTCTGGGCGGCGATGTCGCGAATGAGATTGACCACTTCGCCGATGGCGCGCGCCGTCTCGTCCAGCGCCTCGACCGAGCCGGCGGTGTTGCGCGAGGCCGAGGCCGCCTCGACGATCTCGGTGCGGACGCGCCGGACCTGGAACTCGACTTCGCGGATCGCGGCGCCCATTTCCTCGGCCGCCTGCGCGGCGCTCTCGACGTTTCCAGAGGCACCATGCGCGTTGTCGGCAGCGCGCGCGGCACGCTCGGAGGATTCGGCGGCGACGCGCGCCAGCCCGTCGGAGGCCTCCTGCATGCGATCGGCGTTGCTCTTGAAGGCTTCGAGCGCGAGGCCGACCTCGCTGCGGAACATCGCGATCGCACCGTCGACGTTCTGCTGCCGAGCCCTTCGCTCGGTCTCGGAGAGAGTCTGCTTCTCTTCCAGCGCCGCGCGCTCAGCCAGCCTGATCTTCAGCACGCCGAGGGCGCGCGCGATCGCGCCGATCTCGTCGCCACGATCCTGAGCGTCGATCGGCGTGTCGAGATCGCCGTCCGAGATGCTGACGATGGCATTGGTCATGCCACGCAGCGGGCGCATCGTGCGCGACAGCGAGAACCAGAGCAGCGGCCCGAGCACGATCAGGACGGCGAGCCCCAGGCCGATGATGACGAACTGCTCCCAGGTCGCGCGTGCGACCAGCCTGGTCTTGTCGAAGCGCACCGCGACATAGCCGATCTGCCTATCGACCACGCGCACGGGCTGGATCTTGGTGACGCTGACATCGTCCTCGATCTCGACCGAAGGAACCGACAGAAGCTTGCGCCAGGGCTCCTCTCCGACCGCACTGGTCAGCCAGCGCGGCGTCAGGGACAGGCGCGCCTCCTCGGTCCGTCCGGCGGAAGCGAGCGAGACTAGATCGTCGGCGACGATGGCGGCATCGAAATCAGGGTCGCGCCGCAGCGATTCGAGGATGTAGCCCAGGGTGAGGTTGTCGCGCGACAGGATCAGCGACGGCGCCGCATTGGCGACCATCAGCGTCAGCGCGGTCGCCTTCTGGTCAAGATCGGAGCGGGTGCGGCTGTCATTGTAGCGCGCCACAGCCATGACCACGAAGATGATCGCCACGGCCACGATGACCACGGCCGCGAGCGCGATCTGCCGGCTCAGCGAGCCGAAGCCCTTCATCCCCCCCTGCGCCTGCGTTTCCTCAGCCGCCTCGGCCGCCCGCGTCAACCCCGTCATCGAGCGACTGCCCTTTAAAACCCGGCGCGATCCATCGACGGACGGCGCCCCCATCCACCGCGAGGACACTGACCTAAGCCGGTAAACAAATCGCTTGCGGCGGCGGCCGGCAGCCGGCCCTAGAGCATCGGCTTTTCCCGAAAACCGCGGTCCAGTTTTCGGGCCGATGCTCTAAGCGGCAAGCTCCCGGAAACGCCGCATGGGCATGCCCTCCGGCGGCCGGAAGGCGGCGAGCGCCGCGTGCTCGACCGGCCGCGGCGCCACGACCGGGTCGAGCCGCGCCAACTCGTCATCGACGAAGCCGGGATGGCACATCACCAGATGCGCAGGCCCCGGCGCGATCAGGAAGCGGCGCAGATCGGCCGCGAAATCGCGCGCCGGATCGAAAGGCGCGACGCCGGAGAAGCCGCGATTGACACGCAGCTCCCGGCGCAGCGCGGCCGCGCGGAAGCCGGTCGCGAGCCCGGCGATCACCAGCGCCTTGCCCACCGCGACGCCACGCTCGCGAATCGCCGAAATCCTGTCGGCCGGATCGCGCACATAGACAGACCCCGCCGGATAGCGCCGCGCCAGCGCATCGAGTACCGCGCGCCGCACACCGGGCAGGACATGGACATGCTGATGCCCGTCGACGAAATCGGGCGGGCGCCCCATCGCATCCTCGAAGGCATCGAGCTGGCGCCCGAACTCGGCCGCGATCTCGCGCCGGACGGCCGGCGAGATCGCCGCGGCCTGCGCCACGACGCCCAGCGCCTGGAATTCTCCGCCCGGCGCCAGCCGCGGCATCGTGCCGAGCGGGGCGGCGCAAGTCAGGTTGACATGCAGGCCGAGATCGGCGGCTTCCGCAAAAGCGCCGAGTTCCGGCGCCAATCTGCGCCAGTGTGGCCGGTTGGTCATCGCGCCGGTGGCGGAGAGCCTGCCACGGCCGAGGAGCTCCAGGATCGAACGGCTGACGCCTTCGGTCATGGCGAAATCATCGGCGCAGAGAACAAAGCCGTTCGCCATCGCTGCTGGTGTTCCTCCTTCGGCCGCAAGGCGCCGTCGGATGCGGGCTTGTCGGCCGGCAAGCTTTACGGTTCTGTGCGTCGCGCGTCACCCCGTCGACAGACGCGTCATGAAAGGTCGTTCGTGTCGGACATCGCGTCCCCGCCGCTTCAGCGCACGCCCCGGGTCTCCCGCTGGCCGGAGCTTTCCATCGTCGTGCCCGTCCACAACGAGGCCGACAATCTGCGCCCGCTCGTCGAGCGGCTGCGGGCCGTGCTGACGGAGGCGGTCGCCTCCTGGGAAATCGTCTTCGTCGACGATGGCAGCCAGGACGCGACATTGGCGACCATCCGCGAGCTCTACTCTACCGATCCGCGGATCAACGCCGTCTCCTTCAGCCGCAATTTCGGCAAGGAGATCGCCATCGCCGCCGGGCTCGACCATGCCTATGGCGATGCGGTCGTCATCATGGATGCCGATCTGCAGCACCCTCCCGAGGTCATTCCCGCCTTTCTGGAGAAGTGGCGCGAGGGCTATCTCAACGTCTACGGCCAGCGCGTCGACCGCGAGAGCGAGACCCGGCTGAAGCGCAATTTCGCCAAGGCCTTCTACCGCATCTTCTCGCAGTTCGGCGAAACCGACCTGCCGGAAGGCGCCGGCGATTTCCGCCTGCTCGACCGCAAGGCGGTCGATGCGCTGCGAGCTCTGCCGGAACGGGCGCGCTTCTCCAAGGGGCTCTATGCCTGGGTCGGCTTCCGCTCCGTCGGCGTGCCTTTCCAGGTCGCCGAGCGCGAGCATGGGCAGTCGAAGTTCCGCTATCGCAAGCTGTTCTCCTTCGCCTTCGACGGGCTCTCCTCCTTCTCGACCGTGCCGCTCAAGATCGCGACCTGGTCGGGCGCCATCATCGCCTGCATCGCGACGCTGTCGGCGCTCTATTTCATGCTGCGCACGCTGATCTACGGCACGGACCTTCCCGGCTTCCCGTCGCTGATTGTCTCGATCATGTTCTTCTCGGGCATCCAGCTCGTCTCGCTCGGCATGATCGGCGAATATGTCGGCCGCATCTTCGCCGAGGTGAAGCGCCGGCCGCTCTACCTCATCGGCGAGCGCGTCGGTTTCGAGGCGCGCACCGTCGACCACCCGCGCGGCGACGCCCTGCCGCCGCTGATCCGCTAGGATTTTCATGCTCCGGAACATCCTGTCGGTCGGCGGCTATACGCTGATCTCGCGCCTGACTGGCTTCGCGCGCGACATCATGCTCGCGGCCGTGCTCGGTGCCGGCGCCACCATGGACGCCTTCTCGGTGGCGCTGCGCCTCCCGAATCATTTCCGCGCCATCTTCGGCGAGGGCGCCTTCAACCAAGCCTATGTGCCGGCCTATGCCCATGTCGCGGAGAAGCAGGGGCAGAAGGCGGCGAATCTCTTCGCCGACCGGCTCTTCACCGTGCTGTTCCTGATTCAGGTCGTGCTGCTGGCGCTGGCCCTGCCATTGATGCCCTGGCTGGTCACGCTGCTGGCACCCGGCTTCAAGGAAGACCCGGCCACCTTCGCGCTCGCCGTCGCGCTGACGCGGATCACCTTCCCCTATCTGCTCTTCGTGACGATGGTCACCTTCCTCGGCGCGACGCTGAACGCGGTCGACCGCTTCTCGGCCTTCGCCGCCGCGCCGATCCTGCTCAATATCGGCGTGATGGCGGCGCTCGCCGTGCCCTTCCTGTTTCCGGGCGCGGCCTATGCCGCCGCCTGGGGCGTCGCGATCTCCGGGCTGGCGCAATGGGTGCTGCTCTATGTGGCGGCCAAGCGCGCGGGCGTCTCCAGCAAGCTGGTCAGGCCGCATATGGATCTCGGCGTCCGGCGCTTTCTGAAGGCCTTCGGGCCGGCGGTGATCGGCTCGGCCGGCGTGCAGATCGCGATCTTCGCCGATACGATCATCGCCTCCTTGCTGCCGCGCGGCGCCTATTCGGCCCTTTACTACGCCGAGCGGCTCTACCAGCTCCCGCTCGGGCTGATCGCCATCGCGGTCGGCACGGTCGCATTGTCGGCGATGAGCCGGCAGGTCGCGCGCGGGGACGAGGCCGGCGCCAACCGCTCGCAGAACCGCGCCGTCGCGATCTCGCTCCTCGCCAGCGCTCCTTTCGTCGCCGCCTTCATCGCGATTCCGGACCTGATCGTGGCGGGGCTGTTCCAGCGCGGCGCCTTCGATGCCGAAGCGAGCCGGGCGGCCGGCACCGTGCTCTTCGCCTATTCGCTCGGCCTGCCGGCGATCGTGATGATCCGCACGCAGGTCTCGGCCTTCCAGGCGCGCGGCGACACCAGGACGCCGATGCTGGTCGCGCTCGCGGCCATCGCCTGCAATCTCACGCTCAAGCTGTTCCTGTGGCGCGACTGGGGGGCTCCGGGCCTCGCCCTCGCCACCGCCGCCGGCGCCTGGGTCAATCTGCTGACGCTGTTCGTGCTGGCGCGGCGGCGCGGCTGGACCGAGCCGGACCGGCGCCTGCCGGGCTTTGTCGCGATCGTCGGCATGGCCACCATCGCCGCCGGCCTTCTGGCCTGGTGGTTCGCCTCTCCGGCCCAGGCATGGACAGCGTCCCTGCCGCAGCCGCTGCTGATGGCGGTGCTGCTGCTGTCCACAGCCGCGGGCCTGCTCTATGTCGCCATCGCCGGCATCGGGCTGAAGATGACGGGGCTGCTCAGGTTGTTGCGCTGAATTCTCAGCCGAGGAAGCGCCCTGCCCCGCCGAGCAGTGCAGCGGCCTCCTCGACCATCCGCTCGACGATCTCGCCGGCTGACGGCACATCGGCGATCAGCCCCGCCGCCTCGCCGAAGATCACGGCGGCCTTGTCGGGGTCTCCGGCCATGAAGGCCTCGCGATAGGCCGTCGCCTCCGTCGCGATCGCGGCCTTCAGCTCGTGATCGCGCCCGGCCCATTGCGCGATGAAGGCATTGTCCGCGACGCGGATGTCGAAGGGCTTCGGCCAGTCGAGCTGGCGGGCGATGTCGGGCAATGAGGAGCGCACCGTCCCATCGCCGGTGGCGGCGACGGCGGCGGCATGGTGGCGCTCATGCACCAGCGCCTCGCGACTAGCCCAGAAGCGGGTGCCGACGAGCACGCCGTCCGCACCCAGCATCAGCGCGGCGGCGAGCCCGCGCCCATCGGCGATGCCGCCCGCGGCGAGAAGCAGCGTCTGCGGGCTCTCGCGGGCGATGAGATCGGCCGCTTCGGGCACGAAGGGCAAGGTTGCGCGGCGTGCGCCATGGCCGCCGGCCTCGGCGCCTTGCGCGACGATGATCGCGGCACCGGCCTCCAGACCCTGCCGGACATGCTGCAATGACTGGCACTGGCAGATCAGCGGCACGCCCGCCGCCGCGATTTCGGCGGCGAAGGGGCGCGGATCGCCGAAGGACAGCATCAGGACGGCGGGTTCATGCGCCAGCGCCTGCGTCAACAGCTCCGGCCGCTTCGCCATTGACCAGGTGATGAAACCGCAGCCGGTCCGGGTATTGCCGGCCGCCGTGAATTGCTGATCGAGCCACGTAGCATCGCCGTAGCCGCCGCCGATCAGGCCAAGCCCGCCCGCTCGCGTCACGGCGGCCGCGAGCGCCCCGCCACCCGCCAGCGCCATCGGCGCCGACAGGATCGGGTGAGCGATGCCGAGCCGCTCGGTCAGCCGCGTGGCGAGGCGCGCCATGGCCAGTTCCTATGGGCCTCAGGCGGCCTTCGCCTTGCTGTGCGCGAAGTCCATGTAGAGCTCGCGCGCCTTGCGGAAGAGCGGGCCGGGCTGGAGCACGCGATCGTCGATGCGGATCACCGGCATGCATTTCGAGTAGTTGCCGGAGATGAAGATCTCGTCGGCCGTCTCGAAATCCTCGTAGCGCAGGCTGCACTCCTCGACCGGCACGCCGTTCTCGCGCAGCAGCCTGATGACGCGCTGGCGGGTAATGCCGTTCAGGAAGGTGCCGTTCGGGACCGGCGTCTTCACCACGCCGTCCTTGGCGAGGAAGATGTTGGAGGTCGCCGTCTCCGCGACATGGCCGAGCATGTCGAGCACCAGCGCGTTGTCGAAGCCGGCGGCCTTGGCGGCCTTCAGGATGCGGGCGTTATTGGGATACAGGCAGCCGGCCTTGGAATCGGTCGGGGCAGTCTCGAAGGTCGGACGGCGATAGATGCCCTTGGTGACGGAGAAGCCATTCGTCGGCTGCGGCATCGCCGCCTCGAACAGGCAGAGCGCGAACTGGGTCGAATCCGGATCGGGCATGATGGTCGAGGGGCCATCGGCCTCGGCCCAGTACATCGGCTTGACGTAGAGCGCCGTGCCGGGAGCGAATTTCTTCGCGCCCTCATACATCTTCTCGACGATGAAATCCGGGGTCACGGTGGGCTCGAGGCCGAGCGCCACGGCGGAGCGGTTCACGCGCGCGGCGTGCAGGTCGATGTCGGGGGCGACGCCGTCGAAATAGCGGCCGCCGTCGAAGACGGAGGAGGACTGCCAGAGCGCATGGCTGCGCGGGCCGACGAGGCCGGGGTTGCCCTCATGCCAGGCTCCGTCGAACCAGGTCCAGGTCTGAGAATACCATGCCATGACGGCGCTCCGTTTCAGTCGTTTTTGCTAAGCCGCACCGTCCTCCCGCCGCCACGCGCCGTCAACAGCCAGCCGGACATGGCGCGATGACGGGATGTGATGGAAGCCATCGGGCGGGGTGATGGGTCAGGTCTTGGTTTGCCGCATTGTCTTCACGCGAACCGGTGTCCACTTCGCTCGAAAATGCTCTAGAAGCCGAAGAACCGCGCCGCCGAGATCATCGCCATGCCGGTGAGCAGCGCGACGAGTTCGTTGCGGGTCACGAACATCGCGCCGATGGCGGCGAGCAGCGCCACGGCCGCGGCGAGGCCGAGCCGCTCGATCAAAGGCAGCACGGTCGCGACCACGATCGAGCCGGGCAGCGCGGCAAGGCCGCGCCGGACATGCGGCGTCAGCGGCACGAAGCTCATCAGCACCACCCCTGCCAGCCGGCAGAGATAGGTCGCCACCGCCATGGCGCCGATGGCGATGAAGGCGCCCCAGGGGCCGGGATCAGACAGCGTCATCGCGGAACGCCCCCGTGACGGCGCCAGCGAGGGAGCCGGCGATGATGAAGGCGTAGCCGTCGACGAGCTTTGCCGTCAGCAGGGCGACCATACCGGCGACGACCCAGGGAACGGCCCCGCGCCGGCCGCGCCAGAGCGGCACGATCATCGCCGCGAAGAAGATCGGCATGACGAGGTCGATGCCGTAACGGCGCGGATCGGAGACCAGGGCGCCCAGCATGTGGCCGGGAACCGTGGCGAGAACCCAGACGACCCAGAGCCCGAGGCCCGCGCCGACCACGACGCCGAGATCACGCCCGCCCTCGGCCTGATAGCGCGTGCCGATCAGCCAGTTCGCATCGGTGAAGAAGAACAGGTGGAAGGCGTTCAGCCCCTTGGGATAGCGCGCGAACCAGGGCTGCAGCGAGGCCCCCTGCAGGATCGACCGGGCATTGACCGTGGCGGTGACCACCGCCAGCCCGACGATGGCGCCCCAGCTCCATTCCGGCCGCCACAGCTCCATCGCCACGAGCTGCGAGACGCCGCCATAGACCAGGGCGCTCATCAGCAGCGTCTCGACGAGGCTCATGCCCTTGGCCGAGGCGGCGGCGCCGAAGGCCACGGCGAAGACGACGATGCCCGGCAGCAGCACGGAAACCTTGCGCAGGCCGAGCAGCATGCCCTGTGCCGTGAAGGGAGCAACATTGCCCGCCAATGGCGGTTCGGTATCGTGTGACTGCATGGTCTTTCCAAAGGCCGAAGGCGCCGTCGGGTCAACGCATGCCGGCTGCACCTACGCATGTGCCCCATGCAAGGCGGAGGCCGACGGGGCAGGACGCGGTCCGGATATCGGCCCGCGCGCGTGGTGACGGGATAAGCCGCATGCCATAGTCCGGCCCATGCACTGGCTCCGTTCGATCGAGGCGACCGCGCCCACCTACCCGGCCGTCTGGCTGGTTGCGACGCCGCAGCGTCCGCGCAACCTGACGGAGCGCTCGACACTCCGGCGCGAGACGGCACGGGCCATCCTGGCGCGGCAGCTCGGCCGCCCTGCGGCCGAAATCGCCATCGCTCATGATTCCGCCGGCCGGCCGCTGCTGGCGACGGCGCTGGAAACGGAGCTGCAGATCTCGCTTGCGACACGGGCGGGCGTCATCGCCATCGCGCTCGCGCAGGCACCCGTCGGGGTTGATGTGGAACGGGTCGATCCGGCCGGCGTCATTCCGCGCGAAGCCCTGCACCGCGATGAATGGCGGATGCTGGAGGAGAGCGAACCTTCGCTGCGCGCCCTCGCCTTCGCCCGGCTCTGGGCGGCGAAGGAGGCCTATGTGAAGGCGCTCGGAACCGGATTCGTCCGGCCGCCCGAAAGCTTCGCGATCTTACTCATCTCGCCCGAACGCTTCCGTGTCCACGATCCGCTGCGTGGCACGGCGGACGGCGCACTCGCCACCATCGAAAACGGCGGCCAGGAGATCCTGGCCGCCGCGGCGATCGTTCTGGATGGCGCCTGAAGCTCAGCCCGGCTGGTCAGCAGGCTTGCGCTTGAGAAGGTAGCCGACAGCGCAGACGAAGGCTGCGCCGACGACCGCCGCTCCGTAAAAGACCGTCTTGTTCGTCGCCAGCCCGACCGGATGCGTGTCGGACACCGGAACGGTCTGGACCCAGCTCGGAATGGCGGTCTGGAGCCATTGCAGCACGGCGATGTCGCTGACCAGCATCTCGCCGGCGATCCAGCCGAGCAGGCCGGCGCCGAACCAGACCAGGATCGGGAAGCGTTCGAGGACCTTCGAGAGGACGTTTGCGCCGAAGATGATCAGCGGGATGGTCAGCAGCAGGCCGAAGATGAAGAGCTCGAAATGGCCGCGCGCCGCCGCCGCGATGGCGAGCACGTTGTCGAGGCTCATCACCGCATCGGCGATGGCGATGGTGCGCACCGCCTTCCAGAGATTGTCGCTGGCCGCGATGTCGCTGTGCGCCTCTTCCTCGCCCTTGGCGAGCTTGATCGCGATCCAGAACAGCAGCAGCCCGCCGACGACCTTCAGGAAGGGGATGTTGAGCAGATAGGACACCACCACCGCGAAGAGGATGCGCAGGCCCACGGCGGCGCCGGCGCCGAGCAGGATGCCCAGCTTGCGCTGCTTCTCCGGCAGCGAGCGCACCGCCATCGCAATGACGATGGCGTTGTCGCCGGAGAGCAGGAGGTCGATCCAGATGATCTGGAGCAGCGACACCCAGAAGGTCGAAGATGAGAAATCCATGTGTCGGTCAGTCCTTCAAGCCGTTCCAGCAGAAGCGCGCAGCGGCTCCGCGGCCGGAATTGCATCAAAACAAAGGGTTAGTGGGCCGGGTCCGGCCGGCGCGATTTGATGAGGTAGCCAAGTCCGAGCACGAGCAGCGCGCCGAGGATGGCGACGGGGTATTCGAGCTGGTGCAGCAGTTCCGCGCCGAAGCGGGTCACCAGCCAGGGGTCGCTGTCGAGCATCTCGCCCGCCACCCAGCCGAGCAGGCCCGCGCCGGCCCAGACCAGGATCGGGAAACGGGTCAAGAGATTGGTGATCAGCGAGGCGCCGACCACGATCAGCGGGATCGAGATGACGAGGCCGACGATCAGCAGCGGCATGGAATCGCGCGCCACGCCGGCGATGGCGAGGACATTGTCGAGACTCATGACGATGTCGGCGATCGCGACCGTCTGCACGGCTTTCCAGAGCTTGCTGCTGGCGGCGATGGAATCCTCGTCCTGCCCCTCATCCTCGACGAGAAGCTTCACCGCGATCCAGATCAGCAAACCGGCGCCGACGATGCGCAGGAAGGGCATGCTCAGCAGAGACGCGATGACCACCGTGAAGACGATCCGCAGCACCACGGCCACCGCCGCGCCGAGCGCGATGCCCTTGGTGCGCTGCTCCGGCGCGAGCGCCCGGCAGGCCAGCGCGATCACGACGGCATTGTCACCGGAGAGGATGACATTGAGCAGGATGATCTCGAAGAGCTTGCCCCAGAGCAGGGGATCGCCCAGCGAAAACGACGTCAGATCCATGGTCGCGCGACTTTCCTCGTCTGCCCCGGCCGATTCCGGCTTCGTTTGCCCCAATCGGCGCGGCCAGGGCCGCGCCGCCCTTGTCTTCGCTCAGCCGAGCGCCTGCTCGACCGCCTTGCCGGCAGCTTCAGTACCGAGCGAGCCGCCGAGATCACGTGTCCGCGTCCGCGCGTCGCCGAGCGCCCGCTCGATCGCCGCCTCGATACCCTTGGCCGCCTCGTGCTCGCCGAGATGATCGAGCATCATCGCACCCGACCAGATCATGCCGACCGGGTTGGCGATGCCTTGCCCCGCAATGTCGGGCGCCGAGCCGTGGACCGGCTCGAACAGCGAGGGGTGATCGCCGGTCGGGTTGATGTTGCCCGATGGCGCGATGCCGATGGTGCCGGTGCAGGCCGGGCCGAGATCGGAAAGGATGTCGCCGAAGAGGTTGGAGGCGACGACCACGTCGAAGCGGTCCGGGTTCAGCACGAAATGCGCGGTCAGGATGTCGATATGGTACTGGTCGACGGCGACGCCCGGATAGTTCTTGGCCATCTCCTTCACCCGCTCGTCCCAGTAGGGCATGGTGATCGAGATGCCGTTGGACTTGGTGGCCGAGGTCAGCTTCTTCCGGGGGCGACGCTGGGCAAGCTCGAAAGCGTATTTCAGCACGCGGTCGACGCCGACACGGCTCATCACCGTCTCCTGGATGACGATCTCGCGCTCGGTGCCGGCATACATGCGCCCGCCGACCGAGGAATACTCGCCCTCGGTGTTCTCGCGCACGACGAAGAAGTCGATGTCGCCGGGCTTGCGGCCCACGAGCGGGCCCGGAACGCCCGGCATCAGGCGGACGGGGCGCAGGTTGACGTATTGGTCGAACTCGCGCCGGAACAGCAGCAGCGAGCCCCAGAGCGAGACGTGGTCCGGCACCTGCTGGGGCATGCCGACCGCGCCGAAATAGATCGCGTCGTGGCCGCCGATCCTGTCCTTCCAGTCGTCCGGCAGCATCTTGCCGTGCTTGGCGTAGTAGTCGCAGGAGGAGAAATCGAACTCGTCGAGGCGCAGATCGAAGCCGAACTTCTTCGACGCCGCCTCCAGCACGCGCAGCCCCTCGGGCATGACCTCCTTGCCGATGCCGTCGCCGGGGATGACGGCGATACGGTAGACGCGATTGGTCCCAGTCATGATGCTGCTCCGAAGAAAGCGCTGAACTCCGCGGCGACGAGGTCGGGGACCTCCTCCGCGAGATAGTGGCCGCCCGGCAGGGCATGGCCGCGCACATCCTGCGCACGCTCGCGCCACAAGGCGAGAGGGTCGAAGCATTTGCCGATGATGCCGTTGGCGCCCCAGAGCGCGAGCAGCGGCTGGGTCAGCTTGCGGTCCCCATCCTCGTCGTCATGGCGGATGTCGATGGTCGCGGCGGCGCGATAATCCTCGCAGGAGCCATGGATCGTCGCGGGATCGGCGAAGCAACGCAGGTAATGGGCGAGCGCTTCCGGCGCGAAGGGCGTCATCCCGGCCGAGCCGGAACCGCATTTCTTGCGCCAATAGGCTTCCGGATCCGCGCCGATCACCCGTTCCGGGAAGGGCGCGGGCTGGATCAGGAAGAACCAGTGCCAATAGGCGCGGGCGAAAGCGTCGGTGGTGTTGGCATACATCTCCCGCGTCGGGGCGATGTCGAGCGTGGCGAGGCGGATGACGCGCTCGGCATGGTCGAGCGCCAGGCGATGGGTGACGCGGGCGCCGCGATCATGCGCGCCGACGAAGAAGCGCTCATGACCCAGCGCCGTCATCACATCGGCCATATCCTGCGCCATGGCGCGCTTGGAATAGGGCGCGTGCCCGGCGTCGGTCGGCGGCTTCTCGCTGTCGCCATAGCCACGCAGGTCGGCGCAGACGAGCGTGAAGCGGTCCTTCAGCCGTGCCGCGACCTTGTGCCAGAGCGCATGGGTCTGCGGGTAGCCATGCAGCAGCAGGAGTGGCGGCCCCTCGCCGCCGGTGCGCACGCGGATGCGCGCGCCCGATGTCGCGACGTCGAGCAGGCGGAAGCCGGGGAACAGATTGTCCGTGACGGGGCGTTCGGTCAGAGTCATCAGTCAGCGAAATTGCAACAATCCGGTGCCGATACTCCGAATGCGCAGGGTTTTCTGCCGCTGATTATTACATAATCGTGGTCAATGGTCAGAGACTGTTGGCCCTGACGTCATTCTCGGGCGCCGCGGAGCGGGGACCCGAGAATCTCCTGCCGAAGAGAGCAGGTGAGCCTCGTCCTGCGCGAGATGCTCGGGTCAAGCCCGAGCATGACGTGCGTTGGATGGCGGGCATCAGCCCCTGAGCGTCGCCCCGTAGCGCTTGGCCATCTCGGCGACGATCTTGCTGCCGACGGCCTCGATTTCCGCCTCGGTCAGGGTCTTCTCGACCGGCTGGAGCGTCACCGCCAGCGCGACCGACTTCTTGCCGGCCTCGACGCCTTGCCCCTCATAGAGATCGAAGACGCCGACATTGGCGATCAGCGCGCGGTCGGCGCCCTGCGCCGTCTTCATCATGTCGCCGGCCGCCACCGCCTTGTCGACGATGAAGGCGAAATCGCGTGTCACCGGCTGGAAGTCCGAGAGCGCAAGCTTCGGCTTGACCTTGGTCGGCTTGTATTTCGGCAGCGGCAGCGCATCGAGATGGATCTCGAAGGCGACGAGCGGTCCCTTGGCGTCGAGCGCCTTGAGGATCTTGGGGTGAACCTCGCCGAAGGCGCCGATGACGCCCTTGGGGCCGAACTGGAGGGTCGCCGAGCGGCCGGGATGGGCCCAGCCGGGACCGCCCGCGACGATCTGCAAGCCGCCGGTCGGCACGCCGAGAGCGGAGAGCAGGCCGAGCGCATCGGCCTTGACGTCGAAAGCGTCGACGGCCTTGGCGCCGCCGTCCCAGTGGCGGCCGACACCGTCAAGCTTGGCCGTGCCGCGGCGCAGGCCGGCGGCGGCGATGAGCTGGCCTTCCGGCTCGTCGCTGAGGAAGATCTGGCCGACCTCGAACAGAGCGACATCCGGGAAGCCGCGATCGGCATTGTTCTGCGCGGCGCGGATCAGCCCCGGCAGCAGCGAGGGGCGCATGTCGGAGAGATCGGCCGCGATCGGGTTGGCGAGCGCTAGCTTGCGCGAGCCGCCGCCGAAGAGCTTCGCCTGATCATGCGAGATGAAGGACCAGGTCACGGCCTCGACGAGGCCGCGCGCGGCCAGCGTGCGCTTGGCGGTGCGGGTGCGCTTCTGCAGCACGGTCAGGACGGGCTTGACGACCTCGCCCTTGATGCGCGGCAGCGGCGTCGAGATGACGCGGTCGAGCCCGGCGATGCGCACGATCTCCTCGACGAGATCGGCCTTGCCGCCGACATCGGCGCGCCAGGAGGGGGCTGCGACCTTGACCCGCTCGCCCGCGCCCGAGACGTGGAAGCCGAGCGAGGTGAGCGCCAGCTTCATCTCGACCTGCGGCAATTCGAGCCCGGTCAGGCGCTTCACCTCCGACCAGGGGAAGTCGATCGCGGCCGGGCTTTCCGGCAGTTCGCCGACGAATTCCATCTCGGAGGCCTCGCCACCGCAGAGCTCGATCACCAGCGCCGTCGCGAGGTCGAGGCCGGGCCGGGTGAAGTCGGGATCGACGCCGCGCTCGAAGCGATAGCGCGCATCCGAATTGATGCCGAGCGCGCGACCGGAGCGGGCGATGTTGAGCGGATCCCAGAGCGCGCTTTCAATCAGCACGTCGGTGGTCGCCTCGCTGCTGCCCGAGGCCTCGCCGCCCATGATGCCGGCGAGCGATTCGACGCCGTGCTCATCGGCGATGACGACCTGCTCTTCGGTGAGCGTATAGGTCTTGCCGTCGAGAGCGAGGATGGTCTCGCCTGCCTTGGCGCGGCGGACGGTGAGGTTGCCCCTGACCTTGGCCGCGTCGAAGACGTGCAAAGGCCGGTTGCGGTCGAGCGTCATGAAATTGGTGATGTCGACCAGCGCGTTGATGGGCCTGAGGCCCACGGCACGCAAACGCGCCTGCAGCCAGTCCGGCGACGGGCCGTTCTTCACCCCCCGCACGAGGCGTAGCGCGAAGACCGGGCAGAGCTTTTTGTCTTCCTCGGCGAAATCGAGCGTAACCTTGACCGGGCACGGGAAGGAGCCGCGCACCGGCGGGATGGCCTGCGTCTTCAGCTTGCCGAGGCCGGCAGCGGCGAGGTCGCGGGCGATGCCGGCGACACCCAGCGCATCCGCCCGGTTCGGCGTCACCGCGATCTCGATCACGGCGTCGTCGAGCCCGGCGTAGACGGCATAGGGATGGCCGACCGGCGCATCGGCCGGCAGTTCGATGATGCCGTCATGGTCCTCGGAGAGTTCCAGCTCGGCTTCCGAAACCAGCATGCCGTTCGACTCGACGCCGCGGATGACGCCCTTGCCGAGCGTGATCTTCTTGCCCGGAATGTAGCTGCCCGGCGGCGAGAACACGCCCTTCATGCCGGTGCGGGCGTTCGGCGCGCCGCAGACGACCTGCACGGGCTCGCCCGTGCCGGTGTCGACCATGCAGACGCGCAAGCGGTCGGCATTCGGGTGCTGCTTCGCCTCGATGACATAGGCGATGGTGAAGGCCGAGAGCGCGGCGGCGCGATCCTCGATCGCCTCGACCTCCAGGCCGATGCGGGTCAGGGCATCGGTGATCTCCGCAACGGAGGCGTCGGTGTCGAGATGCTCTTTGAGCCAGGAGATCGTGAACTTCATCGTCTTATCGGATCAGCTTTGCCGGATCAGTCGGAAATCTTCGCGCGCGCCGCCGAGAGCGCCGGCGCGGTGTCGTTGAGCTCGTTGGTGCCGTCGGTGCGGATCTTCATGGCGTTGCCACGCCAGCTCACCTCGCCGCCGACGAAGGCATAGGCCCAGATGCCGGGAAAGGCGATGTCGCGCACCAGCATGGCGAAGGGCGAGCGCCAGTTCAGGAACCAGCCGACACCGGCCGACAGAACGATATCGCCGAGATACCAGAGTACCAGCACGGCGAGCGGCCCGAGCCAGACCGGCAGACCGTAGCCGAGGCAGGCGAAGGCAGCCAGCAGGACCGGCAGCAGCGGAGCCGAGAGGATCTCGATCGCGAAGAAGGGCAGGAAAGTGACGCGTCGCAGGCGGGCCCAGCGGAACTGGCGCTGCACCGCATCGGCGATGCGGCGCGGGCCGAGCGGCTGCTCGAAGGGCTGGCCGACGAGATGGACATGCTTGCCGGCGCTGCGCACGAGCTTGGTGGCGGCGGCATCCTCCGCGATCTCGGCGCCCAGCGCGGCGATGCCGCCGCGCGCGTCGAGGAAGGGCTTGTTCCAGAGCATCGACTTGCCCTGCGCGAAGCCGAGGCCCAGCGCCTCGCCGACATATTGCCAGCGCGCCTGGAAGGCGTTGAGGAAGGCGCATTCGACCTCGGCCCCGAAGCTCTGCGGCCGCGAGCCGGCCGGCGTCGAGCAGACGAGGCCGGTTTCGGGGCGCCAGGCGGCCAGCATGCGCTGGATGTAGTCCTTCGGCATCAGCACGTTGGAATCGGCGAGGATGACCCAGTCGGTCGTCGCCGCCTCCCAGCCGCGCACGCAGTTGTTGAGCTTGGGATTGGCGCTGACGACGACGTCGCCGACGATCAGCCTGACCTTGTCGGCGCCGTAGCGTGCGATCATCTCCTCGATCAGCGGAACGATCGGGTCGTCGCCATCGGCGACGCAGAAGATGGTGCTGTAGCTGGGGTAGTCGAGCTCGAGCCCGGAGACGGCCGTCTCGCGGCTGAAGGCCTCGATGCCGCGCACCGGCCTGACGATGGTGACCGGCGGCAGGTCCGCGAGCACGGCCGAGCGCTGCAGAGGCCGGCGCAGCCGCCAGAGCGCGATGGCCTGGCCCGCCAGGTTCACCGCGACCAGCAGCACGGCCAGTCCAGCCGCCCAGCCCGCAGCCGTCATCGCGCCCTCCCCTGCCCGGCCCGCATCGTCATGAGGAGAGGCCGCCCGTCAGCGTCGGCAGGTCGAGCGGGCGGAAGCCGTAATGCGCGAGCCAGCGCACATCCGCCTCGAAGAAGGGGCGCAGATCGGGCATGCCGTATTTCAGCATGGCGATGCGGTCGATGCCCATGCCCCAGGCGAAGCCCTGATAGACGTCCGGATCGAGCCCGCAATTCTTCAGCACGTTCGGATGGACCATGCCGCAGCCGAGGATCTCCAGCCAGTCGTCGCCCTCGCCGAAGCGGATCTCGCCGCCCTTGCGCGAGCACTGGATGTCGACCTCCATCGAAGGCTCGGTGAAAGGGAAGAAGGACGGGCGGAAGCGCATCTTCACATCGTCGATCTCGAAGAACGCCTTGCAGAACTCCTCGAGCACCCATTTCAGGTGGCCGAGATTGGCCTTCTTGTCGATGACGAGCCCCTCGACCTGATGGAACATCGGGGTGTGGGTCTGGTCGGAATCGTTGCGATAGGTGCGGCCCGGGCAGATCACGCGGATCGGCGGCTCCTGCGCCAGCATGGTGCGCACCTGCACCGGCGAGGTGTGGGTGCGCAAAAGCTTGCGCTCGCCATTCGCATCCGGCGCGAAGAAGAAGGTGTCGTGCATCTCCCGGGCGGGATGGCCGACCGGGAAGTTCAGCTTGGTGAAGTTGAGATCGTCGGTCTCGACATCCGGCCCCTCGGCGATGGCGAAGCCCATATCGCCGAAGATCGCGGTGATCTCGTCGATGACCTGGCTGATCGGGTGGATGCGGCCGCGCGCCTCCGGGCCGTCCTGCACCGGCAGCGAGACGTCGACCCGCTCTGAGCTGAGCCGCGCATCGAGCGCCGCCTCGCCGAGTGCTTCCTTGCGCGTCGCGATCGCGCCCTGGACACGATCGCGCAGGCCGTTGATCAGCGGGCCCTTCTCCTTGCGCTCCTCCGGCGTCATCGCGCCCAGCGTCTTGAGCAGCGCCGAGATCGAGCCCGACTTGCCGAGCGCCGCGATACGCAGTTCCTCGATGGCCGCCTCGTCGGCGGCAGAATCGATCGCGCCGAGGAGGTCGCGTTCCAGAGTGGCGATATCGGTCATGAACGGGTCGCAACGTGTTGAAGGCGTGGGGACGGCGCGTTCTAGCGGGAACGGCCAGCATATGCCAGAGCGAAGCGGTGCATCGCCACAGGGCGATGCACGCCATGCCGAAGCAGGACACGCTTTCATGCCCGACAGCACCGCCCAGAAGGAATCCCCCTCCTATCGGCTCGCAGCCCTCGATCCCGATTTCCTCCTCGGCGATTCGATGCGCGGCGCCCGCTTCATGCTGGAATACCAGAAGGCGGAAGATCTGCTGCGGGCGCGCGGCATCGTCTCGACCATCGTCGTCTTCGGCTCGGCACGCGTGCGGGAGGGCAATCGCTGGTACGAGGCGGCGCGCGCGTTCGCCCGCATCGCCTCCGAGCGCGGCGGGGCGCTGGCGCCCAAGGATGCCGGCCGCAACCACGTCATCGCCACCGGCGGCGGCCCCGGCATCATGGAAGCGGCCAATCGCGGCGCGACCGAAGCCGGCGCCCTCTCGATCGGCTTCAACATCACCCTGCCGCACGAGCAGGAGCCCAACGCCTGGTCGACGCCGGATTTGACCTTCCGCTTCCACTATTTCGCGATGCGCAAGATGCATCTGGCGATGCGGGCCGCCGCGCTGGTGGTGTTTCCCGGCGGCTTCGGCACGCTCGACGAATTGTTCGAGATCATGACGCTGGTGCAGACGGGAAAGATGGGCCGCGTGCCGATCGTGCTGTTCGACTCGGCGTACTGGAAGGGGCTGCTCAACCTCGACACGATGGCGCAGGCCGGCTTCATCCGCCCGGAGGACCTGAAGCTGTTCGCTTATGCCGACACGCCGGAAGCGGCCTATCAGTGCATCGTCGACGGCGCCGGCGATGGCTGGGCCTCGCCGGGGAATGGCAGCGTGCAGACGTAACGGGAGCCGTCATGCTCGGGCTTGACCCGAACATCTCTCGCCGGAGAGGCCGCTCCGATGCCGCGCCTCTTCCCATCGGAGATTCTCGGGCCTCATCGCCGTCACCAAAGAAAAAGGCCGGCGTTTCCGCCGGCCTTCTCCAAATCAGATCGGTCCGAACCGCTCAGGCGGCCTGGGCCTGCGCGCCCAGCGCGCCCTTGACGGTCTCGACCACGGCGGTGAAGGAGGCCGCGTCGTCGATCGCCATGGCGGAAAGGGTCTTGCGGTCGAGCTCGATGCCGGCCTTGATCAGGCCACCGATGAAGACCGAATAGGTCAGGCCGTGCTCACGCACCGCAGCGTTGAGACGCTGGATCCAGAGCGCGCGGAAGGAGCGCTTCTTGTTCTTGCGGTCGCGATAGGCGAACTGCATCGAGCGATCGACGGCCGCCTTGGCGGCGCGGATCGTGTTCTTGCGGCGGCCATAGAAGCCCTTGGCGGCCTTGAATGTCTTCTTGTGCTTGGCGTGGGACGTTACGCCCCGTTTCACGCGAGCCATGTCATGATCTCCGGACTATCAGGTGGCGTCAGCCGTTGGGGAGGAAGTACTTCTTCACGTTGGCCGCATCACCCTCGAACAGGGTGGTGGTGCCGCGGTGATTGCGGATCTGCTTGTTGGTCCGCTTGATCATCCCGTGACGCTTGCCGGCCTGGGCGTAGAGCACCTTGCCGGTACCGGTGATCTTGAACCGCTTTTTGGCGGCCGATTTGGTCTTCATCTTGGGCATTTCAGCTCCTATCGGTCATAAGGCCAGCGCGCCTTGCGGCGGCTTTGCCAATGTCTTGCTTTCAGGAAGCAAAGCACGATCGCCACGGCAGCCCTTATCAGCCGGGCGATCGAAGGCCGCGCGTATCGCAGAAAAGAAGCCGGCTGGCAAGCGAAAAGCCGGCTTCTGGGGAAAACCGCGGGCAAAGCCCCGCCGAAACAGCGCGTGACACACCCGGAGCGGCCCGCCGCGATTTCACCAGAGAACCTTACGGAAATCGGCTTCACACCTCCGTCGCAAAACTGGCAGATTGGCCCGCGGCCCTCGCCCAACCCGGAGATCCACCGTGAAACGCATCCTGCTCAGCCTGGCTGCAGGCCTGGCCCTGACGGCCGCGGCCGCCACCCCTTCCCTCGCCCAGTCGACGCTCGAGAAGATCAAGGCGCGCGGCAACATCATCTGCGGCACCAGCGAGGGCGTGCCGGGCTTCTCGCTGCAGGACAAGAACGGAATCTGGGTCGGCTTCGACACCGATGTCTGCCGCGCGCTCGCGGCCGCGATCTTCAACGACCCGAACAAGGCGAGCTATCTCTCGCTGTCGAGCAAGAACCGCCTCGTCGCGCTGCAGGCCGGCGAGATCGACGTGCTTGCCCGCACCACGACCTGGTCGCTCGGCCGCGACATCGGCCAGGGAGTCAGCTTCACCACGGTCAACTATTACGACGGCCAGGGCTTCATCGTCCGAAAGAAGCTCGGCGTGAGCACCGTCAAGGATCTCAACGGCGCCTCGGTCTGCGTCGCGCAGGGCACGACCACGGAGCTGAACCTCGCCGATTACGGCCGCACCCACGGCATCAAGTTCGAGACCGTGGCGTTCGGCACGCTGGAAGACACGGTCCAGGCCTATGAGGCCGGCCGCTGCGACGCCTACACCACCGATCTCTCGGCGCTTGCCGGCACGCGCGGCAGGCTGAAGGACCCCGACGAGCATGTGCTGCTGCAGGAGGTCATCTCCAAGGAGCCGCTCGGTCCCTGGGTGCGCAAGAACGACCCCGCCTGGTTCGATCTCGTGCGCTGGACCGTGATCGCCACGATCAATGCCGAGGAGCTGGGCGTGACGCAGGCCAATGTCGAGGAACTGGCCAAGACCTCGCAGAACCCGGAAGTGCGCCGCATGCTCGGCGCCGAGGGCAAGTTCGGCGAAAGTCTCGGCCTGACCAATGATTGGGTCGTGCGCATCGTCAAGGCGGTCGGCAATTACGGCGAGAGCTTCGACCGGCATTTCGGCCCCAAGAGCAGCAACCCGCTGCCGCGCGGCGTCAACAAGCTGTGGACGCAGGGCGGCCTGCAATACGGCCCGCCGATCCGCTGAGCAGCGAGCGCGCGAAAGCGGCGGCCGGATCGCCTCCACGGGTCCTGTCGGACGCGGAAGGGTGATCCGGCTCTTGCTTCGATCGCGTTTTCTTCACGCGGGCCGGTGTCCGCTTCGTCCGAAAATGCCCGGGCGCGGCGAAGCCGGTTCCGCTCCCCCCGGCTGATGCGGTAAGATGGCGGCCGAGGTCCGGCGACAGCCCATGATCGACACGGCCGCGGTATCGAGCCGCCGCCCATGCTTCCGAAGGACAGGCCGGGCCGCTTCAGGGAGTAGCCCGATGACAACCTACATCATGCTGGCGAATTGGACCGACCAGGGCGCGCGCAACCTCACAGCGTCGCCGAGCCGGCTCGATGCGGCCAAACAGGCGCTCGCCGAGATGGGCGGCGCGTTCAAGGCATTCTTCATGACCATGGGTCGATACGACATGGTCATCGTCTGCGAGGCGCCGGATGACGCCGTGCAGGCTCGCTTCTGCCTGCAGCTCGCCATGCTGGGCAATATCCGAACCGAGACGCTCAAGGCGTTTCCGGAAGGAGCCTATCGCGAGATCATCCGCTCGGTGAGCTGACGCAAAAACCCTGGGGGCGCCCCAGAACGAAAAAGCGCGCCCGAAGGCGCGCTCTTTCCGGAAACCGGTTGGGCTCGCGCTTATCGCGGCGCGAGCACCATGACCATCTGGCGGCCTTCGAGCTGCCAGTCGCTCTCGACCTTGGCGATTTCGACGAGATCGGCCTTGACGCGCTCCAGCACCTTCACGCCGAGGTCCTGATGCGCCATCTCACGGCCGCGGAAGCGCAGGGTGACCTTCACCTTGTCGCCTTCCTCGAAGAAGCCGTGCATGGCCTTCATCTTCACGTCGTAATCGTGCTTGTCGATGCCGGGCCGGAGCTTGATCTCCTTGATCTCGATGGTGCGCTGCTTCTTGCGCGCCTCCGCGGCCTTCTTCTGCTCCAGGAAGCGGAAGCGACCGTAGTCGAGGATCTTGCAGACGGGCGGAACGGAGTTCGGGGCGATCTCGACCAGGTCGAGACCGGCATCCTCGGCGAGCTTCAGCGCATCGAAAAACGAGACCACGCCGCGATTGGCGCCGGTATCGTCGATGAGTTGGACTTCGCGAACTCCGCGGATGTCGCGGTTCGAGCGGGGACCTTCCTTGGTCGGGGTCGGGGCAGCGCGGTACGGACGACGAATGGGGTATTCTCCTGTATTTGGCGCGGCTCGCGCCGTTGATTCAGACACATTGCATAAAGACGCGCGTTGTCAATGCATGACGAAGCTGCGTCAGGCATCTCCTGCCGCAGAAGTCGGTCAGCGCCCCAGCAACGCGCAATAGACGTCGAGGGTTTCCGCGACCATCGCCTCCAGCGAGAAATGCCGCTCGACATGGACGCGGGCGCGGCGCGCCAGAGCCTCCCGCGCCGACGGGCGCAGATCGAGCGCCTCGCGCAAGCCAGCCGCCAGAGCGGCGGCATCGCCCGGCGGGACATGCCAGCCGGTGCGCTCGGCCGGCGTGACCTGCGGCGGGGCGAGCACCGTCTCGGGCACGGCGCCGAGATCGGAGACGACGACGGGCGTGCCCATCGCCTGCGCCTCGACCGCGACGCGGCCAAAGGCTTCCGGATCGGTCGAGGGCACCGCGACGACCGCGGCCGAAAGCATCGCCGCCGGCATGTCGCTGCAATGGCCGACACGTTTCACGCGGCCTTCCAGCCCGGCCTTGGCGATCAGGCCGTCGAGCTCCTTGACGTAGCTGTCGCGACCCTGGGCATCGCCGGCGAGGATGAAGGCGGTATCGGTATCGCCGCCGTCGCGCATGATGCGGGCGGCTTCGATCAAAACGCGCTGGCCCTTCCAGCCGGTCAAGCGGCCGGGCAGCAGCACGATGCGCTGATGCGGCTCGACGCCCCAGGCCTTGCGCAGGGCCTGCACCCTGTCGGCGCTGACGGCGGCGGGCGCGAAGGCCGAGAAATTCGTGCCGCGATTGACGACCCGCACCTTGTCGCGCGCCACCGGGTGCTTGTCCAGGATCAGCCCGGCCGTATAGGCGGAGTTCGCGATGACGACATCGCCGCGCGCCATCACCGAATTGTAGAGCGTCTTCACCGTGGAACGGCTGTTATAGGAGCCGTGATAGGTGGTGACGAAGGGCAGCTTCAGGATCTTCGCGGTGGCGAGCGCGACCCAGGCCGGCGCCCGCGAGCGGGCATGGATGAGCTCGACCTCCTCCTCACGACAAAGCTCGACGAGCTTGCGCACATTGAGCGCCATCGCGACCGGGTTCTTCGACGCCGCCGGGAAAGGCAGCCAGACGCCGCCCTTGGCCTGAAGCTCGGCGACGAGGCGCCCGCCCTCGGTCGCGACCAGCGCGCGGGCACCGACATCGGTCAGACCCTTGGCGATGTCGACGGCGGTACGCTCGGCCCCGCCGGCTTCGAGTTCCGGAATGATCTGCAGGATCGTGCGCCCGGCGAGCGGATGGGTCTCGGTCGAAGGCAGCGAAAGATGGGCACCCGGCTTGAAGGACATGCGCTCTTGATCTGGACTTTCATTCGTGCGGGCGAATATGCCCCTATCGGACGGTCGCCGCACCCATAATCGCCGCGGCACCGCGATTCGTCACAGGAGATTTGCCTTGGAGCGCCAGCCCCCGCAATGGCTCGAGGTCGGTAAAGGCTCAAGCCGTCGCCTCGCCTTCCTCCCGCAAGAGGGCGAAGGGGCACCGGTCGTCTGGCTCGGCGGCTTCCGCTCCGACATGCGCGCGACCAAGGCTGAGGCGCTCGCCGACTGGGCTCGCACAAACGGCCGGGCCTGCCTGCGCTTCGACTATGGCGGGCATGGCGAAAGCGACGGCGATTTCGGCGACTTCACCCTGTCGGACTGGCTCGGCGACGCCCTCGCCATGATCGAAAGCCAGTGTCGGCAGCGGCCGATCCTCGTCGGCTCCTCGATGGGCGGCTGGATCGCGCTGCTCGCGGCCCGCCGGTTGCTCGGCACGGCGCTCCAGCCCGCAGGTCTGGTGCTGATCGCTCCGGCCGTCGATTTCTCCGAGGAACTGATGTGGGCGCAGATGCCCGATTCGATCCGCCGGACGATCCTCGACGAGGGCGTCTGGCTGCGTCCGTCCGAGTATTCACCCGAACCGACGCCGATCACCCGGGCCCTGATCGAGGATGGCCGCCGGCATCTCATGTTCGGCGGCGAGATCAAGGCCGGTTGCCCGGTCCATATCCTGCAGGGAATGCGCGACCCGGACGTGCCCTGGCGGCAGGCGCTCAAGCTGGTGGAACATCTGAGCGGCGACCCGGTGGTGCTGACGCTGGTCAAGGACGGCGATCACCGCCTCTCGTCACCCGCCGACATCGCCCGGTTGCAGGCAGCGGTCGCCGGGGTGGCGACCGCCTCCTGAATTCAGCCAGCCGGCGTCAGTGGACGCTGACCATCTTGAGGTCATGCTCCCAGGCATTGGCCGTGGCGGCCTCGCGCGTATCGGTCACGAGGATCGGTGCCCCGTCGGCCGACAGTAGCGTATAGAGCTTGAGGCCGGACTCGATCTTCGGGGCCTGCGGGAAGATCCGCATCAGCTCGTCCGAAGTCATCGGCTTGACGTAGGCGACCTCACCTGTTCCGAGTGCCGCGAATTCAGCGGGGGTCAGCGGGTTGCTCTGGATCAAAATCCTGTCCTGTTTCATCGCGCCCTCCTTCAGAGCAGTGCGAATGCGGTTTCGATACTGCGCCTTCAATTATGAACAGATGCGTAAACCGCTGACGCACCCTTCAAAATCGGACGAACCCTCGTCCTCTACTCGCGGCTCACGATATCGATACGCCTGACGAGCCTCTCTGGTTCCGGTCTGGCCAGATCAATCGCGAGCAGACCGTTCGACAAATCCGCGCCGAGCACATGCATGCCATCAGCCAGCAGGAAGCTGCGCTGGAACTGGCGCGCCGCGATGCCACGGTGCAGGAACTGCCGGTTCTTGTCGTCGCCCTGGCGGCCACGGATCGTGAGCTGGTTTTCCTCCAGCGTGATCTCAAGCTGCTCGCGCGCGAAGCCGGCGACCGCCAGCGTGATGCGCAGGCGATCCGGCTCCTCCTCCGTCCGGGGCAACCGCTCGATGTTATAGGGCGGATATCCCTCGCTGGCGCCTTTGGCGACGCGATCCAGCGCGCGCTCGATATCATCGAAACCGAGCAGGAACGGATGGGACAGACTAGGCGTACGCGTCATACAGAAGCCCTCGAAAGGCGCCTCATCAATCATCGGAACCCGCCACTGGCAGCATCCCGCGGGCGAAAGGCGAACCCTTCCGCTTGGGCTAGATATGGCGAAGAGCCGCCGCGGCTTCAAGGGGAGCCGGCGAAGCACAAGGCAGCGGCCAATACGCCTCTTGCCTTACCCGGCGCATGCGCTTTTATCGGCGAGCGCCATCGCGGCGCGCGGCTTCGCATCGCGAATGACAACCTGACACAAACTCAGGGTGAAATGCAGCGAGCCGCGACATCGGCATCAATTCTGCAGGGACTTTGTCAGGCAAAAGAGGACGACCGACATGCCATTCGTAACGACCAGGGACAATGTCGAGATCTTCTACAAGGACTGGGGGCCGAAGGACGCCCAGCCGATCATGTTCCACCATGGCTGGCCGCTGAGCAGCGACGACTGGGACGCGCAGATGCTGTTCTTCCTGGCGAAGGGCTATCGCGTCGTCGCCAGCGACCGGCGCGGCCATGGCCGCTCGGCCCAAATCTGGGACGGCCATGACATGGATCATTACGCCGCCGACGCCTCGGCCGTCGTCGAGCATCTCGACCTGAGAAACTCCGTCCATATCGGCCACTCGACCGGCGGCGGGCAGGTCGCCCGCTATGTCGCGAAGTTCGGCGAGCCGCAGGGCCGGGTCGCCAAGGCGGTGCTGGTCAGCGCCGTGCCGCCTCTCATGGTCAAGACCGAGAAGAACCCGGGCGGCCTGCCGATCGAGGTCTTCGACGGCTTCCGCAAGGCGCTCGCCGACAACCGCGCGCAGTTCTTCCTCGATGTCCCGACCGGGCCGTTCTACGGCTACAACCGGCCGGGCGCGAAGGTCGACGAGGGCGTGATCAGGAATTGGTGGCGCCAGGGCATGATGGGCAGCGCCAAGGCCCATTACGACGGCATCAAGGCCTTCTCGGAGACCGACCAGAGCGGGGATCTGAAGGCGATCGGCGTGCCGACTCTCGTGCTGCATGGCGACGATGATCAGATCGTGCCGATCGGCGCCTCGGCGCATGAATCGATCAAGCTGCTGAAAAACGGCACGCTCAAGGTCTATCCGGGCTATCCGCACGGCATGCTCACCACCCATGCCGAGGTGCTGAATGCCGATCTGCTCGCCTTCGTGCAGAGCTGAGCTCGCTTAAGCGGCTCCGTTCCCGCGCCGGCCGTTCGACAGCGGGCGCGGGAACTCAAGCCGATCTCAGAGCACGTCCCGGACGCGCCTGAGCGTCGATTCCATATGCTTGCCGATCGCCTCCGAGAGCGCGTCCGCGTCGCGCTTCAACAGGGCCGCCATCATCTCCTCGTGCTCGGCGACGGCGCCGGCCCATTTCTCCGGCCCCTCATTGCCGATAAAGCGCAGCCGCTTGATCCGCGACTGCAGCGTGCCGTGCATCTCGACCAGCACCTGATTGCCGGAGGCCGCAACCATGGCCGTATGGATCGCCTGGTTGAGCTTGAAATATTCGAGCCGTTCACGCGTCGCGTAGAGCTCCAGCATGCGCCTGTGCAAGGCGTGGATCGCCTCGATGGTCGCATCCGGGGCCTGCTCGCAGGCGATGCGGCCGCCGAGCTGCTCCAGCGCCTTCAGCACCTCGAGCACCTGATAGAGATCCTGCGCCGAGAATTTGCGGACCACGGCGCCCTTGGCCGGCAGGATCTCGACGAGCCCCTCGCTGGCGAGCGTCTTGATCGCCTCGCGCAAGGGGGTGCGCGAGACGCCGAGCTGCGCGCCGACCTGCCCCTCATTGATGCGCTGGCCGGGCTCGAGCCGGCCCTCGATGATCATGTCGCGGAGGCGCTCCAGCACCTCGTCGTGCAGCGTGCGGCGGGTGATGCGGGGATAATCGCTCGCTGCATCGCTCATCGTGTCGCCATCGTTTCCAAACTATCGGCGTTTACGCCATGGGCGCCCTGCCCTGTCAAACCGCTCCCGGCCAGATCATCGGCGAAGAGCGCATCCTGGCGACGGCGCGTCGCGAGCAAGGTCGAATCCGGCGCGATCTCGACATCGCCAAGACGGATCGCCTCGCCGGCCTTCACATCGCGCAGCAGCCTGCGGTCGGCGACGAGATAGAACGGGGCGGGACGATCCTCGGCCAGCGCTGCGGCCGGACGGATTTCCGCACCGACGCCGGCAATGCTGTGATGATGGCCGCCCATGGCCAGGACCGTGCCGGCCGACAGGTCGCGCTCGGCGACGGCGACGAGGTCCTGCCGGGGCCGGTAGTCGTCGCCATAGCCCGAGCGGCCGAGCCCGGCGGTATCGAGAATGCTGGTCGCAACCTCGACGCCCAGCAGATGGCGCGGCAGGTACAGCATCGCCGTCCTGCCATCGCGGGAGAGGACATGGCCCTTGCCGGCCAGCATCTCCCAGGTTTCGGCGTTCTGGCAGCCCACGACGACGAAGACGCCGCCGGCGAAGCTCGCCTCCTCCGCCAGACGCAGATGATGGAACACGTCGATCCGGCGCGCGCCTCTGAGCAGGCCGCCTTGGGCCCGTGCCGTGAACAGATCGGCGATCTCGGGAATGCGCGCCGGCGGCGCGTGGAAGCCGGCGCGGTCGGCCACGAGGTCGGTCGCGTTGGCGACGAGCGTCATCTCGCAGAGATCGGGCACGGCGCGCAGCGGAAAGGCGCCGCCGAGGATGCGCGCACGCTCGGCCGCAACGGCCGAGACCGAGCGCGAACCCGGCAGCCAATGCGTGGAAAGCTCCGGCAGCTGCTTCGTCACGCCGTTGCAGGTGACGTTGCCGGACGCCGGATCGAAGACGAAGTCGTACTCGCTCGACTTGCCGGCGGCGACGATCTCAAGACCGAGGACCTCCGCCCAGGTGACGAGGGCGATCAGCAGGCTCGGCTGGTCGCCATCGACCGGCGTGACCAGCACGCCCTTGTCCTGCGCAAGCCGCGCGAGGCCGGGGCCGACCACGCTGTCGGCCTCCTTCGAGACGAGAGCGACGTGGCGGCGGGCTTCGATCGCCATCAGTGCATGGCGCGTCGCGCCCTCGGGCGAGCCTGTCGCCTCCACCAGCAAGGCGAAAGGCAGTTCGATCACCGTCTCCAGCCGCCCCACCGCGACGCAGCGCCCAGCCTCCCAGGCCGCGCGCGCCTCGGCCGCCGTTTCGCAGAGGGCGACCTCGGAGGCGGCATAGCCTGCCGCCACAAAGGCCCGACCGGCCGCCTCGGCCGTCATATCCACTGCGATGCGGGCCTCGATCAGGCGCGTGCGCCGCGCCTGCGCCAGATAGCTGCGCCCGAAGCCGCCGCTGCCGACCAGGCAGGTCGCGACCGGCTGCCGGATGCCGGCGTAATGGGCGTGGAAATTCATCGTCTCGCTCTCCCTATCGGCGGCGCGCTCCCGGTGTTCGGGCGCCGCTTCGTTCATTCTCATGTGCTGCTATTATACTGCATACAGCATACTTGAGGAGTCGGGCGAGCTGTGTTAGCGAATTCGGCAACGAACGACATCAAGAGGGAACGCGCAGCCGGATCAGGGCGAATTGCCCTTGCGAATCGACGCGCGCCCCGCAGGAGGATCAGCGGTGGACAGCTCCGAGAACGGCAAGAAGCCGGTCATCGCGGTGGCGATGGGCGATCCTTCGGGCATCAGCCCCGAATTGCTGGCGCGCCTGCTGCGCGAGCCCGACCTGCGCGACGCGGCCCGTTACGTCATCTTCGGTGACAAGCGCCTGCTCGATCTCGGCGCCGCCGATGCCGGGCTCGACCCCGATGTGCAGATCGCCGCCTCGGAAGACGCCCTGCCCGCGAAGGCCGACAAGCCGGTCTTCATCGACCTCGCCAATCACGACCCCGCCGATCTTCAGCGCGGCAAGGCGACGCTTGCGGGCGGCAAGGCGGCGACCGAGAATTTCCGCCGGGCGCTACGCTTCGCCGCCTCCGGCAAGGCCGACGCCGTGTTCTTCACGCCGTTCAACAAGGCAGCCATGCGCTTCGCCTATCCCGGCTATGACGACGAGATCCGCTTCGTGCGCGACGCCATCGGCTTCGAGGGGCCCGCGAGCGAGTTCAACGTCCTCGACACGCTGTGGAATGCGCGCGTCACCTCGCATATTCCGCTCTCGGCGGTGGCCGAGAACATCACGCAGGAGCGCATCCTGCGGGCGCTGGCGCTGGCGGATGCCAATCTGCGGGCAGCCGGCTTCGACCCGCCGCGCATCGCGGTGGCCGGCATCAACCCCCATGCCGGCGACGGCGGCAATTTCGGCCGCGACGAGATCGAGACGATCGAGCCGGCGGTCAAGGCGGCCAAGGCCAAGGGCTTTACGGTCGAAGGGCCGTTCCCGTCGGACACCGTCTTCCTGCGCGCGAAGAACGGCGATTTCGACGCGGTGCTGACGATGTATCACGACCAGGGCCAGATCGCGATGAAGCTGATGGGCTTCGACCGCGGCGTCACCCTGATCGGCGGCTTCCCCTTCCCGATCTGTACCCCGGCCCATGGCACGGCCTATGAGATCGCCGGCAAGGGCATCGCCAATCTCGGCGCCTCGCGCGCCGCCCTGTCGCTGGCCATCAAGATGGCCAAGGACGGAAAGGAGCCCGGCCGCGCAGCGGCCTGAACCGGTTTCTCAATACCCAAGCGGCCGCAAGAGCCGCGCATAACCAGACATCCCAGGGAGACGAAACAGATGAAGCAATTCGCACTCACCGCGGCGCTCACCGCCGCCTTCGCGCTCGGCGGGGGCGCCACGGCGCAGGCCTGGCAGCCGACCGGCCCGATCGAGTTCGTCGTGACCTCCGGCCCCGGCGGCGGAACCGACAATTTCGCGCGCGTCATCCAGTCGATCATCAGCAAGCACAAGCTGGTCGAGCAGTCGATCGTGGTGGTCAACAAGGGCGGCGGCTCCGGCGCCGAGGGCTATCTCCAGGGCAAGGCCGGCAAGGGCGACGCCCACAAGGTGATCTTCGGCACCAACAACGCCTATCTGCTGCCCTATGTCGCCAAGCTCGCCTTCAGCAAGTCGGACCTGACCCCGGTCGCGGCGCTGGCGCTCGACGAGTTCCTGCTCTGGGTCAACGGCAGCGCGCCCTATAACGATGCCAAGAGCTATATCGACGCGGTCAAGGCCAAGCCCGGCTTCAAGATGGCGGGCAGCCAGTCGAAGGATACCGACCAGACGCTGACCGTCATGATCCAGGAAGCGACCGGCGCCAAATGGATCTACGTGCCGTTCCAGGGCGGCAGCGCGGCGGCCACGCAGCTCGCCGGCGGCCATGTCGATTCCAACACCAACAACCCCAATGAGAATGTCGGCCAGTGGAAGGCCGGGCAGGTCAAGCCGCTCTGCGTGTTCTCGCCGGTGCGCCTCGCCAAGAGCGACCCCGTCTTTGGCGGCAAGGGCTGGGGCGACATCCCGACCTGCAAGGAATCCGGCATTCCGATCGAGAGCTTCCAGATGCCGCGCACCGTCTGGCTGCCGGCCGGCGTGCCTGCGGACGCCGTGAAATTCTACGAGGGCGTGCTGGAGAAGGTCAGTCAGACCCCGGAATGGCAGGAATTCGTGACCCGCACCGCGCAGACGGCGCGCTTCATGAAGGGCCAGGAGCTCGCCGATTTCGTCGCCAAGGACGAGGCCGCGAACAAGAAGGTGTTCGAGGCCGAGGGCTGGGTGGTGAAATAAGGCTGCCGCGGCAGCCTCACCGTCATCCCGGCCGCAGCGAAGCGTCGCGCCGGGATCCATCGCAGCGTTCGACGCCCTTCGATGGATCCCGGGTCAAGCCCGGGATGACGCCTGATCGAAACCTGCCTGATCCGAGAAGGGAAATCCCATGGTCACCCGCCTCTGGGCCGAGACCGTCGTCGCGCTTTTCACGCTCGCCTATGGGCTGACGATCGTCTGGGGCGCGCTCGAATTCGGCATCGGCTGGGACACTTCCGGCCCCGAGGCCGGCGCCTTTCCGTTCTATACCGGCATGCTGGTTGCGCTCGGCAGCCTCGCCACCCTCGCCCTGACCTGGGGCAAGCGGCTCTCGGGACGAGACATGCTGGCCGAGGTCGTGCTCGACGGCGAGCGCATCCACCGCGTCGCGAGCTTCTTCCTGCCCATCCTCGGCTTCGTGATCCTGTGCGCGACGCTCGGCATGTATGTCGCGACCGTCGTCTATCTCGTCTTCACGATGCGCTTCCAGGGCGGCTTCGGCTGGCTGCGCACGCTGACCGTCGCCATCGGCTCGGCCGTGTTCTTCTACCTGGCGCTCGAACGCTTCTTCCACATTCCGCTGATGAAGGGCCCGCTAGAGGCCGCGCTCGGGCTTTGACCCGGACCGAAACCCGGAAGGGAGCTCCGGCTCATGGATAACGTCGCCTCGCTGATGCACGGCTTCTCCGTCGCGATCAGCTTCCACCACATCGCCCTGATGATCGCCGGCGTGCTGCTCGGCATCCTGGTCGGCGTGCTGCCCGGGCTGGGCGCGCCCAACGGCGTCTCCCTGATGCTACCCCTGACCTTCTCGATGGACCCGGTCTCGGCGATCATCCTGCTGACCTCGCTCTACTGGGGAGCGCTGTTCGGCGGCTCGACCACCTCGATCCTGTTCAACATTCCGGGCGAGCCCTCTTCCGTGGCCACGACCTTCGACGGCCATCCGATGGCCAAGCAGGGCAAGGCGACCGAGGCACTTTCCCTCGCCTTTCTCTCCGCCGGCTTCGGCGCGCTGGCCGGCGTGATCCTGATCACGGTGCTGTCGAGCTGGGTCGCCGGTTTTGCGCTGCGCTTCTCCTCGCCGGAATTCTTCGCGGTCTATTTCATCACCTTCGCCAGCTTCATCGGCCTCGGTGGCGCCTCCCCCTTCAAGACGATCGTGGCGATGTGCGTCGGCTTCTCGCTGGCCTCGATCGGCATGGACACCGTCTCGGGCAGCGTGCGCCTGACCTTTGGCTTCGACGTGCTGCTGGCCGGGGTGAGCTTCCTCATCGCGGTGATCGGGCTGTTCGGCGTCGGCGAATTGCTGCTGACGATGGAGGACGGGCTGAGCTTCCGCGGCATCGCCGCGAAGGTGCGACTCGGCGACGTGCTGCGCACGGCGGCAAAGCTGCCGCGCTACTGGCTGGCCTTGCTGCGCTCGGCCGCCATCGGCATCTGGATGGGCATCACGCCGGGCGGACCGACCGCCGCCTCGTTCCTGAGCTATGCGATGGCCAAGCGCTCCTCGCGCAACCCGGAGAAGTTCGGCAAGGGCGAGCCGGAGGGCGTGATCTCGCCCGAGACGGCCGACCACGCGGCCGGCTCGGCCGCGATGCTGCCGATGCTGGCGCTCGGCATTCCCGGCTCGGCCACGGCGGCGGTGATGATGGGCGGGCTGATGATCTGGGGCCTCAACCCCGGCCCGACGCTCTTCACCGACCGGCCGGACTTCGTCTGGGGGCTGATCGCCTCAATGTATCTCGGCAACATCGTCGCGGTCATCACCGTGCTGGCGACGGTGCCGCTCTTCGCCTCGATCCTGCGCATCCCGTTCTCGATCATCGGGCCGCTGATCATCGTGGTGTGCTTCATCGGCGCCTATACGGTCGCCGGCAAGCCCTTCGACCTGTGGATCGCGCTTGCCTTCGGCATCGTCGGATACGCCTTCAAGAAGCTCGACTACCCGATCGCGCCGATGATCCTGGCCATGGTGATCGGCGACAAGGCCGAGGACGCCTTCCGCCAGTCGATGATCTTCAGCCAGGGCTCGCTCTCGATCTTCTGGTCGAACGCGCTGGTCTCGACGCTGATGGGGATCGGCCTCATGCTGCTGTTCATGCCGCTGATCGGCGCCACCATCCGGCGCATGCGCGGCCAGGCGGTGTCACGCACCGCATAGGCCTCCCCTCCCGGCGGAGGCCCCGGCGGGAAGCCCTGGCCATCCGCTGAGCCGTTCCGTTCCAAGACCCGGGAACGGACGATCGAGCCGGCGCGCGAACGCTGCTGCCGGCATGGGACAGAGCTCGTCAGAAAGGCCTCATCGTTCGGGACGAGCCGCTCCGAAGCCGAATCCGGCGCTCACGGCCGATTCGCAGTGAACCGGCCGGGACGTCTCGTCACCGACGGCGCAACCTATCGATTGTCCTGAAGAAGATGGTACAGCCACCCCGGCTTGAACGGGGGACCTCTAGATCCACAATCTAGCGCTCTAACCAACTGAGCTATGGCTGCCCATGACTGTTCGACCCGGCGCCGCAGCGGGGTCTCCAGCGGCGCGGAACCTAGTGCCGACGCCGCGCTTTTGCAACCGCGTAATTCAACTTCGCCAACGAAAAACCGACGCTGCAGCCGGCTGCCGGCGCGGCAGGCCAGTCAGAGCCGCCATCCGCGCCTTCAGTCCTTGCGCAAAGCCGCGTTGGCGATGCGCGCAAGCTCCTTCAGGTGCTCGGCATAGGATTCGTAGCTGCGGCGGACCGCCTTCGCCTGAAGCGTGATCGCCTCGGAAGCGCTTTCGGTGCGCGCCATCTTCTCGGCGTCGCCCAGCGTCGCCTTCAGCTCGGCGCAGGCGTGGTCGAGCACCTTCGCCTGCAGCGCGCCGAAGGCCCGGGCCATGGTGAGAGCCTGGCTCATCACGGTCTCGGCCGTGACCGCGGCGAATTCCGGCGGGCGCGGCAGCGGCAGCGAATCGAGCGAGACGGGCTTCACAGGCGCCTTGGCAGAGGCAGAGGGTGCCTGCGGCGCGGCGGCGGCCGGCACAGGCTTGAGCGGCACCTCCACCTTCGCAGCCGGCTTCGGCTGCTCGACAGGCTTGGCGGCGACGGGCTTGAGCTGGGCCGGCTTGAACGGGGCAGGCTTGGCCTCGACAGCTTTCGGTACCGGCGCGGCAGCCATCGGCTTCTTCGGCGCGACGACCTTCGTCACGGGCTTCTCGATCCGCAGCTTGGCCGAAGCCACCTTCCTGGGCGACTTGCCGGGCGCCTTCGCCGGCGCCGGCTTGGCGGCGGTTGCCGGAGTGGCGATCACAGCTTTTGCCGCCGGGGCGGAAGGAACAGCCTTCACGGCCACTGGCGCCGGCTGTATCGGCGCAGGCGCCGCCGCAACCGGAGAAACGGGCTTGGCCGCCAGGGCTGCCGGCGCGGGCTTCGAGGCGACCGGAGGAACAGGCTTGGCCGGCGGTACCGGAGAGGGCGTTACGGCGACCGGAGGAACCGGCTTTGCAGCCACGGCTACCGGCACGGGCTGCGGGGCAGCGGGTGCGGGCGGCGCGGCTTTCGCCTCGGCCGGTGCCGAGGACAAGGCTTTGACGGAAGGCAGGCTGACCGGAGCTCTGGCGGTGGTCCGGGTCGGAGGCGGCTTGGCCATCACGGCTCTCCTTCAACGGCTGGCAGGCAGAAGCCGGGCACCCTGCCCGGCCGGTCGCTCGTCGGAGCCGCCGCCGAAACGGCAGCCTTCAAAAGGGCTCAGCGGCCCTTGGTGGCCTTGCTGACGCTTTCGGCCGCCTTGGTGGCGACGTCCTGGGCGGCGGCGCCCATTTCCTTGAGCTGGCTCTGGAGGGTCGCCATCTGCGCCTTCAGGAAATCGGACTGGTGCTGCATCACCTCGGTCAGATCCTTCGACTTCACCAACTTCTGGGCGAGTTCGAAAGCCGCCGCGACGTTGTTCTCGGCGTAGGAGATCGCCTTGCGCGTCGCTTCCTGGGTGTTGACGCGGGCGTTTTCGGCCGAGCCATGCGCGCTATCCACAGCCTTCTGCGCGGCGCCGATGAAGCCGTCGAAAGCCTTGCGCGCCTGCTCTACGCTGCGTTCCGCGAAGTCGCGCATCTCTGCCGGTATCTCGTAGGGAAGCTTGCCGTCCATGGGGATCCTCCTGTTACAACCGAACCTCTAATTCATTGTGCACTGCAATATCATTGTTGCCGTGCGATGACAACGACGCGACAGCAGCTGCGCCCGGCTACGTTAACGCTGTTTGGAAGAGAAGCGGGAGAGCAATCTTTGGTTCCATGGATTCGCCGACGTTTGGAAGCTATTAAAGATTTGTTAGCCATAAAGAGTCGGATCGAACGAGCGGACCAGGATGAGCGAAGCCGGACAGGACTGGGCGCGATGGGGCGTGGCGGCGGGTGAAGACCCCGCGCTCACGGCCTTTGCCGCCGGCGGCGCGCTGATCCTGTGGGATGCCGCGGCCGAACGGCCGGGCTTCATCAATCCCGCGGGACAAGCCCTGCTCGGTGCCACCCCTTCGGCGGTGTCGCTGCCGGCACCGACGCGCCAGCGTCTTTTCCTGCTCGCGGGCGGCCTCGCCTCGACCGCTGGCATCCGGCTGGAGCGGCTGCGATTGACCGCCAGCTTCGCGGCTTTTCCCGTCACCTGCGGCTGCAAACTGCTGACATTGGCCGATGCCGGCACCGTGCTCGCCATCGCCATTCCGGCCTCCGAACTGCGCCGGCTCGGCGTGGCCGTGCCGCCTCCGGTGGATGCGCCTCCCGCTTCCTCTCCTTCCCTGGTTTCTGCACCTGCGGCCATTGCGCCCTCCGCCGAGCCCGCCCCCGCGCGTCCGGCCACGGTTCGCTTCCTCTGGCAGAGCGACGCGGATGGGCGGCTGACCAAGCTGTCCGGGGACATTGCAGCCCTGACCGGCGCAGCCGCCGCCGCGCAGCTGGTCGGCCAACGCTGGGACGATCTGGCCGGCAGCCATTTCATAGACCGCAGCGGCGGGTTGCGGGAACGCCTCGCCACGCAGGCGACCTGGAGCGGCCATACCGTCCTGTGGCGGAGCGAGACGCCGGGCGAGGCCGTGCCGGTCGAGCTTTCCGGCGTGCCCGTGCTCGGCGCCAACAGACAGTTCGCCGGGTTCCGCGGCTTCGGCATCGCCCGATTGAACGCGCCGGAGCCGTTCCCGGTGAGCGAAGAGCCGGTAGCGCAGGACGATGCCGTCGAGGTCGGTCCGGCCCCCATGGACCAAGCGGCCACGATCGGGACACCGACGGTGCGGGACGAGGTGTCCCCCGAAGAGGCATCGTCTATCGCCGACACCGACGCGGTCACGACCGGCGAAATGGCTTCTCATCCGGAGCCCGCCTCCGATGACAAGCCGGCACGGGAAGAGCCCTCATCGGCACGGCATCACGAGGCCGGTTCCACCGACGCCCCGCCGCCCGTCTCGCAGCAGCCGGAGCCCGCCCAGCCGGATATCGCCGCGGAAGAGCCAAAGGTCCAACCCGCTGACCGCCGCGACGCGCCCGAGGAGCCGGCATCGCCCGTCGTCGCGCCGGCCGCCAACATCGTGCCTTTGCGCAACGGACAGCACGCGGCGATCCGGCCTGTCCTCGAGCCGTCCAAGGCCCATCTCAGCTCGGCCGAGCGCAATGCCTTCCGCGAGATCGCCAAGGCGCTCGGCGCACGGCTCGCCGACGATGAGACCAACGATGCACCGCGCCTGCCGCCGGTCGCGCCGCTGCGGGTGAAGGAGGCCGAAGCGGAAGCGCCCGCTCCTGCCGCCCCCCTGGCGCCCGAGCCGGCGATCGCCCCCGCACGCCAGCGCAACTCTCACGCCGAGGTGCTCGACCGGCTGCCGGTGGCCGTGCTGGTCAATCGCGGCGAAGACGCGCTCTATGCCAACCGCACCTTGCTCGACCTGCTGGACTACGCCGATCTCGCCGACCTGAAGGCCGGCGGCGTCAGCCGTCTGATCAAGGAGGCCTCGCGCAGCGGCGGCGGGGCAATGACCCTGATCGACCGGACCGGCCATCTCGTCAGCGTCGATGCCGTGCTCTCCAGCGTGAACTGGCTCGACGCGCCGGCAACGTTGATGGCCTTCCGCCACCCCGACAGCGGCGGCGGCGAAGCGCCGGTGATGACGCCGGAGGAGGCCGAGGAAGCCGAGCTCGCGGCCGAATTCGCCGCCGAGGAAGCCGAATCGGCCGCGCGCGTCGAGGCGCTCAGGCTCGATGCCGAGGCGCGCGACGGCCGCATCGCCGAGCTCACCGCCATGCTCGACACCGCAACCGACGGCGTGGTCACGGTCGACGATCGCGGTCGCATCCTCTCCCTCAACAAGGCGGCCGAGGCGCTGTTCGGCTACGACCAGCGCGAGGTGACGGGCGAGCTGTTCACGCTGCTGTTCTCGGCCGAGAGCCATGCGCCGGCGCTCGACTATCTTGAAGGGCTGAAAGGCGGCGGCGTCGCCTCGGTGCTCAACGATGGGCGCGAGGTGGTCGGCCGGGTGCGGCAGGGCGGCAAGATCCCGCTCTTCATGACCATGGGCCAGATCGCGCATGGCGCCGAGCCGCGCTTCTGCGCCGTGCTGCGCGACATCACCGCCTGGAAGAAGACCGAGGGCGAGCTCGTCGATGCGCGCAAGGCGGCGGAGATGGCGAGCGCGCAGAAATCCGATGTGCTCGCCAAGATCAGCCATGAGATCAGGACGCCGCTCAATGCCATCATCGGCTTCGCCGAGGTGATGGCCGAGGAGCGCTTCGGGCCGATCGCCAATGAGCGCTACAAGGAATATCTGCGCGACATCCACCAGTCGGGCGGCTACGTCATCAGCCTGGTCAACGACCTGCTCGACCTCGCCAAGATCGAGGCCGGCAAGCTCGATCTCGACTTCGTCAGCGTCAACCTGAACGAGATCGCGCTCTCGACCGTAGCCCTGCTCCAGCCGGAAGCGCAGCGCGGGCGTGTGGTGCTGCGCTCGGGCCTCTCGCCGAAGCTGCCGCCGGTCGTCGCCGACGAGCGCTCGATCCGCCAGATCGCGATCAACCTGCTCTCCAACGCGGTGAAGTTCACCGATGCCGGCGGGCAGGTCATCATCTCGACGGCGCTCGGCGACCAGGGCGAAGCGATCCTGCGGGTGCGCGACACCGGCATCGGCATGGACGACGACGAGTTGAAGCTCGCGCTTGAGCCCTTCCGTCAGGTGCCGACGACGCGCCGCGCCGGCGGCACGGGGCTCGGCCTGCCGCTGACCAAGGCGCTGGTCGAGGCCAACCGCGCTGCGATGTCGATCACCAGCGTCAAGAAGGAAGGCACGCTGGTCGAGATCACCTTCCCGCCGCAGCGCGTGCTGGCGAGCTGAGCGGCCCGGCAGGCCGAAAATCGCCTGCTCGCCACATTTTTACCGCATTCGACCGGGCTTTAGCGCGAACTGCCGCAGCGGCAGTCTTGCCACGTCGCGAGCAGCTTTCCCCGAGTCACGACCGATGCGTTTCTCCGGCCTGCGTGGCACGGCGCTCAACCCGTATTTCCTGGGTGCCGTGGCGATCATCCTGCTCTGCTCGGCGGGGCTGGGGGACCAATGTCCTGTCCGGCTATTACCGGACCTTCCACAACAGCGAACTCGGCCTCGCCCGGCTGATCGCCTTCCGCGCGGTGCTCGATGCGGCAAACCGCGTGTCGGTCGAACGCCGGCCGACCAATGCCGCGCTCGGCCGGATCACCGTCGGCGACGGCGCGCGGGCGGGCGGCTTCGCGCTCGCTCGTCAGGCGACTGACGCGGCCCTTGCCGGGCTCGCCTCCTCTCCGGCGTTCTCAGCTTCGGTCGCGGACTTGCAGGACCAGCTTCGTCGAACCCGTGCCGAGGTCGATGCGCTTCTCAACCGGCCTCAGCCGGAACGCGCCCCTGCGGCCGTCGAACGGGCGATCCAGGGCATGTTCGCCACCTACGACCTGACGCAGCCCCTCCTGGACACGGCGATGACCGCGCTGCTGAAGGACGATTCGAATCTGGTCGGCAGGGCCATGACGGCGCGCATGATCGGCGAGCTGCGCGACTATGCCGGCCGGCTCGGGTCCTACATCGTGATCGTGATCGCCCAGGGTCGCCCGATGACGCCCGAACAACGCGCCGCCTTCGAGGCGACCCGGGGGCGCGTCTGGCAGCTCTGGGAGAACATCCAGCAGCAGATCGTCACCAGCGGCACGGAGCAGGTGGTGCGGGCCAGCCAGGACACCGCCCATGCCTTCATCCGGGACGGTTTGCTGCTGATCGATTCGACGCGGGCGCAGCTCGATGCCGGCCAAGCGGACCTCACCACGGCAAGCTTCACGCGCATGATCGTGCCCAGCTTCAAGCCGATCGAAGAGCTGCGCGAAGCCTATCTCGCGATGACGATCCGCGAGCTGGAGGCGCGCCGCGACGTTGCCGAAGAAGCTCTTGTCTACGCCTCGGCCGCGACCGGGCTGGCCCTGACGGTCGAGCTGCTGCTCCTGCTCGCCGGACAGCACCTGTTCTTCCGCCCCCTGCTGCTGGCTCGCCAAGAGGTCATCCGTCTCGCCGAAGGACGGCTGGAGCCGGCCGTCGCCGGACCCGGGCTGCGCGGCGAGATGCGCGGACTGTTCGATGCCCTCGTCACCCTTCGCGCCAAGCTGATCGAGCGCGACCGGCTGGACGAGGAGCGCGCGCGGCTCGAACAGCAGCTCAGGCGACAGGCCGATACCGACGGGCTGACCGACGTCCTCAACCGCGGCGCGCTCGAAAGGCTGGTCCCGCAACTGGCGAGCGCGGCGGCTCCGGTCGCGCTGATCCTGCTCGATCTCGATCATTTCAAGGGCGTCAACGACCGCTACGGGCACGCCGCCGGCGACGCCGTGCTGCGCAGCACGGCGCAACGCCTGCGTGGCGCGCTGCGCGAGGAGGACGTGCTGGCCCGCTTCGGCGGCGAGGAATTCGCGATCATCGTCACCGGACAATCGCCCGAAACGATCGCCTCTGTCGCCGAGCGGCTGCGACAGATCGTGGCCAGCGAGCCGTTCGTCTTGCCGGACGGGGGCCTGATCGCCCTGACCGCCAGCCTCGGCACCGCGATGACGGCGGCCCGCCCGGCCATCTGGCTCGACCTCCTGCGGGCCGCGGACATGGCGCTCTATGCGGCCAAGCAGCGGGGGCGGAACCGCGTCGTCGCCAGCGGCGACGACGCCTGACGAAACGGCCCGGTCAGAGCAAGGTCCCGCTCAGGATCAGCGCCGCCACGCCGAAATAGATGACGAGGCCGGTGACATCGACCAGCGTCGCCACCAGCGGCGCCGAGGCGCTGGCCGGGTCGAAGCCGGCCCGCTTCAGCAGGAAGGGCAGCATCGAGCCCATCATCGAGCCGAAGGTGACGATGCCGATCAGCGCGCCGCCGACCGTCGCCGCGATCAGCATCCAATGCGGCCCGTAATCGTAGAAGCCGAGCCATTGCCAGAGCGCGATGCGGACGATGCCGATCGCGCCGAGGATCGAGCCCAGCACGAGGCCCGAGGGCAACTCCCGCAGGATGACCCGCCACCAGTCCTTCAGCGTGATCTCGCGCAGCGCCAGCGCCCGGATGATCAGCGAGGTCGCCTGCGAGCCGGAATTGCCGCCCGAGCTCATGATCAGCGGGATGAACAGCGTCAGCACGATCGCCTTCTCCAGCTCCGTCTGGAAGAACTGCATGGCCGAGGCGGTCAGCATCTCGCCGAGCAGCAGGATCGAGAGCCAGCCGGCGCGCTTGCGGATCATCGCGAGGAAGCCGATCTCGTTATAGGGCTCGTCGAGTGCCTCCATGCCGCCGAGCTTCTGCACGTCCTCCGTCGTCTCCGCGATCATCGCGTCGATGACGTCGTCGAAGGTGACGATGCCGATGATGCGGTCTTCGGCATCGACGACGGGGACCGAGAGCAGGTCGTATTTCGTGATCAGCCGCGCGACATCCTCGCGATCGACCTCAGGCGTCACCGTGATGGGCTTGTGCGCCGGCACGACCGACTCGACGGGCGCGGCAGGGTCGCCGCTGATCAGCCGGCGCAGCGAGACGGCGCGGACGAGCTTCTTCGTCGCCGGATCGAGCACGTAGATCGCATAGACGGTCTCGCGCGAGCGCTCGACGCGGCGGATGTAGTCGAGCGTCTGCTGCACCGTCCAGGTCGACGGCACGCTGACGAACTCGGTCGTCATGATCGAGCCGGCGCTGTGCTCGGGATAGGCCAGCAGCTTGCCGAGATCGGTGCGGGTCTGGCGGTCGAGGCGTGCGCTCAGGCGCTGCCGGGTCTCGTCGTCGAAGTCCTGGAAGACGTCGGCGGCGCGGTCGGCCGACATGGCCGTGAGGAAGGCCCCGGCACGGTCCTCCGGCAGCAATGCCAGCGCCTCGGCGGCGTCGGCCAGCTCCGGCTGGTCGAGCACCTCCACGGCGCGCTCGAACGGCAATTCCTGCAGGATATGCGCGATGGTCGCGCTGTCCTGCTCGTTGAGCGTCTCGACGATGTCGGCGACATGCTCTTCCGCCAGAGTCCTGGCGACGACGACCGACAGCAGGTCGGGGGCGAGTTCGATCTCGTTCATGGCTCTTATTCCTGGCGATCGGCCGTCGGCACCGATCGCAAGGCTGAGCCGGGGACCCGGATCAGCCGCGCGAGGCGGCAGCAGACGGCTTCGACTGTCGACTGGGACTGTCGTCGGGCATCGGGTCTGGTTGTCCTGTGAGTGCCGGCTGCGGGAGCCGGCGACGGCTGGCCACATGCACCCGCAACGCCTCGTCGTCAAACGTTTTTTTGGCGATGCAGCATCGATCTCGGGCCTTGGTCGGGAGGGGGGCGGCGACTATGGTGGCCGGGACGGAATCGGCGGCCAGCCGCCGCTGCCGCCGCACTCTTCTCCGACGCCGGACCCCATGCGATGACCCTGACGATCTATGGCTGCTACCGCTCGCGCGCGACGCGCGTCATCTGGCTCGCCAACGAGCTCGGACTGCCGTTCCGGCATGTGCCGGTCATCCAGGCCTATCGCCTCGCCGACCCGCAGGCACCCGGCGTGCCGCTGCACACACGCAGCCCCGACTTCCTGAAGGTCAATCCGAACGGCCATATCCCCAGCATCGACGATGACGGCTTCAAGCTGCACGAATCGCTGGCGATCAACCTCTACCTCGCCCGCAAGCACGGCGGGCCGCTGGCGCCGAAGGACGCGCAGGAAGAAGGGCTCGCCGTCATGTGGGCGCTCTGGGCGGCGACCGAATGCGAGACGCATGCGCTCAGCCTGCAGCAGCACCTCGCCGCTTTCCCGCCCGAGAAGCGCAAACCTGAGGTGGTCGAAGCGGCGCTCGCGACGCTGGCCGCCCCCTTCGCCGTGCTCGACCGCACGCTGGTCGAGGGCAAGGGCCATGTCATGGGCGAGCGGTTCACCGTCGCCGACATCAACGTCGCCGAGGTCATCCGCTATGCGAGGCCCGCCACGCAGCTCTTCGACGCCCATCCGAACGTGAAGGCCTGGCTCGAGGCCTGCCAGGCGCGGCCGGCTTTCCAGGCGATGTGGCAGGCGCGCGACGCCGAAGCCGCCTGAACAAAGGCCCGAACACAGGAAACGGGTGGAGCGGGCGGCGGCATCCGCCTAGACCAAGCCACCTTTGACGGAAGCGCACCGTCATTCCGGGCTTGACCCGGAATCCATCGTCGAGCGCTGCGTTCTACGATGGATTCCGGATCGGCGCCGCTACGCGGCCCGTCCGGAATGACGGCGGATTTCCGGCGAGGCCAGGCGCCGTGCCCAGTTCCTCCTAACCACAGGCCTCCCATGTCCGCCCCATCCAAGCAGCCCGTCATGGATCTCGGCGACTGGCTGCTGCTGATCCTGCTCTCGCTGCTCTGGGGCGGGTCGTTCTTCTTCGGGAAGATCGCCGTCTCGGAATGGCCACCGCTGGCGGTGGTGCTCGCGCGGGTCGGGCTGGCGGCGGCCACATTGCTGCTGGTCGTCAGGCTATCGGGACTGTCGATGCGCGTCGGCGGGCGGATGTGGCTCGCCTTCTTCGGCATGGGGCTGCTCAACAATCTGATTCCGTTCGGGCTGATTTTCTGGGGCCAGACCCAGATCGCCAGCGGGCTGGCCTCGATCCTCAACGCCACGACCCCGCTCTTCGGCGTCGTCGTCGCCCATGTCTTCGGGCAGGACGAGAAGGCGAGCGGCCTGAAGATCGCCGGGGTCGCCGCCGGCATCGTCGGCGTCGCGATCCTGATGGGCCCCGACGCGGTTGGCGGCGTCTCGGGAGCGCTGCTGCCCCAGCTTGCCTGCCTTGCCGCCGCGCTCTCCTATGGCTTCGCCGGCTTGTACGGCCGGCGCTTTCGCGAGCTGCCCCCGCTGGTCACGGCAACCGGACAGGTCAGCGCCACCACCGTGATGACCATTCCGCTGGTGATCGCCTTCGACCCGCCCTGGCTGCTGCCCGCTCCCAGCACCCCCGTTGTATTCTCGCTCGTCGGGCTCGCGATCCTCTCGACGGCGCTCGCCTACGTCATCTTCTTCCGGGTCATGCGCCGCGCCGGCGGCACCAATGTCATGCTGGTGACGTTCCTCGTCCCGGTCAGCGCCATTCTGCTCGGCGCGACCTTTCTCGGCGAAGCCCTGCTGCCGCGGCATTTCCTGGGAATGGCGGCCATCGCCGCCGGGCTCGCGCTGATCGACGGCAGGCTGTTCCGGGCGAGGCGCACGCGCCCAGCTTGAGACCAAAGGCTTTATTGCCAAAAAATTATGAATTGTTCTAGAGTCGACTTGTCGGCTGGAGACTATATTGGCCCGCCCTACTGACTGAGATATCGCGACAAGCGATACGGGGAACAGGGGACGACCATGGATGTACGGCAACTGCGGTGCTTCATCGCGGTGGCGGAAGAGTTGCATTTCGGTCGCGCGGCCGAGCGTCTCGGCGTGGCTCCCCCGGCCCTTTCCCGCCAGATCAGCGCGCTCGAGGACGAGCTCGGCGTCAACCTCCTGACCCGCACCACCCGGCAGGTCGCGCTCACCCGCGCCGGGCTGATCATGCTCGAGGAGGCCAAGGGCATCCTCGTCAAGATGGAGCAGGCCTCGCGCGCGGTGCGGGAAGCCTCGCTGGCGTCGGGCAAGGTGCTGCGCGTAGGCGCGATCGACGCGGCGTCGTCGAGCTTCCTGCCGGAGGCGCTGATGACCTTCCGCAAGCGCTTCCCCGGCACCGAGATCAAGTTCGTCGAGGCGATGACCGCCGCGCTGGTACAGATGCTGGAAGCCGGCAAGCTCGACCTCGCCCTGGTGCGCCCGCCGCGCAAGCCGACCGACTGCGCCTTCGAGATCCTGCGGGTCGAGCGCCCGATCGTGGTGCTCGGCGAAGACCATCCGCTCGCGGCGCGTGACCACCTGACCATGCACGACCTCGTGGGCGAGCCCTTCGTCGTGCCCTCGAAGCGCATCCGGCCTTATGCCTACGATCTCGTGATGGCCTATTTCGAGAGCGTCGGCGCCGTTCCCAACGTCACCATCGAGGCGACCGAAAAGCCGGCGATGATGTCGGCCGTCGCGGCTGGGCTCGGCATGGCGCTCGCGCCCGACTGGGTTTCGCGACTGACCTTTCCCGGCGTGACACTGCGGCGGCTGCGCGGCGCGATGCTCGACCCGCCGCCGCCCGGCGCGCTGGTCGGCGTCGCCTGGCGGCCGCAGCAGAAGCTGCCGTCCCGGGACGATTTTCTCGCGATCCTGCGCGAGAGCGTGACGCTGATCGAGGAGCGCCACGTCCTGCCTCACGCAACCCCGCCGAAGCCGCAAAAGCGGCCGGCCCGGATCCAATAAGCCAGCCGGAGGAGCTTCATGAGTTTGAACCAGATAGAACGGGCGCAAGGATTGCGCGTGCGCTCGACGCAGGATCTCGCCGGCGGCCTGTTCATGATCCTGCTCGCGCTGATCGCCTTCGTCTTCGCCTGGGAGCTGCCGGCCGGAACGCTGCGCCAGCTCGGCCCCGGCATGCTGCCGAAAGCCTTCGCGGTGATCTGCGGCGCCCTTGGGCTCATGCTCGTGCTGTCGTCGCTGCGCTACAATGGCGAGCAGCTGAGCGGCTGGTCCTGGAAGGGCATTTTCTACGCCCTCGGCGGGGCCTGCCTGTTCGCGCTGACGATCCGCGGCTTCGAGATCGGGCCGATCCGGATCCCGGCGCTGGGGCTGCTCGTCTCGGGACCGCTCCTCGTCTTCTTCGCAGGCCTCGCCGCGGATGACCGCAGACTCAAGGAATTGCTGATCTTCGCCGTGGCGATGTCGGCAGCCTGCATCCTCATGTTCAAATACGCGCTGAGCCTGCCGATCCCGCTCGCGCCCTGGCTTCTGGGTGTTTGAGCGATGATGGAGACATTTTCCCACCTCTCGCTCGGCTTCGGCGTCGCGCTGACGATGCAGAACATCGCGCTGTGCTTCGTGGGCTGCCTCGTCGGCACCCTGATCGGCGTGCTGCCCGGTGTCGGCCCGATCGCGACGATCTCGATCCTGCTCCCGATCACCTTCGGCCTCGATCCGACCGGCGCGTTGATCATGCTCGCCGGCATCTATTACGGCGCCCAATATGGCGGCTCGACCACCGCGATCCTGGTCAACATCCCGGGTGAGGCCACCGCCGTGGTGACCACGCTCGACGGCCACCAGATGGCCAAGCAGGGCCGCGCCGGCATCGCGCTCGGCACCGCCGCCATCGGCTCCTTCGTCGCCGGCTGCGTCGCCACGGTCGCCATCGCTGCGCTCGGCGCGCCGCTGACCAAGATGGCGCTGCTGTTCGGCCCGGCCGAATATTTCTCGCTGATGGTGATGGGCCTGTGCTTCGCGGTCGTGCTGGCGCGCGGCTCCATCCTCAAGGCCTTCTGCATGATCATGCTCGGGCTTCTGCTCTCGACGGTCGGGACGGATCTCGAGACCGGCCAGGAACGGCTGAGCTTCGGCATCCCGGCCCTGTCCGACGGCATCGACTTCTCAGTGCTGGCGATGGGCGTGTTCGGTTTCGCCGAGGTGCTGCGCAACCTCGAGAACCCCGAGGCGCGCGACGTCGTCAAGGCCAAGATCGGCCGGCTCCTGCCCGGCTGGAGCGACATCAAGCAATCGGTGGCGCCGGTGCTGCGCGGCACCGCGATCGGCGGCGTTCTCGGCATCCTGCCCGGCAACGGCGCGGTGCTGGGCCCCTTCGCCAGCTATACGATGGAGAAGAAGCTCGCCAAGGATCCCTCGCGTTTCGGCAAGGGCGCGATCGAGGGCGTGGCGGGGCCGGAATCGGCCAACAATGCCGGCGCGCAGACCGCCTTCATCCCGCTGCTGACGCTCGGCATCCCGCCGAATGCGGTGATGGCGCTGATGGTCGGCGCGATGACGATCCACGGCATCATCCCCGGCCCGCAGGTGATGACCCGCAACCCGGAGCTGTTCTGGGGCATGATCGCCTCGATGTGGATCGGCAACCTGATGCTGCTCGTCATCAACCTGCCGCTGGTCGGCATGTGGGTGAAGCTGCTGCAGGTGCCCTACCGGCTGATGTTCCCGGCGATCCTGATCTTCTGCTGCATCGGCATCTATTCGGTGAACAACCAGCCGATGGACGTCGCCTTCACCGCGATGTTCGGCCTGTTCGGCTATCTGCTGATCAAGCTCGGCTTCGAGCCCGCGCCGATGCTGCTCGGCTTCGTGCTCGGCAAGCTGATGGAAGAGAAGCTCAGGCAGGCGCTGATCATCTCCCGCGGCTCGTTCGTGACCTTCGTGGAGCGTCCGATCTCCGCCGGGCTGCTCGTCGTCGCCGTGCTCGTGCTCGTCGTCGCGTTGCTGCCCTCGATCTCGAAGAAGCGCGACGAAGTCTTCACCGAATGACGGGGTTGCCGCCCCGGCGGCACCCCTCCACTCTCATCGTCAATAATCTCAGGGAGGAATGCCAATGAAGAAGCTCGTTCTCGGCCTTGCCGCCACCGCGGCGCTGGCCTTCGCCGGCGGCGCGCAGGCGCAGGGCTATCCGACGAAGCCCGTCACGATGATCGTGCCCTTCGCGGCCGGCGGCCCCACCGACATCATCGCGCGCATCGTCGCCGACAACATGTCGAAGACGCTCGGCCAGCAGATCGTCATCGAGAACGTCGCCGGCGCCGGCGGCACGACCGGCATCGCCCGCGCCCTCACGGCGGCGCCGGACGGCTACACCATCGCGATGGGGCATCTGGGCACCTTCTCGGCGGCGCCCGCCACCTATCCCGGCCTGAAATACGACCCGATCAACGGCATGCAGACGATCGGGCTTGCCGGCGGCACGCCGATCCTGATCGTGGCGCGCAAGAATTTCGAGCCGAAGGACCTCAACGGGTTCGTCAGCTATGTGAAGGCCAACGCCGACAAGGTGAACGAGGCCCATGCCGGCCTCGGCTCGGTCTCCTGGACGACCTGCACCCTGCTCAAGGGCGTTCTCGGCACGCCGAAGATCAATGCCGTCGCCTATCGCGGCACCGGCCCGGCGCTCAACGACCTCGTCTCCGGCCAGGTCGACTTCATGTGCGACCAGATCGTCTCGGTCGCCGAGCAGGTGCGCGCCAACTCGATCAAGGCCTATGCCGTCGCCTCGGCGCAGCGCTCGCCGGCGCTGCCGGACGTCCCGACCACCAAGGAAGCCGGCCTGCCCGAGTACCAGATCGAGGCCTGGAACGGCATCGCCGGGCCGAAGGGCCTGCCGAAGGAGGCCGTCGACAAGCTGGTCGACGCGCTGAACAAGGCGCTCAACGACGAGGGCACCAAGAAGCGCCTGCTCGATCTCGGCACCGTCCTGCCGACCGCCGAGGAGCGCACGCCGGCCGGCTTCGCCGCCCTGATCAAGCGCGACGCCGACAAGCTGACCCCGGCGCTTTCGGCTGCCCCCAAGCAGTAATCCCCCACTCTTTTGGGTTGCGTGACGGCGGGCCTTCGGGCCCGCCTTTTTTCGTTCGAGCGTGCGCTTTCACCCTCCCCCGGCCGCCGCGTTACCCCGGCAAGACACTGAGATAAAACGGCTTCCCGGAGCCTGTTTCAGACCGTTAACATCTCGTGACCGGGCCCGAGCGGAACTGGCGCTCTTCCTGCAAGTTCTTGCTCCACGAAGTTCGCTTCGACGCGAAGTTCACTTCGATAAGGAGAAGAACCATGATCAAGAAGCTTGCTTTCGTAGCGGCGCTCGCCCTCGTTCCGGCGACCGCCTTCGCCCAAACCCAGCAGCCCTCCGGCGGTGCCGTCGGCGGCGCGACCAGCGGCGCGGCGGCCGGTGCCGTGGGCGGCGCGGTGGTCGGCGGCCCGGTCGGTGCCGTGGTCGGCGGTGTCGGCGGCGCCGTGGTCGGCGCCATCGTCGGCGATGCGGCGACCCCGCGCTTCCGCACCTATGTCGTCGAGCAGCGCGTGCCGTCCTACACCTATGCCGAGCCGGTCGCGGTCGGCACCGTCCTGCCGGAACAGGGCGTGGTCTATCGCCCCCTGCCGGCGGAATACGGCCCGCAGGCGTCGGGCTACGCGTACACCGTGGTGAACGACCGCGCGGTCATCGTCGAGCCGCAAACCCGCCGCGTGGTACAGATCATCCAGTAACGACCGACATCGGCCGAAGGCACTGCCAGCGAAACCCGCCAGCCTTCGGCCACGGCCCGCCCCGAAACCGGGGCGGGCTTCTCTTTTGGGGCGGTACGAGTCAAGCAAAGGCTCTCATCGCGGGCTCATCGAGCCCGACGCCGCACATGATG
>NZ_JBFUPU010000016.1:0-11048 GCF_041360765.1 Allobosea sp. RCC_152_1
AAAGGACGCCACCATCGCCAAGATCCTGGCGAAGGAGGGCGACTCGCTCGCTGTCGATGCCGTGATCATGGAATTCGTGTGAGGCGCATGAAATCCTCGCGAGGAGCCCATGGGCGAGCATCTTGTTCGAATTCTGAGAGTTCCGCTTGCGGAAGTCCCTAGAATGCCCTGTGCCGCAACTTGGGGTGCTTCCGGTCGGCCGATCAATGGTGACACCGCGGAATTCAACTCGGATCTGCACGCCGATTATCTTGAAGCCGGCTTTGCTGAACGCCTGTCGAGCTTGAGCAAAGCACATCGCGATATCCTGTCGCTGACAGCGCGAGGTTATCTCAACAAGGAAATCGCCTGGTTCCGAGGTTCCTCCGAAGCGACCATCAAAGCGCAGCAGCAGGAAATTCTGAGACGATTAGGATTGCGCTCCCGCACGCAGGCGGCAGTCCAGTACGCGATCTATCGCGAGCGATTGCGCGGTACGACGGGGCAATCGGCTGAGATGCGCTCGCGCCCCGGTTTCCCAAGCTTCAAACCTGGCCCATGACCTCGGGCAACGTGCCGGAATGGCCAACGCCACGAAGACAGAATGCGACGATGGATTTCGCGTGGGCTTCGCGGTCAGCATCAGTTCGGCTGCCATCGAGCGCCAAAGGGCCGACTAGGCCTTCGAAAAGCGATCCTACGATGCATGCTGCCGATGCCTGAGCATCTTGCGCGGGAAACTCCTCTGCCCGAATGCCCTGGTCAATCACCGTCTCGAAGACGCGCGCCAGCTTGCGGCGATAGGTTAGGCGCGCAGTTTCGATCTCTGGTTCAACAGGCTCCGCCACCAAGGCATGCGCGAGACGGTACCCCCTCAGCGCGCGGCTCGCGAAGATCCACGCCGCGGCCCAAAGACGCTCGGCAGCTGATCCATCGCTCACGGTCATTCCGGCTGCGGCGTCCACCTCGCGTTGGGACACGATGCCGACGACCTCGACCATGAGCTCGGCCTTCGACGAAAAGTTTCGATAGAGCGTCGCGAGGGCGACGCCAGCCTCCTCGGCCACCGCATTCATCTGGGCCTCTCTGAAGCCCACCCTGGTCACGAGCTCGCGAGCGGCACGCAGGATGGCGAGGCGCTTCTCGTTGGCGGCAGGCCCGCTCCGGCGTTTTCGTCCGGCCTGGTTCGGAAGACTCATCCCGGAGTCGTCGCTCGGTTCAGCATCGAAGTCCCTGCCCTCAGGAGCCGCTACACCCGCGTTTCTACCGGCAGTTTCCTGCATAAGCCAACCTCTCGGCAAAAAAGCGATCTTGGGTGGCGGCAAGCGAGGTAGGTGCTTGACAAATGTAGAATTAAGATTCTACTGATTTGCAATCGAGTGAACATAAAGACCGCAAAAATGCGGAATGCGGCTGAAAGCTGTGAATTTGGGAGAGAATCATGATTATCATTTCATCGGTTTGAATCGACGTCAGGATGGGGCTTCCCGGTCGGGAGGCTGCCGACGCGCGCGATCGCCCACGCTCCGTCGATTGGGCGCTTCAACAAAAATGAAGATCACCGGGAGTGTCCGAGATGGCAGTCAATTACGCGTCAGCGCTCGTGCGCGTGAAGGAACTCGTCGAGCTTTACAGCGCACCTGATTTGAGCGTGGCGGCGCAGCTTTGTGACAGCAGGCCGAGCGACGCTATCGCGTACAAGGTCATCTCGGGCGATCTCACGTCTTTCGATTTGACTTACGGGGATTTGCGCCGGCGCTCCGAGCAGTTCGCCGCCTCACTCCACGACCTTGGTGTCCGGCCCGGGGACCGCGTGGCGACGCTGATGGGCAAGAGCGTCGAATACCTCGTCACGCTCATGGGAATCTGGAGGCTCGGCGCCGTTCACGTACCGATTTTCACCGCCTTCGCCCCGCCGGCCATCGCGTTCAGGCTCAAGGGCAGTGAAGCAAAATTCGTGGTTTGCGACGAGTCGCAGCAGGCGAAGCTGGCGCCCGGTGAGGATATTCCCTCTCCATCTCCGTGGAAGATCATCACGACAGCGCCGGTGGAAATCGCCCCGGAGGGAGCGCTTCAGTTCTGGCAGGTTCTCGAAGCTTCACGCCCGGGTTTCAAAGCGGCAGCGCTGGGTGGTGATGCTCCGATCGTCCAGATCTTCACTTCAGGCACGACAGGCACGCCCAAGGGCGTCGCCGTGCCAGCCAGGGCCCTGGCCGGTTTCCAAGTATACGCCGAATACGGGCTAGGGCTCACAAGCGACGATCTCTACTGGTGCGCTGCGGATCCTGGTTGGGCCTATGGGCTGTATTTCGGCATCCTCGGGTCGTTCACGACCGGAGTGCCCAGCCTGCTGTTGCAGGCAAATTTCGACCCCGCCACCACCTTCGGAGTGCTGGCCAGGTTCGGTGTCACGAACTTCACGGCGGCGCCGACGGTCTATCGATCGCTTCGCGCTTACACCGGCAGCGTACCGTCGATCACCCAGCTGCGTTGCGCTTCCAGCGCCGGCGAGCCCCTTACCCCTGAGGTCAATGAATGGGCCAGCGGCGTCTTGGGCGTACCCGTCCATGACCACTTCGGTCAGACCGAGGCGGGCATGCTGCTCAACAACCATCACCATCCCGATCTCGCCTGCGACCTCAAGCCCGGATCGATGGGCATACCGCTGCCCGGTTGGTCCGCTCTCGTCTTGAAGGAGCGCGATGGCGAGCCCGCCGAGATCGGCGAACTCGGCCGCGTCGCAATCGAGCTGAAGGACAGTCCCCTCGCCTGGTTCAGTGGCTATCTGAACGACCCCAAGAAGAGCGCCGAAAAGTTCGCCGGAAATGGGCGCTGGTACCTGACCGGCGATGCCGGTCGGCGAGACGAGGACGGGTACTACTTCTTTTCGTCGCGCGACGACGACGTGATCATTATGGCCGGCTATCGGATCGGGCCCTTCGAAATCGAGTCCGTCATCGTGACCCATCCGGCGGTGACCGAATGCGCCGTCATTGCCGTGCCGGATCCGACGCGCGGGGAGGTCCTAGAGGCCTATGTTGTCCTCAAGAGCGGCGAGACGCCGTCCCCCGAGCTGACCAGGAATATCCAGAGCTGGGTCAAGGTGAAGTACGCGGCGCATGCATATCCGCGAGCCATTCACTACGTCGATACGCTGCCAAAGACGGCGAGCGGCAAAATCCAACGGTTCGTCCTGCGGCAGGAACGCCGAGCTCAACTGGCCACTGCCGCGGAGTGAACGGGCGTGCTGGAGAACCGACTTGCCGTTCGTTCGCAACCGGAGACGGACACACCTCACCCAGCGGAGGCGTGCGAGACCCGGCTGTCAGTCCTCGAGGCCGTCGAAGGACGTCGATCGATTCGTCGGTTTCTTCCTGAGCCCGTTTCTCAGGAGACCATCGCCAGGATCTTGGCTGCTGCGGCCAGAGCGCCTTCGGGAACCAATTTCCAGCCCTGGCACGTGCATGTCGTCGTTGGCGAGACTCGCGATCGCCTGTCGCGCGCGGTGATCGCAGCCGCCGAAGCTGGCGATCGATCCGACGAGTATGCCTACGCACCTGTGCCGCTACCGGAACCCTATCTCTCGCGTCGCCGAGAGGTCGGATACGCCTTGTATCGTCTCTACGGCATCGAGCGCACCGACTACGAGAGCCGGAAACGGGCGATGCTCCGGAACTTCGAGTTCTTCGGCGCTCCCATGGGCCTGTTCTTCACCATGGAGAAGAGCCTGCTCCACGGCTCGTGGCTCGACTGCGGCATGTTCATGCAGAACGTCATGGTGCTGGCCCGCGCATTCGGCCTGGAGACGTGCCCGCAGCAAGCCTGGTGTGAGTACGGGCGCGTCGTCCACGAGCAGCTCGGCATTCCCGACACCCATGTCGTGCTGTCCGGAATGGCCATCGGCAAGTCCGATCCGAGCGCTCCCGAGAACTCCCTGATCAGCGAGCGCGTCGACGTCGCCCAGTTCACCCGGTTCCACGAGTGACGGCACCGGCTCTCCAGGAGGCTTTATCATGACCATTGATGGTGCCGTTTTTCTCGTAACCGGCGCGAGCTCCGGTCTCGGAGAGACGGTGGCGCGCGCGCTTGTTGCCAGAGGCGCTCAGGTCGTTGCGGTTGATGTAAACGCCGAGGCTGGCGAGGCCGTGGCAAGAGACCTTGGAGCCAACGCGAAGTTCGTTCGCACCGACGTCACGAAAATTGAAGACGCCGCCAACGCGGTGAGCGAAACGCTGGCGAGGTTCGGACGGCTGAATGGGCTTGTGAATTGCGCCGGCGTCGCGCCGGGAGAGCGGATCCTCTCGAAGAGTGGTCCTCATCGCCTGGAGAGTTTCGCTCGGGCGGTCGAGATCAACGTCGTCGGCACCTTCAATATGCTGCGCCTCGCCGCAGAGGCGATAGCGAAGAATGAGCCGGCCGGGGCTGACGGAGAGCGCGGAGTCATCATCAACACCGCGTCCATCGCTGCGTTCGATGGGCAGATCGGACAGGCTGCCTACGCCGCCTCGAAGGGAGCGGTGGCAGCGCTTACGCTTCCAGCGGCCCGAGAGCTCGCGCAATTCGGAATCAGGGTGGTGACGATTGCCCCCGGCATCTTCCAGACGCCGATGATGGCCGCGATTCCGGAACCGGTCCAGGCTGCGCTGGGAGCAACCGTACCGTTTCCCAAACGTCTTGGCCGGCCGAGCGAATACGCAGCCCTGGTCGCGCACATCTGTGAAAACCCAATGCTCAACGGCGAGGTCATCCGCCTCGACGGAGCACTGCGCATGGCGCCTCGGTAGTCCGTCCCTCCAAGCGAAAGCGGGTTCGATGTCCAAAGATCCGATCGTCATCGTCGGTGCCGCCAGGACGCCGATGGGCGCCTTCCAGGGCTGCCTCAGTAACGTTAGTGCAGCCGAACTCGGCGCGCATGCCATTGCCGCCGCGGTCACCCGATCCGGGCTCGGGCCAGATTGCGTCGAGGAGACGATCTTCGGCTGTGTGCTGACAGCTGGGCAAGGTCAGGCTCCCGCTCGCCAAGCCGCCATAGGGGCAAGCATCCCGGTCGGCGCAGGCGCGACGACGGTGAACAAGATGTGCGGGTCCGGCATGAAGGCAGCCATGCTGGCGACCGACCTGCTGGTGGCGGGAAGCGTAGACGTCGCTGTCGCCGGTGGGATGGAGAGCATGAGCAATGCTCCCTATCTGCTCGATCGCGCGCGCTCCGGCTATCGCATGGGGCACGGACGGATCGTCGATCACATGTTCATGGATGGCCTCGAAGACGCCTATGAGAAGGGCAGTCTGATGGGCGTCTTCGCCGAGCAGTGTGCCGAAGAGTTTCAGTTCAGCCGCGAGCTTCAGGATGAATATGCGATCCGATCGCTGTCGCGCGCCCAATCGGCGATAAACGAGGGTCGCTTCGCCGCTGAAATCGCCCCGATCACCGTGGCGCAGAAGCAGGCTGGCCCGCAGGTCGTCTCGGTCGATGAACAGCCTGGGAAGGCTCGCATCGAGAAGATTCCCACATTGCGCCCGGCATTTCGCCCCGGAGGCACTGTCACCGCTGCCAATTCCTCCTCGATTTCGGACGGCGCGGCTGCATTGGTCCTCATGCGTCGGTCCGAGGCGGAAAGGCGCGGGCTTACGCCGCTGGCCGCGATCGCAGGACACGCGACCCATGGCGACGCACCCAATCGCTTCCCGACCGCGCCAATACAGGCCACACGCACTCTCATGGAGAAAGTCGGTTGGCGCATCGACGACGTCGACCTTTTCGAGATCAATGAGGCTTTCGCGGTCGTGCCAATGGCCGCCATGCGCGAGCTCGGATTGCAGGCGGAGCGCGTGAACGTCAACGGCGGCGCCTGTGCTCTTGGACATCCCATCGGCGCTTCCGGCGCACGGATCATAGTCACCCTTCTATCTGCCCTGCAGGAGGCGAAGCTGACCCGCGGTATCGCCTCGGTCTGCATCGGCGGCGGCGAAGCCACGGCGATCGCCATCGAGATTTGCCATTAGGGGCCGCAAGGCCGCGGAAGCGGTAGACGAAAAGCAAAATCAAAGAGCGTCATACAGAAATTGGCGTCGACACACCTTAATTCTGGGAGGAAATCGCGTGACTACATTGGAAGCAGTAGCGGAAAATCAAAAAATATCTGCGAGAGATAGGCGAGTTATCGTCGCCGCGTCTCTTGGAACGGTGTTTGAGTTCTATGATTTCTTTCTGATCGGTCTCCTGGCTTCCGAGATCGCGAAAGCGTTCTTCTCTGGTGTCAACCCGACCGCAGGGTTCATTTTCACGCTACTCGGCTTTGCCGCGGGCTTCATGCTGCGCCCGTTCGGAGCTCTTGTTTTCGGCCGCCTTGGCGACATGGTGGGTCGGAAATACACCTTCCTCATCACAATCCTGCTGATGGGTCTTTCGACCTTCGTCATCGGCCTTCTCCCAGCCTATGCCACGATAGGCATGGCGGCGCCCATCCTGTTCATCTCGATGCGCATGTTGCAGGGCCTGGCGCTTGGCGGTGAGTTCGGCGGCGCCATGATCTACGTGGCCGAGCACGCGCCGTCGGGGAGGCGCGCCGCCTGGACGGCTTACGTCATTCTGACGGCTGCGCTGGGCTTCTTGCTCGCTGTCGCCGTTATTATTCCCCTGCGACTGTCGATCGGCGCCGACGCCTTCACCAACTGGGGCTGGCGCGTCCCCTTCTTGGTCTCGATCGCGCTCCTCGGCGTTTCCTTGTGGATCCGGCTGAAGCTGGACGAATCTCCTGAGTTCAAGCGCATGAAGGCCGAAGGCAAGGCATCCAAGGCGCCTCTCGCCGAGGCCTTCGGCAGCTGGAAAAACGCGCGTTACATCATCATCGGCGCGCTGTGCATCCTGCCAGCCCAGGCCGTAATTTGGTATACGGGACAGTTCTATTCCCTGTTCTTCCTGACCAAAGTCCTTCGAATCGAAGCGCTGACCGCCAACACCTTGTTGATCGTCGCGACGGTGATCACAGTCCCGCTATACGTCGTCTTCGGAAGCCTTTCGGATCGTTTCGGCCGAAAGCCCGTCTACCTGGCGGGTTACCTGCTAGCGGCAGCGCTTACGGTCCCGATTTTTCAGGGCCTCACCCACTTCGGCAATCCGGCGCTGGAGCGCGCGCAGCAGAATCACCCGATCTCGATCGTAGCCAATAGCAACGACTGCTCGCTCCAGTTCAATCCGCTGGGAACGTCGAAGTTTACTTCGTCGTGCGACGTGGTGAGCGACTCCCTGGCGAAGCTGGGACTGAACTACTCGACCGTCAAATCGGGCGATGCAGGCGTTGCTCAGGTCCGGGTCGGTGACAAAACCATCATTGGTTATCTGGGCGATGCCTCCGACGCCGCCGCACAGAAGGCGCGTTTCGACAAGGAATTGGCAGCGACGCTGACCGAAAAACTATATCCTCTCGGCAATGCCGCTGCCGGAGATATCAACGCACCGGTGATTGTGCTGCTGCTCTCGCTCCTGCTGACATTTGGCGCAATGACGTTTGCGCCGACGACGACCTCGCTGATGGAGATGTTTCCCTCGCGGATCCGCTACACTGCGATGTCGTTTCCGTACCATATGAGTGCGGCTTGGTTCGGCGGGTTCTTGCCGGCGACCGCCTTCACGATTGTGGCGGCCACGGGCAACATTTACTCCGGTCTCTATTATCCGGCCGGTATTGCGGCAGCATGCTTTGTGCTTAGCCTGATTTTCGCACGCGAGACCTATAAGGTCGATCTGTCCCGCGCGTAACGAAGGCATTGTCTGCGAGCGCGCGCGTTAGCCCGAGCGAACGCGCGCGCTCCCACTCGGATCGGCGATCTCCTCGACAAGATGGCGCAGTTCGATACAGAACTCCCGTGAGGCGGCGGTCGGCTGAGCGCCCGCAGCCAGGACGAGCCGTCCGACAATGCGCTCTTCAGGGCGCAAGGGAACAAATTTGAGAGCGTGGCTTGTCGGGCTGTAGAGAATACTCAGCCTGTCCAGCAAGGCGATGCCTGCCTGTGCCTCGACCAAGGCACAAGCAACGCTCGACTGGGTAACCTCCGCCGCAGGTCGCAACAGGCGATCCTGCTCGGCGAAGAGCCGGTGCGCGAGCGCGCCTAAAGGCAAGCTCCGGTTGAGGCAAATCATCCGCTCAGCTGCGATGTCATCGATCGAGACCGTGTCACGACCAGCGAGACGATGCCCCCTCGGCATGACGCACCCAAATTGCGACGTGCACAAATCCTCGATGAGGATCCCGGACACGGCGGCTGTCTCGATCAGAAGCCCGATCTCGCTTCGAAAGTTGGCAACGCGCTGGGCTACTTCGCGAGCGGTCAGGGTTTCGATGACAACCTCGACTTCCGGCTTTCGGCTTTGCAACCTGGCGACGGCGCGCGGCAGGATCGAGTTTGCGAAGGCTGCGATTGACGCAATCCGCAAGGCTCCCGAACGCCCCTCCTTGATGTCTTTGGCTCGGCGGCTGACCGCCTCGACCGCCGAGACAGCCTGCATGATTTCGCCGTAAAGCATCTCGGCCTCACGCGTCGGAAAGACGCGCTGCTTCTCCCGGTGAAACAGTGCGATCCCCAGCCGCTGCTCGATCTGTTGGAGCGTTCGGCTCACCGCTGGCTGCGAAACATTCAGCGCCGAGGCAGCCGCCGTGACCGTGCCCTTCTCGATGACCGTTCGCAGCACGAGCAACTCTCGAACATCGAGCATCATAACCCAGCCGCATGAAATCAGGTTGTCATTGTATTGGAGCGCATGAGCTAGCCGGGTCAAGCTTCACCGGTGTCCCAGGCTTGATGGAAAGCACATGAAAGTTGTCGAGATCCGCGGGCACCATGTCGGTTTCGAACCCTCGCCGCCGATCGGCAATGCGCGGACAATGATCCGGCGGCGCGAGTTTCTCTTGTTGGAGCTCATCGCGGACACCGGTGAAAGCGGGTGGGGAGAGGTCTTCTCATCGCCAGACGCCGCGGCCGCGCTCGTCAGCGCTCGATTGGCGCCGCTCGTCCTGGGCCAGTCGCCGGCAAGGTTTCGCGCGATCTGGGAGCGAATGATCGGAACGCTCGGCTACGACAGACGCGGCCCGGGCATGATGGCGATCTCGGCCGTCGACATGGCCTTATGCGACCTCGCTGCTCGCGAACGTGGCTTGAGCGTATCGGCATTGCTGGGCGGTTCGCTGCGCGACCGTGTCTTCGCGTATGGAAGCGGCCCCTTCATCACCGAGGCTGCGGACCCTTACGGTCATTATTCGGCGGAGGCCGATCGCTGCCTTGAGATGGGGTACCGCGCCATGAAGCCAAGAGCCGGTGTCTCCCCGCGCGCTGACGGCAAGATGGCTGCGGCCATGCGAAAGCAGGTCGGGCCGGAGATCGGCCTGATGGTCGATATCAATCAGGCCTATACCGCTCAGGCGGCCATCGCTTCTGCGCGCGAAATGGCGGAAGCAGGTCTGCTTTGGATCGAGGAGCCCGTCGAGCCCGAAGACATCCCTGGCTACGCGGCCGTTGCCAGATCGGCGCCAATCGCGGTCGCGGGGGGCGAGGCCTTGGCCAGTGCCGCGGCATTCCGCGACTTCCTGGTAGCCAATACACTATCGATCCTCCAGCCGGATCTCACTGTGTGTGGCGGCTACACCGGCTTTCTGAGAATCGCCGCACTCGCTGCCGCGTTTGATCTGCCTGTTATGCCGCATGTGTTCGGCACCATCGTCAATCACCAGGCAGCGCTGCAGGTTGCCGCACTCTTGCCGAGCAAGCGCGGCGGCGGTCCGGCGGCGTACCCTTATGTCGAGGTCGATGTCTCCAGCAATCCGCTGCTCCACCTCCAGGGCGAAATCAAACCAAACGCCGACGGCATGCTGAGCGTGCCCGATGCTCCGGGAACGGGGCTCGTTTTCAAGGAAGAGCAATTGGAGCCCTGGCGGCGAGAGATCTGGCGCTGCAGCTAAGCGGCGCGGCAACAAAAAGGATCGGGGAGGGTCGAATGATGATTTCGAGACGCGATTTCGCCGCTGGCCTCACGGCAGTCCTGACGATATCCGCAGGCCGGGGTCTCGCGGCGGATTGGCCCAGCCGCACGATCACCTTCGTGGTCCCGTTTCCAGCCGGCGGAAGCACGGACGTCGTCGCCCGCCTTTTCGCAGAGCGCTACGCCGAGACCCTGAAGCAAGCGGTCGTCGTAGAAAATCGGCCGGGCGCGAACGGGAACGTTGCGGCCGCAGCCGTCGCGAAGGCCCCCAATGACGGCTACACGATCCTGGTATCCGGCAACGGCCAGAACGCGATGAACCATTCGCTGTATGCGCGGATGTCCTACGACTCCACCAAGGATTTTGCGCATATCTGCCTACTGGCTTCCACGCCGAACGCGATCATTGTGCCGAGCAGCTCCGAGATCAAAACGCTCGCCGACCTACTTCGCAGAGCGCAGGAAGCTGGAGACGGGCTCTCCTTTGCGAGCCCCGGCGTGGGTTCGTCGGGGCATCTCTCGTTAGCGATGCTCGAAGGAGTTGCGAAAGTTAAGGTCCGACACGTTCCGTACCGCGGAGCGGCGCCTCTCGTGACCGACGTGCTCGGGGGGCACGTTCAAGTTGGAATTGTGAACGTCGATATTCCCTTCGGCCACGTGACAGATGGCAAATTGCGCGTCCTGGCCGTGACGAGCGCCAAGAGAAGCGCCCTGTACCCTGACGCTCCTACAGTTGCCGAGAGCGGCTTCCCGGGCTTTGAAGCGCAGGGCTGGTTCGGGCTGTCCGCTCCGGCCGGCACCCCAGAGCCGATCGTCACAAAGCTCAATGCTCTCGCAAACGACTTTCTGCGAGAGGAGAAGATGAAAAAGCGCTTTGAGGCTGGAGGGTATCTCGCGGGGGGTGGCAGCCCCCGGGACTACGCCAGCTTTATCGGCGCCGAGATCAAAAAATGGGGCGAGGTTGTGAGGTCCAGTGGGGTTTCGCTGGAATAAGAGGCAAAGAGAATCGTCGGTGCAGCGCTGGCGTTCAGGCGGCCAGGAAGGCCTTGGCCTTCCTCAGGAAGGCGTCGTGATGCTGGAAGATGCCGCCATGCCC
>NZ_JBFUPU010000017.1:0-6256 GCF_041360765.1 Allobosea sp. RCC_152_1
GGCTTCCATCCTTCGAAAGCCCGGCTCTCCGGTCAATTCCTCGCCGTCACGCTGTCCGCTTCAAGGGGCGCACTCCAGATCGGGGGGCAATGTTCCGCGCCGTTTGACACGGTCAGCGGTCGATTGGCCGCCATGCGCGACGATGTCCGGTGCGCGGCGAGCGCGGCCTCGTCCTCGTAGATTTCGATCAGCGTGCAGCTGTCCGCAAGGGTGCGTGACTTGACCAGTTCGTACAGGCGGTTCCCCGGTTCGTTGGCATGCACCGCGGCGGCCTGGACCGCGAAGGCGCGTTCGAATGCGTCCGTGTCGCCTGGCGTGACTGTGAGCTCGACCATCATTCTGACCATTGTATCGCCTCACACCAAGGGTCCGGCGAGGACCCGCCCCGGGACGGGGACGGGGCCAGCGGAGGATCATGTTTGCGCCACGAACTCCTGGGTAGTGATGGCGTTGGCGTAGAAAGGGGCGATCTCGGCCACGAAATCGTCCTGCTGCTTGCGGGTATAGCCGGCCGACGCATCGTAGATGACATTGGTGTGGTAGCCGAGGTCGTGCGCGTTGCGCATCGAGGATTCGACGCACTGGCGCAACGAGAAGCCGGCAAGATAGATGTCGAAGATGCCATTGTTGCGCAGGTAGCCGTCGAGCGTGGTTCCGACGAAGACGCTGCTGCCGCCGGCGCGCTCGCGGACGACATGCTCGCCATCCGCCGGCTCGAAGCCGGGGAAGAAATCGGCCTGCTCGCCCAGGAACGCGCCATGGTCGCGCGTGATCTTGCGCAGGCCGTACTTGGCCTCGCCGAGCACCTTGAAGGTCGGCTCGAACTTCAGCGCTGCGTGGATCACATGCAGGCCGCGACGGCGGGCCTCTTCGAGGATGATCTTCGAATTGGCGATCGCGGTGTCGACCTGCTCCCGGTCCTGAAACACCGGATAAATGCCGCCGGTCGGGGAGAGCCAGTCGTTGACATATTCGATCAGGATCAGCGCGCTCTTGGATGGGTCGGTCATGTTATCACTCCTTGGAATTCTGGTTGTTAAGCCGCGATCATCGCGCCTTGCTGGCGCAGGTGGTCGCGAAACAGGTCGGGATAGGTGTCGATCACGGCGTTCTTGACGCTGGGACGCTCGGCGAGCGCCGCGCGCCACGCCGTCACGCGTGGCAGGCCTGCGAAGATCGGGTCCGCCACGTCCGGATCGATGATCCCGAAATAGCGGAACAGCGGTGCGTAGACCGCATCGACCAGACCAAAGTCCGGCCCGGCGAAATACGGGCCGTCGCCCAGTTCCGCGTCGATCTTGCTCAGCCGATCTTGGAAGGCGGCCCGCCTGGCGTCGGCGGTCGGCATGTCCTTGGCGTGAAGAAACTGCCAGCCCTCCGTAAAGGTCTGGGTGGCGAATTCGATCCAGGCGCGATGCCGTGCACGCAACAATGCATTGTCGGGGTACATCGCCGCGCCACCGTGCGTCTCGTTCAGATATTCGCAGATGACCACGCTTTCGAAGAGGATCGCATCCGCACCGTCCGGCTGGCGCACCTTCAGCACCGGCACCTTGCCAGTCGGCGACAGGGCCAGAAACCAGTCGGGCTTTGCCGACAGATCGACGTTGATCCGGTCGAATGCCACCCCCTTTTCGAGGAGGACGATCGCGGCGCGCTGGACGAAAGGGCACAGCGGATGGCTGATGAGAGTGAGGCCTTGCTCGGTCATGACGGTTTCTCCGATGGAGCCGGATGCAGCATCAGAGCGACTGACCACCAGAGACATCGAAGGTCGTACCGTTGGCCCAACCCATGTCGTCAGACAGGATCGCTGCGACTGCGCCGCCGATGTCGTCGGGCTGACCGACGCGGCCGAGCGCGATCTTGCTCGCGACGAAGGCATGAGCCTGTTCGTCATCGCGGACCCTACCACCGCCGAAATCGGTGGCGATGGCGCCGGGCGCGATGGCGTTGACGCGGATCTGCCGCGCGCCGAGCTCCAGCGCCATGAACCGGGTCAGCGTCTCGAGCCCCGCCTTGGCTGCGGCATAGAGGCCGAAGCTGGCCATCGACGTGCGCGTGAAGCCCGTCGAGACGTTGAGGATGCGTCCGCCATCGGCGAGAACCGGTAGCAATGCCTGCGTCAGGAACACCGGTCCGCGCAGGTGCATGTCGATCATCGCATCGAACTGTTCCTCGCTCGCGTCAGCGACCTGCACGTGGACGACGGCACCGGCGTTGTTGACCAGATAGTCGAACCGGTCGCTGCCGAAGCGGCTCCGGAGCGTCTCGGCGAAGGATGCGGCGAAGGCCGGAAAGCTCGCCACCTTGGTGACGTCGAGCGCGAGCATCGCCGCCGTGCCGCCCAGCGCCTCGATCTCGCTTACCAGCGCATCGGCTTCCGCCGCGCCCCGGCGATAGGTGCCGACGATGCCGACGCCGCGACGGGCGAGGTGCAGCGCCATGCTGCGACCGAGGCCGCGGCTGGCGCCGGTAATGAGTGCGATCTTCTGAGACATGGCTGCGTTCCTTGTGATTTGATTTTCCAGACGGCACGCCTGAGGCGTCGCATTCGCTGGGAGTGAGATAGGCGATTGCTGTGCCCGACGCCCCGCCTGATGCTCTCAATTACTTGCCTGATTGTCTCAGGCTCTTGCGAGCGTGAAGATTGGTGTCATATTCGTCGGCATGACCGACAGCCTGAGGCCCCTTTGCGATCTCGCGCTCCGCCACGGGCGGACCGGAATGACCATTACGCCGATCCCGCGCCTGGAAATCGGCGTCGGACAGGCAACCTCGGGCACGTCGCCATGTCTCTACCGTTCGATGATCTGCTTCATTCTGCAGGGATCGAAAGAGGTGGCCATCCACGACGAGCTGCTGCGCTACGACGCGTCTCAATATCTGGTCAGCGCACTCGATCTGCCTTTGAGCGGGCAGATTCACGACGCCGACGACGGCAGTCCATATGTGTCGGTTTCGCTGGTCCTCGATCCGGCGCTTCTCGCTGAGGTCGCGTCAACGATGCCGGCGGTGCGCGACGCGGACACTCCAGGCAGCGGCATCGCGATCAATCCAATGACGCCACCGCTGCGCGATACGCTGCTACGCCTGCTGGCGTTGCTCGACACGCCGGCGGACATCCCGGCGCTCGCGCCGATGGCGGAACGCGAATTGCTCTATCGTCTCTTGCAGGGCCCGCAGGGGCGACTGTTGCGTCACATCGCCCGCCCAGAAGGCGCAATCGGCGGCATCCGCCGCGCGGTCGAATGGATTCGCGACCACGGCAATAGGCGGCTGCGGATCGAGGCGCTGTGCGAAGCCGCTGGCATGAGCCGAGCGAGCCTGCATCGCCACTTCGTCGCGCTGACTGGATTGAGCCCGATCCAGTATCAGAAGCAGCTACGCCTTCAGGAAGCGCGCCAGTTGCTGCTCGCCGGCGACCGAAGTGCCTCCGACGTCGCCTATGCGGTCGGCTATGAAAGCGCCTCCCAGTTCAGCCGCGAATATCTGCGGCAGTTCGGGGCGCCGCCCGCACGCGACGTGCGCAAGCTCAGGCAGTCGATCGACAATCCAATGATCAATTAGTCGACCGTCAGCGTCGAACGTCATCCATCCTGGCCGGGGATGGTCCTTTCGCCGATCCATGCCTGGGTCTCAGACAAGAGTTCGGCCGACAGCGCGGGGTCATCGATCGACCGGGAGAGGATGAGCGCGCCGACCATCGCGGACCAACTACCGATCGCCGCCCGGCGCCGCTTGGCCGGGTCGACACCGGGCATGACACCGGTGAGCGTGTTGATCTGCGAGGCAAGGACTTGTGCCATGGACGCGCGTGCCTCCGGGGCCTGTTGCCGCATGAACCCCGCGAGGGCAGCCATCGGGCAGCCCAGATCCGGATTATCCCGATGGGGTGTCGAGAGATAAGTGTCGATCCAGCCACTGATATCGTCGGTGACTGATTGGCTGCCGACGGCATGAGCGATGGTCTGGGCGACCAGATCGTCCTTTGACTGAAAATGTCCGTAGAAGCCGCCATGAGTCATCCCGGCAGCCTTCATCACTTCCGCGACGCTCACGGCATCGAAGCCCTTCTCGCGAAACAGCCGTCCCGCCTCGGTCAGGATGCGGCTGCGGTTCTGCGCCTTCTGCTCCTGGCTCACCTTCATTTCGCTTGGCCTCCGCTCGGCATTGACATTTTGATGATGGCTATCATATTTGCGATCAATGATGACAATCATCATGAATATAGTTTCGATGCCACGAAAGGGCAATGCCATGACCGACAAGCCAACCGTCCTCATCACCGGCGCCTCCACTGGCATCGGCGCCGCCTACGCCGAGCGCTTCGCGCGCCGCAGCCATGACCTGGTGCTGGTCGCCCGTAACACGGCGCGGATGGAGGCGCTGGTCGATCGTCTGCGGCGCGACACCGGCGTTACGATCGACATCGTGGCGGCGGATCTCGTCAATCCGGCGGAGCGTGTAGCGGTCGAGGCGCGGCTGCGCGACGACGCGCGGATCGGAATCCTCATCAACAATGCCGGGGCGAGTCTGGCGGACTCCTTCATCGAGCAAGCCGTTGACGATATCGACAGGCTGGTGGCGCTCAACACGACCGCGCTCGTGCGCTTTGCCCACGCCATCGCCCCCCGCCTTGCGCAAGCGGGTGAAGGCGCGATCGTGAATATCGGTTCCGTGGTCGGCCTCGCGCCGGAATTCGGCATGCCGGTCTATGGCGCGACCAAGGCCTTCGTGCTGAATCTCTCCCAGGCGCTGAGCCTCCAGCTCGCTTCCCAGGGCGTCTATGTCCAGGCTGTGCTTCCGGCGGCGACCCGCACCGAGATCTGGGGCCACGCGGGCGTCGATGTCGACACCCTTTCAGGCGTGATGGAGGTGGACGATCTGGTGGACGCGGCGTTGGTCGGCTTCGACCGGCGCGAGCCCGTCACCATCCCGCCACTTCATGATGGGGGACAATGGACAGCTTTCGAAGCCGCGCGTCAGGCCATGATCCCCGGTTTCGCGCAGTCCCGGCCCGCCGATCGCTATCTGGCGAGCGCGTGAGAAGCCACAGAATTACGCAAACGCATTCAACTCATTCGAACAAAAACTGAGACGATGACCGATACTGATCTGTTTAGCCCTTACGACCTCGGCGGGCTCGTGCTTGCGAACCGCATCGTCATGGCGCCCTTGACCCGCAACCGCGCGGGGGGGGGGCCTCGTGCCGAGCCGGTTTGCGGCGGACTATTATGCGCAGCGCGCGAGCGCCGGGCTCATCATCACCGAGGCGACGCAGGTCTCGCGGCAGGCTCAGGGCTATCAGGATACGCCGGGCCTCTACACGCCCGAACAGATCGCCGGCTGGCGCAAGGTGACCGACGCGGTCCATGCCAAGGGCGGCCGCATCTTCGTGCAGCTCTGGCATGTCGGCCGCGTCAGCCATGTCGATCTTCATGACGGCGAAGCCCCGGTCGCGCCGTCGGCGATCCGTGCCGAGACCAAGACGTTCGTGAACAATGGTTTCGCCGATGTATCCGAGCCGCGCGCGCTCGAAGCGGAAGAGATTCCCGGCATCGTCGAGGATTTCCGCAAGGCTGCGGCCAATGCGATCGCGGCCGGTTTCGACGGGGTCGAGGTCCATGGCGCGAATGGCTATCTGCTCGACCAGTTCCTGCGCGAGACCGCGAATGTCCGCACGGACGCTTATGGGGGTTCGATCGAGAACCGAGCCCGGCTGCTGATTGAGGTCACGGCCGCCGTGGCGAAGGAAATTGGTGCCGAGCGCACGGGCGTCCGCCTCTCGCCGGTCTCGCCCGCAGGTGGCTCCGTGCTGTCGGGCAATGAGCAAGCGCAATACGGCTACGTCGTCGAAAAGCTCGACGGTCTCGGCATCGCCTATATCCACATCGTCGAGGGTGCGACCGGTGGGCCGCGCGCGGCCACGCCTTTCGATTTCGACGCACTGAGGCAGCGCTTCCGCAACACCTACATCGCCAACAATGGCTATGACCTTGATCTGGCCAGGTCGCGTCTCGGCGCCGGCAAGGCCGACCTGTTCGCCTTCGGTCACCACTTCATCGCCAATCCCGATCTGGTCGAACGGCTGAAAACCGGTACCCCACTCGCCCAGATGAACCCGGCCACGATCTATGGCGGCGGCGCGCAGGGCTACATCGATTATCCCACCGCCGTCATGGCTGACGCCTGATCTGGAGGAACAGCATCATGAAGGCCTTCATCCTCGACCGCTACGGCAAGAAACAGGCGC
>NZ_JBFUPU010000018.1:2500-5893 GCF_041360765.1 Allobosea sp. RCC_152_1
CGGTAAGCACCCCTCACCCATCCAGTGCTCTACCCCCCGGAGTATTCACACGAGGCGCTACCTAAATAGCTTTCGCGGAGAACCAGCTATTTCCGAGTTTGATTGGCCTTTCACCCCTAGCCACAAGTCATCCGAGACTTTTTCAACAGGCACCGGTTCGGTCCTCCAGTAAGTGTTACCTTACCTTCAACCTGCTCATGGCTAGATCACCCGGTTTCGGGTCTAATCCGACGAACTGAACGCCCTGTTCAGACTCGCTTTCGCTACGCCTACACCTAACGGCTTAAGCTTGCTCGCCAGACTAAGTCGCTGACCCATTATACAAAAGGTACGCGGTCACCCAGGACGAACCTTGAGCTCCCACTGTTTGTAAGCATTCGGTTTCAGGTGCTATTTCACTCCCCTCGTCGGGGTGCTTTTCACCTTTCCCTCACGGTACTTGTTCACTATCGGTCGCTGAGGAGTACTTAGGCTTGGAGGGTGGTCCCCCCACGTTCAGACAGGATTTCACGTGTCCCGCCTTACTCATGTCCCAACTGTTCGCAGATCCGTACGGGGCTATCACCCATTATTGCGTGGTTTCCCAACCACTTCCGGTAACTTACAGTCAGGCACTGGCCTGGTCCGCGTTCGCTCGCCACTACTAACGGAGTCTCGTTGATGTCCTTTCCTCCAGGTACTTAGATGTTTCAGTTCCCTGGGTTAGCTTTGAACCCCTATGTATTCAGAGTTCAATACCTTCTCTTGATCTCTGTTAGCCCAAGAACAAGCTTAAAGCCTGCCCTTAGAATAACAGAGATCGAAGGTGGGTTTCCCCATTCGGAAATCCGCGGATCAAAGCTCATTCGCAGCTCCCCACGGCTTATCGCAGCGTATCACGTCCTTCATCGCCTCTCAGCGCCAAGGCATCCACCGAATGCTCTTAAGGCACTTGATCGTTCTCATGATCGATGTCCGCGAGATCAACTCGCAAAGACATATGATCAGAAAGACCATTTATGCTTGCCGAATATACCCGATTTAACGAAGCCGATGGTGTCGGACATTCGCACGCTGCAGGATGAGCAGCTCTCGAATATATTCCCTCTTCACAATGACAAACAGCAGCGTCACCCGTCGTTTCCGACGAGGACGAAACTTGAAGACTTTCCGGATTTGGTGGAGCCAGACGGGATCGAACCGACGACCTGAAGCTTGCAAAGCTACCGCTCTCCCAACTGAGCTATGGCCCCGGGAGGTAACGGACGCAATCGAAAGCAAGGACACGTTCGATGACTGGTGGGCCTGGGAGGATTTGAACCTCCGACCTCACGCTTATCAAGCGCGCGCTCTAACCAACTGAGCTACAGGCCCAAGGCAAGACCGATCACAGATCAGCCGGCCAAAGCCTGGCTTGGCCCAGAATACGCGGAGACAAGCCCTATGCTTATCGATCCAGCGTATTCGCCCGGAAAGAGAAAGAGAAACGAAGACGGCGAAGTTCCGCATGTCGGGACCTGATCTGGTCCCTTTGTTCTGAAGAGAGGTCGATACGAGGCAAGCCTCGTGAAGTCCTCTACCTTAGAAAGGAGGTGATCCAGCCGCAGGTTCCCCTACGGCTACCTTGTTACGACTTCACCCCAGTCGCTGAGCCTACCGTGGTCGCCTGCCTCCTTGCGGTTAGCGCGACGCCTTCGGGTAAACCCAACTCCCATGGTGTGACGGGCGGTGTGTACAAGGCCCGGGAACGTATTCACCGTGGCATGCTGATCCACGATTACTAGCGATTCCACCTTCATGCACTCGAGTTGCAGAGTGCAATCTGAACTGAGACGGCTTTTTGGGATTAGCTCGAGGTCGCCCTTTCGCTGCCCATTGTCACCGCCATTGTAGCACGTGTGTAGCCCAGCCTGTAAGGGCCATGAGGACTTGACGTCATCCCCACCTTCCTCGCGGCTTATCACCGGCAGTCCCCCTAGAGTTCCCAACTGAATGATGGCAACTAGGGGCGAGGGTTGCGCTCGTTGCGGGACTTAACCCAACATCTCACGACACGAGCTGACGACAGCCATGCAGCACCTGTGTTCCGGCCAGCCGAACTGAAGAAAGGCATCTCTGCCGATCAAACCGGACATGTCAAAAGCTGGTAAGGTTCTGCGCGTTGCTTCGAATTAAACCACATGCTCCACCGCTTGTGCGGGCCCCCGTCAATTCCTTTGAGTTTTAATCTTGCGACCGTACTCCCCAGGCGGAATGCTTAAAGCGTTAGCTGCGCCACTGAAGAGCAAGCTCCCCAACGGCTGGCATTCATCGTTTACGGCGTGGACTACCAGGGTATCTAATCCTGTTTGCTCCCCACGCTTTCGCGCCTCAGCGTCAGTTTCGGACCAGTTGGCCGCCTTCGCCACTGGTGTTCTTGCGAATATCTACGAATTTCACCTCTACACTCGCAGTTCCACCAACCTCTTCCGAACTCAAGACTCCCAGTATCGAAGGCAATTCCAGGGTTGAGCCCTGGGCTTTCACCCCCGACTTAAGAGTCCGCCTACGCGCCCTTTACGCCCAGTGATTCCGAGCAACGCTAGCCCCCTTCGTATTACCGCGGCTGCTGGCACGAAGTTAGCCGGGGCTTATTCTTCCGGTACAGTCATTATCTTCCCGGACAAAAGAGCTTTACAACCCTAAGGCCTTCATCACTCACGCGGCATGGCTGGATCAGGCTTGCGCCCATTGTCCAATATTCCCCACTGCTGCCTCCCGTAGGAGTTTGGGCCGTGTCTCAGTCCCAATGTGGCTGATCATCCTCTCAGACCAGCTACTGATCGTCGCCTTGGTGAGCCATTACCTCACCAACTAGCTAATCAGACGCGGGCCGATCTATCGGCGATAAATCTTTCCCCCGAAGGGCGTATCCGGTATTAGTCCAAGTTTCCCTGAATTATTCCGAACCGAAAGGTACGTTCCCACGTGTTACTCACCCGTCTGCCACTAGCACCGAAGTGCCCGTTCGACTTGCATGTGTTAAGCCTGCCGCCAGCGTTCGCTCTGAGCCAGGATCAAACTCTCAGATTGGATGAGATTTTGTTCCGGCATCGCACTGCGTATTGACGGAGCCATTACTTGACCTGCCAAGCTTTCGCTCAACAAACCAGGCAAATGGTTCTTGTTAAAACGCAGCACACCGAAGTCTCGTTCGATCCAGGCCGTAGCCCGGATCCGCAAGAACCCCGCCGTCCACGTTTCTCTTTCTATCTTCAATTTTCAAACAGCGGCAGCTTCTACAAAACCGACAGAACTTCACCCGGCGAACCGGCCTCAGCCCCAGCGTCCTTAGGAAGCGCAGAAGAGGCGCCGCTCAGCGGCGGCGCCGTCTCGATGGGCGGTTTATAGGCGGGACCCCCGAGACATGTCAAC
>NZ_JBFUPU010000019.1:0-1999 GCF_041360765.1 Allobosea sp. RCC_152_1
CGAATTCCATGATCACGGCATCGACAGCGAGCGAGTCGCCCTCCTTCGCCAGGATCTTGGCGATGGTGGCGTCCTTTTCGGCGCGCAGCACGTTCTCCATCTTCATCGCCTCGACCATGGCGAGCGGCTCGCCCGCCTTGACCTCCTGCCCGACCGTCACCGCGATCGACTTGACCAGCCCCGGCATCGGGCAGAGCAGGACCTTGCCCGTATCGGCCGCGACCTTTTCCGGCATCAGCGCCGCGAGCTCCGCCTCGCGCTGCGTATAGACATGGGCGTCGGCATAGGCGCCGGCATGGCCGAGTGCGACGCCGTTGAGGATCGGCCGGATCTGCGCCGCGACCTTCACCCCGTCGAGCGTACCGTGCCAGACGGGCTCGCCCGGGATCCAATCGCTGACGACGCTGACGCTGCGGCCCGGGAAGGCGATGACCACCGCCCCGCCCTGCTCGATCACCTCGCCCTCGAAGCGCTCAGGCCCGAGCTGGACGATGCGCTGCCGGTCGAAGGCGACCTTGCGCCAGCCTTCCATCTGCGCCGAGACGTTTCGCTTGCGCTGGTTGAGCTTGTGGTCGCAGGCGATCGCGATCGCGGCCATGCGCAAAGCCGTCTCTCCCTTCGGCGCCGGCAGCGAGAAGCCTTCCGGAAACTCCTCGGCGATGAAGCCGGTCGAGAGGTTGCCGGCGATCCAGCGCGGATGCTGCATCACCGCCGCGACGAAGGGAATGTTGTGGCGGATGCCGTCGATGGCGAAGGCATCGAGCGCGCGGCCTTGAGCCTTGATCGCCGCCTCGCGCGTCGGCGCATGCGTGACGAGCTTGGCGATCATCGGGTCGTAATAGATCGAGATCTCGCCGCCCTCGAAGACGCCGGTGTCGTTCCGGACCGTCGCCTCGCCGTCCGGCCCCTCGCTCGGGGGCCGATAGGTCACGAGCCGGCCGGTCGAGGGCAGGAAGTTGCGGGTCGGATCCTCGGCATAGACTCTGGATTCGACCGCCCAGCCGTCGAGCTTCACATCGGCCTGCGCGATCGCGAGCTTCTCACCATAGGCGACGCGGATCATCTGCTCGACGAGGTCGATGCCGGTGACCATCTCGGTGACGGGATGCTCGACCTGAAGGCGGGTGTTCATCTCGAGGAAGTAGAAGGACTTGTCCTGCCCGGCGACGAACTCGACCGTGCCGGCCGAGTCGTAGTTCACCGCCTTGGCCAGCGCGACCGCCTGCTCGCCCATCTTGCGGCGGGTCGCTTCATCCAGCAGCGGCGACGGCGCCTCCTCCAGCACCTTCTGGTTGCGGCGCTGGATCGAGCATTCACGCTCGCCGAGATAGATGACGTTGCCGTGCTTGTCGCCGAGAACCTGGATCTCGATATGGCGGGGATCGACGATGAACTTCTCGACGAAGACGCGGTCGTCGCCGAAGGAGGACGCGGCTTCCGACTTGGCGCGGGCGAAACCTTCCGCGACCTCGCCCGAGGAATGGGCGATGCGCATGCCCTTGCCGCCACCGCCGGCCGAGGCCTTGATCATCACGGGATAGCCGATCTCGTCGGCGATGGTCACGGCATGCTCGGGGCTCTCGATGATGCCGAGGAAGCCTGGAACGGTGGAGACCTTCGCGGCAGCCGCCGCCTTCTTCGATTCGATCTTGTCGCCCATCGCGGCGATCGCCCCGGGATTGGGCCCGATGAAGACAATGCCGTTATCCTTCAGTGCCTGGGCGAAGGCCTCTCGCTCGGACAGAAAGCCGTAACCGGGATGCACGGCCTGCGCGCCCGTCTGCTTGCAGGCATCGATGATCTTGTCGATCAGCAGATAGGACTGGGCAGCGGGCGCCGCGCCGATATGCACGGCCTCGTCGGCCATCTCGACATGCAGCGCATCGCGATCCGCATCGGAATAGACGGCCACCGTCTTGATGCCCATGCGTCGCGCCGTCTTGATGACGCGGCAGGCGATCTCGCCACGGTTCGCGATCAGGATCTTCGTGAACATGCG
>NZ_JBFUPU010000020.1:0-1924 GCF_041360765.1 Allobosea sp. RCC_152_1
GCTGGCGTTCAGGCGGCCAGGAAGGCCTTGGCCTTCCTCAGGAAGGCGTCGTGATGCTGGAAGATGCCGCCATGCCCGGCGTCGGCGAAAAGGACGAGTTCGGCATCGGAAATACGGCGTGCCAGATCGACCGAATTCTCGCTCGGCACCATGATGTCATGGTCGCCGTTCGCGACGAGGACGGGCTTGGCGATGGTGTCCAAAGGTTGCGGCGACCGGAGGCCCCAGGCCTTGATCGCCTTCAGCTGGCGCAGGAAGGCCGTCAGCGAGACCGCCTTGTCACGATCCCCCGTCCGCTCCTTCAATCGCGCGAGAAACTCGAAGGCCGCTCGCTTGCCTGCCGCGCTCGACGTGAAGAAGAGATAGAACTTGGGATCACGAAAGGTCAGCAGCCCTTTGATGATGAGTGGCCACGACACCGGACCGACCCGCTCGATCCCGGTCCCGCCCGCAGGCCCCGTGCCGGCGAGGATGGCGCGGCGGATGAGATCGGGGGCGTCAAACAGGATCTGCTGCGCGACGAAGCCGCCGAGGGAGAAGCCGATCAGGTCGACCGATTTCAAGCCAAGCGCGCGGATCGTGGCGATCATGTCGTTGGCCATTTCTGCGACTGTGAGCGGCGCCCTGCCGCCCGAACTGCCGATGCCGCGATAGTCGAGCGCATAGACCGGTCGATCGGCAGCCAGGCCCTCGACGATGCGGGGATCGAAATTGTCGAGGTTCGCGCCCCAGTGATTGAGCAGCACCACCGGCACGCCTGCATCAGGCCCGAGGCGGCGATAAGCGAAGCGCGTGCCGGCAGCCTCGACATGGCGGGTGGGTGCCGCCTTCCAGTCTGCGCTGCGGATATGGGTGGCCATGGCGAAATCCTTGTTTCCGAAAATCGCGTCACTTGAGCGTGACGACGACCTTTCCCTTGGCGCGACCAGTGTCGATGTAGGCGAGTGCGTCGTTCACCTGCGCGAAGGGGAAGGCACGATCGACCACCGGGCGGATCGTGCCGTCTTCGATCAGCCTGGTGATCCGCTCAAGCTGCCCTCCGTCGGCGTGCATGAAGAGAAAGGAATACTCGACGCCCGCGCGCTTCGCGTTGCGCCGGATGCCCGCGCTGAGCAGGCGCAGCACGAGCCGAAGCACCACGTTCAAGCCCTGGCTGCGTGCGAAAGCGGGATCGGGAGCGCCGGAGATCGAGATGAGCTTGCCGCCGGGCTTCAGCACCTTCAGCGATTTTTCCAGCGTCGTGGCATCGAGCGTGTGGAGCACGAGGTCGTAGCCCGACAGCTCTTCCTCGAAGTTCTGGCTGCGATAGTCGATGACGACATCCGCCCCGAGCTCCTTCACCATCACGGCATTGGCGGCGCTCGCCGTCGTCGCGACGGTGGCGCCGAGATGCTTGGCAAGCTGGATGGCGAAGGTGCCGACACCGCCCGACCCGGCATGGATCAGCACCTTCTGTCCTGGTTTGATCTGCGCGCGCTCGACCAGCACCTGCCAGGCGGTCAGCCCGATCAGCGGGATCGATGCGGCCTCGGCCATCGAGATATTGCCCGGCTTGAGCGCCAGATCGCTCTCGTTGACGACGATCCGTTCGGCAAAGGCGCCGATCCGCCCATCACGGGGGCGGGCATAGACGGCGTCGCCGACTTTGAAGCGCCGCACGTTTGCTCCGACGCTGATCACGGTGCCCGCCAGATCGTGCCCAAGCACGAGCGGCGTCTTGTAGGGCAGGACCAGCTTGAATGCGCCGTCCCGGATCTTGGAATCGATCGGGTTGAGCCCTGCCGCGGCAACCTCGACCAGCACGTCGTCGGGACCTGGCACGGGGTCGGGCATGTCGCCCAGACGCAGCGCCTGTTTCTTGCCGTAGCGGTCGAGGATGAAGGCCTTCATGATGCTGTTCCTCCAGATCAGGCGTCAGCCATGA
>NZ_JBFUPU010000021.1:0-1552 GCF_041360765.1 Allobosea sp. RCC_152_1
TGTAGGCACCCGTTAGAAAGGTCACCGGTCTCCCCGTTAGAGATGTCACTCGTTCAGAGTGCTGGGTTCTGGGGAGCTTTGCGTGATGACGGTGGTGTCGATGAGCCGAGACGAACTCGATCGGGTTCAGGTGCTGCGCGACGTTGTGTTGGAGCGGATTGCGGTCGCGGAGGCAGCACAGTTGCTACGCCTCACCCGCCGGCACGTGTTTCGGCTTCTGCGGCGCTACCATGAGCGTGGTGCGTCTGGCTTGGTCTCACAGAAGCGCGGTAAGCCGAGCAATCGGTCCTATCCAGCTGTCGTGCGAACGCAGGTTCTTGCGCTGATCCGGGCGAACTATCCGGATTTCGGGCCCACGCTGGCAGCGGAGAAGCTTGCGGACCGGCATGGATTGCGGCTGGGCGTCGAGACCGTACGACGCTGGATGATCGCTGACGGGATCTGGCGCGATCGCCGGGAACGCCTCAAGCCGGTGCATCAGCCGCGTTACCGGCGCGATTGCGTCGGCGAACTCGTCCAGATCGATGGCTCGCAGCATTGGTGGTTCGAGGACCGCGGGCCGCAATGTACCCTACTCGTCTTCATCGACGATGCGACCAGCCGGCTGATGCACCTGCAGTTTGTCACGACGGAGTCGACCTTTGACTATTTTGCAGCGACTCGGAGCTATCTGCAGCGCCACGGCAAGCCGGTGGCCTTCTACTCGGACAAGCACGCGACGTTTCGGGTGAACAAGGTCGGTGCGACCGGCGGCAACGGGATGACCCAGTTCGGCCGGGCTTTGGATCAGCTGAACATCGACATCATCTGCGCCAATGTTCCGCAGGCCAAAGGCCGAGTCGAACGCGCCAACGGCACGCTTCAGGACCGACTGGTGAAGGAGCTACGACTCGCTGGAATCTCGTCTATCGAGGCCGGGAACGCGTTCCTGCCGGGCTTCATGGAGGACTTCAACCGGCGCTTCGCCAAGGCGCCGTTCAACGACAAGAATCTGCACCGCCCGCTCGCCAGCGACGACAATATCGACGAAGCCTTTGCCTGGCAGGAGGAACGGACGGTCTCGCAGAGCCTGACGCTTCAATACGACAAGATGCTGTTCATCCTCGAGCCGACGCCGGTAACGCGCACCCTCGCCCGACAGCGCGTCACGATCTTCGACTATCCGGATGGTCGGTTTGCGATCCGGCACCAGGGCCTCAACCTGCCCTATCGGGTTTTCGACAAGGTCCAGCAGGTCGATCAGGCCGCGATCGTCGAGAACAAGCGGCTTGGGCCGGCGCTGGCCTACATTGCCGAGCGTCAGAAGGAACTCAACATGGCACGCAGCGGCCGTGCGCCGCGCCGCCAAGGCCAGGGCAAGAGCCTCTTCAAGGCGGGCTAGCCGAGAACCCTTGCCCGCTTGCAGACGCGACGCAGCGCGGCCGAGCAACCCTGACCAGCTCCGCCGCGCTGCTTGAGCTTTCCTGAAGAGCCGCTTCAGATGACATTGAAGTATTCATCCAGTGACATCTCTAATGAGCGCAAGAAGAGACTTGTCTATCGGGTTCTGACA
>NZ_JBFUPU010000022.1:0-1450 GCF_041360765.1 Allobosea sp. RCC_152_1
GGCTTCTCTTTTGGGGCGGTACGAGTCAAGCAAAGGCTCTCATCGCGGGCTCATCGAGCCCGACGCCGCACATGATGGCTGCTGACGAAGCGACGCTGCAACGCGCTGCGAGGTGGTGAGCTCCCGCCAGGAGTCTGGCTTCTCTGCGAAGTCGGCGCTGTGGCCGCTTCATGATCGGGTCGGATGGAGAGACATCCCAATCTTTTTTGCGAACTGCCAGTTTGACCTGGCGTTCAGCCGCCGCCCGGGATTGCCTGCCCACTCGTCCCTGGACGGGACCTCTATCCGCGCAGCGACGCGGAACTCTTCTCCTGGTTCAGACGGCCTCGGCCTCCCAGCGGAACGGCATGTTGTCGACCCACATCCGATGCAGGATGACCGCCAGGCGCCGGGCCACCGCCACGGTCGCCTTGGCCATGCCACGCCGGCGGGCGACGGCAAGCCCCCATGTCTTCAGCGGCGAACTCTTCTTCGATACCCGCAACAGGGATCCTGCGGCCTCGACCAGTGCCCAGCGGATCCCGGCATCGCCGCACTTCGAGATGCCTCGATCGCGATCGATCTCTCCTGACTGATAGCGCGAGGGCGTCAGCCCGAAATGGGCCGGGACGGAGCGTGATCGGCCGAAGCGGGCCGGTTCGTCGACGCCGGCGCGGAAGCTGAGCGCGACCATCGGACCGACGCCGGGCGCCGTCATCAGCAGCTTGCAGGTCTCGTCGCTCTCGGCCAGCCGCCCCATCGCCTTGTGCAGATGCTGGAACTGTTCCCGCAGCACGCGCCGGACCGCGAGAAGGGGGTCGATGATCAGCCGCAGATGCGGCGATTGTTCGAGCAGCTCGACGATGCGTCGCTCGTACTGCAGCCGGGTCACTGCACCGACCTTGAGCCCGAAGTTGCGTAGCAGGCCGCGCAGGTTGTTCTCGGCATCGAGGATCTTCGTCTGCACGAACTTGCGCGCGGTGAGCAGCATCCGGATCTCCTGGCTCCGGATCGTCTTGACGTGCACAGGCTTGTACAGCCCGACCCGCATCATCTGTGCGATGCCGCGGGCGTCGTTGCGGTCGGTCTTGTTGATCTGCGCCGAGAGCGCGGCCTTCATGTGCCGCGTCTCGACGCAGATCACAGGAAACCCCGCGCTCGCTAGGCCGCTGTAGAGCCATTGCGACAATGGCCCGGCCTCGAGGCCCACCCGCTTGTAGGGACCACCGATCGCATGAAGCAGCGCGGCGATCGCTCCGGGTTCGCTCTCGACCTTGCTCTCCCGGATCAGATTGCCGCCTGCGTCCATCACGCAGACGCTGGTGGTACGAACAGACACATCAAGACCGACGAACAGCTCCATGGCAGGCCTCCTGACCGGTTGAACCAGCTGGAGCCTGCCCGGAAAGCCACCCTCCCGTCACCCAGCGACCAGGAGGAGGCCGGAGCCCCAACAACCCGATCTTTTTTT
>NZ_JBFUPU010000023.1:0-1254 GCF_041360765.1 Allobosea sp. RCC_152_1
TGGAGTGCGCCCCTTGAAGCGGACAGCGTGACGGCGAGGAATTGACCGGAGAGCCGGGCTTTCGAAGGATGGAAGCCCATGGCCCGACACCGTTCCCACAGCATCGAGTTCAAGCGCCAGGTGGCGCAGGATTACCTGGCTGGCGAGACGCTCCATAGCCTCGCCCGTCGACATGACCTGTCGCGCAACCTGATCCGCATCTGGATTCAGAAGTTCGAGGGTGGCGCCTTCGACGACGAGGCCGTCGCCGTCGATACGATCGAAACCTACGAGGCGCGCATCGCCGCGCTGGAACGGCTTGTCGGCAGGCAGGCCCTGGAGATCGAGTTCCTAAAGGGGGCTCTGAAGCACGGACCGCGGCCGAGAAGCGCGACTACGTCCGTCGTCACCGGCCCCGCGGCCTCGCCGTCGCAGACGGATGCCAGCTGATGGGGATCGCGCGCTCCACCTATTACGATAAGCCGGCCGTCAGCATCGACGACACCGCGCTCGTCGAGACGATGGTCACAATCTCCGAGAGCTTCGAAGCCTATGGCTATCGCCGGATGCAGGCGGCGCTGCGTCAGCGCGGTTTCGTCGTGAATCATAAGAAGATCCGGCGGCTGATGCGCGCGCACGACCTCCAGCCTCGACAGCGGCGGCGCTATATCGCCACCACCGATGGCGATCACGACCTGCCGATCTTCCCGAACCTGGCGAAGAACATGATCCCGGACGGGCCGAACCAGCTCTGGGTGGCCGACATCACCTACGTCGCGATCACCATCGGCTTCGTCTACGTCGCGGTGATCCTCGACGCATGGTCGCGCAAGGTCGTCGGCTACGCCATCGGCCGCTCGATCGACGTTCGGCTGACGCTGGCCGCCCTGCGCTCGGCCATCGACAGGCGAAAGCCACCACCCGGCTGCACCCATCATACGGACCGCGGTTCGCAATATGCTGCCCGGCTCTACCGGCAGACCCTCGCCGGGCATGGTCTCGTCGGATCGATGGGGCGCCGCGGCAATCCCTACGATAACGCCAAGGCCGAGAGCTTCATGAAAACGCTCAAGGTCGAGGCCGTCTATCCGATGGCCTACGAGACCTTCGAGGATGTCGCTGCCGACCTTCCGCGCTTCATCGATCAGGTCTACAACGCCGAACGACTGCACTCCGCGCTCGGCTATCTCAGCCCGCAGCAGTTCGAGGATCAACACGCCCGGCTCACGATCAAAACCGCAGCCTGATCCTGTCTACCCGCAGGGGCGCACTCCA
>NZ_JBFUPU010000024.1:0-721 GCF_041360765.1 Allobosea sp. RCC_152_1
GACACGCTGGTCCCGGACAATCCGAACAAGCCCTACGACATCAAGGAATTGATCCTGAAGACGGTCGACGAGGGCGACTTCTTCGAGATCCAGGCGGCCTATGCCGGCAACATCGTCACCGGCTTCGGCCGCATCGAGGGCCGGACCGTCGGCATCGTCGCCAACCAGCCGATGGTGCTGGCCGGCGTGCTCGATTCCGACGCCTCCCGCAAGGCCGCCCGCTTCGTGCGCTATTGCGACGCCTTCGAGATCCCGATCGTCTCGCTCGTCGACGTTCCCGGCTTCCTGCCCGGCACGGCGCAGGAATATGGCGGCCTGATCAAGCACGGCGCCAAATTGCTCTTCGCCTACAGCGAATGCACCGTGCCGCTGGTCACGATCATCACGCGAAAAGCCTTCGGCGGCGCCTATGACGTGATGGCGTCGAAACATATCGGCGCCGACGTCAATTACGCCTGGCCGACGGCGCAGATCGCGGTGATGGGCGCCAAGGGCGCGGTCGAGATCATCTTCCGCGGCGGCGATGCGGAAACCATCGCGCGCCAAACGAAAGAATACGAGGACCGCTTCATGTCGCCCTTCGTCGCGGCCGAGCGCGGCTATATCGACGAGGTCATCCTGCCGCATTCGACGCGCCGCCGCATCGCCCGCGCACTCGCCATGCTCAGGACCAAGAACGTCGAACGCCCGTGGCGCAAGCACGACAATATTCCGCTCTGAG
>NZ_JBFUPU010000025.1:0-668 GCF_041360765.1 Allobosea sp. RCC_152_1
CAGTTCACGATGATCGGGCTGAAGGTCGGCGAGAAGCCCTTGCTGCGGGCCTACAGCGTCGCCAGCACGAACTATGACGAGACGCTGGAGTTCTTCTCGATCAAGGTGGCGGACGGCCCACTGACCTCGCGTTTGCAGAACCTCAAGGTCGGCGATCCCATCATCGTCGGCAAGAAGGCGACGGGCACGCTGGTGCTCGACAACCTCAAGGACGGCAAGCGGCTCTTCCTGCTCGGCACCGGCACCGGGCTGGCGCCGTTCCTGTCGCTGATCCGCGACCCCGAGACCTATGAGCGCTATGAGAAGGTCGTGCTGGTCCATGGCTGCCGCCAGGTGGCGGAGCTGGCCTATGGCGAGCGCATCACCCAGCATCTGCCGCAGGACGAGTTCCTCGGCGAGATGATCCGCGAGCAGCTCGTCTATTACCCGACGGTGACGCGCGAGCCCTTCCGCAACCGCGGCCGCATCACCGACCTGATGACCTCGGGTCAGCTCTACAGCGATATCGGCCAGCCCGGCTTCGACCCCGAGGGCGACCGCTTCATGCTCTGCGGCTCGCCGCAGATGCTGGCCGACCTCAAGACGATCTTCGCCGAGCGCGGCCTTGAGGAAGGCAATCACGGCGAGGCCGGCGACTACGTCATCGAAAAGGCCTTCGTCGAGAAATA